>JAKVOG010000005.1 GCA_022482925.1 Selenomonas sp. | reverse complement strand
TACATCAATTGTAAAGCTACACAACACCTGATGATTTAACGCTTATGATTGATTGACTTTTGGTAGTATAATATGGTATCTTTAATTATATGCAAGGAGGTGTTGAGGTGTGGCTACTGCAGATCAAATTAAAAGTTTAATAAGGGCTCATAATGATAATGACAATGAGAAATTCAAGACTGTAGTATTGCAAATTGCTGCTTATGAGGCAAAACTTAACCATGAGTCCCTTGCTCGGGAATTGAAAAAATTGGCTGAAAAAACTGGCAATGCTAGAGGCAATATCATTCAGTTTAATCAAATCCTCAATAATCCTATGCTAACAATGAAGGTTTCAACTGAAAGATTGAAGGATTTAATTGTATCTACTGAGATTCATGATAGAATCGAAAGAATCTTAAATGAGTTTAGAAACAGAAATAAATTGAGAAGTTATGGGATGAGTAACCGACGTAAGATTCTTATTGAAGGAAAACCGGGAACTGGAAAAACATTTACTGCTTCGGTAATAGCCTTTGAAACCGGATTGCCGCTTTATACCGTTCAAATGGATAAGTTGGTTACAAAATTTATGGGTGAAACTAGTTCTAAATTGAGACAGATTTTTGATTCGGTTGAAAGTACAATTGGTGTTTATTTTTTTGATGAATTTGATGCAATTGGAGCAGACCGCAGTCTTGATAATGAAGTCGGAGAAATGCGGAGAATATTGAATTCTTTTCTTCAATTTATAGAGCAGGATTCATCTGAAAGCATTATTGTCGCTGCGACGAATAACTCTCAGTTATTGGATCAAGCTTTGTTTAGGCGCTTTGATGATGTGTTACATTATTCAATGCCAGATGAAAGCGAAGTAAAACGTTTATATCAATATAAAGTATCAGGATACCAGAGCGATTTTATTCCATCGATGGAATTAATTAAAGCGTCACTTGGATTAAGTCATGCTGAAATAATTAGAGTATGTGATGATGCGATTAAGAATTCCATATTGGATGATAATAAAATAACACAATCTAAGATGTTGTATCTAGTGAAAGAAAGATTAATGCTATACTCTGGAAAGGAAGCGTAACGATTGTCAGTTGAAAAAAAGAATATATTTTTAAGTAATACAAATAAATCGCTTCCGTATAGTTCAGGCTCAAAACCAGTTAAAAAAAATTATCCTGAACGAAATAATAATAAGACGCATGCTGCATTTATTCAGAAGAGATTGAATGAATGCTATGAGCGGTCAACAACTCAAAAGCAAGTAGCTGCAATAAGATATAAAGAAGGCGTTTATCTTGAGTTTTCTAGTGCTGCTAAATATAATTTGGCAACTAAAAGTTTGGAAAACAGAACTCAGGGTATACGCCTTTTGAATGTGAAATCTGATGAAAAAACGGAAACAATGAAAGCAACAGTATATATTCCTGCGGGGAAGGAATCATACTTTATCAAAAAAGTTGAAGCGTACGCAACTGAGATGACTGCTAATAAAATCCCGAAAAATAATGATTTGGTTCGTAGTATTGAAGATATAAGAATTGCGATGCTGGATTCATTTTGGATAGGAAAATCGGAAGACATTCCAAGTGAAGTTGCTCAATGGTGCGAAGTATGGATTAGATATGACAAAATGTCAGTTGAAGATGCTTCCAGTGATATCTTAGAGTGTTGCATAGGGTTGAAAATAGATATTGATCCTAACAAATTAGTTTTTCCTGAACGCATAGTTCATTTAATAAAGGCGAATAAATATCAATTGACTATGTTGATTAGTTGTTGTGAATATATAACGGAATTTCGTAGAGCACCTGAACCTACGAGTTTTTTTGATAATTTATATGGAGCAGAACAACAGGAATGGGTCGAGAATCTGCTGGGTAGAACAGACTTTATGGATAGCAATACTGCGATTTGTCTGCTGGATACTGGCCTAAACAGTTCACATCCTCTAATATTGCCGGCAATAAAAGATAAGGAAACAGTACAAGCTGTTCGTGGGTCTTGGGGTGCAAATGACCATATGGGACATGGAACTGAAATGGCTGGAATAGCTCTATATAATAATTTGAAAGATACGTTGATAAAATCCAAAAGAGTAAGTATTAATCATAAAATTGAATCTGTTAAAATTTTGCCACCTAAAGGAAAAAATCCAATAGAGTTATATGGGGCAATTACCGAGCAAGCTGTTGCATTGGCCGAAATATCGAATCCGACAGCGGATAGAACGCTATGTATGGCTATAACTTCTTCGGATTATAATACAGAAGATGGTAGCCCTACTTCTTGGTCTGCTGCAATAGATAGTATCACATCAGGCGCAAATGAAAATGGCGAGAAACGACTATTTTTTATTAGTGCAGGAAATGTATCTCCTGTAGAATTAGCTCATAATGACTATCCGAATACTAGTCTCCTTCATGGAGTGGAAAATCCAGGGCAATCTTGGAATGCAATTACTGTGGGCGCGATAGCAAATGATATTCAAATTTCAGATATTACCTATAAAAATTTCCATCCAGTTGCGGATAGGGGGCAATTATCACCATACAGTTCCACGTCTGTAACGTGGAGCAATAAATGGCCAGTTAAACCTGAAATACTTTTGGATGGCGGGAATATGGCTACAAATGACACAGATTATACTGAATGTGAGGATTTATCCCTTTTAACTACATGTCATAAACATTTAGTACGTCCGTTCTCAACTATTTGGGGGACAAGTTCAGCTACTGCACAGGCGTCGTGGATGGCAGCACAGATTTATGCAGAATATCCTGGAATATGGCCTGAAACCGTACGAGCTTTATTAGTGCATTCTGCAAGATGGACTGAAAGTATGCACAAACAGTTTTGTAAAGAAGATACTAAGTCAAAAGGAAGAAAACAATTGCTACGGAGTTGCGGTTATGGTGTTCCTAACTTATCGAAAGCAATTCAGTGTGTTAATAATTCAGTCAATTTGATTATACAAGGAAAATTACAACCGTTTATAAAAGACCATATGAATGAAATGCACTTGCATGAGATACCTTGGCCAAAAGAAGTATTACGGTCTTTAGGTGAGACAAAAGCAACAATAAGGGTCACTCTCTCATACTTTGTAGAGCCAGGTCCAGGAGAAGTTGGATGGAAAGACAAATACAGATATCCCTCTTGTGGTCTTCGATTTGACGTTATTAGTTCTAATGAAACTGTGGAAGACTTCAAAAAACGCATTGATATTAAAATGCGTGGTGATGATATAAAGGATAGTGGAGATGGAAGAAGTCGAGATTGGTATTTGGGTGTTGGAAATCGCGATGTCGGCTCAATACACTCGGATCATTGTGATGACTTAGCTGTAAATTTATGTGATGCAAATTATGTTGCAGTCTATCCTGTTATCGGTTGGTGGCGGGAAAGAAGTTATCTTGGTAAATGCAATGAGATAGTGAGATATGCTCTTGTAGTTTCTATTGAAACGCCTGAAGCTGAGGCTGATTTGTATACGCCTATTATTACTAAAATCAAAACTATTCCAACACCAGAAATTACAATATAAAAATAAATTGTAAATTGCAATAGTGAAGGTTTTGGGTATTGAAAAACGAGCGATAATTATTAATCATTGACACCAATTCATCAACAGTCATCGGATGCCATTTTCACTTCGGCATTATGGCGCATCAGCGCATGTTCTATGTGGTGACTGCGCCCACTGAATATCAGCATGTGACCATAGTGGACCAGGAGGTCTATCATGGCAGCAGTTATCTGTTCGTCAGTAAAGACACTGCCCATTCCGAGAATTGGAGAGTCGTCGTCAGTATAAGACTTTTGCGCTCATAGCTGTCCGAGCTAATTCGAAACATCAGTTGGATATGTTCATAACTGTAGCCGCTAAAGGCTTTGTAGGTGGGAAATCCTGCTTCGGTGTTGACTCATTCTCGCAAAGCTCCACGACTTTTCTGGTCAAGAATAGCTTGTGCGTTGTTTGACCGACTTCCTTATCCAACATTGTCTTCATCTTCAGCGTTATGGTGTGCAAGCTTCATCGTAGACCACCAGGGATGGGCCGGGCGTGGGACGTTTCATGGAATCCTTCTAGAAAATTCGCAGCAAAGCTGCCGTTTCGGCTCGGATGGTACTCATAGATATCGAGACGGCTTTGGATATGATGTCAAAGCTTCCAGATTGATTGCAAAAAATAATCCCCGACCATTTAGCTTCAGATTGCTGGATGGTCGGGGACGTTTGTGTTAGTGTGTTTTATCAGGAAGCAGTTTCGTACAGGTCTTGTAGATCGTAGGTGATAATGTCTGGACGTGGGCTGGATTCATAGCCGGATCGGGAGAAGAATCCGTAGCGGTAGCAGTACAGTCCGGTGGCGTTTACTTGTTCGATTTCGTGGATCATCATCTGTTCGGTGATGGGATCTTTACGGAACTTTGCCTCATAGAAGATGTAGCCACGCTCGTCATGGGTGACGATGTCGAATTCACCATTTCGATGCTCTTTGGGAAGATCGTAGTAATATTTACCGATGGAATCAAAGGGGAGTGACAGTTTCCCTTGCCGGTTCTGCCGGATCAGATACTCACGACAGATGGTTTCAAATTGATGGGGAACATAATCCTGCTCAAAATCCTGAGCGATATAACGATCGTAGAAGTGATGTGGGTCCATGATGCGCAGCTGGGATGCATAGCGGAACAGATAACGATAATAGAAGCAGGACAGATTATCGTTGATGAAGTAACCGGTACGCTTTTTATTGTCTTGTTCATTGATCGGGGCAACTTTGATGACCATTTCCATCAGGATCAGCTTTTTCAGGATGTCTGCGAGTGCTGCACTGCTGGAGACATGGGATTGTGCTAGGATATCACTGAATTTTGAGAATCCTTTCGCGAGGGCATCGAATACCTCGTTGGCATTTACCAGTCTGGAAAGTTCGCTATGGAGATAGAGCATGACTTCGTTTTCCAGACGGGCGCCAGGCGAGGCGAGCAGGTCGATGATGTTTTCCCGGACGGTCTTACCAGGATCGATCAGTCGGTTGTAATAGGGGATACCGCCGAATATGCTGTAAAGGCGTACTTTATCCTCAGCTGAGAATGACGGATAGAATGCTGCAGAGTCATAGTAGTCCATGGGACGCAGGTAGATGGTGAGATCGATACGTCCGTAGAGTGGATTATGTGCGAGCAGCAGTTCTTTCATGGTTTCGACGAAAGATCCACAGAGGATAAGTTTCATCTGTGATTGCTGGGCATATTTGTCGACCATTGTTTGTAGGATGCTGTCGAGTCCGGTGACAGTCTCACGCAGGTAAGGATATTCATCCAGGACAAGAATGGATTTATCGCGGACAGCTTGTTGGAAAAGGAAGTCCAGCAGGGCTTCCAGATTGTTGAATGCCAGTGGTGGGAGATGATATCTTTCCGATATGAGCTGGGATAGTGAGGCGACGTTATTCAGTTCCGTGGTGCGTTTGCATTCATAATATATGCCTGCGTCAGGATGCTGCAGCAGAAACTGTTTGATCAGTTCGCTTTTGCCGACTCGACGGCGTCCATAGATTAAGGTTATTTCCTGACGGCCAGATGAAAACATCTGGCCCATTTTTTTTAGTTCATCTTTGCGGCCAATGAAGTCCATATGGTATTCACATCCTTTTTAGATTAGTTATTTTTACTCGGTTATAATTTACTAAATCGTATCCGAGTAAATTATAACATACCAAGAGGATGCTGTCGAATTGTTGTATAAGCTATGTCCAGGAGCAGGAGCGGGGAAATATCTGCAAAAATATGACAACTGCTGCTGGTACTGATACAATGTATGATAGGCTTGGATTTGCGTAAGGATTTAATAATATGATCAGGTATGTTAGCTGGAGTATTATGGGAGGAAGTGACTGGCGATGACGGGGAAGAAGATGGAGGCGGCTGGGTATGCGGAGCTGCGGCGAAAGCTTTTGGGGCTGGAACGGAGTGGACGTCTCTACCGTTGGCTGGTTGATGCGCAGGCGATGAAGCCGGTGTCGTTCCTCTTGAATAAGTATTGTCAGCAGGTTGCGGAGCAGGGCGATCTGACGTTGCTCCGGCAATGGGCAGATTTCTGGCGGAAGGGGACGCATGGTACGGCCCAGGAGGCGCGCAGGGATGTGATGCCGGGGGTCCGTACGATGATTCCGGTCCGGCTCGTGTTTCTGGATGCGCGGTCTGTGTTTTCTGAGCTTGGCGAGTCCAGGCGGGCTGAGGCGTTCCTGTTGATGCATCGGCAGATGCAGCAGGAACTGCCGGCTGCGATCTCTTGGCTACTCGATTATCCCCGGCGTATCCAGGAACGTGGCTTTTTTCCGGGCTGCCTGGCGCTGGGAAAGGCGTTCCTGGCTGGTATTGAGCCGGGGCAGTATCTGCGCGAGATCCAGGCGGAAGGCGTAGATACGAAGTTCATGGAGCGGGATATGCTGTTGACGCGAAGTCTGTGGAATGTGCTGAACCCGGGGCGGTTTGCGGCGAATGAGGCCGAGCTTCGCGAGCTATGGCAGACGCGTCAGGTGGAGATTCCGAATGTCGGTGTCCGGGTGCTGGATGAGCAGCTGGGCTGGTATGGTGTGATGAAGTTTTTCCTGTCGGTGGATGAGGCAGCAAAGTGCCGACTGCCAGTGCGGCGGGTATTCATCACGGAAAATAAGGTTAATGGGTATCGGCTGCCGATGATGGCGGGCAGCATGGTTCTGTTTGGGATGGGCTATGGTGTTGTAGAGCTGGCACGCAAGGCGGTGTGGTTGCGAGACATCGAGGTGATCTACTGGGGCGATCTTGACAGCAATGGGTTCGATATCCTGAGCCAGCTGCGTGCGGAGCTGCCAGGTGTGAAATCGATGCTGATGACGCCGGAGCTTTGGACGTGCTATCCGGAGGCAGTGGTTACGGATGAGGGAGACTGCCAGCGGATACCGGATCGTCTGACGGTCCGTGAGAAGCAGGCCTGGGCAATCGGGCGAGAGCGTCATGCCCGGCTGGAACAGGAGCGTATTTCACTGAAGGATGTAGAGGCAGCCATAGCGGATATGGGGATAGATGGATAACGGTCCGATTATTCGTTGACGGAGGCTATTGAGTCCGATAAAATGGATATCAGTGGTACTTTTGATGTGAAATTTGAATGCATGACTGGTATGCGAAGAAATAGAAACAATGAGAACAGGTGGAGAGTGGAGTATGAAAAAAGCATTGATTACCGGTATTACCGGCCAGGATGGATCCTATCTGGCGGAGCTTCTGCTGGCTAAAGGGTATGAGGTACATGGTCTGATACGGCGGCATAGTACGATCTGTACGGAGCGGATCGACCATCTGTATGATGATCCAAGCTTAAAGGGGCGGTTTTTCCTGCATTATGGGGATTTGACGGATTCCTGTAACCTGACTTCCCTGATCGTGAAGATCCAGCCGGATGAGGTTTATAATCTGGGGGCGCAGTCACATGTGGCGGTCTCGTTTGAGGTCCCGGAGTACACGGCTGAGTCTACTGGCGTAGGCACGATCCGCTTGCTGGATGCGATTTATCAGAGCGGTACTAAGTGCAGGTTCTATCAGGCCTCTACTTCTGAGCTGTTCGGCGGAATCCCGGGAACGGCACCGCAGAGTGAGAAGACGCCGTTCTATCCGAAGTCCCCGTATGGGGCAGCGAAGCTGTATTCCTATTGGATTACGGTAAACTATCGGGAGTCCTATGATATGTTTGCCTGCAATGGCATCCTGTTCAATCATGAGTCGCCGCGCCGTGGGGAGACCTTTGTCACGCGCAAGATTACGATTGCTGTGGCGAAGATCCTGGCTGGAAAGCAGGAGAAATTGTCGCTGGGCAATATGGATGCCAAGCGTGACTGGGGCTTTGCCGGGGACTACGTGGAAGGCATGTGGCGTATCCTGCAGCAGGACAAGCCGGGCGACTATGTGCTGGCAACGAATGAGACGCATACCGTGCGGGAGTTTGTGGAGCTGGCCTTTGCTGAAGCCGGTGTTGAGATCGAGTGGAAGGGCAAGGGCGTAGACGAAAAAGGCTATTGCAGGAAGACCGGCAAGCTGCTGGTGGATGTCAATCCCCGCTATTTCCGTCCGGCAGAGGTTGAGCTTTTATGGGGCGACCCGACAAAAGCCGAGACGGAGCTGGGATGGAAACGGCAGGTGCCGTTCCGGGAACTGGTAGCAATGATGGTTCGGGAAGATATCAAGAAATACGGAAAATAAGAGGCGGATTACTGATGATGGAAAAAAATGCAAAAATCTATGTGGCAGGGCATCGTGGTATGGTTGGCTCAGCCATTGTCCGGGAGCTCGAACGGCAGGGGTATACGAATATCCTTACGCGGACGCATCATGAGCTGGATCTATGCCGACAGACAGAGGTCGAGGCGTTCTTTGCGAAGGAGAAACCGGAGTATGTCTTTGTGGCAGCGGCGAAGGTTGGCGGCATCGTAGCGAACAGCGAGGCCCTGGCTGATTTCATGTACGAGAACATGATCCTGGAAATGAATATCATCCATTCGGCCTGGCAGAACGATTGCAAGAAGCTGGAATTCCTTGGCTCATCCTGCATCTATCCGCGCATGGCTCCGCAGCCGATGAAGGAAAGCTGCCTGCTGACCTCGGCTTTGGAAAAGACGAATGAGGCATATGCCCTGGCCAAGATATCCGGGCTCAAGTACTGCGAATTCCTGAACCGCCAGTATGGGACGGAGTATATTTCGGTGATGCCGACGAATCTTTATGGGCCTAATGATAATTATCATCCGACTCACAGCCATGTCCTGCCGGCGCTGATCCGCCGTTTCCATGAGGCGAAGGAGCAGGGGCTTGATTCGGTGACCTGCTGGGGCGATGGCTCGCCTTTGCGCGAATTCCTGTACGTGGATGATCTGGCCAACCTGTGCGTGTTTCTGATGAATCGCTATACCGGCAATGAGACGGTCAATGCCGGGACCGGGAAGGAGCTCACCATCCGTGAGCTTACAGAACTGGTGGCCAGGGTGATCGGTTATACGGGCCGGATCGAGTGGGACAGCTCGAAGCCGAATGGTACCCCGCGGAAACTGCTGGATGTATCGAAAGCTGAGGGGCTGGGTTGGCATTACACGACGGAACTGGAACAGGGAATCCGTTTGACGTATGAGGATTTCCTGAAGAATCCGATGCGGGCGGAGCGATAAGATGCATATTGTGTTACTTTCGGGTGGATCCGGCAAGCGGCTTTGGCCACTTTCCAATGATATCCGCTCCAAGCAATTCCTGAAACTTTTTCCGGCTGCTGATGGAAGTTATCAGTCGATGGTGCAGCGGGTGTATCAACAGATTCTGTCGGTTGAGCCCACGGCAGATATTACGGTGGCTACGTCAAAATCGCAGGTATCGTCTTTGCGGAATCAGCTGGGGGATGATCTGGATCTATCGGTAGAGCCGTGCCGCCGGGACACGTTCCCGGCGATTGCTTTGGCCTGTGCTTATCTGAAGGACGTCAAGCATATCGGTGTGCAGGAGACTGTGGCTATTTGTCCGGTGGATCCGTATGTGGATGCGGAATATTTTGCCCAGGTCCGTCGTTTGACGGAATTGTCACAGGCTGGCAGTGCCAACCTGATGCTGATGGGGATAGAGCCAACGTATCCCAGTGCGAAGTATGGTTATATCATGCCAGACGATAAAATGGACATCAGCAAGGTGAGTGCTTTCCGGGAAAAGCCTGACGAGGCGACCGCCGCCGACTATATCGCCGGGGGCGCTTTGTGGAATAGCGGTGTCTTTGCGTTCCGGCTGGGCTATGTCCTGCAGCGGGCTCAGCAATTGCTGGGGTATCAGGATCATGAGACGCTGTATCGCAATTATGCGGATCTGCAGAAGATCAGTTTCGATTATGCGGTCGTAGAGCAGGAAAAAGATATCGGTGTTTTGCGCTATGCCGGTGAGTGGAAGGATCTTGGAACCTGGAACACCCTTACGGAAGTGATGCGGGAACCGGGTATAGGCGAAGTCGCCATGAATAAGTCCTGCCAGAATGTGCATGCGATCAATGAGCTGGATATCCCGCTGCTGTGCATGGGCGCAAAGGACATGGTCGTTGTTGCCAGCCCGGAGGGAATACTGGTTTCCGATAAGAAGGAGTCCAGCTATATCAAGCCCTATGTTGAGGCATTTGATCACCAAACGATGGTGGCTGAGAAATCCTGGGGAAAGTTCCAGATCATCGATGTGGAAGACGAGAGTATCACGGTAAAGGTGACACTGAATGCAGGTCATGCCATGAACTATCATAGCCATGCCCATCGGCAGGAAGTATGGAATGTCGTCAGCGGTGAGGGAATCAGCACGGTCGAAGGCGTTTGCACACCGGTGCAGGCTGGCTCGACCATCAAACTGCCGCAAGGTTCCAAACATATGCTGAAAGCCGTGACCGATATGCGCGTGATTGAAGTGCAGATGGGGAAGGATATAAGCAAAGAAGATAAAAAGAAATGGTAATATAATTTATCGTACCAAAATGAAGGCTACCAAATGAAAGGGATAATCTATGTTGTAATGGATGCCCACATTATCAGATACTTATTATCCGGCCAATGACGAGCGTAAACAGGGACTATATGCCCAATATGAAGAATTGGTGTCTCAAGAGGAGAACCTGATTCATGGCAGTCGGCTGGCGATGTATCGCTGTTGTGATAGGAATAAGGTGATTGAGACGGCTTCAGAAAAAGCTGGGCAGGCGTTGAATCATTGTCAGGCAAGATGATTGTATGGTAAAGGGGATGTACTTCAGGCAGGGATATCACATTGTGCTGTCTTTTATTTTGCGTTATAATTAAATAGGACTATTGTAGCGTAATAATAAGGGATGAATGGCGGGGAGGCGATGGACATGCGTATTATGAATAACACATCGGCGATGCTCGCACTAGGGGAGACCAATAAAAACCAGAAGGCACTGGACAAGCAGCTGAAAAAGGTTGCGACGGGACAGAAGATTATCGGCGCAGGGGATGGCGCTTCGGAATATGCGATTTCGGAGAAGATGCGGGTCATGATTCGGTCTTTAAACCAGGATGAACAGAATGTACAGAACGGAGCGACGCTGTTGAGGACTGCTGAGGGTGGTGTGCAGCAGCAGATCGAACTGCTCAAGGAGATCAAGGCCAAGGTAATCGATGCCAATAATGACAGTAACACGGATGCGGATCGGGCAATTATCCAGAAAGGCATTGATCAGCGATACGATGAGATCAACGATATCTCTGTGGAGACCAGCTATAACGGGAAATTGGTTTTGCATGGGAACTATGTGAAGGATACGGTGAAGAGCTGGGAGGTCCTGGATCATCCGGTTCAGGTTGAGGGCAGTGATATGGCCCTGATACCGGATAACTATGCAACATTGAATAACAAGACAGGACCGTTTGATGTCTTTTCTCCGTATAAAACGACAGCTGTAGATATTGACTCTTTGGGATTGACGGCTGCAGGAGCAAATTTTTCTGGTGCGACGGCATCAACGCCAGCTTCATGGACTATCGATCTTTCACAGGTCGGACTGGGGGGAGGCTCGGTGCCGTCGGCATTGAATAACCGAGGGTTTACTTTTGACTCTTGGTATTCGAAACCATATGTTTTGACAACGGATACCAGTACGAACTATGCAAGCAGTGCGCAAAAAATCGATATCAGCGGCTGTACGACAATGACGGCAGTTGCCAGCAAGATCGCGAGCACATTGTCGGATTCGTGGGTGACAGTGACTGCGGACGGGGAGAAGCTGAACTTTAAGACGGTAGGAACTGGTTCGTATTATAAGGCATCACGCTATCCAACCGGTGATTTTACAGTGGCAGGTGGGACAACACCTGCTTCGACGACACCTGCCTATGATGAGACGGTGTCGGTGCCGGTGTATTCCACTATCGCTGCAGTAACTGGTACTGGCTTGATCGGTACTTCTTATTTGTCGGGGGGAGGAAATGCAGCAGGAGTTGTAGGAAATCCGGACTATCATCCGGCAACGACAGCTTCCTATACGGTAAATCTTTCCGGTGCCGCGGCTAATACGGGCTTTACGGTTGGTGGTGCTTACTATGAATTGGTTAGTGGCAGTGGATTCCAATACAATAGCAGCACGGGAATCTATGAGATCGGCAAGAACTATAGTGGTGCGCTGACTGGGGCCAGTGCAGTAGCGATGACTTATTCTGGTGGGCAGCTTACGGTAACAGCATCCAGTGCAGGGGCATCGGGCAACAGTATCAGTGTGACGGATGGGATTCCTGCACATCAGCAACAGACTGGGACAACAACGAAGACTGTCCATCATGATGCGGTAACGACACCGGCGGTGACTTATACGGCCATTACGGCGCTGGGGATGCCTGCACAGACGGATGTTGTCAATGGAACAGACGGACAGCATGCAACCTATACGATAGATCTCTCAGCCTATAATACGGCGGATTCAACTACTGCTGAAGCATTTATCAAGGATTTGACCAGCAAATCCATTCATCTGTCGACCGGGGTGAACTACGAGTTTGTGGACAGTGAATCTACGGATATCGATAATCAGCAGCAGGTGTCCGGCTCGGTGACGATCAGCCTGAATAGTATTCGTACGGCAGTGGCCGGTGGGACGACGATTGCTGCTGCGTTTGCCAATCTGATGTCGTCCTATGCAGCGAAAGTGTATGATACAGATGGGACGACCGTAACGGGGCTGAAGTTTACCTCGACGTTGGATGGGATTACTGGTAATAGTGAGAAAATCAGTGGTCTGCAGGGGTCTCTGCGACATTATGATGTGGATTTTGGTACCTGGATGAATACCAGCGCGGTCCAGTCCGGGATTGCAGAAGCGGGCAGTGTGGCTGATTATCTGGACTACAAGGGGTTTCGCGTTTATTGTGCGACCTGTACGGATCAGTGGTTCAATTTTGAATTCCTCAATGGGATGGGTAGTTTGCAGAATAAACCGGTCAGCGGTGTAGGCATCAATGATATCAAATCCATTATCATTGATGTGTCCAAGGTTACCGATGCGGCTTCATTGGCTAAGGCAGTATATGAACAGGGAAAGGCAGGCCTGGACAAGATCAACCATAACCTGCGTATTGCAATGGCTGATGGCAGCAGCACGGTTACGATCTATGATGAGAGGGCGCAGGATCTGGAAGCGTTGTATGGCGATTATTATCAGGCCCCTGGTCCCAAGATCGCAGATGGAATCCTGGACAATGTTGTCCGTACAACGCGGAATATAGACGTAGAGCGTCTGTACATTCATCATACGGATAAAAGCAGCAAGAACATCAAGATCGATATTCCCAAGACCAGTATGGATCAGATTTTCCAGTTTATCCCGTCATCGACTTCAGATGTCTTGAAGACACAATATAATGTCATGACCAAGGCGTCGAGAGAGAGTCTGCTGGGGCAGCCGCCAGATGCGGGGATCCTGGATCAGGGCTTGGAATATCTTACGGATGCGAATACGCTGATTGGTGCGCAGATTACCCGGATGGATATAGCCAGAGCAAATATCGTCACACAGAATGAAAATATAACAGCAACAGAAAGTAAAATCCGTGATGCGGATATGGCTAAAGAGATGACGGACTATACGAAGGCAAATATCCTGTCGCAATCGGCACAGTCGATGCTGGCAATTGCCAATCAGAATAGTTCCGGCGTGTTGAAGTTATTACAATAAAGAACATCCCCGACAACCCAGCTTCAGATCGCTGGATGGTCGGGGATGTTTGTGTTGGTGAGTTTAATCAGGAAGTATTTCGTACAAGTCATGCAGATCGTAGGGGATAATGTCTGGACGCGGGCTGGATTCATAGCCTGATCGGGAGAAGAATCCGTAGCGGTAGCAGTACAGTCCGGTGGCGTTTACTTGTTCGATTTCGTGGATCATCATCTGTTCGGTGATGGGATCTTTACGGAACTTCGCTTCATAGAAGATGTAGCCACGCTCGTCATGGGTGACGATGTCGAATTCACCATTTCGATGCTCTTTGGGAAGATCATAGTAATATTTACCGATGGAATCAAAGGGCAGTGACAGTTTTCCTTGTAGATTCTGTCGGATCAGATACTCACGACAGATGGTTTCAAATTGATGGGGAACATAATTCTGCTCGAAATCCTGAGCAATATAACGATTGTAGAAGTGGTGTGGGTCCATGATGCGCAGCTGGGATGCATAGCGGAACAGATAACGATAATAGAAGCAGGACAGATTATCGTTGATGAAGTAACCAGTACGCTTTTTATTGCCTTGTTCATTGATCGGGGCAACTTTGATGACCATTTCCATTAGGATCAGCTTTTTCAGGATGTCTGCGAGTGCTGCACTGCTGGAGACATGGGATTGTGCTAGGATATCACTGAATTTTGAGAATCCTTTCGCGAGGGCATCGAATACCTCGTTGGCATTTACCAGTCTGGAAAGCTCGCTATGGAGATAGAGCATGACTTCGTTTTCCAGACGGGCGCCAGGCGAGGCGAGCAGGTCGATGATGTTTTCCTGGACGGTCTTACCGGGAGCGATTAGTCGATTGTAATAGGGGATACCGCCGAATATGCTGTAAAGGCGTACTTTATCCTCAGCTGAGAATGACGGATAGAATGCTGCAGAGTCATAGTAGTCCATGGGACGCAGGTAGATGGTGAGATCGATACGTCCGTAGAGTGGATTATGTGCGAGCAGCAGTTCTTTCATGGTTTCGACGAAAGATCCACAGAGGATAAGTTTCATCTGTGATTGCTGGGCATATTTGTCGATCATTGTTTGTAGGATGCTGTCGAGTCCGGTGACAGTCTCACGCAGGTAAGGATATTCATCCAGGACAAGAATGGATTTATCGCGGACAGCTTGTTGGAAAAGGAAGTCCAGCAGGGCTTCCAGATTGTTGAATGCCAGTGGTGGGAGATGATATTTTTCCGATATGAGCTGGGATAGTGAGGCGACGTTATTCAGTTCCGTGGTGCGTTTGCATTCATAATATATGCCTGCGTCAGGATGCTGCAGCAGAAACTGTTTGATCAGTTCGCTTTTGCCGACTCGACGGCGTCCATAGATTAAGGTTATTTCCTGACGGCCAGATGAAAACATCTGGCCCATTTTTTTTAGTTCATCTTTGCGGCCAATGAAGTCCATATGGTATTCACATCCTTTTTAGATCAGTTATTTTTACTCGGTTATAATTTACTAAAATGTATCTGAGTAAATTGTAGCATACAAAGATTGTAATGTCGATATTTGTTCGTCATAGTGCTGAGAAAATACGAACTTTTTTATAGCAAAGCACTGTAAAACATGACATTCATTGCTGCTGCTGATACAATGTATAGTAGAATTGATATGAGATTGGAAGGAGGCGCGATGTTTGATGGGGATCCATCTGAATCCTGGAGCAATTCGGCTTCAAGAAGCTTTGCGGTCAGAAATCTATGTAGATAAAAGCGGTATGCTGAACTATTTAAATAAGGTTTTTGCTACTGAGCAAAGATATGTGTGTGTCACTCGTCCAAGACGTTTCGGCAAGTCGATGGCGGCAAATATGATTTCTGCCTATTACGACCGGACCACGGATGCAGCAGAATTATTTCGAGGCCTGGAAATTGTTGACGATCCACATTTTGAGGAATATGCGAATCATTGTGATGTCATTTTCCTGAATATGCAGAAGTTCCTGAGCCGGACACATAACATAGATAAGATGATTTCGCTTTTGCAACGGAAAGTACTGCGGGATCTGATTCGGGAGTATCCGGATTGCCGTTATTTCGATAAGACGAAATTAGCTCGCAGTATGGAAGACATCTATCGGCAGACAGAGCGGATGTACGCATTCGGGACTGAATATGTTCGATGAGTTTTCAATGGCGAATGTCGGGGCGATGGCGCCGTATACTGGATTTACAGAGCCGGAAGTCCGCCAACTCTGTGCCTGCTATGCTATGGATTTTGAAGAGTGTAAGACATGGTATGATGGGTATCATTTTGAGGAAAGTGGTGCGATCTACAATCCACGTTCGATTGTGCAGAGCATGATATTTAGGCATTTTGATACGTACTGGAATCAGACGGAGACACTTGATGCTTTGAGGCTTTATATTGACATGAATTATGCTGGCCTGCGGGAAGCTGTCATGGAACTGATGGCTGGAGGTATTCATCGGATTAATATTCGCACGTTCAATAATGATATGACGACATTCTATAGCTATGAAGATGTCTTGACACTCTTGGTACATCTTGGGTATTTGGGGTATGATGCGGAGAAAAAAACGGTGTTTATCCCCAATAAAGAGTTGATGGAAGAATTCGTGTCGGCCACGACAGCTTCGAAGTGGCCGGAGAAGAAGCAAGCGAAGGAACTGAATGGCTAAAGTGGACAGGTTTTGCTTGTGGGCATCAGTTATGATAAGGAGAAACGAAAACATAGATGTGAGATTGAGAGCTGGACGGGGCAGTAATAGGAGTCTTTCTGCGGATGAAATAATTAGGAAAATCGTGTAAGGGGAAGTGACTGGTGATGACGGGGAAGAAGATGGAGGCGGCTGGGTATGCGGAGCTGCGGCGGAAGCTTTTGGGGCTGGAACGGAGTGGCCGTCTCTACCTTTGGCTGGTTGATGCTCAGGCGATGAAGCCGGTGTCGTTCCTCTTGAACAAGTATTGTCAGCAGGCTGCGGAGCAGGGAGATCTGACACTGCTTCGGCAATGGGCGGATTTCTGGCGGAAGGGAACGCATGGTACGGTCCAGGAGGTGCGCAGGGATGTCTTGCCGGGAGTTCGTACGATGGTTCCGGTCCGGATCGTGTTCTCTGATGCGCAATTGGTGTTTGCTGAGCTTGGCGAGTCCAGGCGGGCTGAGGCGTTCCTGTTGATGCATCGGCAGATGCAGCAGGAACTGCCGGCTGCGATCTCTTGGCTACTCGATTATCCCCGGCGTATCCAGGAACGTGGCTTTTTTCCGGGCTGCCTGGCGCTGGGAAAGGCGTTCCTGGCTGGTATTGAGCCGGGGCAGTATCTGCGGGAGATTCAGGCGGAAGGCGTAGATACGAAGTTCATGGAGCGGGATATGCTGTTGACGCGAAGTCTGTGGAATACGTCTGAATCCGGATCGGGCTGCAGCGAATGAGGCCGAGCTGCGTGAGCTATGGCAGACGCGTCAGGTGGAGACTCCCATGTCGGTGTCCGGGTGCTGGATGAGCAGCTGGGCTGGTATGGTGTGACGAAGTTTTTCCTGTCGGTGGATGAGGCGGCAAAGTGTCGACTGCCGGTGCGGCGGGTATTCATCACGGAAAATAAGGTCAATGGGTATCGGCTGCCGATGATGGCGGGCAGCATAGTTCTGTTTGGAATGGGCTATGGTGTCATAGAGCTGGCAAGGAAAGCCGCGTGGCTGCACGCGACTGAGGTGATCTACTGGGGCGATCTTGATAGCAATGGGTTTGATATCCTGAGCCAGCTGCGTGCGGAACTGCCGGGGGTGCGGTCGATGCTGATGACGCCGGAGCTTTGGGCGCGCTATCCGGAAGCAGTGGTTGCGGATGAGGGCGACTGCCAGCGAATACCGGATCGTCTGACGGTCCGTGAGAAGCAGGCCTGGGCAATGGGCCGGGAACATCATGCCCGGTTGGAACAGGAGCGGATTCCGCTGAAGAATGTAGAAGCTGCTGTAGCGGATATCTGCATAGAATGAAATTGAGAAGAGGTTGTCGCAACAACAGAGAACGGGCTTGAGGAATCAATCTACTACACGATATAGAGCAGTTAGACACGAAAAAAAGCTGTACATTCATAAATTTTCACTCATAGTGAGTGTTTATGAACGTACAGCCTTTTTGATCAGGAAGTGGCGTGTTCAGAGGAGGTTGTGGAGCTTACCCAGCTCATTGAGCCGTTCGGGGGAGAGCTTGGTGTATTTTGAGATAAGGTTTATATCCATCTTGTCGTGCAGCATTTCCAAAGCGGTTCCTTCAGCGCCCTGTTCGATGCCTTTTTCAATACCTTTTTCAATACCTTTTTCAATACCTTGAGCAATGCCCTGCTCAATGCCCTGCCGGATGCCTTCTTTGGTGGCGTATTGCATATGGGCTGCGTAGTCGCGGCGATATTTCTCTGCTTTTTCATAGGAGCGGCGCACGATCTGGTCCGTAGTAAACAGGACTTCATTGGTGAGTGCTTTCTGGATCATAGGTTCTGTCATGGCAATTGCCTCCAATTCTTCCGGAGTGGTCGCTTTTGAAAATAGGCGAGCCATTTCTCGAGGCGTTTCATCTCCTTGATATTCTTGAGTTTCCATTTTGGCAGCTCCAGGAAGTGGATTTCCATGTCCTGGGTAAGCTGGTGACCGGTTTTCTGGTTGTAGATTCCATAGCAGCTATGGAAATCCGGGTACCTGGCGATGGGGAACAGACTGAAGTCCAGGATGTTGATGGCAACGGTCCGTTTGAGTTCGGTGTAGACATCTCCACGTTTGAGGTCATTGTAGAGTCGGGACCAGTAGTAGAGGGAACGACGTCCCATTTCTTCGGCACGGTTGACCTGGACTTCAATGTTGACTTTTGTGCCATCCATAGACTGTCCAAGCAGGTCGAGACGGGATTCTTTGCCGAATTCTTCTTCGGCGTCCAACTCGCGGTCCAGGAAGGTGATGTCCTGGATTTGTCCGGTACCTTCGAATTCGAAGACGGCATTGATGAGGGACAAGGTAATATCCTTGTGCTTCTCATTGGCGAAAATCGTCTTGAATACAGCATCGTTAGTACGGTTGATCGCTAGTGGTCGCATGGGTAAGACTCCTTTCCTACATTATACCATAGAACGATTGGCAGACATATGCGTAAACATATGTTCGATATAAATATTATACCACGAAAGCGAGAAATAAAACATAGGTTTGCAGAAAATATGTTTTATTTCTCGCTTTTCTGTTTGCAGTTGACAGGTAGAGGGAGTTCTTATGATATAATGTAGAATAGTGGTTTTGGAGGAAGGGGGAGCCTGATGGAAGGATGTGGATTTAAGGAAGATTCCAGAGGTGGCATATCTGAATACGGATAATGCCTGGCGGTATCGGGCAATCGTGCATTATTGTTACCGCAAGCATGAACATATGCAGACGTATGTATATCCGGAGGATATTTTCCGGGAGTTGAGTGAGGATGCGCATTTCCAGGAGTATACGTTTGAGCAGCTGACCCAGGACCTTGGGCAGCTGGTACTGTGGAATAATCTGAAACCTCAGCAGGAAACGGGAAAGGCACGGAGCATCAAGGACTTTCAGCGCAAGCGGTTCCGGTATCAGTGTACGCCGTATACAGTGGAGATCGAGCGTATGGTGACCCGGTTGAAATCGCTGGGGGATGAGTTTGGCGGTTCACTGGAAACGACGCAGTTCGATCGGATCCAGTATTGCCTGGGACGGCTGATGCATGATGCGGATGACGGTATCTGATGAGGAGCTTCGGCAGACCTGGCTGGATCTTCAGCATTATTTCAAGTCCCTGATCGAGAATGCATCGGATTATCTGGCTCATCTGAAGAGTGCGCGGGTGGAAGAGCGGATGCAGACACGGGCGTTTGTAATCTATAAGGATAAGTTCACGCAGTATCTGCGGGGATTCGTACTGGGGCTGCAGCGCTCGTCTATTCGGATTGGCAAGTTGTTTCAGGAGAAAACAGTGGATGATCTGCAGGTGGTATTTGGCCGTATCGCGGATCGGGAGTTGGCAATCCGGGTGATGGATGAGGATCATACGCGGGAGAGTATCCAGGCAGATCTGCAGGAAAGTTTCGTGGTGATGCGGGACTGGTTTATGGGGACGGATTATCGGGAGAGTGAGCTGCATAGTCTATACAAGGAGACAGGGGAGACAATCCGTCGCATTACGCGGTTTGCGCAGCGGCTGGCGGAACAGCATCAGGCATTCCGGAGCAGGAAAACAGATTATCTGTATTTAGCGGGCTGGTTTGCCGAGCTGTCCGACAAGGCTGAGGCAGATCAGCTGAGTGCTGCATTGTTCGGAGCGCCGGGCGTGCGGCATCTTTATGTACAGGAGCGCAGCAGCGACCGCATTGACAGCAGCATTCTCGAGGAAAGTCCTACGGTGCTGGAGGTCAAGCCGCGGACGAATAACTATCGGGAACGGACCAGACAGAGTGCAATCAACGACCAGCGGGCGGAGAAGGAAAAGCTGCGGCAGGCACATTTGGAGCAGCAGCGGCAACTGAATCAGCTGCTGGATAAGCTGGTGGTCAATCATGAGATCGATCTGGGGAAATTGCCGGTGGTGACGCGTGAGGTACGCAAGACGCTGCTGGGTTGGATTTCCCGCTGCCTGCAGCATCGTGGGTCTATCCATACGGAGACGGGGCGTGAAGTGAAGCTGGTCTGGGAGCCGAAGACGAAAGAGCAGGTCTGCCTGCATAGTGAGGATGGCGATTTCTGGCTGCCGGCGATGAAGCTGCAGGTGACGGAGGAGGAAGAAAGAAGTGGAACGTGATCAGGAGGGCATCCGTCAGGCGGCACAGGCTTTGCTGGAGAATCGCTGGATCATGCGGTCGCAGATGCCGGATGAGTATTTTCTGGTGCGCCGTTACGAGCGTCCGCTGCGGGATTATTTCCAGGAGAAGTGTGGCTGGCCATTGCTGGTGAATGCACAGTTCTATAAGCTGGAGAAGATTCCGGCCCGGCCACGGGCATTCATGGGGATTGAGGCGATGCAGTCGGTGGGAGATTACACCCTGCTGTGCTGTGTAGCTGGCTTTCTTGAGGATCAGGAAGTGGATGGACAGTTCCTGCTGGGAGATCTCTGTGAGGCATTGCTGGGCTATTATCCGCAGGAGAAGGCGGTGGAGCGGCTGAACTGGGAGTCTTATACCTGGCGCAAGGCGCTGATCCGGGTGCTGAATTATTTGCTGGATGAGCAGGTGCTGCGGCTGGTGGAGGATGACAGTGAGGCTTTCCTGAGCCATGGGTACGCGGCAAGCGGCGGCCTGGCCGGGGAGGCGTTATATGAAGTTACCTTGCTGGCCCGGTATTTTCTGCGCAGCTATCCCAAGGATCTGAAGTCCTATCATTCGATAGGAGATCTGTGTCAGACGGATTTTGCCAGTAACTCGGATGAGAGCGCTGAGCGCCTGCGGCAGAAGCGTACCCGGCTGTATCGTCAGCTGCTGCTGCAGCCGGCGTATTACCGGCAGGAAGATTCGGAGGAGGACTTTGTCTATCTGCGGACGATGTATAAGCGGCTGGGAGCGGAATTACAGGAGTGGTTCGAGTTGAACCTGGAATTGTATCAGGATTGTGCCTTGGTGGTAAGCTATGATCGCAGCCCGTGGTTCAAGGATGTGTTTCCTGTGCGGATGCGGGGAATCCATGATGTGCTGCTGCTGTTCTCGCAGGCTTATCGTGAGAAACCTGACTGGGAAAAACGACTGCTGCTGAGCTTTCAGGAACTTCGGGATTTTCCTGGAACAGATGGCAGCCACGCAGAGCAGTGGCTGGACGAAGGAGTTCCGGGAGATGGGAGGCAAGCGGCTGACGCAATCGGTGCTGGATGAGATGGTGGCCTGGAATATGGCACGGGTCGATGAGGCGGGACTGGTTCATCTGCAGTCGGCCTTGTTCCGGTTGATGGGACGCTATCCAAAGGATTATGTGGCAGGAGGGGCAAAGAAGCATGACAGAGAATAAATGGCAGGTCAATCGGGCGGGCATCCTGAATTACTGGTACTATGATGAGGAAGAGTTCCAGTTCGCAGATGGCAGGCTGCTGCTGCGTGGGAGCAATGGTTCGGGCAAGTCGGTGACGATGCAGAGTCTGGTCACTTTGCTGCTGGATGGTGTGAAACGGGCGGATCGGCTCGATAGTTTTGGCTCGCGTGCTCGCCGGATCGAGGATTATCTGTTGGGAGAGAAAGAGATCAGCAGCTATGAGGACCGAACGGGGTATCTGTATCTGGAATATAAACGGGAGCAGTCGGATCAGTACGTGACGACAGGGATCGGCCTGCATGCCCGCCGTGGGAGTACCAAGGTAGATTTCTGGGGCTTTGTGCTCTATAATGGACGGCGGATTGGGGATGGTCTGCAGCTTTATAAAATCGGCAAAGACCCGGAGACGGGCAAGGAGCAACGGCTGCCGTTATCCCGGCGTGAGCTGGAAGGCGCAATCGGTACGGACGGCCGGGTGACGACGGAGCAGCGGGAATATATGGCGCTGGTCAATCAGTATGTGTTCGGTTTTGCAGACCTGTCGAAATATGAGGAGCTGATGCAGCTGCTCATACAGCTGCGCAGTCCGAAGTTGTCCCGCGATTTCAAGCCAAGTGTGATCTATGAGATACTGAATGATTCGCTGCCGTCCCTGTCCGATGGTGATCTGAGGCCTTTGGCAGAGACGATGGAGAGCATGGAGAAGACTCGTCTTTCCATCGAGCAGCTGGAGCGGGAGAAGGATGCATTCAACCGTTTGTGTAATGTCTATGATAACTATAATGAGGCGGTGCTGGTCCAGCGCAGCCTGAAGAGCAAGGCCTGTCAGCGGACGCTGGAATCACTCAATCAGCAGAAGGCATCCCTGCTCAATCGGCAGCAGGAGCTCGCGGCGGTGGCCGAGGCAGCGGAGCAGCGCCAGCAGGAACTGCAGGTCGAGGAAACCGGACTTCGTACCGAGCAGCAGGTGTTGCAGGAGAATGAGGCTTACAAAGCAGCTGAACAGCGGCAGGCTTTGGCTGAAACTTTGTCAGGGCAGCGCGCGGACTATGAGAGGAAACAGCAGACTCTTTCGGCCAAGCGGCGGCGCGAACTGGAACTTGACGAGCAGCGCCAGCATAGCAGCCAGCAGCGCGATAAGGCAGCTATGGCAGCGGATGAATGCCTGGCGGAAATGGATGATCTGGCTGTTGAAGCCTGCTTTGGTGCGCATGAGACGTTGAAGACGGGGTTCTCAATGGATGATCTGCAGGCAGGCGAATATTTTACATTGTGGATGCGGCAGCTGGATGATTATGAAAGGCAGCTGCAGGCTGTTCGTAAGCTCCTGCAGGCCTATGAGGATCTGCAGCGTCGCTGTGGACAGGCGGATCAGGATCTGAGCCGTGAGACGAAACTGCTGGACGAGTACAGCTTTGAATACCAGCGGGCACAGGAGCTGCTGCAGCAGGCAAGGGAGCAGCTGGTCAAGCGCTACTATGAGTGGAAGAAGGAACAGGCAGAAGTCCTGACGGTAGAGCCTGCTCAGGAGCAGCAGCTGGTTGGGATGATGCAGGAATTGTATGCGGGAACGATCTGGGCCGATGTGCAGTCGGTGCTGGAGCCGGTATTCAATGTGCGTCAGCAGGCGCTGAATAAGGAGATCGGCAATGCCCAGCAGGAGCTTGAGCAGCTGCGGCAGCAGCTGTCGCAGGCTGAGACGGAGCTGCTGGCACTGCGTCAGCGCAAAGAGGCTGAGCCGGAGCTGGAACCGGCGTATCAGGCGGCAAGATCGCTGCTGCGAGAGCAGGGCGTAACGTATCTGCCTTTTTATGAAGCGGTGGAGTTCCGCGAACAGGTTCCCGCTGAGCAGCGGGAGCGCCTGGAGTCTGCCTTACTGGCTGCGGGGATACTGGATGCGGTGATCCTGGCCGATGAGCAGGCAGCAGCGGCCCTGCCGACTGAGATGTATGGTGTGGTGCTCTCCGCTGGTACACCGGTCATGATGGGGGAATCGCTGTACGATTATCTCCGTCCGGTCCCAGGAGATTCGGGACTGAGCGAACGGCGTATTGCCGCTGTACTCAGTTCAATCGAGGTGGATCAGTCATTCTATGAGTGGCAGACGGGCAGTACGGCAGCAGTCAATCCGAATCAGGGGACCTATCGTCTGGGTAATACGGCCGGACATGCAGCGGCGCGTGAAGCGGCGCTTTATATTGGCCGTCAGGCGCGTGAGGCTTATCGTCGGCAGCAGATCCAGCAGAAGCAGCAGGAGATTGTTGGGTATCAGCAGGAAAGCCTGGGTTTTGAGAACCGTCTGGCAGAGCTGCAGGCCGCTGAAGAAAAGCTGAGCGCGGCCCGGCAGACGTTCCCGTCCGAGGCAAAGGTCCATGATGCGTACAGCACCGGACTGGAAAAGCAGAAGGCAGTTGCGCAGCAGCAGGAACGGGTCCGGCAGAAGGATGCGGAAAAGAAGAAGCTGCTGCTGGAGCTCAGGGGCTGTCAGCAGGAAATCTATCAGGAACGCGGCGATATTGCACTGGATGTGTCACTGGCGGCTTATGATGGGGCAAAAGAACTGCTGGCCTGATTATTATAAGAACTGCAGAGACTCCGTCTGCAGCAGAAGTGAATATGCGCATGCGCCTGATAATCTGCGGCAGCAGCAGGAGTCGCTGGATTATATCCGGGCAGAGTCTGATGAGCTGCAGGGCGAGATTGTCGGTTATGAGATGGCAATCCGCAAGGCAGAGCAGCAGCTGGCTGTTTTGGATCGGCAGCTGCAGGAACTGGATGCGGCTGCTGTTGAGCAGCGGATTGCGGAGGTCGTGAAGCGGCTGCAGGCAATCCCGAAGGAACGTGAGCTGGAAGTGGCGCGTCAGGCAAAGGCTGAGACGATGGGCGAGAGGCTGAATGGCGAGATTGCCGAGGCGGCTGGTCAGCAGGAAATCTATACCCGGCTCAATGAGGCCTGGCAGTCATTGTATCAGGCAGAACTCCAGCGGGGACTGGTTCCGGATGAGCCGACCGCACAGGAACGTCGGCGGAAGCTGGAGCAGAAATGGCAGCAGTCGGATGATGCCCCGGCTCTGTCATCGCTGTTGAGCAAGGTTACAGGACAGTTCATGCGGGATCAGGGCATTCTGACGGAGTACCGGATTTCCTTTCGTGAGGTATTGGATGAGGTCTGTCCGCTGCCGGATCAACTGCCTGGCAGTCATCCGGAGGTGTTCCGGCAGGCCTGGCAGGAACTGCGTGAGCAGGCTTCCCGTCAGCTGGTGCTGGCGGAGGTTGAGGGGCAGCCACAGAATCCGTATGAACAGCGGGCCTGGCTGCTCCAGCATATCGAGGAGCAGAAGGAATTGCTGTCTGAGCAGGATCGCCGCATCTATAAGGAAATCATCATGAACAGCATTGGGCGGACCATCAGCGAGAAGATCTATGCGGCGGAAGACTGGATCCGGAAGATGAATGGGCTGATGCAGAAAAGCGAGACATCCAGTGCCCTGCGGTTCCGGCTGGACTGGAAGCCGGTCCACGGGGAAAATGACGATGAGCTCGATACGAGTGAGCTGGTGGAACTGCTGCATGCAGATCCGAGTCGCTGCGGGATGAGGATATGGAGAAGATCGTACGTCATTTCCAGGCGCGTATCGAACGGGCTCAGCAGAATGCCTCAGGCGCAGGAACGGGACGTGGAGTCCTTCCAGAGTGCGGTGCGCGACCTGCTGGATTACCGGCAGTGGTTCCGTTTCCAGCTGTCCTATGATCAGGGCGAGCAGATCCGGCATCGTGAGCTGACGGATCAGGGCGTTCTTCCAGTTTCAGTGGCGGTGAGAAGGCCATGGCGATGTATATCCCGCTGTTTTCGGCGGCTTATTCCCGCTATCTGGAGGCCGGGGCGGATGCACCGTATCTGATTACGCTGGATGAGGCTTTTGCTGGCGTTCGATGAGGAGAATATCCGCGATATGTTCCGTCTCGTGGAGCAGCTGCATTTCAATTACATCATGAATTCGCAGGTGCTCTGGGGTGACTATGATGTGGTGCCATCGCTGAATGTCTATGAGCTGCTGCGGCCACGCAATGCTGCTTATGTAACGGTGGTCGGTTCTCATTGGGATGGTCACGTGCGTAAGTTGATGACAGGAGGTGCAGGTAGTGTCGGACCGGCAGCTGCGGACTGAGGCAGTTCGGTATTTCCGGGAACGGCCAGTGCTGATGGCAGCGGCGAAGCGGTTCTGTCAGAAATACCGCAGCCTGGGACATTGGGGTGGACGGATCTGCCTGCGGAATTTGGGCACGGAAGATCAGCAGGTCTTGTCGGCATTCCTGCGGCGGGCGACAGTCGACTCTGCAACACTGGCTTATGCGGAGTTTTTGGCGGCCTGGGGGAAGACCCGCTTTGCGGAGGTTCCTCTGGGAGAGGTGATCGGCGCGCTTTATCCGGAGCGTCTGACGACCCGGCAGCAGGAGGCGCAGGGGCAGGAGCAACGGCGTCAGCATCTGCTCCTTCATCTGTTGCAGCTCTATCCGGACGGGCCGGCCGGTCAGTGGCTGGAGGCTCTGATGATGCATCATGTCCGGCTGGGCAGCCCCGCGGATTATGAGCGGCGGGAACTGCTGGAGCCGGTGGCCCGTGCGCTGTCGATGCTGCCGCAGGCCTATGAGCGGCTGCCGTTTTTTGCCAACCGGGTCTGTGGGAATCCTCACGGTCTTGATATGGAATCTGAGACTGGGCGGCTGTTCCTGCGGGCGCTGGCTTATCTCGCCGGATATGCAGATACGGGCAGTCTCAGCATGGCGGTGAAGAATGAGCTTTTGTATGATCAGCATATCCTGCGTGAAGATATCCTGAATTTCGCTACGGCGTATGGCCTTCGGGCATGGACCATGGGCGGGGAGGAAATCCTTTACTGGCGGGAGGCAGCCATTGATGGGGCTCCGTTGAATGTGCCGCTTCGCGAGATCGTGCGGGGGGAAAGGTTTGCTTCCTGCCGGGAAAATGCGGGCGCATTCCGGGTATTCATCGTGGAGAACGCGGGGGTGTTTTCTACGTTGCTGGATAATCTGCAGGCGGACGAGCTTTGTGTACCGCTGCTGTGCCTGCATGGCCAGCTTAAGACAGCATCCTGGGCTTTGCTTGACCGGCTGGCAGCGAGCGGGGCGTCTCTTTTTTATTCAGGGAGATTTCGATCCTGAGGGGGTACTTATGGCGGATAAGATCCTGCAGCGCTACCCGGGGGCGCAGGCCTGGCATTTTACGGAGGAGGAGTATGGTCCGTCCAAGGTTGTGATTCCGGATAGTCGGTTGAAAAAGCTGGAGCAGGTGATCAGTCCGGCGCTGGCGCCGTTGGCCGGGGCTATCCGGCAGCGTCGCGAGGCGTTCTATCAGGAAAGCCTGGTCCCCCGGCTGCTGCTGGATTTACAACGGTCAGGTATTTGACTATAATGGGGGAATACAGGAATGATTCGGTGAAAGGAAGATAGCTGTGGGAGTGCCTGTGGAAACGGTGTATGAGCAGGTCTGCGAGCTGGCCCGGCAATATGGTGTGAGCAGGGTGGTCTTGTTTGGTTCAAGGGCTCGTAAAAGCAATCATGAGAAAAGTGATATCGATCTGGCAATCTATGGCTGCCAAAATTTCCGGGATTTCAGTTTTGATGTGAATGAGACGGTGTGGACACTGTTGTCGTTTGATCTCATTGATATGAATCGGCCGGATATTTCCAAGGATTTGCTGGCTGAGATTGAGCGGGATGGGGTGGTATTGTATGAAAAAATTTGATAATTTTTCCAGTAATCTGGCCGTGCTGCGCCGGGCTGCTGATCAGGATCTTGGGAATGCGTTCATTATCAGTGGTATCATTGATAAATTTTTCATTCAGTTCGAGCTGGGATGGAAATTGTTGAAAGAGCTGCTGAGGTATGAAGGAAGAATGGCAGGGGCCACAGGATCTCCACGCGAGATCATCAAGGCGGCGTACAGCTGCTTCGATTTTCTGACAGAGGAATTGTGGCTGGATATGCTGAAGGATCGTAATGATATGACACATATTTATGATGGCGAGCAGGCCAGAAAACTGGCAGACCGGATCATTCGGGCGTATATACCTGAGTTTGAGCAATTAAACCAGGCGATATTGACCCGGTATGGGCATGATATGGATAAGTGGTGATAGTATGGCGGAGAAGATCAAGCCGGAGCTGCTGCAGTTTTTACAGCCGGGGGAGGTGCCTCTGAGGATTCTGGTGGTGGAGAGCCTTTCGTATCTGCCGGAGCTGCGGCGGATGTTTCCGGTGGCTGAGCTGTCGGCGGTGGCGGATGAGGCAGACCGGCTGGAAAATCCGTTGTATGAGGGGCTGGATGTCCGGTTCCAGTGTGTGGATTATCGGAGTGAGCCGCTGCCATATCCCGCGGAGTATTTTGATTACATCATCTCAGATCTCACGCTGGAGCAGGCGGCCAATCCGCAGGATATTGCGGCTGGTTTCTCGACATTCCTCAAGCAGACGGGGGCCTTCCTGACGAGTTTCCGCAATATCCGTCACTGGTCGGTGCTGGCTGATCTGATGGACGGGCATTACTACAATGTGGTGTCGCGGTTGTATGCCAAGACGGAGTTTGAGCGGCTGCTCTATGCGTCATTCTACAAGAATGTGCGGGTTCGTCCGCAGCGGCGTCCGGCTGCGGACGATATTGTCGAGCGGCTGGAGACGGCAGGTTTTGATAATATCCATGATGATCTGGATACGGAGTTCTGGCTGGTGCGGGCAGACCGGTCGATGCCGGAGCTAGCTTTGCTGAAGTCGATGTATACGCCGGAACAGCGAAAAGAGCTTTCGCGGCTGCTGCATCGTATCGAGTATGGTGTGGATCTGCCGACGCAGGCGCAGGCATTCTGGCAGTTTTATGAGGAGGCTGGTTTGTTCCCGGATTATACGGCGGCTTTCATCCAGTCGACGGTGTTTCATGTGGAGCGGTTCTATCGTCAGCTGATGGCGGTGTCCGGGCGTCAGCTCGATGAGATCATGGCGCTGCTGCAGTGCGGGCAGTCGGAGGCACTGTCCGGTGAGACGGCCGGGCGGCTGCAGGGCTTGCAGCATGAGTTGGACGTGCGTTTGCGGAAGGATGGGGAAGACAATGTCTGAGGATAAATTGCTGGATGCGCATAAGGTTGCATTCATTACCTGTGTCAACAGTGAGGACTGGTATGAGGAGTGCCGGCTTTATCTGGAGCATCTGCAGCTGCCGGCTGGCATGATGATGGAGCTGGTGCCGGTTCGCGGGGCGGCTTCGATGTGTGCTGGTTACAATATCGGACAGCGTTCATCGAATGCGAAATATAAGGTTTATCTGCATCAGGATACGCTGGTGGTCAATAAGGATCTGGTGGCGGATCTCCTGCGTTTGTTTGCGGATGAGACGGTGGGGGCAGTTGGGGTCATTGGCTGCGCCAGCCTGCCGCGCAGCGGTGTATGGTGGGACGGACTGCGGACCTACGGTCGGGTGCTGCATGCCTGCGAGCCGGAGAGTGTGGTGGATTCGCACTGCATGGAGCCGGAGGGACCATGTCAGCAGGTTGAGGCGGTGGATGGGCTGTTCATTGCGACGCAGTATGATGTTCCCTGGCGTGAGGATCTGTTCACGGGCTGGCATCTGTATGATACGTCGATGTGCAAGGAGATGCAGCGCCGGGGCTATCGGGTGGTGGTGCCAAATCAGGCGAAGGATTTCTGGTGTATCCATTGTCCGAAGGAGAAACCATTGGCGCAGTCGTATAAAGGTTATCAAAAAGTATTCGTTCGCGAATATGGGCAGGAACTACACCCCGAGGTGTAGAATATAGTAATAGATATACTGTAGTTCAGGATCGGAGTAGGAGTTTTTGGGGAATGGCGATAGAACATGATACGTTGAACTGGCTGAGTTTGGCGGATAAGTTTGCAGCAGATGGGGATCCAAAAGGGATGCGGGCTTGTGCGCGGGAACTTTGGGATATGGATGCGGAGAGCATGGAAGGTGCGGCTGTCATGGCGGAGGCTGCGCTTTATTCGGGTGAGTATGAGGAAGCCCGGACGTTGACTATGAGATTCTGCAGAAGAAACCGAAACATTTGCGGGGGCGATTGGTCAGGCCGGTCTGGCAGCTGTGGAATTCCGCTGGATGAAGAGATCCCGGCACTGCAGCAGCTGATTGCGGAGCTGGATCCCAAACGTCAGGCGCTGGATCCGGAGGATGCGTATTACGGTGTGCTGATGCATCTGCTGAGCGGGCACGGGGCTGGCTGGCAGATGCACTGTATCTGGCGGCTGAGCCGAGCAGGCGGCAGTTGAGCTGCTGGCACATAGAAGCTTGGTGGAAGCCCTGCCGAACAGGCAGTCTCTTATAGCAAATACCTATTCATGCGGAACTATCGGGAGCAGCCACTGGCGGAGAGCCGTGCGGCGGCTGAGCGTTATGCGAAGTTCTGGGATGTGACGCCCTATGCGCATGATCAGGTGGCGAAGCGGCCGGATAAGAAGCTGCGGATCGGCTATCTGTCGCCTGATTTCCGTGAGCATGCGGTGGCGTCGTTCCTGTCGCCGCTGCTGAAACATTTCGATGGCAGTCGGTTCATGGTGTACTGCTATGCGACGGGCAAGCGGGATGAGGTGACACGGCGGCTGCAGAGCCGGGCGGTGACTTGGCGGGATCTGCGTGGACGCAGTCCCAAGACTGCTGCCCGGCTGATTGCGGAGGACCAGATCGATATTCTGGTGGACCTGTCGGGACACACGCAGGATTCCTGCCTGCCCATCATGGCTTATCGTCCGGCACCGGTGCAGTTGGCGGGAATTGGCTATATGAATACGACGGGCTGTCGACCATCGATTATTTTCTGTCTGATGAGACCTGCCTGCCGACCGGGATGGTGCGGCGGCCGGGTTCACGGAGCAGATCATCCGTCTGCCACATTCGCATCTGTGCTATGCACCGGGAATCGTACGTGAGATGCCGACGGCCGGGTTCGAGGCTCCCTGTCTGTCGAAGGGCTATGTGACGTTTGGCAGCTTCAATAATTTTGCCAAGGTAACAGATGAGACGCTGCTGCTGTGGCGGGGAATCCTCGAGCAGGTGGAAGATGCCCGCCTGGTGATTAAAGGGAAGATCTGCAGCATCCCGTCGGGGGTGGAGCGGGTTCAGGAGCGTCTGCGTCGTCTGAGTTTTGATCTTACGCGGGTAGAACTGCGGCCATACAGCCCGGATTATCTGGAGCAATACCGCGATATCGATATTGCGCTGGATGCGATGCCGTATAATGGCGGACTTACGACTTGTGAGGCGCTTTATATGGGGGTGCCGGTGGTGAGCCTTCGTGGCCGCAGCCATGGCTCGCGGTTTGGTGCATCGATTCTTACGAATGCTGGTGTGCGGGAACTGGTCGTGGAGACTGATGTTAATTATGTACGTCGGGCTGTCCAGCTGGGCAATGCGCCGGAGCTCATCGGTGCGTACCATTCCGGGCTGCGCGCCAACCTGTTGAAATCGTCGCTGATGGATGCAAAAAATTACATGCAGGAACTGGAATCTGCATATCGTCAGACATGGCAAAATTTTTGCATAATATAAAAAAGACTTGCGTTTTTTGAGTCTATCAACTATACTATAAGTATAGACGTTCTTATTTCTTGAGTATCTGGTATAAGGGTCCAAAAGGATTGTGGGGACATCTAAGGATATTTTATTTTTCTAGTAGTAAGGGGATTATCTTATGGCTTTCGAAGACAAGACATTGGTATGCAAAGAGTGCGGCAACGAGTTCATTTTCACCGCTGGTGAGCAGGAATTCTACGCAGAGAAGGGTTTTGAGAATCAGCCGGCACGTTGCCGCGACTGCCGTGACAAGCGTCGTCGTGGTCGTGATGGTGGCAACGAGCAGCGTCAGATGTACAAAGTTATCTGCGCTGGCTGCGGCAAAGAGACGGAAGTTCCGTTCGAGCCGAAAAATGACCGTCCGGTTTATTGCCGCGACTGCTTCAACAAGAAGAGAGCTGAAAGAGACTAATCAGTCTTGCAGTTTTCACAAAGCATGCTATAATAATATATGTGCGTGAGCGATGGAGCCCGGATGCATAATCCGGGCTCCATTTTGTATCACTGTAACTGAAAAAATATCATGAAAAGGTGGGTATTTTATGAAGATGAAAAAGGTATTCGCATTGGTTGCTGTCTGTGCGTTTGCAGTAATGGCTCTGGCCGGCTGCGGCGGCAACAACGCTGCATCGTCTGGCAGCGGTTCGGGCGCAAAGGTACTGAAGGTTGGTTCTTCTATCGATTTTGCACCGTTTGAGTTCCAGGATGAGAGCCAGAAAGACTATCAGGGCTTTGATATGGATCTGATCCGTGCCATCGGTAAGGAGATGGGCTATGATGTCGAGATCCAGAATCTGGGCTTTCGATGGTCTGATTCCGGCACTGCAGGGCAAGAATATCGATGTCATCATCTCCGGCATGACGATCAACGATGAGCGTAAGCAGAATGTCCTGTTCTCGGATCCGTATTACCAGTCGGGCCTGACGATGGTTGTCCGTGACAATGAGACGGCAATCAAAAACTTCAAGGACCTGAAGGGCAAGAAGGTTGCGGTTCAGATCGGTACGACGAGTGCTGAGGAAGTCAAGAAGATCGAAGGCGTTGAGATCAAAGAGCTCAATACTCCGGCTGACTGCTTCATGGAACTCAAGGCTGGCGGCGTAGATGCAGTCGTCAATGACCGTCCGGTCAATGATTACTATATCACGAAGAACAGTGCTCAGGGTGTCAAGGCTCTCGAAGAGAAGCTGACGGCTGAGGACTATGGTATCGCAATCGGCAAGGATAATGCAGATCTGCAGCAGAAGATCAACGACGCGCTGAAGAAACTCAAAGAGAACGGCGAGTATGACAAGATTTTCGCAAAATGGTTCGGCGAGAAAAAATAATCACAAATCGTGAATAAAAAAACACCAGCTCGGTTTTGAGCTGGTGTTTTTCTTATCCCAAATCCACAGGATGTGTAAACTTAGCTTAGATGTTGACAGGGCATGGACATTGAAATATAATAGGCTATAGATTTCATTAGGGATGAATAAATATGAATTGTATTCCGTTCTGATAAGGTTGAGGTGAGGAACATGAATTTTAATTTCGATTTGGTGGTACAGTCTCTGCCGTTGTTGATGGCAGGTGCTGGGATCACCATCAAGATCACGGCATTATCCGTGGCTGTCGGTATCCTGATCGGCTTGTTCATGGGAATCGCGCGGATCTGCCGGATCCGTATTTTTCGGATGATTGCGGCGGTCTATGTGGATTTCTTCCGTGGTACTCCGTTGCTCGTGCAGATCTTCCTGGTCTATTTTGCATTGCCGCTGCTGACTGGTCAGCGCAGCGATCCGTATGTAGCCGCGATCAGCGCCTGCGGTCTGAACTCCGGTGCGTATGTGGCGAGATCTTTCGCTCGGGTATCCAGTCCTATCGATAGAGGACAGATGGAGGCCGGACGTTCGCTGGGCATGACCTGGGGACAGACGATGCGTTATATTGTCGTGCCACAGGCATTCAAGCGCGTTATTCCACAGCTGGGCAACGAGTTCATCGCTCTGCTCAAGGATTCGTCGCTGGTGTCGGTTATCGGATTTGAGGAGCTGACCCGTCGGGGACAGCTGATCATTGCGAAGACCTATGCATCGGTAGAGATCTGGACTTGTGTTGCCATCATTTATCTGGTGATGACATTGACGATTTCCCGTTTCGTAGCATTCCTGGAATGGAGGTACAAGAAGGATGATAGACATTGAAAATCTGCATAAGTCGTTTGGCGATGTCCATGTCCTGAAGGGCATCGACCTCAATATCAAGGAAAAAGAAGTCGTTGCGAATCATCGGTCCGTCCGGTTCCGGTAAGAGTACGCTGCTGCGCTGCATGAATTACCTCGAGGAGCCGACGCAGGGCAGTGTCAGTGTCGATGGCATCCTGCTGGATGGTGAGGCAAATATCAACAAGGTGCGTGAAGAGGTCGGCATGGTGTTCCAGCGATTTAACCTGTTCCCGCATATGACGGTGCTGCAGAATATCATGCTGGCACCGATGAAGGTGCGCCAGATCTCGCGCAGTGAGGCCGAGGAGACGGCTAAGAAGCTGCTGGATCGTGTCGGTCTGGCTGACAAGGCAGAAAGTTTCCCGAGCCAGCTGTCTGGCGGTCAGCAGCAGCGTGTGGCGATTGCCCGAGCATTGGCGATGAAGCCGAAGGTTATGCTGTTCGATGAGCCGACATCGGCACTCGATCCGGAGATGGTCGGCGAGGTACTCGATGTTATGCGCAGCCTGGCTGAGGAAGGCATGACGATGGTCATCGTGACGCATGAGATGGGCTTTGCCCGTGAGGTCGGTGACCGGGTACTGTTCGTTGATGACGGACGTATCCTCGAGCAGGGAACGCCCGAGGCAGTATTTGAGCATCCGCAGCAGGAACGTACGAAGGCATTTCTGTCGAAAGTCCTTTAAATCATTTATTTTAGGCCCTGGGATCGTATTCTGGTATAAGATTCGGTTGACAGTCAAATAGCCAACACTTATAATTAGATTTAGGTTGTGTTTTTACTCGATAGAAGGAAAGCATGACAGGGTTTAATCGTACTAGGAGGAATCTCAATGGTTGGTAAAGTGAAATGGTTTAGTGCCGAAAAGGGTTTTGGTTTTATTGCTCGTGAAGATGGCGACGATGTGTTCGTACACTTCTCTGCAATCAAAGATGAGGGATTCAAGACGTTGAACGAAGGCCAGGAGGTCGAGTTTGACATCGTTGAAGGTGCTCGCGGCCCGCAGGCATCCAACGTCGTAAGAATGGCATAAGTTTTTCTATCGATGCTTAATAGCCTTCCCGTCAGGGAAGGCTTTTTTGAGTGCGGTGATAATTGGTCCCGATGCCTGTTAAAAATTTCAGATTTTTTCTTGAGAGAAAAGAAGGGTTTTATCAGAGGGCGGCGAATTATACAAATATAAACCTGATGGAAGTGGAAGTCAGGTTGGACCGATAGAAACCGTGGCGTAAGCCATGGCCATCATAAGAAAGGGGATGTGTCGTATGGCAACATTCACTGTAAGAGGCAAGAACATCGAGATCACTCCTTCCCTGCGCGAGTACGTAGAGAAACGCGTGGGCAAAGTCACCAAGTACTTTGAGAACGTCGGTGACATCACGGTGCTTCTGACCGTGTCAAAAGGGCGTCACATCGTGGAGGTTACGGTCCCCGTACAGGGCGGTATCCTGCTCAGAGGCGAGGAAGCCACGATGGATATGTATACGTCCATTGACCTGGTCGTTGAGAAACTGGAGCGCCAGATCCATAAGCAGAAGACGAAACTGGCTCGTCGTTTCCGCAACAATGGGTTCAAGGCTGAGGCTCTGCAGGTGCCGGCTGTTCCGGAGAAGCAGGAAGATGATGAGGAATATAAGGTCGTAAAGACGAAACGTTTCATCGTTAAACCGATGGATGTTCAGGAAGCAATCATGCAGATGAATCTCCTGAATCATAATTTCTTTGTATTCCGTGATGGAGAAACAGAGGAAGTGAATGTCGTCTATCGCCGCACGGACGGCAATTATGGCCTGATCGAATCCAGCAACTGACAATTGAATATCAACCTGCTGTTTGAAACGGCAGGTCTGCTTGCAACGATGAGCCCATCCATGATTGGAGGGGCTCATCGTGTTATTGACTAAAAATGATGGGGTGAGAAAGTCATGATCATGGAGAAACAGGACAGGATCAGGTACAGCGGTGCAAGGATCCTGCTTTGCCTGACCCTGCTGTTTGTCTCCTGGCTGCAATTGGCGGCAGCCGGATCGCGGACGCTGCGGGTTGGTTATTATATGTTCGATGGCTATCAGATGGAGGATGATAATAAGGTTCGCAGCGGTTATGGCTATGATTTTCTGCAGGAACTGGCCCGGTATACAGACTGGAACTATGAATATGTCGGTTATCACCTGGGCTGGGCCCGGCTGCAGCAGATGCTCGATGCTGGTGAGATCGATATTCTGACCTCGGCCCGCAAGACGCCGGCGCGGGAAGGAAAATACCTGTTTTCAACCGAAATCGGTACCAGTGCTGGTATCCTCACGGTAAAGAGTGGGAATGAACAGATTACGCTCGGTGATTATTCAACCTATCAGGGCATGCGTATCGGCATGATCAAGGACAGCAGCATCAATGAGAATTTTGCCCGGTTTGCAGCCAAAAATGGAATCGGCTATACGCCAGTATATTATGAGAATGTAGATCAGATGAATGCGGCGCTGCAGGCAGGGACGGAAATTGATGCCGTCTGCACGACAAATCTGCGGCGGACGCAGAATGAGTGGATTATTGCACAGTTTGATGTGGATCGGTTCTATGTCATGATGCGTGGGGATAACCTGGCTTTGCAGCAGTACATCGACCAGGCAATTGCACAGATGGATATTTATACGCCGGGGTGGCGCGTGATGCTTTGGGACCGCTACTATAAGCCGGATGTTGGAGTTCACATTGCCATGACGCAGGAAGAGAAAAGTTTCTTGGATGAGGTGGCACAGCAGCATAGGGTATTTACGGTTCTGGTATCACCGGATAATGCCCCATATTCTTATTTTGAAGATGGTGAGGCGAAGGGAATCATTCCGGAGGTGTTCCGCGAGATTGCCCGTCGGACCGGACTGCAGTTCAATATTCTCGAAATGGTTTCGTCGACAGCCTATCAGTCATCGGTCCGTCATGCTGTGGCAGATGTCTGCATGGATATGGTCTTTGATTATGATATGGCCGAAAAGGCGGGATATAAACTGACAACGCCTTATCTGACGACGCCAATCTCAAAGGTTACGCGTAAGAATGCCAAAGGAAGCAGTTATCGGGCAGCATTGCTGCAGGATTCGAATATTGCCAGGCTGATGACGCCACTGATGAATGCTGGCTGGACGACGCAGTACTATCCGTCACAGGACCGCTGCATTGAGGCAGTCCTGTCGCAGTCAGCTGATGCGGCGTTCATGTATCCGTATACGGCGCAGCGTTATCTGGAAGGCAGCAGCGGGGCGGAGCTTTCGGTTACGCTGCTGCCACAGCATATGGTATCGTTTGCTTTGGGCGTGATGAACCAGGATGACCCGCGTCTGCTGAGTATTCTCAACAAAGCGGCGGCAAGCGTGAGTAAGAATTATACGAATCAGGTGATCCTGCGGCATATGGCAACGCAGCCCACGCAGGTCACGGTGTCGGGCTTCCTGGCACAGCATCCGTATGCCCGTCCGCTGGGGATCGGTTTTGCGATTCTGCTGGTAGTGGCTATTGCTGTCGGCATAGACCGGCAGCGCAATTTGCGAATTATCACTGAGAAGAATACACAGCTGGCAGAAGCCGTGCGGCAGGCCAATGAAGCAAATACAGCCAAGTCGGTATTTCTGTCGGGAATCAGTCATGATATGCGCACGCCGCTCAATGGTATTTTAGGGTTTACGCGGTTTGCACTGGCGGAGTCTGATCCGGCGAAAAAGCAGATGAGTATGGAAAAAGTCGAGCAGGCTGGTAAGATATTGCTGGATCTTATCAACAATACGCTTGAGGTGTCCCGGATCGAGAGCGGAAAATTCGTGCTTGAGCCGGATTGGGTGCACACCCGGACGCTCATCGACAGCGTGGTCAGTGTCATTCAGGATGCTGCTGACCGGAAGCAGCAACAGCTAGTCCTCAAGGTGGATTGTCCGGCGGATGAGTATGCCTGGATCGACCGGTTGAAGATGCAGGAAATCTTCCTGAATCTGCTGTCCAATGCGGTGAAATACACACCGGAGGGCGGAAGAATCGAGCTGTGTACGGAGCGGCTGACTGCCGCCGGCGGTGTGCAGCAGGTTCGCATTATCGTTCGGGATAATGGTATCGGGATCAGTGAAGCGTTCCAGCCCAGGGTGTTTGATGCCTTCGCGCAGGAACGCAGTCAAAAGCTGAAGAATTCAACCGGAACAGGGCTGGGACTGTCAATCGTCAAGCGGATTGTCGATCTGATGGATGGCCGGATCACCCTGGTCAGCCAGGAAGGTGTGGGCAGTACGTTTACCGTCGAATTGTCAATCCGGTTTGAGCGGCGGGAAGCGGAAGAGGCTCAGATACAGCCGGATAAGAGCCTGAAGGTTCTCGTGGGAAAGAAAATCCTCTTGTGTGAGGATAATGAACTCAATATTGAAATCGCCCAGATCCTGCTCAGGGAAAAGGGTATGGAAGTCACGGTGGCAGAAGATGGTGGTATGGGATGCGACTTGTTTGTGGCATCAGCAGAGGATGAGTATGCTGCTATCCTCATGGATATCCACATGCCGGTTATGGATGGCTATGAGGCGACACGGGCAATTCGTTCGTCCGGGCATCCGCGGGCAGCATCTGTGCCAATCATTGCGATGACGGCTGATGCGTATGCGGAGGATGTCCAGAAATGCCTGGCGGCTGGCATGAATGCACATATTGCCAAGCCAATCGATCCGGCTGTATTGTATCAGACACTGTCTAAGGCGGTGCAGCATGAGCAAGCTGTTGTGCTGTATACTGATTGAAACGGACTCAAAAAGTACATAAAAAAGAGGGGCCCTCATAAGCTGAATCTGCAGATTCAGCTTATGAGGGCCCCTCTTTTTATTGATTTGTTTACCGGAGGTAGGTCTGCAGCTTTTGGCGGAAGGACTCGTCGAGCGTGTCCAGCAGGGCATAACGTTTGCGGTACTGGCTGCGCTTATGGGACTTCACATCGGCCAGCGGTTTCCGGTAGTCCGTGACCGGCAGGACATAGAAACGCGGGTCAGTGGACATTTCCGTTCCCTGTGCTTCCTGCCAGAAGCTGTCGAGGTCGGTCTTGAGCTTGCGGTCGAGCCGTACATGGTTGCTGGTGAAGAAGCCGAGGTTCGAGACGGCGAGGATATCCTGGATATCCAGTGTGTGCGCCAGCAGGCGTACGGCATGCAGGATCAGGTTCTTGGGCCGGTAGCCGAAGAAGGCCTTGGTCAGGGCATGGATATCGTCCCTGGGCACCGGGCAGCCCTGCAGGGCACCGATGCGCAGGCGGCTGCCGGTTTCGGTCTGCTCGAACAGGAAGGTGATATGGTAGATCCGTTCAGGTCCCAGCCGGAGATCGAGGGTCATGAGTCCTTCCTTGCGGTCGACATAGCGGAAGTCAAGGCCGAGGGAGATGTGCCCGAGTGGACTTTCCTCTTCCCAGAGCGGCAGACGGCCATCATAATAGATCGTCTGCAGGCTGCCGGATGAGAAGGCCTGACGGCAGAAGTTGAAATGGGACTGGATGAGCCGGGTCCGCTCCGGCAGGGTGGACTGATAGTAGAAGACCTGACGGGTGGCCTCTTCATAGAAGATGGCATTGCCGGACTCGATCCGGCTGAGCTCCGTATAAGCCTGGAAGAAATGAGACAGCCCCAGGATGTCCTGCTGGTGGCGAAGCCCTCTCAGCCAGAAGACGATCAAACGTTGTATATTGAAATCCGTACGATCACGGTGGTGATAGATGCGATTCCCCAGTACCAGAATTTCCCTCAAAAATATTCACTCCAATTCTATCAATATCGAGTTTTATTATAGCTGGATTCATGCATTTGTAAAGATGACGGAGGGCCCGCAGAGCCAATCTTAATACAATCTTTATACCGCCTGCCTGTATCCTAACACCGTGTTTATTCCGCTGTGTTAGCATATAGGCAAAAGGAGGGATTCACATGTTGTACCTGTCAGGTGTGATCTGGGTTGGACTATTGGTTTATCTGGTAAAGCTTTTGTTGGAGGGAGATGAAGGATGATGCAGTCCTTGATTCAATATATTGGTTATCTGGTCCTGTTGGTGGCATTGGCTGTCCCCTGGGCATTTATATGGAAAAAGTGATGAATGGCAGACAGAGGATGCTCAATCGGTTCTTTGGACCACTGGAGATACGGTTCTATCAGCTGCTGGGCATTCGGCATACGCAGGAGATGTCCGCCAGGGTCTATCTGACCTGTGTGTTGCTGACGAATCTGGCCGGCTTTCCTGCTGATCTTCCTGCTGCTGCTGGTTCAGCATCATCTGCCACTGAATCCCGAGCTGTGGCCGGATATGAGCCTGCCGCTGGCATTCAACACGGCAGCGAGTTTCGTGACGAATACGAACTGGCAGTCCTATCAGGGCGAGGCCCAGCTCAGCTATCTGACGCAGATGCTGGGCATGACGACGCAGAACTTTGTATCAGCCGGCTCGGGTATTGCGGTATTGTTTGCACTGCTGCGTGGCTTTCGTTCGTACGAAGGCGGCGACAATCGGAAATTTCTGGGTCGATCTGACCCGCAGCATTGCCTATATCCTGCTGCCACTGGCCGTGGCAGTGACGATGGTGCTGGCCTCGCAGGGCGTGGTGCAGAATTTCTCGGCGTATGAGGCCGCGTCGCTGTCTGAGCCGGTGCAGCTGGCTGATGGAGCGGTGATCCAGCGGATGGTGATTCCGCAGGGGCCGGCGGCCAGCCAGGTGGCGATCAAGCAGATCGGGACCAATGGCGGCGGTTTCTTCGGCGTGAATTCCGCGCATCCGATGGAAAATCCGACGCCGCTGTCGAATCTGGTGGAGCTGCTGTCCATCCTGCTGCTGCCGATGGCGCTGTGCGTGTCGTTCGGCCGGGCAGTCTATGCGGCCAGCCAGGGGCGGACGCTCTTTTCTGACGATGTTCCTGCTGCTGTCGCTGGGCTGGGCATCATCGGCCTGAGTGAGCAGGCCGGTACCAGTGCGCTGGCCCAGCAGGGGGCTGTGGTCATGCAGGCTGCCGATGATCAGGCCGGCGGCAATATGGAAGGAAAGGAAACCCGGTTCGGTATCGCTTCCTCTGCTGCCTGGGCGGAGTTTACGACGGCGGCATCGAATGGCTCGGTCAATTCGATGCATGACAGCTATACGCCGCTGAGCCTTGCTGGTGATGATGGTGAATATGCAGCTGGGTGAGATCATATTCGGCGGCGTGGGCTGCGGCCTTTATGGCATGCTGTGCTTTGCCATCCTGACGGTGTTCATCGCCGGACTGATGGTCGGGCGCACACCGGAATATCTGGGCAAGAAGATTGAGCCCTATGAGATGAAGATGGCTGTGCTGGTCTGCCTGGTGCCACCAGTGGCTATCCTGGCGGGCAGTGGCATCGCCGCTTTGCTGCCGGGGACGACGGCCAGTCTTGGAGCTTCGGGGGCGCATGGCTTTTCGGAGCTGCTGTATGCTTTACGTCCTGCGGGGCCAACAATGGTTCGGCTATGGCCGGTTTTGCGGCGGATACGCCGTTCTTCAATATCCTGTTGGGCGTGATTATGTTGTTTACCCGTTTCGTGCCGATGGCCGCTATCCTGGCTATTGCCGGCAGTCTGGCGGCCAAGCGGCAGGTGGCGGTGACGGAAGGTACGCTGCGTACCGATAATCTGTTGTTTGCCGGCCTGCTGCTGGGCGTTATCCTGCTGGTCGGTGCATTGAGCTTTTTCCCGGCGCTCGCGCTGGGGCCGATTGCAGAGTACCTGCAGGCCATCTGAGGAGGATCGATCATGAAGAAGAATGAGACGTTCAGCCGGGCAATCGTCCGGCTGGCGGTTATCGATGCATGCCGGAAACTGTCGCCGCGTAAGCAGCTGGAGAATCCGGTCATGTTCCTGGTTTATGTGTCGGCTGTGCTGACGACCTGTTTTTATCTGGAGGAGCTGCTGAGTGCAGCCGATGCGTCGGGCTGGTTTACGCTGAGTATCGCTGTGCTGCTGTGGTTCACCGTGTTGTTCGCCAATTTCGCAGAAGCGATTGCCGAGGGCCGGGGCAAGGCTCAGGCCGAGGCGCTGCGTTCGGCCAAGAAAGAGGTAGAGGCGCGCCGCATCCCGGCACCGGATCAGCCGGACCGGGTACGATGATCTCGTCGGTCGATCTGAAGAAGGGAGATTATGTGCTGGTCAAGGCCGGCGAGCAGATTCCCGCGGATGGTGAGGTCATCGAGGGCGCGGCTTCTGTCGATGAATCGGCTATCACGGGCGAGTCGGCACCGGTAATCCGCGAGAGCGGCGGCGACCGCAGTGCGGTCACTGGCGGCACGACGGTGCTTTCTGACTGGCTGGTCATCCAGGTGACCAGCGAAGCCGGGCATAGTTTTCTGGACCAGATGATTGCGATGGTCGAGGGCGCGGCCCGGAAGAAGACCCCGAATGAACTGGCGCTGCAGATCTTCCTGCTGGCCCTGTCCATCATCTTTATCCTGGTCACGTTGTCGCTGTATGCCTACAGCTGGTTCACGCAGGAGCAGCTGCAGCTGTCCCAGTCGATCTCGCTTACGGAGCTGACGGCCCTGCTGGTGTGTCTGGCACCGACGACCATCGGGGCGCTGCTTTCTTCTATCGGTATTGCCGGAATGAGCCGGCTCAATCAGGCCAATGTGCTGGCGATGAGCGGGCGGGCCATCGAGGCGGCCGGTGATGTGGATGTACTCATGCTGGATAAGACCGGGACCATCACGCTGGGCAACCGGCAGGCGAGCGCTTTCCTGCCGGTGGATGGCAGTACGGCAGAGGAGCTGGCCGATGCGGCTCAGCTTTCATCGCTGGCTGATGAGACGCCGGAAGGCCGCAGCATTGTCGTGCTGGCCAAGCAGCAGTTCGGCCTGCGGGGCCGGGAAATCGGAGCCCGTAACGCTCGTTTCGTGCCTTTTACGGCGCAGACCCGGATGAGCGGCGTTGATCTGGATGGTCATGCCATCCGCAAGGGAGCGGCTGATGCGGTGAAACAGTATGTCCTGGCTCAGGGCGGCGTGTACAGCGAGGCTTGCGAAGATGTGGTGCGGACGGTGGCTCAGGCTGGTGGTACGCCACTGGTCGTGGCCCGTGACAATCGGGTGCTCGGGGTCATCAATCTGAAGGACATCATCAAGGATGGGGTGAAGGAGAAATTCGCCGATATGCGCCGCATGGGCATCCGCACGATCATGATCACGGGCGATAACCCGATGACGGCGGCAGCGATTGCCGCTGAAGCGGGAGTCGATGATTTTCTGGCCGAGGCGACGCCGGAAGGCAAGCTGCAGATGATCCGGGATTTCCAGGCTAAAGGACACATGGTCGCGATGACCGGTGATGGCACGAATGATGCGCCGGCACTGGCACAGGCCGATGTAGCTGTGGCCATGAATACGGGGACGCAGGCCGCCAAAGAGGCGGGCAACATGGTGGATCTGGATTCGTCGCCGACGAAGCTCATTGATATTGTGCGTATCGGCAAGCAGCTGCTGATGACAAGAGGCAGCCTGACGACGTTCAGCATCGCCAATGATCTGGCGAAGTATTTCGCGATTATCCCGGCTTTATTCACGGGATTCTATCCGCAGCTGGCCGTGCTCAATATCATGGGGCTCAAGAGTCCGGAGACGGCTATCCTGGCAGCGGTGATCTATAATGCGTTCATTATCATAGCCTTGATCCCGCTGGCACTCAGGGGCGTGGCGTATCGGGAACTGCCGGCGGCAAAGCTGTTGAGTCACAATCTGCTGGTTTATGGCCTGGGCGGCATCGTGGTGCCATTCGTGTGCATCAAACTGCTGGACATGGCGTTGGGAATGTTCCTGTAAGGAGGAGTTTACGATGAAATCTGGAATAGCGATCGGCCTGCAGGCGATGAAGCTGATGCTGGTCTTCACGCTGCTGCTGGGCGGCATCTATACGCTGGCCATGACGGGCCTGGCGCAGTCGTTTTTCCCGGTACAGGCGGCGGGCAGCCTGCTCTGGTCGCCGGATCATACGGTCCTTTACGGATCGAAGCTGATCGGGCAGCCGTTTGAGGATGAGACGCATCTGTGGGGGCGGGATATGAAGCTCTCGGATGAGGGATTCACGGCAGCGGATGATACGGCGCTGCTCTATAGCGGGCCGACGAATGAAGCGGCGACTGGTGAGGCGCTGAAGGCGCGGGTGGCCGCACGGGTGGAACGCATCCGGGCAGCGAATCCGGAGATGGGGGATACACCGATTCCGGTGGATCTCGTGACGGTGTCGGGCAGCGGGCTGGATCCGGAGATCTCGCCGGCGGCAGCAGCGTATCAGGTGAAGCGGCTGGCCCGGACGACCGGGCGCAGCGAGGAGGAGATACGTGGCATTATCGCAGCGTGCACGGAAGGGAGGTTCCTCGGAATATTCGGAGAGCCGCGCGTCAACGTGGTGGAGGTGAATTTGCGGCTCGATGGGAGGAGGTAAAGTTCTTAGAAGTGAGTGACAAGGAAAGAGTAGGTACAGTTCGGCACGGGGTTCGGTGGAACTATTTTTTTCGTCCTGCACTAAATGTCCCGCCATGAGGTTGTAGTATTTACTTAGATGACGCGCCGGTACCACGGCGCCGCAACGAATCGACGGATCTAGGAAGTATCTACGGCGGGCCAGCCTACGGCAAATCGTTCCGGACGAAAGAAAATAGTTTCCCCTCGCCCGTCCGTCGATTAAAAACGGCTTCTGGCTGGTTTTACTTCTGACGGTAGGTCTGGGGACGGTTCGAGCAGGTCTGTTGGATTCCGGCATCAAAGGTAGAACCAGAAATCCAGCTAATTTAGAGAAAGGCAGACATCAACGCATCGAGCCTAGCCGCGGGGGCAGTGGGCAGCCATAAGTGGAGCTTTGATGTTCTGCGTGAAGAAAAAAATTTTAGGCTACAAACCTTCCTTGAAAAAGACTTTCGTTTAAGCGAAGCGCGTTTAAGTCTGTTTTCAATGATTAATTAAAGCCTAAAATTTTTTTTAGCAGAACATCTAGGTGGAACGTTGGCTGTCCACTGCCCCCGCGGCGGTCTTATTTTTCGAACTCAGGTTTTGGGGCTGGTTCTTTTGGGGGGCTATGCTACAATAATGATAATAATGGTGATGAAGAAAGCGAGATGAGGTTGTGGAACGGGAAACGCCGGAGCGGATCTTGGAACGGATTCAGCAGGAAGAAGTAAAAAGTGGACAGGGAAAACTGAAGATATTCTTTGGCTATGCGGCAGGGGTCGGTAAGACTTATGCGATGCTGGAGGCGGCTCAGACGGCGAAGGCGGAGGGCGTGGATGTGGTCTGCGGTTATGTGGAACCGCATCAGCGGCCGGCTACGACGGCTTTGCTTGAAGGGCTGGAGTGCCTGCCGGTCAAGAGCGGCAGGTATCATGACATTGAGCTTCATGAGCTGGATCTTGACGCAGCACTCGCGCGCAAGCCGCAGCTGATCCTGGTCGATGAGCTCGCGCATACCAATGCGCCGTTCTGCCGGCATCAGAAGCGGGTGCAGGATGTGGAGGAAGCTGCTGCGGGCCGGCATCGATGTCTATACCTCGGTGAATGTCCAGCACATTGAAAGCCTCAATGATATGGTCGCTTCCATTACCGGTGTCATCGTGCGTGAGCGCATTGCCGATGAGGTGTTCGATGGTGCGGATCAGGTTGAGCTCGTGGATATTGAGCCGGATGATCTGATCATGCGGCTGCGCGAGGGCAAGATCTATGCCCGGCCGACGGCTGCGCTGGAGAGCTTCTTTGTGCGGGACAACCTTACGGCTTTGCGGGAGGTTGCCCTGCGGCGGATGGCCGACCGGGTCAGCCGCCGTGAGTCCGGCCGGCAGGTGCCGATTGAGGAGCATATCCTGATCTGTCTGTCCAGTTCTCCGTCGAATCCGAAGGTCATCCGTACGGCAGCCCGTATGGCGGCGGCCTTTGGTGGTACCTTTACCGCTCTGTTCGTCGAGACGCCGGATTTCCCGCAACTGTCGGCATCGGATCAGCGGCGGCTGGAGGCCAATACGAAACTGGCCCGTTCATTCGGGGCGAATATCGTGACGGTCTATGGTGAGGATGTTGCCTGGCAGATTGCGGAGTATGTCAAGCAGGCGCGCATCTCGAAGGTCGTGCTGGGGCGCTCGACGACGAAGCGGGGCTTCTTCTTCGTGAAGCCGACCTTTTCGGAACGGCTGACGGAACTCGTGCCGCAGCTGGATATCTATATCATCCCGGACAAGATGGTGGGAAGCTATGTGCCCCGTACCCATGCGAAGCCGGGCGGGGGCGTGGAACCCTGGCGAAATCTCCGGGATCTGGGCATCGTGGTGGCTTCGCTGGGCGTATGTACCCTGGTGGGGCTCATCTGCCTGACCTGGCAGATCGAGACCGAGAACATCGTGCTGATCTATATCCTGGCGGCACTGGCACCGGCCATGCTTACGACCGGCTGGCGCTACAGCCTGCTCGTCTCGGTCGGCAGCGTGCTGGTGGTCAATTTCTTCTTCAGTGAACCGCGCTATACGTTTGTCGTATTCGATCCGGGGGATCTGGTGACCTTTGCGATGCTGTTCCTGGTCTCGCTGATCACGGGCTTCCTGACCCGCAAGGTGCACCGGCAGGCCGAGCTGGCTTCCCGCAAGGCGTACCGCACGGAGGTCCTGCTCGAGACGAGCAGCCTGCTGCAGCAGGCCGAGGGCAAGCGCGAGATCTATCAGGCATTGTCCCGCCAGCTGGAACGGCTGCTGGATAAGCCCATCGTGGTCTATGATGGTGAAGTGTTCCAGCCGGAGTTCTATGCGCATGAGGAAACAGGGACGCGGTCTGACGGAGTATGTGACGGCCGATGAGCAGGCACTGGCGGCCTGGGTCTATAAGAACAACAAGCATGCCGGCGCGGGGACGCAGACCCTGCCGGGGGCGAAATGCCTGTATCTGGCCGTGCGGGGCAATGCTGCCGTGCTGGCTGTGGTCGGCATTGCCCTTGATGGCAGCCGGCTGACTGCGTTTGAATACAACGTTGTGCTCTCTATCCTCGACAGCTGCGCGCTGGCGCTGGAGAAGGAGCATCAGAGCCAGCGGCGCCGTGAGGTGGAGCTCGCAGCCCGGCAGGAGCAGCTGCGCGGTAATCTTTTGCGCGGCATCTCGCATGACCTGCGGACACCGCTGACCACGATTGCGGGCAATGCGGAGCTGCTGCAGGATGAGGGGGAGAACCTGCCACTGGGGCAGAAGCAGGAGCTCTGCCAGGATATTGCCAACGATGCGCGCTGGCTGACGAATATGGTCGAGAAACCTGCTGGCCGTCACGCGGATCAAGAATGGTACGATGCAGATCCGGCTGGAGCCGGAGATGCTGGCCGATATCATCCAGGAGGCCCTGACGCATATCGGCCGCCGGCGGGAGAAATATCCCCTGCAGGTCCGGCTCGAGGATGATTATATGATGGTTCGGGCAGATGGGCGTCTGCTGGTGCAGGTATTCATTAATCTGCTCGACAATGCGATGAAATATACGCCAGTGGGGACGCCTGCTGTCAATTTCAGCCCGCAAAGACAATGGCCGGGCCATCCTCGAGGTGGCCGATCAGGGGCCGGGGATCCCGGCAGCCCTGCGGGCCCATATTTTCGATGAATTCGGGACCGGCAAGATACACAGCACGGATTCCCGTCGTGGTCTGGGCATTGGGCTGACGCTCTGCCGGGCCATCGTGGAGGCGCATGGCGGGAAGATCTCGGTGCATGATAATGCACCGCAGGGGACGGTTTTCGAAATAATACTGGACTTGGAAGGAGCATGATTGATGAGTAATCCGACGATACTGGTGGTTGAGGATGATAAAGGCCATCCGCAATCTGATCAAGGTGACGCTGGAATCCAAGGGCTACGGCTGTCTGACGGCGGAGACTGGCAAACAGGCGCTCCTGACAGCCGCAGCGGATAAGCCGGACATCCTGTTCCTGGATCTTGGTCTGCCGGATATGGATGGCACGGAAGTCATCGAGAAGCTGCGCAGCTGGTCCGAGCTTCCGATTCTGGTCATCAGTGCCCGCACGGATGATGCGGATAAGATCGAGGCGCTGGATGCGGGAGCGGATGACTATATCACGAAGCCGTTCAGTGTGAATGAACTGCTGGCGCGGCTGCGGGCGACAATCCGCCGTCTGGGGCTTATCCAGCAGCATGACGAGGCGCCGGCTGAGGCGAAGGAGTTCCTCAACGGGAAACTGCGCATCGACTATGAGGCGCATCTGGTCTATGTGCAGGGGCAGGAGATCCATCTTACCCCGATCGAATACAAGCTGCTGTGTGCGCTGGCCGAGAATGCCGGCAAGGTACTGACCCATCAGTATATCCTGCGCAAGGTTTGGGGCAGCAGCCTGCCAAGTGATGTCGCTTCCCTGCGCGTATTCATGGTTGCCCTGCGCAAGAAACTGGAATCGGCACCGGGGACGCCGCACTATATCCAGACGCATGTCGGGATCGGTTACCGGCTGGTGCGTGAGGATGAGGCGGAGTAGATTCGCCGGTCCAGGGGCCTTTCATTGACTTATAGCAGGCAGTCTGATAATATTGTAAGGTAAGACTACTTATAAGAAGGAGTGATTTTGTTTGCTGGGATTTCTCAAAAGATTCTTGGGCGACAATAACGATAAAGAAATAGCCCGTTATCGCGAGGTTGTCGAGAAAATCAACGCACTGGAACCGCAGATGGAAAATCTGACGGATGACAAGCTGACCGGACTGACGAATAAGTTCAAGGAGCGGCTTGCAAATGGCGAAACGCTGGACGACCTGCTGCCGGAGGCCTTTGCCGTGGTACGTGAAGGTTCCCGCCGTGTATTGGGCATGCGTCATTTCGATGTACAGCTCATTGGTGGTATGTGTCTGCATGAAGGCCGGATCGCAGAGATGCGTACTGGTGAAGGTAAAACCCTGGTAGCAACGCTGCCGGTATACCTCAATGCCCTGACGGGCAAGGGCGTACACATGATCACGGTCAATGATTACCTGGCTCGCCGCGATAGCGAGGAGATGGGTAAGCTGTATCGTTTCCTGGGGCTGACGTTGGTCTGGTCGTCCATGACATGGATTTCCCGGAGCGTAAATATGCGTATAGCTGTGATGTGACGTTCGGTACGAACAACGAGTTCGGTTTCGATTATCTGCGTGACAACATGGTCATCTATCAGGATCAGATGGTTCAGCGCGACCTGAACTATGCCATCGTCGATGAGGTGGACTCCATCCTCATTGATGAAGCCCGTACCCCGCTGATCATTTCCGGTCCTGGTGCCAAGTCGACGGATATGTATGCCGTGATGGCCAAGGCAGTAGCCGGCCTTAAGGAAGGGGCAGACTATACCCTTGATGAGAAGCAGAAGACGGTAGCGGCAGCCGACAGCACGGTGCCGAAGATCGAGAAGATCCTCGGAATCAACAATCTGTATGCGCCGGAGAACATCGAGCTGTCGCACTGCTTCACGGCTGCCCTGCGTGCCAAGGCACTCATGAAGCGCGACCGCGATTATGTGGTGCGCAATGGCTGAAGTCATCATCGTTGATGAGTTCACGGGCCGTCTGATGGAAGGCCGCCGTTATTCGGATGGTCTGCATCAGGCTATCGAGGCCAAAGAGGGCGTCAAGATCCAGCGTGAGTCACAGACGCTCGCGACGATCACGTTCCAGAATTACTTCCGTATGTATGACAAGCTGGCTGGTATGACCGGTACGGCCAAGACTGAGGAAGACGAGTTCATCAAGATCTATAATCTGTCCGTTATCGTGGTGCCGACGAATAAGCCGGTCATGCGTACGGACTATCCGGATCTCATCTATAAGACGAAGCGGGCCAAATATAAGGCCGTTGGCAACTTTGTCAAGGAACTGTATGAGAAGGGACAGCCGGTCCTGATCGGTACGACCTCCATCACGCAGTCCGAGGAACTCAGTGCCGCACTCAAGCATCACGGGATTCCTCATAATGTATTGAATGCGAAGTTCCATGAGAAGGAAGCTGAGATCATCGCTGACGCTGGTCAGCGCGGTGCGGTAACCATCGCCACCAACATGGCTGGTCGTGGTACGGATATCAAGCTCGGCGAGGGTGTAGCGGACCTGGGCGGTCTCTTCATCGTCGGTACGGAGCGTCATGAGTCCCGCCGTATCGATAACCAGCTGCGTGGCCGTTCCGGCCGTCAGGGCGATCCGGGGGCATCCCGCTTCTTCCTGTCGCTCGAAGACGATCTGCTGCGTCTGTTCGCATCCGAGCGCATCTCCGGCATGATGGACAAACTGGGCATGGAAGAGGACGAGCCGATCGAGCATAAGCTCATCACCAACTCCATCGAGCATGCACAGAAGAAGGTCGAGGCGCGCAACTTCGACATTCGTAAACATGTCCTGGAGTACGATGATGTCATGAACCAGCAGCGTGAAGTCATGTATGGCGAGCGCCGCAAGATCCTCACCGGGGACAACCTGCGTGAGAACATCATGGGCATGGTCAACCATATCATCAAGGAAGAGATGGCCCAGTATGCCAATGAGCAGCTTTATCCGGAGGAATGGCAGCTCGATCATCTCATCGAAGATGCCGAGAAGATCTATGCGCCGGCTGGCAAGCTCAAGAAGGAAGAACTGGTCGAGATGAGCCGCGACGATCTCAAGGATGCCCTGGAGAAGGTCGCAGAGGACGGTTACCGTCAGCGCGAGCTGCTCTTCGGCGAAGAGAACATGCGTGAGCTCGAGAAGGTCGTCATGCTTCGTGTGGTCGACAATAAATGGATGGAACATCTGAATCATATGGATATGCTGCGTGAAGGTATCAATCTTCGTGCTTATGGTCAGCGCAATCCGCTGGTTGAGTACAAGATCGAGGCGCTCGATATGTTCAGCGAGATGGAAGCAGCGATCCAGGATCAGATTGCTTCGCTCATGTATCATGTCAGCATCGTGACACCGGAACAGCAGCAGGCTATGAATGATGCCCAGCAGGCAAACGAGACGCAGAAGCAGAAGATGGAGAAAACCATCGAGCAGCAGCGTTCGCAGCTGTCGGATCATCTGCAGAATGCCCAGGCTTCGCATGGTGATGATGTCAGTGCGGCTGAGGCCAAGAAGAAACCGACGACTTCCGATGGGAAGAAAGTCGGCCGCAATGATCCGTGCCCGTGCGGCAGTGGCAAGAAATACAAGAATTGCTGCGGCAAAGATGAGTGATCCATAATTGATAAATAGTAGTAAAGGTGCGAGATAATGCTTGAAGATTTAAAACCGCAGCTTGGCGCGCTCAAAGAAAAGCTGGACCAGATGGGCGTGTCCCTGGAGGTCCCGGCTAAGGAAGAGAAGATTGCCGAGCTTGAGTATAAGATGGGCGAGCCGACGTTCTGGGATGATGCGGAAAAGGCACAGAAAATCAACCAGGAACTCAACGATGTCAAGATCAGCGTTGATAAATACAAAGTGCTCGTCAGAAAGTATGAAGATGCGGAGACGCTCTTTGAGATGGGTATGGAAGAGGATGACCAGGGGATGGAGGCCGATGTAAAGGCCGAGATCCAGAAGGTCACCGAGGGACTTGAGGCCCTGCAGCTGGAAGTGCTGCTGTCCGGACCTTATGATGCCAATAATGCCATCCTGACGCTGCATGCCGGTGCGGGCGGAACTGAGGCTCAGGACTGGACTCAGATGCTGCTGCGCATGTATGGCCGCTGGGCTGAGCGCCACGGTTTTACCGTGGAGACGGCCGACCTGCTGCCAGGTGATGAAGCCGGCGTCAAATCGGTCACACTCATCATTAAGGGACATAATGCCTATGGCTTCCTTAAATCGGAAAAGGGCGTACACCGTCTGGTCCGTATTTCGCCGTTTGATGCCAATGCCCGCCGTCATACGTCCTTCTCGGCCTGTGATATCATGCCGGAGATCGATGATGCGGTTGAGGTTGACATCAATATGGCTGAGGTCCGTGTGGATACCTACCGCGCAAGTGGTGCCGGTGGACAGCACATCAATAAGACCTCATCGGCTGTGCGTATGACGCATGAGCCGACGGGGGTCGTGGTTCAGTGCCAGAATGAGCGTTCCCAGCTGCAGAATCGTGAGCAGTGCCTCAAGATGCTGCGTGCCAAGCTCTTTGAGCTGGAACTGGAGAAGAAGGAAGCAGAGCTGGCCAAGCTCGAAGGTGTTCAGCAGAACATCGAGTGGGGCAGCCAGATCCGTTCTTATGTATTCCAGCCATATACGATGGTCAAGGATCATCGTACCAATGAAGAGACGGGCAACGTCCAGGCCGTTATGGATGGCGAGATTGATCCGTTCATCCGGGCTTACCTGAGCGCCAAGGCAAACCATGAATTTTAAGAAGAAATGACCGTAAGGAGTCAGGGGTGTAAGCTTCTGGCTCCTTGTTCCATTGCGAAGGTGACGAATTTGCGAAAAGGCTTGACTATTCTGGGCTTGTTATTCATAATATTAATCGTGTCAAGTGAGACAGTATTACCCTGGTTAGTCCGGGCAACCGTACAGACCAAATTGAGCCAGAAAGCCGCGACGGACGATGTGCAGGCGACGCTGGGGTCCTCACCGTCTGCACTGTTGTTGCTGGGGAATATCCAGCAGCTCGATGCTGTTATGCATCAGGCAAAAGTTGGTCAGGTTTATCTGCGGGAGCTTACGCTTTCCGGCAGCGATGTCCAGTTGGATATGCCGGCACTCCTGAGGGAGGAAGGCATACAGGTCAAACGGGCGGATAAGCTGGAGCTCAAGGGCATCGTGGATGAAGAGAACATGCGCGAGGTACTGTCCCGTAAAGTAGATAAGGTAGAAAATGTTCAGGTGGCCATTCATCCCGATAAGATCCAGGTCACGGCCAATGCCAAGGTATTCGGCCGCACGGCGGATATCGGGATGGAAGGACAGGTTGTGGAGGACTCCGGTTCACTGTACTTCCTGATGACCCGCCTGGATGTGAAAAATACGCGGCTGGGTACAGCGAAGCTGGGCGACCTCTTCGGCAATATTCAGCTGGCCACGCCAGACCGGCTGCCACTGGGGATGAAAATCCGTCAGGTGGAGCAGACTGAAGGGGCGATTATCATTACCGCTGAGCGGGATGGTAAGGAATGAGAAGGAATAAGGTGGAAAAACGAGCATGAAGGTATTCAAGTATAACCGCTGGTTGATCCTGGTCATCGTCATCGGGCTGGCAGCGGCGCTGGCAATCAGTTTTCAGCGCCATGCGGTAGAACAGGCGAACCGCCAGGTAGATATGGCAATTGATTATGAAGGGTTGCAGGAACTCGCTGAACGCGAGGGCCTTCCTGAGTCTGAGGTGCTGAAGCAGGCCAAAGATGCGGGCATCACTTCGCTGGCAGTCTATGAGACGACGTTCAAGAAACTCAATGCCAACGGCAAAGCTACGGCAATCGCTGGCAGTCAGATCCTGGCAAATTACCACAGCGGAGCCCTGACGGATCCGGTATGGCGTCAGCTTGTGGCTGATGGTAAGATCCAGGGCGATGTCATCTACATAGTCGGTCATGATGCCCAGACCTGGCAAGAGCTCAAGGAAGATCTGCCACGCCGTTTGGGAGAGGACAGGGTCCAGCTCTATACGGTCGGCAGTGAAGAAGTCATGGCTGTCAAGGCGCACTACGAATCCTTCCTTAAGATGAATATCGGCATGCCGACGGATGAGATGAAGGCCGTCAATGATGCCGGATTCTATGTCATGGCCCGTCCGAGTGATTATGAGGAATGTTCAAAAGACGATGTTCAGGCGGTATTCAAGCGTCTGGACGGCGTGAAGGTTTCGGAAGTTGTGTGTTCCGGCTCTCAGAGCCTGGGCGCACCAAAGGCGCTGCAGGCAACCATCGATGAGATGAAGGACCGCCAGTTCACGCTGGGCCTGATTGAGGCTACGACGCAGCTGCAGTTCTACAAGCAGGATGGCATGGAGGAGATTGCGAAGGGAATCGGCTATGATAAGATTGCCCGTCTGTACTCGATTCCGAAAGATGAGCAGCCGAAGCTCAAGATCGATGCCGCGGTAGAGCGCTGGTCCAATACGGATGAAGAGCGTAATATCCGCATCGATCTCATGCGTATCTATGATAAGCCATCACCGAATATGAGTCTGATGGCTACCAATATGAAATATTTCCAGGATACACATGATAAGCTGGTTGCCCATGGCTATACCATCGGACCGGCCAGCACGTTCACATCCTTCTACCCGTCTAAATTGCTGCGCGCCGTGATCATGGCCGGGGTAGCTGCAGCCGGAATCCTGTATCTGTCGCTGATCATTCCCCGGTTGAATGCTCGTCCAAAATATCAGTATATATTGTTCCTGGTGTTTGCCCTGCTGGCCGTGGTGCCGGTGCTGATGGGCAACGGCACGAAGATCCGGGCTATTGCAGCGCTGGCCAGTGCCAATGTATTCCCGGCACTGGCAGTGATCTGGCAGCTTGACCGGGTGCGGGCTTTCCGCAATAAGGCCAGGGTGTCCCTGCCAAGGATCATCGTTACAGGTGCGCTGGCCCTGTTCGTTATGGGAGTGATTTCCTATGTGGGTGCTGCCTATCTGTCCGGTTCGCTGGCCGATACGGAGTATTTGCTGGAATTCCAGATTTTCCGTGGCATCAAGCTGACGTTCATACTGCCGCTGATTCTCGTGGGCATTGCCTTCCTGCAGCGGTTTGATATCTTCGATGGTCGGATGGATGACACCGATGGTGTCCTGAATCAGTTGTCGAAGATAATGGATATGCCAGTCAAGATCAAGACCCTTGTGGTCATGTTCCTGGTTCTGATCGCCGGGGTGGTATTTGTAGCCCGCAGTGGTCATACGTCTGGGATGCCGGTATCCAATCTGGAGCTGCGCTTCCGGGCTTTCCTGGAACAGGCTTTTTATGCGCGTCCGCGCACGAAGGAGCTCCTGATCGGTCATCCGGCCTTTATGCTGGCGGCCATGGCATTCTGGCGCAAGTGGCCGACCATGGTGCTCTTTGCGCTGGTTCTGATTGCAACGATTGGGCAGGGCTCCATGGTTGAGACGTTTGCACATATGCGTACGCCGGTCTATATGTCGTTCATGCGTGGCATTGGCGGCATCGTGCTGGGTGCCGTTATCGGTGCTGTGGCTATGGTTCTTATCGAGCTGTGGCAGGCTATTCTTTCAAAAGCAAAGGAGCGTAAGGCGGATTAATGAGCAGAATCGTCGTATCGGGTTACTACGGCTCAAAGAATGCCGGTGATGAGGCAATGCTGGCAGCAATGCTGGAAGTTCTCAGTGATCTCGACCCCAAACTACATATTACGGTGATTTCTGCTGATCCGGAAGACACGCGACAGCGCCATGGCGTGGACGCGGTTTCCTGGCTGAGTATGCCGGACATTTTTCGGGCACTGCGCCGGGCTGATCTTCTGATCAGCGGTGGCGGCAGTCTGTTGCAGAATGTGACCAGCCGCCGCAGCCTGTATTATTATCTGGCCATCATCACGATGGCCAGGCTGCTCGGGACCAAGGTCATGTTATATGCCCAGGGTATAGGTCCCATCATTGGCGGCCTGGCCGAGCATGTGATGCGATGGATCTGCAACCGGGTGGATCTCATCACGGTCCGCGATCAGGGATCGCTGGCTGAACTTGAGCGCCTGGGTATCCGGCATCCGGCTATCGAGTGCACGGCGGATCCGGTGCTGGCTATTCATCCGGTAGACAAAGAGGTGGGCCGGGCAATCTTCAAGGCCTATCATGCCGATGGAGCAAAGCCGGTAGTGGGCATCTCCGTACGTGAATGGCAAGGCTGGCGCCATTATAAGGAAGTATTGGCTGAGGTGTCGGATCTGGTCGTGAGGGAACTCAAGGCCAGGGTGGTATTTCTGCCGATGCAGTTTCCGGATGATGTCCGGGCTGCCCAGACGATTGCATCCATGACGAAGGAACCGTGTACGGTACTCAAGGATGAGTATACGACCAGCGAGTTCCTGTCATTGGTCGGGAACATGGACCTGATGCTTGGCATTCGGCTGCATGCCCTGATCTTTGCCGGTGTCATGGGAGTACCGATGCTGGGAATTTCGTATGATCCGAAGATTGACCGTTTCCTTGATTCGATCGGGGAACAGCCGGTGGGGAACCTTCGTGATGTGACCGCGGAAGAACTCATGGCAGAGATTCGTCGGAAATGGAATGATAAGCAGACCTTCCGACAGCAGAATGCTGAATTACTAGTGGAATTGCGTGATATGGCTGCCCGCAACGCAGAGCTGGCGCTGAATCTGGCCCACAAATAATAGAATCTTTTCAGGTCGGCCTGCGTGAGCAGGCCGGCTTTTTTTTAGAGAGGCAGGATGAATCATGGGGAAAATGGACATCAAAAAGGGGCAAATACTGCATCAACGGTACGATCAGGTGAACACGGTGGAAATTATCCTGAAGGGCGGTATAGCCATCAAGGGTGGGGAGGATATCAGCATACCGGCCGGTCAGGGGACGATCCTGGGGGCCTGCTATCAGCCGGGGGAACAATATTATCATGATTACGTCGCCAGTGAAGACAGTATAATCGTCACTTACGATTACAGCTCTGAGGATGATCTGATTGCGGTCATGATGTCCACGCCGTCTATTCTGCCAATCATGGCCTCGTCCAACATGGGGCTGCTGAACCGGGCATTGGCGGTCTTGGCTGGTCTGTATGAACAGGGCTGTGCCCTGTGTGCCGATCTGAAAGCGGATTACAGCGAATATCGGGAGGTTTGTGCCGGTCTTATGATCCAGCCGGAACGCTATGATGAGATCGATGCGCTTGTACTGCCGGAAGCACCGGCAATCCTGTCGGGATGGCAGGCCGATCTGTGCCGTTCCTATCGTGAGAAGGATGAGCTGCTGCGGAAGGTATATTATCCCGCAGATGTCAACTTCTGTGTCGGGACCATCATGAATGCGGCGCAGCTTGCTCACAGCGTTCAGCCGCGGATGGAACTGGCAATCAACTTCATCCGGGAAACGAAAGCCAACGCAGCGGATTTCATTCGGGAATATCATATGCAGAAGGCAAAGCTCGATGAGGCGAAGCGGCAGGAAAAACTGGGGGCTGGCAGTGGAAAGCTGCCGGCTATCGTGGATGCCTTGAATACGATTCTGGCCTTTGCCGGGATTGATACCGAGGTGGCAGAGGCGTTCCGACGGGACATACGGGCATTCATGAAGGAACCGGACAAGTCGGAGAAATCGGATGATATGCGGCGGATCCGGCGCAATATCACGCAGAATTTCTATGCGATCTATGAGGCCGCATTCTTCAAGAGCCAGACGATGACCGACATCCCGGTTGAGGTGAAGATGTTCTTCCTGTTCGGCTTCGTAGATGAGGAACTGGCCGGACGTGAGAATACGGCTGCCCTTTACAAGTATGCTGTATTGTGGGAGGATGATCCGAGTGGTACGGTTCTGTCGGCCTATGACTGGCTGTGCATGATCTACCGGGGCGAGGCGCAGCCGTCGAAGAACGAGCTCGATACGGACTGGTCCGAGTATCTCAGGGAGCAGGTGCGCACCTCGGCTATGACGCAGGAAGCGGCCGATGCACTGCTGGTGGATGGGACCGCGATGGTCCGCTTTGAGCTTAGCAATATGATTGCTGCCGCCAATAAGATGACCTATGGCAATATCTTCTCGTTTATTCCGGCCTTCTATGAAGAAGCAGTTGTGCGTCCGATTGAGGAATGCTTTGCCAGCCCCAAAAGGGTACATGAGGCCCTGGATAAGGTCCGGGCTGTCGATTACAGCTGCTTCTACCGGCAGACGTTCAAATCCTATCCGGAGCTCAAGATCAATCGTTTCGATTATCATGTAGAGGTTCTCCCTTACATCATACTGATGCCGAATTTTGGGCGCCGGGGATCCATGTGGCAGGAAATTGAAGGCCGTCGTCGGACGACACCGGCGCATATGGTCCTGTCGGTATTCCATTCGGAGAATCTTAATGACACGATCCTGAGATGTGCGGGCAGTTCCGCTGGGAGATGTGCAAGCGGATTCAGGGCGTGCATTACAGTGACATTACGGATCCGTCCCTTACGGCGGATTATGGCAATTATCTGCAGTTCTATCGGAAGAATCATGATATCTCCGATGATGTGAAGGAGAAGGTGAAACTGGCCTTGCGGCGCAATGGCAACAATTATCGGAATGTCTTTGTCGCCGATTATGAGCTGTTCATCAAGAATGAGGCACTTGGTCTGCCACGGCTTAACAAGGTGGCTCGTGAGATCCTGTTCCGGTACTGCACGTTTTCGCGGAAGTATCGGGAGGCACTGTCGCTGAATCCGCAGTATCAGCCGTTGATGGAGCGCTGGAATGTGAAGCAGGGCACGAAGGATCATCTGTTGGATGTGTTCACGCGCAAGATCCAGACGATGACGGACAGATTGCCGACAGAGGTCAGGAAAGAAGCGGAATTCATGAAGATGTGACACTTACTCGATTTTTTTCAGTTGAATATGATACAATAGAGTACAGTATTGAGTTCAATGGAGGAACGTATCTTATGATACATATGCGTAATGTTTGCAAGACTTATGATACTGGTGCAGTGGCATTGGATCATGTCAATCTGGATATCGAAAAGGGTGAGTTCGTATTCATCGTTGGTGCCAGCGGTGCCGGCAAATCAACCTTCATCAAGATGCTGTTCCGTGAGGAACTGCCTTCGAGTGGCAAGCTCGTGGTGGATGGTCATGATGTGGTCGGTATGGCGCGGGAGGAAATTCCCTATCTGCGCCGCGGGCTCGGTGTAATCTTTCAGGATTACCGGTTGCTGCCGGATAAGACGGTATTTGAAAATGTGGCATTTGCCATGCAGGTCATTGAAGCGCCGCGCCGCATCATGCAGCGCAGCGTGAATGCTGTGCTTGATGTCGTCGGGCTGCGGGATAAATATCGGAGTTTCCCGTCTCAGCTCTCAGGTGGCGAGCAGCAGCGGGTCGCGATTGCCCGGGCAATCGTCAATGATCCGTCGATCGTCATTGCCGATGAGCCGACCGGTAACCTGGACCCGGAGACGAGCTGGGATATCATGGATATCTTTCAGCGCATCAATAAAGCGGGCACGACGATTGTCATGGCAACGCATGATCGCAATATCGTCGATGCGATGAAGAAGCGGGTAATTGCCATCGAGGATGGCCGTATTGTCCGTGATGAACAGCGGGGAGGCTATGGTTATGAAGCTTAGGACTGGTGAATATTTCATACAGGAGGTATTCCGGTCGCTGAAGCGCAATAACTGGATGTCTTTTGCCTCCATCAGTACGGTGGCGGTATCGCTGTTCGTGCTGGGGGTGTTTCTGCTGCTGGTCATGAATATGAACCGGCTGGCGGCGACGCTGGAATCCCAGGTACAGATCAGTGTCTATCTGCAGGATGATCTGAAGAAGGCGGACCGTGAAGGCCTGCAGAAGGATATTACCAATATGCAGGGCATCGAGACCGTGAAGTATGTCAGCCGGGACGAGGCCAAATCGCGTCTTTCGGAGCGGCTGGGCGATCAGAAGTATCTGCTGGATGCCCTGGGCGACAAGAATCCCTTGCCGGATTCTTTTGAGTTGACGGTCGTGCATCCGGATATGGTCGAGACGGCGGCCAAGGCCATCGAGCATATGAATGGAGTGGAGTCGGCTAAGTACGGGCAGGATGTCGTTGAGCACCTTTTTGACATCACGCGGCTTATGCGAATCTTTGGCGTGGCTTTGATGGTACTGCTGGCCGGAGCGACGATCTTCATCATATCGAATACCATCCGGCTGACGGTGTTTGCCCGCCGCAGGGAAATTGCCATCATGAAATATGTGGGTGCAACGGACTGGTTCATCCGCTGGCCATTCCTCATGGAAGGCGTGGTGCTTGGCTTTGCCGGTGGCATCATTGCGGCGGTGGCTTTGCGTAGTTTCTATGCCGCTATGGCAGCGAAGATATACAATACGCTGGCATTCTTTCCGTTGATGCCGCAGTATCCGTTCATGAATTATGTGACGGTGGCAATCATCCTGTCGGGGATGGTCATTGGTGCGATCGGTTCGACGATTTCGCTCAAACGGTTTCTTAAAGTCTGACAGGAGGCAGCGGATGATGGAGATAAGGAAGGCGGCGGCTGTTGTGGCGGCTGCAAGTATCCTGGCTACGATTCCCGCGGGCTATGCCCGGGCATCGCTGGAAGACGATAAGGCTGGCTATGATGCGAAGGCCGAGGAGATGCGCAAGCAGAGCAACGCCCTGCAGCAGAAGATTGAGTCGCTGTCAGAAGAGAAGCGCGCAATCGATGAAGAAGCAGACGCAGCGATTGCCGAGCATGACAAATTCAAGGCTGCGCTCGATGAGACCACAGACCGTATGAATCAGAACGAGTCCCGGCTCAAAGAAGTCGGCGCGGATTATGAGGTCAAGAGCGGCAAGCTGGGCAAGCGGGTACGGGATATCTATATCAATGGGCAGATATCTTATCTGGATGTCTTGTTTGGCGCCAGGGATGTCTCGGATTTCATGACACGGATGGATCTGCTTAAGAAGATAATCAAGCAGGACTATGATCTTGTGCATACCGTGATGGACGAGAAGAATGAGATCGAGGCAACGCAGAAGTCGCTGGCTAAAGATAAAGAAACCAGGTCCCAGCAGGAACTGAAGGCCCGTCAGTCAAGAGAGGTCATGGAAGAGAAGGTCCGCAAGCGCAAGGCGGTTATCGATAAGATGAAATCAGACAAGGCCACCGTTGATCGTGAGTACGATGAGATGATGGCGGCGTCCAAGCAGGTTTCACAGATGCTGCAGCGCAGCAGCATGGCGAATATGCCAGCTGTAGCGGGCAACGGCTCGATGATCTGGCCGGTTGGCGGTACGGTGACTTCAGAATTTGGCTGGCGCACCCATCCGATTACTGGCACACAGAAATTCCACAGCGGCATCGATATTGGTGCGGACTATGGGGCGCCGATTGCGGCCGCACAGGCTGGCACGGTGGAATATGCCGGCTGGATTTCCGGCTATGGCAATGCAGTCATCATCAATCATGGTGGTGGTATCACGACTCTTTATGGGCATAATCAGTCATTGGCGGTATCCGTCGGACAGCAGGTCAGTCAGGGGGAGACAATCGCGTATTGCGGGTCTACTGGTAATTCTACCGGACCGCACTGCCACTTCGAGGTTCGTCAGAACGGTGAACCAGTCAGCCCTTATGGGTTCCTTTGAGACGGATAAAGTGAAGGTGTAGATATTGAGTAAGAAGAAAATTGTGCTGGGTGTAGTGGTTACGGCTGTTATTTCCAGTATCCTGACTCTGGTCGGGCTTTCATTGCTGTTGGGCTGAATGGCTCAAGGGCGGTGGATATGGCCCGTTTTATCGGGGTCAAGCGTCTGATCGAGACGCGTTATGTCAACGATGTTGATTCGACGCAGCTCATGGATGGCGCAATCAATGGTATGGTCCAGTCTCTGGGGGATCCGCATTCCATCTATATGAAAGCGGATATGTTCAAGGCACTCAAGGAGCACACTGCTGGTTCTTTCGGCGGGATTGGCGTTACCATGGGTTTCAAGGACAATAAGGTCACGATCATATCTGTGCTTGAGGGAACACCGGGGGAGAAAGCCGGGCTCAAGGCGAATGATGAGATCGTCGCTGTCGATGGTACGCCGGTGACGGAATATCAGCCAGAGGAAGTTTCCATGCACATTCGGGGTGAGATCGGGACGCAGGTTGCACTGACCATTCATCGTGCGGGCAGCGAAGATACGGATTATAACCTTATCCGTGATACCATCACGATCCGTTCGGCCAAAGGCAAGATGCTGGAGGGAACGGATCTCGGCTATATCCGTATTGCTTCCTTCAGTGAGAATACCGGCAAGGAATTCAAGGAAGAGTATGATCAGCTGGTTGAAGCAGGCATGAAGGGCCTGGTCATCGATTTGCGGCAGAACCCGGGCGGTTTGATCAACAGCTGTGTAGAAGTAGCAAACATGGTTGTGCCAAAGGGGCCAATCGTTTCAGTTGTTCAGCGTGATGGTTCAAAAGAAGAGCATGATTCGAGCCTGGCTGAGTCGAAGTATCCGATCGTAGTCCTGATCGATGGCAACAGTGCCAGTGCATCAGAGATCCTGGCTGGTGCCTTGCAGGATACCGGGGCGGCAACGCTGGTGGGGACGAAATCTTATGGCAAGGGGTCGGTGCAGGTCGTTGTTCCGTTGTTCCATGATGATGGTGTCAAGCTGACCATTGCCAAGTATTATACGCCAAATGGCCGTTGTATCGACGGCATCGGTATCGACCCGGATATCGAAGTCGACTTCCATGAGGGCGATACGACTGATGTACAGCTCGATAAGGCCAAGGAAGTATTGCAGGGAAAAGTGAATCCTAACTGAATCGTAATAAAAAAGCTGGCGCAGATGCGTCAGCTTTTTTGCGTGCCGGTTGCGGTTATGATTTCAGCAGACTCAGGAACCAGCCCATATTTTGGTTAGACTGGGCCAGCATAGCCTGAGCGGCCTGGACCAGAATTTTGTCACGGGTATACTCGGTCATTTCCCTGGCCATATCAGCATCCATGATGGTTGACATGGCGGAGGTAAGGTTCTCGCTTTGGGTAGTCAGATTGCTGATCGTGTAATCCAGCCGGCTGGATTGAGCACCAATGGTTGTCTGCTGATCCAGAGCGCGGGAAAGTGCATTATCCAAGACACTGATGGCCGCATTCGCGCCCTCGCGGGTGGTCACGTTGATGACACCGCCATCACTTCCCCGCAGTCCCAGGGATGAGGCCTGCATATTGCCGAACGGGGTTTTGATATTCTGATTGGCTTTGGTGCCGGTCTGGGTATAGAAGGAGGTATCTGATGAGGCATTCCGGGGTTGGATTGTTTCGGTGAAGGCATCAAGGGCCCGGTTAACATCCTTTCGGACTTGATTATTCTTATCGGTGATGCTGATCGTAAAACCGGAAATGGCACCACTGGTGCCAGCCGTCTTGGCCTTGACTGTGATGGCTCCGGCATCATCGGGAGTGGTGACCGTGCGCCCTGATGAATCGGTGCCGATGGTGCTGCTGCCGTCCATATTGCTGATATCAAATACGTCAGTACTGATCCCGTTCGCCTTGGTGAAGATGTCGCCGATGGTCGTATTGGCAGCGGCATAACTGGTGGTGTAGGTCTTGCCATCCTTGACATAAGAGATGTGGACTGTGTCATCAGCTCTTATGTTCAGGGCGGAGCCGTCCCGGCGGGCCAGATCTGTGAGTTTGGTCGCGCTGGTCGTTGAGGTTGCCAGCTCCTGGTTGGTGTAGGCCTGCTGTGTCAGCTGGGCAGCACTGTTTCGCGATCCATCCAGCAGGTACTGGCCGTTGAAGGTGACCATAGCATTATCATCAATCTGGTCAGAATATTGGTCGAACATTTTCTGGATAGTCCGCCGGTCGGTATCCGTGCAGGTATCATTGGCGGCTTCAATCGCTTTTTCCTTGAGTGTCCGCAGAATATCAATCGTTGAACTGGCTGCACCTTCGGCAACCTTGAGCATGCACTGGCTGGCCTGCGCATTGCGGCTGGATTGGTCGAGTCCGCGAATCTCGATTTGCATGCGGGTCCCGATCGCCCAGCCGGATGGGTCATCCGCTGCACTGTTGATCCGAAGTCCCGTGCTGACATGACGCATGTGCCGGGACATCGAAAGATAGTTCCGGTTCAATGTGTTCAGGATCATGAGCGACTGACCATAGGGATTAATCATCGTCATTCTAAAACCTCCCTGTAACGATAGAAATATGAAGATTTATGAGAATCCCTTCTCCTCCTAATTGTTATATCGTTTTTTTTACCGAAAACTTAAGGGCATTGGCGTGAAATCACAACAAAAATACAGTAAGAAAATGAGCAGCGATCAGATGGTCGCTGCTCATTTTGGCTGTGTCGCTGGTCAGGATCGCTCGGGCAGTTGATCTGCCTGACAGGAAATGATGGCTGCGTGCATGGTGTCGATCAGTCCCTGGTCGGTCAGTTTGAGTTCGGGGATGACCGGCAGGCTCAGGAAGGCCAGGGTGATGAACGGGTCAAAGTCACGTTTGACACCAAGTTCACAGGCCTGTTCGTACATCCGGTCGATCTGTGCAGCCACATGATCCATTGGCTCGTTGGTCATCAGTCCGGCGACAGGCAGCGGCTGATGGGAGAGCAGCTGTCCATCGACGGCAATTGCTACACCACCGTTACATTGCCGCAGGGCCTCGATGGCAATCAGCATGTCGCGGTCGCTGGCGCCGATGACGATGAGATTGTGGCTGTCATGGCCGATAGTCTGGGCAATGGCGCCAGCTTTCAGCCCGAATCCGGAGACAAGAGCAGTGCCGTGTCGTCCGGTCCCATGATGCCGTTCAAAGACAGCCAGCTTCAGGATGTCCTGTTCAGGAGCGGCAACAGCCTGGCCATTCCGGATGGGAACCGCACGTTTTTGCCAATGGGTGAGCAGCTGCTGCGGAATCAGTCCGATGACATTGGCTGTTGGCGCGGTCAGGGGAATGGCCAGATCCTCCCTGCAGACTGGTGCCAGATGGACGGAGTGGCAAAGCGGGGCTGGTGGCTGCACGGAGGCAGCCAGCTCTATGGTGAGCTGACCCTGCTGTGCAACGAGCTGCCCGGCACTGTAGACCTGAGTCGGATGCCAGTTGGTGAGATCGTCGAATACAAGCAGATCGGCCCGGCGGCCGGGCGCAATGACACCGGTATCCTCGAGTCCAAAGTAGCGGGCGGTGTTGAGCGAGGCCATCTGGATGGCCTGCCAGACCGGTATGCCGGCTGCGATCGCCATGCGCACCATGGCATTGATGCTGCCTTCCTGTATGAGATCTGCCGGATGGCGGTCATCGGTACAGAAGCAGCAGAACTGGCTGTTGCGCTCATTGATGACAGGCAGCAGCGCTTTCAGGTTTTTGGCAGCGCTGCCTTCGCGGATCAGCAGATACATACCAGCCTGCAGGCGGGCCTTCGCTTCTTCCGGGGTAACACATTCGTGGTCGGACTGAATGCCGGCAGCGGCATAGGCCATGAGCGCTTTTCCCATAAGGCCTGGAGCATGACCATCGGTCCGGTGCTGTGGCCCGGTCAGATCGAGCTTATCCCGCATTGCGGCATTGCCATTCAGTACGTCAGGAACATCCATGACCTCAGCCAGTCCAAGGACACGTGGGTGTTCCATGAATGGCTGCAGGTCTTTGGCCGTCAGTATGGCACCTGAATCATCGAGGGGGGACGCCGGGACACAGGACGGCATCATGAAATGGATGTTCATCGGCAGGTTTTCTGAGGCATCCAGCATATACTGGATACCGGCAGTTCCGGCAACGTTGGCAATCTCATGGGGATCGGCGATGACCGTAGTGATTCCTTGTGGCAGCAGGGCCTGGGCAAAACCAGCGGGAGTCAGCATCGTGCTTTCGATGTGGACATGAGCATCAATGAAGCCCGGGGTGATGTATTTTCCGTTCAGATCGATTTCCTGGTGGCCGTGATAGTGGCCAAAGCCTGCGATATGGCCGTCCGCGATAGCGAGGTCCCCCTGACAGAATTTGCCGTCGAATCCGAGGAAAACCCGGGCATTACGAAGAACAAGCTCCGCTGGTTCCTTACCGTTGGCAATGCGTATCAGATGATCGCGGGATGAGATGCTTGACATGGGTATTCGCTCCTTTTTGTCTGTGCAGATATCTGTTCAGCGGTGTTCCTGGATGCATTGCAGGAAATCATCGCCGTATTTTTCGAGTTTAAGTTCACCGACACCCTTGACTTCAAGCAGCTGGTCTGGTGAGTCAGGCAGGACTACGCACATATCACGCAGGGTGGCATCGGAAAAGATGACATATGGCGGAATATGGTCGCGCGCAGCGATTTCCTTGCGCAGAGCCCGCAGATAGTCGAAAAGCTCCGGACGGGCGGGCTCTTTCTCAGGCTCCGGTTTTGGCATGGCCTGATAGACACTGTCCTGTCCTTTGAGTATGGGATAGGCTGCCGGCTGTAGCGTCAGCACCGGATACTGACTTTCGGTCAGGGCCAGGTAATCGGTAGCCACGAAGCGCTGGATCAACAGTTTGATATCGGCGAGGCTGCGTTCCTTCATGAGCCCGTAGGTAGACAGCTCATCGAAATGCAGCTGCTTGACCCGTTTGTCGCTGGAGCCTTTGAGCACCTGGGCGACAAGCGTGAGTCCGAAGCGCTCATGCATGCGGTAGACGCAGGAGAAGACCTTCTGGGCATCGACGGTCACATCGACGCGTTCCAGGCCGGCCTTGCAGTTGCTGCAGTTGTCGCAGACTTCCGGGGTGCTGTGGTCGCCAAAGTAATTGATGATGAAATGGCGCAGGCATTCCGGTGTGTGGCAATAGTCGACCATTTTCTGCAGCCGGCCCAGATTATGGGATTTGCGCTGCGGATCGTCGATGGAGACATCGATGAGGTATTTCTGGGTCATGGTATCCTGCGGCGAATAGAGCAGGATGCAGTTGCCGGGCTCACCATCACGGCCGGCGCGGCCAGCTTCCTGATAGTAGGCTTCGATATTCTTTGGCATGTTGTAGTGGATGACGTAGCGCACGTTGGATTTATCGATGCCCATGCCGAAGGCGTTGGTGGCAACGATGACCTGAATATTATCGTAGAGGAAGTCATCCTGAGCCTTGGTGCGCTGCTTTTCGGTCAGGCCTGCATGGTAGCGGCCAACCGCCAGCTTCTTCTTCTGGAGCAGCTCATAGACCTTGTCGACTTCCTTGCGGGTGGCGGCGTAGATGATACCGGATTCATCCGGGTGGTTCTTCACGTAGCCGGTGATGAATTTCTTCTTGTCTTCGCCGCGGCGGACCTCGAAGTAGAGATTCGGACGGTCAAAGCCGGTAATGTGGACCTGCGGGTCACGCAGCTCGAGCAGTTTGACGATGTCGTCCTTGACCTCTGGGGTTGCGGTGGCAGTGAAGGCGCTGACCAATGGCCGGCGCGACAGTCCGGCGATGAATGGAGCAATCTGCCGGTAGCTGGGCCGGAAGTCGTGGCCCCATTGCGAGAGACAGTGAGCTTCGTCGATGGCAACCATGGATATGGGCTGATGCTCAAGGATGTACTGGAAGTAGCTGGTGTCGAGCCGCTCCGGAGCGACATAGACGAGCTTGTATTGTCCGGCGGCGATCGCGTTCAGCCGGGCATCGGACTCGGTCACGGACAGGGTGCTGTTGATGTAAGTGGCAGGGATGCCCTGCTCAGCCAGGGCATCGACCTGGTCTTTCATGAGGGAGATGAGCGGGGAGATGACGAGGGTGATGCCGGGAAAGACCATGGCCGGGATCTGGAAACAGATGGATTTGCCGGCACCGGTCGGCATGATGGCGACGGTGTCATGCCCGGAAAGCAGGCTTTTGATGACCGGTTCCTGAGCCGGGCGGAAGCTCCGATAGCCGTAGAACCGGCGAAGGAAGTCCAGGGCAGAAGTGAAGTATGGATTATCCATAGAAAGCTCCTATTCTAATGCAGCTATAATGCATTTGTTATCTTTTCGCAACTACTCTATTCTACCATATATTCCATGAAGGGCTCCATGGGGATGGAAAGTTTTTGAAGAAGGGGCTGGCGAGTAGGAATAGATGGGCACGGGGTTCGGTGGAACTATTTTTTTCGTCCTGCACTAAATGTCCCGCCTTGACGGGAACTACGGATTTTGTTTACGCGCCGGTACCACGGCGCCGCAACGAATCGACGGACCTAGATAGTACCTACGGCGGGCCAGCCTTCGGCAAATCGTTCCGGACGAAAAAAATAGTTTCCCCTCGCCCGCCGTCGTAAATTAACGGCTGCTGCCAGGTGCTTCTTCTGAGGGTAGGTCTTGGTTCGGTTCGAGCAGACTGGCTGGATTCCAGCATCAATGGCAGAACCAGCAATTCAGCTGATTTAGAGTAAAGCAGCCATTGATGCATCGAGCCCAGCCGCGGGGACAGAGGGCAGCCATAAGCAGAACATCTAGGTGGAGCGTTGGCTGCCCTCTGTTCCCGCGGCGGTCTAAATTATACTCTATATTATAGTCCGATTTAGCCGGGTAAATGAAGAATCTGAACAGGGGTGCGAGGTTTGTGGTAGAATAGGAATGATATGGAAATTTATTTGAGGGATCAATGTTTGGGAGGAAAATTTCTTGAAAATAAAGCGCTTAATGAAAAAAAAATGTCAGCAGCGGATGGGCCTGCTGCTGGCTGGTGCCTTACTTTGGAGCTTGCCAACAGGATTTGCAGCGGATCTGTCGCTTCAGGATGCCATCAATATGGCGTTGTCTCAGAATACGAGCCTCAAGATCACGCAAAAAGGGGAAGATACGGCGAAAGCTGCGCTTGATGAAGCCAGGGGGAACAATGGGGTATCGGTATCGGCTTCGGACAGCCTGACCAGCAGCAATCGTAAGGATGCCAATGCGCTTAGCGTAGATGCATCTTTACCGCTCTATACTGGTGGTAAGAACCAGGCCAATATCAAGAAAGCGGAACTGGGCGTGCAGTCAGCGGACTGGACGACGGAGCGGGGACGCGAAGATCTTAAGCTCAATGTCATTAAAGCCTACTATGATGCACTTGAGGCGCGCAAAACGGTTGACGTACGTCAGGAAACAGTGGATAAATATCAGGAACACTTTACCAACGTCAGTCAGCTTTTTTCGGCTGGCTCGAAGGCACGTATCGATGTCATCCGTTCTTCGGTAGAACTCAGTAATGCCAAGCAGAACCTCATCAAGGCACAGAACAGTTATGAGGTGGATCTGGCGACACTGCGCAATTATCTGAACATGAATCGCACAGAACCGCTAAGTCTCACATCGGATTTCACCTATGATGCATTCAACATTGGGATGGATGACTGCATCAATTATGCCTATCGCAACCGCAAAGACCTGTTGGTCGACCAGTACAAGCTGGAGCAGCAGGAACAGGCCATTAAGGCGGCGAAAGCCGGGTATCTGCCTACCTTGAAATTCGGCATCGGTCTTGGTCAGGATAATACATTCAAGCCGTCCAGTGATTCCAGCAATAGCAATTCAGCTACGCTGGGGCTTTCCTGGGATCTGTTCGATAGCGGCGTGACGAAGGCAGAGGTCAGCTCGGCTGTGACCAGCCGTGATGTGGCGAAGCTGAACCTCTTGCAGGCGAAGGAAGATATTGATCTGTCTGTCCGTCAGGCTTACTATAATCTGCGTGAAGCGGAGAAGCGGTTTAATTCAACGAAGGATGCCGTGAATCAGGCGGAGGAAGACTACTATATCGCTCGTGAGAAATACCGTGCGGGGGAAGGGTTGATGTTGGATATCATCGATGCCCAGGAAGCACTCTCTACGGCGCGGCTCAACTATATCAGTGCTCAGTATGATTATGCCCGTTATAAGGCAACGGTGGAGAATGCCATGGGAATTGGTTTGACTACTGATGAAGAGCAGGCGGCAGACCAGTTGGTAACGAATGTGGATCAGGCGATTGCAGATTCTTCTGTGGCACGGCAGGCTGGTGATACGAAAGAAGCAGTGCAGGAAGCCAAGGTTGATACGAAGGCTGCCAGGAAGACAAAAAGCAAATCAAAATCGAAAAAGGGCGTGAAATCTGCGGCCAGTACGGCAGTGCAGACGAAAGCAGCCAGCACCAGTGCGACTACTGCTGGTGGGGTTGCAGCCGAACTGGCGGAGGGAACATCTAAATGAAAGTAAATTGGAAAATCAAGGCTGGCATAGCCATTGTAGTATTGGCAGGTTGTGCCTTCGGTGGCTGGAAGTATTATCAGGGACAGCAGGAGGCCAAGCAGGCTGCTTCTGTCGAGACAACAGATGTCATCCGTATGGACTTGAAATCGACGGTCTCAGCTACTGGGACGATCCGGCCAGTGAATTCGGTTGAGGTCAGTTCAAAGGTAACGGCCCGGATTCAGAGTGTTCTGGTCAAGGAAAATGATACCGTAACGGCCGGGCAGACTGTAGCGTTGTTAGACGGCAAGGACTATGAAGCTAAGAGGGATCAGGCGCAGTACAAGGTAACGAATACCCGGTCTAAGTATGACCGGGTCAGCTATCTTTATAGTATCGGTGCCGATACGCAGGTGGATCTGGAAGATGCTCAGCTTAATTATGATACAGCAGTTTCTTCACTGTCAGAAGCAGAGTCAGATATGAGCGAGATGACCATCCAGGCACCAATGTCCGGTGTGGTTGTTGGTGAACCGAAAACTGCTGGCACGATGGCGGTACAGGGATCAGATAATCCGACCGTTATCATGCGGATCGCCGATTTGTCCAGTAAGCAGATCATGGCTAAAGTCGATGAGACGGATATTGGCAATGTAAAAGTTGGTCAAGATGCGACCTTTACGGTTGATTCCTATACTGGTAAGACTTTTACAGCCCATGTTTCCAAGATTTCGCAGACAGATACGAGTAACAGCTGGGATACTAGTTCCAGTAGTTCTTCGAGTTCGAGTTCGAGCTCGAGCAGTTCTTCATCAGCCAGTGTCATCTACTATTATGTTACGCTGGATGTCGATGATCCGGACAACGAACTGCTGCCGGCTATGACGGCCCGTGTCGAGATCAATACGGCCAATAAACCGGGGGCGCTGGTTGTACCGATTTCTACCCTGAAGACGGATACCAATGGTTCCTATGTTGTCGTGAAGAACCCGGATGGGTCGCAGGAAAACCGTTATGTCCAGACGGGCATCTACAGTGATGAATATGTTGAGATCCTGGATGGCCTTTCCGAAGGGGAACAGATTGTCAGCACCTATACGGCCAAGACTGGCAGCTCCTCGACCAAGAAGAACGAGGATCATGGCGGACCACCAATGTGATGACGAGGAAAGCGGGGAATTCCTGATGGATAAGAAAGAAGAACGGTATCCAACGATACAGCTTTCCGGGATCAAGAAGATCTATCATATCGGCGGAGAGACGCTGGCAGCACTCAATGGCATCACGACGAACATCTATCAAGGCGAATTCGCAGCCTTGATGGGGCCGTCGGGATCTGGCAAGTCCACGCTCATGAATATCCTGGGCTGCCTGGACCGGCCGACGGTCGGTTCCTATAAGCTGGATGGCGAGGAAGTGGCCGGACTGGGCGATGATGAGCTGGCCATCACCCGGAACAAGAAGATCGGGTTCGTATTCCAGAACTTCAATCTGCTGTCCCGCATCTCGGCTCTGGAAAATGTGGCCTTGCCACTGGTTTATGCCGGAGTGAGCCGGAAAGAACGGCTCGAGCGGGCCATGCATTATCTGGAGTCGGTTGGCCTGGGGGACCGGGCGGAGCATCAGCCGAATGAACTGTCCGGCGGACAGCGGCAGCGCGTAGCGATTGCCCGGGCACTGGTCAACGATCCGCATATCATCATGGCTGATGAGCCAACCGGTAACCTGGATACGAAATCCACGCATGAGATCATGGGAATCTTTGAGCACATGCATGAAAAAGGGCGTACGATCATCCTGGTTACGCATGAACCGGAGATCGCTGCCTGCGCAAGTCGGCAGCTGCTGGTACGCGACGGGCAGATCACCCGTGATGAAGGAAAGGGTGTGATCATGGATGTTGTGTAGAGAAAGCTTTCAGATGGCACTTACCTCTCTTTATGCCAACAAGATGCGCAGCCTGCTCACGATGCTTGGTATCATCATTGGTGTTGGCGCCGTCATTGCGCTCGTGTCGGTCGGCATGGGCGTGCGCAGCAACATCACGAGTTCTATCGCGAGTCTGGGATCGAATATGCTGATCATCTCGCCGGGATCCTCGAACAAGGGGGGCGTACGTGGTGCGGCCGGTTCGATGCAGACGCTCAAATACGATGACGCAGTAGCCATCAAAGACAAGATCAGGAATATCGACTATGTGTCGCCGACCGTATCGTCCTCTTATCAGGTTGTCTATGGCAACAATAACTGGAAGACGACGGTACAGGGGGTGACGCCGGAATTTCTGTCAATCCGGTCGCTCTCAATCAGCAATGGCTCATTTGTGGCGACGGATGATATGAACAAGCGCAATCGTATCGCCGTAATTGGTACGACGGTAGCGGAGAACCTGTTTGCCAAGGAAAACCCGGTGGGCAAGAACATCCGTATCAACAATCAGCCGTACAAAGTCATCGGACTGCTGGCTTCCAAAGGGCAGTCGTCGATGGGGCAGGATCAGGATGATATGATCTATGTGCCTTTGACGACTGCACAGGAACGCATGCTGGGCATCACCTATGTCCAGTCCATCAATGTCCAGGTCAGCAGCCAGGACAAGATGGATCAGGTACAGGATGAGATACAGACGCTGCTTCGGACCCGCCATCATATCGTGGGGACCAAGGAAGATGATTTCAATGTCCGCAATCTGACCAGCCTCATGGAGACGGTCAATCAGTCTACGACGATGCTCACGATGCTGCTTGGCGCGATTGCCGGAATATCGCTGCTGGTCGGTGGTATCGGCATCATGAACATCATGATGGTGTCCGTGACGGAACGTACGCGTGAGATCGGGATCCGCAAGGCCCTGGGCGCGACATTCATGAACATCATGACCCAGTTCCTGATCGAGTCCATGGTCATCGGCATCATCGGTGGCATCATCGGTATTGGCGCCGGCTGTCTGGCGTCGCAGATCATCGCCAAGGTGGGAAATTTCACAACGGTCATTACGGTGCTGCCAATTATCATATCGTTTGCCTTCTCGGTAGGCATCGGCTTGTTCTTTGGCATCTATCCGGCTCGGAAAGCCGCACGGCTTGACCCGATCGAAGCCCTGCGTTATGAATAAAATAAGCGCAAAAAAAATCCCGCAGCTTTACAATGCTGCGGGATTTTTATGCGCTTATTTCGGGTTGTATTCGATGATCATGAGCTCCGGATGTTCGTTGAGATTCAGGATCTCATCGGCGGAGATATTGATGATCGGATGGGCGGCAAAATCATTGGGATAAGCGGCAATCGTGCCCTTGGCACCATTGTTGAGCGTAACCCGTGAGCCGAGGAAGGCATCCTTGATATGCGTGAGCACCGGAACACAGACCGTTGGATCCAGTGTGGTGAACATATGGTCCGTCAACTGGGCAATGGCGGCGAACGGCGTCTGCTTGACGTAGCCTTCGCGTTCGGTCGTGATATTGTCGTAGAGGTCTGCAATCATGACGATGCGGGCATATTCATGAATATCGGCACCGTTGCAGTTGAAGGGGAAGCCGCTGCCATCCATGCGTTCATGGTGTTGCATAGCGGTCAGTTTGACACCTTCGGACAGGCCGGCAATATCATTGAGGATATGGTGCCCGTCAACCGTATGCTGGATGTAGGCTTCGTAGTCATCGCCCTGCAGATTATTGATGTTCTTGTCCAGCAGCCGCTGGGGGAATTTGGTCTTGCCGATATCATGCAGGAAACCAGCCAGGATGATATCCTTTGTCTTGGCCTGGTCGAAGTGCATCCATTTGGCTATGACACCTGCGAGAATCGAGACGCGCAGGGAATGATTGTAGATATCATTGGCCAGATGGTTGAGCTCATAAATGTAGTCGATGACGCCGCTGTTCTTTGCGAGTGGGACAAGCGTGTCCTGGACCATATTCTCCGTGCTTGCAAGAGGAATACGGCCAGTCTTGCTGGTCTCAGTAAAGATGGAACGGGCTTCCTGGACGACGCTCTCATATTCTTTGACAAATGCATTGCCACGATTGAAGATTGCCGTCACAGTCTGGTAGTTCGGATTAAGCTCATATTCATCCTTGATATAGACGACTGGGATATTCAGGAATGTCAGTCGTGTAATGTGAGCTTTCGTCAATAGTGTATCTTCAGATAAAACCACGACCATGTCGGAATTGACGATGGTTCGGGCGAGAAGCATTCCAGGCTTGAGATCTTCAACGGAAACAGCTCTCAAAATAAATCCCTCCTTGTAACAGGGGATGGGAATCCCCAACTATCTATTATTATTATTCTCCCTCCATGAAAAAAAACCTGCCATTCTCGAAAATAAACTGGGAAAGTGCTTGACATTATTTACAGGGTTACAGTATAATATCATCATGTTAATCCTTTAACGAGATAAAGAAACAAATTGAGAGGGGCATAAGTATATGCAGTGGAAGAAATTATTGGCATTGGGAATGGTGGCCGTCATGACAGCCGCATTCGTCAGCGGTTGTGGCAGCAATACTGCTAAGAACGGTGCTTCATCGGGCAGCAAGAAGATTGTAGTCGGCCTGGATGATAATTTCCCGCCGATGGGCTTCAAAGATGAGAACAACGAGATTGTAGGCTTTGATATCGATCTGGCCAAAGAGGCAACGAAACGTCTGGGGCGTGAGGTTGAGTTCAAGGCAATCGACTGGTCCAGTAAAGAAGCTGAACTCAAGAGCGGCCGCGTAGATGTTCTTTGGAACGGTCTGGACATCACGGACCAGCGCAAAGAGAATATGCTGTTCTCTGATCCTTATATGGATAATCGTCAGATCATCTTCGTCAAGAAGGGGACGACGGGCATTACGGATGAGAAGAGCCTGGCTGGTAAGACGGTTGGTACGCAGAGTGCCGGCACAGCTGAGGAATATATGGACAAATCCGAGTTCTTCAAGAAGAATGTGAAGGAAGTTAAGAAGTATTCGGATTATGTATCGGCCTTCATGGATCTCGAGAATGGCCGTATTGATGCGGTCATAGGTGATGAGATCACGGGCCGTTACTACATGAGCAAGCACCCGGATACGATTGATGCGGTTGATACGGCCGTTGGTGAGGTCAGCACGTTCGGTATTGGCTTTGCGAAAGACAACCAGCAGCTGCGCGACGAAGTGCAGAAAGTCCTGGACGAGATGAAGGCTGATGGTACGATGGCCAAGATCTCAGAGAAGTGGTTCGGCAAAGATATCACCAAATAATTGCGTAAACCAAGAATAATAGACAAAAATAAGAGACAGGTCGAAAGGCCTGTCTCTTATTTTTGTAAACGGTGCAAAATTAGCCCAAATATGATAAAATGAACAGGATGTATAGTAACCGGTATCTATCAATAGATAAGTAGAATAAATAACAAGAGGAAATGAAGGGGAGAAGACCATGCTGCGTGCCTTGGAGAAGCTATATCGAAAGTTCACGGCCTACATGGTACGCCACTTCCTGTATTCATTCCGTTCGACCATGCTGAGCCTGTATATTCCGGTCATCATTGCCTTCATTATCCTGACCGGAATGATTTCCTATGTGCTGGCCATGCGTCAGGTTGAGGAGAGCGCCCGGCATGAAGTGGAAAATCTGGTCTATCAGACGAGAGTCTATACGGATAACCGTTTCCAGTCGATACTTGAACAGATGACCGCGTTGGCAGATGATCCGGTTGTGCTCCGGGTGCTTGGTCTGAAGCGGGAAGAAATTACACCGACAGATTATCTGCAGCTGCAGTCGCACGTCGATACGATCCGGCTGTATAACAGCTCAATCATCGATACGGTCTATATCAATCTGAATCATGGACAGTTCACCTTCTTCCGTGGTGACGATGACTATCGTTCGGTTGCCGAGCAGTATCGTGCTTATGACCCGGTGGGGGATAGGCAGTCCGGTGATATCCGCTGGCAGCTGCATCAGCATGCTGACGATGATCGTACGGATGCTGCCGGGACCGATGGACTGGATGTCTATCGTCGGATTGGCCGGGGAGAGGCTGAGCATGGAGGCATCCTGTTGTTCCGTCTGCGCAGTGAGTTCCTGAGCAATATCTTTAACCGGCCCATCCTGGGTGGTCGGGGGTATCTGACGATGGCCAGTCCGGAGGGGGAACTGCTGAGTCAGAATCCTCAGCCGGATATGGCCCTGGATCCGAAGATCATGGCGTATCTGCAGCAGGTCCCGGATAAATCCGGTCATGTGGAGTTCACAAATGCGGCTGGCGTCCGTCTGGTAGCCGTTTACGACACCTTGGAGACAAATCATTGGAAGATGGTTGCGGTGTTCCGGCGTGATGCGCTGCTGGATAAGATCGAGTATATCAAATATACGACAGTTGTAGTCATCTTCATTCTTATCGTGCTGGCGGTATTCCTGACGAACTGGCTGGCCCGCTATATCATGCGGCCAATCTCACAACTGGTCGGGCGCATGGAAGCGGTCCGGGGCAGTACCATCAAGCCGGCGATACCGGAGGGCAAAAAGCAGACGGATGAGGTCGAGGCTCTGGGACATGGGGTTGAGGATCTCATGGGACATGTACGTGATCTCATGGCTCAGGTCAAGAAGGATCAGGAACTGCAGCGTGAGCTGGAGCTTTCCGTGGTCCAAATGCAGGTTCATCCGCATTTTCTGTATAATACGTTGTTTGCCATCAAGGGACTCTGTGATATGGGACTTACAGAAGATGCCAGCAAGATGATCATGGCGTTGGCTAACTTCTTTCGGATCGGGCTTTCGCATGGGCAGGAAATCATTCCGGTCAGTCAGGAGGCCGATCATGCGCGCAACTATCTGTATATCCAGGAGATGCGCTATGGAGATGTATTCCGTTATACCATTGATATCCCGCCGGAGATTGAGCAGTACAGCATCATTAAACTGACGCTGCAGCCATTGGTGGAGAATGCAATCTATCATGGAGTCAAGGAAAAGCGCGGTCAGGGGATCATTGCAATTCGCGGCTGGGAACAGGATGGTATGCTGCACTTTACGGTAGAGGATGATGGCATGGGGATGACGCCGGAGCGGCTGGCTGAACTGCGCCGGGGGCTGGCCGAGACTCGCCGTGGCAAGACCCATGTGGGATTTGGTGTATTCAGTGTATTTGAGCGGCTGCGGCTTCATTATGGTGAGGCTGCCGGTCTGGAAATAACGAGTGAGCCTGGGAAGGGAACCTGCATTCATGTCGTAATGCCGGCCCGTAAGTTGGAGGAATCAGAACATGCATAAAGTAATGATCGTGGATGATGACAGGATTATACGAAAAGGTCTCATGAAGACGATTCCCTGGGCAGAGAATGGATTCAAGCTGGTCGGTGAAGCTGGCGACGGGGAGCAGGCCTTGGAAATCATCCGGCAGGAGCAGCCGCAGATCGTCGTTTCGGATATCCGGATGCCTTTTATGGATGGGCTGGAGCTGGCACGACGGACGCGGGAGCTATATCCGGCCATCAAATTCATATTCCTGACGGGGTTTGAGGATTTCAGCTATGCAAAGCAGGCTATTAATCTGCAGGCGGTGGATTATATGCTGAAACCGGTAGAACGTGATGATCTGCTCGAAAAAGTCCGGAAGGCAGCTTCCGCCTGGGATAAGGAGCATGGCAGCAAGACACAGCTGCAGGAAGCAAAGCCGTACCTGAAAGGAAGTCTGTTTCAGAAAATCCTGACGGGGAAGGATACGGATGACGCTCTGATTCGTGAGGCTGCTCATCTGAGTTTGGACCTTGACCATTCCTATGGAATTGTGATGCTGGCCTGCATTGATGATTATGATCTGGAGCCGGTACATCCGGCAAACGGGCATCGTCAGCTGAAGCAGCAGCTCAGTGCGAAACTGGATCAGCTGCTGCTCTCACTGGAATTGATGGGCGGTGCTTTTGTTCTGGAACACGATGTGCTGGTGATCCTGCTAATGGCAGATGAACCAGATGGATTGGAAGAACAGGCTCGTCTGGCGGCTCATGATGCCTGCCAGTTGGCCCGGGAGCAGCTGGCATCGACACTGACTATCGGGATCGGTACGGTGCAGCCGGGGCTGCGTGGTGTGGCGGCATCTTTTGATGATGCTCATTCGGTATTGGCTTTCCGGCATGTGATCGGTAAAGATACGGTCATTACACTTGGGGATGTCGACCAGCTGGTCAATGAGGTCCAGCAGACGGAGGGCGGCGCAGAGGAAGATCTGGTTGAGAAAGTCCGTCTGGGGCTGGTGGATGATGCCCTGCAGCTGCTTACAACGATGGAAGGAAAGCTGTGCAGCAGCGGGCTGAATCTGGGCGAAGTCCGGCTGCGGGCGGTGGATATGCTGCTGGGACTGTTCAAGGGAGCCGAGAAATGGGCACCGGACTGGTGCACAGGTCACACGGCCAAGAAAGCTCAGTATTACAGTCAGATCAATCATATGCAGACCGTGGCTGAAATCATGGATCTTCTGCGTTCACTGGTTGATTCCCTGGCCCAGTTCATGACCGATGAGAATGTCAGTCCAGCGGGGCGATGTCATTGATGAGGTTACGGCCTATATCGAGGACCACTACGCAGAGCATGGGCTTTCGTTGCAGGATATCGGTCGTTATGTACACATGAATCCAATTTATTTATCGGTGCTTTTAAGAAGAAAAAGAAGATCACATTTACGGGATTCCTGTTGCAGATCCGTATGACGAAAGCGATGGAGATGCTGCGCTCGACGGATCTCAAGACCTATGAGGTAGCTGAGCAGACGGGGTATAGCAGTCCGGAGTATTTCGGGGCCTGCTTCAAGAAATACACGGGCTGCTCGCCACTGGAATTCCGGAACAGGAGCTGATGATGGGCATGAGAGCGTTTATGGCGATCCTGCTGGGTATCCTGCTGTTTCCGCTGGCCGGCTGCGGGGAATCGCCGCAGTCGACCGTACCATCGGGGCTGAATGGCAAGCCGAAGACGACCATTGTGTTCTGGAATGAGAATGCGGCTGCCGACCGTACAGCCTATTATCAGGAACTGATCCAGCAATTTGAAAAGGAGAATCCGGATATCCAGGTCGAGTATGTGGGGCTGCCCAAAAAGGCTGCCCGTCTCAAGATTAACACAGCCATTGCGACCAATGAGCTGCCGGATGTCTGCGGTGTGCAGTCGGCCTGGATTGCCGAGTTCTGCAACAAGGGTGTGCTGATGAATCTGGATCCATGGTTTGAGCAATGGGAGGGAAAGGACGATCTGCTGTCTGCAGTCGTTGCCGACAACCGGCGTCTGGCTGAGGATGGAGGACTTTATCAGCTGCCGAATACCATGGGGCTGGAGATCCTTTGGTATCGGTCTGATTGGTTTGAAGAGGCAGGCATTATGCCGCCGGCGGATTGGGACTCGTTTTTTCAGGATGTGGAACGGCTGACCGATACCGGCCGGGGACGTTATGGCTATACCATACGCGGCGGTGATGGTGCCGGCCTGCAGCTGATGCGTACGATGTTTGCCTACTCAGGGCTTACGCAGTTCTTTGAGGCAAATGGCAAATGTGTGCTCAATGATCCGGTGCATGTGGCTTTCCTGGAGCGGTATCTGAGTCTGTATCGCAAGAATACGCCGACCAGCGATATCACGAACGGCTATCAGGAAATGGTAGCTGCATTTGATACCGGGCAGGCCGCGATGATGCAGCATAATCTTGGCTCGTATGGCAGTCATCAGCGCAGTCTGGCACCGGCGCAGTTTGCGGCCCTGCTGCTGCCCCGGTCGATCAAGGGGACCATCGTGCAGGAGGCGAACAATGTCGACGGCTACGGCATTTTCCAATCGACCAAGCATCCGGAAGCAGCCTGGCGTTTCGTGAGTTTCCTTTGTTCGGCAAAGGTGCAGAGCTGGTGGAATGAGCGGATCGGACAGATTCCGGTGAGCCATCAGGCACTGGCCGATAAGTGGGTATCAAAGACACCACATATGCGACTGGCCCGTCAGGCCCTGGAGAGCGATAAGATCCGCTTCTATACGCCACCGATGTATTTGCCGGAATACCGCAAGATTGTCGATGGTTCGGATGCTGCGGTGGAGCAGATGCTCATGGGGAATCTGAGCCCGCAGGCTTTCCTGGATCAGTGGGCTCAGAAGTTTGAGAAGGCCGAGCGTGCCTATCGTCAGGAACAGCAGCAATGAGGTCTGTAGATCGATCACTGCGTCAGCTTTACAGCTGGCGCAGTTTCGTGTATAATCTGATGTATTAACGCTTTGCTACACTAAAGGAGATAGTCTGATGGACAAGCTTTTCGATACATTCCTGTTGATGCTGGATGGTTCGGAGATTACGCTGGAGATTTTCGTCGTGACTCTGGTACTGGCTCTGCCACTGGGCATGCTGGCAGCGCTGGGACGGCTCTCCAAACTCAAGGCCATGAGCCGGCTGGTAGAATTCTACATCTGGCTGATGCGCGGTACGCCGCTGATGCTGCAGCTGCTGTTTGTTTATTTTGCGCTGCCTATGATTGGCATCCGTTTGCCGGATATCGCAGCAGCGCTGCTGGCTTTTACGCTCAACTATGCGGCGTATTTCGCGGAGATATTCCGGGCTGGCATCCAGTCGATCCCGAAGGGGCAGTATGAGGCTGCCCGGACGCTGGGCATGAGCTATCCCCAGACGATGCGCCGGATCATCCTGCCACAGGTGTTCCGTATGGTCCTGCCGCCAGTGAGCAATGAGACCATTAATCTGGTCAAGGATACGTCACTGGTTTATATCCTGGCGATGAATGATCTGCTGCGGGTAGCCCGCACGATTGTTCAGCGTGAGTTCGATATGATGCCATTCCTGATTGCGGCAATCTTCTATCTGGCCATGACATTTGTACTGACCTGGGGCTTTAAGAAACTGGAGGCACATTATGGCAAATACGACAACTAAGGAAGAAATCATGCTGCGTATGCACGATATCCATAAGTCCTTTGGCGATCTGGAGGTGCTGAAGGGCATCGACATCGAAGTCCGTCGCGGCGAGGTGCTGGCCATCATCGGGCCGTCCGGTTCAGGGAAGAGTACCCTGCTGCGCTGCGTCAATAAGCTGGAGACGATCAACAGTGGATCGATCGAGATCAAGGGCGAGTTTCTGGCGGTCACGAACGAGGACGGTCAGGCAGAGTATGTCGATGCGAAGAAAGGCCGCAGTCTCCTGGCAAGCACGGGCATGGTCTTCCAGCAGTTCAATCTGTTCCCGCATATGACCGTCATCGAGAATCTGATCGAGGCACCGATGCAGGTTAAGGGGCTGAAACGGGCTGAGATTGAGCCCTATGCGCAGGAACTGCTGGCGAAGGTCGGCCTGTCGGATCGGGCGGATTATTACCCGTCCCAGCTTTCCGGCGGGCAGCAGCAGCGGGTGGCTATTGCCCGGGCTTTATGCATGAAGCCGGATATTCTGTTGTTCGATGAGCCGACATCGGCGTTGGATCCGGAGCTTACGGGCGAGGTCCTGAAGACGATGCGTGAGCTGGCCAAAGAGCACATGACGATGGTGGTGGTCACGCATGAGATGGCGTTTGCCCGGGAAGCATCCAGTCATGTGATCTTCATGGCGGACGGCATGATCGTGGAGCAGGGGGAGCCGGAGGCATTCTTCGCGGCACCAAAAGAGGAACGGACCAGGGCTTTTCTGCAGAATATGTTATAAGGAAGACGGGGCTGATGATTCGGCCCTGTTTTTAGTTTGGGATACTGGCTCGCACATTCGTTTCTTGCTTTTTTCCCTCAGACATAAGATAATAGAAGTATATATGTCTTAATGGAGGGGTTCTATGAGACGCGTTATTTTTTTGCTTACCATTGCGTTGTTATATATGATTCTGCCGGTTCTGCCGGTATCGGCTGCCGGGACGGACTTCGGTCAGCGTGTAGACGGAATGGCCGAAATCACCTGGCGTGCGTGTCAGCAGCAGGTGAGGATAAGGTCCGTATCGTAGTCGATTCAAGCAAGCCAGTGGAGTATAAAGAGATGATACTGGCCAATCCAGACCGGGTGGTCGTGGATATTGCCAAAGCCTGGGTTCTCGGATAAAGTGAAGCGTGAGCCGGGCATCAATAGTCCAGTTCGTGGGTAAGATGCGGCTGGCACAGCATGATCCGCAGACTGTCCGGGTCGTGGTGGAAACGAAGGTCGGCAAGAATAATTACAAGGTATTTTCGTTAAAAAGCGGCAATGTTCCGGGGCGGCTCGTGATGGATTTTGGCAATATCGGACCGGATTCCAGCAAGGCGGCGATTCAGCTGCCGGCAACAAAACCAGCTACAAAACCAGCGACGAAGCCGGAAGCTAAGAAGGAAACGAAACCAGCGACGAAACCTGCAACAAAACCATCAACTCAGCCGGTAAAACCAGTGGAAACCAAGCCGGCTACCCCGGCAATCAACAAACCGGCGGATGATGCAGCCAAACCGCAGACGCAGCCGGCGGATAAGACGGATGCCGATATCGCTGCGATAACGGGGCTCAAGGGCAAGAAGATCACCATTGATGCCGGACATGGCGGCAATGATTCCGGGGCCATCGGTCCGACTGGCATCATGGAGAAGAGCGTGACGCTGCGGGTGGCTAATGAAGTCAAGCGGCTGCTGACTGCCCAGGGGGCGACGGTGTTCATGACGCGTGAGACGGATAAGGAGGTATCGCCGAAAGGGGCGAATGCCAGTGATATCGAGGAGCTGCAGGCGCGCTGTGATGTGGCAAACCAGAACAATTCCGATGTGTTTGTGTCCATTCATATGGATTCGTTCTCGAATGGTGCTGCCAAAGGGACGACCGGTTATTATTACTCACTGGGTTCCGCGAGGTCCCGTGACCTGGCGGATAAAGTACGCAGTGGGGTGATCGATCAGCTTGGCACGCAGAGCCGTGGTACGCAGAGTTGTAATTTCTATGTGGTGAAGCATACCGATATGCCGGCAACGCTGGTAGAAGTGGCTTTCATTTCCAATGAAAGTGAAGAAAAACTCATGGACAGCGAGGACGGCATCAAGAAAGCCGCTCAGGGGATTGTCGATGGTATTGCCGATTTCTTCGGCTGATGCCAGGAACGGCAAAAAGATACAGGAATGAACCGAAAGCGAGGATTCGACAGTTTATAATGGAAGAGAAACAGACAGACATGACGCCGGCCGCGAGCCTGGCACAGATGATGGAAGAAGATATGGTGGAGCGCAAGAAGGCATTGTACCGGCATAAACTGCCGAAGAAGCAGGGCCTGATGGATATGCTCGATGCCATGACCAAGGCTGAGCTGGATGATATCCGCTATAACCTCAATGTGACAGGGGCCAGTTCCCTGAAGAAGGCGGAACTTATCGAGCGTCTGGCACCGGAAATCGTGAAGTTCTCGCAGCGCTGGTTCCCGTCGGTACTGGAAGATGAGTATGCGTGTTTCCAGCACCTGATCGAGCATGAAGGCCTGACGACGGAGTTCCGTGATGATGATACGCGTCTGGATTATCTGCGCGGTCTGGGGCTTATTGCCTGCGGCAAGCAGGGGGATAAGCTGGCCTGGTATATGCCGAAGGAGATTCAGGCAGAATTCAAGAAGATCGATTCAGGCACGTATAAGAGCCTCGTGACGCTGAATTCTGAGGTCACGAGGCTGGCATCGGGCTGCCTGTTCTTCTATGGCTATATGGACTATGATCAGCTGTATGCGAAGGTATGCGGCTATCTGGAGACAGCTGAGAAGGAGCAGGTATCCTTCAGGGATTTTGTTGGTGTCATGCTCAATGCGTCATGCTGGCAGAATACGCTCGTTGCTTTGCCGCAGGGAGCAAAATACTATACGCTGATTGATGAGAATAAGCTCGAAGATGAGCAGCATAAGCATAGCAATCTGGATTTTGCCGTGCTGGATTATCAGGCGGTCTATGAGGCTGGTACGGAAAGCTATATTGCGGCAACCGATGCCTATAAGGAACTGGCCCAGTACTTCATGCGTGAGCATGGCTGCGAGGTCCTGAAGGCTGCGGATATTACTGGTGAGCTGCTGATTCTGCTGCAGAATGGCGGCAGTATGCAGGAAGCCGTAGAGTATCTGGATGAACTCGGTCTTATGAAGGATGACCGCAAGGCGGAGGCCATCGTGCCACTGCTGATTGCTTTCAACAATACGACGCACCTTTGGCCGCTTAAGGGCCATACCCCGAATGAGCTTATGGCAGCCTCAGGACAGGGCAAGGTGATCTCGTTCGATGAAGTCCGCCGCCAGAAGGTGGGGCGTAACGATCCCTGTCCTTGCGGCAGCGGCAAGAAGTATAAGAATTGCTGCCTGCGCAAGGATGAGAATTAATGAAGCAGACCTTTAACTACAGACAGAAGGCACGGCAGTTCTTTGCCGTGCTCCTGCCAATATTCATTACCCAGCTGTCCCTTATGGCAACTGGGTTTTTCAATACCGTCATGGCCGGACATATCAGTGAGCAGGACCTCGCGGGTGTAGCCGTCGGGGTCAATCTGTTCATGCCGTTCTTCGGCAGTTTTCTTGGTATTATCTCGGGACTGACACCGACAATCTCGCAGCTCTATGGTGCCAGTCGCCAGGATAGGATAGGCTTTATCGTCAAGCAGGGATTCTATTGGGCCTTCGGGTTGGCAGTGATTTTCCTGGCGCTGGGCTGGCTGATAGTTCCCTGGGCGCTGCCGCTGCTGAACCTGGAACCGCGGGTGGAGTATATCACCCAGCATTATCTGATCGCAGTATCGTTCGGCATCATCCCGATTTTTCTGGCGGGGGTGCTGCGCAACTTTATCGATGCACATGGCTATACGCGGCTGACCATGATCATCACCATGTGCACGGTGCCGACGAATATTATCCTGAACTATATCCTGATGTATGGTTTATTCGGGGTTCCGGCATTCGGCGGTATTGGTGCGGGCATTGGTTCGGCGATCGCATTGACGCTGAATCTGGCGCTTAATGCAATCGTGGTGACACAGATCAGCCCGTTCAAACAGTATCGGGTATTTCATCAGTTGCCGCGGCTGGATTTCGCGGAGTGGAAGAAACAGCTGAGCATTGGCATCCCGATCGGTGGGACGATGTTCTGCGAGCAGAGCATCTTTGGTGCGGTCGGTCTGTTCATGACGGCTTATGGTACGGCTATCGTGGCGGCACATCAGGCAGCGATGAACTTCACGACAATGGTTTACATGGTGCCGCTGGCGGTCAGCATGACGCTGACGATTCTGGTCGGCTATGAGGTCGGTGCGAAACGTCAGCAGGATGCCCGGCAGTATATCCGCCTGAGCCGAGTGTTGACGTTCCTGTTCGTCGGCAGCCTGGCGCTCCTGCTGACGCAGTTCCGTGAAGCCATAGCAGCGTTCTACACGTCGAGCCAGGAGGTTCGGCCCATCCTCGTGGGCTTCCTGGTCTATGCGGTGTTCATGCAGTTCTCGGACAGCATCAATGCACCATTGCAGGGCGCTTTGCGCGGCTACAAGGATGTCCATGTGACGTTCCTGCTCGCGGTGCTGTCGTTCTGGGTTGTCGGCCTGCCAGCTGGCTGGGGACTGGCCAACTATACGTCCTTCGGCCCGTATGGCTACTGGATCGGCCTGATCATCGGCATCCTGGTCGGAGCCGTCTGCCTGGTCCTGCGGCTGCATTCCGTACAGAAAAAACAAGCATAGCAAAAGAGCCCCACTCAAAAAGAGTGGGGCTTTTTCTATCTCATCTGAGAAATTACTTAGCGAGTGCGTTGACTTTGCGAGCCAGACGGGACTTTCTGCGAGCTGCGCAGTTTTTATGATAAACATGGTTAGCAGCAGCCTGGTCGATAGTCTTGCAAGCAGCCGTAAGGAGGGATTTCGCTTCATCAGCGTTTCCAGCCTCAACAGCGTCGAGAACACGACGGGAAGCAGTACGTACACGAGACTTCTCAGCAGCGTTCTTTGCATGGCGCTTAGCGTCAGATTTTACACTAAGAATAGATGCTTTGATATTTGGCAATTGGTTTCACCTCCGTTGATGTCATTACCTTAGTATTCTAGCATGTGAAAATCGAAAAAGCAACAGTTTTCTTTGAGTACCCCCCATATTTCTTGCAGGCGAATGGGCTTCAATGCTATAATAGAGGCTATATGGATTCGCACATGAAAGGAAAATGAGCATGCAGAACAAGAATATCCGCAATTTCTCGATTATTGCCCACATCGACCATGGTAAATCGACGATTGCGGATCGTTTGATTGAATATACAGGCACGTTGTCCGAGCGGCAGATGGAGGCACAGGTCCTGGATAATATGGATCTGGAGCGTGAGCGCGGCATCACGATCAAGGCGCAGACGGTCCGGCTCGACTACAAGGGTAAGGACGGAGAGACCTACCAGCTGAATCTTATCGACACACCGGGCCATGTGGATTTCACCTATGAGGTGTCCCGCAGCCTGGCTGCCTGTGAGGGCGCACTGCTGGTCGTAGATGCAGCCCAGGGCGTCGAAGCCCAGACGCTGGCCAATGTCTATATGGCGCTGGAACATGATCTGGAGATCATCCCGGTCATCAATAAGATCGATCTGCCGAGTGCTGAGCCGGAGCGGGTCAAGGGAGAGATCGAGAATACGATCGGACTGGATACGTCGAATGCGGTACTGGCTTCGGCCAAGGCCGGTATCGGCATCGAGGAAATCCTCGATTCAATCGTCAAGTATATCCCGGCGCCGGAGGGGGATGCCGAGGCACCATTGCAGGCCCTGATCTTTGACTCGTATTTTGATTCCTATAAGGGCGTTATTGCGCATGTCCGGGTCAAGCAGGGACATATCAAGAAGGGCATGAAGCTCAAGATGATGGCCACGGGCAAGGAGTTCGAGGTCACCGATGTGGGCTGCTTCAAGCCGCAGCCGGTGGATGTCGGTCATCTGGATATGGGCGAGGTTGGTTTCGTGGCCGGTTCACTCAAGGATGTCCGCGATGTGCGGGTCGGCGATACCATCACCTTTGCTGACCGTCCGGCGGATAAGCCGCTGCCTGGCTACCGCGGCGTTACGCCGATGGTCTACTGCGGCCTGTACCCGGTTGAGAGCTCGGACTATGACAATCTCAAGGATGCTCTGGAAAAGATGCAGATCAATGATGCGGCTCTGGTATTTGAGCCGGAGACATCGATTGCCCTGGGCTTCGGTTTCCGCTGCGGTTTCCTCGGCCTGCTGCACATGGATGTTATCCAGGAGCGGCTCGAGCGCGAGTATCATCTGAAGCTCATCACGACGGCACCATCGGTCATCTATCATGTCTATAAGACGGACCGCACGATGCTGAAGGTCAGCAATCCATCGGAACTGCCGCCACAGACGGAGATCGAGCATATCGAGGAGCCGTACGTCAAGGCGACGGTTATCGTGCCGAATGATTTCGTCGGCGCGGTAATGGAGATCTCGCAGGACAAGCGGGGCGAGTTCAAGACGATGGATTATCTGGACACCAATCGTGTCATGATTACTTACCATATCCCGCTCAATGAGATCATCTTTGATTATTTCGACCGCCTGAAGTCGGCGACGCGCGGCTATGCATCGCTTGACTATGAACTGGCGGATTATCAGACTTCGCAGCTGGTCAAGGTCGATATCCTGCTCAATGGCGATCCGGTCGATGCCCTGTCGACAATCGTGCATAAGGACCGAGCGGCCAGTCGTGGGCGCCAGCTGGCGGCCAAGCTCAAGGAGATCATCCCGCAGCAGATGTTCGAGATTCCAATCCAGGCAGCCATCGGGTCCAAGGTCATTGCCCGTGAGAATGTCCGGGCCCGCCGCAAGGATGTACTGGCCAAGTGCTATGGCGGTGATATCTCCCGTAAGCGCAAGCTGCTGGAGAAACAGAAGGAAGGCAAGAAGCGCATGAAGTCTGTCGGCAGCGTCGAGGTGCCGCAGGAAGCGTTCATGGCCATCCTGAAGATCGACTGAGTATATTGATTTTGTGATAGAGGGAATACATGATGCAATGGGGTATCTATATCCATATTCCCTTCTGCCGGCAGAAATGTTTCTATTGTGATTTCCCGTCCTTTGCCGGGCGGGAGCGTTATATGGAAGACTATACAGCGGCCCTGTGTCAGGAAATAAAGACACAGGGCTCTTGTTATCGGCAGAAATGGGGGGAACCGGCAACAATCTATATCGGCGGTGGGACACCAACGGCATTGTCAGCCGGTCAGCTGGAACATATCATCCGGACGGTGACAACGGCGTGTCTGAGTGAGGGCACGCAGCCGGAGTTTACAGTGGAATGCAATCCGGGTACGGTGGATGAGGCGTATCTGTCGAGGCTGCGTCATAGTGGAGTCAATCGGCTGAGCTTTGGCGTGCAGAGCTTCGATGATGGCCTGCTGAAACGGATTGGCCGGATTCATACTGGCGCTGCGGCTGTGCAGGCATTCCAGCTGGCCCGGGCGGCCGGCTTCCAAAATATCAGCCTGGATCTCATGTATGGTCTGCCGGGGCAGACGATGGAGCAGCTGCAGGCCAGTGTCGGGCAGGTCCTGGCCCTGGCACCGGAGCATATCTCGATCTACGGCCTGCAGCTGGAGGAAGGCACGGCCTTCATGAAGATGCAGGAACAGGGGCGGCTGCATCTGCCGTCTGATGAACTGACCGAGCAGATGTATGACTATATGACGGGCGCGCTGCCGCAGCAGGGCTATGCGCGCTATGAGATCTCGAATTTTGCGCGGCCGGGCCGGGAAAGCCGGCACAATCTGAGTTACTGGCAGGATGTGCCGTATCTGGGGCTTGGAGCAGCAGCTCATTCCTATCTGGATGGTCAGCGCTGGGAACACGTCAGCGATATTGAAGCTTATATCGAAGGGATTCATTCCGGGCAGGATGTCATGCAGCCGGAGGAGGCGCATGACCGCAGGATTGACATGGAGGAGTTCTGTTTTTTGGCGCTGCGGACTGCTGTGGGGATTTCCAAAGCGCGTTTTCAGGAAAAGTTTGGCTGCACACTGGCATCTGTCTATGAGGATGCCATAACGCGGATGAAAGCACGGGGATTCCTGCAGGAGTCGGCAGATAGTGTATGTCTGACGGATCTTGGGATGAAGTATGGCAACTGGGTTTTTGAAGAATTCCTACTCGGATAGGAGGTAATCTGCTATAATGGATAACAGTGCAGATTAGAATTACGTTAGAGATGGGGAGCGGTGTGCATGGATAAAAAAGTGCTATTGAAGTTTGTCATAGCAGCTGGTATTATCATGTCAGCAAGTGTGGTCGGGTTTGCCTGGCAGCATCATGAGGGAGCCGGGCAGGAAGCTGCTGTACAGGAAGCCTCCGAACCGGAACCTGGTGTCGAGTCGGATGCATACATCCTGGCCAGGGGCGATTATTCGAATCTGGTGACGGATCTGAAAGATGTAGATAAACCGGTCTATGATCGTTATACCCTGAAGCAGCGCCAGGATAAGGGCCTGCCAACCATGCTGCCGCAACTGGAGCACTATACATCCGAGAAGGTAGCTTATCTGACATTTGATGATGGTCCGGATAATAAGAATACGCCGGCTATCCTTGACATACTCAAGGCAAATGGAATCCATGCTACGTTTTATGTGACGGGTAAGATGTCACAGGAGAACCCCGCGGTCCTCAAGCGCATCTTTAATGAAGGTCATGCCATTGGCAATCACAGCTATGATCATGATTATAAACGGCTCTATAAGAGCAAGGAGAACTTCCTGGCTGATATGCAGCAGTCGGAGGAGGTCATCTTCAATGTCCTGGGGGTCCGCCCGCTGATTATCCGTGCACCAGGTGGTACGGTCGGAATGTTCGGCAATGATTTCTATGAGGCAGTCAATCTGGCCGGCTATGTGCCGCATGACTGGAATGTAAGCTCAGAGGATGCAACGCCGAAACGTCCGAATGCAGCCCGGCAGGTACAGTTCGTCGACAGTATGACGAAGGGGAACCTGAAGGACAATATGGCATTGGTGCTCATGCACAGCTGTGGGGGCAAGGAGCAGACCGTCAAGGCATTGCAGGGGATTATCAATACGTTGAAGGCTAAGGGATATCGTTTCGGGGTGGTGACACCGATTACGCCACAGCCCTGGTAAGGAAAAGGTAGGTTGTATCGTTGACATTCAAACGGATTTTCATGTTTTTTTGCATTATGGTGGTACTGGAAACCGGCGGGATGCTGTCCGTCTCGGTCTGGAAAAACCATCAGGAGGCATCGCAGGCTGAGGCTGAGTCAATGCAGTTATCAGTCCATCCGACAGCTATCAGCGTAGAACGTACGCCGAAGGCTGCGGATGAAGCAGCCTTGCAGCAGCAGGTGACGCGCATACTGGGAGCGGATGCCAATCGGTTCTCGATTTATTTTCTGCGCCCGGACCGGGAGGAGGAGCCGTTCCTTTATCAGCCGCGGCAGATGTCGCCAGCCAGTATGATCAAGGTGTTCATTATGGCAACGGCTATGCAGGAAGTCAAGGATGGACGATTGTCGCTGGATGAAAAACTCACGATCGCTGAGGATGATGTGGTTGGTGGGGCCGGAGTGATTACCTGGTATAATATCGGGGAACAGATGACCTTGCGGCGGCTGCTGACCGTTATGATCACAGACAGTGACAATTCTGCGACGAATATCATTATCGACCGGCTGGGGATGGATCAGATTAATCACTATATCACGGCACATGGCTATAAGGATACGGAACTGGCACATAAGATGATGATCGGCAATAATGGCTGGAAAAATTATTCTTCGGCCCGGGATATCGGTCATCTGTTGACCCGGCTTTATTATCATGAGCTGGTCGGTGAGCAGGAAGATAAATTCATGCTTGGCATCCTGTCCCGTCAGAAGGATACGGAGTGTTTTCCCGCTGCGCTGCCGGACTGGTCCATTGCCCATAAGACGGGGGAAGTGACCGGACTTTATGACGACGGCGGCATCTTCTATGGCGCGGATGGTGATTTTATTCTGGTTATCATGGATGAGGCTTACACCGATCGTCAGGCGACAATCGAGTCGATGAAGGAATTGACCCGGTATTTTGCCCGCACCATGAAAAAGAAAGCCTAATTCCGAGGTTTGAAATTACATAGCAGGAAAATGCTGAAGTCCGGGGGATTTCAGCATTTTTTTTGAAGGATATAAGCTTTGACTTTACCGGCAATTCGCGGTATCTTCTTAGTAGTATGTACTTTCTGACTGACTTTTGTGAAGAAATGAGGGATTTTCATGTGCTTGGGGAAGATGAAACGGAACTGGATCCTGGTCGGTGTAGTGGCACTTACGATATTGATGGGACAGACGGGGCAGGCATCGGAAGGTATATGGATCGACCGGGCGGAACTGCAGGCAGTCGGGCAGGGGATGGCATCATCATTCTATCCATCGAAAGAAAAGCTGATCCGTTATGCAGAGAAACGCCTGAAGCAGCCGATTCCGCTGATCACGGATAAGGAGACTGTGCCGGAATCCGGGGATAAGCATGACTACACGAGCCTGGCTACCTATTACTGGCCGGATCAGTCAAAGCCGGATGGGCTGCCGTATGTCCAGCATGATGGTCTGGCTAATCCGGAACGGAACGATGAGAGCTGCTATGACATCAAACGCATGCAGCGGATGATGGATCAGATTCGGGATCTGGCGCGCGGTTATGCGGTCAGTGGTCAGCAGGAGTATGCGGATCGGGCCGTGGAGATCGCTTCCGCCTGGTTCATCAATCCGGAAACCCGCATGAATCCAAACCTGGAGCATGCACAGCTGGTACCGGGCAGGAATGACGGTCGTTCTACGGGCATCATTGATACGGTCAGTCTGATCGATGTGGTGGACAGCCTGAACCTGCTGCAGGGGGCGGAGGCTTATACGCCGGAGCGGCAGAAGGCGGTCAAAGCCTGGTTCCGTGATTATACAGACTGGCTGCTGCACAGTGAAAAAGGGCAGAAAGAAGGACAGGCCAGGAACAATCATGGCATCTGGTATGATGCACAGGTGGCTGTCTATGCCCAGTTTGCCGGACAACCAGCGATTGCCCGCAAGATCATCAAGGCCGTGCCGGAAAAACGGCTGGCCAAGCAGATCGCTGCCGATGGCAGCATGCCGCTGGAACTGGCCCGTACGCGGCCAATGAACTACAGCCTGTATGTCCTGCGGGCCTATCTGACGCTGGCCCGGGTAGGCAGCCAGATTGGTGTAGATCTCTATGATGCCCGGACAGCCAGAGGGCAGGGACTTACGGATGCCATCGATTTCATCCTGCCCTATGCTGAGGGCAAGGCCGTGCTGCCGAAGAAGGATATCGTGGAGTGGAAACCGGGCAGTTTTCTGATGGCACTGCATCTGGCGAATCAGCATTATCAGCGCAAGGATTATGAGCCGCAGCCGTGATCAGGCAGCAAACGATGCTGGCTATGGTTTTTGACTTTTTGTCTTTTGGGGTGTTGACTTTTTGTTTTATTCGCGGTATCATCTTAATAGATTCAAAGTTAGCACTCACCATTTAAGAGTGCTAACAGAGAAACTTCATAGGGAGGAGGGATGCAGATGCCCGATGAACTTGACGAACGCAAGCAGCGGGTACTGAAGGCAGTCATTGATGATTACATCGAGTCAGCGGAGCCGGTAGGCAGCCGCACTTTGGCCCGCAAGTATGATCTGGGAGTCAGTCCGGCAACCATCCGCAATGAGATGGCAGATCTGGAGATGCTGGGTTATCTGGAGCATCTGCATACGTCCTCCGGCCGTGTGCCATCTTCCAAGGGGTACCGTTTCTATGTGGATGGCCTGATTCCGCCCAAGCCGGTCAGTGATGAGGAGAAAGTCCTCATCGACCGCTGGTATAAGGGGCGGGTCAAGCGTATCGAGGAAGTATTCCAGGAGACGGCCCGGATCATCTCACAGGTGACGAAGAATGTCTCGCTGGTGCTGGCACCACAGATGACGCAGGCGCAGTTCCGCTGCCTGCAGTTCCTGCCGCTTGATGACCGCCGGGTCATCACCGTCCTGATGACGGATGCCGGTTTCATCGAGAACAAGATCCTGGATATGCCGGATGGAGCCACATTTGAGGACTTCCAGCGCATGGCCGGTGTCATCAACAAGAACCTGATGGGGCACACGCTGCATACGATCGAGCATCATTCGATGGCTGAGATCAAGGCCGAGATACAGGATGAGCAGCTCTATGAGGCAGCGCTCGGGATCATCCATCGGGCGTTGGATTCCAGCAAACGGGAACGCCTTTATCTTGGCGGTACGACCCAGATGCTGGCCCAGCCGGAGTTCCACGATGTGGAGAAGGTCAAGGATACGCTGCTGATGCTGGAAGAGGAAGAGCTGATGAAGGACATCCTCCATGCCCATATGGGCGATGGGCTCGGCGTCATCATCGGCCAGGAGAATGAGGATAGTCACTTCAAGGACAGCAGTCTGATTACCGCGACCTACCATCTTGATGGTGAGCTTCTGGGGACGATTGCCGTACTGGGACCGACGCGTATGGAGTACGCCAAGGCCATGAGCCTGCTGGAGTACATGAACACAAATTTGACCGATGTCATCAAACGCTTTCACTGGTAGACTCTGCTGGTGAATGATGAAATAAGAATATCCCCTTTGAAAGAGGTGAAGGAATTGCCATCATTCATGAAAGATGAAATGAAAAAAAAAGATGAGCAGAAGTTTGACGAGATGAAGCAGGAGATCGAGGAGACCGAGGCAGTTGATACTGCTGAGGGCGAGAACGATACAGAGGCGCAGCCGGCAGACGAAGCTCAGGAGAACCCCGCTGATGCGATGCAGCAGAAGATCGATGAGCTGACGGTGGGCCTGAAGGAAAAGGAAGAACGGGCTTTGCGTCTGCAGGCTGACTTCGAGAACTTCCGTCGCCGGACCAGCAAGGAAAAAGAGGAATTATCAGCGGTGATCAAACAGGAGATCCTCAAGGATATGCTGCCGCTGCTGGATAATTTCGAGCGGGCCATGGCTGCTGAGACCAAAGATGCCGAAGCGTTCCAGAAGGGCGTGGACATGATCTATACGCAGCTGCAGGAAGTCATGAAGAAGAATGGTCTTGAGCCAATCGAGACAGAAGGGCAGAAGTTTGATCCGAACTTTCACCAGGCTGTCATGCGGGTCCAGAATGAGGATCTCGAAGATGATGATATCGCTCAGGAACTGCAGAAAGGCTATATGGTCGAAGGCCGGGTCATCCGTCCGAGCATGGTTCAGGTTGTTGCGAATTAAGTTATAGATTTTTTTACGAAATAATTGTGTTGATTTTACATGAGGAGGATTTCACCATGTCAAAAGTAATCGGTATCGATCTGGGTACTACGAACTCGGTAGTATCCGTTATGGAAGGCGGCGAGCCGACTGTTATCACGAACCCGGAAGGCAGCCGCATCACGCCGTCCGTTGTCGGTTTCACGAAAGACGGCCAGCGTCTGGTCGGCCAGCTGGCTAAGCGCAGGCGGTATCCAATCCGGACCGCACGATTGCGTCCATCAAACGTCACATGGGCGAGTCGGATTATAAAGGTAAGTGTCGATGGCAAGGATTACACGCCGCAGGAAATCTCGGCTATGATCCTGCAGAAACTGAAATCGGATGCGGAAGCTTATCTGGGTGAGACGGTCAGCCAGGCTGTCATCACGGTTCCGGCTTACTTCAACGACAGCCAGCGTCAGGCAACCAAGGATGCCGGTAAGATTGCCGGCCTCGAAGTACTGCGTATCATCAACGAGCCGACGGCTGCAGCTCTTGCTTATGGCCTCGATAAAGATGATGATGAGACGGTCCTCGTATTCGACCTTGGTGGTGGTACGTTCGATGTATCGATTCTGGAGCTCTCGGGCGGCACGTTCGAAGTTCTGGCCACCAATGGTGATACGCGCCTTGGCGGTGATGATTTCGACCAGAAGGTCATGGACTGGATGGTTGACGAGTTCAAGAAAGAGAACAGCATTGATCTGTCTCAGGACAAGATGGCTGCCCAGCGCCTGAAAGAAGCAGCTGAGAAAGCCAAGATCGAGCTCTCCAGCATGACGCAGACGAACATCAACCTGCCGTTCATCACGGCTGATGCTACGGGCCCGAAGCATCTGGATCTCACGCTGACGCGTGCGAAATTCGATGAACTGACGGCTGATCTCGTAGAGCGCACGATGGAGCCGACCCGCAAGGCTATGGCCGATGCAGATCTCTCCGGCAGCGATATCCATAAGATTATTCTCGTCGGTGGTTCGTCCCGTATCCCGGCAGTACAGGAAGCAATCCGCAAGTTCCTGTCCAAAGAGCCGTCCAAGGGTGTCAACCCGGATGAGTGCGTATCCGTCGGTGCTGCTGTCCAGGGCGGTGTCCTGGTCGGTGAAGTCAAAGACGTACTGCTGCTTGATGTTACGCCGCTGTCTCTGGGCATCGAGACCCTCGGCGGTGTCTGTACGAAGATCATCGAGCGCAACACGACGATCCCGACGCATAAGAGCCAGGTATTCTCCACGGCAGCTGATAATCAGCCGTCCGTTGATATCCACGTCCTGCAGGGCGAGCGCGAAATGGCTGCCGGCAACAAGACGCTGGGCCGCTTCGAGCTCTCCGATATCCCACCAGCTCCGCGTGGCGTTCCAAAGATCGAAGTTTCCTTCGATATTGATGCCAACGGTATTGTGCATGTATCCGCTAAGGATCTTGGCACGGGCAAAGAGCAGAAGATCACGATCCAGTCGGATGGCGGCATGAGCAAAGAGGATATTGACCGCATGGTCAAAGAGGCTGAGGCTCACGCTACGGAAGACAAGAAGCAGAAGGAATCCATCGATGTCAAGAATCAGGCTGACAGCTTCGTCTATCAGGCTGAGAAGACCATCAAGGACCTCGGCGACAAGGCGGACAAGGCTCAGATCGAGAAGGTCAAAGGCTGGCGTAGAGAAGGTCAAGGAAGCGCTCAAGAGCAACGATACCGAGACCATCAAGAAGGCTATGGAAGAAGCACAGAAGCCGCTCTATGATATGAGCGCAGCTGCTTATCAGCAGGCTCAGGCTGCACAGGGTGCACAGGGCGCTGCTGGTGCACAGGGCGAGGCCGGTCAGCAGGAAGCCAAGAAGGCTGACGATGATGTGGTCGATGCTGAATATACAGAAGTCAAAGACGACAAGAAATAATTCAAGGTTCAAAGTATGTGCTGTTGGGAGTGATCGGTCACTCCCAACAGTTTTATTAAGGATGGTGCAAGGTGAGCGAGAAACGCGATTACTATGAGGTGCTGGGCGTTGACAAGAACGCTTCAGAAGCTGAATTGAAGAAGGCCTATAAGAAGATGGCCCGCAAATATCATCCAGACCTGAACCGTGATGACCCCAAGGCAGCCGAAGAGAAGTTCAAAGAAGTCAATGAAGCCTATGATGTCCTGAAGGACCCGCAGAAGAAGGCTCAGTATGACCAGTTCGGTCATGCGGCATTCGATGGCGGTATGGGCGGCGGTGGCGCCGGCGGCTTCGGTGGTTTCGGCCAGGGTGGTTTTGGCGGCTTTGGCGGTGGCGGTGCCGAAGGGTTCGGCGATATATTCGATATGTTCTTTGGCGGCCAGGGCGGCGGTGGCCGTTCCCGTCGTCCGGGACCAGAGCGCGGCAGCGATCTGCGCTATGATCTGGAGATCACGTTCGAGGAAGCCGCTTTCGGCAAGGAAGTGGAACTCAGTATTCCGCGTACGGAGAACTGCGAGACCTGTCATGGCACCGGTGCTGCACCGGGGACCAGTCCTGAGGAATGCCCGGACTGCCATGGTACGGGTACGCGTCAGACGGTGCAGAATACGCCGTTCGGTCGGATGGTCAATCAGACGACCTGCGGCCGCTGCCATGGCACCGGCAAGATCATCAAGAATCCATGCGGTGACTGCCGTGGTACAGGTCATAAGAAGGTTACGCGAAAGATCAAGGTCAATATCCCGAAGGGCGTCGATCAGGGCTCGCGTGTCCGCGTAGGCGGCGGTGGTGAGGCCGGCGTCCGTGGTGGCGGCAATGGTGATCTGTATGTTTATATCTTCATCAAGCCGCACAAGATCTTCCAGCGCCAGGGCAATGATGTCATCGTGGAAGTACCGGTATCCTTCGTCCAGGCTGCACTGGGCGATAAGGTCCAGGTCCCGACACTTGACGGTCCCGGTGGACATGAAGGTGCCTGCGGGTACGCAGTCCGGCAAGATCCTGCGTCTGCGTGACAAGGGTGTACCACATCTCGCGTGGCAATGGTCCGTGGCGATGAGCATGTCGTCATCAAGGTACTGACCCCGCAGAACCTGAACCAGCGTCAGAAAGAGCTCCTGAAGGAGTTCGGCGAGATCAGCGGTGACAAGGTCAATCCGGAGCAGAAGAGCTTCCTGGACAACCTGAAAAACCTGTTCAAATAAGGCGATTCATTCAGTCATAGCAAACAAGTGAGGGTGTGATGCTCTCACTTGTTTTTTTCGTACGATAAAACGTATAATGAGATATCTATCCATTGAGTGAACGTGATACGAATGCAAGGAAAAGGAGCGATGTGTTTTGAAGTGGGCCGAAGTCAGTATTCAGACAACGCATGAGGCGACCGATGTGGTTGCCTGAGATCTATCATGATCTGGGTGCTTCCGGAGTGGTCATTGAGGACCCGGAGCTCCTGAACGATTACATTGATGCCGGGATGTGGGATTTCAGCGATATGACCCGGGCAGCGGATACCGATGTTGTGACGGTCAAGGCCTATCTGCCGGTCGATGAGGAACTGGATGAGAAAGCTGCGCCGCTTTGAGCAGCGCATCAAAGAATTCCAGGCTGTGACCGGTGATGGGATGGAAAAGGGCACGTGTGCGATTTCCTGGGCTACGGTACAGGATGAGGACTGGTCCGATAACTGGAAGAAGTATTTCCATCCGGAGAAGGTCGGCGGCATGATTGTCATCAAGCCGACCTGGGAAGACTATACGGCGAGTCCCGATGATATCGTGATCGAACTGGATCCGGGGGCCGCTTTTGGCACTGGCACGCATCCGACCACGGCCATGTGCATCCGTGAGCTGGAGACGCTGGTCCGCGGCGGCATGCGTGTATTCGATGTCGGCACGGGTTCCGGAGTGCTGTCGATTGCCGCGGCCAAGCTCGGGGCGACCGATGTCACGGCTATGGATTATGACCGTACGGCAGTTAATGTGGCGGAGGAGAATATCCGTCAGAACCGGCTGGACGGACAAATAAAGACAGGGGTCAGCGATCTGCTCAAATCCTTCGAAGGCAAGGCAGATCTGATCGTGGCCAATATCATCGCGGATATTATCATCCGCCTGTTTGATGAGCTGGATGAGCATCTGGCTGAACATGGTCAGCTGCTGGCATCAGGCATCATTTCCGAGCGGCTGGCTGATGTGACGGCGGCCTGCATCGCGCATGGCTTCGTGGTCGATAAGGTCATCGAGGAAAAAAGGCTGGGTGGCAATGGTCATCAGCCGTGGAGACGAGAAATGAGACGGCTTTTTTACAAGGGCCTGCTGCAGGATACGATCGAGATCACCGGTGCAGATGCGCATCACCTCATGCATGTGATGCGGGCCCGGCCGGGGCAGGAGATCATCGTCGTCGATGATGAGAATCAGGTGGCCCGCATGGAGATGACGGCGTTCTGCGAGACGGCTGTCACTCTGACCCTGCGGGAACGGCTGGCTGCGGACACGGAGTCGCCAATCCAGCTGGTACTGGCACAGTGCCTGCTCAAGGCCGATAAGATGGACTTTGTGGTGCAGAAGGCGGTCGAGCTCGGCGCGGTCGGCGTCGTGCCGGTGCGCAGCCAGAACTGCGTCGTGCGCTATGATGCGAAGAAAGCGGCCGGCCGCCGTGACCGCTGGCAGAAGATTGCCGATGAAGCGGCCAAGCAGTGCGGCCGCACGGCACTGCTGTCGGTGGAGCCGGTGACGGATATAGAGGATTTCCTGCAGCAGGAAGCGGCCTGCGGCCGATACCGAGCTGATCTTCTTCTATGAGAATGAACAGGATCAGACGGTGAAGGACTACCTGTCCCAGGTGACGGCGAAGCGAATCGTGCTGCTCGTCGGACCGGAGGGCGGTTTCTCGCTGGATGAGGCGAAGGCCGTAGCGGAGGCCGGTGGTCACAGCGTGACGCTCGGACCGCGCATCCTGCGGGCGGAGACGGCAGCGCTGGCGGCACTGACGGTTGCTCAGTATGCAAAAGGTGATTTAGGCGCCTGAGGGCGCAGCAATAGAGAAAGGAAGAATGAATTTGCCAAAGGTGGCATTGACGACACTGGGCTGCAAGGTCAACCAGTTCGAGACAGAATCCATGGAGGGCCTTTTCAAGCAGAAGGGCTATACGATTGTTCCCGTTCGAGGACAAGGCAGATTTTTATGTGATCAATACCTGCTCGGTCACGAGCCTGGGTGACCGGAAATCCCGGCAGATCATCCGCCGGGCCCAGCGGCAGAACGAGCAGGCGGTCATTGCGGTCTGCGGCTGCTATGCGCAGGTGCATCCGGAGGAGATCAAGGCCATTGAAGGGGTCCGGGTCGTCCTGGGGACCAAGGAGCGCAGCCACATCGTCGAGTATGTGGAGCAGGCGGCCAGGGAAGACGGCATTCTGGATGAAGTGGGCAATATCATGGAGGCGAAGGACTTCGAGGATATCCCGCTCTATGATATGCCGCAGCGGACACGCGCATTCCTCAAGATCGAGGATGGCTGCCAGAATTTCTGCTCGTACTGCATCATCCCGTATGCACGCGGTCCCGTGAAGTCGCGCCATCTGGACAAGATCCATGCCGAGGCGGCCAAGCTCGTGGCCGCAGGCTTCAAGGAGATCGTGCTGACAGGCATTCATCTCGGGGCCTATGGGCGTGATCTTCCGGAAGATGTGACGCTGGCCGATGCCTGCCGTGAGGTGCTCCGGGTGGAAGGCCTGAAACGGCTGCGCCTGGGCTCGCTGGAGTCTATCGAGCTGTCGCCGGATCTCTTCGAGCTGATCCGGTCTGACGAGCGCTTCTGCGCGCATCTGCATCTGCCGCTTCAGGCTGGTTCTGATGCGGTGCTCAAGGGCATGAACCGCCACTATGATACGGCAGAGTTTCGCCCGGCTCATTGAGCGGGTGGAGTCGGAGGTACCCGGCATCGCAGGTATCGACGGATATCATCGTGGGCTTCCCCGGTGAGACGGAGGAAGAGTTCCAGTCGGGGCTCGATTTCGTGGCGAAGATGAATTTCTCGCGCATGCACGTGTTCCCGTACTCGCGCCGCAGCGGCACGCCGGCTGCCGAGCGTGAGGATCAGGTGCCGGAGCCGGTCAAGAAGGACCGCGCCCATCGCATGCAGGCACTGGCTGCCCGCAAGGCCGGGGAGTTCCATCAGCATTTCCTCGGACAGACCCTGCGGGTCCTGTTCGAGACGACGACCGATGGCATCACGGATGGTCTGACGGATAACTATATCCGCGTCTATACGGATGATGTGGTCGAGGACGGCGAGATCTATGAGGTGAAGCTCGATCGTCTCTATAAAGACGGCGCGTTTGGTCGTGTCGTTGCCCGTGATAAATAAATTTCTGTGCCAGGCAGGGTTTGAGCGTCTGGCCGCGAATTATATAAAGAGTATCTGATTTTCTCGGACGTGATTCGCGGCCGGGGGAGTCCAGCGAAGGAGGTGTTTTCAGATGGCAGATTGTATTTTTTGTAAGATTGCTCAGAAGGAGATTCCTTCCCAGCTCGTATATGAAGATGAACAGGTCGTGGCGTTCAAGGATTTGGAGCCGCAGGCGCCGGTTCATGTACTGATCATTCCGAAGAAGCATGTAGAGAGCATTATGGCGCTCAAGGCTGAGGATAAAGATCTGGTATCCCATATTCTGATCGAGGTCATCCCGCAGCTGGCGAAAGAGCTGCAGGTTGATGAGAAGGGGTTCCGCGTGGTTGCCAATACGGGCGACGAAGGCGGACAGAGCGTCAAGCATCTGCATTTCCACCTCCTGGGCGGCCGGTCCATGCAGTGGCCGCCGGGCTGACTAACTCTTATTGATAAGTGTTGACAGCTTATAGGGCGCTGATGTATAATTGTATGGTGTGGTTATGAAACACAAACTCCCATGTTAAGTGGAGGGGGGGAAAAATAGATGGCAAACGAAATCAAAGTTGGTAAAAACGAAACGATCGATAGTGCTCTCCGCCGCTTCAAGCGTATGTCCCAGAAGGCTGGCACGCTGGCTGAAGTGAGAAAACGTGAACATTATGAGAAACCGAGCGTTCGCCGCAAGAAGAAGTCTGAGGCAGCTCGTAAACGCAAGTTCAGAGGTTAATCCCGAAGATATTGTGTGAGGCATCTGCGAGTCGGAAGATTCCCGGGTGCCTCTTTATTTTACGATTTGAAAGGAAGTAATCCATTATGGCACTGAAAGATCAGTTGATGGCTGATATGAAAGAAGCCATGAAGGCCCATGATAAGGACCGTCTGGCTGTTATCCGCATGGTCCGTGGCGCAATCCGCCAGCAGGAGATCGATGGCAAGAAAGAGCTGGGCGACAGCGATGTCATCGCGGTAATCAGCAAGGAAGTCAAGATGCGCAAGGATTCCATTGAGGAGTTCAAGAAGGGCGATCGCCAGGATCTGGTCGAGAAGACGCAGGCGGAGATCGAAGTCCTGATGCCATATATGCCGGCTCAGCTGTCTGAGGCTGAGGTGAGCGAGCTGGTGAAGGCTGCTGTCGAGGAGACAGGCGCCAAGACCCAGAAGGATATGGGCAAGGTCATGGGGAAACTCATGCCGAAGGTCAAAGGCCGCGCAGACGGAAAGATGGTCAATAATATAGTCCGCAGCATGCTGCAGGGCTAAGCGCACATTGAGAGGCACCGATTTTGTCGGTGCTTTTTTGTGTGCAAACATCTCGATAAACTGTAAGTTACAGAGAGGAAACGAGGTAGGTTGAGGTAGGCTGGCAAGATAAGTTACAGGTGACGAGTCGGCACAGGCTCAGCACGGGGTTCGGTGGAACTATTTTTTTCGTCCTGCACTAAATGTCCCGCCCTAAGAATATAGTATTTACTTAGCTGACGCGCCGGTACCACGGCGCCGCAACGAATCGACGGACCTAGGTAGTACCTACGGCGTGCCAGCCTACGGCAACTCGTTCCGGACGAAAAAAATAGTTTCCCTTCGCCCGCCGTCGATTAGTGGCGGCTTTTGAATCATCATCCTTCTTACGGTAGGTCTTGGTTCGGTTCGAGCAGGTTTGTTGAATTTCAGCATCAATGGGAGAACCAGCAATGTAGCTGATTTAGAGAAAGCAAACATCGATGCATCGAGCCCAGCCGCGGGGACAGAGGTCAGCCATAAGTGGAGCTTTGATGTTTTGCGTGAAGAAGAATTTTTTTGTCTTCTATCGATCGTTTCAAAAGAGCGTCCGTCCAAACGAAGTGCGTTAAGCTGCTTTTGGAATGCTTCATTAAGGACAAAAAAATTCTTTAGCAAAACATCTAGGTGGAACGTTGGCTGACCTCTGTCCCCGCGGCGGTCTTCTTTCCACGAACCCCGCGCTCCTTTGCTGTGTTATATTTACTCGTTCTCCGAACTTTGTCTGAGCGGGGTTGATCGTACCTAGCCTTGGTGCTTCTTCGATGAACTGAGTGACCTATTCCAGTTTATCGCTCTGTTGAAATAGGGGCTGACATGTACGGAACCATGAGAATGCAAAGGTTTCTTTAGAAAAAATATAACTTTATTTAGATTTAATCGGATTTGGTAGGATTTCAGTCGATTTATGCGTATAATTACATTCTAGGAAGATGTATGTGAATTACTGGAGGTCGGATAATCATGAATTGGTTGAGTAATATTCGTATGGCCTATAAGATCCTGTGTCTGGCTTTTGTCGCGGCAATTGGATTGGCTGCAGTATCGTTTACCGGTTTCTCTTCCTTGCAGAAGGCGGAGACAACGGTCAATACACTTGGCAGTACCTATTTGCCGGCGCAGCAGTATCTGGCTGAGGATCAGCTGAACATGCGCAAGATCCAGTCGGCTATGCTCGAGGCTGTCGCTACGCCGAAGCCGGAGCGCCGGGGGAAGATGAAGAATGATTTGAATGATAAATACAGCGGGGACTTTATGGCTGCATGGAACAGCTATAAGGACCTCATGGGCAGCGATCCGGCTGTGCAGCCGAAGCTGGCGGATACGGAGCAGAAGTGGCAGGACTATAAGAAGGTATCCGGCGATGTCATTGAGCTGACGATTGCCGGCCGTATGGAGGAGGCCAGCGTCCTGTATGGCGGCGATGGCATCAAGAAGCTCAATGCATTGAAGGAGAGCCTTACGGATCTGCAGGATAACTGCAATGAGGAGATAAAGCTTCACAGCAGGCGAACAGTGAGACGTCGGCAGCAACGAACCGCATGATGCTTATCATCTCGGTCGTGGCCTTCCTGCTGCTCTTCCTGGCGGCCAATTACATTATCCGGGAGATCACGTCGGCTTTGAAGCAGATGATCATTGTCTGCCGGGCGCTGAAAGATGGGGACTTCCGGAATAACGGAATCACATTGGAACGCGGCGATGAGCTGGGGAGATGTGGTCGGCACTGCTGGAAGTCCGCACGAATCTCCGTGGGCTTATGGGCAAGTTCAGCGAAACGGCCGAACATCTGGCCTCAGCCTCTGAGGAACTGACGGCCAGCTCCCAGCAGTCGGCTGAAGCCTCGAATCAGGTCGCACAGTCGGTGACTGATGCAGCCGGTGCGGCTGCCCAGCAGCAGGAATCCGTGGATCGCAGCAATCAGGCGGTGGCGGAAGTGGCTTCCAGTGTACATACGATCGAGGCGACATCGGCTCATGTGGCGGAGAATTCCCAGCAGGCATCCAGACGGGCCCAGCATGGTGTGCAGTCGGTAGAAGACGCGGTGCAGCAGATGCAGGATGTTGAGCAGACGGTTCAGTCTTCCGCAGCTATTGTTGACAAGCTTGGCGAGCGCTCGCATGAGATCGGTCAGATCGTTGATACGATTTCAGAGATTGCGGAACAGACGAATCTTCTGGCGCTCAATGCAGCCATCGAGGCTGCCCGCGCTGGCGAATATGGCCGCGGCTTTGCTGTCGTGGCGGATGAAGTCCGCAAGCTCGCGGAGCAGTCTCAGGATGCTGCACAGCGCATTGCCGAACTGATCGGCAGGATACAGCAGGATACAAATGCAGCCGTTGGTTCCATGCAGACTGGCCGGGATAAGGTCGTAGAAGGCACGGCATCTGTGGCCGGACTGAAGGAGAACTTCGGTGAGATTGTCCAGTTGATCGGCAATATTGCCGGCGAGATCCAGGGTATCTCGGATTCGATGCGCAGCGTGTCAGGCGATACGGAACGCATTACGTCTTCGGTCGATCAGCTGAGTCAGCACAGCCAGAATATCTCCAATGAGATGCAGTCGGTATCGGCCGCAACTGAGGAGCAGACGGCATCGGCTCAGGATATTGCCCAGGCCAGTGATTCGCTGGCACACCTGGCGCAGGAATTGCAGACGGCTATAAAGGTATTCAAGCTCTGATACCACATACAAAGCAGATTTTCATATAGATCTGCTAAAATAAGATCGTATGGTACGCCATGCGATCTTTTTGTTTGCAGGGATTTCTGACTGCTGTGAGGAATATGTAAGGAGAAGGAGGTGGGCGTATGGAGCTTATCGTGGGAATGCCGCTGCTGCAGATGCTGCTGCTGGCAATCATGTTTCTGGCAATCTTTGTGGAAATAAAGACCGGAGGTATGGGCGGTGGTGTGCTGTTGGGGCTCGTAGCAGCTGGCGTCTTTTGGGGCAGCCAGTATGTGAAAGGACTGGTTGATCTCTATCAGATTGCGATATTCCTGGTGGGGATACTCTGCATCATCGTTGAACTGCTGATGCCGACAGTCGGGCTGCTGGCCGGTGTCGGAGTAGCGGCTATGCTGTACAGTGTCGTGCTGGCTCTGGGCGGTGATATCAATGCGCTTTATGCCATGCTGATTTCGTTTGTGGTGGCAATTGCTGTTTTTGCGGTTATCGTGAAGAAGCTGCCGTCCAGCCGGCTTTGGAACAAGGTTGTGCTCAAGGATCAGTCCAGCTCAAGCCGTGGCTATGTCAGTGCCGAGCCGAGAAATGAGCTGATGGGGCGGCACGGTACAGTACTGACTGAACTGCGTCCTGCTGGTTCTGCCCTGATTGATGGACGTCCGGTCGATGTCATATCGGAAGGGGCGTTCCTGCCGAAAGGCGAGGAGGTCATCGTAGTGGCCGTAAATGGCAGCCGCGTTGTAGTAAGGAAAAAGTAATGGTATTGTCAGATGGATGGATTTATGCATAAGGAGGTTTTTTCATGGGTGGATTGATTAGTTCTGGTTTCTTTTTGGTCATGCTGATTGCCGTCGTCATGGTTTTTCTGCATTTCGTGCCGCTGGGCTTATGGATCTCAGCATTAGCTGCCAATGTGCAGGTCAGCATCGTTACGCTGGTCGGGATGCGTATGCGCCGGGTACCGCCGGCAAAGATTATCCTGCCGCTGATCAAGGCCAATAAGGCTGGTCTCGATGTGCAGGTCAATCAGTTGGAGGCACATTATCTGGCTGGAGGCAATGTCGATAAGGTTGTCGATGCGCTGATTGCTGCCCATCGGGCACAGATTCCTCTGCCGTTTGAGCGTTCCGCGGCCATTGACCTGGCTGGACGCGATGTACTGGAAGCCGTACAGATGAGTGTCAACCCGAAAGTCATCGAGACGCCAACGGTATCGGCTGTGGCCAAGAATGGTATCGAGCTTAAGATCAAGGCACGGGTCACGGTGCGGGCCAATATCGACCGTCTCGTAGGTGGTGCGGGCGAGCCGACAATCATTGCCCGTGTCGGTGAGGGTATCGTTACGACGGTCGGTTCGTCTGCCAATCATAACGATGTGCTGGCCAATCCGGATGATATATCCAAGACCGTTTTGGGCAAGGGACTGGATGCCGGGACGGCATTCGAGATACTTTCCATCGATATCGCTGATGTGGATGTCGGACGTAATATCGGTGCTGAACTGCAGACGGATCAGGCTGAGGCGGATAAGCGCATTGCGCAGGCCAAGGCTGAGGAGCGCCGTGCAATGGCTGTTGCCAAGGAACAGGAAATGAAAGCCTATACGCAGGAGATGGAGGCCAAGGTCGTCGAGGCTCAGGCCGAAGTACCGCATGCGATGGCACAGGCATTGCGCGATGGCAAGCTTGGGGTTATGGATTATTACAATCTGAACAATGTGCAGGCTGATACGGATATGCGCAATGCCATCAGCCATGCCGATGGCAAGAGCAAGCTGCAGGCACCGGCTGCTCCGGTGAAGTAAGGAGGGATTCGTATGGATTCCATCCTGGTAATTATCCTGTTTGCTATATTGGCTATTTTGTCGGACAAATTGGGCGGAAAGAAAAAGGTTCCGCCCCGTCCACGGCGGCGTGATATTGATATCCAGCTGCCACCGCCGGTTCCACAGCCGTGGCCCGGACAGCACCGTGATGCGCCGGCTCCAGGGCCGCGCCTTCAGTTGCTGCCAAAACAGCGCCTGTACCAGTGGTGCCCAAGCCCCGGCCAGTGGCTGCACACTCAGGTGGTCAGCCCGGCTCCGGCAGTACCGTTGGCACAGCCAGCGCCGCAGCCCCGGCCCATCCTGCCGCCGCTGACTCTGGGCGCGGCACAACAGGCCGTGGTGATGGCCGAGATCCTGGGCCGCCCCAGGGCTTACCGTAACTTTCAAAGGCGATGAATGATGACGCGTGGGTATTATGCCCACGCGTCTTTGTCTTTAGGGGGAATCATTCATAAAGACTGGTTTTTGCGCTTTTCTGGCGAAATGTATGATGAATTTGTTTTATGGCAGACAGGTGAAACGCAATAAAAAGTTTATCAATGACAAATAAGGTGAAATGTAGTAATATTATAGAATATGCTATGCGGAAGATAAGAGTAGGATTTTGTAGGTGATAAATGTGTCAAACCCCATGTTTGATGTGATAAAAAGCGATCTTGCGGAGTTGGACGAAGGGCTGACCGGGGCAGTTGCTTCATCCGTAGAACTGGTGACGGAAGTAGGTACGCATCTGGTCAGTGCGGGCGGCAAACGCATTCGTCCGGCATTGTGCCTGCTGGCTGCTCATGGTGGGCCGGACTTCGATCTGAAACGGGTGCTGCCGCTGGCGGAAGCGCTGGAACTGATCCATACGGCTTCACTGGTTCATGATGATGTGCTTGATGAAGCAGATACTCGGCGCGGACAGGCTACGGCCAATGCGAAGTGGAACAATCAGGTTGCGATACTGAGCGGGGACTATATCTTTGCCAGGGCATTTGGTCTGATTGCGGACAGCACTTATGGAGAGCATGTCTCCAGGCGGTTGGCTGAACTGGTCTGCAATCTGAGCGTCGGTGAGATCATTCAGAATCACACGGTCTATCAGGCGGTCAAGGATCTGGACAACTATTATGGGCGCATCCAGAAAAAAACAGCAGATTTCCTGGAAATCTGCTGTGAACTGGGCGGACTGGTGGGCGGTATGCCGGAAGTGGATACCCGCAAGCTGGCGGAATATGGACATTGTATCGGCATGGCATTTCAGATTACCGATGATCTGCTGGATATCCTGCAGACGTCGGAACAGATCGGCAAGCCGGCAGGCAATGACATCCGACAGGGCATCGTGACGCTGCCTGTCATCCATGCGTTGAATGTGAGCCCTAATGCGGCTGAGCTGGAACGTATCGTAACCGATCCGGAGATGACGGATGAGATGGTTGATCGGGCACTGGCCATTGTCAAGGCGACCGATGGGATCGAACTGGCCAAGCAGCAGGCCGATGATTATCTGGAGCGGGCCCGGGCCGTATTGCCGGCGAGCCTGCCGGCGGACATCCGCGAAGCCTTCCTGATGGTTACGGACTTTATCGGGGATCGCGATTTTTGATTACTGGATTTATCATATTAAATTTTTATGATAGTTATAAATTGTGATAACGGTTTTTTCTTGCAGTGTATTATATGTGAGAATGGTTGGAGGAGATTAAAATGTTTGGAATCGGAGTACCAGAATTTATCCTGATCCTGGTCATTGGCCTGATCGTGTTTGGCCCGGGCAAGCTGCCGGAGATGGCGCGCTCACTGGGTAAGGGGATGCGGGAGTTCAAGAAGGCGACGAATGCCCTGTCGCAGGCCATCAATGAACCGATTGATACCCCGGTCCGTTCGCAACAGCAGGCAGCGGCTCAACAGCCTGCTGCTCAGCCACAGCCGACCGCAACTGCGCAGCCGACTGCTGCTCAGCCAACGGCTGCACAGGCGGCCCCGGCAGGCAGCGTAGCTGCCCAGGCAGCGGCTCCGCAGCCTGAAGTACAGCCGGCTCCGGCGGCCCCGGCCTATACGGCTCCTACGCAGGAGTCCGTTCGCCAGCAGGTCGCTGCCCAGCAGGCCGATGTGAAAAAAGAATCATGAGATACAAACCACCTTTTGCATATGACAGGAGGTGGTTTTCTTATAGGGATATAAGGATTTCGTATGGGCGATGCGGTAAGATTCATTGAGATTTCAGTTGGTTTTCGGTATAATAGAATCAAATAACTATGAGTGATAATAATGTTTGGAGGAAATTGAAATGGTTAGTGTGCAGAGTCTGGGAATTGTTCTCTTGATTGCCCTGGTGGTTTTTGGTCCGAGCAAGCTGCCGGAAATCGGCAAGGCCCTTGGAAAGAGCATCAAGGAGTTCAAGAGCAACGCAGCCGAAGATGAGACGCCGGCTCAGCAGCAGCAGATGACGAACGTCACGGAGCAGCCGAAAGAGCTGCCGCCGAAGACGGATACGACGACGAAGCAGTAAGCCGGGTGGAGTCGATGGCAGAAGAGAAGCAATATGAAGAAATTGAAGCGCCCAAGGAAATAGGCGCTCCCGAGCCGGTGATGGAAGAAGCAGATGAAGGCAGCATGTCATTGATTGCCCATCTGACCGAACTCCGCAGCCGGCTTATCAAATGCCTTGTCGCTGTAGCTCTCGGGAGCTGCGTAGGCTATTATTACATCGATGCAATCATGCATTATATTACGCTGCCGGCTGGCAAGCTTTATTACATGCAGCCGTCAGAAGCGTTTTTTACCTATCTGAAGGTGGCGTGTGTCGCCGGGTTCCTGATTGCCCTGCCGGTCGTGTTCTGGCAGGTCTGGCGTTTCTTCCTGCCGGCACTGACCCAGCGGGAACGCATGGTGCTGGGACTGGTCGTGCCGACGTCAGTCATCCTGTTCTTTGGTGGGCTGGCCTTTTCTTTTTTCCTGGTTCTGCCAGCCGGTATCCGGTTTTTCCTGGGATTTGGCAATACGGAATTGCAGGCCTTGTTTTCGGTGGACAAATATTTCGATTTCGTCATCATGTTCGTGATGCCGTTCGGCTTTATCTTTGAGTTGCCGCTGGTCATCACGATCCTGGGCAAGATGGGACTCATTACTTCGGCTTTCCTGAAGAAGTATCAGCGTATCATCATCTTCCTGTCCTTTGTGGCCGGGGCGATCATTACGCCGACACCGGATGTATTTACCCAGTCGATGATTGCTTTGCCAATCATTGTGTTGTACGAAGTCGGTTATTTTATTGTGCGGTATATCTTGAGACGTTAACTGTTGAGGAGGATTTGATTTGGCCTATAAGGATTTACGAGAGTTCATTGCGGAGCTGGAATCACGTGGACAGCTCCGCCGCATCAGGACGGAAGTAGACCCGGAACTGGAGATCACCGAGATCACGGACCGGGTATCGAAAATGGAAGGGGCAAAGAACGTCGCCCTGCTGTTCGAGAACGTCAAGGGCTCAAAGATGCCGGTACTCATGAATGCGTTCGGCAGCTATGAGCGCATGTCACTGGCCCTTGGGGTCGAAAAACTGGATGATGTCGCCGATGAACTGCGGGAAATGATGAAGCTGCCGTACATCTCGCTGCAGAACAAGATGAGCATCGTGACGATGATTCCCATGATCAAGAAGGCCATCAATTTTCCGAAGTATGTGAAGAATGCTCCCTGTCAGGAAGTGGTCGAGACCGAGAATCCGAATCTCGATGAGATCCCAATTCTCAAATGCTGGCCGCAGGATGGTGGTCCTTTCGTGACCCTGCCACTGGTATTCACGAAGAATCCGCAGACAGGCAAGCGTAATGTGGGGATGTACCGGCTGCAGAAATATGACAGCCGTACGACCGGCATGCACTGGCATATCCATAAGAACGGTGCGGAGAATTTCCGAGATACGAAGGCAAAGGGTGGTGACCGCATTGAGGCGGCCGTGGCGATCGGTACGGATCCGGTACTGACGTATGCCGCGACAGCACCGCTGCCACGCGATATCGACGAGATGGTCTTTGCGGGTTTCCTGCGCCATAAATCGGTTGAGATGGTCAAATGCAAGACCGTGGATATCGAGGTGCCGGCTACGGCCGAGATCGTGCTGGAAGGCTATGTGCTGACGGATGAGAAGCGCCGTGAGGGACCGTTTGGCGACCATACGGGCTATTACTCGCTGGCTGATGACTATCCGGTATTCCACATCACGGCGATCACGCACCGCAAGGATCCAATCTATGCGGCGACGGTCGTCGGCAAGCCGCCGATGGAGGACTGCTATCTGGCCAAGGCGACCGAGCGCATCTTCCTGCCATTGCTGCAGCAGATGCTGCCGGAGATCGTGGATATCAACATGCCGCTGGAAGGTGTGTTCCATGACTGTGTCATCGTATCCATCAGGAAGCAGTTCCCGATGCAGGCTCGCAAAGTCATGCATGCGATGTGGGGCATGGGCCAGATGATGAACGTCAAGATGATTATTGTCGTCGATGCACATGTCGATGTCCAGGATATGAAGGAAGTCTGGTGGCGTGTATTCAACAACATCGATGCGAAGCATGACCTCGAAATTGTCGAGGGACCGCTTGATGTGCTCGACCATTCCTCGCCGATGGCGAAGTGGGGAGCCAAGCTCGGCATCGATGCGACGAAGACCTGGCCGGAGGAGGGGCACACCCGTGAGTGGCCGGATGAGATCAATATGTCGGCGGACATCCGGACCCAGGTCGATGCCAAGTGGAAGGAGCTTGGTCTCGATTGATTAGTATCAAAGCACACATCAACAATGTAGCGCTGCATCATACCATTTTCGATCTGCCGTTTGCGTTCATGGCCGCGATCCTGGCAGCTGGCGGTCAGCCATCACTTCACGATCTCTGGTGGATCGCGCTGGCCATCACGACCGGCCGGGCTGCGGCCATGGCCATGGATAATCTGGCCGATCTCAAGTATGACAGCCAGCAGCCGCGCATGGGCTACCGGGCTATGGTGAAAGGGGAGATCTCCAGGCGGGAAGCGAAGATATTCATCGTCAGCTGTCTGGTCCTCATGGTGCTTGCGGTGCTGCAGCTGCAGCCAATCTGCATCTATCTGCTGCCGATTGCGGCCCTGCCATTTCTGATCTATCCGTACATGAAGCGGATCACGGGCTGGTGCCACCTGTTCCTCGGTCTGGCCATTGCGATGGCTCCGGCCGGTGGCTGGGTTGGCGTGACAGGACATATTGCCGTGCCGATGGTCATGCTCTGCATTGCCGTGGCTTTATGGATTGGTGCCTTTGATGCGATGTACGGCGCCCAGGATGAGGAATTCGACCGGAGTCAGGGGCTGCATTCGCTGGCCGTGACGTATGGAGCGGCAGGAGCTTTCCGGCTCTCCAAGGCCATGCATGTCATCTGTGTTGTCTGCTTCCTGACAGTAGGTGTCATGATGCAGCTGCACTGGCCTTACTTTGTGGGTGTCGGCATCGCCGCCGGGACGCTGGTCTATCAGCACATGATCGTCAGTCCGACGGATTTCAGCCGGGTGACACAGCGCTATTTTATGCGCAACGGCATTGTGTCGGTGGCTATTTTCGTTTGCACCTGGCTCAGTTTTTATTTCTGATTGGTTCATTTTTTACTTTGTTTAGGAGTGACGATATGTCAGCAAGAATTCTGGAAGGAAAAGTATTTGCCCAGCAGTTCAAGGAGGATGCCGGCCGTCGGGCGGCAATCCTGCGTGAAAAACATGGTGTGACGCCGGGGCTGGCGGTCATCATCGTTGGCAGTAATCCGGCTTCGCAGGTGTATGTGCGCAACAAGCATAAATCCTGCGAGGAGCTTGGCATCTATTCGGAGGTCATCGAGCTGCCGGAGGAGACGACCAAGGGCGAGCTCATCGCCAAGATCGATGAACTCAATCTCAATAAGCGGATCCACGGCATCCTGGTGCAGCTGCCATTGCCGCAGCAGATTGCTGACTGTGAAGCCGAGATCCTCAACCGCATCGATCCGGCCAAGGATGTCGATGGGTTCCATCCGGTCAATGTCGGTCGGCTGGTGACCGGGGAGCCGGGGCTTGTGCCCTGCACGCCGGCCGGCTGCATCCGCATGCTGGAACTGGCGGATATTCCTATGGACGGTAAGAAGGCGGTGATCATCGGCCGCAGCAATATTGTCGGCAAGCCGATGCTGCATCTGCTGCTGGCCAGGAATGCGACGGTGACGATCTGTCACTCGCATACGCAGGATCTGGCGGCTGTCACGAAAGAGGCGGATATTCTTGTCGCTGCGATCGGCAAGCCGAAGTTCGTCACTGCGGATATGGTGAAGCCGGGGGCGACCATCATTGATGTGGGAATCAATCGCATTGCGCCGAAGAAACTGGTCGGCGATGTGGATTTCGAGGCCGTGAAGGAAGTTGCCGGTGCGATCACGCCAGTGCCGGGAGGTGTAGGACTCCTGACTGTGGCAATGCTGATGCAGAATGTGGTTAAGGCGGCTGAATTACAGGTAGGAAAATAATACAGGGCGGCATATAAGAGATGAGGGGCAGGCAATAGATGACCGCCGGAGGGCGTGCAGATCACCAACGCTCCGCTTAGCCAACCTGCTAAAAAAATTTTTTGCCTTTAATTAAGCATTTCAAAAGGAGCTAAACGCACTTCGTTTGGACGGACGCTCTTTTGAAACGATTTGTGTCGGCAAAAAATTTTTTCTTTACGCAGAACGGCAATGCTGCGCTTATGGTGGTCTGCCCGCCCTCCGGCTGGGCTTGTGTGACATCTTTTAGCGGAACTTGGTAGGTACCTGTCTCTTAGGCTAAGACTGGCCTTGCCTGTATTGTTTAATAGTTTTGTGAAGTATGGAGGAGAAGAAAGCTAATGAAAACCGATGTGGAGATCGCTCAGGAAGCAGAAATGCAGGACATCCGGAAAATCGCTGAGAAACTGGAAATCTCAGAGGATGAGCTGGAACTTTACGGGAAGTATAAAGCAAAGGTTACGCTTGATGCCTGGGAAACGGTCAAAGACCGTCCGAACGGCAAGCTGGTTCTTGTGACTGCCATCAATCCGACACCGGCTGGTGAGGGCAAGACGACGACGAGTGTCGGTCTGGCTGATGCGTTCCATAAGCAGGGCAAGAAGGTTGCGGTTGCTTTGCGTGAACCGTCCCTTGGCCCATGCTTTGGCCTCAAGGGTGGCGCTGCTGGCGGCGGCTATGCTCAGGTGGTTCCGATGGAGGATATCAACCTTCATTTCACGGGTGATTTCCATGCGATCACTACGGCCCATAATCTGCTGGCGGCGGTGCTGGACAACCATATCCAGCAGGGCAATGCACTGGATATCGATGTGCGCCGTGTGGTCTGGAAGCGCGTGCTGGATCTCAATGACCGCGCCCTGCGCCATGTTGTGATCGGTCTGGGCGGCAAGGCTCATGGTGTGCCGCGTGAAACGGGTTTTGATATCACGGTGGCTTCCGAGATGATGGCAATTCTCTGCCTGGCTTCTGATCTTGAGGATATGAAGAAGCGTCTGGGCGAGATCGTTGTAGCCTATACCCGCGATGGCCGTGCTGTCCGGGCGAAGGAACTCAATGTGACCGGTGCACTGACGCTGCTGTTCAAGGATGCCATCAAGCCGAATATCGTGCAGACGCTTGAGGGGACGCCGGCCTTCATCCATGGCGGCCCGTTCGCGAATATCGCACATGGCTGCAATAGTGTCATGGCAACGAAGTTTGCTTTGAAGTTTGCAGATTATGTCGTGACGGAGGCCGGTTTCGGTGCGGACCTTGGTGCGGAGAAGTTCCTGGATATCAAATGCCGTTTCGCCGGTATCCATCCGGATGCGGTGGTCATCGTTGCTACGGTCCGTGCGCTCAAGATGCATGGCGGTCTGGATAAGAAAGAGCTCGACCATGTCGATATGGCGGCACTGGAAAAGGGGCTGGCCAATCTCACGAAGCACATCGAGAACATCCAGAAGTTCGGTCTGCCGGCAGTTGTGGCTGTCAATGCCTTCCCGACGGATACGAAGGAAGAGCTGGATTTCGTGGAGCAGAAATGCAACGAGCTGGGCGCCGAAGTGGCATTGTCGGAAGTCTGGGCCAAGGGCGGCGAAGGCGGTCTGAAGCTGGCTGAGAAAGTGGATGAAGCATTCAGGAAGCCGAATCATTTCCGTTTCATGTATGAGACGGAGCAGTCGGTTCCGGAGAAGATCGGCGCGGTTGCCCGCGAGATCTATGGTGCTGACGGCGTAGACTTCACGGCAGCAGCTAAGAAGCAGCTCAAGGAGATCGAGGAGCTGGGCTTTGACAAGATGCCGGTCTGCATGGCCAAGACGCAGTATTCGCTGTCTGATGATGCCGCGAAGCTGGGACGTCCGACGGGATTCCGCATCACGGTTCGTGAGCTGCGGGTGTCGGCTGGTGCGGGCTTCATCGTTGCTCTCACGGGCAACATCCTCACGATGCCGGGACTGCCGAAGCATCCGGCGGCTGAGAATATGGATATCGATAAGGACGGCCGCATCGTTGGCTTGTTCTGATTGACGATAAGGCTGGTTGATCCAGCGGGCGCATTGAGCAGGAATGCTCAATGCGCTTTATTTTATCATTAATATTAGTTATTTATTACTTTTGGGGATACTTGCAAAATCCATAAAAAGCCCTTACAATAAGATTTGTGTAACTCATTTACAGAAAATCTGGAGGCAGCCTATGAAACGTGTATCGGTCGAACTCGTTCCGCGCGAGGAGGAATCCCTGCGGAATGAACTGACGCTCTTACAGCAATATCAGGAGCAAGTCGATGTCATCAATATCCCGGATCTCCTGCGCTTTGATCTGCGCAGCTGGCAGGGGCAGTCGTCGCACAGGATTATTTCCGAATGTCGATGCCCCATATCCGGGCGATGGATATCGACCTCGATAAAGAGCTGCCCATGAAAGATTATCTGCGGGCGCATAAGATCGGGGAAGTCCTGGTCATCCAGGGTGATCCGCCGCAGCGTATGACGCATGCGGTCTATCCGACCGAGAGCACCGACGTGATCCGCAAGTTCCGTGAGGAAATGCCGGAGGTCAAGGTCTATGCCGGTATCGATCAGTACCGCAGTTCCATGCGGCATGAGCTTTACCGTGTACGGCGGAAGGTACAGGCCGGTGCCAGCGGCTTCTTCACGCAGCCGTTCTTTGACCACCGCTTCCTGGAGATGTATGCGGACATGCTCGATGGGCTCGATGTCTACTGGGGGGTGTCGCCGGTCATGAGTGCCGGTTCGCAGAGCTACTGGGAACGCAAGAATCAGGTGATCTTCCCGCGTTCGTTTGAACCGACGCTGAGCTGGAGCATCGGTTTTGCGCGGCAGGTCATGGAATGGGCGGACAAGCGGGATGCCAGCCTGTATCTCATGCCGATCCGGACAGATCTGGAAGAATATCTCCATGGCGTATTTGCCTGAGAGTTCAATATGTGTGTTGTAGTGTAATAGGGAGAGTGAATCATGTTTAAGATTCTGAAGAAAGAGGAGCTTTCACCGAATGTCTTCTCCATGGATATTGAGGCACCGCGTGTTGCCAAGAAGGCCCTGCCGGGGCAGTTTATCGTACTTCGCGTGGACGAGAAGGGCGAGCGCATTCCGTTGACGATTGCGAACTATGATCAGGAGACCGGTGCGGTCAATCTGGTATTCCAGGTGATCGGCGCTTCGACGATGAAGCTGGCTGAGCTCAATGCCGGCGATTCCATCGTTGATTTCGTAGGACCGCTGGGTCAGCCGTCTGAGATCAAGAAGTTCGATGGCACGGTTGTTGTCGTTGGCGGCGGTATCGGTGTGGCACCGACCTTCCCGATTGCACGGGCTATGAAAGCTGCTGGCAATAAGGTCATCGCTATCATGGGCGCTAAGACGCAGGACATCCTCATCATGGAGAAAGAGATGAAGGAAGTCACGGATGAGATCCTGGTCACGACCGATGATGGTTCCCGTGGCATCAAGGGCTTCGTTACCTATGCGGTCCAGGCCCTCGTCGACCGTGGCGAGAAGATCGCGCAGATCACGGCCATCGGTCCGGTCATCATGATGAAGAGCGTAGCCGACAGCACGCGTGAGCTGGGTATCCATACCGTGGTCAGCCTGAACCCGATCATGGTTGATGGTACCGGCATGTGCGGCGGCTGCCGTGTGACGGTTGGTGATGAGACGAAGTTTGCCTGCGTCGATGGTCCGGAGTTTGATGGCCATCTGGTTGACTTCAAGGGGCTCATGAGCCGTCAGCGCATGTATCGTGACCTTGAGGCAGAGGAAAAGGATCATGTCTGCCGCATCGGACTGGGAGGTAACAAATAATGGCTCTTTCTTTGAAAAAACATGATATGCCGGTACAGGACCCGAAAGTCCGTGCCCATAATTTTGATGAAGTCGCACTGGGCTATGATGAAGAGACGGCAGTAGCCGAAGCAGAGCGCTGCCTGAACTGCAAGGTGCCGCAGTGCCGCAAGGGCTGCCCGGTATCCATTGATATCCCGGCTTTCATCAGCAAGATCAAGGATCGCGATTTCGATGGCGCGATCGAGAAAATCAAGGAATCCAACGCACTGCCGGCTGTCTGCGGTCGTGTCTGTCCGCAGGAGAACCAGTGCGAGAAGAACTGCATCCTGGCCAAGAAGGGTGAGGCTGTTGGTATTGGCCGTCTGGAGCGATTTGCTGCGGATACCTACATGGCGAAGAATGAGGCCGTCAAGCCGATCCAGTTCGCTGATGATGCGCAGAAGGTAGCCGTTATCGGCTCAGGCCCATCTGGTCTGTCCTGTGCTGGCGACCTGGCCAAGCGCGGCTATAAGGTTACGGTGTTCGAGGCCCTGCACAAGGCCGGCGGCGTATTGTCCTACGGCATCCCGGAATTCCGTCTGCCGAAGGATAAAGTCGTCAAGAAAGAGATCGACAACATCGAGAAGCTCGGCGTGAAGTTTGAGATGGATTCGGTAGCGGGCCGTCTGTTCACGGTTGACGAGCTCATGGAGGAAGAGGGCTTTGATGCGGTATTCCTCGGCACTGGTGCCGGTCTGCCGCGCTTCCAGGGCATTCCGGGTGAGAGCCTCAACGGTGTCTACTCGGCCAATGAGTTCCTGACCCGCTGCAACCTTATGAAGGCTTACAAGTTCCCGGAATATGCGACGCCGATCAAGGTCGGCAAGAACGTAGCCGTCATCGGCGGTGGCAACGTAGCGATGGATGCAGCCCGTACGGCACTGCGCCTTGGTGCGGAGCATGTCTACATCGTTTATCGCCGCAGCGAAGAGGAACTGCCGGCCCGTAAGGAAGAAGTCGGACATGCCAAGGAAGAGGGCATCGACTTTCAAGCTGCTCAACAATCCGGTAGAGATCCTCGGCGACGAGAATGGCTGGGTTACGGGCATGACCTGCATCCGGATGGAACTGGGTGAGCCGGATGCTTCCGGCCGCCGCCGTCCGATTCCGGTCGAGGGCTCCGAGTTCAACCTGACGGTGGATACAGTCATCGTGTCCATCGGTACGGGCCCGAATCCGATCATTGCGCATACGACGCCAGGACTCGATACGACGAAACGCGGCAACATCGTTGCTGACGAAGAGTCCTGCGCGACTTCGAAGCCGGGCGTATTTGCCGGCGGCGATATCGTTACGGGTGCAGCAACGGTTATCCTGGCTATGGGTGCCGGCCGTAAGGCAGCTGAAGCAATCGACGCTTACCTGCAGAACAAGAAAAAATAACCGACCACATAAATTACTGAATATATGCATGGTTAATCCGCCTCAGTCGATTTCGTAAGCTGGGGCGGATTTATCCGTCTATATGCAGATTCACAGGGGAATCCTGAATTTTAGAGGAAAGGAGGATATTTTATTTATGATGAATTTTGCCGCCATCGATTTCGAGACCGCGACCTGCCGCCAGGAATTCTGCCTGCAGCGTAGCGGTGGTAGAGGTAAAGGATGGCAAATTGTATGATTCTTACTATACACTGATCCAGCCGCCGGCTAATCAGTATCATTGGTTCAACACCAAGATCCATGGCATCACCCGGGAGGATACGGCGAATGTCCCGCGTTTTGCCGGCATCTGGCCGGAGCTTAAGACGCATCTGGAAGGACGCATTGTCGTGGCTCATAACAGCAGTTTCGATATGAGTGTGCTGCGGGCCTGTCTGGCTGAAGCCGGACTGCCAGCGCCGGCTTTTTCCTATTGCGATACGGTGAAGATTTCGCAGAAGGTCTGGCCGGAGCTTGAGAACCATAAACTTGACACGGTGGGAAGTTTCCTGCATATTGATTTTAACCATCACAATGCACTGGACGATGCTCGTACCTGTGCAGCCCTTCCAGTCTATGCCGGTGAGGAACTGGCAGCGGACAGCCTGGAAGGGCTGGCCCGGCAGATTGGTGTGACGGTGCGCCCGTTCGGGGCGAGAAAGGGGTATCAACGATGATACTGGTAAGTGCCTGCCTGTTAGGCCATAAAGTGAAATTCAGCGGCGGTGCGAATACGCATGACCTGCTGCTCAAATATAATGAAAGGGGACGGTTCATTGCCGTCTGCCCGGAGTGTTTTGCCATGCTGCCTGTGCCGCGTCCGGCCATGGAGATCCAGAACGGATCAGGCAAGAAGATCCTGTCCGGTAAGGCCAGGGCCCTGGATAAGAACGGAATGGATACCACGCAGTATCTGCTGACCGGTGCGGATAAGGTGCTGAAGATTGCGGAAGCCTATCATGCCAAAGTAGCCATTCTCAAAGAGGGCAGTCCCTCCTGCGGGGTCAAGAAGATCCACGGAGGCAACTTCGATGGCAAGAAGATCAAGGGGCAGGGCGTGACGACGGCATTGCTCATGAAGAACGGCATCACGGTCTATTCGGAGAAAGATATGACGGTTGGCCGCCTGGAAGAACTCATTGCCGAGGACATCAAACGGGACCGGATATAAGACAGGCAGCGGCTGGTAAAAATAAATCTGCTTTTTTTTGAAAAAGTACTTGCATTATCTTTGCTGATACCGTATAATAGCTTTTGTCGGTGCATGAGCACCAAGCTATTCCTCGATAGCTCAGCCGGTAGAGCACCTGACTGTTAATCAGGCTGTCGCAGGTTCGAATCCTGCTCGAGGAGCCAGATGGCGCGTTGGTCAAGCGGTTAAGACACCGCCCTTTCACGGCGGCTTCATGGGTTCGAATCCCATACGCGTCACCATTTTTTTCCGGGCGATTAGCTCAGCTGGGAGAGCGCCTGCCTTACAAGCAGGATGTCAGCAGTTCGATCCTGTTATCGCCCACCATTTGAATATTAGGCTGCCGAAAGGCAGCTTTTTTTTGCTACATAACCCCAAGAATCGAGCCTGAAAGGCGAAGATGATTGGTATGGTGATATGCATGCCTGGCTGCGGATGCAGCCGGCAGCGGTGTAACTGGTTCGTTACTACTGGACTTAATACAGAGAGGTTTATTTATTCTCAAACTTTAGGAGGGATCGGCATGAATACAGAGGAACGTCGTTTGCAGCTGCTGACCAGATTGCAGCTGGCAGAGCAGCCATTGACAGGAACCAAGCTTTCGCGGGAATTTGCGGTCAGCCGCCAGATCATCGTGGGGGATATCAGCATTCTGCGGGCGGAAGGCAATCAGATCTTCGCTACGCCACGCGGCTACATCCTGCCGAAGGATGTGGCCGGCAGCAGTCAGATGGCTACTTTGGTCTGCCAGCATGATGCCGCCGGTATGGAGCGTGAACTTACGGCAATCATCGATAATGGCGGGGCGGTACTCGACGTCATCGTGGAGCATCCCGTTTATGGTCCGATACGTGGAGATCTGCTGCTCGAGAGCCGCCGCGACATCAAGGCTTTCCTGACGAAGATGAAGAAGTGTCAGGCCAATCCGCTGCTGGTCGTAACCGGTGGCGTTCACCTGCATACGATACGAGTACCGGATGCGGAGACCTTGCAGGTGATACGGGACGAACTGCGACAGCAGGACATCCTGGTCGGAGAATGACACCGGAGTCCCGGGGGCGTGGATGATTGCACGTCAATTCGCTTCGTAGTATAATAGTTTCGTGTAGTCTAATCGTAAGGAAGGCCGTATCTTGGAAGAATTACTGAAAAAAATGCATAGCTGGATGACTGCGTATATGAACCGCTTCGTCACCGATGATGAAGTCGTCATGCAGGGGATCCGGATCAAGATGATCCATACGGGGTATGTGACCACGATTTCCCGTGAGCTTGCGCAGCATCTGCAGCTCAGTCTGCACGATGTGCAGCTGGCTGAGATCATGGGGCTGTTTCATGATGTAGGGCGGTTCCGTCAGTACAGCATCTATAAGACCTTCAATGATGCCCAGTCGGAGGATCATGCGGATCTGGGGCTGAAGGTGCTGGCTGAGGAAATGCCGTATCTGCAGGAATTGTCGTCAGAGGATGCCGAGCTCGTGCGTTTTGCCATTCAGAATCATAATAAGAAGGAGATCGCACCGACTGAAGATAAGCGGCAGCTGGTTTTTGCCCGGCTGCTGCGCGATGCCGATAAGCTGGATATCTATCGGGTGCTTTCACCCTATCTGACACCGGATGGCGTGGATAGGGCACCGAAGTTCATCAAGGCGGATGCCAGTCAGCAGATCAGTCCGGATTTTGTCCGGGACTTCGCAGCTGGCCGGCAGGCTGATTATCATAAGCTGCGGACGCATGGTGACCGCAAGCTGATCCGGCTGATGTGGGTCTATGATGTCAATTACAGCTGGACGCTTCGCAAGATGGTGGAGCGTGGCTATATTGACCTCATCATTAAATACCTGCCGGAACAGGATGGCCTGGAAAAGGGATTGCAGCGCCTTAGAAACTATATTGAGCAGAAATGTGCGGCCAAAGACCGCGTGACGTTATAAAGGAGAGAATCACATGGCAGAATACACGACGATTGCTTCGAACTTTGTTCAGAATGCGATTGAAGAAGATCTGAAGAACGGGAAGTATACAGAGGGTATCCATACGCGGTTCCCGCCTGAGCCGAATGGTTATCTTCATATCGGCCATGCCAAGTCCATTTGCCTGAATTTTGGTCTGGCTGAGTACAATCATGGCCTGTGCAATCTGCGTTTCGATGATACGAATCCGACGAAAGAGGATACGGAATATGTTGATTCGATCCAGGCGGATATCCATTGGCTGGGCTTTTCCTGGCAAAACCGCATGTTCTATGCTTCGGATTACTTCGACAAACTCTATGACTATGCGGTAGAACTCATCCGGAAGGGGCTCGCTTATGTCGATGACCTGACGGCTGCTGAGATCAAGGCCTACCGTGGCACGCTCACGGAACCGGGCAAAGAGAGCCCCTATCGCAATCGCAGTGTTGAGGAAAACCTGGATCTGTTTGCCCGCATGAAGGCGGGTGAATTCAGCGATGGGGAGAAGGTCCTGCGGGCCAAGATCGATATGGCTGCACCGAACATGGTCCTGCGTGATACGGTCATCTATCGTATTGCCCATACGCATCATCACCGGACGGGCGATAAATGGTGCATCTATCCGATGTATGATTTTGCGCATCCGCTGTCTGATGCCATTGAGGGGATCACGCATTCGGTCTGCACGCTGGAATTCGAGGAGCATCGTCCATTCTATGACTGGCTGCTGGATTCACTGGGATTCGATCCGAATTCGCGTCCGCGCCAGATTGAGTTCGCCCGTCTGAATCTCACGAATACCATCACGAGTAAACGCAAACTGCGCCAGCTCGTTGAAGAGGGCATCGTGCGCGGCTGGGATGATCCACGGATGCCGACCATCTCCGGCCTGCGCCGTCGCGGCTATACGCCGGCCTCCCTGCGGAATTTCTGCGAGGAGATTGGTGTGGCCAAAGGCAACAGCCTGGTCGATGTTGCGATGCTCGAGCACTGTGTCCGTGATGATCTCAATGAACATGCGGACCGTGTCATGGCTGTCCTGCATCCGCTCAAGGTCGTCATCACGAACTATCCGGAAGGCCAGGAAGAATATCTCGTGGCTGACAACAATCCGATGCACGGCGGCAGCCGCTTTGTACCGTTCTCCCGCGAGATCTACATCGAGCAGGAAGATTTCATGGAGGAGCCGCCGAAGAAGTTCTTCCGCCTCAAACCGGGCGGAGAGGTTCGTCTGAAGCATGCCTATATCATCAAGTGCGAAGAAGTCATCAAGGATGCATCCGGTCAGGTCGTTGAGCTTCACTGCACCGCCGACCTTGACTCCAAAACGGGCGGCGCGACCGCCGGCCGCAAGATCAAGGGCACGGTACACTGGGTCGCAGCTAAGACCGCACTCAAGGCAGAGGTCCGCATGTATGACTATCTGCTGGAAACCGATGAGGATGGCAATGTACCGGCTGATTTCCTGAATGCATTGAACAAGAACTCGCTGAAGGTCATCGGGGATGCACTGATCGAGCCGAGCGTGAAACTGACGGCTGCGGGAACGCATTATCAGTTCCTGCGCGAAGGTTATTTCGTGGTGGATCCGGATACGACGCCGGACAAGCTGGTGTTCAACCGGGTAGTGGGCCTGCGCGACAGCTGGGCCAAGGCAGCAAAGAAGGGATAATATGAGCAGTATACCAAAGGGACTTACCGATAAGGATATGTTCCAAAACTATGTCGAAGAGGCATCGCTGGAGGATACGTTCATCAAGGCTGAAAAGATCGCTGACCAGAAGCGCCGTGAGCGCGCTGGCATCGAGCCGCCGGCAGAGCTTGGCCGGGCCGGTTTTACGCCGGTGCTGACCGAGGAACTGGGCAAAGCCCTGCTTCAGCTGAAGATGGAACTCTTCCGCAACGGAGTCACGAATTATTCGTTCAAGATCCGGCGGGATGGCGAGAATATCGTCCTGACGCCAAAATACAAGAATAAATGACCTGAGGACAGGTCTTAAGAAAGAAGTGGATTGCATTGATAAGCAGTACGACCGTGGCCATCATCATTTTTGTGGCGGCCTATGCGTTGATTATTTCGGAGAAGGTGCACCGCACCATTGTCGGAATTGTTGGCGCCATGCTGATGATACTCTGTGGCATCATCAGTCAGGAGACCGCTATTTCCCACATTGACTTCAATACCCTGGGCCTTTTGATGGGTATGATGATCATCGTCAATATTACCAGCGAAACGGGATTGTTCAACTTTCTGGCCATCTGGGCCGCCAAGAAGGTCAAGGCCCGGCCAATTGCCCTGCTGGTGGCTCTTTCGGCGCTGACCATGGTTTGCTCGGCTCTGCTGGATAATGTTACGACCGTCCTGCTGACGGTGCCGATTACCTTCAGCATTACGGCTCAGCTCAAGGTTGATGTCAAGCCGTACCTGATCTCGCAGATCCTGTCGTCGAACGTTGGCGGCACGGCTACGCTGATCGGCGATCCGCCGAATATCATGATCGGCAGCGCGGTGGGACTGAACTTCATGGATTTCGTCTGGAATCTGACGGCCATCTGCATACTGATCTTCATTGTCGTGGAGGCGGTACTCATCCTGCTTTACCGGGATGAGCTCAAGACGCAGCCGGATCTGCAGGAAAAGGTTATGCGCCTGAATGCGTCCAGCCAGATTGCGGATTATCCGCTGCTCAAGAAATGTCTGCTGGTCATTGCTATTACAATCACGATGTTTGTACTGCATGGTTCATTGGGACTTGATACGGCTACGGCAGCACTTACGGGTGCCGGCCTGTTGCTGCTCATTACCTATACCCGCAACGAAGCGATGATTGCAAAGGTGCTCTCCAAGGTAGAGTGGCTGGCTATCTTCTTCTTTGCCGGACTGTTTGTGCTGGTCGGGGCACTGGTTGAGACGGGGGTCATCAAGATGCTCGCTGCCGAGGCCATCAAGCTGACGAACGGTAATGTCAATGCGACGGCGATGCTCATTCTCTGGATGAGTGCAATCGCTTCGGCCTTCATCGATAACATTCCGTTTGTAGCTACCCTGATCCCGCTGATCCAGGATATGGGCCAGATGGGACTCACGAACCTCGATCCGATGTGGTGGTCCCTGTCACTGGGCGCCTGCCTGGGCGGCAATGGTACGCTGATCGGTGCCAGTGCCAACGTAGTCGTCGCTTCGATGGCTGCTCAGCGGGGCAAGCAGATCTCCTTCCTGGGCTTCATGAAAGTGGCCTTCCCGGTCATGATCCTGACCATCATCATTTCCAGCGCGTATGTCTGGATAAGATATCTGTAATCATATAGTAAAAAGGCATTGCTCATTGAGTTGAGCAATGCCTTTTTACTATCATTTTATAGGATTACAGTCGTTCGAGGATCCTGCGGGCTACGTAGATGCCGCTGGCTCCGGCCTGTGAGAGGCCACGGGTTACGCCGGCACCATCGCCGATGGCGAAGACGTTCCTGAGCTTGGTTTCCAGTTCCTTCGAGAGGACCACGCGTGAGCTGTAGAATTTGACTTCAACGCCATAAAGCAACGTGTCATCATTCGTCATGCCCGGGGCGATATGGTTGAGCGCCTGGATCATCTCGATGATGTTGTCGAGATGCCGTTTTGGCAGGACCAGGGACAGATCGCCCGGCGTAGCCTGAAGCGTCGGCTTCGTGAAGCTCTTGCTCATGCGGTGTGCATTGGTACGGCGGCCCTTCATGAGGTCACCGAAACGCTGCACGATGATGCCACCGCCCAGCATGTTCGAGAACGAAGCAATGCGCTTGCCGTACTGGTGCGGGGATTTGAACGGCTCCGTGAAGTGGTTGCTGACCAGCAGGGCAAAGTTGGTGTTGTGGCTTTGCAGCTTCGGGTCACTGTAGGAATGTCCGTTGACGGTCACGATGCCATCGGTATTCTCCATGACGACATGGCCATGCGGATTCATGCAGAAGGTACGGACCTGATCGCCATAGCCTTTGGTGCGATAGACGAGCTTGGCCTCATAGACCTGACTGGTGATATGGTTCCAGACCTCATCCGGGACTTCGACGCGTACGCCGACATCGACCCGGTTGTTTTCCTGCTCCAGGCCCAGGTTCTCGCATTCGTTTGAGAACCATTCGGCTCCGGCACGGCCGGGCGCAGCAATGAGGTAGTCCGCATCAATCGTTTCGCCGGATTCCAGCTCGATGGCATTGCGGCCCTGTCCATCGGAATGGATATGGGCTACCGGGCATTCAAAACGGAACTCGACTTTATCCTTGAGATACTCATAGGTTGCCTTAAGCATCTGGAGATTGTTTTCGGTGCCCAGATGGCGGACACTGGCAGAGAGCAGATGCAGGTCATGCTGCAGTGCCAGCTGACCGATGTTGGAATCTTCCGTGCTGAATACTTTGGCGGGAGCACCGTGCTTCATATTAATCTTGTCGACATAATTGATGAGATCCATGACTTCGGCATCGGGCAGGTATTCGTTGAGCCAGCCGCCAAACTGAGTCGTGAAGTTGTATTTGCCGTCCGAGAAGGCGCCGGCACCGCCGAAGCCACGCATGATGCTGCATGGTTTGCAGCCGATGCAGCTTTCGACCTTGCCGGTCGAGATCGGGCAGGTACGGGTATAGATATCCCGGCCGGTTTCCAATATCAGGATACGAAGTTCCGGTTTTTTCTCAGCCAGTTCATAGGCGGCAAAGACGCCAGCCGGGCCACCACCGATAATAGCAACATCATACTTACTCATAGTCTTTTTCCTCCCAAGATATATCGTGCTCCTGTCCAGACAGGCGCACGAAAAGAGCGCAGATTCCTGTCTTATCGGCGTATTGATGGCCGGAGCAGGAGAGATCTGCGTGCGATAATCGGGTCCTTTTTTCAAAACCTTAGCTATTATACGAGAAGTTTTAACAGAATGCAAGCCTTTTTTGAAAAATATGATGAAATATGTACACTATAACAGAAGTAATATAGCTTCTATAAAAATTAATATTGCAATTGGACTGTCTTTACAGGTATAATTGATACTATGTTGTAAACTTGTAAGCTTTTGAGGAGGAAATTCATTGACACGTGACATCGCAATCATTAATACATTTGTCGTGTATATCGGGCTCATGATGGCTATCGGCATCTATTATTATCGCCGGACCCGTAACATGAGTGATTATTTTTTGGGCAACCGCAAGCTTGGCGCCTGGGTTACATCCATGAGTGCAGAGGCTTCGGATATGAGCGGCTGGATGCTTATGGGGGTACCGGGGTTTGCTTATCTGGCCGGGCTCAACGCAGGCTGGATCGCTGTTGGCATTGCCATCGGCACTTGGGCCAACTGGCGGTTTGTAGCGGCCAGGCTGCGTATCTATACGGAACTGGCACATAACTCGCTGACGCTGCCGGAGTTCCTGGAGAACCGCTTTGAGGATAAGAGCGGGCTGCTGCGGATGATCCCGGCGGTATTTATCCTGATTTTCTTTATTATCTATACGTCATCGGGGTTCGTATCGGCTGGTCGTTTGTTTGAGACGGTTTTCGGCATCCCTTATGAATATGCGATCTTTATCGGTGCTGGTTCGGTCGTGTTCTATACACTGATTGGTGGATTCCTGGCGGTATCCCGTACGGATTTCATCCAGGGTGTCATGATGTTCTTTGCCATCCTGGTCGTGCCGATTACGGCCGGGATGGAGATGGGCGGTTTTACGGCGACGGTCTCCGCTATTGACCAGGTACAGCATTCGATGCTGGAGCCGCTTACGAAGCCGGATGGGACGACCCTGGGGGTAATCGAGCTGATCTCACTGCTGGCCTGGGGCATCGGTTATTTTGGTCAGCCACATATCCTCGTGCGTTTTATGGCGGTATCCAGTTCAAAAGAACTCAAGCAGGCCACGCGCATTGCAATGACCTGGGTGATCCTGTCGCTGGCCGCAGCAGTTGCTGTCGGCATGGTTGGCCGCGTATTCCTGACGACACCGCTGGATGGCACGGAGTCGGAGACGGTTTTCCTGGTTATGACGAACATCCTGTTCCCCCCGGTCGTGGCGGGCATGATCCTGTCAGCGGTACTGGCGGCCATCATGAGCACGGCATCCTCTCAGCTGCTGGTCGCGGCCTCGGCCTTTGCCCAGGACTTCTATCGTACGCTGATCCGAAAGGAAGCCAATCAGAAAGAACTGGTATGGATCAGCCGTGCATCTGTGTTGGTCATCGCTGCGCTCGCAATCCTGCTGGGGCTCAATCCGAACAGCTTCATCCTTGATATGGTGTCATATGCCTGGGCCGGTTTTGGCGCGGCCTTCGGTCCGGCTATCCTGATGTCTCTGTTCTGGCGTCGTACGACACGTAATGGTGTGCTGACCGGTATCGTCGTCGGTGGTGTCACGGTACTGGTCTGGAAGCAGTTTGCGCTGTTCGGTCTCTATGAGATCGTTCCAGGGTTCCTTTTCTCATTGCTGGCTATTTATGTTGTTAGCAAATTCGATCGGGAACCTGATGCTGCGGTCACCAGAACATTCGATGCGGTTGGTGAAAGTAAGATCTGATCAGAAAATGTGAGTGCCTGGCAATTGCCGGGCACTTATTTTTTATCCAAAACAATAATTTTTGGAATAATTTTTGTTACAAGCAGGGATTTTGGAACGTTACCGCGAAATTGTAAATACATTAAGAAGTGTTAACCCTTATCGCTGATCAGATCGGGTTTGTAAGGAAAAATAGAGAAGCAGGTGAGCATTTGTGGAGAAAGTCAAAGTAATGATTGTCGATGACTCAAAGGTCAGCCGGGCGATGCTTGAGGGAAATCTGTCGAAGACGAACTTTGAAGTATGTGCCATGGCGAAAAATGCAGCGGAAGCGGTAAAGCTCTATGGAGAGACTAAGCCGGCTGTGGTGACGATGGACATGAATCTTCCCGATGCCGATGGTATCGAGTGCAGCCGTCGCATCCATGAGATGGATCCGGAAGCGAAGATCGTCATGATCAGCGCGATGAAGGATGCCAGTCTGGTTGCCAAGGGACGTGAAGCCGGGATCAGCGCGTTCCTGCAGAAGCCAATCAGCACAAATGATTTGATTGACACGTTGATGATACTCTGTCAAAATAAAGTAGGCAAGGTTGCCGTTCTTCGTGAATCGTATGCGAAACCGTTCGTGCGCGCGCTGCAGCAGGGAATATTCAGCCTGATTGGTGTGCACAGCGAGGTGGAGCTGACGCTTGATGAGCGTCATTTCCTTGATATGTCTGGTGGCGTTGCTGTCATCATTGGTCTGACCGGTTATCCGAATGGCCGGGCCATCGTATCGATGGAGTCGGAGACGATGCACAAGTTCTCGATGATCATGCTGGATAAAGAAAGTCCATCAGCCGTTACAGAAGAAGAAGGTAGTGACTCCGTTGAGGAGGCTGCCAATATCATAGTAGGTCGTGGGGTGTCAAATATTAACGATGTATTTAAGGATAAGGAAATGCGTATTACTCCGCCGGGCACAATCGTGGGCTCGAATATCCGCATTGCCAGTCCAAAGCTGACCACTTTCCGTATTGTTGCGAAGACAAGGATTGGTGATATTGAGATGAATGTGGGATTTGCGGAAGGGGAATGATCAGATGGATGCAAAACTAGTGAATCCGTTCGTCGACGCATTCGTAGCTGTGATGCCGCAAATGGGATTTCCAGAGCCGAAGCGTATGAAGATGAGCGTCAAGACAAAAAACGCAGTCAGCCTTGGTGTTGCTGTTATCGTAGGTTTCACCAAGCAGCTCCGTGGGAATATCGTCTATAATATGTCGGAAGATACGGCAAAGTTTATTGCATCGACGATGATGATGGGCATGCCGGTGGCCGCTTTTGATGAGATGGCACAGAGCGCAATCTCGGAAATGAGCAATATGCTCACAGCAAATGCTGCTACGAATCTGACAGGATTAGGGCTGGAAGCAGATATCTCAACTCCGTCGCTCTCCATTGGTCCGGATTTTCAGGTCAAGATCAGCGATGATAATTACCTGACGGTGGATATGGATCTCGGAGGGCATCTGGTGGAACTTGACATTGCTGTCGAACAGCAGTAATATTCTATAAAAGAGCATTGTGCGTTATAAAAATGCGCGCAATGCTTTTCTATACATAAAGGTGGTTCAGGGGTAGTATCTGGATGGGGGAACATCCGGAGGAGAGAATTTCAGGAGGTTGGTTATATGAAGCTGAACAGTCTGAGAGTAAAGTTTTTGGCGGGATTCCTGTCGCTTTTCTTGGGCAGTTTTATCGTGTTCTTTGCAATCAGTTATTACATGTCGAGTCGGGCCTTGTATCGCAATGCGGATGAAATTTCTGCGGAAATTGGCCGGAGTACGGCACTGGAGATTGAGAAGAATTATCAGTCTAAAGGTCTGGCTATTGAGAGCCTGGCTCATAATCAGGCCATCGTTAATGGGGACCGTACGGCACGCATTCAGGCTCTGAAAGATGCAAAGTCGCGGCTGGATGGGGTTGCGATGCTGGCTTATTCGGATCTTAATGGGCAGGCTTACAGCGAATCAGGCAAGGATATGGATCGAGCTTCACGGGACTATATCAAGGCTGTCCGTGAGACGAAGAAACCATTCATGACAGGTCCATCGGTATCGGGGACATCGGGCAAGCTGATTACGATCATGGCCTATCCGGTCCTGGAAAACGGGACACTGACTGGTATTGTTTATGGAACAATTGAGCTGGATGATATTTCGGAACTGGCAGGCAATATCAGGTATATGGAGACTGGCCGGGTCTATATTGCGGATCAGGAGGGTCTGGTACTGGCTTATGCCCAGCAACCGGATGATGTCGGCCAGCTGGACCTCTCGAAAGAGACATCCAATAAGACGATCGATAAATCCCTGGTCGAAGGCTATAAGAAGGCCATTCAGGAAGATAAACAGATTTCTACGGAGTACAAGACTTCCAGCGGAGTGGACTCGCAGGCAGTTATGACACCGATTCATTTGGGCAGCCGCACATGGCTGGCTGTGTCGTGGCACCGATGTCTGAGATACGGGCCGATGCGACGGATCTGGCCAAAGTGACAGGTTTGGTCGGTCTGGTCATGGCAATTGGAATTGGTCTGGTGATCTGGGTCATTGCCAGGAAAATGTGTGAGCCGGTCATAGAACTGCGGGAAGAGTGTCTGGCACTGGCCGATAAGGACCTGCGGTCGCGTCCGCTGTCTGTTACTCAGGATGATGAGCTGGGGGACCTGGCACGTGGGTTTGCCCAGATGCGTCGTACGATCCGTGAACTTATTACGCATATCCAGACGAATGCTGAGAAGGTGTCGGCATCGGCTGAAGAACTGACGGCTGCGTCGCATCAGTCCGCTGAGGCATCCAATCAGGTAGCTGGCCAGATCACGAGTATTGCTGAGGGTATTTCGGCGCAGTCAGAGTCGGCAGCCAGCGCAGATCAGACGTCGATCGATATTGCTGAGCGCACGGAGAATGTGGCAAACAACGCAGAAGCTATTGCAGCAGTCACGCAGATGACCGTGGACAGCGTAGGTGCTGGCCGTGATGCCATCAACAGCGTAGTCGGTGCCATGGAACATATCAATGACAGTACGACGACCGTGCAGACGACGATTCAGAAGCTGTCGCACAGCTCCGATGAGATCAGCAAGATTGTGGAGATGATCTCCGGTATTGCGGAACAGACGAATCTGCTGGCACTCAATGCAGCGATTGAAGCTGCCCGTGCCGGTGAGGCCGGTCGTGGCTTTGCTGTGGTGGCTGATGAGGTCCGCAAACTGGCGGAGGAGTCTGCCTCCTCAACCCAGCAGATTGCCAATCTGGTGACGACGATCCAGGGGGATATGAAACAGGCGGTTTCGGCCAGTGAGCTGAGTTCAGAGAGTGTAGCGAGCAGTATGGATGCAGTCAAGAGTGCCGATGCGGTATTCGAGTCCATCAAAATCTCGGTTGAGTCGCTGGCTGCTGGTATCACGGAAGTTTCGGGCAGTATCAATGATATTGCAACAGGAACGAAGTCGATGCAGGGAGCCATGAAGGATATTGCTGAAATCAGCAACCAGAATGCGTCCCGGGCTCAGTCCGTATCAGCGACGACGGAGGAGCAGTCTGCGTCGGTCCAGGAGATTGCCGCAGCGACCAGGAGTCTGGCTGAACAGGCAGAAAAACTGGCTGCAGAAGTTGCATCGTTCAAAGTATAATTGGGAATATTTCATCAGGAGGTGTCACCATCAGGTGGCACCTCAATTTTTATAAAAATTATGTTGGCAAGGTTGCAGCATTGGTTTATAATGTAATACAGTATGTTTTAAAGAGGTGGCTGGATTGAGTGAAATGAACCGGGTCATGGTCCGGGTCCGGGGGACCCAGAAGGATGCGGCTGGTGAGCAGCATGTCATTGAGACTGCCGCTGAGGGAACGTATACGTTCCGCTCGGGCAAACACTATATCCGCTATGAGGACCGCAGCCTGAGTCGGGAGAAGAGTACATCGACTGTGCTGAAGTTCACCAAGGATTCTTTGCTGTTGCTGCGCAAAGGGGCCGTAGAGTCGGAACAGCAATTCATAGCTGGTCAGGAGACGCACAGTACTTATCGTACGCCCTATGGCAATCTTGATCTGTCGGCAGTGACGGATCGTTTGTCTGTTGTGTTCGATGCAGTGCAGGGTGGGCAGATCACGCTTGGCTATGCGCTGGCTGTGAATGGGGCCTTTCAAAGTGATAATACGCTTCAGATTGCGATTGAGAAGATTGCGTCGAAGAAGCAATCGATAGGTGGAGAATAAGCTGAATTCCAGAGTAGGAGGAACTGTTTTTGGATATCAAAGATACACTTACTGCTGCTATTGAGCAGGCAGCGAAGGATGCTATGGCTGAAGGTGTTTTCCCGGAAGGGAAATTGCCGGATATTGTTCTTGAAGTACCGCCGCAGAAGGAGTTCGGTGATTTTGCCACGAATTTTGCGATGCAGTCGGCCCGTGTATTCCATAAGAATCCGCGTCAGATTGCAGAGGAACTGGTCAAGCGCATTCAGGGCAGCTGGCTTGACCATGCCCAGATTGCCGGCCCGGGTTTCCTGAACTTCTATCTGAAGGGCAACGTGTTGTATGATTCGTTCCGTCAGATTCTGGAGGCAGGCGAGGCCTATGGCCAGCTGCCACAGAAGGATGCACCGAAGATTCAGGTGGAGTATGTCAGTGCCAATCCGACCGGCCTGCTGCATGTCGGCCATGGCCGCGGTGCAGCAGCCGGCTCGGCACTGGTCAATCTGCTGCGCGCAGCCGGCTATCCGGTTGAGAGCGAATACTACATCAATGATGCCGGCAATCAGATGAATAACCTGGCCCGTTCCGTTAATGCCCGTTATTTGGAGCTGCTGGGGTGCAAGGTTGAGTTCCCTGAGGATGGCTATCATGGCCAGGATATCATCGATACGGCTCAGCGGATCATCGATAAGGATGGGGATAAGTATCTCAATCTGGATGAAGAGGAACGCCTGACCATCTTCAAGGATCTGGCTTATATCGAGAAGCTGGCTGCGCTCAAGGAAGATCTGGCAGAGTTCCATGTGACCTTTGACAACTGGTTCAGTGAGCGAACCCTGCATCCGGAGGCGGTAAAGGCCGCTGTGAAGATCCTGCAGGACAATGGCAATATCTATGAGAAAGATGGTGCCCTCTGGCTCAAGTCCACCGCTTATGGCGATGACAAAGACCGTGTGGTCATTCGTGAGAATGGTGTGCCGACTTATCTGGCTGCGGATATCGCCTATCATCATAACAAATATGAGCGCGGTTTCGATCGCATCATCAATATCTGGGGCGCGGACCATCATGGCTATGTCTGCCGCGTCAAGGCTGCGATGCAGGCACTGGGGCATGATCCGGAGAAAATGACCGTGCTGCTGCTGCAGATGGTAGCCCTGTTCCGGGGCGGCGAGCTTGTCAAGATGAGCAAGCGTACCGGACAGAGCGTCACGCTCAATGAGTTGATGGACGAAGTCGGTACCGATGCAGCCCGCTATTTCTTCCTGATGCGTTCGCTGGACAGCCAGCTGGATTTCGATCTGGATCTGGCCAAGAAGAAGTCGAATGATAATCCGGTATACTACATCCAGTATGCGCATGCGCGCATCTGCAGCATCTTCCGACAGGCCGAAGAGACGGGGCTTAAGCTGGGCAGCCAGCCGGACCTCAGCCTGCTGACGGATGAGGCGGAAGTTGCGCTCATCAAGAAGATTGAAGAATATCTGGAGGAAGTGGAGCGGGCGGCCCGCGATTATGCACCGCAGCGTATTGCCCGATACAGCTATGACCTGGCCAGCGCTTTCCACAGCTTCTACAATAAATGCCGGATCATGGGTGTTGAGCCAAAACTGGCTGAGGCCCGTCTGGCACTGGTGACAGTTACGGCTCACGTGATTCGTCACTCACTGGGGATCCTGGGCGTATCCGCTCCGGAGCATATGTAATCAGTCGCAGATTAAAAGAGGAAAAGGAGACCGATAGATTATGGATTTTGTAAACAGTTCGGAAGTAGATATCGCCTATTATGTCCTGACACAGAAAGGCGAGACCATGTATTACAAGGATCTTGTGATGGAAGTCATTGAGAAGAAGCATAAGCCGGTGCAGTCGCTGTCGGCAGCGATCTCGGAGGTATACACGCTTATCAATATGGAAAGCCGTTTCCAGTATGAGGGCGAGGGCCAGTGGGGACTCACTGAGTGGAACCCGCCTGAGGTGAAGCGCCATGCGTCCCGTTCAGGAGCCGCTAAGACCAAGGCTGCCAACAAGGCCATCAATAATCGTCAGAAGAAGCTGGAAAGCATCCAGGAATAAAAGTTTTATGAACCACTGAAACCAAAGCATGTATCGCCGGGAATCAGTGGTTTCTGTATTGACAGTCCTGGTTAAAAAGGATAGAATAGTCCACATGTGATTTTTGCAGAATGTAAGAGAACGTAACAGGAGGCAGTTCCATGGCAAAGTATATTTTCGTTACCGGTGGTGTTGTGTCGTCGCTGGGCAAAGGCATCACGGCCGCTTCCCTTGGCCGTCTGCTCAAGAGCCGGGGCATCAAGGTCACGATCCAGAAGTTCGATCCGTATATCAATATCGATCCGGGTACGATGAGTCCGTATCAGCATGGTGAGGTTTTCGTTACCGATGATGGTGCTGAGACCGATCTGGATCTTGGTCATTATGAGCGCTTCATCGACATCAACCTGTCCAAGAATTCCAATATCACCACGGGCAAGGTATACTGGTCCGTCCTCAATAAGGAACGCCGCGGGGAATATCTGGGCTCTACCGTCCAGGTTATTCCGCATATCACCAATGAGATCAAGCAGAAGGTCTATGATGTGGCCAAGGCTGACGGTGCCGATGTCGTCATCACGGAAATCGGCGGTACGGTCGGTGATATCGAGAGTCAGCCGTTCCTGGAGGCCATTCGTCAGGTCAAGAAGGAAGTCGGTCCGAAGGATACGCTTTATATCCATGTCACGCTGCTGCCGTATATCTCGGCTGCCGGCGAGCTGAAGACGAAGCCGACCCAGCATAGCGTCAAGGAACTGCGCGCTATCGGGATTCAGCCGGATATCCTGGTCTGTCGCACAGAAAAGACCATTTCGAAAGAGATGAAAGATAAGATTGCCATGTTCTGCGATGTACAGCCGGAGGCTGTTATCGAGAACCGTACGGCAGCGACGATCTATGAAGTTCCGTTGATGATGCAGAAAGAGGGCCTCGATAAGATTGCCCTGCAGAAGCTCAATATGGACTTTGGCCCGGCGGATATGTCGGATTGGGAGAAGATGGTCTACAAGATCAATAACCCGAAGAAGAAAGTCAAGGTTGCTGTGGTTGGCAAGTACGTAGAACTGCCGGATGCGTATATCTCGGTAACGGAAGCATTGCATCATGGCGGAATCGACAACGAGGCCTCGGTGAAGATCCATTGGGTCAATGCCGAAGAGATCGAGGATCCGGATACGGATCTCGATGAGGTATTCGTAGGCTGCAAGGGGATTCTGGTTCCGGGCGGCTTCGGTGATCGTGGGGTTGAAGGGAAAATCAAGGCGATTCAGTATGCCCGTGAGCACCAGATCCCATTCCTGGGACTGTGTCTTGGCATGCAGTGTGCGGTCATTGAGTTTGCCCGTCACGTCTGTGGCATGTCGGATGCGAACAGCTCGGAGTTCAATGCGGAGACGACTCATCCGGTCATCGACCTCATGGAATCGCAGCAGGGCATTGAGAACAAGGGCGGTACGATGCGTCTTGGTTCCTATCCTTGCAAGCTGGTTGCCGGAACCCATGCGGAAGCAGCTTATGGCACGGATACGATTGCGGAACGTCATCGTCATCGGTATGAGTTCAATAACGAGTATCGTCAGGAAATGACAGAGAAGGGGCTTGTCATCGCTGGTACATTGCCGGATGACAGCCTGGTTGAGCTCATTGAGGTCAAAGACCATCCATGGTTTGTGGCGACGCAGGCTCATCCGGAGCTTAAGTCCCGCCCGAATAATCCGCATCCGTTGTTCCGTGACTTTGTCAAGGCAGCACTGGAAACAAAATAACACGGCAAGGGCTTGATTTATCAAGCCCGTTCAATAAAGGGGCTGCTGCACCAACGTATTTTTACGCTGGTGCAGCAGCCTTATTTTTGTAGCAGCGGTCTGACGGAATCGGATCATGTTAATAAAAATTTAAGTTTGCTCAGAAGGAATCGAGTAGCTGACTGGCGAAATAATGCAATATAGAAAAAGCCGATGGCTTTGATGGGATAAGGCTGGGATAAAGCGCGCGGGGATGCGCAGAGAGGAGGTATTCTGATGCTAATCGATACGGTTTGCTCAGTAGCATTGTACTGTCAGCATTGTGGCCGGGTCCGGCTGCAGGATGTGCCGTTATTCAGCGGCAGGAAATGTTTTGAAATGAAATGCGATAATTGTGGACATACGATGGGCGAGATTGTCATGCGTCCACGGACAGGGTTGACTCTGCGGACAACCTGCGGCGTGTGTGAAGGAGAGAACCGTCACCAGCTGAGCTGGCATCAGCTGCGCAAGCTCCGGTTTGAGAAACTGTATTGTGCGCATGACCATTTTGAGCTGGGCTATATCGGTCAATGGCAGGATATTGCCGAGTTCCTCGACTTCAATGCGGCAGAATATGATTCGCTGCACCCTGGTGATGGAGACGGCTTCTTGGAGCGGCAGCAGACGCTCCTGGAGGCCTTGAACCGGGTTCATGACCTGGCGGTCCATGGGGAACTGTCCTGCCTGTGTGGCAGCAAGGATATTGCGGCAGCCATCATGGGAGAGTCGATCGTGCTTGAATGTCAGACCTGTGGAGCCTGCTGTGTACTGCCTGCACGTACGGCTGAAGACCTGCAGCAGCTGCGGCCCGGGATGGCGGCTGATTTCAGCTGGAAGCAGCCTTCCAGGCTTGACGTTCGGGAGAAATAGGATTATTATAAGACATACTGAACGAAACAATCAGGGACTATCGGTGTTTGCCGACAGTCCCATTTTCGCGTAATGAACCGGCAGCAAAGACCGGAAAAATAAATTGGGGTGTGGGAATGGACGCTTTATTTGCGGCAATGATGCAGGATACGGCTTTGCAGAAGTTGCAGGAATACTTTAATGGTAAAGCCGATGAAAACCTGGCGTATGGACTTAGCGGCTCGCAGAAGCATGTAGCTTTTGCAGCCGCTTTTTCCCGTGCACCACAGCCGTTTGTCATACTGGTCCATAACAGTGAGGCTGTCAGTGAGTGGCGTGAGGATCTGGCTGCGCTGCTGCCGGAGACCGAGATCGTGGAACTGCCGGAACTGGATATCGTGAGCGTACAGGCCGAAGCCAGGAGTATGGAGCGCTCAGCCCGCCGTATGGACGTCCTGGGCCGTTTGATGCGCAAGGACCCGGTTATTGTACTCTCCACATCAGCAGCGGCTGTTCAGAAGGGCATGAGCCGCAATGAATTCCAGCGGCTGAGCCTGAGTATCCGGATCGGGGATGAGCTTGACCGGGAGAAAGCTGCTCGGTCAGCTGGTACAGCTTGGCTATGAGCATGCGGATGAGGTCGAGCGGGTCGGACAGTTCAGCGCCCGCGGCGGTATTGTCGATATCTATGCGATCAATGCCCAGTCGCCGGTGCGTATCGAGTTCTTTGATGATACGGTAGATTCGTTGCGTGACTTCGATCTGACGACGAAGCGCTCCATCCGCAATGTCAGTACGACAACGGTGCTGCCACTGGCCCAGACCGATAAGGCCGGCCGTCCGGAACTGTTTCTGACTTATCTGGAAGGAAATGGCGTGGTGTTGTTCGATGAGCCGATGCGTATCCGCGAGCAGATCAAGACCATGATCAAGGAGAATCCGGATATCCGCAGCAAGGTATTCTCCTGGGAAGATATGCTGGCTGCTGCCAGTGGCAACCGCGTATTCTATTCGGCGCTGATGCTGCAACAGGTGCATGGGGCAGAGCCGTCGCATACAATCAGTTTCACGGCTACGAATATGACGCCGTTTCAGCGGCAGATGGACCTGTTCGAGAATGAGGCAAACCGCTGGCTGGGACAGAGGCAGCGCATACTCATCCTGCTGGGCGACCGGGAAAAGGCGGAGTCTATGCGGGAGCTTTTGGCGCGCCATCGGGTTCCGGCCGTTATCGAACAGCCGGATGCTGAGTTGCGGGATGACTGCGTCAATATCCAGCAGGGAACGCTGCTGGCCGGGTTTGAGATGGCCTCGGCCCGTCTGGTCGTGGTCACGGAGAAGGATATCTTTGGCCGGCAGAAGCGCCGGGCCGTCCGGGTGGCGAGCCAGGGCGATAAGCTTGCGCATTTCCGCGACATCAAGCCCGGGGATTATGTGGTCCATGTCAACCATGGTATCGGTAAATATCTGGGCGTGGAGACCCTTTCTGTTGGTGGTATTCATAAAGACTATCTGCATATCAAATATGGCGGCGACGATAAACTGTTCGTGCCGACGGATCAGGTCGGTCTGCTGCAGAAATACATCGGATCGGAAGGCGAGACGCCACGACTGCACCGCATGGGCGGGACTGAATGGGTCAAGGCAAAGGCGCGGGCCAAAAAGTCAGTCGAAGACATTGCCAAGAAACTCATCGAGATCTATGCCAAGCGTCGTCAGGCCAGGGGGTTTGCGTTTTCGCCGGATGACAGCACGCAGCATGAGTTCGAGGATGCGTTCCCCTATCAGGAGACCGACGATCAGCTGAGGGCAATCGGTGAGATCAAGGCAGATATGGAGAAAGAGAAGCCGATGGAGCGCCTGCTTTGCGGGGACGTCGGCTTTGGCAAGACAGAGGTAGCCATCCGGGCGGCCTATAAGGCGGCGATGGATGGCAAGCAGGTAGCTGTGCTGGTTCCGACCACGGTCCTGGCCCAGCAGCACTTCCAGACTTTTACGGCCCGTTTCATGAATTTTGCCCCGACGGTTGATGTCATCTGCCGGTTTCGTACCGCTAAGGAGCAGAAGGCGACGATCGAGCGCGTGAAAGAAGGGCAGGTGGATATCCTGATTGGGACCCATGCGATATTGAATCAGAAGAAGGTCCAGTTTAAGAATCTGGGGCTGCTGATCGTCGATGAGGAGCAGCGCTTCGGCGTCAAGCAGAAGGATAAGATCCGCAGTCTGGCCGCCGGTATCGATGTGCTGACGCTCTCGGCGACACCGATTCCCCGGACCCTGCACATGTCGCTGGTCGGTGCGCGGGATATGAGCATTATCGAGACACCGCCGGCAGAGCGTTTCCCGGTGCAGACCTATGTCGTCGAGAATAACGATACCATCATCGCCAATGCGATCAAGCGCGAGATCAAGCGTGGCGGGCAGGTTTATTTTGTCTATAACCGCGTCGATACGATCGACCGCATGCGGGATCATCTGCAGCAGATCGTGCCGGAAGCACGCATACAGACGGCCCATGGGCAGATGCCGGAGGCTCTGCTGGAGCGGGTGATGATGGACTTCTATGAAGGGGCCTATGACATCCTGCTGGCGACGAGTATCGTCGAGAATGGGCTGGATGTCGCCAATGCCAACACGATCATCGTCTATAATGCCGATCATTTCGGCCTGTCACAGCTCTACCAGATGCGCGGGCGTGTCGGCCGGTCGCATCATATGGCCTTTGCCTATTTCGTCTATCAGGCGGACAAGATTCTTACGGAGACGGCCGAGAAGCGCCTGCAGGCCATGAAGGAGTTCGCGGAGCTCGGTGCGGGCTTCAAGATTGCCATGCGCGATCTTGAGATCCGTGGCGCCGGCAACCTGCTGGGATCGCAGCAGCATGGACACATCGCCAGTGTCGGCTTTGAGATGTACTGTAAACTGCTGGAAGAGGCCGTGGAGAAGCTGCAGAACGGTGAGAAGACGGTCGAAACGGTATTGCCGGATCCAATCATTGATCTGCAGGTGGAAGCTTATATCGATGGCGGCTACATCAGCGATGCAATGCACAAGATCGAGATCTATCAGCGGATTGCGGCCGTGCGTAAGAATGAAGAACTGCACAATCTGCTCGATGAACTCATTGACCGCTTTGGTGATCCGACCAAGCCGGTGCTGCGTCTGCTTGAGGTGGCCCGGATCAAGAACTATGCCCGGACACTGGGGCTCAAATCCATCACGGAACTGCCAAAGGTACTGGATATCTATCTGCAGCCAGGCAAGAAACTGCCGGTTAAGGCCATGCTGGCGCTGGATCGGACCTTCGGCCGTTCGATGAAGCCGCTGCCAAAGCAGAATGGCTATCGGTTTATGCTTGCCGATCACTACAAGAAAAATATCACGAATTTCGTCACACGTCTGCTGATGATCGCAGTAGGGGAAGACCCGGCAAAGGTCGCAAGACAGGAAAAAAAGGTGGGAAAATAATGGCAAAGATTACAGTCGTCGGGCTTGGACCCGGACGGGCAGGACTTATCACCAGAGAGAGCTGGCAGCTTATGGAGCAGGCCGATACATTGATCCTGCGCACGCGCATCCATCCGACGGTAAGTGCGCTCGAAGAGGCGGGGCTGCCGTTTACGACGTATGATGGATTTTATGAGAAGGCAGAGAGCTTTGAGGCCCTCTATACGGCAATTGCCAGGGACCTGCTGCAGCGGGCGGTTGAGCAGGGAGATCTGGTGTACGCGGTGCCGGGCAGTCCCCTGGTAGCCGAACGCACGGTGGTGCTGCTGCGGGAACTGGCCCGGAAAACGGCAGTTGAAGTCGATATCCGTCCGGGAATGAGCTTTGTGGAGGTTATGTACACGCGGCTGGGCATTGATCCGATTGACGGGCTGACCATCATCGACGCTGAAGATGTGGATACGCTGAAGGAACGTCCGGCTCAGTCACTGGTGATCACACAGGTCTATAGTCCATCGATTGCCTCGGATACGAAACTGATGCTGATGGATCTTTATCCGGATGAGTATGAAGTGACCTATATTCATAACCTTGCCTTGCCGGATGAATCCATCCGGAAGATTCCCCTTTATGAGCTCGATCGGCAGAAAGACGTCGATCATTTAACCAGCTTATTTATCCGTTCGGACAAAGAAAAAAGTGAATAATACACCGATTTCCTCGATAAAGCTGTGAATTTTCGTGTTTTTTCGCGAAAGGCCTTGATTTTTTAAGGCTTTTCTGATAAATTCACTTATAGCAGGCGGACGAGAGCGGGTTACCGAACGGGATCCTCCTGTAGACTATTAATAATCTTTAAGGAGGCTACGATTGTGAACAAAACTGAATTGGTAGCTGGCGTTGCTGAAAAAGCAGGTCTGACGAAGAAAGATGCAGAAAAGGCTGTAAACGCACTGTTTGACAGTGTACAGCAGGAGCTCGTCGAAGGTGGCAAAGTCCAGATGATTGGCTTTGGTACATTTGAGGTCAAGGAGCGTGCAGCACGTAAGGGCCGCAACCCGCGTACGGGAGATGATATTGAGATACCGGCTTCCAAGAATCCGGTATTCAAGGCTGGCAAGGCGTTGAAGGACGCAGTTAACGGCTGATTTAAACAGATATAGACGGGATCGGGTTTCTATGGGAATCCGGTCCTTTTTATGTGGTATACAGGAGGGGCTATGTCAGGAAGAGTGGTTTTAATATCCGGGGGGACTTCGGGAATCGGTCTGGCGGCGGCCAGCCTGTTCCTGCAGGCCGGTGATCGCGTCATACTGATGGGGCGATCGGCGGCCAGAGGGCAGTCGGCTGTGGATGAGCTGTCAGCAGCCGGGCAGGTGAGTTTCATTGCCGGGGATGTCAGCAGCCGGCAGGATTGCGCACGGGTGGTTGAGCAGGTGTTGAATGAGAACGGGCAGCTGGATGTGCTGGTCAGTTCTGCCGGGGTTTACCTTGAGGGTGCAATCGAGGATATGACGGAGGACCAGCTTGATGAGATACTGGCTGTCAATGTCAAGGGAACCTACTATTTGTGTCAGGCAGCTGTGCCGGCTTTGAAGCAGTCGAAGGGGAATATCGTCAATGTCGCCTCCGATGCCGGAATCCATGGCAACTATTATTGTACCGCCTACTGCGCCAGCAAGGGCGCTGTGGTACTGTTCACGCGGGCACTGGCACTGGAACTGGCCGGGTTCGGTGTCCGTGTCAATGCCATTGCACCGGGGGATATCCTGACCCCGTTGACCGAAGCCCAGCTCGCGCAGCAGCCGGATCGTGAGGCGGGGCTGCGCGAGATGGCTTCTGTCTATCCGGTCGGGCGTATCGGTACCCCGTCTGAGGCGGCAGCCGTGATTGCTTTTCTTGCTTCGCCGGCGGCTGCTTTCGTGACCGGAGCAGTCTGGTCAGTGGATGGTGGACTGACGGCTTAAAAAATTATGCGTGCAGTCCATGAAATGTGGTACAATAAGCGGGTGTGATTTTTGTAAGGACAGGTTCCTGTCGGAAAGAGGAAGAACGATGACGGACAAGCGAATCCTGGTACTGACGGCCTCAATCGGCTCAGGACATATCAAGGCGGCCGAGGCAGTCCGGCAGGAGCTGCAGCAGCTTTGGCCGGAAGCTCAGATAACGACAGTGGATTTTATGGCGCGTGAAACGTCCTGTCTGCATTGGCTGATGAAGAAGATCTACCTGCAGATGCTGGCATTTGTTCCGAATCTTTATGATGTGTTCTATAAAGTTTCCGGTGGTGCCTCGGGTGGTTCACTGGTCCAGGGAGCATTTGCGGCGGTCATGCAGCCGGTATTTGTCTCCCTGCTGCGGCGCTATCAGCCGGATCTGGTGATTTGTACGCATCCGTTTCCGGAGGGCGCTGCCTCCTGGTGGAAGCGGCGGCATCACAGTCAGCTGCCGCTGGCTGTGGTCATGACGGATTATTCGCTGCATCAGATCTGGCTCTATCCGAAAGTTGACTGCTATTTCATGGCGACGGAGACCATGAAGCGGCAGATGCTGGCACGTGGCTTCGCTGAAGACAGCCTGTGGGCGGCCGGTATCCCTATCGATCAACGGCTGCAGCATATTGAGGGAAAGGAAGTCCTGCGGCAGCATCTATCTATTCCGCAGGATCAGCCGGCTATCCTGCTCATGGGCGGTGGCCTGGGGCTGGGCGGCATTGAAACAACGCTGCTGGAACTGGAACAGCTGCCACAGCGCCTGACGCTGCTGGTCGTAGCCGGCCGCAATGAGCGTCTGCTGCAGCAGGGGCTGGCATTCGCCCAGGTCTCGCATCATCTGGTGAAGGTTTGGGGCTATACCGAGCAGGCGCACGAGCTGATGAAGGCATCAGACCTCCTGATCACGAAGCCGGGAGCACTTACGATCAGCGAGGCTTTCGTGCTCGGCCTGCCGATGCTGCTGCATGATCCGATACCGGGACCTGAGACCGAGAATGCAGTCTATGCGACCCGGCATGGTGCAGCGGTATGGCTGCATCCGGGCGAGAAACTGGCACCAGCGGTTGCTGAGTTGCTCGCCAATGGTGATCTGCCAGCTATGGGGCAGCGGGCATCGGCCTGCGGGCGGCCGTTGGCTGCGCATGCTATCGCTCAGACGATTGTCCATTTCATGCGGGCTTGCGATGAGCTGAATCAACCGAAATTATAAAATAATTTTATATAATGGCGGCAGGCAGGCAGGTTTTTTTAGAGAGACAGGGAATATAATAAAGAACAGATACTGTTGCATGGCTGTGTGCGGCAGGGAAGTATTGGTGATGGAAATGGCAATATATCCATTAGAGAAGAATAAAAAAAATCATTTCATATGTCCGAAGTGCCGGAGAGACCTGCATTTCGTCAGTGGTGGTGCTGTGCGTATCGTAGCTGGTCGGGCGGATATGTCCGCTGTGCTGCCGAAATATGAGTGCCGTCATTGCGGGATTTATTTCCAGGAAGTTTTGGGCTCGGGCCTGTTCAGTGAACATGACCTGCCTAAAGCGGCTAAGCCAGCGGCAAAGAAGATCCGGTCCACTGGAGATCTGCCGCCGACAGAGCTGCATCGGGATGTAAACAATCACTGTGTCTGCCCGCGTTGCGGCGAGCTTATGGACTATATCGAGGGGCAGCCGGTCCGGCTGGTTGATGGCAAGCCGGATATGGATAATGTGAAGGATCACTTCCATTGTTCCCACTGTGAGTCGATGTTCAGGCGGATCGCCAATACGCATTATTTTCAGTGGTCCGAAAAATAATTTCAGGTTCGGCTTGCAACGGCAGGTGTTTCTAGGTATCATAAAGGGTATCGGTGTATTGTAAGAAGGGGGGATGATCATGGAACGCAAGAGGCCGGAACGGCGGCACTTTAATTGGTTCGTGCTGCTCATGGGCGGCGTTATCATCTACTTTTCGTCAATACTCGTATCCCAGCAGGTCTATCTGCATCAGGTAGCAGAGGATCAGGCCGCCGCTGAAGCCAGACTGGCCGCGGCGAAGCAGGAGAATGAGTCCCTTCGTCAGGAGAAGGAAAATCTCAACAAGCTGGAGTATATCGAGAAGACAGCCCGTGAAGAATTAGGGATGACCCGGCATGGGGAATTGCCTTACAGTACGGGCCACAAATGAGCATTATGCGGCTTGACACTATTCCAGTGTCAAGGTTATAATAATTCCTGTATTCTTTAATACAATAAGGAGGAAGAATTAATTTGTCCATTGAAGTTGGCAGTGTGGTCGAGGGTGTCGTAACCGGCATCACGAATTTTGGTGCGTTCATCGAACTGCCGGAAGGCAAGACCGGTCTCGTCCACATTTCGGAAGTTGCAGATGTTTATGTAAAAGATGTCCATGACTTCCTCACAGAAAAAGATAAGGTCAAGGTCAAGGTACTGACTATTGATGAGAAGGGCAAGATCGGACTTTCCATCAAGCAGCTCCAGGAGAAGAAGCCAGAAGCGCAGGCAAGTGCCCCCAATGCCGGCCCACGTTCTTCCTTCCGTCCGCAGCGCCCCAGTAATCATGGTGGCCAGCGGGATTTCAGAAAACCAAATCGTTTCAACAGTTCCCCGGCGTCTTTTGAGGACCGGCTTTCCAAGTTCCTCAAGGACAGTGACGAGCGCCTGACGGATTTACGCCGCAAGACCGACTCAAAGCGCGGAGGCCGTGGCTCCCGTCGTTCGGATTGATGGTTATACATTGATGTTGAAAGCACTCTGAAAAGGGTGCTTTTGTTCTTTAAGGAGAAACAGGAAGGTCAGGCGGCTGATTATGCTGGAAAAAGTAGAACGCTTTTGTCAGGCCAATCAACTGCTGCCGAAGGGCGCTGGTATTCTGGTTGCCTGTTCCGGCGGCCCGGATTCGCTGGCCTTGCTGGAAATCCTCTGGCGGCTGCGCGTGCGCTATCAGCTGCGGATTGCCGCTGCCCATTTTGAGCATGGCATCCGTGGTGAGGCCTCAGCGTCAGATGCCCGCTTTGTACAGGAATTCTGTGCGCAGCAGGGGATTCCGGCCTACATTGGAGCTGCTGATGTGCCGGCGGCAGCCCGTCGGTCCGGAGAATCATTGGAACAGGCTGCACGGACACTGCGGTATGCCTTCCTGGAAGAAACGCGGCGTGCGCACGGGCTGGATCTGCTGGCAGTGGCGCATCATGCCGATGACCAGGCGGAGACTGTGCTCATGCGGATCCTGCGGGGGACAGGAACGGCCGGACTGGCAGCAATGCGCCCGCGCAGCGGAGCCGATGGACATATCATCCGGCCGTTTCTCGGGGTTACGAAGAGGGAGATCCAGAGCTGGTGTGAGCAGGAAAAGCTTCAGCCACGCCTGGATGCGACCAATGAACTGCCCGACTGTACCCGGAACCGACTGCGGCTTCAACTGCTGCCACAGCTGGAGCGGGAGTACAATCCGGAACTCGCGCGCGGCCTCTGCCAGCTGGCTGAGGTTGCTGCCGACGAGGCGGATTATCTGGAGCAGCAGGTAACAGCCTGCTGGCAGGATAGCCGCTATGTCCGGCTGGCTCCGGAGCTGGCGCTCTCGCAAAGCGGCCTGAAGTCTCTGCATCCTGCTTTGCAGCGGTTGATGATCCGCCGCTTCTGGCTGGGAATATCCGGCTCGGGCAAAGATCTTGGCTTTGTGCATGCGGAGCTCATACGGCAGCAGCTGCTGACCGGAACGACTGGCAGCCGCCAGCAGTTGCCAGGAGGATTCACCACACAACTGGCCTATGGCTGGCTGACGGGGGGGCGGGGAGTTGAGACAGGAAGTCCGTCTCCGGCAGAACCGGCTTCACCGGTCAGACCACTAAGGATTCCCGGTGATACTCATCTGGGGACAGCCTGTGTTACGGCCCGCCTTTTGGAGGCATCCGCACGGCCTGTTCATACGGATAGCAGCGAGTTCCTCATGGATCCCGCTGGCTTGTCCGGGTCCCTGGTACTGCGCTATCGTCAGCCTGGCGATTGGATATACCTGCCGTCAGGCCGGAAGAAGCTCAAGGAGCTCTTCATCGATGATAAGATACCTCGTGAAGCGCGTGCGCATTGGCCACTACTGGCCGTTGGCAATGAAATATTGTGGGTGATCGGGAAACGGCGTACCAGCCATTTTCCAGTCAATCAAAATATACTGAATAAGAAAATCTTATATCTCACGTTAGAAAAAAGAGAGGAAATTAATCATGATGAATGATGACATCGAGAAGATCGTATTTACGGAGGATCAGCTCAAGGCGAAGGTAGCCGAGCTGGGGCGCAGGATTACCGAAGATTACAAGGATGCGAAGGAAGAGATCTATTGTGTCGGTATCCTGAAAGGTGCGGTCGTGTTCTATACGGATCTGGTGCGTCAGATCGATCTGCCGGTTCATTTTGACTTCATGATTGCTTCCAGCTACGGAAACGGGACGTCGAGCAGCGGTACTGTAAAAATTTTGAAGGATTTAGATTACGATATAGAAGGAAAACACCTTATCGTTATTGAAGATATAATAGACTCGGGTACGACCATGAATTATCTCATGAAGTATTTCAAAGAACGCAAACCGAAGAGCGTCAAGCTCTGTTCGCTGCTGTCGAAGCCATCCCGCCGTACGGCAGATATCCATATCGATTATTGTGGCTTTGAGATCCCGGATGAGTTTATCGTCGGCTATGGCCTTGATTATGCAGAAGTTTATCGCAACCTGCCCTATATCGGTGTGCTGAAGCCGTCTGTCTATGCCTGATAATCAACCCCGGCAGATACGGTATCGGGTATCTGCAGTAATATTGTATAAATCCTGAGGGGCCTGAAGGCTCCCGGAAAGGGAGGGCAATGGATTGAATAAGTTTCTACGTAATGTAGGGTTCTACTTGTTGATCATCTTAGTCGCAATTTCCATCATTGACTATTTCTCAACAAAGAACGCGGCCAAGCAGGAGGTCGAGTACACCCAATTCCTGCAGCAGGTGGACGAGGGAAAGGTGTCGAAGGTCGTCATCATCCAGAATACGATCCGCGGTACCTTGTCTGATGGTACGGAGTTCACGACCATTACCCCGGATGCACCAAACAACGATCCTCAGCTTTACAGCAAGCTGTCGGCCAAAGGTATCGACATTGCCGCTGAGAATCCACCGGAACCACCATGGTGGTCCACGATGTTCTCGTCGGTTCTGCCAATCCTTCTGCTGGTCGGTGTATGGTTCTTTATCATGCAGCAGACGCAGGGCGGCGGCGGCCGGGTCATGTCCTTTGGCAAGAGCCGTGCCCGCATGAGCGGTGCTGATAAGATCAAGGTCAACTTCAAGGATGTAGCTGGTGCTGATGAAGCCAAGCAGGAACTGGAAGAAGTTGTCGAGTTCCTCAAGCATCCGAAAAAGTACAATGACCTCGGAGCCCGGATTCCGAAGGGCGTTCTGCTCTTTGGCCCTCCGGGTACTGGTAAGACACTGCTGGCCCGTGCAGTAGCGGGTGAGGCAGGCGTGCCGTTCTTCTCGATTTCCGGTTCTGACTTCGTCGAGATGTTCGTTGGTGTCGGTGCTTCCCGTGTGCGTGATCTGTTCGATCAGGCCAAGAAGAATGCACCATGCATCGTGTTCATCGATGAGATTGATGCGGTCGGCCGCCAGCGTGGTGCTGGTGTCGGCGGCGGACACGATGAGCGTGAGCAGACACTCAACCAGCTGCTGGTTGAGATGGATGGTTTTGCGGCCAATGAGGGAATTATCATCATTGCGGCAACCAACCGTCCGGATATTCTGGATCCGGCGCTGCTGCGTCCGGGTCGTTTCGACCGCCAGATCGTGGTCGACAAACCGGATGTCCGCGGCCGTCTGGCTATTCTGAAGGTCCATACCAAGGGCAAGCCAATCGACGATGATGCGGATCTTGATATCCTGGCCCGTCGTACGCCGGGCTTCACGGGTGCAGACCTCAGCAACCTCGTCAATGAGGCGGCTCTCTTAGCTGCCCGCCGCGATAAGAAGAAGATCGGCATGACGGAGCTCGAGGAAGCGATCGAGCGCGTCATGGCCGGACCGGAGCGCAAATCCCACATCATGAACGATGAGGAGAAGCGTCTGACGGCTTATCATGAAGGTGGTCATACGCTGGTTGGAATGCTGCTCAAGCATGCCGACCCGGTTCACAAGGTTACGATCATTCCGCGCGGACGCGCCGGCGGTTACACGCTGATGCTGCCGAAGGAAGATCGCAACTATGCAACGAAGTCCGAGCTGGTAGACCGTTTGAAGGTCGCCATGGGCGGCCGGGTTGCCGAGGAGATCGTGCTCAAGGAGATCAGCACGGGGGCTTCGCAGGATATCCAGCAGGCAACCCGTATGGTCCGTGGTATGGTCATGCAGTATGGCATGAGTGATGTGCTGGGGCCGGTGGCTTATGGTGAAAGCCAGAACCATCAGGTATTCCTGGGACGTGACTTCAATCATGAGCGCAATTACTCGGAAGAGGTTGCCAGTGAGATCGATAAGGAAGTCCGCAAATATCTGGAGGATGCCTATGAGGCTTGCCGCCAGCTTATCACGGAGAACCGCGATAAGCTCGAACTCATTGCTCAGGCGCTTATGGAGCGTGAGACGCTGTCGGCTAAACAGCTCGAAGAGCTGCTTACGACCGGCAAGCTGGCTGATGATGCGGAAGAGCCCAAGGACGAACCGCATGATGATGGCCCGCACGATGGGGATACAGCCCTGATCCCGCCGGAGAAGCTTGCTGAGCAGTCCGATGATGCATCGGCAAATGCAGCTGATACGGACGAGAAGGAAAAGACGGATGCGGAGGAGCCGGCAGCTGATAAAGCAACGGAGCCGAAGTTCAATGTTACGCATTACGACAAATAAAATATAAAACGTAAAACGTTATCAGGACTTCCTGTCACAGGTTGACAGGAAGTCTTTTTTTATGCGGAATTTCGTTGTATAATATAGCGGTATGTGAAAAATCAGCAAGGGAGGCATCTCATGCGGTCAGAGATTTTGGAAATCCTGCGTCGGGCAGGAGATAAGTATATATCAGGCGAGGAAATCGCCAGTCGGTTGGGTGTATCCCGGACGGCGGTGTGGAAACACATCCGGGAGCTGCGGGAGGCCGGCTATGAGATTGTCAGCCAGTCGCGCAGCGGGTATTCGCTGCGCGAAGCACCGGACCGGCTGCTGCCCAGTGAGATCCAGCATGGTCTGGATACGCAGTGCATTGGTTGTCAGATCGAGGCTCATGAAGTTGTCGATTCGACGAACAACGTGGCGAAGCAGCTGGCAGCTGCCGGTGCGGCCGAAGGCACGGTAGTTGTAGCGGAACAGCAGGATGGCGGCAAGGGCCGTCTTGAGCGTCATTTCTTCTCACCAGCCGGCAAGGGAATTTGGTTCTCGGTTATCCTGCGGCCGGCATTCCTGCCACAGGAAGCGCCGAAGTGTACCCTGCTGGCTGCGGTTGCTGTGGCCAGGGCAATGGAGACCTTTGGGCTGAAAGCCGGCATCAAGTGGCCGAATGATATCCTGTATGAGAACAAGAAACTGGTCGGGATATTGACGGAAATGAGTGCGGAGATGGATGGCATCAATTACATCATCATCGGTACGGGCATCAATGTGAACATCCTGCCGGAAGATTTCCCGGAAGATATCCGCCAGACGGCGACTTCACTGGCAATCATGAAGGGCGAGAAAATCCCACGGGTCAGGTTCTTCCAGGCGGTGCTGCGGGCGATGGATGATCTCTATGCCTCTGTGCGGACCGGCGATTTTGAGCCGGTCATGCAGGAATGGAAGAAATACAGTATCACGCTGGGGCAGGAGGTTCGTGTCATTGGCGTCCGGGATGGTGAAGTATTTACCGGCCGGGCTGCGGATATCGATGCTGATGGCGCTCTGCTGGTGGATACAGCGGATGGCCGGCGCCGGGTCCTGGCCGGCGATGTGTCCATCCGGCCCAGGCAATGAATGAGCGAATGATATATATTGCGGCCTGTCCGCATGGCTACAGGAGGAAAGACCCTTGTTATTAGTTTTTGATATCGGCAATACCAATATTGTCATGGGTACCTATGAAGATAAGAAGCTTATGAAGCATTGGCGTATTTCGACTGACCGGCAGAAGACCGGCGATGAATACGGCATGCTGATGAATGATCTGTTCCGCTATCAGGGCATCCGCATGACGGATATCCATGCCATCATTATCTCGTCGGTCGTACCACCATTGGTCGTACCGATGGTCAAGATGTGCGAGCGGTATTTCCATATCCATCCACTTGTAGTCGGGCCCGGCATCAAGACCGGCATCCGTCTGCATTATGAGAATCCGCGGGCTATCGGTGCCGATCGTATCGTCAATGTTGTTGGTGCTTATGAGCAGTATGGCGGCCCGCTGATTGTCATCGACATCGGCACGGCCACAACGTATGATGTTGTGGCGGAAAATGGTGATTTCCTGGGCGGTGTCATTGCGCCTGGCATCGGCACCAGTGCAGATGCCCTGTTCCAGACTGCGGCACAGCTGCCACGCATCGAGCTGGTTCCGCCACGTCAGATCATCTGCCGCAATACGATTCAGGGAATGCAGGCTGGCATCATCTTCGGCTATGTTGGACAGATCGATGAGATTGTTCGCCGCATCAAGGCGGAGCATGGCACGGAGATGAAGGTAATTGCCACGGGCGGTCTGGCCCGGATGATTGCCAAGGAGTCGGCGACCATCGACAGGGTCGATCATTTCCTGACACTGACCGGACTGCGGGCACTCTATGAACGCAATGCCGAGAAGCGTGAGGAACATAATGAGAAATTAGAGAGGGATTCCCACGCATGAGTATGAATATTGGGAAATTCCATTTCGAAGCGCCGGTATTCCTGGCACCAATGGCCGGGGTTACGGACACTGCATACCGTATCATTGCCCATGATATGGGCTGCCCGCTTTGCTACGCCGAGATGGTCAGCAGTCAGGGCATCCATTTCCGCAACGAGCGTACGCTTACCATGCTGCAGTCTGAGCCGGCTGAACGGCCGCTCGCGATGCAGATCTTTGCCAATTCACCGGCTATGGCAGCTGAAGCTGCCCGCTATGTTGAGGAACTGGGAACAGCGGATATCCTGGATTTCAACATGGGGTGTCCGGCGCCGAAGATTGTCAAGAATGGCGAAGGCTCGGCACTGATGCTGGCACCGGACAAGGTCTATGAGATCCTGTCGGCGATCCGCAAGGCTGTCCGCATGCCGTTCACGGTCAAGATGCGCAAAGGCTGGGATGATGCGCATGTCAACGTCGTGGAGATCGCGAAGATCGCGGAGGCGGCCGGTGTCGACGCCATTGCGGTTCATGGCCGCACGCGGGAGCAGTTCTACCGGGATAATGCCGACTGGGAAGCCATTGCGGCGGTCAAGCAGGCCGTGAAGGTGCCGGTCATCGCCAATGGCGATGTCCGCAGCTGCAGCGATCTGAGCCGGATCCTGGCGGTTACGGGAGCAGACGGGGTTATGGTCGGCCGGGCGGCACAGGGCAATCCCTGGATTTTCCGTCAGCTGACGCATTTCCTGAAGACCGGTGAGGAACTGCCAGGGCCCTCGATGCAGGAGCGGGCGGAGGTCATCATCCGGCATTTGGATCTCCTGCTAAAATATAAGGGGGATTATGTCGGTCCGCGCGAGATGCGCAAGCATGCTACCTGGTATACGCGGGGCATTACTCATGGTGCGATCCTGCGTGATAAATTCAATAAGGCGACTACCCGTCAGGACTTTGTAGCTATCCTGAAGGAATATTTTGGCTGAACCAATGGTGTAGCCGGATAGGTTGGTTACAGGATAAGAAATAAGGAAGGAAGCAGCAATTATGGCAGAAGATAAGAAAAAGGACTCCGTCTGGAGTCAGTACAATACAGCGGAAAAGCAGGCGCTGGAGGCTTTGAATAAGGGGTATCGGGAATTCCTGAGTACCTGTAAGACCGAGCGTGAGAGCGTCCGGGAGGCAGTGAAGCAGGCAGAGGCTGCCGGCTATCGCAATATGGAAGAGGTCATTGCCAAAGGAGAAAAGCTTACGGCCGGTGACAAGGTCTATGCCGTCAACATGAAGAAGGCAATCGCACTCTTCAATATCGGTGATGAACCGCTGGAAGATGGCATGAATATACTGGGCGCTCATATCGATACCTGCCGTCTGGATGTCAAGCAGAATCCGCTCTATGAAGACGGCGGACTGGCCTATCTGGATACGCATTACTATGGTGGCATCAAGAAGTATCAGTGGGTCACGCTGCCACTGGCTATGCATGGTGTCGTAGCCAAGAAAGATGGCCGGGTCATCGAGATCTGCATTGGCGAAGACGAGAGCGATCCGGTATTCTGTGTGACCGATCTGCTCATTCATCTGTCGCAGGAGCAGATGAAGAAGAATGCGGCCAAGGTTATCGAAGGGGAAAACCTCGATATCCTGGTCGGCAATTATCCGCTCAAGCAGGACGATAAGGAATCGGTCAAGGATGGCGTGCTGAAGCTCATCAAGGACAAGTATGATATCGAGGAAGAGGACTTCCAGTCCGCTGAACTGGCGCTGGTTCCGGCCGGCAAGGCCCGTGAACTGGGCTTTGACCGCAGCATGACACTGGCCTATGGACAGGATGACCGCGTTTGTGCCTATACGTCGCTCGTGGCGATGCTTGAAACGGGACATATGAAGCGTACGGCCTGCTGCCTGCTGGTCGACAAGGAGGAGATCGGCAGCGTTGGGGCCACGGGGATGCAGTCTCATTTCTTTGAGAATATCACGGCTGAGCTGCTGAATGCCTGCAGTCAGTACAGTGATCTGGCCCTGCGTCGTACACTTGCAAACTGCAAGATGCTCTCATCTGATGTATCCAGTGCGTATGATGCTCTTTATGCCAGTGCGTATGACAAGAAGAATGTGTCGTATCTGGGCAAGGGAATGGTGTTTAATAAGTTCACAGGGGCCCGTGGCAAGTCCGGCTCCAATGATGCCAATGCCGAGTACCTTGGTGAGCTGCGTCGTATCATGGATGGCAATGGCGTCCATTATCAGCTGGCTGAGCTGGGCAAAGTTGACCTGGGCGGTGGCGGAACCATCGCCTATATCATGAGCCTCTACGGGATGCAGGTCATCGACAGCGGTGTCGGTGTCATGAGCATGCATGCACCATGGGAAGCAACGAGCAAGATCGATGTTTATGAAGCCAGAAAAGCCTATACAGCCTTCCTGAAGGAAGCCTGAGATTTTCGGATAGGATAAAAGAGTCATTGACCAGCGTATTTTTTACGCTGGCCGATGGCTCTTTTTTGCATCCGGAAAATGTATGATCCTGTATAAGGATTGGCCAGGATTGCCCACTTTGAACCGAAGGATGTGGTCAAAGTGAAGCCAACCTTCAGGTCAGACTGTGCCAACGATACCCTAGAGTAACCATAGAATTTACATAGAAAGGGAGAAAAGTGCATAAATCAGATAAAATGTGCATAAAGAAACAAAAGAGCAAAACGCTGGCATGATCGATACAGACAATTTGAATGTGCGGGTGATCCGTATGGAGCTCGTGCGGGACTTCGGTCTGCATACCACCGCCCCCCCCGAACCCCGTAGATAATATGAAGTGACCTCCACTATTGCAAAAGGCGTGAGTTCGTAGGCATAATTAGGATATGCATAGTTATCACATTTGCAAAGGGAGGTCACTTCAATGTCTATTATATATGTTGGTATGGATGTACACAAGGATTCTTATTCACTATGTTGCTTCAATCCATCTAAGAACCAGTATTTTGGAGAAGTAACTATTCCAGCCGATTACAAGCGTGTAGTAAAATACCTGCACAAGCTTAATGAGCAGAATGCTAATTCCCTTGAATACAGGCTATGCTATGAGGCTGGCTGCCTCGGATATGTCCTGCGGCAAAAATTAGAGGATGAAGGATTTAACTGCGTCATTGTAGCTCCGACTACGTTGCTAAAGGATAACCGGAGAGTGAAGACGGATCGCCGCGATGCACGTTCCCTGGCTCAAAACCTTGCCTTTGGCACATGTAGTTTGGTAAGGATTCCGAATCAGGAAGATAACATGGTGAGGGAATATCTTCGTATGCGTGATGACCATAAAAGAGAATTCAAACGGATTAAGCAGGAAATCCTGTCCTTCCTTCTTCGGAATGGTTACTATTCAGACAAGACCCCGTGGACTATAGCCCATTTAAACTGGATCAAAGACCTTTGCTTACCAGGTTATCTTGGCGAAGTATTGAATGCATACATGGAAACGTATCGGACGTTGTCTGAACGTCTGGAACGTATGGAAACCAGAATTGAGGAAATTGCTCATGAAGAACGCTACAAGGAGAGAGTGGGACATCTATGCTGCTTCAAGGGTGTAAGGACAATAACGGCCATGACAATCATTGCTGAAATAGGAGACTGCCACAGGTTCCATTCACCGAAGAATTTTATGAGCTATCTGGGGCTGGTGCCTGGAGAGCATTCCAGCGGGGACAGTACAAAGCATTTGTCAATTACCAAGGCAGGAAATTCTCATGTCAGACGTATTCTGACCGAATCCGCGCAGTCAATAGTAAGAGGACAAATCGGCAGTAAATCCAAGCAGCTAAAGAGCAGGCAATCTGGACAGTCCGAAGCTGTAATAAACTATGCAGATCGCGCAGCGATAAGGCTGCAGAAGCGTTATAAGAAGCTAACGGAGCGTGGCATGAAACATAATGTAACGATAACGGCAGTAGCCCGTGAATTTGCCGGCTTTATCTGGGGGATGGAGACTGGTAATATGGAAAGACGCGCTTAACTGTGCATATTTAAGTCATGAGAAGAAAATCTGGCAGCAGCCAGAAGCCGTGGAAGCAAGAACGGTCTGGCTATCTGCGTCGCCCCTATGGGGTATAGCATAAAACACTAAAATCCCCGACAGTAGATTGCAGAGCCTACGGCGGACCATTAGCCTGTGCTAACCAATGCACGTATAACAGACTGGCCAATGCCGAACAAACGCAATCCAAGGCTTCTGGGTGCTGCCAGAAAAATTATGCCTCCTGTCAATTTTGCACTTGACAGGAGGTCACATCATAACAGGGGCTTGATTCATCAAGCCCGCATGCCGACAGGACCTTGCGAAACGCGGGCCGTTTTTCCCTTCCAATAAATGCACAGCGAATCCCCGGAAACTTTCAGTTTATGGGGATTTGGAGTATGATATAATATAAGTAGAGTTACGAAATTTTACGGAAAGAGGGATACCATGCCAGAACTCAGCAGGTTCATGGGAATGATCATAAAAATGATATTCTTAGACAATGACAAGCATCATAAACCACATGTACATGTATATTATGGTGATTATGAAGCTTCTATTGGGATTGATGGAGAATTGTTAGCAGGGGCAATTCCCATGAAGCAATTAAAAATCGTAACAGCGTGGTTGTGCATTCATGAAGATGAACTTTATGCTGCATGGAATAATGCTGTACGTGGGATGCATTTTGATAAGATTGAGCCATTGAGATAAGGAGGCAATCGATTATGTATGTGATTGATGATATCGCCTATGCGGGGCAGCCTGATGTAGATCTGAAGATAGCTTCTGTCAGGATTATCGATGAGCTTTATATGCTGGTTGTCTTTTCTAGTGGCGAAAAGCGTTTATTTGATGCTGCACCGTTGTTGCAATATCCGGCTTATGAGATTTTAGCAAATCCGGAGGTATTCCATACTGCTAAGGTTGACCACGGATTGCTTGTCTGGGCTGATGGTGACCTTGATATTTCGCCGGAAGCTGTCTATACGAGAAGTTTTCCTTACGACGATCATGCGAATCGAAGTGCATGATATGGTGAATATGGAATGGAACTTGGATACAGCCAAAGAAGTATGGCTGGAAGAAGGTATAGAAAAGGGCCGTCAGGAAGGCCAGGCAGAGCTGGCGCGAAAGCTGATAGCTCTGGGCGTAAGCGCAGAAACCATTATGAAGGCAACTGGCTTCAGCAGAGAACAGCTGGAGGCTATCCAAAACTAAGAAGTCCCCAAGACAGCAAAGTCCAGGCGTGATTGGCCTGGGCTTTTCGCATACCCAAACCCGTACAAGGTGCTTTTCGCAAACGAGCGGGCGCGATGAATCGCGCCCCTACGGGAACGGGATACGCCAGCATCAGCAGGGCTGGACTAATCAAACGCGCCCCTACGGGAACGGGGGACGCAAAAAGGGCTGCCACACGAAATTGCTTTTGTGTGGCAGCCCTTTTTGGTCAACTATTGGAAATGAATCAGTCTTCGATAGCCGTTTCGAGGGCAATCTTGATCATGTCGTTGAAGGACGTCTGACGTTCCTCAGCGGTGCAGGCTTCACCCGTCATCAGGTGATCGCTGACCGTGAACAGAGCCAGTGCCTGGACATGAGCTTCAGCTGCCAGCGTGTAGAGAGCAGCAGCTTCCATCTCGACGGCCAGGATGCCGTAACGGCGCAGCTTATCGCTGTCGATTTCATCATCGTAGAAGCGGTCAACAGAGATGATATTGCCGACCGTAGACTTGAGCCCCAGTTTCTTCGTGTTGGCTACCGCTTTGGAGAGCAGGTCATAGTCTGCAATCGGAGCGTAGTTGATGGAGCCGCCGAAGATGTTCTTGATGATGGAAGAATCCGTGCTGGCAGCCTGAGCGATGAGTACGTCGCGCAGTTTGACATCCGGATGCATGCCACCGCAGGTGCCGACACGGAACAGCTTCTTGCAGCCAAACTCGTGGATCAGTTCATGCGTGTAGATGGAGATGGACGGAATGCCCATGCCCGTTCCCTGAACGGAGACAGGAACACCTTTATACGTACCTGTGAAGCCCAGGATGTTGCGTACAGCTGTGTACTGCTTCGGGTTCTCCAGGAAGTTCTCTGCAATGAATTTTGCGCGCAGCGGATCGCCCGGCAGGAGGATGCGCTCAGCGATGTCGCCTTTTTCGGCGCCGATATGTGGTGTAGCCATGATGATTTCCTTCTTTCTGATAAATTAATTCTGAAAATATTAAATATATAAGCAAACACTAATACTATTATAAGAAAAAATACAAAATAATAAAAGGGCAAATGTCCTTTTTGAGGGATGGCAGGTTGACAATGGGCATTGAACCGTGTACCAGGACTTTCGATTTAGTACCTGATTTGACAGACACCTGCTAATTGTGATATAATCACACCTGTTGATATAAGTTGTCAAGACAATCGCGGCTGACGCTTGACGTCAGATGAGGAAAGTCCGGGCTCCATAGGGCAGTGTGCTGGATAACGTCCAGCGAGGGTGACCTTAGGGAAAGTGCCATAGAGATTTAGACCGCCTGGTTCGTCCAGGTAAGGGTGGAAAGGTGCGGTAAGAGCGCACCAGCAGCCAGGTGACTGGTTGGCTTTGGTAAACCCCACACGGAGCAAGACCGAATAGGGAAGGGATGATGCGGCCCGCGGATCCTTCCGGGTTGAGTCGCTTGAGCCGGCAGGCAACTGTCGTGCCTAGATAAATGATTGTCACCGCGCAAGTGGTACAAAACTCGGCTTACTGATTGCTTATAGCAACGTAAATTGAATATTGTGGCTGTCAGTTTTGACAGCCAATTTTCATTTCTGGAGGGTTTCTGAAAACAAGCTGAAAGAATAGAAAAAATAAGAAACATCAAGGAAACAAGTAGGAATACGACGACTTCTGTCGTATTATATAAAAATGGGTGATATACAAACGAACAAGCCGAATCCAGCCCAGGAGCGGGGGAACCGATATTTTGGGGCGAACGTCATATTCACGATCTCGTGAACATGACGCGGGTGGTCTTCTCTACCCGAGCCCGGCAGCTAACCTCGTAGGCGAACAGAGAGAGGAGTTGGCTTTTTGAGTAAAGCAAAGCGCGTGTTTGCGCTGTCCATGATCCTTATGTGCTGGTTTTCCGTATGTGGTGCCGCTTCGGCATTCCGTGTAGGTGATCAGGGCACAGACGTGGCGGAGATCCAGGGACAACTGGTTCGTCTCGGCTACGATGTATCTGCTGATGGGGACTACGGTCCAGCCACCGCAGAGGCGGTAAAGGCATTCCAGACGACTAAGGGAATGAATGCAGATGGTCAGGTAGGTTCTACGACCTATACGGCACTGCTCGGTAAATCAATGCCGGCAGTTGCTCATGCGACCAACTACATCAATCGTACGGTCATCTCTGAATCCATGCAGTACCTTGGTGTGCCGTATGTATTCGGTGGCACGAGCCCGAGTGGTTTCGACTGCTCCGGTTATGTGCAGTATGTCTTTGCCCATGCTGGCCTTTCACTGCCGCGGACAGCAGATGTCCAGTATGAGTGTGGTTCGCCGGTTTCTTCCAGCGATCTCATGCCTGGTGACCTCGTATTCTTTTCGACGTATGCCCCGGGAGCTTCCCACGTTGGCATTTATCTTGGTGATCGTCAGTTCATCAATGCGTCGTCCAGTCGTGGTGTCAGTGTAGCATCTTTGGATAGCTCTTATTGGGGCTCCTGCTATATCGGCGCCCGTCGGGTAATGTAAAATGACCAGTATTTTAGGAGAGGCTTATTGCCTCTCCCCTTTTTTTATACAATATGCAGTTCAGGCTGTAATGAACCCGACTGCTGTTTTTCGCGAAGGGAGCTTATGGTAATGGGCGATCTGTTTTTGCTGCTGCTGATTTTTCTGATGGTAGCCTATGCATTCTGGGATGAATTGTTCACAGAATGAGATTGAAGTGAAAATTTCTGGGAAAAGATAAGTCAGAAGAAGGATTTTGATCGTAAGTCACGAAATATTAACACATAGAAACCTGTAAAGGCTTGTAAAAGGTGAATGACGGATTTGAGAAATGAGGAGTGACTACGATGGCAAAAGTAAGAATTCATAACATGATGTTCTATGGTTTTCATGGCGTCTACGAGTATGAGCGTGAGCAGGGCCAGAAATTCTATCTGGATGTAGAAGTTGAGACAAAAGATGATAGAATGGCTGAAACGGATGATATCAAGGATGGAGTTGATCCGGCTGCTGTTTATGATATCGTTAAGGATGTTGTTGAGAATAAGCGCTTCCAGATGCTGGGGGCATTGTCTGCTCACGTCGGGGATAAATTGTTGGCAAAATATCCGCATTTTAGGTCGGTGACGGTCAATATCCGTAAACCGTCGGTTCCTATCTCCGGTCCAATCGACTATGTTGAGGTAGAGACTACCCGTACGCAGGCTTGATCGATAGCTGTGTGAAGGTCATTGGCCATTTTTGGCTGATGGCCTTTTATGATACGTGAAATTTATGGATTTACTGCACCCTGGTGCGTAGATGAGAATGTAGGAAAGATTCCGCGATTTTCTGAAAAATTAGTGTAAAGTGTTGCATAAATCCTGATTTTTCGCTAAGATGGTATAACGTACAGGTCTAAGGATGGCGATGAGATGGAATCAGATGAAAAGTTTTATCTGGCGGCCCTGGCACGGTGCCCAGGCCTTGGCAGCCGCTGGCTGCAGAAATTGTGCCAGAGCTTCGCTTCACCGCGTCAGGTCTGGCATGCGTCAGCAGAAGAACTGGTATTCCGGGGGCAACTGCCAGGCCGGTTGGCAGATAAACTGGTCAAGTTCAGTCGTTCGGAGTGTGAAGGTCCGGAGCGACTGCAGGAAGCTTGTCAGCGGGTACATACCCGGCTTTGCAGTTTCTACGATTCAGCATATCCCCCTATATTAAAGGAAATCTTCGACCCGCCGATGGTGCTGTATTATCGGGGAATGTTGCAGTCTGAAACGGACCGTGTGGCTATGGTGGGATCCCGTAAGTTTACGCCCTATGGCGAAGGAATCGCCCTGGAATTTGGGGAGCGTCTGGCAGCTGCCGGACTGACGATTGCCAGTGGCGCGGCCCGCGGCATCGACACCAGTGCCCATAAGGGGGCACTCAAGAGTGGTCGTACCGTTGCAGTACTGGGCTGCGGCGTGGATGTCGTATATCCGTCAGAGAATCGGCGCCTGTTGCAGGAGATCGCATCATCCGGTGGGGCGGTGCTTTCGGAGTATGGGCCGGGTACTCAGCCGCTGCCAGCATTCTTCCCTGCCCGTAACCGCATCATCAGTGGTTTGTCGCAGGGGACGCTGGTGGTGGAGGCGGCACGGCGCTCTGGGTCGCTTATCACGGCTGAGATGGCACTGTCTGAGGGGCGCGATGTCTTTGCCGTTCCCGGCAGCATCTACTCCGGGACTAGCCAGGGGTGCAACCATTTGATTCAGCAGGGGGCTAAGCTCGTACAGACACCAGCGGATATTCTCGAAGAATATGGGCTGGCAGCACCACCCAAAAAGAAAGAACGGCCCAGGATGACTCCGGAAGAAAGGCAGGTCTGGCAGGTATTATCGTTTGAGCATCCCTTGTCCATCGATGAGATCATTATCAGCCTGCCGGACGGAGAATTGTCGAATCTGGCCTTTATTCTTCTACAGATGGAGATGAAAGGTCTTGTCATAGAGAATGAACTGCATGCATATCGGCGTGCTGAGAGGGAGTGAAGGTTTGGCTGCAGCAGCAACGAAAACCAAGACGAAAACAAAGGCAAAAGCGAAATCCAAGACCAAGATAAAGAAAACACTCGTTATCGTCGAGTCACCGGCTAAAGCAAAAACCATCGAGAAGTATCTGGGCCGGAAATATATGGTGCGGGCATCGATGGGCCATCTGCGCGATCTGCCGAAGAGTCAGTTCGGCATTGATGTCGACCATGACTTTGCACCGAAATATATCAATATCCGCGGTAAGGGCGATCTGATCAAGGCTTTGAAGAAGGATGCCAAGAATGCCGATAAGATCTATCTGGCAAGTGACCCGGATCGTGAGGGCGAGGCGATTGCCTGGCATCTGTCGTTCATCCTGGGGCTCAATCCAGAGGATGACTGCCGCATCGTATTCAATGAAATCACGAAGCCGGCTATCAGGAGGCTGTGAAGCATCCGCGCTCCATTAATCTGGATCAGGTGGATGCCCAGCAGGCCCGTCGTATGCTTGACCGTATCGTTGGTTATAAGCTTTCACCGCTGCTCTGGCGCAAGGTACGCAAGGGCCTGTCGGCCGGCCGTGTGCAGTCCGTCACGGTCAAGCTGATCTGTGACCGTGAAAAGAGATCCAGGCCTTTGATTCGGTTGAGTACTGGACCGTCGGCATGAAGCTCCGCAAAGCGAAATCGGCTATGTTCGATGCGGAACTGACGCAGGTGGATGGTAAGAAGCTCGAGCTGCATGATGAGCAGTCGACATCGGTGCTGGTCAAGGACTTTGAACAGCAGCCGCTACGGGTCGATGCCGTCAAGAAAAGTGAGCGCAAGCGCAAGCCGTCGGCACCCTTTACGACCAGTTCCCTGCAGCAGGATGCGGCCCGCAAGCTGGGCTTCACATCTCGTAAGACGATGATGCTGGCGCAGCAGCTCTATGAAGGTATTGACCTTGGCCGCCATGGTGCGACCGGTCTGATTACCTATATGCGTACCGATTCGACCCGTTTGTCGGATCTGGCGCTGAGTGATGCTCGCGAGTTCATTCAGGCACAGTTCGGTGCTGATTATATGCCAGCAAAGCCGAATGTCTATGCTGCCGGCAAGAAGGCACAGGATGCCCATGAGGCTATCCGTCCGACCAGTACGGAACTGACGCCGGACAGCATTGAGAAGTATCTGAACAAGGATCAGCTGAAACTCTATACGCTGATCTGGCAGCGCTTTACAGCCAGTCAGATGACGCCGGCTGTCTACGATACGATGAGCATCATGATCAAGGCTGGTGACCGTTATACGGTCCGCACGGCTGGTTCCAAGCTCAAGTTTGCCGGTTTTACGGCAGTATATGCCGGGGCGGATACGACGAAGAAGGAAAAGGATGTCCTGCTGCCGGATCTGGCGGCAGGGGACGTCCTGAATCTTGAGAAGACGCTGCCGCAGCAGCATTTCACGGAACCGCCGCCACGCTACAATGATGCATCGCTGGTCAAGACGCTGGAGGAAAAAGAGATCGGGCGTCCAAGTACCTATGCACCGATCATTGAGACCATCCAGGCCCGTGGCTATGTGCAGCGCATCGACAAGCATTTCAGCCGACGGAGCTGGGTTTCGTCGTTGTCGATATGCTGGAAGAATATTTCCAGGATATCGTCGATGTGAAGTTTACGGCCGGGCTCGAAAATGAGCTGGATGAGATCGCTGAAGGCAAAGTCGAGAAGAATAAACTGCTGGGCAGTTTCTATGGACCATTCGAGGAAACACTGGAAAAGGCTGATGAAGCCATCGGCCATGTGGAACTCCCGGTTGAAGTATCCGATGTCCCCTGCGAACTCTGTGGCCGCATGATGGTCGTGAAGCAGGGACGTTTCGGCAAGTTCCTGGCCTGTCCGGGATTTCCGGAATGCCGCAATACGAAGCCGTTGCTCGTGGATACAGGCGTCAAATGCCCGAAGTGCGGCGGAGCTATCGTGGAGCGCAAGACTCGTCGTGGGCGGAAATTCTATGGCTGCAAGAACTACCCGGCGTGTGATTATACGACCTGGGATCAGCCGCAGAAAGAGACCTGTCCGGAATGTGGTTCCTTCATGTTGAAGCATCATTATAAGAACGGCCGGGCACTGCTCTATTGCAGCAATGATGGCTGCAAGACGCGTATCGACCACCCGATCAATCAGGAACTCGAGAAGATGCGTCAGCGGGCGGAAGCCAAACGCGCCCGTGAGGCCGAGAAGGCGGCACAGCCGGAAAAAGAGCGTAAAGGTAAGAAGAAGAAATGAAAAAAGTAATTATCGTAGGCGCCGGCCTGGCCGGTTCAGAGGCAGCCTGGCAGGCTGCCAGACTTGGAGCGCAGGTCACGTTGTATGAGATGCGTCCGGTGAAATCCACGCCGGCACATAAGACTGCAGGCTTTGCTGAGCTGGTCTGCAGTAATTCCCTGCGCGGTGCCGGGATGGAGAATGCGGTCGGTGTGCTCAAAGAAGAGATGCGCCGGCTCGGTTCCATCATCATGGAAGCTGCGGATGCGACAAAGGTTCCGGCTGGCGGAGCATTGGCGGTAGACCGGCATGGCTTCAGCGACTACATCACGAAAACGGTATCTGAGCATCCGCAGATCACAGTTATCCATGAGGAACTGGAATCAATCCCCCTGGCCGATGATGCGATCACGGTCATTGCGAGCGGTCCGCTGACAGCGGGGAAGCTCGCGGAGGATATCGCCGCCCGTACCGGCAATGATTCCCTGTATTTCTATGATGCGGCCGCGCCAATCGTCAGTCTCGAGTCTATCGATATGTCCAAAGCCTACCGGGCTTCCCGCTATGGCAAGGGCGAGGCAGCGTATATCAATTGCCCGATGTCACAGGAAGAATACGAAGCGTTCTGGACGGAACTGGTCCATGCCGAGAAGGCACCGACCAAGGACTTCGAGAAGGAAAAGTTCTTCGAGGGCTGCATGCCGGTAGAGGTAATGGCCAGTCGGGGTGAGAGCACCTTGCTGTTTGGCCCACTCAAACCGGTCGGACTGGAGCATCCGGAGACGGGCATCCGTCCGTATGCGGTCGTGCAGCTGCGTCAGGATAATGCCAGTGCAACGCTTTATAATATCGTCGGCTTCCAGACCCATCTGAAGTGGCCGGAGCAGCGCCGCGTGTTCGGCATGATTCCGGGCCTTGAGCAGGCAGAGTTCCTGCGCTATGGCGTGATGCACCGCAACACCTTCCTGAATTCCCCACAGCACATGCGGCCAACGCTGCAGCTGAAGGGGATGGATACCCTGCTCTTCGCGGGGCAGATGACCGGTGTCGAGGGCTATGTCGAGTCCGCTTCTTCCGGTCTGATTGCCGGCATCAATGCAGCCAGACTGGCTGATGGCAAGGAACCACTGGTGTTCCCAGAAGAAAGCTGCCACGGTGCGCTGAGCCATTATATCACGACCAGCGAGGCCAAGCATTTCCAGCCGATGAACGTCAATTTCGGCATTCTGCCGGCCATGGATATGCGGGATGCAAACGGTAAATACATCAAGGATAAAAAGCTGAAAAAACAGAAGCTGGCGGATCGCGCGCTGTCAGCAATCGATTCGTTCAGGATAAAGATTGGAGAATAAGCAATGGAAACACAGTTTCATGCGACGACAATCTGTGCCGTGCGCAAGAACGGCAAGACGGCTATCGCTGGTGATGGGCAGGTAACGTTCGGCGAGCATACGATCATGAAGGCGAATGCCCGTAAAGGTGCGCCGCCTGTATCATGATCAGATCCTGGCCGGTTTTGCCGGATCAGTAGCCGATGCATTTACATTGTTTGAGAAGTTCGAGGCCAAGCTCGGAGTCCTATCATGGCAATCTGCAGCGGGCGGCTGTTGAGCTGGCCAAGGACTGGCGTACGGACCGGGTCCTGCGCAAGCTGGAGGCACTGCTGCTTGTGGCCGATAAGGATACGATGCTGATGCTTTCGGGCAATGGCGAGGTCATTGAGCCGGATGGTGATGTGGCGGCAATCGGTTCGGGCGGGTTCTATGCCCTGTCGGCTGGTCGGGCGATGGTCAAGCATACAGAGATGGCGGCTGGTGAGATCGCGAAAGAAGCGCTTTCGATTGCGGCTGATATCTGTGTCTACACGAATCACAACATCAAGGTGGAGGAGCTGGACTGATGGAAACAATCGGAGTGAATGAGCAGACACCACGGCAGATCGTGGAAGAGCTGGATCGATATATCGTCGGGCAGGATGAGGCAAAGCGGTCGGTGGCTATTGCCCTGCGGAATCCGCTGGCGCAGCCGCCAGCTCAGTGAGTCGATGCAGGAAGAAGTAATTCCGAAGAATATCCTGATGATCGGTTCCACTGGTGTCGGTAAGACGGAGATTGCCCGTCGTCTGGCGAAACTGGTCAAGGCACCGTTCATCAAGGTTGAGGCGACAAAGTTCACCGAGGTCGGTTATGTTGGCCGCGATGTTGAGTCGATTGTCCGCGATCTGGCTGAGACTGCAGTCCGTATGGTACGTCAGCACCGTATCGAGGAAGTTCAGGAAAAGGCAGCTGAGATGGCTGAAGAACGAATTCTGGATGTATTCGTGCCGGAACCTAAGAAGTCACAGAATCCGCTGGGACGTCTTTTCGGCGGTGATACAGCGGAGGAGGCGCCAGAGGAACAGCCGGAGCCGAAGTATCCGGCCGGGCGCGAATGGGTCCGCAAACGCCTGCATAATGGTGAACTGGAGCAGGAGACCATTGAGATTGATATCGAGGAGACCGGCAAACCAGTGGTAGGCATGCTGGCAGGCTCCAGTCTTGAGGGCATGGGCGACAATCTGCAGGACATGATTGGCAATCTCATGCCGAAGCGGCATAAGAAACGCAGGGTTACGGTGGAACAGGCCCGCAAGCTCTTTGCCCAGGAAGAAGCAGACAAGCTTATTGATATGGATGCGGTAGCCGATGAAGCCATCAAGGTGGCCGAGCACAGCGGCATCGTATTCCTCGATGAGATCGATAAGGTCGCGGTCAAGGGCGAGAGCTCGGGTGGTACGGATGTGTCCCGCGAGGGTGTGCAGCGCGATATCCTGCCAATCGTCGAGGGCTCGACAGTCATGACGAAGTATGGTCCGCTCAAGACGGATCATGTGCTCTTTATTGCTGCGGGGGCCTTTCATATGGCCAAGCCATCGGATCTCATTCCGGAACTGCAGGGACGTTTCCCTATCCGGGTTGAGCTCAAGTCTCTTCGCAAGGAGGACTTCGAGAAAATCCTGACTGAGCCTCAGAATGCTCTGCTAAAGCAGTATGAAGCGCTGCTGGCTACTGAGGGCATCGAGCTGAACTTCCAGCCGGATGCGATTTCCCGACTGGCCCAGCTGGCCTGTGATGTCAATGAGCAGGCTGAGGACATCGGTGCCCGCCGCCTGCATACGCTGCTGGAAAAACTGCTGGAGCAGATCAGCTTCAATGCACCGGAGTTGACAGAGAAGACGATTACTGTTGACGCAGCCTATGTGGATAAGCAGCTGGCAGATATTGTCATCAACCGGGACCTGACCCAGTTTATCCTCTGATTTTTTTAAAATTTTATTTGATAGTGTCAAATAATTAGAAAATTTAATTAAAAATATTATTCAGCATCTATGATTATTTTGAAAACTGTGATAAAATAGTATCAGTATCATGATAAAGAACGAAATGCGCCGTTATCGGATATCGAACTATTTTGAAAAGGAGAAAACCACAATGGCATCTTTACTGGAAAAAACGAGGAAAATCAATCGTCTGCTGCAGCGTTCGGAGAACGTTGAGTATGATGGTATCTCACGCGTGCTGAGCAATGTGCTGGGGGCAAATGTTTATATTACGAATAAGAAAGGCAAGATCTTCGGCTATGCTTTCGTCGATGATTTTGAATGCGACCTTATGGTCGACAAGGTCATCAACCAGGGAGAATTTCCAAAGTCCTATGTGAACTGGCTCATGCGCATGGATGAGACGAATGCCAATCTGCGTTCCAAGACCGGAATGTGTGCGTATGAAGAGAATACGAAGTGTATGTTCAACGGCAAGAATACGACCATCGTGCCAATCTATGGTGTTGGTGAGCGCATTGGTACCCTGATCGTGGCAAAGTATGATGAGGAATTCAACGATGAGGACCTGCTGCTCTGTGAGTATGGTGCTACGGTTGTCGGTATGGAAATGCTGCGTGACCATGCCGAGAAGATCGAGATTGAAGCTCGTAAGAAGGCAACAGTCCAGATTGCACTGAATACCCTGTCTTTCTCGGAGCGCAAAGCGGCTATTGCTATCTTGTCCGCACTGCAGGATACAGAGGGACTCCTTGTAGCCTCGAAGATTGCCGATGAAGTCAAGATCACCCGTTCGGTTATCGTCAATGCACTGCGCAAGTTCGAGTCAGCAGGCGTCATTGAGTCCAAATCACTCGGCATGAAGGGGACATATATCAAGGTCCTCAATGAATATTTGCTGGATGAAGTCCAGAAGATGAAAGAATAACCGAAATCGAAGCATGATAGCTGGTACGGATACCGTATCAGCTATTTTTTTTAATTTTATGCAGTGGATACTTCTAAAAAAAGAAAAAAAATGGTAAAATTTGAAGGAGTTGCACGTGTTATGTAGAAAATAAATAAATGGTAACTGTGAATGTAATGCAGACTATAGCATAAGTTTGGGGAAAGGGTGTGATTCCGAAGATGCTGGAACAGATCATAAACTCATCGAATTTCAATTATCTGTCCCGTGGGCTCGAGGCCGCTAATCTGAGGCACGAGGTCATCAGCAATAATATTGCCAATGTGAACACGCCGAATTTCAAGCGGAGTGCAGTGAACTTCGAGGCTTTGCTGGCGAAGGAACTGCATCTGGACGAGGATAGCGGCCGTATGGCGCTGGTTCGTACGCATGACCGGCATTTGCCTATTGCAATGCCATCGGGCTCAGTCCATGGTGTTATTGAGGAAGATGGCACGACAACGATGCGTGTGGATAACAATAACGTGGATATTGACAGTGAGATGGCTGGACTGGCAAAGAACCAGCTTTATTATAACGCGATGTCTACGCAGCTGGGTGGTTTCATTTCGAGAATGAAGAATGTCATCACCAGTGGGCAGAGCTGATCGCCCGGCTTAGAGGAGGATTCGTGAATGAGCATGTTTCTAGGGATTGATGCGGCAGCATCCGGTCTGACGGCCGAACGCCTACGTCTGGATGTCATATCCAATAATATTGCCAATGCCAATACGACCCGAACGCAGGAAGGCGGCGCGTATCACCGCCGGTATGTGGTCTTTGAGCCACGGGCGAAGAACTCGAATAGTTTTTCGAGTTTCCTGCAGCAGTCGACCAATAAGCTGGCAGCGGGGGATGGTGTTCGTGCCGTCGGTATTCAGGCGGATACGACGCAGGGGCCGATGGTCTATGACCCGGGGCATCCCGATGCGAATGCGGAGGGGTATGTAGAGCGTCCCAATGTCAATATTGTGGCCGAGATGGTCGATATGATCACGGCTTCAAGGGCCTATGAGGCAAATACGACAACCATTAATGCAGCTAAGGCCATGGTAACCAAGGCCCTGGATATGGGCAAGTAATAATTGCTGGCATTTGTGCTTCGAGTTTTGAAAGGACAGGAAGATGGAGATAGCAGCACTGCAGATGACACCGGTGTCCATGCATGCCGATAGTCATTTGGGCGAGACCCGGCCAAAGGAAGAAGTAAAGAGCTTCGGGACGTATCTGACAGATGCCCTGAAGAAGACCAATCAATTACAGTTGGACTCCGACCGGCAGAATGCACTGCTGGCTGCCGGTCAGATTGAAGATGTATCGCAGGTCGTCATTGCCAGCCAAAAGGCAGACATAGCCCTGCAGCTCACCCTTCAGCTAAGGAACCGCGCAATGTCCGCGTATCAGGAAATCATGCGCATGCAGGTATAATCGATAGAGACAGCAATAACTACGCGAAGGGATTGAGATCATGGGAGATTGGAAAGAGCGGTACAAGAATCTGTACAACAGGTTCAGCAAGCGCCAGCGTTATATTATGCTGGGCGCCGCTTTGGCTATTCTCATTGCCATTATTGGTGTGAGTGCCTGGTATGGCAATAAGCCGGACATGGTTCCATTATTTACGAATATGGAAACGAAAGATGCCGGTGAAGTAGCAGCTAAACTGAAGGAATCGAAAGTTGCATATGAAGTGCAGGAAGGCAAGCAAGGCACAACTATCCTGGTTCCCTCAAAGAATGTCCATGAGGTTCGTCTTGATTTGTCTGCCCAGGGACTTCCACGGGGCAATAAAGGCTTCGAGATTTTCGACGACAGCAAACTTGGCGTGACCGAGTTTCAGAACAAGGTAAACTATCTGCAGGCACTGCAGGGAGAACTGACCCGGACGATCGAGCAGATCGAGTCCGTGGAGAAGGCGCGTGTACATATCGTACTGCCGGAAGACAGTCTCTACAAGAAAAATGAGAAGCCCGCGACGGCTTCCATTATGCTGCGCCTGAAACCAAATGCAGAACTGACGAAGAAAGAGATCAAGGGAATCGTCAATCTGGCCGCTAACAGCGTCAAGGGGCTCAAACCGGAAAATATCACATTGGTAGATGATACCGGTAAGATTCTCAATGACCCGGATGAGAATGATGAGAATTCGGTCGGCGCCAAGACCATGACGCAACTGGATATGACGAAAAAAGTTCAGGATAACATCCAGAAGAATCTTCAGACCATGCTCGACCAGTCGCTGGGCGAGGGCCGTGCTTTTGCCCGTGTCAATGTTGAGCTGGATTTTGATGACCGCACGACAGACAAGCAGACAGTTACACCTGTCGTGGATGACTCGGGTATCATCCGCAGCCAGCAGGATACGAATGAGACCTATACGGGAACATCTACCCAGCCGGGCGGTGCCGCTGGCGTCCAGTCCAATGTACCGGGCTATGTGGCTCAGAATGGCAACTCCAATGCGGACTATGCCAAGAAGGAGTCCACGAAGAACTACGAGATCAATGAAGAGAAATCCAAGGTCGTGGCTGCTCCAGGCTCAATCCGCCGCTTGAATGTGGCGGTACTGGTCAATGATGATGTCAATTCGACTCAGCAGGACAGTATCATGCGTACAGTCAGCAGCGCGGCTGGCATCAATCAGGATCGTGGCGACACGGTATCGGTTGAACCGCTGCCGTTCAGCACTGAGCTGCGCGATCGCCGTGCGGCTGAAGATCAGGCAGCCAAGGACAAGGAAAACCGCATTTTCTATATGGAAGTTGCGGCAGCATTGCTGGTCCTGGCACTTATCATTGGAGCAATCATGATGCGTCGTCGGAAGAAACAGCAGGAGCAGGCCGCACTCGAGGAGCAGCAGCGTCTGGAAGAGGAAGAGCGTCAGCGTCAGGCAGCCGAGCGGGCCGAAAGGGTCGGCGCAGGCGAAGTCGACGAGGATCAGCTTACCGAAGAAGAGCAGCAGCGTCTTACTGAGAAGCAGACGCTGATGAAGCTCATCGATGAGAAACCAGCTGAAGTGGCTATGCTTATCAAGACCTGGCTTGCGGAGGATGAATAAATGGCATTTGATATGTATGGGGATGGCGATTCAGCAGAGCTTAGCAATCAGGAAAAAGCCGCTATCCTGTTTATCGCTCTGGGGCCGGAATACTCAGCTAAGCTGTTCCAGCATCTGGACGATGAAGAGATTGAGAAGATCACGTTAGAGATTGCGAATCATAAGCAGGTCAGCGCAGAACAGAAGGCACAGGTTGTCAGTGAGTTCTATCAGATGGCTATGGCGAGGGATTACATCTCTACCGGCGGTCTTGAGTATGCGCAGAGCGTGCTCGAGAAGGCCCTGGGAGCCGACAAGGCGATGGATATCATCAATCGCCTGACGACGAGCCTGCAGGTTCGTCCGTTCGATTTCCTGCGCAAGACCGATCCTTCACAGCTCATGAACTTTATCCAGAATGAGCATCCGCAGACGATTGCCCTGATCATGGCCTATCTTGACCCGGATCAGGCAGCTACGGTCCTCGGGTCGCTGCCGCCTGAGCAGCAGGCTGACGTAGCGAAGCGTATTGCCCAGATGGACCGTACGTCACCGGATATCATCCGTGAAGGTTGAACGGGTACTGGAGCGCAAGCTTTCCACGCTGGTCACGCAGGATTTCACAACGGCTGGTGGCGTCAAGGCCATTGTCGAAGTACTCAACCGCGTCGACCGTACGACCGAGAAATCCATCGTCGAGACGCTCGAAGTGGACAATCCGGAACTGGCCGAGGAGATCAAGCGGCTCATGTTCGTATTCGAGGATATCGTTCAGCTGGACGACCGCTCGCTGCAGATGGTTCTGCGCGAAGTGGATACGAAAGGACCTGTCGCTGGCACTCAAGGCTACGCCAAAGGAAGTTGCCGACAAGGTATACAAGAATATGTCGAAGCGTGCTGCCGATATGCTGCGTGAGGAGATCGAGTTCATGGGACCGGTCAAGATCCGCGATGTCGAGGAAGCACAGCAGAAGGTCGTCAATGTCATCCGTACACTGGAAGACAAGGGCGAGATTGTGATTTCGCGTGGACAGGGAGACGAGATGATTGTCTAAGGTTATTAAGGCCGCTGTATGGAAGGACAATCCTCATCTGATCAGTACACCTAAGCCGCCGGCACCTGAGGTGCAGGCCGCTGTCATGATGGATGATGAGACTCGTGACCATATGATGGCAGAAATTGCTGCGAAAGAGCAGCGTGCTTCGGAAATGCTCAGAGAAGCACAGGTTAATGCCGAGATTATCCGGCAGGAAGCCCAGGCCGAACATGATCGTCTCTGGAATCTGCCGAGCAGCAGATTGCTGACCTGAAGGAACAGGCCCAGCAGGATGGACGCAGGGAAGGCTACGAAGCCGGACATGCTGATGGTGAGCAGAAGGTGCGCGAGGAGATGGCTGAGGCCATCCAGGCAGCCAATGCCAAAGCCGAGAAGACACTTCTTGATGCCAGGGAAGCTGCTGCTGACTACGTGCAGAAGGCAGAGAAGGATGTTGTGACGATTGCGATGAGCGTCGTTGATAAAATCCTGCCCCGGCATTTCATCGATGTGCCCCAGGTTATCCTGCCACTCGTCCAGAAGGCAATCCTCAAGGTAAAGGACCAAAAAGATCTGATCATCCATGTGCCGCCAGACAGCTATGACCTGGTTTTGATGGCGCGGGATGAGTTTCGGGGACTGCTGACGTATGGTGACGCGACCATTGAGGTTCGCTCGGACGACAGCATGAAGCCGGGCGATTGCCTGGTAGAAACACCCAATGGCAGTGTTGATGCACGGCTGGCTACGCAGATTGAGATGCTTAAGCAGGCAGTAAAGGATGTCATGTTATGACCGAACCGATGGACAAGGCAAATTTTCATTTGAATATCGGCAAATTCACTGAGGCCGTGAAAGCGTGTCCGGCGATGAAGCTTACGGGGAAGGTGACGCAGGTCATCGGACTTGTGATCGAGTCTTCCGGCCCGACCGTCAGTGTCGGTGAACTGTGTTATGTCAGTTCACATTTTGCTGGTGTCCAGCCGATTCCGGCAGAGGTCGTCGGTTTCCGTGAAGGCTATGTCATGCTCATGCCAGTTGGTGAGATGCAGGGCATTGGTCCGGGCTGTGAGGTCGTTTCGGCGCAGAAGACGCTGAAGGTCAAAGTAGGCCCGGAACTTCTGGGCCGTGTGCTTGATGGACTGGGACATCCGATGGATGAGAAAGGGCCGTTGCTCTGCAAACGGGAATATCCACTGCAGGCCGACCCACCGGCGCCGCTGACCCGGCCACGCATCAATGAGAGCCTTTATGTCGGGGTTCGGGCGATTGACGGGCTCATCACGATGGGGGAAGGGCAGCGTATCGGCATCATGGCGGGATCCGGCGTGGGCAAATCCACGCTGCTCTCCATGATTGCCCGCAATACGGAGGCTGATGTCAGCGTCATCGCCCTGGTCGGTGAGCGTGGCCGTGAGGTCCGTGATTTCATTGAACGAGACCTTGGTGAAGAAGGCATGAAGCGGGCTGTCGTAGTGGTGGCCACCTCGGATCAGCCGGCGCTGGTCCGTATCAAGGGGGCTATGACTGCTACCGCGATCGCGGAGTATTTCCGCGATCAGGGGAAGAAGGTCATCCTGATGATGGACTCGGTTACCCGTTTTGCCATGGCTCAGCGTGAAGTCGGACTGACTGTCGGAGAACCGCCGGCGACCCGTGGCTATACGCCATCGGTGTTTGCAATGCTGCCGCGTCTGCTCGAGCGCGCTGGTACCAGTGAGACCGGATCGATTACCGGGATTTATACGGTGCTGGTCGATGGTGATGATATGAATGAGCCGATTGCCGATGCGGTGCGCAGTATTCTGGATGGACATATTGTTCTTTCAAGGAATATTGCCGCGCAGAATCATTTTCCGGCCATTGATATTATGCCGAGCGTCAGTCGTGTCATGAATGAGGTTGTGTCACCGGAACATCTGAAGGCAGCCCAGCAGATGCGCCAGCTCATGGCTGTTTACCGGGATGCAGAGGACCTGATTCATATCGGGGCTTACGTCAAAGGTTCCAGTGCGAAAATCGATGAGTCCATCCAGAAGATCGATTCAATCAATGACTTTCTCTGTCAGGGAATCTTTGAGGTTGATACCTATGAAGCAACTGAGGAGAAACTGATCGGCATATCCGGGTGATCTGAATGAAGAAATTCAAGTTTCAGTTGGAGACATTGCTTAAGGTTACCAGAATGAAGCGGGATGAAGCAGAGGTTGCACTTGGCAAGGCATCACGTAAGCTTGAGGAAGCCCGGGTCGGACTGGAAACTCTCCTGGCAGAAATGCAGAAGGGCCAGCATGATTACGATGCGCTTTCACAGGAGGGCACAAGGGTGACCGTTGGACGGCTGATGTCGTTTAACAGTTTTTTTGCCTGGAAACGCGAGCAGATTGAGATGCAGCAAAATATCCTGCTGCAGGCGCGAGGCGAAAAGCAGCAGCGCTTGAAGGAACTGATGGATGTCATGAGTTATCTCAAGAGCATTGAACAGCTCAAGGAAAAACGGCTGCAGGAATATAAGGAAAACGTACTCAAAGAGGATCAGAAGATGCTCGATGAGATCGGGTTGCAGCTTACGATGAGAAGGAAAGCGGGGGAAGCTTCATGATCGATATAACAGGAGTTCGCCATATTCAGGAACGGATTGCACAGCTTCAGGAGCAATTCGGGATGCCAGGTAATGTGCCGGGGATGGAATTTTCCAAAACGCTGGACAAGGCGATACAGAAGGCTGGCGGTACGGATAAGACGCAGGTCGTCCCTGCAGCCGGGAATGCATCGAAAACGGGGCAGGCACAGAGTGCAAAGAGTGCCCTGCCGGCTTATTCGGTGAATGCAAGTCTGCCATTGGCGGATCAGAGCCTGTCAGGATTGATCGGTGAAGCTTCTAAGAAATATAAGGTTGATCCGAAGTTGTTATCAGCTATTGCTGAAGTTGAGTCCGGCGGCAATCAGAATGAGACCTCATCGGCAGGTGCTGTCGGTGTGATGCAGCTGATGCCGGATACGGCTGCATCATTGGGAGTCAATCCGTATGACAAGCAGCAGAATGTAGAAGGCGGCGCCAAGTATCTGCGTCAGATGCTGGATACGTTCGGCGGGGATGTCACCAAGGCTGTGGCCGCTTATAATGCCGGCCCGCAGGCCGTCAAGGATTATGGCGGTATTCCTCCTTATAAGGAAACGCAGAACTATGTGAATAAAGTACTGGATATCTATAGGTAAAGGCAGGTAATATAATGGCAGAGGAACAGCCACAGTCAAAGGGAAAGAAAATAGTGAAGCTGCTGCTGATGCTTTTCCTGTTATTGGTGCTTATCATCGGCGGCTTTGCACTCGGTATCTATCTGCGCCTGTTTGACACGCAGTCGGCGAATGAGAAACTGGGTCTTTATAATCTCCCAATCATTGGTCAGTATTTTGTAAAACCGGCACCGACCAAGGATGAGATGGAGAATACGCCGGTTGAGGATGCGAAGCCCGAGAAGGATAAGCCGGAAGCCAAGAAAGTGACGATATCCAAGAAGGAAATCGAGAAGCAGATGAAGGAGCGCGAGGCACAGGAGAAGAAACGTGTTTCGAAGCTTGCCCGGCTTTATAACGAGATGAAGCCACGGGATGCTGCGCAGGCGATGGATTCCCTGGATGATGATCTCTGCATAGCGATTCTGCAGCGGATGGAAGAGGGCAACGCGGCCAAGGTCCTGTCGGAGTTTGAGGCCAGCAAGACGGCCCGTCTGACACAGATCATGTATGAAGGTACGAAGAAAAAGATGAATACGGAAGACGATGCCCGGAAAATGCTTGAAGATCAGCAGTCCAATCCGAGCGGTGATGCAGCGGCTCAATGAGCAGATGCTGGTATTGCAGGTCCTTTTATGCCACGTAACAGTGGAAATAAAAGGACTTTTTTTCTTTATCGCGAAATATGACTTAAGAGAAACCTGTTTCTCGACGATATAGTAAATGGAGGAGGTGAAAAAATAGTGAGTACAACGAATGTAATGACAGTAGCGCCTCAGGCGGCAGCTCAGACGAAAGCTCCGAGCAGTAAGCCTGTTGCGAAGACTGGTAAGAAGACAACTGCTTCGGATGATTCGTTTGATGACGCATTGGGGAAGGCCAGTACCGATGCCAAGCAGTCGGCGGCTGATGTCGCAGCTGATGCACAGGATGGTGCAGAGGATACAGGAGCCAAGGATGACAAAACACAGACCCCATTAGCAGCGGTGCTGGCAGCTTTACAACAGGGAAATGGCAATACTGCTGCTCAGACTGAAACGGCCCAGACTCAGTTGGGCTCGGATCCGGCTGCGGTTTTGACAATCAGTACTGCGGGGAACGGTCAGACGGATGCTGTTCAGGTGAAGTCGGCCGTGCAGAGTAATCTGCAGAGCCTGATTCCACAATCCACTGAAGCAGGCCTGAAGAATCAGGATTTCCTGGCAATGCTTTCTGGTCAGCAGCTGAAGGCTGCCAGCCAGTCAATGCAATCAGCTGGGGTGTCAATACAGAGTCAGGCCCAGACACCGGTGCAGCCGGCACTCCAGAACACAACACTTCAGGCTGCCGTGTTGACAGAAACTGCCAATGCACAGAATGCTGGTCAGCAGGCGGCTGCAGGAACGGTGCTGGAAGCTCAGCTGGCAAACAGCCAGACGGCAGCCGGTAATCTGCAGAATAATAATCTGCAGGGCATGATGGTGCAGAATACGGCAGCAGCCAATCAGCAGCCAGCCGTTCAGACGGCTCAGGTGACAGTAGCCGCTCAGTCAGCAGCTACGACTCTCGCGTCGGCACAGTCAGCAACGGGCCAGACTGCTGCCCAGTTGACCACAGGCCAGGCTAAGGACAGCGCAACAACGAAGTCGGCCTCCAGCTTGCTGGATGGGGCGGCGCTCAGCGTTGAGGACCGGACGCAGGCTGCACCGTTGCGTATGGATGCGCAGCAGGCACTGAATCAGCAGCACACTTCATCTGGCCAGCAGAATGCAGCCGGACAGAATCAGAGTCAGCCGGATACGGGAGACTCGGGTGTTCAGTTGATGCAGCAGCTGCCGGAAGAGGCTGCTGCTGATCGTACCGCACCACCCCAGAAAACGACGGATAGCACCGCCAATACCCAGGTCAGCATGTTCCAACAGGGATTGCAGGACAGCATCAAGGAAACTGGCACGGCGAATCAGGTACAGGCTGGTCAGCAGACGCAGACCGACTATGATATTCCCCGTCAGATCGTGGATCAGGCACGCCTGATCCGCACGAATGAGAATACCGAGATGGTCATCAAGCTGAATCCGGATCATTTGGGGGATCTCACCTTAAAGGTGTCGGTCAGCCAGAATGGATCGGTGAATGCATCGTTCCATAGTGATAATGCACAGGTACGTACGGTCATCGAGAATTCGCTGGTTCAGCTCCGTCAGGAACTCAATAATCAGGGAATCAAGGTAGACAGCGTGGAAGTCTATGCTGGACTGGCCGATGGTCAGTTGCCACAGGATCAGGGACAGCAGGCCTGGCAGAATCAGCAGGGCAGCAGCAACACTTCTGTACGTGGGGTACAGATGGGATCTGATGACTATGTGGAAGAAGCAGAGTCTTTGTCCGCAGCTGTACAGACCAGGGAAAATACAGCCATGGAGGGCGTTGACTACCGTATTTAACTAAAAGGAGGAACACCAACATGGCAAATTCATTGAATACCATTACAGTTAATGGTGTGACCTATGATGCCAGTACCTACAGTTCATCGAGTGCTGCATCATCAGCTACCTCGACGTCGACCTCGACGTCAACATCATCAAGCACGGCTTTGAACAAAGATGCATTTCTGCAGCTGCTGGTCACGCAGATGCAGTATCAGGACCCACTGGATCCACAGGATAACAGTGAGTATCTGTCGCAGCTGGCACAGTTCTCATCACTGGAGCAGATGACTAACGTCGCCAGTGCATTGACGGGCGTTTCCACTCTGGTCAACAACATCGATACGTCGCTCCTGGTCGGTCAGCTCAGCAATATGATCGGGCAGAATGTCCAGTGGACGACGACATCGACCGTTACCGATTCGAGCGGCAAGGCCGTTACGGATTCGAATGGTAAGACCCAGACAACCACGACGAAATATGAAGGTACCGTTACAGGTGTCAGTATTTCGGATGGTGCTCCAACCCTCATGGTCAAGGATTCGAGCGGTGCGACCCATCAGGTCAGCGTGGGCAATTTGACGAGGATCGGTACGGGCTCGACGTCTACTTCGACAAGCTCTTCGACCTGAGTAAAAAAGAATACAGGAGGGAGTCAGGAAAATGGCTGATTCAAGAATCTATTTCAATTCCCAGCCACTCCTGCCCATCGATAATCACGCCACCGGCCACAATGATCGTGTCCGGGCGACGGCGAGTCAGCCGCAGCAGGGCAGTTTCGAGAACTATTTCGAGGCTGCAAAGAAGACGGTGACATTCTCTCAGCATGCGCAGGCGCGTTTGCAGGAGAGAAACATCCAGCTCAGCGAGGATACCCTTGCCAAGCTGGATGATACCGTCGAGCGGCTGGCTCAAAAGGGAGCCAGGGAGTCTCTCGTATACACCGGCGATGTAGCCTTCGTTGTCAGTGTGAAAAACCGGACGGTGATTACCGCCATGGACGGAACGGGCGCAAAAGACAACATTATAACCAATATTGATAGTGCAGCAATTCTATAAACTGGACCTACGGGAAGTTTAGGACCGCCGACTGACAGAAGCGGTTCAGTTGCTGCATCATGATGAAAGAATGGAAAGGGAGTAATTCATTATGATGCGTTCACTTTTTTCGGGTGTTTCCGGCCTTAAGAGCCATCAGACCCGCATGGATACCATCGGCAATAACATTGCCAACGTCAACACGACCGGTTTCAAATCGAGCCGTACGACTTTTGCCGACACCTTATCCCAGACACTGACCGGTGCATCGGCGCCGAGTGATAACCTTGGTGGTACCAACCCGAAGCAGATCGGTCTCGGCACTGGCGTAGCCAGCATTGATACCATCTTCACCGATGGTTCCGTCCAGTCGACCGGCAAGAATACAGATCTCTGTCTGTCAGGTAATGGTCTGTTTGTCGTGAAGAAAGGTTCAGAGACCTATTATACGCGCGATGGTGCGTTTGAGTTCGATGCGAAGGGAAACTATGTCTTACCGAGTTCTGGCCTGTATGTGCAAGGATGGACGGCAACTGATGGAACGTTGAGTACGAGTGGGGCGGCGGGAAATATCACGATCCCATCGGGGAAATCGATGGCATCAAAAAAAACATCAACAGCGACTTATAGTAACAATTTGAATGCAAGTACGGAAGGGAAGACGATATCCAGTATTGTCCCTACTTATAGTGATGGAACATCAGAGACACTGACAAGCTATCCATCGGGTACGATCAGCCTGGGGCTGATCAATGGAAGCAATCGAAGCAACATTACGTTAGATAGTACGGCAGGGTATGATTTCACGACAGGAGATAGCGTAAAGGATAAAGCCTTGTATAAGACAACGATTACCTCTGTGGATGCAACTGGCGGATCAGTCGATCTGACACTCAAACCGGGCACTAGTGTTAATACAATAACCTATGCAGATGGCAGTACACTCAGTGTTACAGGATTGACTTCTGGTACTTATGCGATTGGTGATGCGTATACGATCAAAGGAACGATTGATACAAATGGCGTTACGACGGCAGGGACGGAAACGGGGGAGACCCAGTTGACCATGACTTTGACAAGTCCAACCGAAATGAATGGTAAGCAGGTAAAGGTTACCGTGCCGAAGCCGGAAGGTTTTACCTATAAAGATGGTGATAGCGTATCTTTTGACCTGAAGATTGGCGAGATTGATGCTGCTGTCGGAACTACAGTAAAAACACCCAAGGGGGATATAAAAGTAACCGCCAAGGATATTGATACGACGCTAAGCACATCAGATACTACGACCGGTAAATTAAAAATCACTACGGCCAATCAGGCTTACCAATATTATGGACGTGATTCAGATGGAACCGTCAGTTCGGTTACGCGGACAGAAAAAACAGCGAAATCGCTGAGTATCACTACTACAGATGGTACGACCAGTACGGGTTTGTCCGGGAAAACGTATGCAAAGGGTGATACGTATTATTCTCCGGTGACCACTACGATTACGTCTTATGATTCATTGGGAGAGGCCCATAAGATTCCGGTCTTATTCACCAAGACTGCAGACAATACCTGGTCGTTAAGCCTGAGCGGCGGGACGAATACCAATGCCATTACGGATTCGGACGGAACAACAACGACAGTAGATTTGACCGCTTCAGATCTTGTTTTTGATACATCGGGGAAATATGTTTCTGGCTCAGCATCCTTGACATTGACGCCGACAAATGGAGCTGCGGCTGAAACAGTGTCAGCCAGTTTGTCAAGCCTGACGCAGTATGCTGGTAATAGTACCATCAATGCTTCGTCAGATGGTAATGCGGCAGGTACATTGTCCAGCGTATCAATCGACAGTACAGGCACCGTTACTGGTACTTATACCAATGGTGTTAAGCAGACCGAGGCTCAGATAGCGGTGGCACAGTTCAATAATGCGTCTGGCCTCACGAAGACGGGCAGCAGTCTGTATCAGGAGTCGAACAATTCTGGTACGGCAAATGTCAAGACGGCCAGCGATCTGGGCGTGACGATCACGCCGTCCGCTTTGGAGATGTCCAATGTCGATATCGCCAATGAGTTCTCGGATATGATTATCACCCAGCGTGGTTTCCAGTCGAACTCCAAGATCATCACGGTCGGTGATGAGATGCTGGAGACACTTATTGGTATGAAACGTTAAGTGATTGTGCCATTTTCGGCGCATCATGAGAATACAGGCAAAGGGACCGATGCAGATCTTGCGTCGGTCTTTTTCCTTGTGAGGCGAAAAAAGCGAAAATATTTCAGGATTTTCTAAGAAACTTCAAAATTTAAGAGGAAAATGGGGACTGCACGCCGAAAAATAAGTAAGAAAGGTGTGAATGTTATGGCAAGGAGATGGCGCCGATGATTATGCTCACAAAATTTAATTCTAAGACAAATAAAAAAGGAGAATTCGTGCTGAATGCCGAAATAATAGAAACGATAGAAGAAACTCCGGATACGGTGGTTACATTGACCAATGGCAAGAAGCTGATTGTGGATGAGCCGATGGAAGAGATTGTCCGCCGTGTGATGAAGTATCGCCGGGCTTTGCATCAATTTTGATGTAGACAATTCTTAAAGTCTTGGTATAATGAAAAAGTAGTATGTACTATGGAGGGAGTAACATATGGCTGACGAACAAAAGGAGACAGAGACAGCACCAGAAGAAAAGAAGAAGAAATCTCCGATTATTCTGGTGGTAGTGCTCGTCCTGGTAGGTCTCGTTCTGGCAGGGTGGTATCTCGTTCTTTATCACAACAAAGATGATGGCGGATACGGCTACTGAGTCAGTAAGCGAGCATCATGATCCTGGTACGTTCATTAAGTTGGGAGATGCCAAGGAAGGTATTATGGTCAATGTCGGTGGACAGAAGGCGGGCAAGTTCCTGAAGGCAGGTATCGTCCTTGAGATGAATCCTGGCAAGAAGGATAATCTTAGCGATGATGGCAAACTGAAACCGATGGCTGAGACGAAAGTGCTTGATACGACAATGCAGATGCTTCGCAGTTCAAAACTTGATGACTTTGATGCCACCAAGCAGGATGATCTGAAGAAGCGGCTGAAGGATGAACTGAATGCAAAACTTGGTGCCGGGTCTGTTTATGATGTTTATATCACAAGCTTCCTGCTTCAGTAAGCCATGAGAAAAACAGCAGGAAGGAGGACGAAGATTGGCAGATGATGTACTGTCTCAATCCGAGATAGATAAGCTGCTTTCCGCTTTATCGGACGGAACGGTGTCCGCTGAAGAAGTGAAAGCAGATGAAGAGCAAAAGAAAGTCAAGACATACGATTTTAAGCGCCCGGATAAGTTTGCTAAGGATCAGATCAGAACACTGTTCATGCTCCATGAGAGCTTTTCGCGCTTACTCAATACGTATTTGTCCACCCATCTCCGGACTCTGGTGAATGTGGAGGTTGCCTCAGTTGAGCAGCTGACCTATCAGGAATTCGTACAATCGTTGGCAAACCCTTCGGTTATCAGTATCCTGGCGGTTCCGCCGCTGAAGGGCAATATCATTATGGAGGTCAATACGGAAATTGCCTTTGCCTTCATTGATCGTGTATTCGGTGGTGAAGGGAGGACCGGGCTCAAGCCGCGTGTGCTGACCGAGATCGAAGAAGTGGTTATGAAACGCTTCATCGATACGGCCATGCGGCAATTGCAGGAAGCCTGGTCGACAGTGGTTGAATTTTCACCAACCCTGGAAGCCACCGAATCGAATCCACAGTTCACACAGATTGTCCCACCAAGTGATATGGTGGTCATCGTGACGATTCAGATGAAGGTCGGCGAGGTTGAGGGTATGATGAATATCTGTATTCCTTACCTGGTCCTTGAACCAATCATGTCGAAGTTGACTACGACATTCTGGGTAGCATCCTCCGTATCGAAGGATGATGATCCGGAGCAGGTCAAGATCCTGCAGAAGAAGATTGAACGCACGGAGGTTCCATTTGTGGTCCAGCTTGGATCAGTGGACATTACAATCAACGAATTCCTTACTTTGGGATTCGGGGATGTTTTGCAGATGGATACGAAAGTGGAAGATAATCTGACCTGCCTGGTCGGACATAAGCCAAAATTCTATTGCCGCCCTGGTACATCTGGCAAGAAGATGGCCGTTCAAATCACTAGAATCATAAATGAAGGAGATGAAGATACTGATGAGTGACGATATGATCTCGCAAGAGGAGATTGACGCCCTGCTGAATGGCGGAGGGATGCCGGCAGCAGAAGGCGATGCGGCCCCAGCGGGAGAGTCAGAGGCAACAGGCAGCCCCGACAGTAGTTCATCTCAGTTTGAGGATGTACTCACGGAAGTTGAAAAAGACGCACTCGGAGAAATCGGGAATATTTCGATGGGGAGTGCGGCAACGACGCTGTCTGTTTTATTGGGACACAAGGTAAGCATTACGACGCCTTCGGTCTCAGTGGCGACGATGAGCATTATCAAGGAACAGTATCCGATGCCGTATCTCATTGTGGAGGTCGGCTATACAATCGGTATTGAGGGGAATAATGTGCTGGCTATTCAGGCACAGGATGCTGCGATTATTGCAGACCTGATGATGGGCGGCGATGGCACGAATCCGGACACCGAGATCAATGAAATCGCGATGAGTGCGGTTGGCGAATCGATGAACCAGATGATGGGCACGGTTGCTACGTCTCTGTCAACGATGTTCAACAAGAAAATTGATATTTCACCACCAAAGGTTAATTTGATTGATTTTGCAACTCAGGATAAAGTGACGGAACTGGTCGGGGCTGATGAACCGGTCGTGCGGACATCCTTCCGCATGGAAGTGGATGGTCTTATCGATAGTGAGATCATGCAGATCCTGCCGGTACCAGTTGCTAAGGAAATGGTTGAGGCGCTTACGAGCGGTGCTGAAGAAGAAGAAGCACCAGCACCGGAAGCACCTCCAGCACCTGCGCCCACCCCGGCTCCGGCATCAGCTCCAGCGCCGGCACCGGCACCAATGCCGGCTTCAGCGATGGCAGCAGCGCCAGCCGTTGGCTATGGGATGCCGATGCAGCCACATGTAGCAAGCAATGTTCCCGTGCAGTCCGCACAGTTTACACCACTGAATATGCAGCCTGTTCAGGTTAATGATGCCAATATCGGCCTTATCCTGGATGTGCCGCTTTCCGTTACGGTTGAGCTGGGACGTACGAAAAAGTCCATTAAAGAGATTTTGGAACTGACGAATGGTTCAATTGTTGAACTGGACAAGCTGGCTGGTGAGCCAGTGGATATCCAGGTAAATGGTAAATTTCTGGCGAAGGGCGAGGTTGTAGTCATTGATGAAAACTTCGGCGTTCGTATTACGGAGATAGCAAGTCCGGCAGAACGAGCAGCAAAACTTCAGTAATTCCCGTGCCGGGATATGAAGGCATAAGATGAATACGCTTGCTTAAAGTTGGACTTTCCTATATAATTTAGACAATGTTGAACCTAGGCGGATGATTTCTGTTAAGATGAGGAGAGATGAAACATGGCAGTACGAGTATTAGTCGTTGATGATGCGGCATTCATGAGAATGATGGTTAAAGATATCCTCTCGAAGAATGGCTATGAAGTCGTTGGCGAGGCTGAAAATGGAATGAAGGCTCTGGAGAAGTATCAGGAGCTCAAACCGGATCTCGTGACTATGGATATCACGATGCCGGAAATGGATGGCATCAGTGCCGTTAAAGAAATCAAAAAGGTAGATCCAAATGCCAAGATCGTTATGTGCAGTGCTATGGGCCAGCAGGCTATGGTTATTGAGGCGATTCAGGCAGGTGCGCGTGACTTTATTGTCAAGCCGTTCCAGGCTGATCGCGTGCTGGAGGCTGTCCGTAAAGCAGTAGGCTGATGGGAAAGAGATACATTTTTGGGGTATGCATCGTGGGGCTGCTCGTATTTTTGTGCCTGACGGATCCGGTCCAAGCGGCTGAAGAAGCTGCAAAGGGCGGTTATCTGTCCGGGTATGAGAATACGGACCCACGACCATCGCCTGTTTCCTGGTGGTCAACCATTGCTTATCTGGTCAGCCTTTTTGCTATTTTTGCTTTTGTGGTGGGGCTGGCTTATTTTGCTGCCCGCTTCCTTGGAGGGCATTTTGCCCAGCAGAAGCTTGGCTATGGGGGACGTGTGCTGTCTCATCTGCCATTGGGACCGAATCGTTCGGTCTGTGTGGTTGAGATGGCAGATCGGGTATTCCTGCTGGGAGTAACCGAGCATTCGATTACCCTGTTGTCAGAGATTACCGATGAAGCAGAGATTGAGAAGCTGCATCGTGAGGAGTTGTCCTCGCCAATCATGCCGGAGATGTTCTCACAGCAGTTGGGGACGCTTTCGGATCTTGTCCAGAAGATACCACCACTTTTCAGGAAGTGATGGTGAGGTGCTTGGATCGTATTTTTAGAAGGGGTTGTAGGCGCTTGAGACGTCGGGATGTTTTAATCCTGCTGGGAGGTTTAGCCCTCCTGCTTTTTATGACAAATGACGCACTGGCGGCGCCTTTGATTCCAGCTGTGAATGTAGATGTTGGTTCGTCCAATAAGCCTCAGGACGTGGCGGTGACGTTGCAGGTCATGGCACTCCTGACCATTCTGACATTGGCACCAGGCATACTGATCATGACGACATCATTTGTGCGTATCGTCGTGGTCATTGGCTTCCTGCGCAATGCGTTGTCGACGCAGAATGTGCCGCCAAATCAGGTGGTTATCGCATTGTCATTGTTTTTGACGTTCTACATCATGTCTCCTTATTGGGGACAGGCAAACGAGAATGGAATCCAGCCTTATATGGCCGGGCAGATTACTCAGGAGCAGGCTATAACGAATGTTGTGGCACCAATCCGGGAGTTCATGTTCAAGCAGACCCGTGAATCGGATCTGGCGCTGTTCGTGAATCTGTCCGATGCAGAGCGGCCGGACTCACAGGATGATGTATCAACGTTTACATTGATACCGGCGTTCATCATCAGTGAACTCAAGACAGCGTTTCAGATTGGTTTCATGATTTATGTGCCATTTATCGTTATCGATATGATCGTGGCCAGTGTCCTGATGTCTATGGGCATGATGATGCTGCCACCGGTTATGATATCGCTGCCGTTCAAGATATTGCTGTTTGTCATGGTCGATGGTTGGCATCTCCTGATTAAGTCGTTGATCGTCAGCTTCAAGTAGCCAGTTTACTGGTGTTGAGGGAGGATTTTGAGATGTCAGGAGATCTGGTAGTCCAGATTGGACAGGAGGCCTTGTTTATCGTCATGCTGGTATCTGCTCCAATGTTGGGGTTGGGCCTGCTGGTTGGCTTGCTGGTCAGTGTTTTTCAGGCTACGACATCAATCCAGGAGCAGACGCTGGCGTTTATCCCAAAGATCATTGCTGTTTTTGTAGCAATTTTAATTTTTGGTCCATGGATGTTGCGCATTATGGTTGAATACCTGACCAATCTATTGGTCAATCTGCCAAGTTATATTAGCTGAGGGAGTCAATGATGGATTTCTATGATCTTTTACAGGGCCATGCGGCGGTGTTTCTGCTGCTGCTCACGAGGGTCAGTGGCATATTCGTTGTTTCTCCATTTTTCGGCAGTCTGAATATCCCGATTTATTTCCGGGCGGCGGCTTCACTGGCTTTTGCTGTGGTGCTTTTTCCGGTTATCGATCATTTTCAGGAATTGCAGGCCCCGGCAACTGTGATTGCTTATACGGCAGCGGTTCTGTCGGAGTTGTTTATTGGCTGGTTGATTGGTTTTGTTGCGTATATCTCATTTGCTGCTATTACCATGGCGGGCAAGGTGATGGATATGCAGGTCGGATTTGCTATTGTCAACGTTATGGATCCAACTTCCGGTCAGCAGATGCCGCTTATCGGAAGTTTTCTTTATAATCTGGGGATTATTGTGTTTCTGGTTACGAATGGGCATCACATGATTATTGCGGCTTTGTTTGAAAGCTTTAAGATGGTGCCGATGCTTACGATGGAGCCAAGTTTGTCGCTGCCGCTGATTATCGCGAACTTTACGACGGGGATTTTTCTTACCGGGATGAAGATCGCAATGCCAGTGACGTTTGCAATCCTGCTCACGAATGTGGGCTTGGGAATCCTGGCCCGTACGATGCCGCAGATGAATATATTCGTGGTAGGTATCCCGATGCAGTTGACTGTAGGTGTGCTTATCCTGTCTATGGTCCTGCCGTTTTATGTGTTATTCCTGGATGTGGTGTTCAATGAAATGTATGGAAATATCACCATGGCGCTGGAAGCCCTGCAATAGGGCGGCTTTTGTCTTCGATCTTCAGCGATTTGCTGGTGATGATAAGACTGAGGAGCCGACGTCGAAGAAAAGGTCGGATGCCAAAAAGAAAGGTCAGGTCGGTCGCAGTACAGAGATGAGCACGGCTTTCGTGCTGCTTATAGGATTCTTTGTCATCAAGGTATTGTGGGAAGGTATCTACACCGATATTGCGACCTATACGACCTATGTGTTTTCGCACCTGGACCAACCAGTTGATACAGAGAACGTGATTCGGATCTTTATTGGAATCATGGAGCTCTTGGCTCGTACGGCATTGCCGATTATGCTGGCAATCATGTTCGTTGGCCTGGCTATTAATCTCTTTCAGGTTGGATTGAATTTCAGTACGGAGGCCATTGGGTTCAAGCTTGATAAGCTCAATCCGATCAACGGATTTGGTCGTATCTTTTCTAAGCGTTCATTGATAGAGCTCTTGAAATCGCTGCTGAAGATTATAATTATCGGATATTTTCTATATACTTATTTAGTAGAGCAGCTGTTGGCTATGCCACAGTTTATATACTATGATCTGGGTACCAGCCTGGCGCAGATATCGAAGATCGTGTTCAATATGGCGTTTGAAGTCATTGCTGTTATCATGATCTTAGGTTTCCTGGATTATGGGTACCAGAAATGGCAGACCACGCAGGATTTGAAGATGTCCAAACAGGAAGTTAAGGATGAAATGAAGCAGTCCGAAGGTGATCCTCAGATCAAAGGAAAGATCAAGCAGAAGCAACGCCAGATGGCAATGTCACGTATGATGCAGGAGGTTCCGAAGGCGGATGTCATTGTCACAAACCCAACTCATTTTGCTGTGGCGTTGCAGTATCATAAGGGGATGGTAGCGCCGTTGATCGTGGCCAAGGGCCAGGATCTCGTGGCTCAGAAGATTAAGGGAATTGCGCGGGAGGCTGATGTGCCAATCGTTGAAAACCGACCACTGGCGCGTGCACTCTATGCATCAGCGGATGTTGGGGATACAGTTCCCGCTGAATTATATCAGGCCGTGGCTGAAGTTCTGGCCTATGTATACCGCCTAAAGCATAGACGGCGGGCATAAGCTTTAGCAAAGATAGATTTTTAGGTGAGGAGATTCATATATGGCTGCACCACAGGCAGCTGCCTCGAACAACGTGTTTGGTGAGGGCAGTTTCATTCAAAAATACAGTGATGTTATGATAGCGGTTGCTATCGTAACAATCGTTGTCATGATGATCATTCCACTGCCAACGTTGCTGCTGGATATGCTGATCTGCTTGAATATCACGATTGCATTATTAGTCGTGATGTCGGTTATCTACAACAAGGAAGCATTGGATCTGTCCATTTTTCCTTCGTTGTTGTTGATTACGACACTGTTCCGTTTGGCACTGAATATTTCTTCAACCCGTTTGATTTTGTTGGAAGGTTACGCGGGAGAGGTAATCACTGCCTTTGGTAACTTTGTTGTCGGTGGTAATCCGGTTGTCGGATTCATTATGTTTATCATTCTGGTAGCCATCAACTTCATTGTTATCACGAAAGGTTCGGAACGTGTAGCCGAAGTATCGGCCAGGTTCACCCTCGATGCAATGCCTGGTAAGCAGATGTCTATTGATGCGGACCTGAACCAGGGGGCGATCACGGATGCAGAAGCTAAGATCCGGCGTGAGAAGATTCAGCATGAAGCGGATTTCTTTGGTGCTATGGATGGTGCGTCCAAGTTTGTCAAAGGTGATGCGATTGCCGCGATTCTAATTATGTTTATCAATATTACCGGTGGATTTGTTATTGGTATGCTGCAACGCAATCTTGGAGCAGCACAGGCACTTCAGACTTATACGCTGCTGACTGTCGGTGAGGGACTGGTCAGCCAGATTCCGGCACTGCTGATCTCTACGGCAACTGGCCTTATCGTTACCCGTGCAGGAGCAGAGGGGAATATCGGCAGCGATATGGTAGGGCAGCTGATTCATAATGATCGTATTTATTTCATTTTGAGCGGCGTACTTTTGTTCTTTGCACTGGTTCCGGGTCTGCCGGGCCTACCGTTCACGGTGTTATCCCTGGCTTGTTTTGCAATTGCCCGCTTGCTGCGCAAGGGGTCAGAGGTCAAGACCGAGAGCCAGCAGGAAGCCAAGAATGTGCAGGAGAAGAAGAAGGCGACAACACCAGAGAATATCGTTTCTCTTTTGCAGGTCGATCCGATGGAACTGGAAATTGGTTATTCACTGATCCCATTGGTTGATACCGGGCAAGGCGGTGATCTGCTCGACCGTATCGTCATGATTCGTCGTCAGTGTGCGCTGGAGCTTGGTTTGGTCGTGCCGACCATTCGTATCCGTGATAACATCCAGATTAAACCGAATGCCTATATCATCAAGCTGAAAGGTATCGAAATCGCGAAAGGCGAACTCATGCTGGATCATTATCTGGCGATGAATTCCGGTACCGTGTTTGAAGAGGTACCGGGAATCGAGACTACCGAGCCGGCCTTTGGTCTGCCGGCCCTCTGGATTCCGGAGAATGAGCGTGAGCAGGCAGAGCTCAACGGATATACGGTTGTTGATGCGGTGTCGGTATTGGCAACGCATATTACGGAGGTTATCAAGCAGCATGCGGATGAGATTCTGGGCCGTCAGGAGACGCAGAATCTTATCGATAACCTCAAGAAAACCAACCAGGCACTGGTGGATGAGGTGGTACCGGATCTGCTTACGGTAGGTGAGGTCCAAAAGGTACTTGCCAACCTGTTGCGTGAACGTATCTCCATCCGTGATATTGGCACGATTCTGGAGGTATTGTCGGATTATGCGCGGGCAACGAAGGATACGGAGATTCTTACGGAGTATGTCCGTCATGCTATGAACCGCCAGATTACCCAGCAGAATGTACAGAATGGTACATTGCCATGCATTACGCTGGATCCGGCTCTTGAAAACCGGATTGCCGGTGGTGTGCAGCGGACCGATCATGGTTCCTATGTCAGCATTGATCCGGATTCGATGCAGAAGTTGATTGCAGCTCTCAATGAGGAACTGCCAAAACTCACGAATATGGGCTATCAGCCAATCGTACTGACCAGCCCGGCAGTAAGGCTGTATTTCCGCAAGCTGGTGGAACGTTCCATTCCAGGGCTCATTGTCCTGTCGCATGCGGAGATTGAGCAGAATGTTGAAATCCAGATTCTTGGGGTGGTGAAGATTTAAGTTGCAGATTAAAGTAGTCAGGGCTTCCACGATGAAGGAAGCCATGCAGCAAGTAAAAGAGGAATTAGGCCGTGATGCCGTTATTCTCCATACGAAGAAATATCGGGAGGGGGGATTCCTGGGCTATCACAGCAAAGAGGTCGTAGAAGTGACTGCGGCTATCGAAGATTCTGATGAAAAGAAAGAAAATAAGCGTACCAGACGTAGTACGGCAGCTGCAAAGGATGCACCGCAGCGTAAGATGGGAAGCCGGCTGGATGTTGTATCACAGGCATCGCCGGTTATTCCGCCAGCAAAAGCTGTCTCGCAGTATAAGACAAGTGGAACAGAAGCCGGAGTCCGTATGGTCGAGGCACCGATACCGGCACCTCATTTTCAGCCGGCTGCGGCGACGGTATTGCCGGGAACAGGAGACGGTATTAAGCCTGCCTTTGGTGTCAGCTCACTTGCTGATGTTGCGGTTAATTCAACTTCTGGTCAGGAGCTAAAGAATGAAGAAAGTGCTATGCCTATGAATCAAGCGATGAAGAATATGACCGTATCCAGTCCGGAGGATACGGAAAAGATCCAGAAGCTGGAAGACGAACTGGCACAGATGAAGACGCTGCTGGCTCAGGTCATGAGTAAGGATCAGCCGCAGGACGAAGTGTCCTTGCAGGAAGCTTTGCGGCGGCAGGAAGTCGATGAGAATCTGCTCAAGGATATGGCTGGAAAAACAGCAGCGGGTGATACACTGCTGGATGTGCTGGATAAGCGTGCCAAAGATGTCCTGACCGGATATCTGGGCAGCGTGATGCAGTTCTCAGAGGGCATCGCGCTCAACAAGCATGGGGTACGTATCGTAGCTTTGATTGGTGCTACTGGCGTTGGCAAGACGACTACGCTGGCCAAGATTGCAGCCCGGTTTGTGCTGGAGAAGAACATCAAGGCTGCTTTGATCACGGCGGATACCTATCGTATCTCGGCGGTGGAACAGCTGAAGACTTACTCGGATATCATAGGCCTGCCATTGGAGATCGTTTATTCACCGGATGAGCTTAAGGTCGCCATCCATAAGCATCGGGATAAGGATCTGATCCTCATCGATACGGCTGGGCGGAGCCAGCATAATGATTACCAGATGAAGGAATTGCAGGATTTCCTGGCAGTGGATCCCCAGATCGAGAAGCATCTTGTCATGAGCTCAACGACCAAGAATCGGGATGCAGCCGATATTCTGGAGAAGTTCTCGGTTTGTGAACCAGACCGGGTAATCTTTACAAAGGCGGATGAGACAAGCAGCGTAGGACTGATATTGAATTTGCTGGCCAATCGGGATATTGCTTTGTCGTTCCTGACAAATGGACAGAGCGTACCAGATGACATCATACCGGCAACCCCGGAAAAGTTGGCTGAGATCTTATTGAGGGAATAATATGAACGATCAGGCACAAAGACTGCGTCAGTTAGTGGACGATAAAACGGAATATATACCGCAGCAGAATGCGGGACAGCCGATGCAGGCAATGTCCACCCAGGGAACCAGGGTTCTGGCAGTGACCAGCGGCAAGGGTGGAGTCGGCAAGACTAACCTGACCGTGAACCTGGCCATTGCACTGGGGATGGCCGGACAGCGTGTACTGGTCATTGATGCGGATCTTGGTATGGCCAATGTAGATGTCGTGCTCGGGAGCATGTCCAAAAAGCATCTGCTGAACCTCCTGGACAACCAGACGGAACTGGAAGATGTGCTCATGCAGGGACCCTATGGTGTGAATTATATTTCTGGTGGTTCAGGCATCGAGAAGGCGGCTGATTTTACCTATGAGGAACGTCAGCTTCTGATGCAGAAACTGGCCGGTTGTGGCCGATTGGCTGACATCATCCTGATTGATACAGGTGCAGGGTTAGGTAAGAATGTTATGGATTTTGTGCTGGCGGCCGATGAAGTGCTGCTGGTTACGACACCGGAACCGACTGCGCTGACCGATGCGTATGCGGTCATGAAAGCATACAGCATGTATGCTGTGAATAAGAACATCAAACTGGTCGTCAATCGGGTATATGACGAAGCAGAGAGCCGGGAGGTGGTTGCGAAACTGCAGCAGACATCTCATCGTTTTCTCAACATGCCAATCGATTGCCTGGGATATATCTTTGAAGACAGTGCCGTTATGCGTTCGGTTCGCAAACAGACGCCATTTTTGGCCGCACAGCCGGGCTGTACAGCAGCACGATGCATACAGGGATTGGCAAATAGTATGCTTTATGGCAGTAAAATGACAGTGAAACGGGGCTGGGCCGGATTTTTGCAGCAAATTTTTAATTTCACACGTTAAACATGGAGGAACTTTTTTATGGCGGGCGAATTAATAAAAGCAAAGGACATACTGAAGATTGGTCAGCGCGTCGAGTTCTACGTAGAGGAAAGCAATGAGCGGTATACAAGCCGCATTGAAGATATCACGGAGACAGAGCTGGTTGTGGCTATGCCCATGAGCCGGAAGCGCGTGCCAATTATACCGAAGCAGGATGAGAAGCTGTATGCGTTGGCTATGGGCAGTCAGTGTCGGTATCGTTTTTTTACGGTGTTCCACAGAGCAGGTCATGAAGAAGGTAAACTTCCGGTCTGGTATATCTCAAGGCCAGAGCAGGTGGAGCGCCATCAGAATCGTGGGTTCGTTCGCGTACGGGTCAATCTGCCGGTGAATGTACGGCTGATTGATGAAGATGGGACCATTCATGATCCGATTGTGACTCATTTGATCGATCTCAGTGGCAGCGGGGCCTGCTTCTCGCTGGATCGCGTGGTGAAGGTCGGGACTAAAGTCGGGATGGAACTCAGTGGGATTCCGGGTACGGGCGCGATTGAAGCGATGTGTCAGGTTGCGCGTTGCAGTGTCATTGCACGGGATGATGGCGTGCGGATCTATCATGTTGGTGTTGGCTTTGAGAATCTTCCCCGGGCAATAACCAACAAGATTGTCCACTATCTGTTCACCGTACAGCGGACGAGTATATCCAGAGGAATTAACAGCTAAGGCCACGGGGCCTTAGAAATGGGGTGAGCAAGGTGATTCGTGTTCTGATTGCTGATGATTCTGCATTTATGCGGAAGGTGTTGTCTGATCTGTTTCATAAACAGCCTGACTTTGAAGTGACAGGGACGGCGATGAATGGAAAGGATGCAATCGGCAAGGTAAAGCAATTAAAGCCGGACCTTCTGACTATGGATGTCAATATGCCTGTCATGGACGGGCTTAATGCATTGGCCGTGATCATGGAAGAGTGTCCGCTGCCGGTTGTTATGTTGAGCAGTCTTACGCAGGAAGGAACCGACGCTACGGTAAGGGCATTGAGCCTTGGAGCGGTGGATTTCATCAGTAAGGCTGGCGGCTCAATCTCGCGGATTGATACGATCGAAAGTGAGATCCTGCAGAAATGCCGGAATGCGGCTCAGGCGCATGTTCATAAGACATTGAGCATGCCGGGCCCTGTGAAGGGGAATTTCGCTGAGTCGGATACACCTGTCATGAAGCATGTGGAACTGACAAAATGGCAGGGAATGAAACTGGGGGGAACAGGAGGACTACCATCAACATCCCCGTCTGCGCCGGCCAATGGAATCGGCAGCCGACGCAATAATCCGCTGCTTCAGCATCGCAAGGTACAGATTACGCCCACCCCCCAGGAACCGCCAGTGGCCGGTATGGGAATGGGCAGCGGCAAGCTGGTGGCAATCGGGACATCGACTGGCGGGCCTCAGGCTCTGCAGAATGTGATTACGCGCTTGCCCGGGAATCTTCCTTGTGGAGTTGTTGTGGTTCAGCATATGCCTGCAGGCTTTACGAAGGCATTGGCTGACCGATTGAATTCTATTTCGCAGATCGCTGTCAAGGAAGCAGAGGATGGCGAGATGATTCGGGCGGGGCATGTGTATATCGCTCCGGGTAATTTCCATCTGCGGGTACAGGCTGAGGGCAGTATCCGCCATATCAAACTGAGTCAGGAACCACCTGTCGGCAATCATCGTCCGGCGGTCAATGTGATGTATGATTCGGTTGCAGCGATTGGTCGGAATCTTGTAGCGGTCATTATGACTGGTATGGGATCTGATGGCTGTGAGGGAATGAAGAAGATCAAGCATTCGGGTGGTTACAGTATTGCCCAGGACGCATCGACCTGCGTGGTCTATGGCATGCCGAAGGCAGTGGTGGATGCCGGGTTGGCTGATGAAGTCCGCCCTGTCCAGGGGATTGCCCAGGCAATCGTCGAGGCTGTAAAGAGATAGAAAGGATATAGGGGGAATACAAATGGATACAAATCAGTACATGGAAATGTTTTTGGACGAATCACATGAACATTTACAGTCTTTGAATGAGGGCCTGCTGAGTTTGGAAGAGAATTCAGAAGATGTAGCAGTGGTCAATGAAATCTTCCGTAATGCTCATACGCTGAAAGGCATGTCCGCAACGATGGGGTACAATAAGATTGCTGAGCTTACGCATGAGATGGAGGATGTGCTGGATCTCATCCGTAAAGAACAGCTCAAGCTCAACGAGGATATCATCGATACCTTGTTCAAATGTCTTGACTCGCTGGAACAGATGATTAACAGCGTTGGTGATGGCGAGTCTGAGGATGTTGTTGATGTCACGGATCTTGTAGCAACCCTGAGTGCTATTTCCAAGGGAGAGGCAGCGGCACCGGCAGCACCGGCAGCTGCGGCAGCTGCGGCTGCGTCTCCGGCAACTGCTGCTGCACCAGCTGCAGCCAGTGCAATGGTACTGAACGATGTGGATCGTGATGTGCTGCGTCAGGCAAAAGAAGGCGGGATGCTTGGAATCATGTTCAGGTTACGCTGGCCCAGACCTGCCTGCTGAAGTCGGCCCGTTCTTATATGGTTATGAATGCGATGGATGAACTTGGTGATGTCATCAAGTCGGTCCCATCCGCTGAGGAGCCTGGAGCAGGAAAAGTTCGATCATACGTTTGATATCCTTGTCGTGACGGGATCGGATAAAAAAGCAGTTGAGGATGCTTTGGGAACAATCTCTGAGATTGATAAGGTCGTTGTTGAAGTGGTCGATCCGGATCAGGCACCAGCTGCGGCGCCGGCAGCAGCTGCAGAAAAGGCAGCTGCACCAGCACGGCCAAGGCAGCTGCTAAACCAGCAGCCAAGGCACCGGCTAAGGCAGCTGCTAAACCAGCTGCTCCGAAGAAAAGTCATCAGAGCCAGTCGGTACGTGTTGATATCGATAAGCTGGATACGCTGATGAATCTCATGGGCGAGCTAGTCATCAACAAGGTTCGCCTGGAGCAGATCGGTCAGACGCATCGTCTGGCAGAGCTTACCGAGACATTGGAACAGATGGACCGTGTGACGACGGATCTGCAGAATATTGTCATGAAGGTCCGCATGGTTCCGGTCAGTGCAGTATTCAACCGGTTCCCGCGTATGGTCCGTGATATATCCAAGGAACTGAACAAAGAGATTAACCTGACCGTTGAAGGTGAGGAAACCGAACTCGATCGTACCGTTATCGATGAGATCGGCGATCCAATCATGCATCTGCTGCGTAACTCGCTCGATCATGGTGTTGAGCACCCGGATGAGCGTGAAGCGAAAGGCAAGCCGCGTACTGGTGAAGTCGGACTCATTGCCCGCCATGAAGGCAATAATGTTGTCATTATGGTTACGGATGATGGTGCAGGCATCAATGCGGATATTATCCGTAAGAAAGCGGTCGAGAAAGGTATGATCTCTCAGGAGGAGGCTGATAAGCTCGATGATGCGGATGCCGTGCGCCTGGTTTTCCTGCCAGGATTCTCGACAGCTGAGAAGATTACCGATATTTCCGGTCGTGGCGTCGGCATGGACGTTGTCCGCAGCAAGATTGAGGCGCTGTCCGGACATGTTGATGTTGAGACGAAAATTGATGAAGGATCGATTTTCAAGATTAAGCTGCCACTGACGCTGGCAATTATCCAGGCAATGCTTGTCAAGGTTCAGGAAGAGATGTATGCAATCCCGCTGGGGTCCATCGACAGCACCATCAATATCCAGCCGACGGATATCAAGACTGTACGCAATAAAGAAGTTATTGTCCTGCGCGGTGAAATCATCCCGATTATCCGGATGGAAGAGACGCTGCAGGTACCACATGTTAAAGATTCGGATGAGATTTTCGTCGTGGTTGTCCATGCGGGTGAAGCCAAAGCTGGTATCGTGGTCGATAATCTGATCGGGCAGCAGGAAATCGTCATCAAGACACTGGGCAATTTGTTTGCCGGCTTGAAGATGTTCTCGGGCGCAACGGTACTGGGCGATGGTCGTGTTGCGTTGATTCTTGATGTCGCTACGATGATGCAGCAGTAAGAGGAGGTAGCTACGATGGCAAATGAAGAGAATAAGAAGAATGGGATGGATGAAGGCATGCAGGTAGTGGCATTCAAGCTCCGTGACGAGGAGTACGGTGTCAGCATCCTGAATGTCCAGGAAATCCGTAATCTTACCGATATTACCCGCGTTCCGTTTGCTGCTGACTTCATCAAGGGCGTTATCAACCTGCGTGGTTCGGTACTGCCGGTGATTGATCTGAAGCAGCGTCTGGGGCTCGCTGAAACGCCGTATACGGAGAATACCCGTATCGTTACGGTGAATATTGACGATCTGCATGTTGGGATGCTGGTCGATGCTGTTACGGAAGTATTGACAATTGATGGCAAGCCGATTGATACGAAGAAAGCAATCAATGATCGGAGCGGCTCGCGCTTCCTGAGCGGCATTGGCAATGTAGATGGCCGACTCATCATTATGCTCAATCTGGAAGAGATCATCGGCAATACAGACGGTAAATAAGCAGTAATCAGAATGAATGAAGGACGTGCTCTGCTGCACGTCCTTCATATAAATGAGGTGTCATATATGACCGATGAATTGAATCTTTCTGCCAATCAGCTTGATGCTCTGCGAGAAATCGGCAATGTTGGTGCTGGTAACTCAGCTACTGCCTTGTCACAGGTCATCAACCGGCGTATTGACATGAATGTGCCGAAAGTGGCCATGGTGCCACTGGAGGCTGTACCGGATCTGGTCGGTGGACCGGATGCCGTAGTAGTAGGTATATTCCTGCGTGTATATGGTAAGGCTCCAAGTAATATCTTGTTCCTGCTGCCGCAGAAAAGCGCATTCTATCTGGTGGATATTTTGATGGGCAAGCCTCATGGGCAGACCCGTAAGTTGGATGCGATGGATGAATCGGCATTGATGGAGATCGGGAATATCCTCTCCGGAGCTTATCTGAATGCATTCTTTACGTTTACAAAGATTACGATGCTGCCATCGATTCCGGCATTGGCTATGGATATGGCGGGCGCAATCCTGAATGTTGTTTTGGCACAGCTGGGACAGATGGGAGATCAGGCGCTGGTCATTGAGACTGAGTTCCTGTCTGAGGATGACGGTATCAATGGGCAGTTTTTCCTTGTACCGGATCCAGGATCATTAGAGACGATTATAAATGCTGTAGGAGTTGAATGACATGGCGGATTTGATTCGAGTCGGTATGGCCGACTATAAAGTCGGCCGCGCTCCATCGACGCTCATCAGCTACGGCCTTGGATCCTGCATCGGTATTTCGCTTTATGATACCCAGGCAAAGGTCGGGGGGCTGCTGCATATCATGCTGCCAGACAGTACGCAGGCTCGTCCAACGGATAATCCGGCTAAATTTGCAGACACCGGATTGCCGCTGATGCTTAAGGATGTATTGGAATTAGGTGCATCCCGTACGCGTTTGGTTGCTAAGATTGCTGGTGGGGCGCAGATGTTTGCATTTGCCAATGCAACAGATATCATGCGTGTTGGCGCTCGCAATGCGGAGGCTGCCAAGAAAATCCTGAAGGAAATGAATATACGTCTGTTGGCCGAAGATACGGGGGGCAATTATGGACGTACCGTACAGATCAATCTGAACGATGGTGTCTATAAAGTCAAGACCATCGATAAGGGTGAGAAAGAGATTTAGTAGGTGAAACGGCTTTGTTTAAACTTGGAATGTCGTTAGTGTTTGCTTTTATCGCTGCTATGGTCATCATGCTCGCAGGTTTGCTCAGTGATGCGCGGCTGGTGACGGTATTGCTTCGCAGTGTAGTGGGCTTCTTTGTGGCGGGTGTTTGTGTCTGGCTGACAGTCATGATTCTGGAACATCAGAATATTATAGGGTTTGATAAAAATCTGGAACTTCCGGATCAGGAAGAAGAGGATGAGCCCAAAAGCCCGGAAGAACTTGAAGCTGAAGATGAAGCCGCAGCAGAACAGCAGGCGGCAGAGGCGGCCTCGGAAGATAAAACTGAAGAGGATGCCGGTTTTACGCCATTGTCTCAGGACAACCTGAAACACATGGGACCGCCTGATGATTCCTGATGATTTGTCAGGGATAAAATGATAAAATGATATAAGTTGACTTACGGAAGAGTCGATGGGAGGAGGACGTTCAAATGGATTCTATGAATAAAGATAATGATGAATCTTTGACCGATGTCACTTCCCTTTGGCATAGTTATTTTGAGCATAAGACGATTGAAGTCCGCAATCAGTTGGCCGAGCATTATCTTCCGCTCGTGAAGCTGGTTGCCGGGAGGCTGGCAATTAGTTTGCCAGCGCATGTTGACCGTGATGATTTGCTGTCCAGTGGCTTTTTTGGGTTACTGGATGCCATGGACCGGTATGACATGGATCGCAGGAATAAATTCGAAACCTATGCAGGGGTGCGGATACGCGGTGCGATGCTGGATTATTTGCGATCGAAGGATTGGCTGCCAGTAGCAGTACGACAGAAGATCCGTCGCTATGAACAGGCGGTTTATGAACTGGAAAACCGTTTGGGACGGGCAGCGACCGATGAAGAACTGGCTGAAGAATTAGGCGTGGACGATAAAGAACTGCAGACACTTGAGAGTCAGATTAGTGTGGCGACGGTTATCCCGTTGGATGATTATCTGCGAATGGATGCACCGGTGAATGGTGATCCCGGACCATCTGAGCGCATCGAGAAGGAAGAACTTCGGGATACCCTGGCAGCGGCGATTGACCGGCTGCCGGAAAAGGAAAAGAAGGTTGTCGCACTTTATTACTATGAAGGAATGACATTGAAAGAAATCAGCTTAATCCTTAATCTGTCTGAAGCAAGGATTTCTCAGTTGCACACGAAAGCGATTTTTCGCATGCGGGGTTACCTTGCCCGGATGAAGGCAAGCTTAGTATAGCAATCAAGCCTAAGGGGGACGCATCATGGATGACCAGACCATACACCCAGCAGTTGGTGGTAAAGAAGCAGGTTATCTGCTCGAATTCCTTGAGGATGGTGTCTATCTGTCGATATATCCTGATCAGGGAGATGGTATCTTATTTGAGCTGTCGGATATTCGCAAGATACTGAATGATAATGGTGTTATCGATTATGATATCATCGAGCTATCACGAATCGTGAGGGAGGCGGCGGGAGAGCCGCGTAAGCTGTCAGATCAATACGTTGATGCTGCTTCATTTGTTTCCGAGGATTCGGATCCTGAGGCGGAAGCACCGGTTGAAGAAGACGGCGAGGCAACGATTGTTGTTGAGGTGAGTCCGGATCGCCTTACCGCAACGGTACAGTTTGATACGAAGTCCGGACATCGGCTGCCATCGGCGGATGCTGTCCAGGTGGTATTAGCCGATAAAGGAATCATTCATGGACTGGATGAAAACGCGATCCGTGAAGGTGTAGACAGTCTTACTCCTTTTGTGGCAGCGCGTGGCGAACCGGCCGTGAATGGAGAAGATGCACGGATTGAGCGTCATTTTGACCTGGGGGAGAAAGGGCGCCCTAAAGTAGAAGCCTATGATCGTGTGAACTATAAGGATATGAACCTATTCGTGTTTGCCAGGAAGGGCGATGTGTTAGCTGAGCGCATCCTGCAGACGGAAGGGGTTCCTGGCAAGGATGTATATGGCAATGACATACCGGCCAAGAACGGCAAGCCAATCCCCATTCCTCAGGGCAAGAATACGGAGATCCTTAACGAGAAAGCGCTGGTTGCCTCAATTGATGGACAGATCGTTGATAACGGCAAGAAGATCGAAGTCGATCCGCATCTGGTGGTCAAGGGCGGTGTGGGCGTCGGTTCAGGCAATATCGATTTCGCTGGCAGTGTTGAGGTCAAGGGCAATGTTGAGACAGGCTTCAGTGTCAAGGCGACCGGGGATATTGAAATCAGTGGTATGGTCAATGGTGGTGATGTGGACGGGCGTAACGTATTTATCCGTGGTGGTGTCAATGGGATGAGTCGTGGTCTGGTGCGGGCCAAGGAAGATGTGCGTGCGGTTTTTGCAGAGAATGCCGAGATCGAGGCGGATCGGGACATCTATTTATCGGATGTGTCGCTGCATTCCACATTGCGGGCAGGTAAGCGGATCTATATTGAGGAAAAGCGGGGGATGATTGCTGGTGGCATTGCAGCTGCCGGTGAGGAGATTCGCTGCAAGTGTGTGGGCAATCCGGTTTTTGTCGTCACGCGTCTCTCGGTTGGAGTCAATCCGAATCTGGAGAAGCATTATAAGGAATTGTGCAAGCAGTATAAGGAAGACAATCTGCGGCTCAAACAGATCACACAGATGCTCAATACACTGGGGAAGATCGATGTCAGTCGTTTGCCACAGCAGCGCATCGATCAGATCAATGAGCTTACGCGTTCGCAGTTCCCATTAGCTGGTAAGATCAAGCGGGCGGAGAAGGAGATTCAAAGCGTTGGAAGAAGAACTGGGCAGGATGCAGTATGGTAAGATCCGCGTCAGGTGATACGGTCTATCCGGGGGCGCGATCTCAATCAATTCCATCATGAAGAATGTCCAGTCAGAGATCAAGCATTGTACCCTTTCGGTAAAGAAGATCAGGTAGATATCGGCCCGTTCTAAGTGGCCGGTATGGATTGACAGGAAGAAGGAGATTCGATGGATGTCACGCCAATGAGCATGCAGATGGTTGTTCCGCGGGCGACCTGATGCTGGGCAGGTGCAGCATAATCCTGAACCAGGCCAATGCAATGCAGTCGATTTTCAGGCAATCAGCAGAAGGCTGAGGATAAGCTGAAACAGCAGCAGGTAAGAGCCAAGGATAACTTGCGGGATGGACGGATCCATGATGACCCGGATCATAAGCCGCAGCAGGGTGGCTACGAGGCTGGTGGCAAGAAACAGCAGGATGAGGCAAAGAATCCGGGGAAGACGTGAAGACAAATTATGCGTCGGATCCATCCCGGGGACATTTTTTAGATATCAGTCTGTAGGAGGTATATCGTTCTTAATATGGTCACAGAATATTTAGGGTTCCTTATCATAATCGGTGCATTGCTGGTGTTTGGCGTGCGCTGGTGGTCGCGGCGTCAGCCGGACGATGCGCAGGATATTGAAGAGATGCGTACGTCGACCGATCAGCTGAAGGCTGAACTCAGTCGCTCGGCTGATGCAGTGGTCAACCGTATGGGCAGCCATATCAAGCATCTGGAAGAACTGATCCGGCAGGCAGAGGAGCGGAACATTCGTCTGGAGACGCAACTGGACGAGTCCCGCCGGATCGGTGAGGATCTGCAGCAGCGTTCGGACACTCTGCAGCGTCAGATTCTGGAAGCCAGACAGGTCATACAGGAGCTGTCATTAAGACAGACCATGCCAGCAGCTATGTCCAGTGATGCAGCCGGCATCGGTAGTGCCAGCTGCTTCACTGGCACCTGTGGAACGTGTGGATGCAGAGGATTTTGCTGCAGTCTTGCAACAGTCGATTGCCCGTGACGAGCAGAGTGCGCAAATATCTGCTTCGCTGGATACCATGCAGCCGTTGGTTAGTGCGCAGCAGGCTGCCGGATTGGCTGAGGCGATGACCCGTCGTCCGGAACAACAGCCGGTGGACAGCGAGATGCCTCAGACACCCACTGCTTCAGCAGCGGGTGATGTGACGGATACGGAGGCGCCGCCTAATGCGGCTAAAGCCAGGGCCTTGTTGCTTAGTGGCTATTCGATTGAGGATACAGCACGTGAGACCGGTATTGGCCGTGGGGCTATTGAACTTCTACAGGAAATGAGCCGGCGAGAGCTGGAATAAAAAAACTTCCCAGTAAAAACTGAGAAGTTTTTTTATAGACGATAAGTTCAGGTATTGGAAAGCTGTTTGAAGGCTTCCAGTTCATTCATTGCTTCGCCGGTACGGATTGCCTGTCGGGCAGCGGTGATACCCTCGGCAATGGAAGAGGCCTGTCCACCAGCATAGATGGCTGCGCCGGCATTCAGGAGGACGATATCTGTTTTGGGACCCTGAGCGCCGTTCAGGATATCGAGGGTGACCTGGGCGTTTTCAGCCGGGCTGCCACCACGGATCGCATCCTTGGAGCAGCGGGTGAAGCCATAATCTTCCGGGGTCACGGTATAGCGGCGGAACCAGCCATTGCGGAATTCACAGACGCTGGTCGGTGCGCTCAGTGAGAATTCGTCCAGGCAGTCCTGACCGTAGATGACCATGCCGGTCTCAACGCCAAGTGACAGCATGACCTTGGCCAGTGGCTCCAGCAGATAGGCATCGTATACACCCAGGACCATACGCTTGGGATGAGCCGGGTTAGTTAATGGTCCCAGTATATTGAAGACGGTGCGGATGCCAAGTTCCTTGCGGATGGCCCCACATATTTCATAGAGGCATGATATTTCTGGGCAAACATGAAGCACAGATTGATCTTGTTCAGTTCCTCGACTATCTTGGCTGGCGGCTGGTCGAGATTTACACCCAGAGCCTCCAGGCAATCAGCAGCACCACATTTGGATGATGCTGCCCGATTGCCATGCTTGGCAACTTTGACACCTGCTGCTGCAATGATGAAGGCTGCTGTGGTGGAGATATTGATGCTGTGTGCATGATCACCACCGGTCCCGACGATATCGAGGACATCCATATCGTGTTCGACCCTGAGCGCATGATCGCGCATTGCGGCTGCTGAACCGGAGATCTCAGCAATGGTCTCAGCTTTCGTGCTTTTGGTCGATAATGCCGCCAGATAGGCTGCATTCTGCACCTGAGATGTTTCTCCGTTCATGATTTCATTCATGACTGCATAGGCTTCATCATAGGAGAGGTCAGCTTTGCTGACAATCTTTTCAATACATTCTTTTATCATGAGGGGTCACTCCTTTACCTTATTGAGATTAACATTATCATTCGCGTGTAACATTGTCAACCAGTTTCTGCTGGAATCAATCGCTTTCTTAAAAAAAATTGCTTTGGATATTGACAGCTAAGGAATATATGGATATACTATATGAGTGGTCTACGGGATGTAGCGCAGTTTGGTAGCGCGCCTGCTTTGGGAGCAGGATGTCGCAGGTTCGAATCCTGTCATCCCGACCATTTTTTATTTTGCGTCAGTAGCTCAGTTGGATAGAGCAACGGCCTTCTAAGCCGTGGGTCGTGGGTTCGACTCCCCCCTGACGCACCATTGAGATCATTGGCTCTGAAGTACATTGTTAGGATGTATTTCAGAGCTTTTTTTGTCGGTTTGCATTTTTTTTTGCAAACTGGATGTTGGGGCAGGCTCAGCGCTAATTCTGATGGGTCTGATGCGTATATTGTTGCTTAGGAAGGATCGTGATAATATATAGGAAATAATAGGACATATAGGCTTGCACGATTAGGACTTTTGGGGTAACATGATAGAGAAACGTAATTGAGATCGTAGGGTTTGTAATTAAAATGAGGGTAATATAATGAAGCAGATTCCTTTTGCTATTCAGACAAGGAAAGAGCTGGATTCCTGTATTGAACAGGTGCAGCAGGAAGCGCGGAAAATGAAGAATGTTGCCAGTGTGTTGGTATCGGTTTTTGTGGATAAGGCAGATAATCATATATTTGAGGCACTGACGCAGACCATTCAGTCATCCTTTCCGGAGGCTCAGGTGGTTGGTTCGGTATCCATGGGGGAGATTATTGATGGAAATCTGATGGAGCATGGCATTGTATTGACGTTTACTTTGTTTGAGTGCTCACAGGTGAGGGCGCTGGCGTATGATTTCCATGAAATATCCAGTGAGGATGCGGGGCGCGAGGTTCTGGCCATCCTGAATGCTGATCGGAATGCCACGGCGGTAGAAGTCATTGCAGCCGGATTCCATCTGGATATCAATCCATTTTTCCGGCAGGCTTCCAGGTCCAAATCGGAAATCGTTTTCTTTGGAGGGCTGGCTGATGACGGCAGTCTCGGGCAGAATGGACTCGTGTTTGCGAATAATGAATCAATCCATCACGGACTGATCGCGGTGATTTTCAGTGGCAGCCGGCTGCATGTGCAGGCCAGTTCCAGCTTTGGCTGGAAACCATTGGGGCGGACCATGACCATCACGAAGATGGATGGTGAGTTCTGTCTGCAGGAGCTGGATCATTGTCCGGCATTGGAGGTCTTTGACCGGTATCTGGGAATCAAGAACACGGATCGTTTCCTGGTTGAAGCACTGACGTTCCCGTTCTATTTTGAGCGTCATGGCTCGGTACTGGCACGTCATCCCCGTCGCTGTCGTGAAGATGGCGGCATGATGTTTGGGGCTGATTTCCGTGAAGGTGAAAAGGTGCGGCTGGCATATGGTGACCCGGGGACAATCCTGGATAATGCACTGGCCTTGCAGGAACGGATGGCCAGCTTTAAGCCGGAGGCAATCTTCATGGTCAGCTGCGTGGCTCGCTGGATGCTCTTAGGCAGTGATACGGAGCAGGAACTGTCGGTCAGTCCGGCACCTGGCACCATCGTCGGGATTCTATGCGTATGGTGAATTCATGCGCAATAAATCCGGGGAGATCATGGTGTCGAATATGACATTGGTGACTGTCGGCATGCGCGAGGGCCTTATGTCCGGGACGACGCGAGACCGTAGTTACAAAGCGGCCAGAGCTTAAGCAGCATCGTTCGATTATGGCTCACCTGGTGCGTTTCATCGAAACAACTACGAAGGAACTGGAGCTTTCCAATCAGAAGCTGGCGAAGCTGGCAAAGATTGACCGGCTCACCGATCTTTACAATCGTGGGGAGACAGAAGCCGGCCTGCGCCGGATGCTGGACCAGGCGCAGCAGGCTCAGAAGCCACTGGCTGTCATGATGATGGATGTCGATGATTTCAAGGGCGTGAATGATCATCATGGTCATGCAACGGGAGATGAGACGCTCCGGCGGATCGCCGCAATCCTGCGCCGGAATACCCGTAAGGGGATTGATATTCCGGGCCGCTGGGGCGGTGATGAGTTCCTGGTCGTTTTTGGCGATACGGATATGGCTACTGCTCAGATGATCGCTGAGCGCATTCCGGCGGCCTGGTGGCAGAACTGCCGCTTCCGGATGGGAGAGGGAGTCGTCACGACGAGTATTGGTCGTTGTAGCGGCAGACCCTGAGGATACAGCCTGACAGCTTGTTCCGGCGGGCTGATGCTGCGTCTGTATGATGCCGAAGCTTTCTCAGGGCAAGAATCAGGTCGTTGTTCATGAAATGTCATAAAAAGCTTGCCAGAGGAATCCAGGATATGGTACACTAATAGTAATTTCATAGGGAAATATCTAGGCGGAGTCTGTTCACCAACGGGCTTCGTCTATTTTTTTACCCACTTTTATGAAGAAACATTATTTGACTGATTTTGAAGGAGGCATACAATGGAAGTTTTGGCAGGGATTGTGTTTGTGCTGATGTATGTGATCATCGTTTCGGAGAAGATTCACCGGACGGTAGCTGCAATGCTGGGCGCATCGATTATGGTACTTATGGGCATCATGACGCAGGAGACCGCGCTGCATCATGTAGATTTCAATACGCTGGGGCTGCTCGTGGGCATGATGATTCTGGTCGGGGTGACCGGGCATACGGGTTTATTCGACTATGTGGCGATCAAGGCGGCGAAGCTGGCCAAGGCTGAGCCAAGGCGTATTTTGATTTATCTCGCGCTTATTACGGCGGTGTTTTCGGCATTCCTGGATAATGTCACGACCGTACTGCTGATGGTGCCCGTGACGTTCAGTATTACGCAGAAACTGCACCTGAAGCCGAATCCGTTTCTGCTGACGCAGATCATTGCTTCTAATGTGGGCGGTACGGCGACGCTGATCGGTGACCCGCCGAACATCATGATCGGCAGCGCTGTCAAGGAACTGACGTTCATGATGTTTATTGAAAATCTGGCACCGATTGCGATCTTCAACCTGATCGTGGTACTGGTTATCATTGCTTTTGTTTACCGCAAGGGGCTGCATACGACACCCGCACTGCAGGCTGAGCTGATGCAGATGGATGAAATGAAATCCCTGAAGGACCGTGGCCTTTTGAAGCGCTGCCTGTTTGTTCTTGGTTTGGTAATCCTGGGGTTCTTTACGCATTCCATTACGCATATCGAGTCTTCGATGATTGCTCTGGCTGGCGGGTTCTTTATCCTGCTGCTGGCCGGTGGCAGTCATCATCTGGTTGAATCGGCGATGAAGTCCGTTGAATGGGCGACCATCTTTTTCTTCATTGGCTTGTTCGTAGCAGTAGGCGGCCTGATTGAGACTGGCGTGATCCGGGACCTGGCGTTGCAGGCGATGCATCTCACGAATGGGGATGTGACGGCGACGGCCCTGCTGATTCTCTGGCTCAGCGCTCTGGTTTCTTCGGTGCTGGATAATATTCCCTTCGTGGCGACAATGATCCCGTTGATTCAGGATATGGGGACGATGGGAATTACCAATCTTGAACCGATCTGGTGGAGTCTCGCTTTAGGAGCCTGCCTGGGCGGCAATGGGACGCTGGTCGGGGCTTCGGCCAATCTGATTGTGGCCGGTATGGCGGCTGAGCGTGGGGTCAAGATCACGTTTCTGCGTTTTTTTAAGATCGGTTTTCCGTTGATGCTCTTGACGATTGCATTGTCGACGGTGTATGTTTATATCCGGTACTTGATGTAACGGGTTTTAGGAGTGGCAGGCCCGATTCGGGCCTGTCATTTTTTTGTATTTTTGAGCAGGACTTTTTCATTAGAACGCGAATAGTTCCTGTTGGAAACAGTTTGGAGGGGTTTTTTTGGCAAAATTTGGTGGACGGGGATACGGTGTATGTATTCTCTTTGTGGCCGTTGGCGCTATTCTTGGTGGTATCCTGGGACAGTTGTTGTCGAATGTCGGGGCATTGAGCAGTCTGATGCCATATCTGGTGACGACGTATCCGGTTTTTGACACGACGCCGATCACGATCAACCTGTATGTGATCCAGCTGACGCTGGGACTGGCCTTTGCTCCCAATATCATGAGCATACTGGGCATTGTGCTGGCGTTGGTATTGTTCCGCCGCTACTGAGGACGGGAGGAGGAAACAATGTTTATTTTAGCGTCTGGTTCGCCACGGCGAAAGGAACTTCTGGAGCAGATTGGAGCCAGGTTCCGGGTGATTATCAGCGAGGCTGAGGAAGAGAGCGGCGATGCATGGTCACCGGAAGAGTTAGTGGAGAGGAATGCTGCAGCCAAGGCAGCGGCCGTGGCCGCCATGCATCCGGAATATCCGGTGCTTGGAGCGGACACGGTCGTGTCATTGGATGGGCATACCTATGGAAAACCGTGCAGCAGCGAGGATGCCTGCAGCATGCTGCGCCGTCTTTCCGGACGCAGTCATCAGGTGTCGACCGGTATTGCTTTTGTCTATGAGGGGAAGGTGCATACGTCGGTTGTAACGACGCAGGTTCAGTTTGCTTCATTGCCGGAGACCGAGATCGCAGCTTATGCTGCGACGGGAGAACCGATGGACAAGGCCGGAGCCTATGCGATTCAGGGGAAAGCAGCGCTGTTCATTGAGGGGATCCAGGGGTCCTATTCGAATGTAGTAGGGCTGCCGCTTTATGCGGTTGCACGGCTTGCCAGAAAGGCAGGCGTGGATTTGTATGACAATCATGGTGAGGGATCTGCCGGCTGAGGAACGGCCGAGGGAGAAACTGCTGAGTCTGGGAGCTGCCGGACTCAGCAACGTTGAGCTGCTGGCAATTCTGCTGCGCACAGGGACCCGGCAGCATTCGGTATTGCGTGTGGCCGAAGAGGTACTGGCACATTACAGGGAACGCGGACTGTCGGGGATGGTGCACATGGCGCCGGCAGAACTGGCCGGGATCTCAGGTGTCGGTCAGGCCAAAGCGGCGACTATACTCGCGTCCGTTGAACTGGGGCGTCGGCTGTCACAGGCTGCGGCGGCCCGGATCGAGATCGTGCATGGTCCGGAGGATGCTGCGCATTATGCGATGCCCCGTTTCCGCTTCGAGCAACGGGAACATTTTGCGGTGCTGCTGCTCAATACGAAGAATCACATCCTGGGAATGCCCGAGATATCGGTCGGCAGCCTGTCGGCTTCGATCGTCCATCCCCGGGAGGTATTTCGCGAGGCAATCAATTATGCGGCGGCATCGATGATTCTGCTGCACAATCATCCAAGCGGCGACCCATCGCCGAGTCGGGAGGATATTGCGGTGACGAACCGGTTGGTCAAGGCCGGAAAGATTATGGATATTGAGGTTCTGGATCATATCATCCTGGGTGATCATCGTTTTCTGAGTCTGAAGGAGAAGGGGCTGTTGTCCTGAGATGTCCTTCTTATATTTTAATGCAGGAAATCTGTATTTTTCCGTTACAAACACCCTTAACTTGTGCTACAATAAGATTGCTGTTTATAATTGCAGGTAAAAACGCTATTGCGGTAAGGCAATGGCTTAGTTAAAGTTCTGAAGGGAGTTTTACGGTAAAATGTGGAGTCTGTTTGGTGGTTTGTCACACGATATGGGGATTGACCTCGGTACGGCCAATACGCTGGTGCATGTAAAGGGCAGAGGTATTGTCCTGCGTGAGCCGTCGGTTGTGGCAATCAAAAGCGATACGGGAGATGTCCTGGCTGTTGGCGAGGAAGCAAAGCAGATGATCGGCCGTACACCGGGCAACATCGTGGCAATCCGCCCGATGAAGGATGGTGTCATTGCTGACTTTGATGTGACGCAGGCCATGCTGAAGTATTTTATCCGCAAGGCTATGAATACGAAGTCGTTCGTTCGTCCGCGCGTAGTCGTTGGTGTGCCGTCCTGGTGTAACAGAAGTTGAGAAGCGTGCGGTTATCGACGCGGCTCAGCAGGCTGGTGCCCGCGAGGCCTATCTGATCGAGGAGCCGATGGCAGGCAGCAATCGGTGCCGGGCTGCCGGTAGAAGAGGCAACGGGCAGCATGGTTGTCGATATCGGTGGTGGTACGACGGAGATTGCGGTCATCTCACTGGGCGGTATTGTAACGAGCCGTTCCATCCGCATCGGTGGCGATGAGATGGATTCAGCAATCGTACAGTACATCAAGCGTATGTACAATCTGATGATCGGTGAGCGTACAGCTGAGGAGATCAAGATCAGTATCGGTACGGCTATCGTGACGCCGGATACGGACAAGTCAATGGATATCCGTGGACGCGATCTTGTGAGTGGTCTGCCGAAGACGCTGACGATCCAGGCTAAGGAAATCCGTGAGGCCCTGAATGAACCGATCTATAAGATCATTGATGCGGTCAAGGGAACACTTGAGAAGACGCCGCCAGAGCTGGCAGCTGATGTCATGGATCATGGCATCATGATGACCGGTGGTGGAGCGCTCCTGACGAATCTGGATCAGCTGCTCTCACATGAGACGGGCATGCCGGTTCTGGTATCTGAGGATGCACTTTCCTGCGTTGGTGAAGGCACGGGCAAGTCCCTGGAGAATATTGAGCTCCTGAAACGTGTGGTAATGACCTCGAAGAAGTTGAGACAATAATGAGCAACCGCGTAAGAAGAGATAATAATTCAAATCGAAAAATATGGGCAATGCTCTTCGTCGTGGTCAGTCTTTTCTGTGTCATCTTTTTTGCCGCCCGGGGGCGGTTCCAGGCACCAGTGAGCAGTCAGACTGTCTCGCTGGTGCTCTCGCCGTTCCAGCAGGTAATTTCATGGGTCGGCGGGCAACTGGACTATGTGACCAGTAATATCTGGGATCTCGCTACGGTGCATGAGCAGAACAAGATGCTCCGGAACGAGGTGGAACAGCTGCGCGTGCAGAACCTGCAGGCCAGCGAGGCCATAGCGGAGAATGAGCGGCTGCGTGCCTTGATCGGCTATCGCCAGATGGCGACTCAGTTCGATATGGTGGCAGCCCGGGTCATTGGCCGTGAATCGGCAACCTGGTCCCGGATGATCGTCATCAATCGTGGCAAGAAAGACGGCGTGGATGTGGATATGGCTGTCGTGACGGAGAAAGGTCTGGTCGGTCATGTGATCGAAACTGGCTGGAATTCGTCGAAGGTGCAGCTCATCATGGATCCGCGGTCTTCCGTCGGAACCCTGGTGCAGCGGGCTGAATCCCGGGTCGCGGGTATTGTTCAGGGAGATATGGATAATCCGACAATGCCGCAGATGGTCAATATTCCGAAGAATGCGGATGTGGTCGAGGGCGATGTCATCGTGACGTCAGGCTTTGGCGGACGTTATCCGAAAGGCCTGGTTGTGGGCCTGATCTCATCATTGCAGAATGATGAGGGGGGACTGCTCAAGATCGGTCTGATCGAGCCGGCGGTGGATTTCCAGAAGCTGGAAGATGTCATGGTCATCACGGCATCCCGTGAGGCTCCACCAGATCCAATCCGGCCACCGCAGCAGACGCCTGGGACCGAAACGGACCCGGCGGCACAGGCTGCGGCAGCCAAGGCCGCTGCTGAGGAGGATCCGCAATGAAGCAGTTTGGAAAACTGGCAGCCTATGCAGCTATCCTGTATGTGCTGCAGACTTCACTGCTGCCGTTGATCGGTTATCGTGGCATCAGTCCGGATCTCATGCTGCTGCTGACGGTGTCTTTTGCTTTTTTGCGTGGCACGCGTCAGGGCGGACTTATGGGATTTTCGGTCGGTCTGATGCAGGATCTGGCGACGGGGACATTCCTTGGAATCAATGCCTTTACGCATTTGTTGATCGGCATGGCCTGCGGTCATTTTTCTGACCGGGTGTTCAAGGAGCAGTTTTTCCTGCCGGTGCTGGCATCTTTAGCCGCGACGGCAGCCAACTATTTTATTTTAGCGTTACTTATGGTATTATTAGGGTATCGCTTTAATCCGGTGAGCAGTGTGCAGGCAATGCTGATACCGATGCTCATTTATCAGTTGGCTTTTGCCTATCCGGTCCATCGTTTGACGTATGCATTGGATAAGCAGCTCAGCGAAAAAGAGAAACATTGATTAAGGCACCTTGCGGGGTGCCTTTCGTTATGGGAGAGATAATACTTGGTCGAGAATGATGAATTTGGCGGCCGCCTGAGGGTGCTTGGCTGGCTGTCTGTTCTGGTTATAGTCGTACTTATCGCGCGGGCGGGTTACCTGCAGATTTACGATGGAGAATATTATGCGGAGCTGGCAGAAGGAAACCGGATACGGATTATCCCGGCAATGGCACCACGCGGTACATTCTTTGACCGTAATGGTGAGTTGCTGGTCCAGAACCGGCCGGGTTTTACGGTGTCGCTGCTGCCACTGACGGCGCCGATATCCGATGATGTCATCCAGCGCCTGTCAGATCTCATCAAGGTACCGGTGGATGAGATTCGACAGAAGATTGCCGCGCACAGCGGCTTCGATCCGATCCGCATCAAGGCGGATGTCACGCCGGATATCGTGACAATCATCGAGGAACAGAAGGATAATTATCCGGGTGTTGTCATCGAGGTTCAGCCGATCCGCGATTATATGAATAAGCAGGAAGCGGCACATACCTATGGGTATGTCAGTGAGATCAATGATGCCGAGCTTGAGAAGATGAAGAATCAGGGCTATAAGACCGGTGATATCATCGGTAAGTTTGGTCTGGAGAAGATATATGATAAGGAACTGCGCGGCGAGAATGGCGGGCAGCAGGTAGAGGTCGATGTCGCCGGTAAGCCGGTCCAGATCATTGGGCGCAAGGAGCCGATACCAGGTGATGACCTGTATCTGACCATTGACAAGAATCTGCAGACTGCAGCCGAGAAAGCCGTCGATGATCAGCTCAAGCAGATTCATGCCAATGCGGCGGCGGCGGTAGCGCTGAATCCGCAGACGGGTGAGATACTCGCGATGGTCAGCCGCCCGGCTTTTGACCCGAATCTGTTTGCTCACGGGATCTCTTCGAAAGACTGGAATGCGCTGAACAATAATCCTTATCATCCGATGGATAACAAGGCCATCACCGGTGAATATCCACCAGGATCGACGTTCAAGATTGTCACCGGTACGGCAGCACTAACGGAGGGCGTAGTCACGCCGGATGAGATCATCTTCGACAGCGGCCATCACTGGATCATTCCGAAGGGGAATTCCGGTGGTGAGGCACTGGGACCAATCAATTTCCGACAGGGCATGGCGCATTCGGATAACGTATATTTTTATGAGATGGGCAATCGCCTGGGGATTGATCGGCTGGAGAAATATGCGCGGATGTTCGGCCTTGGCAAGAAGACGGGAATCGACCTGCCGTATGAAGCGGAGGGCCTGGTTGCCAATCGCAAGTATAAGGAAAAGAACTTCGAAGATGGCGAATGGTATCTGTCGGAGACCTTTGATGCGGCTATCGGTCAGGGCTTCAACCTGGTGACACCGCTGCAGGCAGCAATGGTCATGGGCGAGATCGCTGCGGATGGCAAGCGGTATAAGCCGCATGTCGTCAGTAAGATCATTGGTCCGGATGGCAGTGTCGTGAAGGATTTCCAGCCGGAGCTCCTGTCGACGCTGGATGTCGATCCGAATGTCATCAAGCTGGTGCAGCAGGGCCTGCATGATGTTACCGTCTATGGTACGGCAGCGTCATCGTTCAAGGGCTTCAATGTGCCGATTGCCGGTAAGACCGGTACGGCCGAGAATCCACATGGTCGCGATCATGGCTGGTTCGTAGCCTATGGGCCGTTCGACAATCCAAATATTGTCGTAGCCGTTATCGTCGAGCAGGGCGGTTTTGGTGCGCAGTCCGCTGTGCCAATCGGCCGCAAGATCCTGGAGGCCTGGTTTGGTTTGAATCAGCCAGACCAGGCAGCACAGGGAACGCAGCCAAAGCAGTAATCGGAGCCGCTTTTGCGGTTGAAGATAAAAATTTTTACGAAACGAGGGCAGCTATGAGTGAGGACATTGTAAAGATAAAGGGCAGCAAGTCTGGTCTCCAGCTAAGTTTCGCTGAGGATGCTTCTTATGAAGTAATCCGGGATGACATCCAGGAGAAACTGGCATCCGGCTCAGGATTTTTCCTGCGTGGGACATTGGTTCAGATTCCTCGGGATGTGTTTACAACCAGTGAACGTGAGGAACTGCAGAAGCTATTCCATGAGCATGGCCTGATCTGCCGGACACTGAGTTCGGATACGGAGAGGACTCCGTCAGCGCAGGTACGGAAAGATGTTCGGCAGGAACAGCAGGAAATCCGGGCTGAGTCAGCCCGGATGCAGGCTGAGACGCAGAAAGCGCAGGAAATGGTAGTGGTCAACCGCACGCTGCGCGGCGGACAGGAGATCCGGACAGAAAGTTCGGTTATGGTCTGTGGCAACGTGAATCCGGGAGCACAGATCATCGCCGGCGGCAGTATCGATATCCGGGGAACTTGTCGTGGAATGGTGCATGCGGGGGCTTTTGGTGATAATACGGCGTTTATCATTGCCGATCATCTGGTGCCAACGCAGATTCGCATTTCCAATCTCATCGCCCGTTCGCCGGACCAGATGGAGATGGCCGATCGTGCGGAACGCGCTTCGGTCAAGAATGGCCAAATCGTAATTGAACCGATAGAAAGGTAGGATTTTAGAATATGAGTGAAATCTATGTAATTACCTCGGGCAAAGGTGGCGTTGGTAAGACTACGACGACGGCAAATCTGGGCATGGGACTGGCTATGCGCGGCAAGAAAGTGGTATTGGTGGATACGGATACCGGGCTGCGCAACCTCGATCTGCTGCTGGGCCTCGAGAACCGCATCATGTACGATCTTATCGATGTGACGGAGGGACGGGTAGCCTATAAAAAGGCGCTTGTCCGTCATAAGAAGTTTGATAATCTGTTCCTGCTGCCGACCTCGCAGGTCAAGGATAAGATGTCAGTGAATCCGGAGCAGCTGGTTAAGTTGTGCGATGATTTGCGCCGTGAGTTTGACTATATTCTCATTGATTGTCCGGCAGGTATCGAGCAAGGCTTCAAAACTGCTATTGCCGCTGCGGATGTGGCCCTGGTTGTAACAATGCCGGAAATCTCAGCGGTTCGTGATGCCGATAAGATCATTGGCGAGCTTGGCCGCGCCGATAAAGAGAATATCAAGCTGATTGTCAACCGTATCCGGCCGCAGATGGTCGAGAGCGGTGATATGCTGAACATGGAAGATATTAACGATATCCTGTCGCTTGACTGCATTGGACAGGTGCCGGATGATCTCACGGTTGTTACCAGCACGAATAAGGGTGAGCCGTGTATCACGATGGAAGATTCTCAGGCCGGTCAGGCGTATCGTAATATTGTCGGCCGCATCATGGGTGAGGATATTCCGTTCATGGAGTTCCCGAAAGAGGGATTCTGGGCGAGACTCAAGCATGTATTTAGCAAGTAAGGAGGGACGCGTATGTTGGATGTATTGATGAAGATTTTTGGTAAGAAAGAACAGTCGGGGAAGATTGCCCGTGACCGTCTGAAGGTCGTGCTCATCCATGATCGTGCGAATATCTCCCCTGAAGTGATGGAAAACCTGAAGAATGATATCATCAAGGTGATTTCCAATTACATGGAAATCAATCAGCATGATATGGAAATATCGCTGGCTGATGATGATGATTCGGTGGCGCTGGTAGCCAATATCCCAGTGAGCCGCATGAGACACGACAAGGGCGAGCATTGAGAGAAGATTCGATAGTATTATGACAAAAAGTATATTACGCCGCACCGATCTGACCCTGCTCGCTGCAACCGCCGGGATCATCATCATGAGCCTGATTATTATCGGCAGCGCGACGCATATCAATACGCCCAGTGATGAACGATACTGGTTCGTGGCCCGTCAGGGGATCTTTGCGCTCGTGAATATCGCTGTTGCGGCATTTTTGATGAATTTTGATTACAAGCTGCTGCAGGGGATATGGCAATAAACTGTATATATTCAATCTGATCATGCTGCTGGCTGTTATGCTGGTCGGTCAGTCCGCACTCGGTGCGCAGCGCTGGATTTCTATTGGACCGATCAGTATCCAGCCATCGGAGTTTTCGAAGCTCATCATGATCGTGTCACTGGCTACCATGCTGGAGGACCGGGTCGGCAAGCTCAATACTCTGCATGATCTGATGCCGGTCGGCAGCCTATGTCGGTGTGCCGTTTCTGCTGGTGCTCAAGCAGCCGGACCTTGGGACGTCAGCTGGTATTCATGGCGATTTTCCTGGGCATGATCTTTGCCTGTGGCATCAATCTGCGGCCTGCTGGGCGGCTTCTTTCGCCTGCCGGGGTGGCGATGCTGCCAGGTCCTGTGGCATTTCCTGAAGGATTATCAGAAGATGCGCATCATGGTGTTTATGGATCCGAATGTCGACCCGCTGGGGTCGGGGTATCACATCATCCAGTCGAAGATAGCCATCGGTTCCGGTATGTTGTTCGGCAAGGGACTGTTTGAAGGGAACCCAGAGTCAGCTGAACTTCCTGCCGGAGAACCATACGGACTTTATCTTTGCTGTAGTCGGTGAGGAACTTGGCTTTATCGGTGTTGTGCTGCTGCTGCTGCTCTATCTGGTGGTGCTCTGGCGTGGCATGAAGATTGCCAAGGATGCCAGTGATATGTTTGGCCGCCTGCTGGCTGTCGGGATTACCTCGATGCTGGCCTTCCACGTGCTGGTCAATGTCGGCATGACATTGGGCATCATGCCGGTCACGGGTATTCCGCTGCCACTCATGAGTTATGGCGTCAGTTCGCTGACTACGAATATCATGTCGATTGCGATATTGCTGAACATTCAGCGTAGAAAACAGAAATTGCTTTTTTAGGGAAAGGCTCCTGACCGGAGCCTTTCTTATGTGTATAGAACAAATGAACTGAGATGTATGGAGGAATAGAACGAAATGGTACGACTAGAACATGAGGTGCTTCAGTCGGTCCTGAAGCCGTCCCGTTATACGGGCGGGGAATGGAATGCGGTCAAAAAGGACTGGTCGCAGGTAGATTGTACGTTTGCACTGGCTTTGCCGGATGTATATGAGGTCGGCATGAGCAATCTGGGCCTGGCCATTCTGTATGAGGCGCTGAACCGTCAGGAGAACATTGCCGCGGAGCGTGTATATGCGCCATGGACGGATATGGAGCAGGAGATGCGGACGCGTCATACGCCGCTCTTTTCCCTGGAGACCCGACATGAACTGGCTGCTTTCGATCTGTTCGGTTTTTCCCTGCAGTATGAGATGATCTACTCCAATGTACTCAACATGCTTGATCTGGCTGGTATCCCGCTCTGGTCGAAGGAACGTGGCGAGGATATGCCATTCATCGTTGGTGGCGGCCCTTGCGTCTATAATGTGGAGCCGATTGCGGATTTCTTTGATTTCTTTATCGTCGGCGAGGGCGAAGAGGCAATCGTTGAGGTCTCCCAGGCGCTGATTGCCTGGAAGAAAGAAGGCCGTCCGGGCGGCCGCCGGGGCTTCCTCGAGCGCCTGCTGACTATGGACGGCATTTATGTCCCGTCCTTTTATGAGCCGAAATATACGGCCGATGGTGCCTATGAGCGCCTCGAGCCTTTGTCAGCAGCAGCGAAGCCGCTCATCTACAAGCGGGTCTGCCGTGATATGGATGAGGCTCAGGCTGTGGAGAAACCGGTCGTGCCGAATATGGACATCGTCCACAATCGTGTGATGCTCGAACTGTTCCGTGGCTGCTCCCGTGGCTGCCGGTTCTGTCAGGCGGGCATCTGTTACCGCCCGGCCCGTGAACGCACCGAGGCGAAACTTCGGCAGCAGGCCCGCGGTCTCGTGGACTGCTCCGGCTACAATGAGATGAGCCTGACCTCGCTGTCGTCGGCGGATTATTCCTGCCTGGGAGGGCTCGTGGATGACCTCATGAATGATTTCCGGGATGAGGAAGTCAGCTTTTCCCTGCCATCGCTGCGCATCGACAGCTTCTCAATCGAGCTGGCGCATAAGATGCAGCAGGTCCGCAAGTCCGGTCTGACCTTTGCGCCGGAGGCCGGGACCCAGCGCCTGCGCGATGTCATCAACAAGGGTGTTACCGAGGAGAACCTCATGAATGCCTGCGGCTCGGCTTTCCGTCAGGGCTGGAAGCAGGTCAAGCTCTACTTCATGATGGGGCTGCCGACTGAGACGGACGAGGATATCATCGGCATCGCCAGACTGGCGAAGAAGGTGGTCGATCTCTATACGGAGATCAAGGGGCGGCGCGGCGTCAAGGTGACGATTTCCGTGGCCTGCTTCGTGCCGAAACCGTATACGCCGTTCCAGTGGTTCGGTCAGCTGCCGATTGCCGAGTTCGAACGCCGTCAGCGTCTGCTGAAGGAAAACATCACGGACCGCTCCATTACGTTCAATTATCATGATGCCCGTCTGTCCGTGATCGAGGGCGTATTTGCCCGCGGTGACCGCCGCCTGGGCAAGGTGCTCTATCAGGCCTGGCAGGATGGAGCCAAATTCGATGGCTGGTCGGATCTCTATCAGCATGATACCTGGCTCAAAGCCTTCGAGACCTGTGGCGTCGATATGGCCTTCTATAATGAACGCCAGCGTGACTTCAACGAAGCGCTGCCCTGGGAGATCACTTCGCCGGGCGTCAATAAGGAATTCCTGCTGCGCGAATGGCATCATGCGATGGCCGGTGCACTGACGGAAGACTGCCGCCGCGGCAAGTGCAGTGCCTGCGGCATCTGCCCGAATCTTGGTGTTCACGTCATTGACCATGCAGGAGAGCAGGCTGCACCGGCAGCTGAAGCTGCAGATGATCGCAAGCCGCAGCAGGACCCGCGGGGACCGGGCAAGCCACGGACGCTTTATACGTACCGGGCTGAGATCACGAAGGGCGATGAGCTGCGGTATGTATCGCATCTGGATTATGCCAATATCTTTATCCGGGCCTTTGACCGGGCAAAGCTGCCGATGGCTTATTCGGAAGGGTTCAATCATCACATGAAGGTGGCCTTTGCCTCGGCATTGTCATTGGGCGTAAGCAGTGAGGCGGAGTACATGGACTTCGAGCTGACGAAGGAACTGTGCCAGCCGGAGGTGTTCGACCGCCTGCAGGCACAGCTGCCACCAGGAATCCAGCTCAGGGAGCTGCGCCTGATGCAGGGCAAGCATAAAGCCCTGATGGCAGAGTCTGATGAAGCACGCTACACGCTGCATGTTCCTTATCGGGGAACAGAGGATGAGGCGCAGGCGGCCATCAAGGCCTACAATGCAGCGAAGGAAGTCCTGTTCCATCGCGTGACGCCGAAGAAGAAGCGGGAAATCGAGACAAAGCAGTACATGATTCAGCCGGTTACGGCCAGGCTGCAGGGCGAAGAACTGGTTCTGCAGATGGATATCCGCATCACGCAGTCCGGCAGCGTCAAGCCGCTGGAAATTCTCAGGGCGATTGCCGATCAGTTTGGTCTGGCGGTTGATCCTGCCCAGGCATTGATTACCCGTACCGGACTGTTCGGCCATGGTAAACGGCTGATTGAGCTGGTATAATGGTAACAGCAGACGGTTGATTCGGAGAAAGGGGGCTGCGGAACAATGAAATCCATTCTAGTCACGATCGTGCCTGAGGAAACCAGGATGGCACTGGTGGAAGATGGAGTATTGGAAGCCATTGAAGTGGAGCGATCTTCGCATGCCCATCTGGTGGGCAATATCTATAAGGGGCAGGTACAGAATGTCCTGCCGGGGATGCAGGCCGCATTTGTTGATATCGGTGCGGAGAAGAACGCGTTCATGTATATAGGGGATGGCCTGCCGCATGATGCGGTCAAGGCTCTGCCGCAGACGCAGCGGATCCATATCGGCCAGCAGATTCCGGTGCAGATCATCAAGGATGCTATCGGTACCAAGGGACCGCGGGCGACAACCCATATTTCCCTGCCGGGGCGCAATGTCGTACTGATGCCGACGGCAGCCTATATCGGGATGTCGCGCCGCATTGATGATGAGGCTGAGCGTAACCGGCTGCATGCCATTGCCGAAAAGATCTGTCCGGAAGGTATGGGCCTGATCATCCGGACAGTGGCCATGGGCCTTAGCGAAGAGGCACTGGCAGAGGATGTTCAGTATCTGGTGAAGCTCTGGCAGTCGATCCTGGCCCGGTTCAAGCTGAAAGGCAAGGGCTCGGCGCTGCTGTACCGGGATGCAGATCTCACGATCCGCATTGTGCGTGACTGCCTGACGGAAGATATCGATGAAATGCTCATCGACGATGAGCAGGTCTGTCGGCTGGTCCGCGACCTTGTCAAGTATATCTCGCCACAGCTGGTGGAGCGCATCCGGTTCTATGGGGATAAGACACCGCTCTTTAAGCAGTATGGCATTGAGGAAGAACTGGAAAAGCTTGGGGCCCGTGAGGTCGAGCTCAAGTCCGGCGGTTTCCTGGTCATCGATAAGACCGAGGCGCTGACGGTCATTGATGTCAATACCGGCAAATACGTCGGCCGGACCAATTTGGGCGATACCGTTTATCAGACCAATCTGGAAGCGGCGGAGGCTATCCTGCAGCAGATCCGGCTGCGCGATATCGGTGGCATCATTCTGGTGGACTTCATCGATATGGAGAAGGAAGAGCAGAAGGAACATCTGCTGCAGATCATGCGCGAAAAGGTCCGGCTGGACCGGACGAAGACCAACATCGTGGATATCACGAGTCTGGGGCTGGTAGAGATCACCCGCAAGAAATCGCGGCAGAATCTCGACAGCATCATTTACAGCGAGTGCCCGGTCTGCCACGGCCGCGGCCGGGTGGAATCACCGGAGACGGTAAGCATCCGCATCAGCAAGGATATCCGCCGCATGGAGCGTACGTCTCATGCCCGTGAAGGCTATGAGATCGAGGTACATGAGTCGGTTGCCGAGGAACTGCGGGCCAATCAGCTGATGATGAATCTGGCCGCTGAGTTCGGCACGGACATCAAGGTAACGGTCAAGCCAGGGCTGCATCCGGAGAATTACTCTATCCTGCAGCAAAGCTGAAGAACGTAGAGAAAACAGAATTACTATATAAAAGCTGCTGTATGCGAAGGTGTGCAGCAGCTTCTTTTTGCGCTGGTTCATGCTGGAAAAACTCGATAAACTGGAAGTTACTGACCTGTCCAAGAGATGAACCCGAAGGGTGAAAGCGATTGGGTAACAGGTCGTATGCGAAAACGTCCCAAGAGGTGAGTCCGAAGGACGAAGGCGATTGGCTGACGTTGACCGCAAAGTGGTCGCTTATTTAAGCTACAGGTAACGAGTCGGCACAAGTTCAGCACGGGGTTCGGTGGAACTATTTTTTTGGCTTCCACTGAGCCGGATGCAGCAAGCTGCATCTAGGCATACACGGCCCCACACCAATCAGCTTCGCCCTATGGGCTCACTTCTTGGGGGACCGTAGTAAATGTCCCGCCCTGAGATTGTAGTATTTACTTAGCTAACGCGCCGGTACCACGGCGCCGCAACGAATCGACGGACCTAGAAAGTACCTACGGCGTGCCAGCCTACGGCAGTCGTTCCAGCCAAAAGAAATAGTTTCCCCTCGCCCTCCGTCGATTCGTGACGGCTTCTGGATGGTTCTACTTCTGACGGTAGGCCTTGGTTCGGTTCGAGCAGATTTGTTGGATTCCAGCATCAAAGGAAGAATCAGCAATCTAGCCGATTTAGAGAAAAGCAGACATCGATGCATCGAGCCCAGCCGCGGGGACAGCACATAGCCATAAATGGAGCGTTTGGTGTTCTGCGTTAAGAAGAATTTTTTTGCCTACGATCGATCGTTTCCAAAGAGCGTCCGTCCAAACGAAGTGCGTTAAGCTCCTTTGGGAATGCTTAATTAAAGGCAAAAAAATTCTTTAGCAGGTTACCTAAGCGGAATGTTGGCTATGCGCTGCCCCCGCGGCGGTCTAATTACCTCGAACTAAGCGCTCCTTTGCTGTGTTATATTTACTCGTTCTCCGAACTTTGTCTGAGCGGGTTTACTCATACCTAGCTTTGGTGCTTCTTCGATGAATTGAGCTGTAACTTCCAGTTTATCGGGCTGGTGGCTGCAAAAACAAAAACAGAGGCAGCTGCATGAACAAGATTCGTTCATGCGGCTGCCTCTGTTTGATTTTGCCAGGGGATAGTCTTATGCGGTGACCTGGCTGTATTTCTTTTCGGTTTCGCTCATTACCGTAGCGACGGCGGCGTCACCGGTGATGTTCAGGCAGGTGCGGAACATGTCGAGTACACGGTCGATGCCGGCAACGAGGGCAAGACCTTCGATTGGGAGACCGACAGACTGGAGCACCATGGCAAGCATAATGAGTCCGGCACCCGGGACACCGGCGGTTCCGATGGAGGCCAGCGTACCGGTCAGGACGATCATCATCATCTGTCCGGCAGTCAGGTCGATGCCGAAGACATTGGCGATGAACAGGGAGCAGACGCCCATGTAGAGGGCCGTGCCATCCATGTTGATCGTGGCGCCGAGCGGCAGGACGAAGCTCGATACTTCACGGGAGACGCCAAGGTTTTCCTGGCAGTTCTTCATGTTGATCGGAAGCGTTGCGGCGCTGGAGCAGGTCGTGAAGGCGATGAGCATTGCCTCTGACATGCCACGGAAGAATTCCAGCGGCGTATGGCCACCCCAGACGCGGGCCAGCGTCGAGTAAACGAGACCGCGTGGAGCACGCAGCCGACGGCAACGCAGCCGATGACGGAAAGCAACGGCAGGAGGACATTCGGGCCATTCTTGGCAACGACTGGCAGCAACAGGGCGAATACGCCAATCGGAGCAACGGACATGACCATGCCGATGATCTTATAGGATACTTCGGCGCAGGCATCAAAGAATTTGACGAGGCGGTCAGCCCGCTCGCCGCCAACCTGCAGGATGCCGACACCGACGAACAGGGCGAAGACGATGACCGGCAGAATGTCGGCCTTGGCCATGGATTCGACCGGATTCGTCGGGATCATGGCAACGAATACCTGCATGATGGACGGTGCTTCCTTTACCTTGACGACGGCATCACTGGCCATCTGCAGGCCGACACCCGGATGGGCGAGGCCTGCAACGCCAAAACCGATGACGATTGCGATAGCGGTCGTGACCAGGTAGAGCAGGATGGTGCGCAGGCCGATGCGGCCAAGCTTCCGGGTGTCACCGAGGCTGGTCATGCCGACGACCAGTGAAGTGAACACGACCGGGACAATCATCATCTTGATCAGATTGATGAACATCGTGCCGATCGGTGCAATCCACCAGTTGATGAACGGCAGGGCCGGTTCGCCGGCGATCAGGCCGACAATGACGGATAAAATGAGGGCAATAAAGATTTTGACAGAAAGATTCATGATACCACTCCCTTATTTTGCATATTATAGCTGATAAATACTGTCTATATTATTATAGAAAACTAACAAAATAATGTCTACAAATCAGACGATTATATAATGTATACATTACTATTCTTTTCAGGAGAATGAATGTTCATATGATAGAGGAGCTCTTCCTGCTGGGGTATGGGATGCAGAAAAAGTGATTTCGGGGGATTGTTTTCTGACTGATCGTATGATATAATTGTCAGCGGTGTAATAAAAAAGCATGGGTATCCGATATCTGCCCTGTGCCCAGGTATGGGTGGTGCAGAGGATGAGGAGCCCAGAAGAAAAAAACAGGAGGTGCACCAACATGGCAGTTATTTCCATGAAACAGTTACTCGAAGCAGGTGTCCACTTTGGACATCAGACCCGCCGTTGGAACCCGAAGATGGCTAAGTACATCTTCACGGAGCGTAATGGCATCTACATCATCGATCTGCAGAAGACCGTCAAGAAAGTTGACGAGGCTTATGCATTCCTTCGCAGCGTTGCTGAAGAAGGCAAGAACATCCTCTTCGTTGGTACGAAGAAGCAGGCTCAGGAAGCTATCAAAGAAGAAGCTCTCCGCGCCAACATGTATTTTGTCAACGAGCGTTGGCTCGGCGGCATGATGACGAACTTCCAGACGATCCAGAAACGTATCGCCCGTCTCAAAGAACTTGAGGCTATGGAAGAGGATGGCACGTTTGAAGTGCTCACGAAGAAAGAAGTACAGGTCCTTCGTCATGAGATGGAAAAGCTCGAGAGATATCTCGGCGGCATCAAAGACATGAATAAGGTTCCGGGTGCTCTGTTCATCGTTGATCCGCGCAAAGAGCGTATTGCTGTAGCAGAAGCTCGCAAGCTCAACATTCCTATCGTTGCTATCGTTGATACGAACTGCGATCCGGATGAGATCGACTATGTCATTCCGGGCAATGATGATGCTATCCGTGCCGTCAAACTGCTGACGGGCCGTATGGCTGACGCTGTTCTTGAGGGCCGTCAGGGCCAGGATGGCGAAGCTGCTGATACGAAAGCTGCTGAGTAATCCGTTCTCACAGGCATAAAAAACCGTGACGGGGTAAGGGAATGTTATCCCTTACCCCGTTATTTATTTGTAAATATTCGTTTGTAAATAGTAGGAGGAAACAATCAATGGCAATTACTGCTGCAATGGTAAAAGAACTGCGCGAGAAGACTGGCGCTGGCATGATGGACTGCAAAAAAGCTCTGACGGCAACGGAAGGCGACGCTGAAAAGGCTGTTGACTGGCTCCGCGAGAAGGGCATTGCCAAAGCGGAGAAGAAGGCTGGCCGTGTAGCAGCTGAGGGTGCTGTCGCTGCTTATGTAAGCGATGATGCCAAGACGGGCTGCGTCGTTGAAGTCAACTGCGAGACGGACTTTGCTGCTGGCAATGACCAGTTCAAAGCGCTGACCTCTAAGATTGCTCAGCACATCGTTGCAACGAAGCCGGCTGATCTTGATGCGCTGAATGACAGCGAGATCGACGGCAAGAAGGTTTCCCAGATCATCACGGAAGCTACGGCTACCATCGGTGAGAAGATTTCCCTGCGCCGTTTTGCCTGCTATGAGACGGAAGGCCGTCTGGCCAGCTACATCCACATGGGCGGCAAGATTGGTGTTCTCGTTGACCTGACGGGCGGCGACGAGCAGCTGGGCAAGGACGTTGCCATGCAGATTGCAGCAGCAGCTCCGCAGTCCATCGACCGTGCAGGCGTTGATGCTTCTTCCCTCGAGCACGAGAAGGAAGTTCTCCGCAAGCAGGCTGAGGAAGAGGGCAAGCCTGCTAAGATCATCGAGAAGATGGTTATGGGCCGTATCAACAAGTTCTACAAGGAAGTCTGCCTGAACGAGCAGATCTTCGTTAAAGATTCCGAGAAGACGGTTACGGATATCCTCGGCGGCGTCAAGGTTACGGCGTTCACGCGTTTCCAGCTGGGCGAAGGCATCGAGAAGAAGCAGGAAGATTTTGCTGCTGAAGTTGCTGCACAGATGAAATAATCCTTGCGGATTAAAACAAGCTAAAAATTAGGGCAGAGGGCACAGAAATCTTTGTGTTCTCTGCCTTTTTCATGTATAATAGATTCAGTATAGTTTTAAATCGGATACAGAGCAAAGATGGAGGGGTAATCGTTTTGGAAACAGCGAAATATAAACGCGTCGTCCTGAAACTCAGCGGAGAGTCGCTGGCTGGTGATCAGGGCTTTGGCATCAATCCGCCGGTCGTTGAGGATATCGCATCCCAGATCAAGAAGGTTCGTGAGCATGGCGTCGATGTAGCAGTCGTCGTCGGTGGCGGCAATATCTGGCGTGGCCTGGCTGGTTCAGCCAAGGGCATGGACCGGGCTGCAGCGGATTACATGGGGATGATGGCTACGGTCATGAACGCGCTGGCTCTGCAGGATGCCCTGGAGAAGATGGACGTCGATACCCGGGTGCAGACGGCAATTGAGATGCGTCAGGTCGCTGAGCCTTACATCCGCCGCAAAGCCATCCGTCATATGGAGAAGGGTCGCGTGGTCATTTTCGGTGCTGGTACTGGTAATCCATATTTCTCGACGGATACAACGGCTGCATTGCGTGCAGCTGAGATCGAGGCTGATGTCATCCTGATGGCCAAGAAGGGAACGGACGGCATCTATGACTGTGATCCGAATAAGAATCCGGGCGCCAAGAAATTTGATGCCCTGACGTACATCGAAATCCTGAACAAGGGCCTGCAGGTCATGGATACGACGGCTACGAGCCTGTGCATGGACAATGCGATTCCTCTCGTAGTATTCAATATCGATGATCATAAAAACATCGTCAAGGCTGCTCTGGGTGAAGAGATCGGCACGACGGTAGGAGGAAAGAAATAATGGTAAAAGATATCCTTGCTTCCCACGAGGAGCGTATGCAGAAATCCATCGAAGCATTGAAGCGTGAGTTCGCATCCCTGCGGGCTGGCCGTGCAACGCCATCCCTGCTGGATAAAGTGCTGGTCGAGTATTATGGTGCGCCGACGCCGGTCAATCAGATTGCAAATGTATCGGTACCAGAGCCACGTATGATCATCATTCAGCCGTATGAGAAGTCGATCCTTCATGATATTGAGGTCGCTATCATGAAGTCCGATCTGGGCCTGTCCCCGAACTCGGATGGCACGGCTATCCGTCTGTCAATCCCGTCGCTGACGCAGGAGCGTCGCCAGGACCTTGTCAAGACGGTCAACAAGAAGACCGAGGAGGCCAAGGTGGCTATCCGTAATGTCCGTCGTGACGGCAACGATGCCGTCAAGAAGCTGGAGAAGGGCAAGGAAATCACGGAAGATGAGTCCAAGAAGGGGCAGGAGAAGATCCAGAAGCTCGTGGACAAATACATCAAGCTGGTGGATACGGCCCGCGATGCCAAAGAAAAGGAAGTCATGGAAGTCTGATGACGCCTGATGTAATCGGCCGTCCCTGGACGGAGGCAGAATCCCTGCTGAAGTCAGCGGGCTGCCACTATCAAATGGAAATCACACGCCCAACGCGTGATTTTTTTCAAGACAGATAGTACCTGTCTATATGTCATCCGCCTGCGTGAGCAGGCTGATGGCACTCTGCTTCTGACCCTTGCGGCCAAGCAGAAGAAACTCGTGGAGGAGGTGTCCTGAACATGGCTTACAAAATTGGTGATGACTGCATTTCGTGCGGTTCCTGCGCTGCAACTTGCCCGGTAGAGGCAATCAGCGAGGGTGCTGACCATTACGAAATCGACCCAGAGAAGTGCGTAGAGTGCGGCGCTTGCGCTGCTGGCTGCCCGGTATCTGCTATCGAGGCTCCCTGACGCATGAAGGCGGGCCCCTCTTGAGCAAGTCGAAGAGGGGCCTGTTGTTGTTTCAGGCACAATGGAGGGCAGTATATGCCCGATTGATGAAGAGATTATCCTGTAGTGAGGGATTCAGATATGCTGAAAAAGATTTTAGGCACAATCGGCAGCTCGGTGGTATCCGGCGGAACGTTTGCGATTCCGGAGCATGATTCACCGTTGTTTGCTGCAATCGAATGGGAGAAGCTGCCTCGCCATGTAGCTGTTATCATGGATGGTAACGGCCGCTGGGCCAAGGGACAGGGCCTTTTGCGTACGGCTGGACATACGGCTGGCGTGAAGACACTGAAGAATATCCTGAAGACGGCAATCGGACTGAAACTGGATGCGTTGACGGTCTATGCGTTCTCTACGGAGAACTGGAAACGTCCGCATGCAGAGGTGGATTTCCTGATGAATCTGTTCTCGGAATACCTGAAGAAAGAGCTTCAGGAGATGCATGAGGACAATGTACAGATCCATTTCATCGGGCGTATCGATGGACTGCCGGCATCATTGCAGACACAGATGCGCGAGGCTGAGGTCTTGATGAAGGATAACACAGGCGTCAAGTTCAATATTGCTGCGAATTATGGCGGGCAGGATGAGCTAGGTGCGTGCGGTGCAGCAGGTAGCTGGCCGTGTGGCTGCCGGTGAACTGGCACCAGAGGAAATCGATGAAGCGGTGATCGAGGCCAGCCTCGATACGAACGGCAATCTGCCGGTCGATCTGGTCATCCGCACCAGTGGCGATCAGCGCCTTTCTAATTTCCTGCTCTGGCAGTCGGCTTATGCGGAGTTCTGGTTTACGGATACGAACTGGCCGGATTTCACGCCGGAGTGTTTCGTAGAAGCTATGGTGGACTATGCCGGGCGTGATCGTCGTTTTGGCGGCTTGTCCGATGGCAAAAAATAAATAATTAGGAGCGTTGACGTTGATTACAAGAATAATAACCGGGGTAATCGGAATTGCCCTGGCGGCGTTTATCATTCAGACCGGGGGAACCCTGTTTGCAGGGTTTGCCCTGGTGCTGTCCCTGGTGGCCTGGTTTGAGTATGCACGGGCCTTTTCGGAGCGTGGCATGGCCCTGACGATGGTTACCGGTTTTCTGGGACTGGCTCTTTTGTGGTATGCAGGCTGGCAGGGAAATGCTGAGCTTATGGTCGCAGCCAGTGCGCTTATCGTGCTGGTTGTGCTGCTTGAATCCGTTCTGCTGCGCAGTGCGGTGAGTATCATGGATTCAGTGACGTCGGTAGCCGGAATCCTGTATTTCGGGTTCCCGTTCACATTCATGGTGATGTTGCGCAATGCGCAGCCGGACGTGCAGATTGCGACACAGCTGGGGGATTTTGCCTTTGGCTGTGCGATGATCTGGATCATGTTCATCGGCACCTGGGCCAGTGATACGTTCGCTTATTTCACGGGATCCGCTATCGGACGGCATAAGCTCTGCCCGTCTATCAGCCCGAATAAGACGGTGGAAGGTTTTCTGGGCTCTGTCGTCGGTACGACGGCGGTGGTAGCCGGACTGGGCGTGTTCTTCTCGCTGCCGGTGCAGGAGATGGCAGCCCTGGGGCTGGCCATCTCGATCCTGGCAACACTGGGGCGATCTGGTCGAGTCCTGTGGCAAAACGCTATACCGGCATCAAGGATTCCGGCAATATCATTCCGGGACATGGCGGGATATGGGACCGCTTTGACAGCGTGCTGTTCACGACGCCGCTGGTTTACTATTTTGTGAAATTCGTCGACCTGACGATGAAATAAGGAAGATCAGTAAGGAGTATCGACGATGAAGAATATTGCAGTTTTAGGGTCAACCGGATCGATCGGCACGCAGACACTGGATGTTGTCCGCAGCCATCCGGAACTTTTTCATATTTCGGTGCTGGCAGCCAATTCACATGATGAACTGCTGGAGCAGCAGATCCGTGAGTTCCAGCCGGAGCTGGCGGTACTATCCGATGAAGATGCCTATAAGCGCCTGAAGTCCCGCTACAGCGGCACGACGCAGCTGGCTGGCGGCCGGCAGGCCTTTATTGATGCGGCGGCGGTGGATGCGGTGGATACTGTGGTCACTTCCATGATGGGCTTTGCAGGCCTGGAACCGACGATGAAGGCGCTGGATGCCAGGAAGAACATTGCGCTGGCCAATAAGGAAACCCTGGTCGTGGCAGGTGAGATCGTGATGCGCCGGGCAAAAGAGCAGGGCGTATCGATCCTGCCGGTCGACAGCGAGCATTGCGCATTCTATCAGTGCCTGCAGGGAGAGAAGCGGGAATCTATCGAGAAGCTGCTGCTGACCTGCTCGGGCGGTCCGTTCCGCGGGAAGAAACGCGAGGATCTCAAGGATGCGACGGTCAAGCAGGTGCTCGCACATCCGACCTGGAATATGGGGCAGAAGATCACGGTTGACTCGGCAACGCTCGTCAACAAGGGGCTGGAAGTCATCGAGGCCAAGTGGCTTTATGGTGTGAGCTATGATCAGATCCAGGTAGTGGTTCATCCGCAGAGCATCGTCCATTCGATGGTGCAGTTCCACGACGGTGCGGTCATTGCCCAGCTGGGATCGACGGATATGAAGCTGCCAATCCAGTATGCGCTGACCTATCCGAATCGTACGGTATCCTCCTTTGAGCGGCTGGATTTCTGGAAGATGAAGGACCTCACGTTCAGTCAGCCGGATACGGATACCTTCAAGGGGCTGAAGTTTGCTTATGAGGCAGGGGCTATGGGCGGCACGATGCCGTGCGTGTTCAATGCGGCCAATGAAGTGGCAGTCGGTGCCTTCCTGAAAGGCGGCATTCGCTTCCTCGATATCTATGATATCATCGAGGAGACGATGCTCAAGCGTGAATGCATCCTCGAGCCGACGCTGGATGAACTGTTTGCAGAAGACCGCTGGGCCCGCGGAGTTCGCGGCATCCCTGCTGGAGAAATAAAAGGACGGTGACACGATGGTATTGACGATTGCAGCAGGCTGTTTTTGTTTTCGGTCTGCTGGTATTGGTGCACGAACTGGGGCATTTTGCTACGGCAAAGCTTACCGGTATGCGTGTCGATGAATTTGCCATCGGCTTCGGTCCGAAGCTGGTGAGCTTTGTACATGGTGAGACGACGTACTCCCTGCGGGCTGTCCCGCTGGGAGGATTCAATGATATTGCCGGCATGGATCCCAGCGATAATGAGGCTGGGGACCGCGGGTACTGTGAGAAATCGGTAGGCGCACGGATGATCGTGATTCCTGGCTGGTTCAGTCATGAACTTTCATCCTGCCGGTGTTCCTGTTCTTCGGGATCTTCTTCTTTGCCGGGGTGAGTACGCCGAATCCGGAGCCGGTATTGGGGACGGTCATGGCTGATAAACCAGCGGCTGAGGCGGGTCTCAAAGAAGGCGACCGGGTTATCAGCCTCGATGGACAGGCCATCGGCAGCTGGAACGATTTTGTCAACGGCGTCAAGGATAATACGGGGGATGCCATCACGGTGGTTGCCCAGCGTGGCGATGAGACCGTTACGACTACGATGACACCGGTCTATGACAGCAGTGCCAAGAAGGCGATGGTCGGCGTCATGAGTTCGGTGAACACCCGTCATCCGGGAATTCTCGAATCGGCGCAGCTCTCCGTGCAAAAGACTGTGGGAATCATCCTGATGATGATGGATGCACTGTATAAGATCCTGCTGGAACTGTCGGGAGCAGAGCTGGCCGGACCGATCGGTGTAGCGCAGATGGCTGGTGAAGTGGCGCAGATGGGTTTCGTACCATTGCTTAACTTTGCGGCTTTCCTGAGCCTGAACCTGGGGATTGTGAACCTGTTCCCGATTCCGGCACTCGATGGTGGCCATTTTGCGGGACTTTGTGTTGAGGCAGTCCGTGGCAAGCCAATGGGGCCCCAAGGCGATGGAGTATATGCAGAAGGTAGGCATTGCGCTGTTGCTGCTGCTCATGGTGCTGGCGACGAAGAATGATATTGTCCGCATATTTACGGGCGGCTGATAGAAGGAAGTGCAAGTAATTGTGATAGAACGTAAGAAGACACGTCAGATCCATATCGGTCCGGTAGCCATCGGTGGTGGCGCACCGATTTCCGTGCAGTCCATGTGTAATACGAAGACGACGGATACCGAAGCGACCGTGGCTCAGATCAAGGCACTGCAGGCGGCTGGCTGTGATATTGTCCGGCTGGCGGTACCGGATATGGAGGCCGCGAAGAACCTTGGCAATATCATCCGGGCGGTCAGCGTGCCGCTGGTGGCGGATATCCATTTTGATTACAAACTGGCAATCGAGGCGATCCACCAGGGGATTTCTGCGCTGAGGCTGAATCCGGGCAATATCGGTGGCGAGGAAAAGGTCCGCGCGGTCGTGAAGGAAGCCAAGGCCAACCATATCCCAATCCGTATCGGCGTCAATGCCGGTTCGCTGGACAAGAAGATCCTGGCGAAATACGGTGCGGTCACGCCGGAGGCACTGGTCGAGTCGGCGATGGAACATGTCCACATCCTGGAGAAACAGGATTTCTATGACATGAAGATCTCGCTCAAGACGCATGATGTGCCGATGACGCTGGCGGCTTACCGGCTGATGAGTGAGACCTGCGATTACCCGCTGCATCTCGGGATTACCGAGGCCGGCACAGCCAATACCGGTGTCATCAAGTCAGCTGTCGGTATCGGCGCATTGCTGGCTGAGGGCATTGGCGATACCTTCCGCATCTCGCTGACCGGTGATCCGGTCGTGGAGGTCAAGGTAGCCAATGAGATCCTGAAGTCGCTGGGGCTCAAGGAGTATGGTCCGACGCTGGTGGCCTGCCCGACCTGCGGCCGTACGAGCATCGATCCTGCCGGCCATTGCCGCACAGGTCGAGAAGAAGCTTGAGGGCATCAAGGATCCAATCGATGTGGCCGTCATGGGCTGCGTGGTCAACGGACCGGGAGAAGCCCGTGGTGCCGATGTCGGTATAGCCGGTGGCAACGGGGAAGGACTGATCTTCCGCAAGGGGGAGATCATCCGCAAGGTCCCGGAAGCAGATCTGGTCGAGGAACTATTCAAGGAAATCGATGCAATATTGGAGGAACGGAAACAGAAATGAGAGCAAGTAATTTATACGCACCAACGCTTAGAAATACGCCGGCTGAGGCCGAGATCATCAGCCATCAGCTGATGTACCGTGCGGGTATGATCCGCAAGGTAGCCGGCGGCATGTACACGTTTTTGCCACTGGGCTGGCGGGTCATCCGCAAGATCGAGCAGATCATCCGCGAGGAAATGGACGCTGCGGGCGGGCAGGAAGTCTGCATGCCGATCCTGCAGCCGTCTGAGCTCTGGGAGGAAAGCGGCCGCTGGGCTGCCTACGGCGATGAGATGATGCGCATCAAGGATCGTCATCACCGTGATTTCTGCCTCGGACCGACGCATGAGGAAATGATCACGGATCTGGTCCGCGATGAAGTCCGTTCCTATAAGCAGCTGCCGCTCATGCTCTATCAGATTCAGGATAAGTTCCGCGATGAGCGCCGTCCGCGTTTCGGACTCATGCGCAGCCGTGAGTTCATCATGAAGGATCTCTATTCCTTCGATAAGGACGTCGACAGCATGAACGTATCGTACCAGAAGATGTACGATGCCTATACGAATATCTACAACCGCATGGGCCTTGAGTTCCGTCCGGTTGAGGCCGATAATGGCGCCATCGGCGGCGGCCATTCCCATGAGTTCACCGTGCTGGCTGATGCCGGTGAGTCCAACATCGCCTATTGCACGAAATGCGATTATGCGGCCAGTGATGAGAAAGCAGAGCTCGCACCAATCGAAGCCGCAGCCGAAGAGGCACTGCCGCTGGAGAAGGTGGCTACGCCGGGCACCAATACCATCGACAGCCTGGTCAGCTTCCTGAATGTTCCGATCGAGAAGACCATCAAGGCGGTAGCCTATCAGACGGATACCGATCAGCTGGTGCTGGTCTTTGTCCGTGGTGACCACGATGTCAATGAGGTCAAGGTCATCAATCAGGTTCCGGGAGCACTCGACCTGCACATGGCAGAAGAAGAGGCCATCAAGGCTGCCGGCGGTTATCCGGGATTCATGAGCCCGATCGGTGTCAAAGAGGGCACGCTGATCCTCGTCGATCCGACGGTCATGAATATGGCCAATGCCGTAGCTGGTGCCAATGAAGCCGATCATCATTATAAGAATGTCAATCCAAAGCGTGACTTCACGCAGGAGAGCATCGTCGTTACGGATCTGCGCATGGTCAAAGAGGGCGATCCGTGCCCGCACTGCGGCGCAAAGATGACGATGACCCGCGGCATCGAGGCTGGTCAGGTATTCACGCTGGGTACGAAATACAGCCAGTCGATGGGGGCAGTGTTCCTCGATGAGCATGGCAAAGAGCAGCCGCTCTATATGGGCTGCTATGGTATCGGCGTCGGCCGTACGATGGCTGCTGCCATTGAGCAGAACAATGATGAGCAGGGCATCGTCTGGCCGCGGGCTATCGCACCGTATGAAGTCGTGGTCGTGGCGGTCAATGCGAAGAAGGATGATCAGCTGGCCTATGCTGAGGAAGTCTATGGCGAATGCCAGCAGGCTGGTCCTTGATACGCTGCTCGATGACCGCAAGGAGCGCGCTGGTGTCAAGTTCAAGGATTGCGATCTGATCGGCTATCCACTGCGGGTCGTTGTTGGCCCGAAAGCGGTCGAAGAGGGCCAGATCGAGATCAAGGTCCGCAAGACCGGTGAGGTATTCACGGTAGCACGCAATGAATATCTGGCCAAGGTCCAGGAACTCTTAAAAACGCTTTGATCTGCTGTTCTTGCATAAAAATATCCCGCTTGCCATTGGCAAGCGGGATATTTTTATGCAGCGAAGCTTACTCAGCAGCGCCAACAGCCTCGTTGAGACCGTCAATCAGAGCATCTACATCGATGCCGTGAGCCATAGCGCCCTGCTCGATATTCTCGAAGTGAGCGGCAGCGCAGCCGAGGCAGCCCATGCCGGCATTTACGAATACATCAACCGTATCCGGATATTTCTGTACAACGTCAAGGATGCTCATGTCTTTCGTGATAGCCATAGTATAAAAACCTCCTGTGTGAAAAATCACAATCCAATCGATAACTGATGATGGGCATTGCCCATTACAGGAATTATAGCACATTCCCCTGATCCGATACAAGAAACAAATGGTACAGACACGCCTGATTTTGTATTGTACCAGTGGTTTTTTCGGCTGGTTTGGAGTACAATATACAAAGTGTGAAATTATAGGAGGCAGAGGTATGGGATTGATTGCGTTCTCGCTGGGCGGTGTGCCGGTCTATTCATATGGACTCATCGT
>JAKVOG010000004.1 GCA_022482925.1 Selenomonas sp. | reverse complement strand
GCGATGCTGTTCGGTGGTTATGATGGAATCCGTCCGGAGCTGCTGGAGGCCTTTACGACGACAGGTATTGTCCATATCCTGTCGGTGTCCGGCTCTCATATCAGTCTGTTGGCGGCGGTGATGGCCTGGCTTGGCGGTCTGCTCCGTCTGCCTAAGGGCGTGACGGCAGGGGCTGTCATTGGGGCAATCGTTATTTACAGCATTCTGGCCGGCTGTGTGCCACCCGTGATCCGCTCGGCGGCCATGGGCGGGCTGACCTTTCTGGCGCTGGCGCTGGAGCGTGAAAAGGCGGCCGGGCGGCTGCTGCTTTGACGGGGCTGGTCATGCTGCTGGCCTCACCGCTGCTGTTGTTCAATATCAGTTTCCAGCTGTCCTTCCTGGCGACGGCGGGGCTGCTCTATCTGGCACCGGGATCAGACGCTGGCTTCTGGTTCATGGCAGTGGAGATTTCATTGCGGGCAGCTTCTCGATCACCATTGCGGCGCAGCTGGCGACGATGCCGGTCCTGGCCTGGTATTTCAACCAGCTGTCGCTGTCCTCGCTGCTGGCGAATCTGCTGGTCGTTCCTATCGTGGAGTTCATGATTGTGGTGGGACTGTTTGCTGGCATCGTGGCATTCCTGCTGCCGATCTGCGGACGGCTGGTCTTTACTTTGACAGTCTGCTGCTGGGGCTGGTCTATGAGATGACGCGTGTTCTGGCCAGGCTGCCGGGGAGTCAGGTCTGGTTCCCGTCGATGAGCATGGCCTGGAGCGTGCTCTATTACGGTGGCCTGGGATTCTTCTGCCTGTCGGTTGAGCGGCAGAAGATGCTGCGGGCTGGACTTGGTACTTATAAACAGCCTTTCCTGGTCGGAGTACTGGCCCTGCTGGTCTTCGCTGGTGGCTGGCGGCTGATTCATCCGCCGATGCTGGCAGTACATTTCCTGGCTGTCGGTCAGGGGGATTGTGCACTGGTGGTTACGCCGTGCGGTCATGCCTTTCTGTTCGATACGGGCGGGACGCGGGATGGGACCTATGATGTCGGAGCCCGCATTGATGTGCCGTATCTGCTTCATTATGGGGTGTTGCAGCTTGATGCAGTTTTTTTGACGCATTGCCATGAGGATCACGCGGCCGGCTGTGGCTCTGTGCTGCGCAAACTGCCGGTGGGGCATGTCTTTACGGCAGATGAAGGAGTAAGAGAATATGCCCGGAGTATGAAACTGGGCGATGGGGATCCGCTGCTGCGGAAATTCAGTACGGCGCGGCAGGGCGAACGGTTCACGGTAGATGGCGTGACTATCGATGTGCTGTTTGCGCCATCGATGCTGCAGGGGCAGACCGGGAGTGGCAATGAGGCATCCAATGTCTACCGCATCAGTTATGGCAAGGCCAGTTTCCTGATCACGGGGGATCTAACCAGGGAGAAGGAGCAGGAACTTCTGGCCGCTGACATTGATCCACAGAGCACGGTTCTGAAGGCGGGACACCATGGCAGCGATACATCCAGTTCGCCAGAGTTCCTGCAAGCTGTGCGGCCGGCCTATGGGATATTCTGTGTCGGTGCGGACAATTCATTCGGGCATCCCAAACCGAAAATCGTGGAGCGGTATCGGAATCTGGGGATAAAGACCTTTCGGACTGATGAAGATGGTGCTATAGTATTTCATACAGATGGTGATCGTATCTCACTGGAAACCTATACCGGACAATGAGGAAAGAGGTTGTAATGAATGGAAAAACAGGGGCTGGAGTTTGTGGAACTGAATGCGCAGCAGCGGCAGGTGGCAGAAAAACTGAATGAGAATATCCTGCTGCTGGCTCCTGCCGGGACGGGAAAGACGAATACCCTGGCCTGCCGGATTGCGAACATTCTGGCGCAGGACCGCGCTCTGCCGGAGGAGATTCTCTGCCTCACGTTCACGAACAAAGCCTGCCGGGAGATGCGCGAGCGTATTGCCATGCGGGCTGGCGAGGCAGGCAGCCGGGTAGTGGTGAAGACCTTCCATGGCTTTTGCTATGATGTGATCAAGACCGAGGCCAAGCGGCATTCGGATCTGTTCTCGGATTTCACGATCTTTGACGAAACGGACTGTCAGGGACTGCTGAAGGAAATGGCTGAGCCGGAGTGGCCGCTCCGTTCATTGCAGAATCTGGTGGCACAACTGAAGGAGATGCGGGCTGCCCGGGAATAAAGAATGAGGATCTGCAGGCTGCCTATCAGGAGGCACTGGACTGGCTGATCAGGGAAAGGCCGGAGTCGGTGCGGGCGAAGGCTGTCGATGATTCCTATCAGTTCTATGCACGATTGTTTGAGGGCTGGCAGGACTGGGGACCGCGGCTGACGGCCACCTATGATCAGCGGCTGCACGGCCTGCATGGGCTTGATTTCACGGATCTCATTGCCAATGTCGATCTTCTGTTCCAGCAGCCGGAAGTGGCGGTGAAATGGTCGCGGCGGTTCGTCTATATCAATATCGATGAGGTCCAGGATACGAGTGAGCTTGAGTACCGGATCATCTCCCGGATATTTGGCAGCAGTCATCTGCTGCTCTGTGGCGATTATTTCCAGACCATCTATGAGTGGCGGGGCTCGCATCCGGCGGTAGTCCTGCGGAGCTATCAGCAGGACTACCGGCCCTGCCGCATCGTGCTTCATGAGAACTATCGGGCGACGCAGGTGCTGTTGAATGCGTCTTTCAGCAGCTTGCAGCAGCTGTTTCCCGAGCGTGTCTCGGCCCTGTACCCGGAAGGCTTGCAGGCGGTAAGCCCTGAGCATGGGGAACCAATCGTGCTGAAGGGGGCGATGGATCTTCCGGAAGAAGCGCAGTGGATCTACTATATGATCCAGCAGCTGCCGACGACGGATTACTCACGGGTCTGTATTCTGACACGCAGCAACCGTTACAATAAAGATCTGTCCGCACAGTTCCGTTCCCTGGGGCAGATGGCTGCCGGGGAGCAGCGGCTGCCGTTCATGCTGATTGATGAAGTGAAGTTTTATCGCCGGCAGGAAGTGAAGGACGTGCTGGCCTTTCTGAAGCTGGCTGTTAATCCGCACGATGTGTCCAGTCTGGTGCGTATCCTGAACCGCTTCGGCAAGGGGATCGGTCCGGCGGCAATCAAGAAGATCACGTCGGCAGATTATCGACAGGCCGGAGTTCAGCTGACCGATTTCGTGGATAGTTTCGCCCGGCGGGATGGGGATTCCTATCAGCTGCTGCTGGATTCACTGGAGCAGGAGAATCTGGTGGTATTCGATGTCGAATCCACGGGAATTGATACGACGCGGGATGAGATCATCCAGATTGCCGGTATCCGGCTGACAAAGGATGGTCAGGTCAAGGAGAAGTTTGAGCGGGTACTGCGTCCGACGCGGAAGGTCGGGGATTCGGTCCGGGTGCATAAGATGACGGATGCCTGGCTGCAAAGTCATGGAGAAGATCCGCGCGAGGTCTTGCAGGCGTTCTGTGACTTTGCGCGGGATGCGGTACTGATCGGGCACAATGTCGGCTATGATCTGCGGATACTGGGCAGTCATCTGTCGCGGCTGGATCTGCCGCAGCTCAGGTATGTCTCGTATTATGACACGCTTGGACATCTTCCGGCGGTTCTATCCCAACCTGCCAAATCACAAACTGGAATTTCTCGGGAAATATTGTCAGGTCAGCCATCGCTCCTCTCATGATGCGATGGACGATATCCTGGCGACGGCTGAGATCCTGCTGTATGCCATCCGGAATGATATCATCCCGAATACGGAGGCGCGCCGGGCTTATCTGGCGCAATGGCAGGAGAAATTCGATCCTGCTGGCCTGATATACTGGACGATATCCGGGGAAAGGCAGCAGCGATGCGGCCATGGCAGCTGCTGGGGCAGATCGTCGTAACAGCCTGCATCGACAAATATTATCAGGCGCATCAGGAACTGCAGCGGGTCGAGAATCTGCGTGATTTGTTCCGGCAGGCCAGGGACATGGATGATGTGGCTATTCGTCCGCTGGATGCGATTGACCGATTCCTGCGGGATACGACGCTTTCGAATACGGATCTGGATACGCTGTCGAAAAAGCCGCAGATCCCGATCATTACGGTGCATCAGGCTAAAGGCTCGGAGTTTGACTATGTGTTCCTGGCGGGAATGCAGGAGGGGACGTTCCCCGGCTATCAGGCAGAGAAAAGCGGTCGGTTGGATGAGGAAGCCCGGTTATTTTACGTGGCCATCACGAGAGCCAGGAAGCAGCTGTTCCTGTCGTGGACGCAGCAGCAGTATGGGCATTATCGCCATATGAGCCGGTTCCTGCGACTTATTCCCCGGGAATATACCAGTAATGTATGATTGTACACAAGTATACATGGATACACTGTCGGAATAGTTTTTCTTATACGAACTGATATACATTTACTTATTCTTATAGTATACTGAATAGTGTTAGCAGGCATACAGTTTGTAACCATGTTAACAAAAACATGATCCAATCAGTAAAGGAGCGATTATCTTGACAGACATGAAACAGTACGTTCAGGACACTATGGATCTCCTGGTGAAGCGGGATCCGGATCAGCCACAGTTCAAGAACACCGTATCGAAGGTACTCGAGACGGTTGTACCGGTGCTGGAAAAGCATCCGGAGTTCAAGCAGCAGAAGATCCTCGAACGGATCATCGAGCCAGAGCGCGTGATTTCTTTCCGCGTACCCTGGCAGGATGACAAAGGCGAGGTTCAGGTCAACCGCGGTTTCCGCGTACAGATGAGCAGCGTTATCGGACCGTATAAAGGCGGTCTGCGCTTCCATCCAAGCGTCAATCTGGACATCCTGAAATTCCTGGCCTTTGAGCAAGGTATTCAAGAATGCCCTGTCCGGCCTGCCAATCGGTGGTGCCAAGGGTGGATCGGACTTTGACCCGCATGGGAAATCGGACAATGAAGTCATGCATTTCTGCCAGAGCTTCATGACTGAGCTTTATCGTCATATCGGCCCGGATGTGGATGTTCCGGCTGGTGATATCGGCGTAGGCGGTCGTGAGATCGGCTACCTGTATGGTCAGTACAAGCGCATTCGCGACAGCTATGATGCCGGAGTACTGACGGGCAAACGCGTGGATTACTGGGGCAGCCTGGCTCGTACAGGAGGCTACTGGTTATGGGCTGCTGTACTTTGTCAAGAATATGCTCGATGCCAAGAATATCAGCCTGAAGGATAAGACGCTGGTCGTTTCCGGTTCAGGCAATGTTGCGACTTATGCCATTGAGAAGGCACAGTCGTATGGCGCGAAAGTCGTTACCTGCTCGGATTCCAATGGCTATATCTACGATCCGGCTGGCATCGACCTGGCAGCGGTCAAGGAGATCAAGCAGGATCCGTCGTGGTCGTATCAAAGAGTACGCAGCTACCCATCCGCAGGCTGAATACCATGAGGGCTGCAAAGGCGTCTGGACGGTAAAATGCGATGTTGCGCTTCCATGTGCGACTCAGGGCGAGATCAATCTTGAGAGTGCCAAGGCGCTGGTCGCCAATGGGGTAATTGCTGTGGGCGAGGGCGCTAACATGCCGTCGAGCCTGGAAGCTATCGAATATTTCCAGCAGAACAAGGTGCTCTTTGCACCGGCCAAGGCCGCGAATGCCGGCGGTGTATCGGTATCGGCACTGGAGATGGCGCAGAATTCCGAGCGTCTGCAGTGGACGTTTGAGGAAGTGGATGGCAAACTGAAGGATATCATGGCGAATATCTATCAGAGTGCCAAAGCCAATGCTGAAAAATATGCAGACCCGGATGACCTGGTGGCTGGCGCGAATATCGCCGCGTTCATCAAGGTTGCCAATGTCATGATTGCACATGGCCTGGTCTGATCGCTGAAGGATAGATTTCGTTGGACGCTGCTTGTATAGGCAGCGTCCTTTTATTATAATAGAATGTATCAGATAACAGGCTGGCAGCTGCCGGCGGAGAGAACGGAGCAGAACAGTGAAATTCGGCGAATTCATGGCCAAGCTGCAGCAGGGGGAACCAAAGCATATCTACCTGCTGGCAGGCGAAGAACATTATTATATTGATAAGGCCCGGGATCGGATATTGGGCCGGCTTTTTTCAGATAAACAGGAATGCAGTGATTCGTTGCAAAAGATAAAGGGGGATATCGATTCAGATGATCTGATCAGTCTGATTGATACGGCACCGTTCTTCACAAGCAAAAATGTGCTGCTGATCCAGAATGCGTCGATCTTTCGTGAGACGAAGAAAGGCAGCACGGAGTCAGAGGGAAAGAAAGCAACGGGCAAGGATAAGAAGATGGAGCGGCTGCTGGCGGCTTTTGCTGACATGCCATCGTACAGCTATATCATCTTCGTGAGCAGTGATAAGGCTGACAAGCGCCGTAAGGTCTACAAGACGGTAGAGAAATATGGCGCGGTGCTGGAAGCTGAGGCAATAAGGGCATGGAACATCAATGACTGGCTGCAGGGAAAGCTGCAGTCCATGAACCGGGATATGGACCGGGATGCTTATGCCTATTTCAATGGTGCGGTCAGCATGATGCAGCAGATATCGCTGGAGTTCCTGGACCGTGAATTCGATAAGCTGGCGTTGTTCTCGCAGGACCGGCGTATCACAAAGGAGACATTGACCAAGGTGTTTGCCGGTCTGCCGGAGGTCTCGATCTTTGCGCTCATGGATGCGATCAGTGAGAGAAATGGCCGGCGAGCCTTGATGCTGCTGCGGCGTCAGCTGGCGGATGGCACGTATTTCACGGTGATCCTGTCCCTGCTGACCCGTCATGTGCGTCAGCTATGGCAGGCCCGGATTCTGCAGGCAAAGGGCATCCGGGGCAAGGCACTGGCAAAACCACTGGAACTCAATCCATTCATTGCGGAGAAACTGGGACGGGCGGCGGCCAGGTTCCCTGAGGAAACCCTGAAGCAGGCAATGCTGGAGCTTATCGATGCGGATTACTGGTTGAAGACCGGTCAGGCCGGCGAGGAGATACTGGAACATACCGTGATACGACTCTGCGGTCAGGAAAACTGAATCATTCGCTGTAAAGAAAAAGCCCTCATGGTGTTGCACCATGAGGGTGGATTTTGCTTATTGAGCGTGTGAAGCAATTAATCTTTGACTGCAGCATTCATGAGCCGCTTGAGCGGCAGCAGCTTCAGGATAAGGCAGCAGATGATGAACTCCGGTACCAGATACGTGGCATTGAAGATGAGCGAGTACGTAACCGGTGAAGTTCCTGCCGGGGCATACGAACCGAAAAAGACGAAGCCGGAGATGAAGTGGCAGAGGAACCGGGTCAGGAACGCGGCGGCTGTGCCCAGATAGATCCGGTTGCGGGAAAGTCCGGCCAGCCCCATTGCCATGAAAGGCAGTGGATAGTCGAACAGCACCTGTACCGGATGAAGGATGAACGGGTCCTGGATCAGATTGAGCAGGCCATAGAGGAAACCGGTCAGCATGCCGACACCCGGACCAAAACGGTAGGAGACCAGCAGCAGCGGCACCATGGCACCAGCCGTTACGCTGCCACCCTGTGGCATGTGGAAGATTCGCAGCTGCTGCAGCACGACGGCCAGCGCCAGCATGAGTGCGGCAAAGACGATGGTGTGCGTGGTAAGTTTCTCCTGATGGACTTTGACGAAGCCGAGGATCAGGGACAAGGTGCCGAGTAAGGCCAGCGAACTGGTCGGATTAGCAATAAGGTCAGTCAAAGGAAACACTTCTTTCTATGGTTGATTCATGAAATTGATTTTTGATGATATACTCATTGTAACAATCCTCACGGCCAAACTCAAGGTGCTATGTTACAATAGCAACAATAAGACAAACAGAATTTTCGGGGAGGCTGGTTGATTTGAGTAAATGGGCAGTGATTTATTCCTCTGTGACGGGGAATACGAAACAGATTGCAGAGGCGATTGCGGGGCAGGCGGACGAGGCGGATCTTTTTCGTGTACAGGATGCACCGGAGGACTTGTCCGGCTATGATGTGGTGGCGGTTGGCTACTGGCTTCGCCTGGGGCGGCCGGACCCGCTGACGCTCAAGCTGCTGGCAAGGATCCATGACACGAATGTCCTGTTCTTCCAGACGCATGGGACATCGCCAACCAGTGAACATGCCATTACCTCATTTGCCCGGGCTGGCTATCAGCTGGGTGAGGGCTGTGAGATCCTGGGCACATTCGGCTGCCGGGGCAAGATCAATCCAGCCATGCTGGAGAAGCGCAAGCATGCCGGTCCGGATGATCCGCATGGTGGACCGCAAAGCGTCGAGCGCTGGAAGCTGGCCGCCTCGCATCCGGATGAGGCTGATATCGCCGCTGCCAGATACTTTGTCGATCAGATGAAGCATAAGCTGATCATGAAAGAACGTTTCCTGGCCAGGAAAGCAGCGAAACTGGCAGCATTGCAGAAAAAAGAATAACGATTAAATGAGCACTGTGATTGGGTGCTCATTTTTGTTCTTTTTATGTTAAAATTGCAGGGAATAATGTGTTAATGTAACAAAATAGCGGAAATAAATGTGAAATCACTTAAAAATATAACATTTTTGGGTTGAGAGTCAGGTGAAAATCGATTATGCTGGAATCAGTTGGAAGAGCGCCGCCGGATCAGGTTTTGGATTTGCGAGAAAGGAAAAGGCATCATGGGCAATCAACATAAGAGTGAGGAACTGCAACGTTATGCGAGAGCAGTCAATGAGCTGACGGATTTTCTGGGGAAACGTGATCTGCCATTGCTCAATAAGAGCAGCCTGAGAGAATCTTATGGAATAGAGCAGGTGGATGTGCTGATTCTTTTTGGCGGGGTCATACCATTTGGCTGCGATGTGGCAGCGGCTGTCTGGCGGTGCGGGCTGGCCAGGCACCTGATGATCGTGGGCGGTATCGGACATACGACGCAGTCCCTGCGCGATAAGTTCCAGGCTCGATTCCCGGACCTGGCAGTCGAGGGACGGACCGAGGCCGAGATGATTGCGGACTACCTGGCCCGGGAATACGATATCCATGATATCCTGCTGGAGACGGCATCGACAAACTGCGGTAACAATGTCACGAACGCGTTGCAGGTGCTGCAGGATCAGGGCATAGAAGCCCGGTCGCTGCTCATCATGCAGGATCCGTCGATGCAGCGCCGCATGGCGGCTGGCTTCGCTAAGGCATTGGGGGCGGAGCCGGCAGTGCGGGTCATCAGCTATGCGCCCTATCATCCGGAACTGACCGTCGCCAATGGGCAGCTGCAATGGAGCCGCTCATACTGGGGCCTGTGGGACATTCCACATTATGTCACCCTGCTGCTCGGGGACGTATCCCGCTTACGCGATGATGCAGCCGGATACGGCCCGCAGGGCAAAGATTTTATCGTGCATGTCGATATTCCCGCCGAGGTCGAGGAGTCCTTCAAGCTCCTCAGTCAGAGCGGGCTGGGCGAAATACGCGAGGCGAACGAGGCTTATCGCAGCTGAAAATACGCCGACAGCAGGAAGTTGGACTTCCTGCTGCCGGCGTATTCTTCGTATCGATCAGCTTTTCCGTTTCTTGGTCAGGTAGGCATCCATGGTATCAGCTACCTTCTTGGCATCCTTGACGGCCTGGACGACATTCCAGGGGCCGAGGACGACATCGCCACCGGAGAAGACGCCTTCACGGGTGGTGGCGCCGGTCTCATCGACTTCGACAAGGCCCTTGTTGTTGGTCTCGATGCCCGTGGTCGTGCGGACAATCTTGTCCTTCGGCCGCTGGCTGACGGCGATGATGGTGCTGTCGGCTTCAAAGAGCGTTGGCGCATCTTCACGGATGAGTTTGCCCGCTTCATCGTAGTGCAGTTCAGTCATCATTGGTCCCTTAGCCGTGATGGAGTCGACACCTTTAAAGTATTCGAATTCCACGCCATCGGCCTGCGCATATTCGAACTCGCGCTGGCTGGCGGATACCTCATCGTGGCGGGCATAGACCGTGACATACCGGCTGCCCTTGCGGATGGCCGTACGGGCTACGTCCATGGCCGAGTTGCCGGAACCGATGACGGCGACTCGGTCGCCAAGCTGATATACGTCTGGGTTCTGCAGGTAATCAACGGCAAAATGGCAGTTGCCAAAGCTTTCGCCTTTGACGCCGAGGCTGCGCGGACGCCAGACACCGGAGCCGATGAAGACGGCCTCATAACCGTCATTGAAGAGCGTGTCGAGAGTCAGGGCACCACCAATGCCGGTATTCGGGCGGATGTGGATGCCGAGCTCGGCCAGTTTCTGCTGGTAACGGTCCAGGATGGTCTTCGGCAGGCGGAAGTCCGGGATGCCATAGCGCATCATGCCGCCGAGCTTGTCCATCTTCTCGAACATCGTGACTTCATAGCCGCGCTGGGCAAGCTTGACCGCTACCGTGATGCCGGCCGGGCCGCTGCCGATGATGGCGACATTTTGTCCTTTGGGTGGTTCATGTTCCATGATGACCTTGTCAAGATAGGTATCAGATATATAGTGCTCGATGCTGGAAATCTGGACCGGAGCGCCTTTTCGCCCCTGGATGCAGTTGCCCTCGCACTGGGCTTCGTGGTCGCAGACCAGTGAGCAGACGACACTCATCGGATTGTTGGCAAAGAGCATTGCTCCTGCATCATTGATGTCTCCTTCAAGGAAAAGGCGGATCATCTCAGGAATATTCGTTTGGGCCGGGCAGCCTTTGATTCGGCAGAGCGGCTTCTTGCACTGCAGGCAGCGTCTGGCTTCGTTGATAACATGGACAGCCATGGGTAATCACCTGTTCTTTCTGTTTCGTTTAATTGTTATTGTTTCTTCGCGTTCTTCTACATACTATTATTATATTAACCGGTTTCTTCGTCGTCAAGTAAAAACATCACAGGTCGGTGGGGAGCGGAATGAAAAGCGACATTCCTGTACTCGATAAACTGGAAGTTACAGCTCAATTCATCGAAGAAGCACCAAGGCTAGGTATGAGTAAACCCGCTCAGACAAAGTTCGAAGAACGAGTAAATATAGCGCAGCAAAGGAGCGCTTAGTTCGAAGAAATTAGACCGCCGCGGGGGCAGCGCATAGCCAACATTCCGCTGAGGTAACCTGCTGAAGAATTTTTTTGCCTTTAATTAAGCATTCCCAAAGGAGCTTAACGCACTTCGTTTGGACGGACGCTCTTTGGAAACGATCGATCGTAGGCAAAAAAATTCTTCTTAACGCAGAACACCAAACGCTCCATTTATGGCTATGCGCTGCCCCCGCGGCTGGGCTCGATGTATCGATGGTTGCTTTGCTCTAAATCAGCTACATTGCTGATTCTCTCTTTGATGCTGGAATCCGGCAAATCTGCCCGAACCGAACCCAGGCCTACCGTCAGAAGGAGAACCACTCAGAAGCCGCCACTAATCGACGGCGGGCGAGGGGGATACTATTTCTTTTGGCTGGAACGACTGCCGTAGGCTGGCACGCCGTAGGGACCTGCTAGATCCGTCGATTCGTTGCGGCGCCGTGGTACCGGCGCGTCAGCTAAGTAAATACTACAATCTCAGGGCGGGACATTTACTACGGTCCCCCAAGAAGTGAGCCCATAGGGCGAAGCTGATTGGTGTGGGGCCGTGTATGCCTAGATGCAGCTTGCTGCATCCGGCTCAGTGGAAGCAAAAAAAATAGTTCCACCGAACCCCGTGCTGAGCCTCTACCTACTCGTCACCTGTGTCTCACTTCCCGAACCTATCCTTCAACTTCTCGTTTATCTGTCACCATTAAAAGTTTCGTGGATAAAATGTCGAAATTGGGTTGACAATAAAAAATATTAATGTTAGTATAGACAACGTAAACGATTTAACAATCAAATAACGATTGAATCAGGTGTCGAAAGACTTAATAGGGAAGCCGGTAAATGCCGGCGCGGTCCCGCCACTGTAACAGCGAGTGATTCTGCAGATTATGTCACTGGGAGAGATCCTGGGAAGGCGCAGAAGAGCGATGAACTGGAGCCAGGAGAACTGCCTGATTGACAATCACCGTTTGACCTGCGAGCGATGGGGATGGGGATTTATCGATACGTGATGTATGAAGTGGCTTATTTGCTATATACAGCAGATACAGCTATTTTATCGCGAGGATAATGAGCTCTTCTCTTATGTGGGAAGAGCTTTTTTGATTGCATTGATTTAATTTGTCGAAAGGTTTTTCTTTCCGGGCAATGCCTGGGGAGAAGAAATGCTCATACATTTCATTCAGTTCTATGGAATAGCTGTGACCACGGTATTGTCGTGGACTTGCACAGCGGCTCCGATTGTGGAAGGTCGGAGCCTTCTCTCTCCAACAATTGTTGGCGGCCTGTTGCCATACAGGCTGACAGCTTCATAATAACACTCTTTATGGGAAGGCAGTCGGTATTTTTCCGGCTGTTTTTCATATAAAACATAGCCGCTTCTATAAGCAGTGGAGAGAATAAATCCAATTGACAATAAATAGCGGGAATGCTATGATAATTTTGTAAGATATTCCAATTGAATATGGATTGAATCAGGTGTCGAAAGACTTAATAGGGAAGCCGGTAAATGCCGGAGCGGTCCCGCCACTGTAACAGCGAGTGATTCTGCAATTTATGTCACTGGGAGAGATCCTGGGAAGGCGCAGAAGAGCGATGAACTGGAGCCAGGAGAACTGCCTGATTGACAATCACCGTTTGACCTGCGAGCGATGGGGAGGGGATTTGAATGACATTCGTTATAGATAGTCTGGCATTGACCAGACAGATAATAGAACTGGATGTTTTTTAGATAAGCCTTTTCCGTGAGCAGGAAAAGGCTTATTTTTGTGGCATAGATCCACTTCCGTTTGTCGAAAGGTTTTTCTCTATGGCTTTGGATCCATGGAGAAAGAATTCTCATAATTTCATTCAGTTCTATTCTTTGGGCTGTCAGGCTGACAGTCAGGCTCCGATTTGTGGAAGGGTCGGAGCTTTTCTTTTTGGTCGATGCTGCCTGCTTGCTTTATTTGGGGCAGCATTATTTTTTCATCTGTGTTTCATTCGTTGATTCTCTGATTTTAAAGGAGGAAGCTGCTATGAACAATGATACCAGTGGGCAGCCGGCCAGCGAGCTTGATCTTCAGGAAATTTTGAAGAAGTCAGAGCAGCAGGCAGACTTTCCGGATGTGCCGCTTGATGAATTCATTCCCCCCACGTATGAGGAATGGAAGGAGAACTGCATCGCCTTATTGAAGGGCGCGCCCTTTGATAAGAAAATGTATACGAAAACCTATGAGGGAATCACCTTTGACCCGATGTACACCCGCGCCGGGACAGAGGAAATCCTGCCGAAGCATTCGTTCCCGGGTATGGATGATTTCCTGCGGGGCGCGAAACCAAATGGCTATATCAAGGCGCCATGGGGCATCGCGCAGTCCTGTGATGAGACCATGCCACGGGAGAACAATGAGCTGCTTCGTCATGAACAGGAGAAGGGCTCGACGATATACAATATCCGTCTCGACCAGGCAACACTGGCTGGCAGGGATGTACGGGATGCTGCCAGGCCGGGAGATGAAGGCTGCAGCATTACGACCCTGCAGGATATGCATGTCCTGCTCGATCAATTGCAGCTGGAAAAAACGCCGCTGTATATGTATGCTGGCCGCTCTGCGCTGCCATTGCTGGCACTTACGGTGGCGGCGCTGCGGGCTTCCGGCCGGGAGATCCGGCAGCTGCATGGGATCATCGGTGCCGATCCGATAGGGGAACTGACCGCGCAGGGCAGCCTGTCGAAGCCATTAGCCTTGCTCTATGATGAGATGGCTGATTGTGCAGCCTGGGCTGCGGAGCAGGCGCCGGGACTGCGTACGGTTATGGTGCGCAGCGATGTGTACAGCCGTGGCGGTGCAAATGATATCCAGGAGACTGCCTATACCATTGCCACTGCGGTTTCTTATCTGCGGGCTTTGCTGAAACGCGGTCTGAGCATTGATGATGCAGCGGGACAGATCATGTTCTGCTTCTCGATGGGCGCGAATTTCTTCCTGCAGGTTGCCAAGCTGCGGGCGGTAAGACCGGTCTGGGCTCAGATTGTCCAGTCCTTTGGCGGCGGGAAGGAAGCACAGCGGATGCATATCCATGCGCGCCCGGCACTGTTCTTTAAGACGGTCTATGATCCTTATGTCAATATGCTGCGGAATACGACGGAGATTTTTTCCGGAGTGGTCGGTGGTCTGGACTCGTTTGAGAATGCACCATTTGATGAACCGATCCGCAAGGGCGATGAATTCTCGCGCCGTATTGCCCGCAATGTGCAGATCATCCTGCAGGAAGAGTTTGGTTTGCTGCAGCCAATCGACCCGGCGGGCGGATCCTGGGCGGTAGAGTCGCTGACCCGTCAGGTCAGGGCCAGGATGTGGAAGGAATTCCAGACCATCGAGTCCAAAGGTGGCATCGCAGCGGCACTGGAAGAAGGCTATCCGCAGGCTCAGATCGCGGCGGTTTTATCCGAGCGGTTCAAGAATGCCGAGCTGCGGCGTGACCGCATCGTCGGGAACAATATGTATCCGAATATGACGGAGAAACTGCTGGATCCGCGGCCGGAGGATGTCGAGGCGATACGGACGGAACGTATCGCGGAAGTTGAGGCCTACCTGTCAGATCTGGATGACACGTTCAAGGAGGAACAGCTTCAGGCACTGGCTACGGTGCCTGCTGATAAGCTGACAGCTGCAATCCGGGCGGCCGAGGCCGGGGCAACGCTGCCGGAACTGACGGAAGCGCTTCGTGGCCAGGAGGCACAGGCTGAGAAGGTGACGAAGATCGAGCCGCATCGCTGGAGTGAACGGTTTGAGGCACTGCGGAAACGGACCGAGGACTACCGGGATAAGACGGGGGAAAATGTCCGCATATTCCTGGCGAATATGGGGCCAATCCCGCAGCATAAGGCCCGGGCTGAATTCACGACCGGCTTCCTGCAGGTCGGAGCGTTCGACGTGTTGGGGAATAATGGTTTTGCTACGGTGGAGGAAGCAGTTGCCGCGGCGAAAGAATCGGCAGCGGATGCGGTCGTGATCTGTTCAACGGATGCGACCTATCCGGAAATCGTGCCTGCACTGGCGCCAAAGCTTCATGAGGCATTGCCGTCAGCGGTAGTCTATCTGGCTGGTGCTGCGCCGAAGGATTTGCTGGAAACCTATCGGTCAGCTGGCATCGATGATTATATTTCCGTGCGTGCCAACTGCTATCAGATCCTGCAGTATCTGCAGCAGAAGAAAGGAATGATGTCATAATGGCTTCGTTTTCAAATCCTGATTTTACCACGATGGACCTGAGGGAAACACCGGAACAGAAACAGGAAGAATGGAAAAAGCAGTTCGAGGCATCTTCCGGGGCTGCGTATGATGATCTGGTGAAGCGGACGATGGAGCATATTCCGGTCAAACCGTTATATGGATATGATGAATATGCGCATATGAATCATCTGGATTTCGCAAGTGGGATACCACCATGCCTGCGTGGTCCGTATTCGACGATGTATGTATTCCGGCCATGGACGGTCCGCCAGTATGCGGGCTTCTCGACGGCCGAGGAATCCAATGCGTTTTACCGGCGCAATCTGGCGGCGGGGCAGAAAGGCCTGTCTATTGCGTTCGACCTGCCGACGCACCGTGGCTATGATTCGGATAATCCACGCGTGCTGGGAGATGTCGGCAAGGCTGGCGTGGCCATTGATTCCATCCTGGATATGCGTATCCTGTTCAGCGGAATTCCGCTTGACCAGATGTCGGTTTCGATGACGATGAATGGTGCGGTACTGCCAATCCTGGCATTCTACATCCTTTCCGGTGAAGAACAGGGCGTGGACAAGAAGGTCATGGCCGGGACGATTCAGAATGATATTCTGAAGGAATTCATGGTCCGTAATACCTATATCTATCCGCCAGAGATGTCGATGCGCATCATCGGTGATATTTTCGAGTATACGACGAAATATATGCCGAAGTTCAACAGTATCTCGATTTCCGGCTACCATATGCAGGAAGCAGGAGCAACGGCTGATATTGAGCTCGGCTATACGCTGGCTGACGGGCTGGAGTACATCCGTACGGGTGTCAACGCCGGACTGCCGATTGATGCCTTTGCCAAGCGCTTGTCTTTCTTCTGGGCAATCGGCAAGAATTATTTCATGGAGGTTGCCAAGATGCGGGCGGCCCGGGTACTGTGGGCGAAAATCGTCAAGTCCTTCGGGGCCGAGAATGACAAGTCCATGGCTCTGCGCACGCATTGCCAGACATCCGGCTGGTCGCTTACGGCTCAGGATCCGTTCAATAATATTTCCCGGACCTGCATGGAGGCAATGGGCGCGGCGCTTGGGCATACGCAGTCATTGCATACGAATGCCCTGGATGAGGCGATTGCCCTGCCAACGGATTTCTCGGCCCGGATTGCGCGCAATACTCAGTTGTATATCCAGGATGAGACACGGGTCTGCAAGATCATCGATCCATGGGGCGGTTCCTATTATGTGGAGGCGCTTACGAATGAGATCATCCGGCGCGCCTGGGCGCATATCCAGGAGGTCGAAGCCCTGGGAGGCATGGCCAAGGCCATCAGTACGGGGCTGCCGAAGATGCGTATCGAGGAAGCTTCGGCCCGCCGGCAGGCTCAGATCGATTCGGGCAATGAGACCATCGTTGGCCTGAATAAATACCGGCTGGAGAAAGAGGATCCGCTGCAGATCCTGGCCATCGATAATACCGCGGTGCGGCAGGCTCAGGTGGAGCGGCTGGAGAAACTGCGGGCCGAGCGCAATGGGGATGATGTACGCCGCTGTCTGGAGGGCATCACGAAAGCAGCTGAGTCGCGGGATAACGGCAATCTGCTCGAAGCCGCCGTCGATGCGGCCCGGGCGCATGCATCGCTGGGTGAGATATCGGATGCCGTCGAGAAGGTTTCCGGACGTTTCCAGGCTGTGATCCATACGATCTCCGGCGTCTATTCGTCAGAATTCACGGATAAGACGGCACTGGATAAGGCCCGTGAGATGGCAGATGAATTCGAGAACCTGACCGGCCGCCGCCCGCGTATCTTTGTTGCGAAGATGGGGCAGGATGGACATGACCGTGGTCAGAAGGTCATCGCCTCGTCCTTTGCGGATATGGGCTGGGATGTTGATGTCGGGCCTTTGTTCCAGACACCGGCTGAGACGGCACAGGATGCCGTGGACAATGATGTGCACATGGTCGGGTTCAGTTCGCTGGCGGCCGGTCATAATACCCTGCTGCCACAGCTGGTAGAGGAGCTGAAGAAGCTGGGTCGCGAGGATATCATGGTCAGCATCGGCGGGGTCATACCGGTACAGGATTATGACTTCCTCTATGAACATGGTGCGGTGGCAATTTTCGCACCGGGTACCAATATCCCTGAGGCCGGGATCAAGCTGCTGACCTTGCTGATCAATCGGGCCAAAGAGGAAACGGACGACGCATGAGACGAATATAGCTCTGCAATACAGCGTCCACGGAACCGGGATGGTTTCGTGGACGCTGTATTCGAAAGGAGGAAAAAGCAATGGCAGAACACTATACGGTTTCGAAACCAGACTGGGTGCCGGAGAAGGCAGATGATAAGTTTGCCTGCAGCGTCATGGGGGGCATCGAAGGGGTAACGGATACGACCGTAGGGAATCTCAATCCTGCGATCAAGAGCGGGCAGCTGAAGCCGAAGCACCGGCTGGTGCTTTCGGAGGATGATTACGTATCCGGGGTGAGTCAGGGCAGCCGCATGACGCTGGCCCGGGCGATCACCCTGATCGAAAGCAACAATCCCCGTCATTTTGCCAAGGCTCAGCGGGTATTGCAGCGGCTGCTGCCGCTTACGGGAAGGCTTTGCGCATCGGCATCACGGGAGTGCCGGGGGCCGGTAAGAGCACCATAATCGAGGCGCTGGGCAACATGCTGTGCGATGCGGGGCATCGGGTAGCCATCCTCACGGTCGATCCGACGAGCTCCGTCACGCGGGGATCGATCCTGGGGGACAAGACGCGGATGGGGACCCTGTCGCGGCGGCCGGAGGCATTTATCCGGCCTTCGCCGGCTGGCGGGACATTGGGCGGTGTAGCCCGGAAAAGCCGGGAGACCATGCTGATGTGTGAGGCAGCCGGATACGATATCATCCTGATCGAGACGGTAGGTGTAGGCCAATCGGAAACGACCGTGCGGTCGATGGTGGATTTTTTCATGTTAGTGGTGCTGACTGGTGCCGGAGATGAATTGCAGGGCATCAAGAAGGGAATCATGGAACTGGCAGATGCGATCGTAATCAACAAGGCGGATGGGGATAACCTCGTGAAAGCGCAGGTGGCCCGTGGCGAATATGAGCGGATGATCGAATACATCCGGCCGGCTACACCCGGCTGGCCGACGCATGCCTATCTCTGCTCAGCAGTCAAGCATACCGGGCTGCAGGAGTTATGGCAAGTGATCCAGGTATTCCAGCGGATGACCGCAGAGAGCGGCGTATTCCGGAAACGCCGTGATGGTCAGCTGCTGGACTGGATGAACAGCATGATCGATGAACATCTGCACAACCTGTTCTTTGAGGATCCGGTCATTACTGGGCGGATGCCTGAGGTCAGAGATGCGGTGCTGGCCGGTACGATCTCGCCGACACAGGCTGTGGCTGAATTGATCGGGATGTTCGATGTCCGGCGGGCCGCTGCCCGTCAGGTCGACCTGTTCCATCCGGCTGCGGAGAAGAGGTGAAGGCAGTGTATACGAAGAATATCTATTTTTCAGGGGGCGATTTCCATGAGCTGCAGGCGGTTTTTGAACTGCTGCCGGGAATCTCTTCCACCTGTACCGGTTATATCAATCCGGCTGCAGCACTGACTGGTGCCGGGGATGCCTATGAGGCGGTAGCCAGTGGGCAGATCCCCGCAGTCATGGGCGTGGAAGTTACATATGATCCCAAGAAGATGGACCTGTCGATGCTCATGGATGTGCTGTTTGCCGTGGTTGATCCGCATTTGCCGGATGGGCAGGGGCCTGCGCGGGGCAGGATGTATCGTGCAGGTGTCTGGTATGTTGATGAGGAGGACCGTCCGCAGCTGGAGCTTTATATGCATTTTCTGGCCAATCGCGGCCGGGCCACGGCAATGACGACGGGGCAGCTCACGCTGAATGATCCACGCTCCGGACAGACGGATACCCGTCCCTGCTATGTACAGGCTGCCCGTCTGGTCTGTTTCGAATCGGCCAGTGAGCAGCATCAGCATTATGTGCAGAAGCATCCACAGCAGGTGACATTCATTGACTGGCAGCGATTGAAGCGCTATCTGGAATTTTAAGCCGCATGGCGTGGGGGAATGGAGAATGATTCAGACGCAATGACACTACAGCAATTCAGATATATCACGACTGCAGCCACAGCGGGGACATTGAGCGAGGCGGCAAAGCAGCTCTATATCACACAGCCGACACTGACTGTGGCAATTCAGGAACTGGAAGAAGAACTGGGAATCACGATATTCAACCGGACCAATCGGGGTGTATCACTGTCGGCCGAGGGGGAAGAGTTTCTGGGCTATGTCCGTCAGGTTATGGAACAGCTGGATCTGATTCGTGAGCAATATCTGGGGGGCCATCCCGTAAAGCACCAGTTCTGTGTATCAACCCAGCATTATTCGTTTGCGGTGGAGGCATTTGTGGCCTTGCTCAGGAAATATGGCGGAGAAGAATATGATTTTCGTATCCGGGAAACCCAGACGTATGAGATTATCGCCGATGTTGCGGGGCTTCGGAGCGAGATCGGCGTGCTGTACCTGAATGGTTTCAATGAGCAGGTCCTGCGGCGTACGCTGCAGGAAAAAAATCTGGTATTTACCCGGCTCTTTGTGGCCAGACCGCATGTGTTCGTAGGTGCGGGAAACCCATTGGCAACCCGGGAGGCCGTGACGATGGAGGATCTTGAGCCGTTTCCGCGGTTGTCCTATGAGCAGGGCGAGCATAATTCGTTTTATTTTTCGGAGGAAATCCAGAGCACGCGGGCCAGCCGGAAGGACATCATGGTGTCGGACCGGGCAACGCTGTTCAATCTGTTGATCGGTCTGGACGGATACACGATCTGCAGCGGGGTAATCAATGAAAAGCTGAATGGCAGGAACATTGTCGCGATTCCACTGCTGGTTGATGACTATATGGAAATCGGCTATATCCATCATCGCAATGTTGTTCTCAGCCGATTCAGCCAGCACTATATCGGGATGCTGCAGAAATATACGACCACCCCAAATGCATAAAAATGCTGCCGCAGGTTTATTGCGGCAGCATTCAGCTATTGTTTTATTGGGCGGCTTCTGCCAGCTTTTGCCGGAGATGCTTTACGGCCGTGATCATGTGCTTCAGGCTGGGGGTGGCTTCATCATTGCGGCGTGTCTTTAGGCCGCAGTCCGGATTGACCCAGACTTTATTGAGCGGAAGCTTGTCGAGTATGCGCAGGATGGAGTGCTCGATTTCTTTACTGCTGGGAATCCGGGGTGAATGGATGTCATAGATGCCGGGACCGGTCTGGGTCTGGAAATTGACGGCCCGCAGGGTATCGATGAGGGAGAGGTCTGAGCGGGCGGATTCAAACGTGATGACATCGGCGTCCATGGCATCGATATCATAGATGATATCCTGGAATTCACTGTAGCACATATGCGTGTGGATCTGGGTTTCCGGCCGCACTCCGCTGGAGGCGAGACGAAATGCTGCAATGGCCCAGTCCAGATACTCCGGGTACCAGTCGGCATGATGCAGGGGCAGCTTTTCGCGCAGGGCAGCTTCATCAATCTGGATGATGCGGATGCCATGCTGCTCAAGATCCAGTACTTCCTCCCGGATGGCGAGGGCAATCTGGAAGGCACTTTCTTTCAGGGAAATGTCCTCGCGGGGGAAGGACCAGTTCAGGATGGTCACCGGGCCGGTCAGCATGCCCTTGACGAATCGCTGCGTCAGGCTTTGTGCGTAGACTGACCATTTGACGGTAATCGGTGAACGGCGGGAAATATCCCCCCAGATGACCGGCGGTTTGACGCAGCGGGAACCGTAGGACTGGACCCAGCCATTGCTGGTGAACAGGCAGCCATCCAGATGCTCGCCAAAGTACTCGACCATATCATTGCGCTCGAATTCACCATGGACCAGGACATCCAGCCCCAGCTTTTCCTGCAGCTGGATGCAGTCGGCAATGAACTGCTTATTCTGCCGGATATACTGCTTCGGTGTGATGCGCTTGTGCTTATAGTCGGCCCGGTTCTTGCGGACTTCTGCAGTTTGTGGGAAGGAGCCGATGGTGGTGGTTGGCAGGACCGGCAGCTGAAACAATTCCCGCTGGATCCGTTCTCTTACCGCCCGGCGCGGCATCCGTTTGAAATTGATGCTGGTAAGCGAAGCAATCTTTTGCTGAACGGCCGGGTTGGCCTGATAACGGGTGCCATTGAATAAAGCATCGTTTTGCTGCAGCAGCTGCTCATGGTCCGGATCGTAGAGTGCGGTCAACCGTTTCAGGTCATTGAGTTCCTGGAGCTTTTCATTAGCAAAGGCAAAATGCTTGAGTATGCCGGAGGCTAGCGTTGTTTCGGTTTCCAGGCTCATCGGCACATGCAGCAGCGAGCAGGAAGTACTGAGGACGAGTTGGTCGGTATGCCGTTGCAGGTCGTGGATGAGATCGAGTGTTTTCCGATAATGGTTGCGCCAGATGTTGCGGCCATTGATGACGCCTGCGAACAAGGTGATATTGCCGGGAATGCCTTTTTCCTGCAGCAGGGCCAGATTCTGTTTGCCGGCAACGAAGTCGAGTCCCAGACCGTCAAATGACAGCTGGCTGGTCAGGATATCATAGCTGTCCCGCACATCCCCAAAGTAGGTCTGGCAAAGGATTTTGAGCCCGTGCTTTTCCTGCAGCAGGGCCTGATAGATCTCACGGAAGACTGCCAGTTCCTCCGGGGTGGAATCCGTGGCAAGGATCGGTTCGTCCAGGGCCAGCCATTCCAGCGAAGTCTGTCCCAGCTCAGCCAGTAGTTCCTGATAGACCGGAATGATGGTCCGGGCGAAATCCCGTATGGTCTTTGTGCCGGTATAGTGAGCCAGCCGCAGGAAGGTGTAGGGGCCGATGACAACGGCTTTTGACTTGAGGCGGAGCAGGGCGGCTTCCGTGATTTCCTGCTTCAGACGATCGGCGTGGAGGTGGAAACAGGTCGTGTCTTCCAGTTCGGGAACCAGATAATGATAGTTGGTATCGAACCATTTCTTCATGGAAAGTGCCCGTACATCGCCGTTGGCTCGCTGATAGCCGCGGGCCATTGCAAAGTAGGTGTCGAGCGGTGAAAGATCCAGCGCCCGATAACGCGAGGGAACCGCACCGAGCAGGCAAGCGGTGTCCAGCATATTGTCATACAGAGAAAAATCACCGACTGGAATGAGGTCGATTCCGCTGGCCTGCTGTTGCAGCCAATGACGCTCGCGCAATGCATGCCCGGTTGACAGCAGGTCCTGCGGACTGGTTTCGCCACGGAAAAAGGATTCCAGGGCGAATTTCAATTCGCGGTGCAGCCCGATGCGGGGAAAGCCGATAACAGATGTTTTCATGATTGATCACTCCTTGTTGTTGTTGGTTTTGATTATAGCAAGGAATGGGTTCGCTGGATAATGGTTATATCTTATCTGGCGCGATTGGCAAAAACTATAGCAGCGGACAGTAAAAACGCCAATGCAGTACAGCATCGGCGCTTTCACGAAGGTTGTATGGACTTATTAATGGTTGGCAGAAGCTGCCTGCAGCCGCTGTTCGTAGAAATGCTGACGCCGCTCGGCAACGAGTGTCTTGGCCTGACTGTCACGGTTCATCTGCTCACGGGTGAATCGGCCGTGACGTCCCAGCAGGTAATAGTACAGGCCGATGCCAGCCAGTGAGAGCACAGCTGCGGCCAGATAGACGAAGGAGAATCCATAGGTCGGTACGAAACTGCCCAGCGTATATGGCCCGATGCCGATTCCGAAATCGAGCAGGACAAAATAGGTACTGGTGGCGACACCAACCTGATGCATCGGGGCACAATGAACGGCCAGTGCATGGCAGGAGGCGGTGATTGTGCCGTAGCCGAAGCCCAGCAGCAGCGCGCCGATGAGCAGCGGTATGTCGGTGGTGGCATTCGCGATGATGACCATTGCGGCTGCCATGCAGAGCAGGGACGGATAGATCACGATATTGCCGCCGCGATGGTCGAGCAGATAGCCGGTCAATGGGCGGCTGATGAACGAGGTGGCGGCGAAGCACAGGAAGAATCCGGTGGCGCCGATACCGGTGATGCCGATCGAGGAGGTGTAGGCTCCCAGGAAGCTTAGTACGGTCGAGTAGCAGACGCCGCCCATCAGGGCAATGCAGGAGATACCCAGTGCCGGCAGGGAAAAGAAACGGTCGAACGAAATACGGGTCAGGTCGCGCCGTTCTTCCGGCATGATGGTGCGCTCCGGGGCGTGGATACCGAAAGACAGCAGGAAAATCAGTCCCGCTGCGGCGGCACAGATCTCGATACCCAGAGTGAAGGCATGGGCTGAGGTGAGATTCATGGCGATGAATGGCCCGATGGCAGAAGCCATGGTGACGCCAAGGGTAAAGTAGCCGATGCCCGTACCCATGCGATGCAGAGGTACCAGTGATGCTACGACGGTGCTGGCGGCGGTGGAAGTCGTGCCAAATGCAAGGCCGTGGATGAAGCGGACAACCATGAAAAGCTCCAGTGTAGGAGCCATCTCATAGCAGAGTATCAGCAGAAAGAATAAGGCGGTACCAACCAGGAACATGCGCCGCCGTCCGATGAAATCGATGAAACGGCCGGCTGGTATGCGCGCGAACAGGGCACCAACAATGAACAGGCCGGAAGCCAGTCCGGCCATGCTGATTGATGCATGCCAGGTATAGATGGCATAGCTCGTAGACCAGAGCATCAGCAGAAAATGAACACAGTAGACGAGAAAATTGACTCCGATATCAAACATATAATCGCGGGTCCAAAGCTTTTCTGAAGGCATAAAAAAGACTCCTTTCATAATGGACGGCTCATACACAGTTCTATCTATGGATTACTTCACTATTATAGATAGAGGGATTTCGGGCTGTCTAATGAAAAAAAGTCACAAAAGTAGTGCAAATTATGCATATTGTAACAATCTGCCAGTCAGGCCGGTCAATATGCAGTTCATGCATAGCGGCAACGCAAAAAAAACATAAACTGGAGGCCAATTATGGAATTAACACAACTCAGATATTTTCAGGCCATGGCAAAATATCATAACTTCTCGCAGACAGCCAGAGCAATCGCGATATCGCAGTCAGCCCTGAGCCGCTCGATTGCCAAACTGGAGCAGGAACTGGAAGTTTCCTTGTTTGACCGGCAGGGGAAAGAAACTACGTTGACGGAAGCCGGCACAAAGTTCCTGACCCATGTGGACCGTGTGATCCGGGAACTGCAGATGGCTGAACAGGAAATCAATCAAGAGACAAAAAAGGCAGCAAGCATCGTGAATTTGTCATTCCTCCATTCCCTGGGGGAGACGCTGCTGCCCTTGATCCTGAGCCGGTTTCATGCGCATTACCCGCATATTGTGGTTAAGCTTGATCAGCAGAATTCGGATATCCTGGCGCAGCAGGTATCAGACGGGAAAACGGATATCTGCCTGTGCTCGATGCTCAGCGGGGAACACATTGCCTGGATGTATCTGTGGTCAGAAGAATTGTTTCTGGTGGTTCCGGAGGATCATCCGTTGGCGCAGGCAGGGCAGGTATGTTTGCAGGATATTGAGGACATGAGCTTTGTGACGCTGAAGCCGGCATACAGCCTGCGTCAGCAGATCAATCAATTTCTGGATCTGGCAGATAGTCATCCAAGGGTGGTATTTGAAGGGGATGAAGTGCATACGCTGGTATCGCTGGTTGCTGCACACCTTGGAGTGAGCCTGCTGCCCCATGTCCCCTGTACGGAACATCTGGGCGTGGTGTTCCTGCCTGTGCGTTTCCCCGTCTGTAAGCGGGCTGTAGGCATTGCCTGGAATACCGCACGCCCCTTGTCTGCATCGGCTATCTGCTTTCAACAGTTTGTCATTAATCATTTTGTGAAAAATCGGTCATAGCATTGACAATAAAAAATATTGATGATAAGATTGCATAGTACTAATGGAACAATTATTATGATTTATGCAACTTCATATAGAAAGAATCAGGCGTTGAAAGACTTAATAAGGAAGCCGGTATAATCCGGCGCGGTCACGCCACTGTAACAGCGAGCAAAGCCCAATATGTCACTGGAGGAATCTCCGGGAAGGCGGGAAGAGCGATGAACTGGAGCCAGGAGAATTACCTGATTGACAATCACTGTTTGACCTGCGAGCGATGGGGAGGAGATTATTAGCTGTGAATACCGGCAGTTTGACATGGTATTCGGTTTTTTTGCGTGCTGAGAGTCCTTTCTTCGGAGGGGGCTCTTTTTTGTTAGGTAAATCCGAGGCTGATTGTCATGGTTTCGTGGGGGATGAAATGGAGTGTTGCGACCGATATGTTGGAACTGAGTAATATCTCGAATGTGCCATTCGAGGTCCAGTCGATACTGGCTGGGGATACCAGCCGGCTGCCAGCGTTCTTTCGGCAGACCGGGCTGGATGGCATCGAACTGAATTTATATGAGGATTGGAATCCCGCTGATTTTCCGTCTGACTGGATTCATGGAGTTCATCTGCGGTTCTGGCCGAACTGGCTGGACTTTTGGTGTGGGGACCGGGATGCCTTGTGTCGGGAATTCGGCAGTGACAGGGCCTGGCAGGAATCCTTCGGCAGGACGAGGGAGGAGTGGCTGGTGCAGTGGCACCATCATATCCGGCAGGCCGTACGTACGGGCGCGGAATATGTGGTCTTCCATGTGTCACAGGCGCGGACGAGTGAGATATACAGCCGTCAGTATGCCTATTCGGATGAGGACGTTATTCAGGCCGTTTTGTCGCTGGTGAATGAGATCATGGCAGATCTGCCTGAGGGCTGCCAGCTGCTTTATGAGAATCTGTGGTGGCCGGGGCTGACCTTTTGTCAGCCGGCATTGGCCGCAAAACTGCTGGCAGGAACTCACCATCAGAATACAGGCTTCATGCTGGATACCGGGCATCTGATGAATACCTGCCTGGAATTGCAGGATGAGCAGGAGGCGGCAGACTATGTCTGCCGGACGATTGCTGGCCTGGGTGATTTGCGGGAGCGGATCTATGGCATGCATCTGCATTGCTCCTTATCCGGAGTATTTGTCAGGCAGATGAAGCGGCAATATGCCGGGAGAATCGGGAAACCGCTGTCCTGGCAGGAAACCTTTGCTTATATTGCCAGGACCGATCAGCATCGGCCTTTCCGGACGCAGGCTGCACGGCAGATCGTAGAATTGGTTCAGCCGCGGTATCTGGTCCATGAGTTCATCCAGGAATCATGGGCGGACTGGCTGCAGAAGGTCAGGCTTCAGCGGGCAGCGTTGGGATGGTATGAGGAAAGCAGGTGCAGTGGATGAAGATAAAAGGATGGAATAGTGCGTGGTATGTTTATCAGAAGCTTTCCAGCGTCCTGCTGATCCTTCTGCTGTTATTGGCAGCTGGCTGCGGGCTGCCGGCTGCTGCTGTGTCTGACAGCCCGGCAGGTGGTAATGCGTACAGCGTGACCGATATCCAGGGAACGAAGGTCGATATGCCGGCCCGGCCGACGCGTATACTGACTCTTTCCATGAGTACGGATGAAGTGGTATTGGGGCTGGTGCCGCCGGATCATATGGTGGCCGTCAATAGCCTGCTGGATGATCCGGTCAGTTCCAATGTCGTGGAACTGGCTCGTCAGGTAGATGGACGGGTTAAGGATCCGACGGTAGAGGAGATTGCGGCGATGCAGCCGGACCTGGTTATCGTGCCGGATTGGGGCGATATTGCCAAGGTGGCGTCCCTGCGTGATCTGGGGCTGCACGTTGTGGTCTGCAAAGGCGCGAAGAATCTGGCAGAGATCAAGGAAACCATCCAGCTTATTGCACAGGCCGTAGGAGAACCGCAGCGTGGCGAGGTACTGTTGCAGAAGATGGATGAACGGCTGGCCTGGGTGCAGGCGCGTACCGTAGCGATACCGGCAGCCGAACGCAAGACCGTCGTGCTGCTTTCCCTGATGAAATCCTATGGGGGGATCGGCTGCAGCTTTGATGATGCCTGTCAGTATGCAGGGGTCACGAACGGGATGGCCAGGATTGGCATCCATAACGGCCAGACAATGTCGAAAGAACAGCTGGTCGAGATCAATCCGGATATCCTGTTTCTGCCGACTTATACGAATCATGGGGCTTATGACAGCGGCAAATTCCGCGCGGCTTATCTTGAGGATCCCTCTCTGCAGCATGTGCGGGCAATCCGGGATCAGGCCTTGCGGGAACCGTTTGAAGGTTATATCTATAATTGTTCCCAGGATTATGTCTTTGGGGTACAGGAAATCGCATATTGCGTGTATGGTGATGTATTCAGGCAATCCCATCAGGAACATCTGACGGCGGTTGAATAGTTGAATATAAGGATAGAGAGAATGTATTCAGGTATCAGAGGAAGGAAGTATTTGGGTTGAAACAGAACGAATTGACGCAAACGGTATTGGCAGGACTGGCTATCAGTACACTATGCTTTGGCACGACGGCTTATGCTGCCGACAAGGTGGTCGAGCAGGATCTGGGCGAGGTCGTTGTTACGGCGGAGCGGATTCCGTCAAAGAGATTGAATACGCCAGCAAATATTGCGGTGATTACGGCTAAAGAAATTGAAGAAAATCATTATCATACAGTTGCTGAAGCTTTAGAACATGTCAATGGAGTTACCATCACACAAATGGGCGGTGGACAGCAGGACATTGTGGAGCTGAATGGAGATGCACGGGTAGTGATCATGCTCGATGGCGAACGTCTGAATAACGATCAGGGAGCGTCATCAGGTCGTTCCAGTGCTGATTTGAATATGATTCCATCGCTCAAGAATATCGATCGGATTGAGGTGGTTAAAGGCGGCGGATCAGCATTGTATGGCAGTGATGCGGTCGGCGGCGTGATCAATATCATTACAAAGAAGGTTTACGATGATAAGACCATGGTGGATATCAATACCGGCTCCTGGAAAAATCATAATTATGAAGTCGTTAACCAAGGCAATCAAGGGGATGTGAGTTGGTTCGTAGCGGGAAATATCCAGCGGCAGGCCTATTTTAAATATAAATATGCTGGCAGCAGTCAGCGGATGGAGCATAGCGATTATAATAACAATGGGTTGAATTTCCAGCTTAATGACAAACTGAACGAGCATGAATCCTTACGTTTGACAGTGATTCATCGCAGTATTGACGGCAATCAGTTTTCCTGTGCTGGTGCATCATCTAAAATGAATTCCTATACACCATATTTGAACGAAATATTCAATAATGCAAGTATTACTTATGGCTTCAAGAATGGTACAGCTGCACCGGGGACATTGCGTTATTTCAATAACTATAAGACTTCTATGTACGGTACACGTTTTTCAACGCGTCTGCAGGGTGTAGACTATCAGAATGGTTGGCAGCTGGATCCGGAGCATACATTGATTGTCGGTACAGAATGGCATCAAAGTGATTCTTCGAATAAAAACAGTGGGTATGTTGATCGGATTATCACTACTCAGGCTGCTTATCTGCAGGATACCTGGCAATTTGCTAATAAATGGACGTTCGTGCCTGGTATCCGCGTCGACCATCACAGTAATTTCGGTACGCACTGGTCGCCTAAGGCGGCATTGAATTTCCGGCCTGATGAAAATACTCAGTTTTATGCTAATTGGGGCCGTGTCTATAAGGCACCGACCGCAGATGATTTATTCTATTGGGGAGACTATGGTGGTGGCTTTGGCATGTTTGGCAATCCGCAGCTGCGCCCAGAATCTGGCTGGACGCAATCGTTGGGCATGAATCATCTCTTTGACACCAGGAACAGCATCAGTATGAGTATTTTCCAAAGTAATATCCATGATGCGATTCGTTGGTATACATCGGATAATTGGAATCATGGATATGTCAGCAATATCAATCGGGAGAAGAAACGTGGGTTTGAGGTTGCATTCAAGAATAAGACCTCAAAACAATGGGCGTTTGATGCAGGCTATTCGTATATTCGCAGGGAGATCGACACAAAAGAGGGAGCTGGTCTGTTGTGGGACAGCAGCAGCCAGCAGCCGAACGGTTATCGATTGGGTGTGCACTATAAGCAAGCCGGATGGCAGGCGAATCTGCTCGGGACGATGGGCAGTGGCTTGTCGGAAAGCCGGTTTGGTGGCAGCAGTTACAAGGTATGGGATTTCAATGCCAGCTATACCCCTATGGAGCAGATGCAGATATATTTCAAGGTAAATAATTTCACGAATCAGAAGTATTCGCAATGGAGCAGCCAGTATTATCCGGCGCCAGGTCGTTTTTTCCAGGTAGGAATGAAGCTGACCTTCTAAGGGTAGGGGTAATTGAGAGAAAAAAATGAATGAAATTGTTTTGAGTGTGGAGAATCTTACCGCAGGTTATGCGGACTGTGAGATTCTGCATGGGGTATCATTTTCCGTTCAGGCTGGTGAGATGATTGGCCTGATCGGTCCGAATGGTGCAGGCAAGAGTACGCTGCTGAAAACAATAAGGGGGATGCTGCCTGCGTTAGCGGGCAGCATTTGTCTTCTCAGCCGCGATATCCATGGATTAGCGCCAAGGGATTTTGCCCGGTGTACGGCGTATCTGCCGCAGCAGACGGTTGTACCTTTTGCCTATACGGTACGGGATATTGTCATGGCCGGTCGCTATCCGTATCTGAGTTGGTGGCAGCATACCAGCCGGAAGGACCGGCAGGTGGCCGAGGCCTGTATGGCCTATACGGGCGTACTGCCACTGGCAGAACAGCCGGTCAATGCGTTGTCCGGCGGTCAGCGGCAGCGGGTGCTGCTGGCCAAGATACTGGCCCAGCAGACGCCGGTCCTGTTGCTGGATGAACCAGCGGCGGGACTGGATCTTATCTACCAGGAGGAGATCTTCCGGTTTTGTCAGGAACTATGTGCCGCTGGCCGCACGGTTCTGCTGGTAGTGCATGAGCTGGGGCTGGCTGCCCGATTCTGTTCGCGGCTGCTGCTGGCAGCCAGGGGGCAGCTGCTCGCAGATGGGCAGCCGTCGGTGGTGCTCACTGAACCATTGCTGGAGCAGGCTTATGGCGTGCCGGTCCGGGTCACCAGCAATCCCCGGACCGGCCATGCGGATATCTATACGGTAAAGGTTGAGGCGGACGAGCGGCAGCGTCAACTGTTGTCGGTGATATTGGGGAAGGATGTGATCGGTCATGCTTAGATTGCATCGTTATCCGGTGGTCATGGTACTGCTGTGTCTGATCCTGTTTCTGACGATATTGCTTTCACTGGGCTGGGGACAGATGAATCTGCCGTTTTCCCATGTGGTTGCTGCGCTTTGTCAGGGGCTGGGTCTGCCATTTGGTCAGGATCTGGCCGTACCGGCCAATGAGGCGGCGGTGATCTGGCATATCCGGCTGCCGCGTACGCTGGTTGGACTGATGGTGGGCGGTGGCCTGGGGATTTCCGGGGCTGTATTGCAGGGAATCTTTGCCAATCCCCTGGCGGATCCTGGCATTATCGGAGTGTCCAGTGGGGCTTCGGCTGGTGCAATCGTGGTGATTGCGGCCGGCATTTCCAGTGTCAGTCTGTTTGCCCTGCCAGCCGGCGCATTTCTGGGGGCTTTGCTGGCAGTAGGTCTTACTGTGTCCCTGTCGCTGCGGCATGGACGTATTCCGGTGCTGACGCTGCTGTTGTCCGGCGTGGTGGTAGGCATGTTCCTGGCGGCGTTTACGGCCGCTGTATTGACGGCGGTGAATGAGAAGAAGATGCAGGAGTATCTGTTCTGGACCATTGGCGGTCTGGACTATCGGCGCTGGGATCATGTACTGATGGGAATCGGTCCGATGGCAGTCAGCATCGGCATCATGCTGCTGCTGACCCGTCAGCTGAATATACTGGTGTTGGGCGATACGGAGGCCAGATCCGTGGGCATGCCGGTGACGAAATACCGGCTGCTGCTGCTGACACTGGCTGCTCTTACAACGGCCACCGGGGTATGCATCAGCGGGAATATCGGTTTTGTCGGGCTGGTTGTGCCACACATGATGCGGCTGCTCATCGGTCCGGATCATCGACGGCTGCTGCCAGCCAGCCTGCTGGCCGGTGCGGTGTTTCTGGTCTTCTGTGATGCGCTGGGACGGGTTATTCTGCCTGGTATGGAGGTCCGCGTCGGTATCATGACCGCATTTATTGGTACACCGTATTTTCCTTTATCTGCTTCGCAAGCATCAACGTATGGAATAGGAGGTTATTTCGTGGATAATATCATGACAGGTATCGTGTTCTTTCAAAAGGGCGGACTGATTATGTATGTATTGCTGCTTTGTTCGCTGTTCGTAGTAGCCTATCGGAGTGGAGAGGCTGCTGTACTTCCGGAAGCAGGATTCCGGCCGCTCATTTGCCCGCGGCTTCCATGAGCGGGTGACTGCAGGGGATTATGACGGGTGCATCGGCGCTGGCAGCAGTCGGGCACGGCGCCCTGTCCCGAATCCTGCAGCAGACCTATCGCCCGGTGTGATGCTGCGCCGCAGCAGATCTCTGCCTATATGGAGATACAATCCGGCGTTGTCCTGTCTCATTTCCGTCAGCGCCTGTACTATCTGAGCGTCATCGTGACGATGGCACCGTTGCTGGGGCTGCTCGGGACAATCAGCGGAATGATCTCGGCGTTCAGTGTGTTCAACGTCCAGTCGGCTCAGGCCCAGGCGATTACCGGTGGTGTCGGTGAGGCACTGATCGCAACAGCTTTTGGGCTGTGCGTGGCAATCGTAGCTCTGGCGGTGCATGCTTATTTCACTCAGCGGCTGGAGAATATCGTAACGGATATGGAGCAGAGTTTTTCCCTGATCGAGGCTGATCAGGCTGCGTTTGCAAAGGTGGGGGCAGATCATGAGGCTGCGTGACCGGCGTCGGCAGGACAAGCCGGAAATCATCATCATCCCGATGATCGATATCATGTTCTTTCTGCTGGTGTTTTTCATGATGAGTACGCTTTATATGGTGAATATGAAGACCGTTGATGTCGATATGCCTCAGGCGCAGCATGCGGAGACGAAGCTGAGCGTGACGTATGTCGTGACCTTGCGTCAGGATGGTTCACTGTGGCTGGAGGATAAGCCCATCACTGAGACAGATCTGCTGAACCGGGCAGCAGCCGAAAACCGGAAGGACAATCATTTTGCGGTGGTGCTGCGTGCGGATCAGCAGCTGGATTATGGCATGGTCATGGCGTTGCTGGACCGATTCAAGGGAGAGGGCATCACGCATATCGGCCTGGCAGCGGCATCAGCCGGAGGTCGTTGATATGAATGAGGAAAAACGGGCAAGGATCATGTCCTGGGGCATCTCGCTGCTGGTGCATGCGCTGGCGCTGGTGGCTGCTGCATCGGCCGGGACTGTTCCTGCTGGTGCAGCAGCTACCAGCACCGGACATAGTGGATGTAGCGTTACTGCCGGGATCCGGGCAGCAGCCGGGAGAATCCGGGCCGGCTGGTGCAGAGCAGACTGCTCCGGCGCCAGATAGCGGGGCTGATGGCATGGTCATGCCAGATCTTGCGGATGTGCCCGAGATCCGCGAGACCTATACCAGAGACAACGAAAAGCAGAAAGCTTATCGTCAGGCACATCATGTGTCAGCAGATGGTACGGTCGTTCAGTCGACCACCCCGCCAGCAGTCGGTAGTAAAGGCAGTGCCGACAGCGCTGGTTCTGCCACGGATAGGGCGGCTGGCGGCAATGGTGGCAGCGCGGGGAAATGGTGCTGCCAGTGGTGGTGGCAGCGGCAATGGCAATGGTGGGGATGCGGGTGCTGGTGGAAATGCATCGGCACCACCGGTGCCCACCGAGCGCATCACGGCAGTCTGCACTTATCGTCCGGATCCGGTCTATCCGGAAAGTCTTCGGGCACAGGGGGCCGAGGGGCGCGTTCAGGTGCGTATCATGGTGGCTGCTGATGATTCCATCGAGGGGGTAGAGGTTCTGAGTTCGTCCGGTTATCCGGCTATGGATCAGGCCGCTCTGCGGGCCGCCTGGGGCTGCCGGTTTCAGATGAATGGTTATCTAGGGGCGCTATACGACTACTTATCGGTTTGCCCTGACAGGCGGCGATGATTGGTGATTCCCTATACAGGATGTTGACAGATTAATAACAGGAGGTTTTTGAAAATGAATCAGAAGAAATTACGGACAGTTTTTACGGCAGGAACCGTATTGGCAACTACATTCTGCAGTGTGCAGGGGAACAGCCTGCCACTGGCTGAGGCAGCGGAGGACCATGTAGTGACGGGAGATTTGGGCGAGGTCGTCGTGACGGCTACCCGTTCGAAGAAGCAGGAAGTGGATGTTCCGGCTGCGACAGAGGTCATAAAGGCTGACCGGATCAAGGATACCGGGGCACAGAATGCAAGTGAAGTACTGTCGAAACTGGATGGTATCGCGTTTGATGGTTTCGGTCAGAATGGTGCAGCGATGGGAACCATGGCAAATGAGGTGAACATCCGTGGCGTAGATAATGGTACGCTGATTCTGGTCAATGGGAATCCGGTTTCCTGGCGGGGCAAATATGATCTTTCGGCGATTCCGGCTGCGAGCATTGAACGCATCGAGATTGTCAAGGGCAGTGGCTCGGTGCTGTATGGCAGTGAAGCCATGGCTGGTGTGGTGAATATCATCACGAAAAAAGCGGCAGCCAATACTGCGACAACCGGGATCGGCAGTTCCGGTCAGCATCATTATAATGTCAATGCCGGGGATGATCGACTGGTGGTCAATTATGATTTCAATGAATGGAAACACGGATTGGATGTCAGCCGGACAACGGCCGCTTTTGGTGAGACCCGCACGAATCTTAATCATGTGAAGAAACAGAATGCCAGTCTGGGCTATGCACTCAGTCCGAACCTTGATCTCTTCTATGGCTATTATGAGACAGAGGCCACGTATGACCGCTGGGTTACAGCGATAACCAGCAGCCGGTCACGGCTGCTGCTGGGCGATTTGTTCAACAGTCGGAAGTATACGACGAAACGGCACATCACACAGCTGAACTTCCATGACAAGAATTGGAAGGGAGGCATTTATTTCAATGATGGTACGGTAGAGTCTGATGGACCTGCCAATTTCAGCCTGACTGGTGTCAGGACGAAGGGCACGGCAGTGCACTACAATACCCGGGAAAAGAATATGACCTATGGACTTGATCTGCAGCGTCGTTGGCTCATTGCTCCCAAAACATCAATCATTGGTGGAACCAACCTGCAGCGAGAAGAATATCAGCAGCTGTGTGCCTATTCTACGGCGACGGCTGCTGACTATGCTCGGAACAATCTGGCCGTATTTACGCAGCTGGAGCAGGTCTTTGATCATAAGAACACAGGGATATTCGGAGTGCGGGAGACCTGGACCGCTGGGGCCTGGCACGATCAGAACTACAATAATTTCAGTGCATCAGGTCAGTGGCTGCACAAGATGAATGCTAACAACAATATGTACGTGAGTGTCGCCCAGTCCTTTATTATGCCTACTTTTGCGCAGATGTATGGGTCGACGACTACTGCGGTACAGAATCCGGATCTGAAACCACAGAAAGGGGTCAACTATGAATGGGGATGGAAACAGAAGCATCACAATCATAGTTGGAAGGCAGCACTCTTTCACATGGATATAACAGATAATATCAGCGCCAAATGGACTAGTTCGGGCAGCTATTCTTATACCAATGAAGATTTCCGTAATACAGGGATTGAGTTGAGCACGGATATCAAAGGTGCGGGTTCGTTGTCGTATCACTATGGAGTGACCTGGCAGAATCCGGAAAGCAAAAGTACGAAGAAGGGGTATTGGGATCGTAAATTTGGCAAGGTTCAGCTTACGGGCGGGATCACTTATAAAAAGCAGAAGCTGACATCCAGTCTGAATGCTTCGTATCTCTGTGATCGTGTGCAGACCCCGTCTACAGCGCATTCATTTGCGACTAAGCCGTATCTGCTGACACAATGGAACACGATCTATCGCCCGGATCACTATAACGAACTTTCGCTGATGATCAACAATGTGCTGGATCGTCATGATGTCATATCGAACTCCGCGTCTACCTATTATGGCGCACCGGCAAGCTATATGCTGAATTATACGTATAAGTTCTAATTCCGGAATATAAAAACAGTCCTTCAGCCGAGGACTGTTTTTATGTTCCGGATACTTGTGATATAATGCAGAGATGTGCATATAACGAGACAAAGGGGGCGTTTAGGTCGAATGAAGGGGAATCTGATGCTGCTGCTGGCGGCGTTTATCTGGGGGACGACGTTTGTTGCTCAGATGGTTGGCATGGATGGGCTTGGACCCTTTACCTATGCGATGGCCAGATATCTATTGGGACTGCTGTTCCTGATCGGGGGTGTGGTATGTCAAACGCGGGCAGCGGGCCGGGCAGATCCGGAAGGGGCTCTATCATCCAGGCTGGCGGGCTGGTCTGGGGGCGGGCACCTTTATGTTCATCGCTTCTTCCCTGCAGCAGGTCGCGATGCTCTATACGACTGCAGGCAAGACGGCTTTCATTACTGCGCTCTATATCGTTCTGGTGCCGTTGGGAGCGGTAGTGCTGGGCAAAAGGATCATGGGGAGAATTGGGCCGGGATGGTGCTGGCACTGATCGGACTCTATCTGCTATCTATCCATGGGGCAGTGACGCTGAGCTTTGGTGATGGGCTCCTTTTGATCAGTTCTCTGTTCTGGGCGGCTCAGATTCTGTTTATTGACCGGTATGCTGAGCGGGTTGATGTCATCGAGCTTTCTACGGCGCAGCTCTTTGTCTGCTGGCTGGGCAGTACGATTGCAGCCCTGCTGTTCGAGGAGATCAGCTGGCAGCCACTCCTGCAGGCCTGGCTGCCAATCGTTTATGGTGGTGTTTTGTCGGGCGGTGTGGCATTTACCCTGCAGATCTATGGACAGAAATATGCCGATCCTGGTCCGGCTGCCATTATCATGAGTTTTGAGGCATTCTTCGGGGCCGTATCGAGTTGGCTGATCCTGGGCGAGATTATGAGCAGTGCGCAGATTGCTGGCTGCCTGTTCATGCTGGCTGGGGTCATTACCACACAATCCGGCAGCTGGCTGCGAAAAAAAACAGGTGATTGAAATTTTGGGAGCAGCAGTGTATAATCAGTGTAAGTAGTTAACATTTAGCTGCGAAAGATTAGGCTGGATGCATGAAGGAAGTGTGTAACGTGAAGCTTGACAGCTTGAAAATTGTTCTGGCATGTTTGGCGGTATTCCTCTTTAGCTGAGCCTGTGGATAGACTGGCAAAGAGAACGGAGGGCAGGGCTGACTCGGGCGCCTTGCCCTTTTTTGTTCATCAAATGAGAGTAAAGTGCCATCTTTTTTCGTGGAACAGGCAGGATTCTGTAGTAGGGATAGCGAATATATTTTAGGATATATGTAGTGAGAGGGGAATGTTCCATGACAGCAGATGAAACATTGATCATAAAACCGAAGGTCAAGATAAAGGTATTTGGTATCGGTGGTGGCGGTAACAGCGTATTGATGCGCATGGGCCAGCATAATGAACTGGATATTGAGCTTATCGCGATCAATACTGATGCGAAACAGCTGCAGCTGGTGGAGCAGTCTGGTGTCCGTTGCATCCAGATCGGTGAAGCGCTGACACGTGGGCGCGGGACTGGTGGCAACATCCAGATTGGTGAGCAGGCAGCTAAAAATGAAGAAAATAAGATCAAGGAAGCACTCAACGGTGCAGATCTGGTATTCATTACAGCCGGCATGGGTGGCGGAACCGGTACAGGGGCGGCCCCGGTAGTTGCAAGGCTGGCCAAGGAACTGGGCATGCTTTCCGTTGGCGTCGTTACGGTGCCATTTTCCTTTGAGGGGAATCGCAAGAAAAAGACGGCCATGGAAGGGATCACGAAGATGCAGTCCCAGATGGATGCATCTGATTGCGGTCGAGAATGACAACCTCCTGAAGCTGCCGGAAAATCGTCGCATGTCTATGGTGAAGGCCTTTGACTGTGCCGATGGCATCCTCAAGCAGGCAATCAACTGCGTAGCAGAGCTTATCCTGACGACGGGCGTCATCAATGTTGATTTCGCAGATGTAACGACGATCTTCCGTCAGAGTGAAAGCAGCGATGCGCTGCTTGGTATCGGGCGCAGTTCCCGCAGTGCAGTGGAGGCTGTCCAGATTGCTGCCGAGAGTCCGCTGATTGACAAGGGACTCAAGGGGGCCCGCGGTGTGATCCTGAACCTGACCGGCGATGATACGCTGAGTCTGTATGATGTGGATGAAGCAACGCACTATATCGTTGAACATACAGATCCGGAGGTCAATATCATCCTGGGTACGGTAGTTGATGAGGAAATGAATGGTGCGGTTCAGGCTACGATCATTGCCACGGATTTTGCTGACAGCGTGGTCATGAAAGCGCCGACGGTCAAAGTGCCGGAGAGCAAGGTCAAAAAGGATACATTCCAGCTTGATACGCCATCGTTCATGGATAAGAGTGCGCCTCCGGATGGATTCAGGAAGCCAGCTGCTTTTGCTATCCCGGCATTCAAGCTGACCGGTGATACGGACGAAAAGAAATAAGCAAGGGATATACAGGGACCACCTGATTAGTACAGCTTGTCGGATGGTTCCTTTTCTGTTATTGGATATAATTTAGTAGACAGGATTGACGAAAGAAAGGAAACGGATTTTGAGTAAGCTTGGACAATTTTCCCGCACAGAACTGCTGTTAGGTGAGGCGGGCATGGACAAACTGGCCCACAGCACGGTGGCCATTTTCGGTATTGGCGGGGTTGGCTCCTATGTGGCAGAGGGACTGGCACGGGCCGGTGTGGGGCATCTGGTGCTGATTGACAACGACCTGATCTGCCTGACAAATGTCAACCGTCAGATCCATGCCACGACGAAAACGGTGGGCCAGTCGAAGACGGAGACGATGAAGCAGCGTATCCTGGATATCAATCCGGCTGCCATGGTCGATACGATCGATGATTTCTATCTGCCGGATAATGCGATACTTTTTTCAATCAGCCGTACGACTATGTGGTTGATGCCATTGATACGGTGACCGGAAAGATCAATCTGGTCCTGCAGTGCCGTGACCGGAACATTCCCATCATCTGCAGCATGGGAGCTGGCAATAAGCTGGACCCGACGAAGTTCGAGGTGGCAGACATCTATAAGACCAGTGTAGATCCGATTGCCCGGGTCATGCGCAAGAAGCTCAAGGAGAACCGGGTAAAGAAGCTCAAGGTCGTATATTCGAAGGAAAAGCCGTTGACGATCGTCAGAGCGGCTGCGGCAAGAACTGCATCTGTCCGCCGGGAAGTGCACGCAACTGCGATCAGCGGCGGGCAGTGCCGGGCAGCATTTCCTTTGTGCCATCGGTAGTTGGCCTGATTATGGCTGGTGAGGTCGTACGCGATCTCACTGGAGCAAAAGTGGAGGTATCGGCATGAATATATCGGTTTTGGGCTGTGGCCGCTGGGGAACGTTCCATGCCTGGTATGCCAATCATATCGGGCACAAGGTCATGCTCTGGGGGCGTCCGGGTTCCGGGCATCTGCAGGAGCTTGAGACGCGGCATGCCAATGAGTACCTGGCCCTGCCAGAGGCTGTACAGCTTACGGATAATCTGGAACAGGCCCTGCGTTTTGCAGATACGTGCATCATTTCCATCAGTTCCCAGCAGCTGCGCTCGTTTGGCAGGCAGCTCAAGGAGCTCGGCGGGCTGGAGCATAAGAAATTCGTGCTCTGCATGAAAGGTTTGGAAATTGGGACCGGCAAACGGCTGACTACAGTGCTGAGTGAGACGATCGGTGCGGACCAGCAGATTGCGGTCTGGGTTGGTCCAGGGCATGTACAGGACTTTACCCGTGGCATCCCGAACTGCATGGTCATTGCTTCGAAAGAACTGAAGGTGACCAAGGAATTGGTGGATACGTTTTCCAGTCCCCTGATTCGGTTCTATTACGGTGAGGATCTCATCGGCACGGAGATTGGTGCAGCAGCCAAGAATGTGATCGGGCTGGCCGCCGGTATGCTGGATGGCTTTGGCTACAGCAGCCTCAAGGGAGCGCTGATGGCACGTGGTACGCGGGAACTTTCGCGGCTGATCGAAAAGATGGGCGGCGATAAGATGACCGTGTATGGCCTGTCGCATCTGGGTGATTATGAAGCGACACTCTTCTCGCCGCACAGCAACAACCGCCGGTTTGGTGAGGATCTCATCACGGGCAAGCCGTTCACCAAGCTGGCTGAGGGCGTCTATACGGTTGAGGCGCTGATGGATCTGTCGCGCGAGTTCCGGGTGGAGCTGCCGATCTGTGCGACAATCTATGAGATCGTGCATAATCATAAGGACCCCAAAGAGCAGCTGACTCAGTTGTTCCTGCGTTCGACGAAATCTGAACAGGCATAAACGAATAAGCAAGTAAAAAGTGTAGGGAAAAAGTGACAATTCATTTTTCCCCTACACTTTTTTTCTATAAAAGTTTAAGGATTGCCTTTAAATGTTCTATGGGATAAAACACGCGGAAATGATAACATATATTTGTAAAGGAAATTCAATCAGGATAAAGTCCAACGACTCAGAAAGTAGGGGAAAAACATGGAGTTTACCTGGAATCAGGCTCTTTATGAGGAAATCGTGAAATGTACAGAATGTCTCGGACACAATCGGGATATGAGTCATATCTTTACGGTGACCTCAGAACGATACGAGTCGATGATCACAGTAGCGGAGGAGTCATACCTCACGCATCCGGATGGTCCTTATCCTGGGACCAAGGCCGAGATGAAACATGATGAGAATTATCTGAGTAAAAAGCTAATTCAAAACTATAGGAAGGTTCCATTCTCCGGAAAAGCCATCCAGGCTGCTATTGATGATGCAGCAGCGGTGGGCGGCGGCGTCGTAGTAGTACCGGAGGGGACATACTATACAGGCGCATTGGAACTCAAGTCGCATGTTGAGCTGCATATTTCTGATGGAGCGGTACTCCGCTTTATGAGAAATAAGACGAATGAGTATTATCCGGTCCGTCTTAGCCGCTGGGAAGGCGTTGAATGCATGAATTTCTCACCATTTCATTTATGCGGATGGTGCGGAAGATATAGCGGTAACTGGTTCAGGTATACTGGACGGTGCTGCCGACGAGTTTAACTGGATGCCATGGAAGTTCGGATACTTTGGGGAGACGGACCAGCAGATACAGCGTGAACGGTTGTTTGCGTTCAATGTAGCGGGTACGGATCCGGAAGAGCGGGTCTTCGATGACAGCATATCTACACTCCGGCCGCCATTCATCCAGTTTTATCGGTGCCGCAATGTGCTGGTACAAGATGTGCATGTGGCAAATTCTCCGTTCTGGGAAGTCAATCCTGTTCTGTGCGAAAACGTGCTGGTCAAGGGAATTCACGTCGAAACTAACCTCTACAATAACGACGGTGTTGACCCGGAATGCTCGAAGAACGTGCTGATCGAGGATTGCTACTTCCAGACTGGGGATGACTGCATTGCGATCAAGTCTGGCCGTAATCAGGATGGTCGCCGGTTAGGTGTATCAGCTGAAAATATTGTCATCCGTCGCAATCGGTTCAGTAATGGACATGGCGGAATCACGATCGGAAGTGAGATATCGGGCGGCGTCCATAATGTGTTCGCTGAGGATAACGACTTTGACAGCCCGAACCTTGACTACCCGATCCGGTTTAAGACAAACGCCCAGCGGGGCGGTGCATTGGACAATATCTATGTAAAGAACAGCATCGTGAATAAATCGCGGCTGGCTGTTGTTCATGCCGATTTCTTCTATGAAGAAGGCCGCAATGGCAAATATCTGCCAAAACTCCGTAATATCACGATTGATGGGTTCCTGACTAAAAAGGGTTGCAGCATCGATGCGAAGTATCCGTTCTATCTTAGGGGATTCGCTGATGCACCGATTACCAATGTGACATTTAAGAACATGAACATCGAAGGTGTTCAGGGAAAGGCCGTATTGGAAAATATCAAAGACCTTCGTTATGAAAACGTCACGATTAACGGAATCCGTCAGGAAGATCGTACTGAAGATATTGGGGAACAGAAAGCAGCACAAGCTGTTTGATGCATGATGTTTAACGGTTCACGGAATTATCTTAGTTCGTATTTTAGGAGGAGAATGAACCATGAAATCACGTAAAGTTACTTGGTGGAATGTTCTGGGCTATGCTTGCCTGAACTTCCTCGGCGGCGGTACACAGGCGCTGTCTTCAGCATTCCTGATGTTTTTCTATACCGCAGCCTGCGATATCCCGGCCGTACAAGCCGGACTCATCTTTACGATTGCACGTCTGATCGATGCAGTCGGCAACCCGGTCATGGGCTTTATCAGCGATAACTTTGGCCGCACGGCTATCGGCAAACGTTTCGGTCGTCGTCGCTTCTTTATCCTGATGGGCGCTCCGCTGGTGCTCATCACGTACCCGATCCTTTGGACGCCGGGGCATACATTCACATTCTATCTGTTTGCGAACATGATCTATGAGATGGTATTTACGACGGTCATGGTTCCTGGCCCGACGCTGCCGGCAGAGATGACGCAGATCGCTTCGGAAAAGACGAAACTCGTTTCGGCCAAACAGTATTGCGGCACGTTCGCTTCGACGATTGCTTTGCTGTTCCCGGCATTCTTCTTCCAGCGCCTCGGTGAGGGCAATATCGATGCTTATTTCTACACGGGTCTCTCGTATGCAGTCGTGACGTCTGTATCCTTACTCATTGTCTACTTCCTGACGTATGAGCGTGCACCGGAAGATATCCATTATACGGATAAGATGGGTTCGGTCCATCATGTACTCCTGAAACTCGGTAATGACGTATTCGCTTCCATGCGTATCCGCGCATTCCGCCTTCATGCCGGTATGATGCTCTTCATTGGCATCTATAAGAACCTGGCTGCTGGTGTATTCACTTACTACGTAATTTATGCATTGTCTCTGACGAAGAGTGCAACTTCGATCATCACTTCGGTTTCTACCCTGGTTGCTTTCGTAGCCCTGGCAATCTTCATTACACTCTGCTATCGTTATGGCGGTCCGTTCGCTTTCAAGGTAGTAGGTGTCATCGTAACCCTTTCCCTGGTTGGCTACTATGCACTTTATGTCGGTCACTTCGGCATGGAAGAGCATATGGTCATCGTATGGCTCACAATTCTGGCTATCGTCAATAATATCGGTAAAGCCGGTGCGGACTATATCCCGGTATTCCAGCTGCCATTCATGGCAGATATCGATGAGGCTGTTACGATGGAACGCCGTGAGGGTATCTTCACTGGTGTAAATGGTCTCCTTTCCAAAGTAGCTTCCGCTATGGAGGGTTTCCTCCTGGGTGTTGGCCTGGCTGCCTTCGGTTTTGAGAAGGGGGCTGGTCAGCAGACGCTGAGCGCAATCAATGGTGTCATGGTCATGACTATCGTTGTACCAATCGTCCTCTGTGTCGTGATCTACTTCATTTCCCGTAACCTTAAGCTCACGAAAGAAACGCATAAGCTGCTGGTTGATGAAGTACATCGTATCAAGGCTGGCGGCAGCATGGCTGATGTTACGCCGGAGACCCGCGAAGCTGTTGAGGCTCTGACGGGCTGGAAATATGAGCAGTGCTTTGGTCACAACAACGTAATGCATCGCAATACGGAAGTTGATACCGCAGCTGCACATCAGTAATCTATGAATGTACGGGGCTTGGCTGGCAACAGTCGGGCCCTTTATCCGGGCAGATTTATAAATCGGTTTCTAAGGTTTCGTAAAGGAAAAGGAAGATTTGACTATGAAAAGTTACTCAAAATGGATGGCAGATTCCGTGATGGAACGCAAGACAGATTTGACGAGCTACTGGGCCTATGAGTTCGGTTTGACGCTGGATGGCATCGCCGAGGTCTGGAAGCAGACCGGTGACCACACGTACTTTGATTACATAAAGGCCTGCACAGATACATTCGTACAGGAAGATGGCACAATCCGCGGCTACAGTGTGGATGAATACAACATCGATCATCTGAATAACGGCAAGATCCTGCTGACCGTCTACCAGGAGACCCATGAAGAAAAGTACAAGCAGGCATTGAATCTGCTTCGCAGCCAGATTGAGCATCATCCGCGTACCAAGGAAGGCGTGTTCTGGCATAAGGAAATCTATCCGGAACAGATCTGGCTGGATGGGCTCTATATGGGTGCGACGTTCTATGCGAAATATGTCAGCGAGTTCAGCAAGGATTCGGATGAATATGATGATATTGCGCATCAGTTCATCATTGCCCGTAAACATACACTGGACGCAAAGACGGGGCTCCTGTATCATGCGTATGATGATGCGCGCAAGCAGCCCTGGGCTGATAAGACGACGGGCCTCTCCAAGCATTTCTGGAGCCGTTCGATGGGCTGGTACTGCATGGCTCTTGTGGACACGCTGGAACAGCTGCCGGATGACAGCAAGTACAAGGCCGAGATCATCAGGATCCTCAATGAGACGATGACCGCGCTCCTGAAGGTTGCCAGTCCGGATTCTCATGTCTGGTATCAGGTGCTTGACTGCGGCGGCCGCAAGGGCAACTATGTTGAGGCTTCCGGGTCCTGTATGATCGCGTATGCGCTGTTCAAGGGAGTTCGTCTGGGCTATTTACCAGAAAAGATGCGCGAGTTTGCTAAACTCAGCTATCAGGGACTACTCGATGAATTCATCTGCGAGACGCCGATGGGGACCATCAACCTTAACAAGATCTGCTTCGTCGCCGGGCTCGGCGGCAAGCCGACAAAAGCCTATGGTGAGCGGGATGGCTCGTTCGCCTATTACATTAGTGAACCGATCGTTACAAATGAGCCGAAAGGTCTTGGTCCATTTATCCTGGCCGCGGCTGAATACGAACGGTTATAATATTTCTCCTTTTATTTCTCTATTTCCCCCTAATTCTTTTTTTCCTTCCATCCGCAGGGCTGCCTGTCCGGCTGTCCTGTGATTACCAGAAGAAACCCGCTGCTGCTGCTTATCATGCGCATCCAGCGGTTTTTTTCATGTGTATACGCAGGCTTTCTATCTATTCTGATAATATATGACATTTAACCCTTGACTACATTAGTTATGTATGTTAAAATAAAAAATTTTACTTTGAAAAAATAAGCAAATCATGCTATAATTAAAGCTATGATGATCAGTTATTCTTGAGGGGGTGTGTGTTTGCTGCAGGTTGGTGATAAGGTAGTCTATCCAATGCATGGCGCTGGGGTGATTTCCGGAATCGAGGATTGCGAAGTCTTGGGTGAAGGGAAATCGTACTATGTGCTGCAGATGCCAATGGGGAACATGAAGGTGATGATCCCGATTGACAATGTAGAAAACATTGGGCTCAGAGATGTCATTTCTGAGGCAAGAGTAGGACGAGGTCCGTGATGTGCTGGAGGATAAACCGGAACGGGCGATGGGGAGCTGGAACAAACGGTTCCATGCGAATCTCGATCGGATGAAGAGTGGCGACATCTGTGATGTAGCTGCGGTGGCCCGTAATCTCATGCTTCAGGATCGCCAGCATAAGATCTCTTCAGGCGAGCGTCGGTTATTGGATTTAGCGAAGCAGATACTGGTTAGTGAATTGGTCTTTGCCTGTGACAAAACACCGGAAGAAGTAGAAGTTTGGCTGGAGAGTGTGCTGCTTGACAGTCATAAAGCACATTGATTGGTGATACAGAAGGACTGGAATTCTTTTTAGGGTTCTGGTCCTTTTCGCGTCTCACAGGTTGACATGGCAGGTGATTATTGACTATACTAACTTTGTATCATTATTTTTATTTCGATCTATAATATTAAAGAAAGAAAAGGAGGTGAGAAGAGATGCTGGATCGTGTATTACGTTTTTTCATTACGCTATTCCTGGCTATGGCCGGTGGCGCTCTGTTTAATCTTGCCAGCCCCCTTCTGACGCTGTTTATCAGTACTGAGATACTGAAAGCAGACATGGGCATTTTCAAGTTGACATTTGCTGGCTTGCTGTGTATCCTGCTGGGTGCTGTAGTTGGTGGAGTAGCTGGTTTCTTCTTGTCATCGTATTTCATCAGACAGCTCAAACGCTTCTCCGCCTGGGTGGAGATCCAGATGAGCAAGACACCGATTCACGATGTGATTGCTGGAGCAGTGGGACTGTTCATTGGACTTATTATTGCAAATTTATTAGGGTATGCCTTCTCGAAGATTCCTATCGTGGGTGAGTACATTCCGGTTATTTTCAGTATCGTGCTGGGGTATCTCGGGATACAGATCACAATCAGGAAACGGCGGGAACTTACCGGACTTTTTGATTTTATTCCGAAATTCATGCGGGAAATGTCTAGGAACCATGAAGCCGGTCAGCCGGGCAAGGCTGCTGCACCGGCGTTGCTGATGCAGTGACTGCCGGGAGCGACAAGCATTATAAACTGCTGGATACCAGTGTCATCATCGATGGGCGCATTGCAGATATCTGTGAGACTGGCTTCATCGAGGGGACGCTGCTGATTCCGGTATTCGTGCTGGAGGAACTTCAGCATATTGCGGACTCCGCTGATGCGCTGAAGCGCACACGCGGGCGTCGTGGTCTGGATATCCTGCAGAAGATCCGTCAGGAAAAGCACATGAAAGTCGAAGTCACGGAAGTGGATTTCGAGGATATTCCGGAGGTGGATTCCAAGCTGGTTCAGCTGGGACAGCAGGTCGGTGGCAAGATCATCACCAATGACTTCAATCTCAACAAGGTGGCTCAGCTGCGTGGCGTTGAAGTGCTTAATATCAATGCCTTGTCCAATGCCGTGAAGCCTGTAGTCATACCTGGTGAGGATATGACGGTCAATATTGTCAAGTCAGGCAAAGAGCCGGGGCAGGGAGTTGCTTATCTTGATGACGGTACGATGATCGTCGTAGAGAATGGACAGCGCCACCTGAATGAGACGATACAGGTAGAAGTGACATCGGCCCTTGCAGACGGCAGCCGGTCGTATGATTTTTGCCAAACCAAAGAACTGAAGCTTAGGAGTGATAGCTATGGTCAGTGTCATATTCCCCGCTGCCGGACAGGGCAAGCGCATGAATGCCGGCGTGAATAAGGTTTTCCTGGAGATGGCCGGCCGGCCTATGCTCGTGCGGACGCTGCTGAAGTTTTCGGCTGTGCCGGAAGTGGGCGAGTTGATCGTGGTCGTGGGCGAGGATGAGATCGCAGCGGTTTCCCGCCTGCTGTCGCATGTAAAGGGCTGAAGCCATATCATGTAGTGGCTGGCGGCTCAGAACGGCAGTATTCGGTCTGGAATGGGCTTAAACGGGTGGCAGACGCTGCCGATGTGGTACTGGTCCATGATGCGGCGCGCCCACTGGTGACAGCACAGACAATCGAGGCAGTCATCAAGGCGGCCCGGGAACAGGGCGCTGCGATTGCTGCGGTACCGGAGAAGAATACCATCAAGGTGGTTTCTGATGCCGGAATCGTGAAGTCGACGCCGGTCCGCTCAACGCTTTGGGCCGTGCAGACGCCGCAGGGGTTCCGCAAGGAGATCCTGATCGAGGCCAACGAGAAGGCGGAGACCGATGGCTTCCTGGGCACTGACGATGCGAGCCTGGTGGAGCGCCTGGGGCGTCCGGTGCATGTGGTCATGAGCGACTATAGCAATATCAAGGTAACGACGCCGGAGGACCTGCTGGTGGCCGAGGCGTTCTGCGTCAGGCCCATGGCAGCATGAGTGATATGGTGCAGTCAGCTGCCCATAAGGCGAAAGAGAAGCTGAAGGGAAAACTGCTGCATGCGGAAGAGGGGGAGACCGAATGACACGTTTTGGAATGGGCTATGATGTCCACCGTCTGGTGGAAGGCCGGAAACTGATCATTGGCGGGGTAGAGATCCCGCATACATTGGGGCTCCTGGGCCATTCGGATGCGGATGTCCTGCTGCATGCGATTGCGGATGCACTGCTCGGAGCAGCTGCGCTGGGCGATATCGGCCGGCATTTCCCGGATACGGATCCACGCTACGAAGGGGCGGACAGCCTGCAGCTGCTGGCACATGTCATGGGGCTGCTTACGGCCAAAGGCTATGTGGTTGGCAATGTGGATGCGACGATCGTTGCCCAAAAGCCGAAGATGAAGGATTTCATTCCGAAGATGAATGAGAATATTGCCCAGGGTGCTTCAGGTAGAGCCGGATCAGGTCAATGTGAAGGCAACCACTGAGGAAAAACTGGGATTTACGGGTACGGAGCAGGGCATCTCTGCCTATGCCGTAGCTGGTATCGAAAAGGTCTGAACCAGAGATAAGGAGACACATGACTATGCTTAAAGTCTATAATACGATGACCCGTCAGAAGGAGACATTCAAGCCGCTTAAAGAGGGCGAGGTCAGCATCTATTGCTGCGGAGTTACGCCATACAACCATCCGCATATCGGCAATGCCCGTCCGTTCGTGACCTGGGATGTCATCCGCCGTTATTTTGCGAAGAAGGGCTATCAGGTACACTACATCCAGAATTTCACGGATGTCGATGATAAGATCATCAATACGGCCAATAAAGAGGGCGTTACCTGGAGTGATATTTCCGGGCGCTATATCAAGGCTTATTTCGAAGCCATGGATGAACTGAATGTGAAGCGTGCCGATGTGTACCCGCGGGTCAGCGAGACAATCCCTGAGATCATCGCGATGGTACAGAAGCTGGTGGACAAGGGCTATGCCTATGCCGTCGATAATGGGGATGTGTTCTACAGCGTTGAGAAATTTGCCGGCTATGGCAAGCTCAGCGGGCGTAAACTGGATGATATGCAGGCCGGTGCCCGCATCGAAGTCGATACCCGCAAGCATCATCCGATGGATTTTGCGCTCTGGAAGTCAGCCAAGCCGGGTGAACCGAGCTGGGACAGCCCCTGGGGCAAAGGACGTCCGGGCTGGCATATCGAGTGCTCGACCATGTCGCTCAAGTATCTTGGTGAGAAATTTGATTTCCACGGTGGCGGAAGTGATCTGATCTTCCCGCATCATGAGAATGAGATTGCTCAGTCGCAGGCCTGCATCGGTGACGATCACAGCTTTGCCCAGTACTGGCTGCACAATGGTTTCATTACGATCCACAATGAGAAGATGTCCAAGTCCAAGAATAACTTCTTCACGGTCAAGGATATCCTCAAGGAGTATCCGGGTGAGGTGGTCCGCTTCTTCATCCTGCAGACACATTACCGCAGCCCGCTGGATTTCAGCGATGAGCGCCTCAAAGAGGCTCAGACGAGCCTTGGACGTCTTGAACAGTCCAGGTCCTTCATGGACGAGCTGCTGAAGACGAAGCAGGGCGATGCAGCTACGGCAGCTGAACTGGCCGGCAAGGCTGAAGAATATCTGGCCGCGTTCTATGAGGCCATGGATGATGATTTCAATACGGCACTGGCGATCAGCCAGCTGTTTGCTTTGTCGAAGGAGATCAACATCTATTATCAGGATGTCATGAACAAAGGGCTGGATTTCGATACGAAGAACTTCACGAAAGTGGCAAAGACCTATTCGGATATGGCGGCGATCATTGGTCTCTTTGAGCATACGGATGCAGCCGCAGATGACAGCCTGGCTGACAAGCTCATGGACCTCATCATCTCAATCCGTCAGGATGCCCGTAAGGAAAAGAACTGGGGCCTGGCCGACAAGATCCGCGACGAACTCAAGGATGCTGGTGTTGTCCTCGAAGATACGCCAAGTGGGGTACGGTGGAAGAAAGCATGAAGTTCGATCATTTCAGGATGCTCGTGGATATGATGTTCCAGCCCGATGGGGAAGGTGGCATCATGCAGCATTATGACCATGTTGATGTCAAGCAGCTCAATCCGTTGGTACTGGCCTATGTCGGCGATGCCTATTTTCATCTGTTCGTACGCACCCGCCTGCTGTCCTATGAGCAGGCGAAGGTTCAGGCACTGCATTCGTTCAGTGCCCAGATCGTTTCGGCTGTCTGGCAGGCGAAAGCCTATCAGGGAATCGAGGAGCGACTGACCGAGGAGGAAAAGGGGATCTATCGCCGCGGACGCAATGCCAAGAGTCATGCCCCCCGCAGTGCCAGTGTAGCAGAATATCACGCCAGTACCGGCTTTGAGGCTTTGCTCGGCAGCCTGTATCTTTCTGAGCAGAATGAGCGCCTTTACGAGATTGCGGAGGCATCGTTCCAGATTATTTCAGAAATGATGATGAAGGAAATAAGGAGTAAAAGATAACCGATGATAAAAGTAAAACTCTTAGATTATACCCCTGAACCGGAGCGCGTCGTGGCCATGGCTGCCCGGCTTTGCTATTCCGCTGTTGGGGCAGAGGAGCTTTCTGAGCGTCTGAGCGATGAGAAAGTGAAAGAGATGGTACGTAAGATGGTGGCCCTGGGGCATGCATCGACCATTGAGCATGTGTCCTTTACCTTCGGCATCGAAGGGGTCAGCCGGGTGCTCACGCATCAGCTCGTGCGTCATCGCATTGCCTCCTATGACCAGCAGAGCCAGCGCTATGTAGCGGCTCATGGCTTCGAGTACATCACGCCGCCTACTATTGCGGAGAATCCGGCTGCCAAGGCGAAATATGATGCACTGCTCGCTGAGATCCGCAAGACCTATGATGAGCTGACGGAAATGGGCGTGCCGAAGGAAGATGCCCGCTATGTGCTGGCCAATGCCGCAGAAACCAAGATCCTGGTGACGATGAATGCCCGGTCCCTGCTGCATTTCTTCAATCTGCGCTGCTGCCATCGTGCGCAATGGGAGATCCGCGATATGGCCTATAAGATGCTGGCTCAGGTAAAGGAAGTGGCACCAACGCTGTTCCATAATGCCGGCGCCAGCTGTGTCAATACAGGGTTCTGCCCGGAAGGGGCAATGACCTGTGGCAAGCTGCAGGAAATGCTGAAGCTGCGTGAGAAGGATTAATTGATGGATAGACGAAACAATAGAGAACAGAATAGAAACAATAAAAAACCTTATAGAAACGATTCCAAGAGGCGAAAATCGTCCCGTACATCCCAGGAGAACAGAGACCGCCGCGATGTACATGATCATCGGGAAAAGCATGAAATTCGTGAAGCACGCGAAGTTCGTGAGACCCGTGATGCGCGCGAAGTGAACCCGGCTGAGCCGCGGGAACTGCCGGAGGATGTCCTCATCGGCCGCAATGCCGTAACGGAGGCCCTGAAGGCTGGCCGTGGCATCAACAAGCTTCTGCTGGCGGATGGTGATAAGGAAGGTTCAATCAGTGAGATCATTGCCCTGGCCAAAGAGCGGGGCATCATCGTGCAGACTGTGGACCGGGGCAAGATCGAGGCCGTGGCCGGTGGACTGCGCCATCAGGGCGTGCTGGCGTATGTATCGCCTGTGGCTTATGTGGAGGTCGAAGATATCCTGAAAGCGGCTGAGGCCAAGGGCGAGGCGCCATTCCTGCTGCTGCTTGATGAGCTGGAGGATCCGCATAACCTGGGCGCGCTGCTGCGCACGGCTGATGCGACCGGTGTGCATGGTGTCCTGATCCCGAAGCGCCGCAGTGTGCCATTGACCGCGACCGTTGCGAAGACTTCGGCTGGCGCAATCGAGTATGTGCCGGTCGCCCGGATCGGCAATATTGCCCAGACCATCAAGAAGCTCAAGGACAAAGGATTCTGGGTAGCCGGTGCCGATATGGATGGCAGCCAGAACTACTATGAAGCAGACCTGACCGGCCCCCTGGTGCTGGTCGTTGGCAGCGAAGGCAAGGGCATGGGACGTCTGACGAAAGAGCAGTGCGATTTCATCGTCAGGATGCCGATGGTTGGCCGTATCAATTCTCTGAATGCGTCAGTAGCCGGATCCATCCTCATGTATGAGTCGATGCGTCAGCGGCTGGCAAAAAAGAAATAAGATTTGACCGGTCAGGATTCCTGGCCGGTCAATTTTAGAAAGGAGCGGAATATGAGCAAGAAGTGGGAGCATTACATCATCGATGGTTACAATGTCATCAATTCCTGGCCGGAACTCATCAGACTTCGGGGCGACCTGTCAGAAGCGCGGGATCAGCTGGTTCATATGTTGACTGAGTATGGTTCGTATGAGAAATATGACATCATTGTCGTGTTTGATGCCATGTTTACAGAAGATGATGAACATCGTGAGCAGCTCAATGATCATATGCTGGTCATCTATACAGGAGCTGGTGAGACAGCGGACAGTTGCATCGAACGGCTGTCGTATGAACTGGTCCGGCAGGGTCGGGAAGTCCATGTGGTTACCTCCGATGGTGCCGAGCAGAGCGTGGTTCTTGGAGCTGGCGCGTATCGGATTCCCTCGCTTGAATTCCGCAAATTTGTCCGTCGTACGCGTAAGAACATACAGAAAGAATATCTGGGAAAGGTGACTACGCCAGTGATCCGCATGGAGGTTCAGGATCGTCTGGATGCCGATACCGTCAAAAAAATGGATGCATTAAGAAAATTGCATCATTGAAATCTTTTTACGGGGTAAGGGCTATCATAGGAAAATCGTCCTAGAGGAATCCTTGACGCTACCAACCAAAAGGTTGTATAATCACGTTATTAGGGGAAGCAAGAATCATGAAAACGGAAGTTTTCAGTAAAGGGGAACGTGCGATGGAAGCAGAAGCTAATGCTGAAGAGCTATTTAAAGAGCAACTTTATGGAGAATTCGAGAACCTCACGGATGAGGAAATCCTTCTGTCCATCAAGGACAAGAATGACAAGGTTGCATTGGATTATCTGATCAATAAATATCGGAATTTTGTTCGGGCTAAGGCACGCTCATATTTCCTGATCGGGGCAGATCGTGAAGATATCATTCAGGAGGGGATGATTGGTTTCTACAAGGCGATCCGTGATTTTCGCAATGACAAGCTGTCTTCTTTCCGGGCCTTCGCAGAGCTGTGTGTGACCCGTCAGATCATCACGGCCATCAAGACGGCTACGCGTCAGAAGCATATACCACTTAATTCCTATATCTCATTGAATAAGCCGATATATGATGAGACTCAGACCGTACGCTGCTGGATGTCCTGTCCGGCGCCAAGGTGTCAGATCCGGAGGAACTGGTCATCAGCCGGGAAGAGTTCATCGATATCGAGAAGAAGATGGAAGAGATCCTGTCGGATCTGGAGTGGAAAGTCCTCATGAGTTATCTGGATGGTAAGTCATACCAGGAGATCGCTGAGGAACTGCATCGTCATGTGAAATCCATCGATAACGCGCTGCAGCGTGTGAAGCGCAAGCTGGAGAAAGTACATGGAAAACCGTGGGGATGAGCTGGATATCGGTACGGTTTACCGTGGCCTGAGCTCAATCAATCGACGTCTGCGTGGTGTCGAGGATGATGACGGGCTGGCTCATTAAGCAATTATTTTATTCGTTGAACCGCAATAATATGTGAACTGATACTGCTTTTGATGAGTGACGTTCTTCCGCTTGGTGGGAGGACGTTTTTTAATGGGGGCATTCCAGCTGGTGTGATAAATATTATAGCCAGAATTATTATTTTGAAGTACAATAGGAAATATATAACTCCGAGCAAAAGCATCTACGGCATCCGGGCGCGATGAGCTGCGACCGGCAATGCTATGATGCTGCGCCTGGGCCTTTTGCCCACAGGGGGGCAGGAGAAATCCTGTCGCCTTCCGTTTTGAAAAGGAGCGTTAAAAGTGATGACCGCAGGGCACGTCTGTCCTGTTAGTGTGCCGCCCAATTGGGACAGCATACAAGGCTGCTTTTTCGCGCGCGTATTTTGAGCGGAAAGGCAGCCTTTTTTTGTATGGTTTTAGGATGGAGGATCTTTATGAGAAAATTGATGGCACTGATTTTATCGACGCTGATGCTGCTGGCAGTGGGCTGTGGCGGACAGCAGGGGGATTCATCGAAGCCGGCATCGTCTTCAGCTGGGGCACCGGTAGAACTGCATGTGTCGGCTGCAGCCAGCCTGACGGATGTGATGAAGGAAATTGCGGCGAACTATGAGAGGGAACATCCGAATGTGAAGATTGTATTCAACTTCGGCAGTTCGGGGGCTCTGCAGCAGGCCATTCAGAATGGCGGCGAGACGGACCTGTTCTTCTCGGCTGCGCAGAAGCAGATGATGCTCTGGACAAAGACGGCCTGCTGGCTGATGGGACGCGCAAGGACCTGCTGGTCAATGAAGTGGTCCTGATCGTGCCAAAAGATGGCGGCAAGGACCTCACGGATTTCCAGCAGCTGACGCGTTCGGACATCCAGCATGTTGCGCTGGGCGAGCCGAAAGGCGTTCCGGTTGGTCAGTATTCAGAAGAAGTGCTCACGAAGATGGGCATCCTGGATGCAGTGAAAGGCAAGGCAGTCTATGGCTCCGATGTGCGCCAGGTGTTATCCTGGGTTGAGTCCGGGGATGCGGACTGTGGGATTGTCTATGCGACGGACGCAGCGGTATCCGATAAGGTGAAGGTGGCCGCCAAGGCGCCGGCTGGAACGCATAAGCCGATCATTTATCCGGCAGCAGCCCTGAAGGATTCAAAGCAGCTGGATATGGCCCGTGATTTCCTGGCGTATGTGTCGAATGATGCCAGTAAGGCATTGTTTGCGAAGTTTGGTTTTGAGGTAAAGTAAGAGGTAGGATAAGATGGAAATCGCACCGCTGATCATCACGCTGGAAACGGCTGTGACTGCGACGATCGTGACCTTCCTGGCGGGGACAGGGCTGGCACTGGCCGTGGTCCGCATGCGGCGATTCCAGGGGCTGGCTGATGCTGTCATCACGCTGCCGCTGGTCCTGCCGCCGACAGTGGTAGGCTTCTTCCTGCTGCTGTTGTTCGGGAAACGCAGCCTGATCGGCCGTTTCCTGCTGCAGTTCGATATTACGCTGGTGTTCACCTGGAAAGCAGCGGTCATAGCAGCCATCGTCGTATCACTGCCGCTCATGTACCGTACGGCCCGTGGTGCTTTTGAGCAGCTGGATCCGAATATCCTGGCAGCCGCCAGGACACTGGGGGTATCGGAGTGGCGTATCTTTTGGTATGTACTCTTGCCGAATGCGCGCTCAGGGATACTGGCCGGACTGGTGCTGTCGTTTACGCGGGCTTTGGGAGAGTTCGGGGCGACCATCATGTTTGCCGGCAATATCCCGGGCGTCACGCAGACGATGAGTACGGCTATCTATGCGGCGGTACAGGCCAATGATTATGATCTGGCCTTTGACTGGGCAATTGCCATCGTACTGTTCTCGCTGTTCTTCGTCGTGCTCATGAATTGGTGGATTGCGAGGATGGCGAAGGGGGCTGCGTTATGGAGCTGATGGTCAGGCTGCAGAAGCAGCTGCGCAATTTCAGGCTGGACGTGGATTTTGCAGCCAGAGATGAGGTCTTTGCCCTGCTCGGGGCTTCGGGCTGTGGCAAGAGCATGACGCTTAAATGCATCGCCGGGATCGAGCAGCCGGACAGCGGGCGGATCGTGCTCAATGGCCGGGTGCTCTATGACAGTGAGGCCGGGATCAATCTGAAGCCGCAGCAGCGCAAAGTGGGGTATCTGTTTCAGAACTATGCGCTGTTTCCCAATATGACGATTGCAGATAATATCCGCTTTGCGGCAGTCGGGACCGCGGCCGAGCGTGAACAGCTGGTGGCCGGGAATCTGGCCCGGTTCTCATTGCAGGATCTGGCGTCAGCTTATCCCCGCGAGCTGTCCGGCGGGCAGCAGCAGCGGGCGGCCCTGGCCCGTATTCTGGTCTCGGGCGCAGAGCTGCTGCTGCTGGATGAGCCGTTTTCGGCGCTGGACAGCTATCTCAAATGGCAGCTGGAGCTGGAGCTCACGGATGTGCTTAGTGCCTATGATGGTTCGGCTCTGCTGGTCTCGCATGACCGCGGGGAGGTGTACCGTCTGGCGGACCGGGCAGCGGTCATCAACAAAGGGCAGATGGAAGCAGTCCACACGAAGCAGGGACTCTTTCAGAGTCCCGATACGTTGGCGGCAACCTTGCTGACAGGCTGCAAGAATGTCAGCGGGGCACATCGGCTGGCAGAGCATCGCATCCAGGCAGATGACTGGGAACTGGAGCTCGAGACCCATGAGAGTGTGGCCGAGGGGGTGCGTTATGCCGGGATACGAGCGCACTTCCTGGAGGTCGAGCAGCTGCCGGCCCCAATGTGTTCTGCATGGAAGTAGTCCGGGTGATTGAGGATACGTTTTCCTATCTCATCATGATACGGCGACAGGGAACGCAGGCCAGGATGATCCGCTGGGAACTGGGCAAGGAGGAATGGAGACGCATTGCCGCTGATACGCTGTATCTGTATTTTCCACCGGACAAGATCATGCTGATGGAGCATTGAAGGACAAAGGGCATCTTTTTGATAAACTGAAATTTGAAGGATAGGTTCGGGAAGTGAGCTACAGATGACGAGTAGTTCAAGGCGGTCACAGGGGACGGTTCTCTGTGACCGAGAGGGGATAGCTAAACTTAGCTACAGGTAACGAGTCGGCACAAGCTCAGCACGGGGTTCGGTGGAACTATTTTTTTGGCTTCCACTGAGCCGGATGCAGCAAGCTGCATCTAGGCATACACGGCCCCACACCAATCAGCTTCGCCCTATGGGCTCACTTCTTGGGGGGCCGTAGTAAATGTCCCGCCCTGAGATTGTAGTATTTACTTAGCTGACGCGCCGGTACCACGGCGCCGCAACGAATCGACGGACCTAGCAAGTACCTACGGCGTGCCAGCCTACGGCAGTCGTTCCAGCCAAAAGAAATAGTTTCCCCTCGCCCGCCGTCGATTAGTGGCGGCTTCTGGGTAGTTCTCCTTCTGACGGTAGGCCTGGGTTCGGTTCGGGCAGATTTGCCGGATTCCAGCATCAAAGAGAGAATTAGCAATGTAGCTGATTTAGAGTAAAGCAACCATCGATGCATCGAGCCCAGCCGCGGGGGCAGTGCATAGCCATAAATGGAGCGTTTGGTGTTCTGCGTTAAGGAAAAAATTTTAGGCTACCACCCTTCCTTGAAAAAGACTTTCGTTTAAGCGAAGCGCGTTTAAGTGCTTTTTCAATGATTAATTAAAGCCTAAAATTTTTTCTAGCAGGTTACCTCAGCGGAATGTTGGCTATGCGCTGCCCCCGCGGCGGTCTAATTTCCTCGAACTAAGCGCTCCTTTGCTGTGTTATATTTACTCGTTCTCCGAACTTTGTCTGAGCGGGTTTACTCATACCTAGCCTTGGTGCTTCTTCGATGAATTGAGCTGTAACTTCCAGTTTATCGAGCGGTAGCGTATTAGCTGATTTGATAAAAAAACAACGATATCATAAACATTTGTTTACGATATCGTTGTTTTTGTGGTTATAAAGGATAAGGTTTAGCGTTGTGTCAGAATCGGAACTGACTCAGTGAAGCCTGCAGCTGTTCGGCAAGTTTCGACAGGGATTCGCTGGCCGAAGCAATCTCGCTGGCCGAGGCAGATTGCTCCTCGGTGGCAGCGGATACGGTCTCCATTTCCGCGGATACGGATTTTCCCTGTTCGCCGATATTGGCGACATGGGTGGAGATGTTGTCGGTATCGGTGCTGGCGGAATGGACCGCTGAAGTCATCTGCTCGACTTCCTGGCTGACATCCTTGACCAGTTTATCAATTTGCAGGAAGGCCTCGCGGAGTTTCTCGACAGACTGGGCACCGGTATCGACGGTGGCACGGCCGGTCTTCATGGCTTCTACCGCTGAATGGGTATCGGATTGCACACTGGAGATCAAGGTCGTGATCTGCTGAGCAGCCTGACCGGACTGTTCGGCAAGCTTCCGTACTTCATCAGCGACTACGGCAAAGCCGCGGCCATGCTCACCTGCACGGGCAGCCTCGATGGCTGCATTGAGAGCCAGCAGGTTCGTCTGATCGGCTATACTGGAGATGGTCTCGACGATGGTGCCGATTTCCTGGGAGCTTTCTCCCAGGCGGTCAACCATCTGGGACGATTCCTGGACGCTTTTTGCACCATTGTGGATCTGCGCCACGGTGGTGTCGATGACCTGTGCACCATCGGCTGCACATTGAGCTGCACTTTCGGCCCGTCTGGCCACTCGTTTGGCCTGATCATTGATCGAACCAACGGTGGTACTGATCTGCTGGACGGCTGTGGTACTGGACTCTACGGCATCCTGTTGCTGGATGACCGCGCTGGCTGCATCGGTGACCGACTGGGCTACCTGATTTGAGGCCTGGGCTGATTGCTGTGAGCTGGCTGTGAGTTCCTCACTGGCGGCGGCAATCTGCTGTGTACTGTCGTGAGTTTTCCGCATGAGTTCGTTGAGACTGTCACGCATGGTGATGATGACATCAGCCATGTGGCCAAATTCATCGCCACGGTTCACCTGACGCGGCGTCAGACGGAAATCACCAGCGCCAAGACGCTGGCAGGCAGCCACCATGGCTTGTAACGGAGTGGTGATTGCTTTTGAAATCCACAGCGCACCGATGAATAGGATGACCAGGGCGATGATACAGAATAAGGCCATGATTGTGCTGGCTGATGATGAAGCAGATTCAATCTGCTGGTAAAGCGATTCGGAGTTTTGCTGAGCTGCGTCCTGCTGTGCTTCGAGTACCTTGCGCAAATTCGTGGTTGCCTGAGCACCGGTCTTGCTGTAGTAGGTTTCGGCTTCAGCCATATTGCCGGAAGATGCCAGGTCGATGACATGATTCATGGCATCATAGAAAGTCTTCCAGTTCTGCTGGATTTCGTCATTGGCTTTGGCGGCATCCGTTCCGGCTACGGCTTTGCTGTAGCCATTCCAGTTCTGGTCAAACTTGGACTGGATCTCGCTGGCATCCTTCTTTAGCTCGGCAAAGCGGGCGGCATCATGGGCTGCCATGGCCAGCGCGGCTCGGGACTGCATATCGCGCAGCATGTATTTTGCTTCACCGATATGATAGAGTTGCTGCATATTTTGCTGATAGATGATGCTAAGTGACTGCTTTGATGTCTGGATGGTGGTGTAACCCTGATAACCGATACCAATCATGCCGATGGCAGCGATTATGACAAGAATCAGTATCTTGTAGGCTACTTTGATATTGTTTAATACATTCATTGTATTATCTTCCTCTCCAATGAAAAAACAATAAATAGTTTCTATAATTCTATAATTCAACGGCGGAAGGGAATGTCCTTTATTTTGTTTCCTGAGTAAGTGTTTATAGGGAAGCGGAGCATTTATTTAATACCATATATTTTTATCGTATACAGCATAGATAAAAACAATATTTTTCATATGGATATACTGATGCTATAATAAGGGCGAATAAGAAATAGTCCTTTCCTTGAACGGCAGTTTCTTTACAGCGGAGGCTGCCGTTCTATTCTAAGTAGGTGCATACTTTTATGATATGAGGATGGCGGTAACATGGACCTGAAACAACTACATTACTTCCTGACCATCGTGTCAGAGGAACAGATCACAGCGGCAGCCAAAAAACTTCATATGGCACAGCCGCCATTGTCCCATCAGATAAAGCTGCTGGAATCTGAGCTGGGGGTTACGCTTTTTCGGCGTGGGCCGCATCATATCGAGCTGACCGATGCCGGGCGGGCAATGGCTCATCGGGCCAGGCAGCTGCTGGATCTGGCAGATTCGACCCGGAGGGAAGTGGCTGATTTCCAGCGGGGCATCCGGGGCACTTTGGCAATTGGAACAGTGTCATCGTCTGGCAATATACTGTTCAGCCCAGGGCTGCGACAGTTTCATGAGCAGTATCAGGATATCCACTTTGAGATACACGATGGCAATACCTATCAGATCCTCGAGATGCTGGACCAGAGCATCATCGAGATCGGCATCGTGCGGACGCCGTTTAACAGCAGTCGGTTCAACTGCCGGTTCCTGTCGGCTGAGCCGATGGTGGCGGCGATGACCCGAGAGTGGGACTGGTGCCCGGGACAGGATGTGATTCCGGTCTGTGATCTGGCGGGCAAGCCGTTGATCATCTATCGCCGCTTCAACCAGCTGTTGCACGATACATTTGAAGCCGCGGATGTACGGCCGGATATCTACTGCCGCAACGATGATGCCCGGACGACCGTTCTGTGGGCGAATGCCGGGCTGGGGGTGGCAATAGCGCCGGCAGCTGCGTTGAATCTGGCCGCACATGAGAATCTGCGGGTCAAGCAGATCGATGAGAAGAAACTGAGGACCAGGCTGGTTGCAATCTGGCGGCAGGACCGGTACCTGTCGACGGCAGGGGAGAAGTTCCTGGCGGCACTGGAAATGGAGGAAAAAGCATGACAAATGAGATGCGATCGGCGGCATTGGATTGCCCGAATTTTTACTGGAAGTTATTCCAGTCCACGTTTTTGATCAGTGCGTTTACGGTAGGGGGAGGTTTTGTCATCATCCCGCTGCTGCGGGCGAAATATGTGGATGAATATGGCTGGCTGGACGACAAGGATACCTTGAATCTCGTATCGATCGCCCAGTCGATGCCAGGTGTGGTGGCAGTCAATGCCTCGATCATCCTTGGCTATCGCATGGCCGGCCTGCGAGGAACGCTGACGGCTCTGACGGCGACGATCCTGCCACCGCTCATCACGCTGTCGCTGATTTTTTTTGCCTATGACTGGTTCGCGTCAAACCAGTATGTGCGTTATGCGCTCAAGGGCATGCAGTGCGGTGCGACAGCCCTGATCGTCAATGTGTCGATCGATCTGCTGCGCAAGCAGATCAAGAACAAACTGGTCCTGCCGATTGCTATCATCATCGGTACGTTCGTGGCGAATTATTTCTTTGATGTCAATATCATGCTGCTGGTCCTGCTGGATGGCATTCTGGGGCTGCTGTTCATGCGCGATGCGAAATATAACAAGTAAAGGAGGTCGAATCTATGCTAGTCTGGACATTATTCTGGGAGTTCTGCAAAGTTGGTTTGTTCTGCGTGGGCGGTGGCTATGCATCGATGCCGCTGATACAGGCGGCTGTAGTAGACACTTATCAATGGATGAGCCTGAGTGAGTTCGTGGATATTTTCACCATCTCGCAGATGACGCCGGGACCAATCGGTATCAATGCGGCGACGTTTGCCGGCATGAAAGTTGCCGGGCTGCCGGGAGCAATCGCTGCGACGGTGGGGTTCTGTGTTCCTTCGCTGATCATCGGCATCATCCTGGCCAATCTGTTCTTTAAGTACGGTGATATCGGCCCAATCCGCGGGGCACTGAATGGCTTGCGTCCGGCTGTCGTGGCGTTGATCGCGGCGGCAGGCATCAGCTTCATCATCCTGGCCCTGTGGAATGTGGAGACGCTGCCAGCTGATCTGAAGAGCATCGACCCGGTTGGCGTCATCGTGCTGGTGGCATCCATCATAGCCGTCCGCCGGAAAGTCAGCGTGATTCCGCTGCTGGCAGGCAGCGGCGCAGCCGGTCTGTTGTTGGGGATGCTGCTCTGAGTAGGTAAATTAAGGGGATGCCCATTGCGGGCATCCCCTTTTGAAAAAATGAAATGACAGCTTACTTCGTGCTTGCTGCTGGATTGATGGTACTTGTTTTCTTGCTTTGGCTTGCGGCCTCAACCTGTTGAGCATTCTGGAGCACCTGAAGTGGTCTGGTCTCATCCTGGGTTGTGGATTCATGCTGCAGGATGCTGACTTGCTCGGTTTGTTCCTGTACCTGGCTCTCGGTCTGTTTATCGAGTTTTGCCGTGGTCTTTTCATCCTGGACGGCACGCTCCTGCACAGCCTTTTGTGACAAGGATTCCTCAGTTTTTCCCTGCTGATATACAGCGTTTTTTTGATGGTTTATATCAATATGCAGATAATCAATCTGCTTATCAATAACAAGAATATCCTCGCCAGTCAATGTTCCGGAGTCACGTTGCTTTTCCAGCGCGTTGATCTGCTGGTATTTCTTGTGCATGATATCTTCTGGTGTCTCACTGCGTTTCTGCAAGGTTTCCCGTTCCTTCTGCAGGGTCTCTTTATCCTTGTCTGTCAGGCTTCCATCATCTTCGGACAGCTTTTGGTCTATTTCAGAAATGCGCTGCTTGTCACTGTTGATCTGTTCCTTTTTGGTATTGATTTCCTGCAGACTGCTTTCGGCCCCGGTATCCTTATCCGCGCGTAACTGGGCAGCAGCACTTAATTCCTTACCGCTTTTGCTGATATAGACATCTGCTGCTTTGGACAGCCACTGATCCACCGATGAAGTATCATGAGTTTCATTTCGGGCGGCAGCTGTCAAGAAGGAATGACTGGCTTGTTTGATCGAATCGTTATTACTGATCTTCATGACAAGTCACCTCCGTTATACTCCCTGCTGCTGGCGTCGTTCGTTTGATTGGCAGATTCCCTGTTATGCCGTGCTGGCTTACCGATGAGATTCCATTCATTAAAACCGCCTCCTATACATCCGTTTTATCATAATCTATGGTAGTGGTCAAGTGAACAGCTGAGATTGATGGTAAGAAACATTTAACTTTTTATTATTATGAAGAATTGACGAATACTCATGGCCTGTATCGTGAATTCTCTAGGAAGCAGGGAGAACCTATAGATTTATAGTAAACGGAGTGTATAATAATTTGTGTAAGTAAGACATCAGCAGGAGTATAATGGAACTATGAATTAAGACAACTTCGAAACTATTTCTTAATGTGAATCTCGTGGTATACTGGAGGCGATCAATGAAAAAGGAGATAATCATCATGTCACGCACGCGCCGTCATTTCACGTCGAAATTCAAATCCGATCTCGTCATCGAGCTGCTCAAGGGTGAGAAAGACCTCAACACGCTGGCGGCTGAGAACGAAATCCTGCCGAACCTCTTGCGGAACTGGAAGAACGAGTTTCTCAGCAAGGCAAGCATCATATTCGATGATTCCAGAGAGGACAACCTCAATCAAAAACTCGAGACCGAGCGGAAGGAGAAAGCCTCCTATGCCCGCAAAGTTGGCCAACTCACCATGCAGGTGGATTGGTTGAAAAAAAAATCTGAGGAAATTCTTGGACCGGACTACGAGAAACAGTATTCTCCAAAACCTTTCGAGGAGTGAGTGCAAGGAGCTTTCCCTTCGGAAAGCAGCGAAGCTGCTCGGCGTCAACCGCACAAGCCAATACTACCACCCCAAAGAGAACACTCCATCAGATGAAGAGCTGGAATGCAAGCGCATCATCGATCGTTTCCACACGGACAATCCTGCCTGGGGCGCAAGGCAGCTGGCCTCGCAGCTGCAGCGCCTCGGGCATCAGGCCGGACGACGCAAGACAGCTCGCTATATGCGCGAGATGGGCATCGACGTCATCTATCCGAAGATGAACCTTTCCAAGCGGCAGCAACAAGCGCAGGTGATGCCCTACCTGCTGAAGCATGTGGATATTCAGCAGCCTAACCAGGCATGGTCCATCGACATCACCTACATTCCCCTGGAGCACGGTTTCGTTTATCTGACAGCCATCATCGACTGGTACAGCCGCTGCATTGTTGGCTGGGAGGTGGACGATACCCTGGACACCCGGATGGTCATTGCCGCCGTAAGGAAGGCTCTCCGTATAGCAAAGCCGCAGATTCTCAACTCCGACCAAGGATGCCAGTTCACCAGCAAGGAGTACAAGGCTTTCCTCAAGGAACACAAGATCCGCCAGAGCATGGATGGCAAGAGCCGCTGGGCCGACAACATCAAGATTGAGCGGTGGTTCCGGACATTCAAGTATGAGGAAGCCTATCTCACGCAGTACCGCAACATCCGGGAGGCTCGCAAGGCCATCCGCAACTACATCAACGTGTATAACTTCCAGCGCTGCCACTCAGCCATCGGGAACGTCCCGCCAGCAGAGCGATACTTCCCGGCACTGCTGCTCAATGCTGCAATGTCTGCTGCCTGATACATTTGGAAATTCATCGATTTTTGTCTTGACAAACGTGCCACTATAGAGAGGCTCCTATTGGCTATCTGATTTTGATATGGTATGATAAGGCTGAGAAGAGTTGAAAGGAGGGTGCATATCATGCAAAATACTATAAAGAATAGGGCTTCACTGGCTTGTCAGGTACGTATGAATATCCGTTTCAAAAACGAAATGTCTTATCAGACATTGGCCAAAATCCTGCGCCATGAAATTCCGTACTGCGAAGAGCAACACCAGCGGTATCTATTGGGATTTTTTGAAGAATGCTATCCATCCTTGATGAAAAAATTCATGAAAGAGCAATCTATATCGCGTGCAGCCATTATCAATCTCTTTAACCTTCTGCCAGATTTAGGTGAAAAATTCAATTTTGAAAGGGCACTTAAAAATGGAGAATTCTAAAAAGCTTTTGGATTACCGATGCTTTTAATAATCAGATACAGAATCCAGCATTCCAGCCATACAGTATAACTAATACAGAAATACTGCTTCCCGGAAGCAAAGCGCTGCAAGGCAGGGAAATCAGTATCTGCCAGCAGTTCGTCCAAAGTGTGCAAGCGGTGATCAAGGCTCAAAGCCCCAAGGAACGGATACAAGCGGAAATGGCTGTCAAGAGAGAAAAGTAGTTCGGATTAGACAAATAAAAGCAGTGCGTAAGTTATCAACTAGTAACTTACACACTGCTTTTATATTGTCTGGATGGATTATTTTTTACTGGTAAATTGCAAGTGCAAATTGAACACTAATTTAATCAAGAAACATTATCAATAGTATAAACTTCATCGAGAAAATGGTCGAATAGCTCCGTTGGCGTATGGTAGCCAAGAATGCGACGCGGACGCTGGTTCAGCATATCGGCCATGTTCAGGACATCTTCATCGCTGAATGGCTCTATCGATTTACCCTTGGGAATGAAATCCCTCAGCAGCCCATTATGACGCTCGTTTTGAGGGCGCTCCCATGAGCTGTACGGATGCGCGAAATAGATGGCGGTGCCTAGGCTCTCAAACTTGGATAATGTCTCGAATTCCGGGCCGTTGTCAGCGGTCATCGTCTTAAATACCTGACTAAAACGTTCTTTGCCGTATAGCTCCTGCAGCTTATTCATAGCATCCTCAACACCGGCACTGGTACGTCCGGAGATACGAATAGCTATGTAGTTGCGCGTTACCTTTTCCACAGCAGTAAAGGCAACTGCCTCACGGCCTTCCCGTTGTCCAACAACCGTATCGATTTCCCAATGACCGATCTCGGTTCCTTCGCTGACGATAGCCGGACGATCTTCAATGCTACGGCCTTTCATGCGTTTGTTCTTGCGATTCCATTTTCGGTGCTGCTTACGCCCCAGCGCCTGCGGAACATCAAAAAGAGAAAGCGGCAGCTTGCCAGCCCAGAGCATATTGTAGAGCGTTTTGGTGCAGGGAATCTGCTCCGGCTGAAACAAGTTTTGCAGCCTGGCATGGCCGACACAGGTATCCAATGACCACCGCTTCTTGCGGACATGTTCCACCATCCATTGGATGAAGGGCTCGCAGTTATCGCTGTCAAGTTTACAGGGACGTCTAGCATTCCTGCGATGTTCCTTATACGCCTGTTGGCCGCGCTTAGCCGTATACTTTGGCATTCGGCCACGACCGCCTTTACGCTCTGGTGTTCCACGCCGCAGTTCGTAATGAACGGTAGTGTGAGCACAACCAACCGCAGCAGCAATGCCACGAAGCGAATAGCCCTGTTCATGGAGTGCCTGAATCATGCCACGCTCATCCAGCGTGAGATGGTGACCCTGTTTACGACTTCTCTCGATTGTGTTAAAATTGGATTGATCCATAGTGATTACTCCTTTGTTTGTGTTGTTTAGCAAAACCATTTTAACACAGGAAGTCACTATGGATTTTTATTTTTTGATTAACTGTTCAACTTCATTATACAACCGACCGTTATTTTTTACTTATAGTTTCTAAATATGAACTGATTTGCAGTTGTATGGTCTGTATTCTGATATTTAGCGTCTGCTCTTGGGCTTTTCCTTGCGATTGGTCTGTTTCTCCCGACTTTAGAGACTCCAGTTGTTTGCGGAGATCTTTTAACTCTTTTTGTAAGGTAATAATTGGCTGGTTGCTTGAAGTCGGCATAATAGCCTCTGTTCTGGCTCGCTTGGTGTTTTTGATGCCATCTACATCATAGGCCTGGCCATCATCTGTTACAAACCAGATACTGGCAGCACGAGCAGAAGCGGCAGAATGTATCATGGTAGCTTCCTTTTGTCCATCACGATAGGCATTGTCGAGATCGCTGGCGGAGTAGGTGAAGTGACTGTTATTGCTGTATTGTGCCTGCATTTCCTTAAATTTATCGGAACCTACGGATACTTCCCAAATGTTGCCGCATTCCTGGGTAAACTCCGATTGCATTATGTTATCTATCGTCCAATTTTTGCCTTCGGTATGGGCACTTAACATTTTTTCATACCCTTTGGCGGCATCGTCAAAGCCACCGTCTTTAAGGGCATCCGTCAATTCACGAGCATTTTTATAGCCGCCTTGCATGGCTTTTGTCCAGACAGACTCTGCTTCCTGATGACTAGCCATAAAATCAAGTTGTTTTATACCAACGTTAGCAATCGTACCGTTATAGGTGTAAGAGATGCTGCTTTCATAATTTCCAACCTGTACATAAACGCCAGCTTTGTTCTGGAGCTGAGAAGCATATCCTCTGGCCTGTGTATATTCATACCAGGTATATTCTCCCTTGGCAATCTGCTTAGCAGCGTCATTGGAACTGTATTTTTCATTGGCAGAGAATGCCACGCCGGCAAATTCAAGGTTCAATTGCTTGAATGTGTTCACTCCACCTTGATCAACGGCTGAAGCAGCAGTAAAATACTTATCCATAACGGACTGATAGTCTTTATACAACGGATTGGCCAGCCCTGTATTTTCTAGTAGTCGTTCAGAACTTATATCGAACGCTAAGAGTCCATCTCCGCCTCTGAAAGGATCTACTATTTCGGGTTCGACTATTTCAAGGGCACCCGTCATTTTAAAATCGTCAATACAAAGCGGATTGTCTACGTCTGATTTACCAGCTGCTTTCAGGATACTGGCAAACGCTTTTTTTTGCTCGTCGGTCCAGTCCGTAAGGGTAAGCGTTGCCTGAGCTGTACTATTATGGAACATTTTCTCCAGACGATTTTCAGCCTGGGCACGTTCCCCGGCTGGACTGATATCAACCTGATAGGCAGGCTGTACAGACTGCTTGTCTGCTGCCTGTGTTTTTTGTTTGGCTGTACCGTTATTTTGTGCGGACAGCACTTGAGTTGATGGTTTATAACTTTCCGTGATAATCAACTACATACACCTCCATGTAAAAATTCCCTGATTATGAATTTAAGTAATATGTTTGTGGAATAGATATTAGAAAGTTGGACGAGTAAATTCTAATAAATATTCTTACTTCATTATAGCGCTTATGGGTCATAACGACTTAATATTTTTTAATAAATTTTTATTATTGTAACAAAGGGAAAATGAATCTTTAGATGGTCATCAAAAAAAGCGCACGATTCCGGCCTTCCGGCTGTTTCAAATCGTGCGCTTGTCCGATGTTTTTGTTTAATTATGCTGCCACCGGCTGCCTGCTTATGCCTGATCTACCTTGGCAGTCTGGGTAATGGCGAGTTCCTGGCGCAGGCCGTCGTAGAATTTCAGCAGGCCATCGATGATGGCTGCACGGTTTTCTTCGCCGATGGCCACGTTCTTTTTCAGCTCGCGAGTGGTCTCGATGATGTTGCCGATGGTCAGGATGTAGTTGTACTCTTCTTCCAGTACCTGGGCCGCATCGAGCGGCGGCAGGCAGCTGACTTCCTGGGTGAGCTGGTCGTATTCCCGGCTCAGGGCTTTGAGGCTCTTTTTCTGGGTCAGGGCCAGGTCCAGATTCTGGTCGGTGACCCGGGCCATGGCCTGGTTCATCTTGCCGCGCAGGTCATGCATGCTGCGGATGCGCTTCTGCATGGCTGTGATGTTCCGGCGCATCTTATTGGCTTCAGCCGGCGTCAGATTGATTTGTTCGTCGCTCATGGTTTACATATCCTCCTAAAGTCTGATAGAATCTATTGTAGCATAGTTTGACAAAAATTTCCGCGCCTAACCCACGGTTTTAACCGTGGGTTAGGCGCGGCCTACGGTTAAACATGGTATAATAGAGACATGAAAGAAGGTGCGATGCACAGTGAAAACATATAAGCTGAAACTCTATCACTCAAAAAAAAATAGAAAACTGGAACATCAATTATGGGTAGTGAGCAAAGTGTATAATCACTGCATCGCTCTCCATAAGAGATATTGGAAACTGTTCCACAAATCGTTGAACAAGTATCAGTTGCAAAAGCACCTTACGAAGCTCAAAAAACTTCCGAAGCACTCCTACTGGCAGGAAATTCCTGCTCATTCTATTCAGGACATCACGGACAGAATCGACAAGGGGTACAAACTTTTCTGGGATAATTTGAAGCGTAAGCGTAAGACTGCTCCACCGAAGTTTAAAAGTTGGAGGAAATATCGTTCATTCTCCTACAATATGGTAGGACAGAATATTGTAAAGGACCATACAATCAAGGTTGCAGGCAATAAATATAAGTTCTTTAAGTCCAGAGAGATTGAGGGCAGGATTCTCCTACTCACAGTCAAAAAGGACGCTTGCGGAGATTTCTATGTCTATCTGGTATGCGAGACACCAGAGGTTAAAATCAAGGCCAGATTGGGTAAAAGCATCGGCTTCGACTTCGGCTTCAAAGGCAAAATGCTCGTTGCGCCAGAAGTAGACAAAGATATTTCTGCACCAGAGTTCTTCAAGAAGCAGAAGAAAGCTATCACAAAAGCTAACAGAAATCTGTCGCTGAAACACCCGCGTTCCAACAACAGGCGCAAGGCACAGCTTGCGTTAGCGAGATTGCACCGCAAGGTCTACAATCAGCGCAACGCTTTTCATTGGCAATTGGCACGAGAATTATGTCAGGAATATAGTGTTCTTTGTTTTGAGGATTTAAACCTCAAATGGATGCAGGCGGGACACGGTAAGAAGGTCATGGATTACGGTTTTGGCGAGTTCCTAAATCTTTTGGAGTATATTGCTCCGCAACTTGGTACAACTGTCGTGAGAGTAGACAAGTTTTTTCCATCCAGTCAGTTATGTTACGAATGCGGGCACAAAAAACCAGAAGTGAAAGACTTGCGAATCCGCGAATGGGTTTGCCAATGTGGAGCCAGATTAGACCGCGACCGCAACGCGGCGAGGAATATAGAAAGGGAAGGGGTGAGAATCCTTACAAAAAGATAATTCCAATCCAGTTGGGACATCGACTGGTAGGGCAATGGAAGTAAGTCCATCGCGAGATGTGCATTCCACGTTATCGACCCTAGAATCCCATGGTTTAACCATGGGAGTATGTCAAGGGTTTGCTACAATTAAAATGGGTTGGTTTTAAACCAATCGGTTGGATGCATTTTTCAGGAGATCTGAATGATAATAATTGACAGACTGACAAAGAAATTCCCGCATAAGACAAAGACGGGGACGAATAGTGATAAAACGGCTGTGGATCAATTGTCGCTCGCGATTGAATCCGGTGAGATCTTCGGCCTGCTTGGGCCAAATGGCGCGGGCAAGACGACGACGATACGAATGCTGACCATGCAGACCAGACCGACCAGCGGGGAGATACGCTATGCCGGAAAGGATCTGCTGTCACATGGACAGGATTTGAAGAGTGTGATCGGAGTGGTTCCGCAGCATGTGAATTTCGATCAGGATCTCACGGTGGGTGAGAATCTGGAACTGCATGCCCGGCTGCATCATATGGGGCAGGCGGAGCGGCAGAAACGGATACAGGAACTGCTGGACTATGTCGAGCTGTCGGAGGTCGTGAATGATGGCGTCCGGCGATTGTCGGGAGGCATGAAGCGCCGTCTGCTGATTGCCCGTGCACTCATTCACCGGCCGCGCATCCTGTTCATGGATGAGCCGACGGTAGCGCTCGATCCACAGGTACGGCGGCGCATCTGGACGTTGATCCGTCAGATGGCCCGGGATGGCGTGACGGTATTCCTCACAACGCATTACATCGAGGAGGCCGAGAGTCTTTGTGACCGCGTGGCAATCCTGAACAAGGGGCGGCTGGTCGCTCTGGATACCCCAGCGAATTTCTGTGAGCATCTGGGACGTTTCACGGTGGAGTGGGATGGTCCGGATGGGCGGGAGTACCGGTTCTTTCGGAAAAGCATGCGGCGGCCGCGTTTGCCGGCGAGCAGGAGTCGGCCGGTGGTATCATCATCCGTCCGACCAATCTCGAGGATGCTTTCATTGAATTGACTGGCAGGAAGGAGGGGCTGTGATGCTTCAGGATATCTGGACTGTATTCTGGCGCGACTGGGTCGTGCTGAAGCGGCGCATGATGAAGTTCATCCTCTCCCGCATGGTGGCACCAATCCTTTATCTGGTGGCTTTTGGCTGGGGGCTGGGGCGCAGCATTCAGGTGGATTCCGGCACGTATCTGGATTTCCTGGTGCCTGGTATCCTGGCGCTGAATTCGATGAACATCAGCTTCAACAGCATCACGCCGGTGCATGCGGAGCGCATCTATCATAAGAGCCTTGAGGAGTACATCATCGCGCCGATCTGGCCGATGCGTTCGTGATCGGCAAGGTGCTGGCGGCGGTGCTGCGGGGGATGATTTCCTCGTCCATCATCGTCCTGCTGGCGTTCCTGTTCGGGGCCCATTTCACATTGACCCCGTTGTTCCTGCTGGTGCCTGGTCCTGAACTGCGTGATCTTTGCAGAGATCGGGTTCCTGGCAGCGATGAAGATCAATACCTATGAAGAGATGAGTCAGGTCAATACCTATATCCTGCTGCCGATGTCCTTTTTGTGTGGTACATTCTTTTCGACCCATGCCCTGCCTAGCGGTAGTGCGCTATTTCATCGAGATTATGCCTTTGACTCATACCAGCTATCTGCTGCGGGGCATTGGCAGCGGTGCGGAGATCGCGCTGTCATCAGGTACTGGTCCTGCTGGTCTATGCGGGGCTCGGGCTGCTGCTTGGCAGCCGTGCGTTCCGCCAGCTGACCCGCTGATGTACGAATCGGCTGCCTGTGCAGGCTGAATTTTAAGGAGTTTTTATTTTGTTCAAGACAATCATGCACCATCGTGCCTCGTCCTGTGAGGATTGCGCGAAGCTGTGCTGTACGAAAATCGAAGATTTCACGGTCCGGATCGGCCGTCTGACCATCTTCGAGCATGTTAATATCCATATCCATTGCGGCCAGTTGACGGCGATTGTCGGGCCGAACGGTGCCGGCAAGAGCACGCTCCTGAAAGCTTTGCTGGGAGAGGTGCCGCATCAGGGAAAGCTCCACTATGTGGATGCCAAAGGAAAGCATACGGGGCATCCGGTCATCGGCTATGTGCCGCAGTATCTGCGCTTTGATGTCAGTGCGCCGACCAGTGTCATGGATATCTTCATGGCCTGCCTGTCGAATAAGCCGGTCTGGTTGTGCTCGGCGAAGTCGCTGCGGCCGCGCGTGCTGAAGAATCTGGAACGCGTCCATGCGGAGCACCTCATCGACCGCCGTCTGGGCGCGCTGTCTGGCGGTGAGCTGCAGCGTGTCCTGCTGGCGCTCGCGCTCGATCCGCTGCCGGATCTGTTGCTGCTTGATGAGCCGGTTTCCGGCGTCGATCAGAATGGTCTGGAGCTGTTCTATGAGATCCTGGCCGACCTCCGGGAAAAAGAGGATATGGCCATTATTCTGATTTCACATGATCTCAATATGGTTGCCAAGCATGCGGATCAGGTGGTCCTGCTCAATAAGGGTGTCATTACCAACGGGACACCGGATGAGGTGTTCAGTGATCCGCGCACGAAGAAGATATTCGGGATGCTGGCTGGTGAGGATACGGAAGAAGTGCGCAAGGAAAGCGTGGAAAGTGAGGTGCAGGACTGATGGATATCATCTATAGCGCCATGAATGCGCTGCTGCCGTTTGAATGGGCCAGTCACACCTTCATGAAGAATGCGTTCCTGGCAATCCTGCTGGTCACGCCATTGTTCGGGCTGTTGAGCACGATGGTGGTCTCGAACCGTATGGCGTTCTTCTCAGATTCGCTGGGGCATGGTGCCTTTACCGGTATTGCCATTGGCGTGCTGTTCGGTTCGGTGTCGCCGCTGCTGTCCCTGCTGGTCTTTTCTGTACTGTTTGCCCTGTTCATCACGTATATCAAGACGAAGAGCACGGCTTCGACGGATACGATCATTGGTGTATTCTCATCGACAGCGATTGCGCTGGGCCTTATGATCATGAGCTATGGCGGTGGGTTCAATAAATTCTCTGCTTTTCTGATCGGCGATGTGCTGAGCATCACCGAGGATGATCTGCAGGCACTGGTCATCGTGTTCGTGCTGGTGGTGGCGGCCTGGGCGCTGCTGTTCAACCGGCTGCTCGTCTTGTCCATCAATTCGTCCTTTGCCCGCAGCCGCGGCATCTCGACTTTCTGGGCCGAGGGGCTGTTCGCGGCCATCCTGGCGGTCGTCGTTTCCATCAGTATCCAGTGGGTCGGTATCCTGATCATCAATGCACTGCTGGTCCTGCCAGCGGCAGCTGCCCGCAATGTGACGGGGAATGTCAAGCAGTATCATGTGGTGTCGGTATTGATTGCATTGCTGTCCGGTTTTACGGGCCTGATCCTGGCGTATTATTTCAATATGGCAGCCGGTGCGACCATTGTGGTCCTGTCTGCTGTGATTTTCTTCGTCACCCTGATTTTGAAACCTTATTTTATCCGATAAAAAGGATATTTCCCCTGAAAAAGCGAATGAATAGTAAGACGTAATCGTGCAGCAAAGGGGGAGCAGGGGAATGACAGAGGAAGAGTTGCAGAAATTCCGTTATGAGGAAATGCGGGATGCCTTTGAGGAAATGATGGATCTGCACAAGCGGACCATCATCCTGGCGATGGAACTGCATAAACTGATGGAGGAAGATGGGGATCCTGTTGGCATTGAGAACAGCAAGGAATTCCTGTCGCTGCTCTCCAAGCAGCGCAACCTGATCATCATGGGCATGGTCCATAAAGTCAATGTCGTGCAAGATGAGCAGGCAGCCAACAAGCTGATCCCCTTCCCGCTCGGTCCGACGCGTCCGAAGCTGGATGAGGCTTTGCACCAGTATATTCCGGACAATGTGGAGCAGATGGCCAAATGCCATGCCGAAATCATCCGCCTGGCCAATAAAGTCGGTTATTTCTACTGGCCACTGCCCAAACCATGCAGCAGCCATATCAAACGCAGATCCGTGACGGTCTATGATTGCGCTAATTGCAATGTGCTGCAACAGGCCCTGGAGGATATCGACATGACGGAAGAGGAGTTCTGTCAGCATCAACAGGAGGTCTGTCAGTTGTATCGGAAATGGCTGCTGCAGATCCGTATGCTGCAGGAGCATGCTGATGATCGGCAGGTAATCGCCTTGCTCAAGGCGGCGGGGGCGGAACCGGACTGCATCCGCCATGTGTCAGCGGAATGGCTGAAGCATGGCCGCTTTTCGGGAGAAGAATGTCATGGCTGCCCAGTGATCCGGGCTTCTTTCCGCAGGTTCGTCAAGCGGCAGAAGAAATAGTCTTGTAGTTGGAGGATTGCATGGAAAATATACTACTGGTATTTACTGGTGGCGGCATTGGTGCTGTCTGCCGTTATCTTACGACAACGCATATCGGTGCCCGTTTCGGCACGGTATTTCCCTGGGGGACCCTGGCGGTCAATACGATTGGCAGCTTTCTGATGGGGCTCATCATGGGGGTGCTGCTGCTGCTCACGGAGCGCGCAGAAATAAGCCTTGCTGAACCAGCAAGGCTGCTACTGACGGTTGGATTCCTGGGGGGCTTTACGACCTTCTCTTCGTTCAGCCTCGAGACACTGACCCTGATGCGCGGTGGCAGCACCTTTTATGTGTTTGCCAATATCGCGGCCAATATCCTGCTGGGGCTGCTGACAGCCTGGCTGGGCCTGATGGCTGCCCGTCTGATCGTGGGGCGCTGAGATTATCGTACCTTACCAGTGCGGGTGGAAAACCAGTGAGCCGGTCTGATCGACGGTACTCAGGTGCTTCAGGAAGAAGCGGGCAATGCTGCCCGTGATCAGCGCGGAGATCAGCGTTCCCTCGCGGATGCCCTCGATGGTTCCTATATAGTAGAAGGAGAGGGCGGCTGCGAGGCAGACCAGCAGTACGTCATTGGTGGTCTTCACCTTGCCAAAATCAATGTGGAAATGGCGGGCTACTGCATAGACGATGCCTTCGCCTGGCAGCATAAGGACATCGGCGATGCCCTGGACGGCTACGCCAAAGGCGATAAGCGTCGTACCAAGCAGGAGTGGCAGAAGCTGCAGTAAGTAGTTGGTGGGGACGACCCAGCTCCAGAGCTCCATGAATACATCGATGGAATAGGCGAAGATCATGGTGAAGGGAACCTGCAGGAGCTGGATGCGGTCGAAGTCATGACGCAGCAGCAGGATCTGCCCGAGCAGCAGCAGCATGTTGATGGCAAAGGTCGTTTCGCCCAGTGTATAGGGAAATGACAGGCTGAGTACATACGGCAGGCTCGAGATTGGTGACGTGCCCAGCAGGCTCTTGACCACAAGAGCGATGCCGGACGACTGTACAACGACAGCAAAAATAAAAAGCGCATAGCGCCGGAACATAGACATAGAATGACTCCTTTTCAATGATAGCAACTTTATTTAGTATAGCATATTCCCGGAGTAACTGACAAAGGAGAGGCACTTTGGGAGGAATCGCAGCGTAAAACAGAAAGAAGGAATTGGTATTTTTGCCGTAATCGTCAATGCACTCGCCATCTTTGCCGGTACGATCATAGGCCTGCTCTTCAGGCGGGGAATCCCGAAGCATATATCAGCGGCCATCATGCAGGCCTTGGGAATCTGCACGGTAGTCATCGGCGCTCAGGGCGCTGTGGCGGAGCCGGATATCCTTATCATGATCGTGTCAGCGGTGGTTGGTGTATTCATTGGGGAATGGCTGGATCTTGATGGCCGGATCAACCGGTTTACGGAGCGGCTGACCTCCCGCTTTGCGGGGGGAGGAGAGGGCGCCCGGATTGCGAATGCGTTCATCACCTCCTGCCTGATCATGAATGTGGGAGCCATGGTCATCGTCGGTTCCCTGAATGCGGGGCTGCGCGCCGATTTTGCCATGCTGTATACGAAGTCGCTGCTCGATTTCATCGCGGGTATCATGATGGCGGCGGTTATGGGAATCGGTGTCATGGGTTCGGGGATATTTACCTTGTTCTTTCAGGGCGGCATCGTGCTGCTGGCACAGTATATCGCACCCTTCCTGTCTGACCAGCTGGTCACGGAGGTGTCCTGCACCGGCAGCCTGCTGATCCTCGCGTTGGGGCTCAACATGCTGGAAGTGACGAAGATCAAGGTGCTGAATTATCTGCCAGCGCTGGCAGTGGTACCGGTAGTCGTGACATTGATGAGTTTGTGGCAGCGCTGAGTGCTTGTTGTGGTTCAGGGGATTTGCTACAATGGGGAAATGGATGATAAGTAAGCTGGTAATGCCGTGAAATTAGTGTAGGGACATTCAGGGGGATTTATATGGTAAAGATTGTATTCTCGGATATTGATGGGACATTCCTGACACCGGACAGCAAGGTCAGCGAGCGCACGGGCAAGGCTGTCCGGTCGTTGCTGGCAGGGGGAATTCCCTTTGTGCTGGTGTCGGCGCGGATGCCGGAGGCTATCTATCCTATCACGGATCAGCTGGGCATCCAGATCCCGATCATCAGCTACAGCGGTGGTCTGGTGCTGACCAAAGAGGGAGAGACGCTGGCGAGTACCGATATGGCGGCGGCGGATACGGCTCGCCTGCTCACGGTCATCGGGACGAAATTCCCGCAGGTTACCGTGAATTATTATGCCGGGCGTCACTGGTATGTACGGGACCGGTCGGATAAACGGGTGCAGACGGAAATCGACATTACGACGGCTCAGCCGATCGAAGGGGATTTCGATGAGCGGCTGCAGGCCGGGGAACTGCCGAATAAGATCCTGATTATGGCAGATCCGGCGGATTGTGAGCAGGCCGAGCGGGAGCTGGCTGCTGATTTCCCGATGTTCCATGTGGTGCGGTCGGCGCCTTTCCTGCTGGAGATCATGGACCGGTCCGTTTCCAAGGCCACGGGCATTCGTGTGATGCTGGATCACTTTGGCCTGACGGCCGCCGAATCGCTATCGTTTGGCGACAATTATAACGACTTGGAGATGCTGCGCTATACGGGGGCAAGCGTGGCGATGGGCAATGCGCCGGAGCCGGTGAAGGCGGCGGCCACTGAAGTGACGGCGCCCAATACGGATGATGGCATCTATCAGTATCTGGTCAGGACCGGACTGATTGAAGCATAATCGAAGCAGAAAGAGCGAGTTCAGGAGGGAAAAGCATGAAACAGCTGACTTTGGGCAGTACAGGCATCACGGTGCCACAGAATGGGTTTGGCGCCCTGCCAATCCAGCGGGTAACGAAGGACGAGGCCGTAGCGTTGCTGCATCAGGCATATGATGGCGGTATCCGTTATTTCGATACGGCCCGGGCCTATAGTGACAGCGAAGAAAAGCTGGGGGCGGCGTTCCATGGGATGTGGGACAAGGTGTTCATCGCGACGAAGACACATGCAAAGACGCCGGCTGAGTTCTGGCAGCATCTGGAAACCTCACTGCGCCTGCTGCAGACGGACTGCATCGATGTCTACCAGTTCCACTGTGTCGATCAGTGCTGGCGGCCGGGGGATGGTTCCGGCATGTACGAGGCTATGCTCGAGGCGAAGCAGCAGGGCAAGATCCGGCATATCGGTGTAACCGCACATAAGATCCAGGTGGCCTTTGATTGCGTGGAGTCCGGTCTCTATGAGACCATGCAGTTCCCGTTCAGCTATTTGGCTTCGGAGAAGGAGATTCAGCTGGTCAGGCTCTGCCGGGAAAAGAACGTGGGTTTCGTTGCCATGAAGGGGCTGGCCGGTGGCCTGATTAACCGGTCCGAGGCTGCGATGGCTTATATTGCCCAGTATGACAATGTCCTGCCCATCTGGGGCGTGCAGCGTGAGTCCGAGCTGGCGGAATGGATCGGCTATATGGTCGATACGCCGGCGATGACGGATGAGATTGCCGCCTATATCGCTAAAGAGCAGCAGGAGCTCAGTGGTGCGTTCTGCCGTGGCTGCGGCTATTGCATGCCGTGTCCGGCGGGAATCATGATCAACCAGTGTGCGCGGATGTCGCTCATGCTGCGGCGGGCGCCATCGAAAGCCTGGCTGACACCTTCCATGCAGGCCGAGATGAAGAAGATCGAGAACTGCCTGAACTGCCGGCAGTGCACGAAGAAATGCCCGTATGAGCTCGATACGCCGGAGCTGTTGAAGAAGAACTACGAGGATTACAAGAAGGTCCTGGCCGGTGAGATCGAAGTCTGAGGCGCGGGCAATCGGATAGAAAGAATAGGCTGTACATTTATGAGTTGAAACTCATGAGTGTACAGCCTATTTCTTGTACGGGTTTGATTCATCAGGCCAGTGGGGGCGTGATCAGATGAATCCCAGCAGTCGACTGCTGAATATCCAGCCGAAGATGGTGAAGCAGGACAAGGCTGAGGTGATGATGACGCAGTTGCCAGCCAGCTCGGCATCGCTGCCCATCTGCTGTGCCATTGCAAAAGAGGCAACGGCACAGGGCGTGCAGAATATCGCGATCAGGGTGACGAAATCGACCCCGCGGAAGCCCATGAAGGCTGCCAGCGGCAGGATGATGGCCGGGACGAGGAAGAGCTTGGCTGCACTGCAGAGCCAGAGTTGTGGGCGGTACAGACCGGTACCGCCTGTCTCGAAAGAAGCGCCCAGCACGATGAGAGCAATTGGCGTAGTTGCAGCTGCAACCTGGCCGAGCGGATGCAGGAGCGGCACGGGCAGTGTGAGACCGGCCAGTCGGCACAGGATGGCGGTGATGGCCCCGAGTATCATGGGATTCTGCAGGATGCCGCGCAGGATCGGCAGCGGGGCGAAACGGCCGCCACGGAAGGTCTCGAGGGCCAGTACGGACAGGATATTGTAGATCGGGACGATGATGGCAATCATCATCGTCGGGACAGCCAGTGCGTCACTGCCGAAGATATTGGCGACCAGCGGCACGCCCATCAGGACGAAATTGCTGCGGAAGACGGCCTGGACCATGGCACCGCGGCGCTGGTTTTCCGTCTCGAAGGCGTAGACCAGCCCCATCATGGCGCCGAATATCAGGAGTACGCCAAGGCTGCCGAACAGCATGAGCTGCGGGTGGATGGCCGTCTGCCAGTCAGCCGTGTAGAGATTATAGAACATCATGATGGAGAAGAAGACTCTGAACACCATGCGGTTCAGATGGTTGAGCTCTGTGCTGCTGAGCAGCTGGGAACGCCGGACCAGGACGCCGATGAACATCAGGCAGAAAAGCGGGATGACGGCGCTGACCGCCACGGTGAAGTTATTTGTCATGAGGAAGTCCTCCTTATTATGCGAAAGGAATATATTTACTGGATTGATTCTATTATGGCATAGCAGGCAGTAGATAAAAAACGGGATTTATCGATGGAATTATCGATAGAACCGATTGATTCTGTTATAATGAAGAGAAGAAGGGAGTGGTGAACGATGACGATTCAGCAGATGCGGTATTATTATGCGTGTGCCAGCTGCAGAACATCACCCGGGCAGCTGAGCAGCTGCACATCGCCCAGTCGACACTGAGCCAGGCGATGCAGGCATTGGAACGTGAGACCGGGATGAACCTCTTTCATCATGCCGGCAGGAATATCTTCATCACACAGGATGGGCAGAATCTGTTTGCCAGGGTCAGTGAACTGCTGCAGTCGGTGGATCATTTCGATGATGCGGTGCGGGAAATGGCGCGCAGCCGCAATCATGTGCGGCTGGCCCTGCCTCCGCAGCTCGCTTCACTGCTGCTGCCGCGTCTGATCGATGATTTCGGCAGTGCCTGTCCGCAGATCCGGCTGGAGATCGTGGAGCCGACCGGGTCCGAGGCTGCTCGTATGGTCCAGGATGAGGAAGTCGACATGGCGGTGGTCAACCTCGATGAGAGCAAGCAGCCGCAGCTCAGCTACCATCGACTGTCGAGCAAGCCCATCTGCTTTGCTGTCTGGCCCGGACACCCGATGGCAGAGAGAAAGACCGTCAGCTTTGTCGAGGCAGCTGCCCAGCCGTTGGTTTTGCTTGGACATGGATTCTTCGTGACACGTAAGATCCTGCGGGAATTTGCCAGGCGAGGCCTGACCCCGCAGGTACGGTATTACTCGGACAATCTGTCCTCAATCATCAGCCTGCTGCAGCATCATACGGCTGCTGGAATCCTGTCGAGCCAGGCACTGTCGGCGCAGGCGAACCTGCAGCTGATTCCGTTTGATGAACCACAGGCGCTTACGACCTGTATCATCACGAAAAAAGGCCGCCAGATCTATCAGGATCAGCGGCGGCTTCATTGATTTTTTGAAAGCATCTTTGAAGCATTATAGGAAGAGGAGATTCGAATGGAGAGAGAGCTGCCGAAAGCCGGAGAGATCTGGCAGCATTTCAAGCAGAAGGAATACAAGATCGTCGCCTGCCCGGTGACGCATACGGAGACGCGGGAGCAGCTGGTCTGCTATCAGGCGCTTTACGGGGATTATGGGTATTTCGTGCGGCCGCTGGACATGTTCATGGGACCGACGGACAAGGTCAAGTATCCGGAGGCCGGGCAGGCATTCCGGTTTATGAAGAAAAGGGATGCCTGACGCTTATGCGGAAATCTTTCCGCAGATTGGAAATCATCGTTCCCGAAAATATGATAGAATAAATATAGAAATAATCAGAGGGGGATATATTTTATGCTTTATACGTTGGAAAATGACAAGCTTTGCGTGCTGGTACGCAGCCATGGTGCGGAACTCCGCTCTATCAAGGAACGCTCCGATGAGACCGAGTATCTGTGGGATGGCAATCCGGACTGGTGGAAATACAGCTCACCGGTACTGTTCCCAATCGTGGGCAAGCTGCTGGATGGCAAGTATCGCGTGGATGGGCAGGAATATGAGCTGCCGGGGCATGGCCTCGGCCGTATCTCGGATTTCGAACTGATCGGTCGTTCGGCGGACCGTATCAAGTTCCGTCTCGAATGGAGCGAAGAATCGCTTAAGCAATATCCCTGGAAGTTCCAGCTGGATATCGAATATGTCCTGCAGGACAATCAGATCGAGGTCATCTGGACCTGTCCATAATCTCGATGAGAAGGAAATGGTCTACTCGATCGGCTCACATGGTGCATTCCGTTGCCCAATCGTGCCGGGAGAGAAGTTCGAGGACTGCTACCTGGAATTCAACAAGAACGAGAATGCTGCCAATATGCAGCTCGATGCCAAAGGGCAGTTCAAGCATGGCTATGGCACGGATAAGCTCGATGGGCGGAAGCTGCCGCTGAACTATGAGATGTTCCGGAATGATGCGCTGGCCTATGACAAGCAGAAGTCGGATACCGTGTCTATCTGCTCGACGAAGAGCGACAAGAAACTCACCGTCACAGCCAGGAATTTCCCATATTGGGGCTTCTGGACACCGGATCAGGGTGGTGCACCGTTCCTGTGCATTGAGCCATGGCATGGGCATGCTGATTTCGTGGACTTTACGGGAGAGTTCAAAGATCGCGAAGGCAGCGAGACACTCATGCCGGGAGAAGAAAAGACTTTCCGGTATACTATCCAGATCGGCTGAATCCTGAATAAATGAACCAGTAAAAGCGATGTCCCGTTATGCAGTTGCATGACGGGATATCGCTTTTACTGATAAAAAAAACGGTCTGCAATCGCAGACCGCCTACATTCTATATGGTGCGCTCGGGCAGAATCGAACTGCCGACTTCAGCTCCGGAGGCTAACGTCCTATCCACTGGACTACGAGCGCATACAAATATATTAGCACAATGAACGATAGAATGCAAGGTTTTTTGCGGACCATTGGTTTACGCATAGTCCAGTGGATAGGATATTCAAAATTATAAAAATTTTCATTTAACCTATTAGAATCTACAGAATCATGATATAATGTAAAGAGAAGCGACTGGGAAGGTGATGATTGTATGGAACTCAGAAACTATATGGAAGAAGTTGTGGTACAGAAGCTGGACCAGGTACTGGCGCAGTATCCATATTGCTGTAAATGTGAACAATGTCGGCGGGATATTGCGACGTTGGCACTGAATAAGCTGCCACCGCGTTATATTTCTTCACATAAGGGTGATATCTATACGCGTATCAATGAAATGGAAATCCAATATGAGGTAGAGGTAATCCAGGCTATTGCGCAGGCCATCGAAATCGTGCATGCATATCCACGGCATGAGCAGCCTGCAGCAGAATAACGGACATAAAAATACCGCCTGTTGCGATGGACAGGCGGTATTTGCGTTGCAATCGACGTTGATTATTGCTCATGGACCTGCCATGAGCTTTTTTCAATTACAGTGTCATGTGTCTGGTTATAGCGGTCTATACATTTATCTGCGAGATAAACCAGCATGACAATGGTAGCAGCAATGGCAATAAAGCCGGCCACGGCTTCGATGATCATGCCAACAAACTGATAATCCACTTTTGTGCGGGTATATTCCGAAATGATAGCGGTCAGAGCGACCAGCGCGTATCCTTTTGCCCAATCCATAATAAAGTCCTCCTTACATCTTACAGCAGCCTTAGTCGGATCTTAGTTCTATATCCCGTAGGACTAAAATCCCAATCAGTGAAGTTGAGGCTAATTATAGCACAGCGGAAGCAAAAGGCAATAGGGGAAAAACTTATTTTTGACAATCCGTTTAAACAATAAAAACAGGTCGAAAAAAACTTGGCTTTTCGACCTGTTTTGTCTTATGATGATTATTTTTTATGGTTTTTGAGGAAATTCTCAATGCGATTGAGAGCCTCAGAAATCTTGTCAATCGATGTTGCGTAGGAACAGCGGACGTGTCCTTCACCACATTGTCCGAATGCACTGCCAGGGACAAGGGCGACATGCTCGGCTTTGAGCAGTTCTTCAGCAAATTCATTGGATGTGTAACCGGTGGAAACAATGCTGGGGAAGATATAGAAGGCGCCTTTCGGTTCAAAACATTCGAGGCCCATTTTTGTGAAGCCGTCATAGATCAGGCGGCGGCGGCGATCGTACTCCGCAACCATTTTCTTCATATATTTCTCACCATGCCGCAGGGCTTCGACGGCCGCAATCTGGGCCGTGATCGGGGCGCAGAGCATGGTGTACTGATGAATCTTCGTCATTGCGGCGATGATAGCCGGATTGCCCAGGGCATAACCGATACGCCAGCCGGTCATGGCATAGGCTTTTGAGAAGCCATTCAACAGGATGGTACGCTCCTGCATTTTGGGCAGGGACGAGAAGCAGACATGCTCCTCACCGCTATAGGTCAGGTCACCGTAGATTTCGTCGGAAATGACGATGAGGTCATGTTTTTCGGCAAAATCGGCAATGCCCAGCAGATCCTTGCGGGTCATGATGGCACCGGTTGGATTGTTTGGATAGCCAATGAGAAGCACCTTGGTTTTCGGTGTGACATAAGCTTCGAGTTCAGCCGGTGTGATGCGGAATTCATGCTCGATTGTAGCCGGAACCGAGACCGGCACACCGCCGGCCAGTGTGGTGCAGGCCTGATAGGATACGTAACAGGGTTCCGGGATCAGCACCTCGTCGCCAGGAGCAAGGATGGCACGCATGGCCAGGTCCAGGGCCTCACTGACACCGACTGTTACGAGTACATCCGTTTTGGGGTCATAATCGGTCTGATAGTGGTTGTGGAAATGGTTGACGATTTCCTGGCGCAGCTCCGGCAGGCCGCGGTTGGCTGTATAGGAAGTGTAGCCCTGTTCCAGGCCATAGACACAGCTCTCGCGGATCGACCACGGCGTGACGAAGTCAGGCTCACCGACACCAAGCGAGATGACATCTTCCATCTGGGCGGCGATATCAAAGAATTTGCGGATGCCTGATGGGGCAATCGCATTGACGGCTGGTGAGAGGCGCTCAGCCCAATCGTTTCTTGTCGTATTCATCAGGGGGACACCACCAATCGGCGATCACGTTCTTCATCGTTGATCACAATGCCGTCTTTCTTGTACGGCTTGAGCATGAAGTGACTGCGGGTGGCCGTTACGCCCTCGATTGTTGACAGACGGGTAGCTACGAAGTTCGCGACATCCTTCAGGGACTTGCCTTCGATGATGACCATGAGATCGAAGCTGCCGCTCATGAGATAGACCGTACGGACTTCATCGAAGCGGTAGATCCGTTCAGCAATAGCATCGAAGCCAACTTCCCGTTGGGGCGTCAGGTTGATCTCGATGACTGCAGTTACGGTGTCATCCCCAAATTTTTCCCAGTTGATCAATGTATTGTAGGAGAGGATGATCTTGTTCTTTTCCAGTTCCTTGATGTCTTTTTCCACTTCATACTCGCTGCGATGGAGCATCGAGGCCAGTTCATTCACTGGTCGACGGGCATCGTGCTCGAGAAGCTCTAATAGTTCACGCATGGATATTCCTCCTTAGTCTGTTGTATCAAAAAAGCCCCCGTCCTGGAAAGGACGAGGGCAAATTCCCGTGGTACCACCTTAGTCGGATCGAAACGATCCACTCAAAACCTTAACGCGGTTGACGGCCAGACTTTGAAGGCCTGGCAGCTCGTGAGCAGCTTTCTCTGCGTTTCATCCGGCGGTTTACACCGACCACCGCCTCTCTGAGGGAATCCCGGCAGATACTCGTTCAGTCATTGCCTTTGACGATATGAGACAATCATACCATATCGACCGGGGATAATGCAAGCAATAAATTACAAAATGTCCGTTTCAAGTGAACAAATGAGAGGAGCTTGTCAGACATGTGTCCTGTTGTGCAAAATTTGCAGCTTTTTCATAAAGATTGACTTGTATCCTTGCATTACGCACATGTTTTAGGTAAAATGATATTGGAACGCTTCGACGATGGAGCGTGTTAAGGATGTTAAAGCATAAAACCGGGAAGAGGGGAAGGGCATGTTCATTGGCAGCATTGATGCGCTGGAGGAAAGCCGGGTAAATTATCCGCCGCTTATTCAGAAGGCACTTCGTTATTTGCGGGATCATGATTTTACGCAGATAAAGGATGGAAGTTACCCGATTGATGGGGACAAGTGTGTGGCCAAGGTGCAGCGCTATACAACGCGTCCGCATTTAGACTGTCGTCCTGAGACGCATCAGAAGTTTGTAGATATTCAGTATGTCGTAGTGGGCGAGGAATATATGGGCTGGTGTCCGTTCAGCCCGGATTTGCAGGTTACTGCGCCATATAATGCTGACCAAGATGTGGCATTTTACGCCTCCCTGGTTCCGGACAGTAATATCGTATTGTCCCCAGGGCGCTTTGCTGTGCTCTATCCGGAGGATGTTCATCGTCCGCAGGGGGCAGTGGATAATGTGCCGGGCCCGGTGACGAAGGTTGTCGTCAAGGTCGCGGTAGATAGTTTGTGATGAAGTAGGCATAGAGCCCCTATGGGGTTCTGTGCCTATTTGTCTATATAAGATAAGCTTTATGTGTTTAGAATCTATTTCATTTGGAGGAAAAGAGCACTCATGACTGTAAGAAGAATTTTCGTAGAAAAACGACAGGGGTTCTTTGATATCCCGGCTCAGCAGCTCTGCGATGACCTCAAAGAGACATTCCGGCTGGACGAGCTCAAGGCTGTCCGTATCATCACCCGGTATGACATTGAAGGTCTCAGTGACGAGGAATATGCTGCGGTAAAGTCCGTCGTATTCTCCGAGCCGCCGGTTGATGTCGTATACGAAGAAAAACTGCCCCACTTTGCGAATTCCCGCATGTTCGCGGTGGAATACCTGCCAGGGCAGTATGATCAGACCGCAGATTCTGCAGCCCAGTGCGTACAGCTGGTCACTCAGAAGGAACGTCCGCAGATTGCGACCGCCCGTGTCATCGTCATTGTAGGAGACGTGGACATGGATGTGTTCAATAAGATCAAGGCTTATTGTATCAATGCTGTTGAGAGCCGTGAAGCTTCGTTGAACAAGCCAGAGTCCCTGGACATGGCTTATGAGGAGCCGGCGGATGTTGAAGTGCTGGAAACCTTCAATCAATTGGATGAAGCCGGTATGCAGGCGTTCATGGCAGATAAGGGATTTGCCATGAGCTTTGAGGATCTGAAGTTCTGTCAGCAGTATTTCCGCGATACAGAACATCGGTCACCGACTATCACGGAGCTGCGGGTAATCGATACCTATTGGTCTGATCATTGTCGTCATACGACGTTCACGACGGCTATTGATATGGTCGATATTGCTGAGGGCTATTTCAGCCCGGCGATTACGAAAGCATATAATAAGTATCTGGAAGACCGCAAGGCAGTCTATGGTGATGAACTGCGTGAAGTTACGTTGATGGATGTGGCAATCATCGGCATGAAGGCACTGCGTAAGCAGGGGCTGCTGGAGGATCTGGATAAATCGGAAGAGATCAACGCCTGCAGTATCGTGGTCAAGGCCGATATTGATGGCAAGGATGAAGAATGGCTCGTAATGTTCAAGAACGAGACGCATAATCATCCGACGGAGATCGAGCCGTTCGGCGGTGCAGCTACCTGCCTGGGGGGCGCCATCCGTGATCCGCTTTCGGGACGGTCCTATGTCTATCAGGCAATGCGTGTGACGGGGGCGGCAGATCCGCGCCGTCTGCTCAAGGACACGCTGCCGGGGAAAGCTGCCGCAGAAGAAGATCACCCTGGGCGCAGCTTCCGGGCTACAGTGCTTATGGCAATCAGATCGGTCTGGCTACGGGACAGGTTCGTGAGGTCTACCACGAAGGCTACATGGCGAAACGCATGGAGATCGGCGCGGTCATTGCTGCCGCACCGAAGGTCAATGTCGTCCGCGAGCGGCCGGTTCGCGATGATCTGATTGTGCTGGTCGGCGGCCGTACCGGCCGTGATGGCTGCGGTGGTGCTACGGGGTCCTCCAAGGAGCATACGGAAGATTCGTTGAAGACCTGCGGGGCTGAGGTTCAGAAGGGCAATCCACCAACGGAGCGCAAGATTCAGCGCCTGTTCCGCAATCCGACAGTCAGTCGTATGATCAAGCGCTGCAATGACTTCGGTGCTGGCGGCGTAGCTGTTGCCATTGGAGAGCTGGCTGATGGTCTGATCATCGATCTGGATGCAGTCAAGAAAAAGTATGCAGGTCTCGATGGCACGGAACTGGCTATCTCGGAGTCTCAGGAGCGTATGGCTGTAGTCATTGATCCTGAGGACCTGGATGCATTTGTCAAGTTTGCTGATGAGGAGAATCTCGAGGCAACATTGGTTGCTATCGTGACGGAAGAACCGCGTCTCGTCATGAAATGGCGTAATCAGCCGATCGTTCGGATGACGCGTGCATTCCTGGATACCAACGGTGTTCGTCAGCATGTTACGGCCGTGATTGATCAGCCGGATGAAAAGAAACGCTATGTGCATCAGGTGCCGAAGGCGGTCAGAAGCTGTGGAACAGATCTGGAGAGAGCCTGGGTTGAGAATCTCAAGGACCTGAATGTCTGCAGTCAGAAAGGTCTTGCAGAGCGGTTTGATTCGACCATTGGCGGCAATTCTGTGCTCATGCCGTTTGGCGGCCGGAAGCAGCTGACACCGGCTGAAGGCATGGTAGCGAAGCTGCCGGTGCAGGGCGCTGAGACAAATACGGCTACGGCCATGACCTTCGGTCTGGACCCAGCCTTTACGGAATGGAGCCCGTTCCATGGTGCATTGTATGCTGTTGTTGAAGCTGCGGCCAAAATGGTAGCTTTGGGCGGCCGGGCGGATAAGATCCGTCTGACTTTCCAGGAGTATTTTGAAAGCCTGGGCAAGGACCCTGAGAAGTGGGGCAAGCCGTTTGCTGCGCTGATCGGCGCACTCTGGGCTCAGCATGAGCTGGAGATTCCGGCTATCGGCGGCAAGGATTCGATGTCGGGAACATTCGAGGATATCCATGTACCGCCAACGCTGGCTGCCTTTGCGGTTGATGTAATGCAGGCTGATCATGCGGTATCACCGGAATTCAAGTATCCGGATAACAAGGTATATCTGGTGCCGGCCCGCAAAGACGAACAGGATTTGCCGAAGTTTGCACAGATGCGTAAGAACTGGGCAAGGATCAGTGCCATGACCGCAGAGAAAAAGGTATTTGCTGCTCAGAGTGTAGGGGTCGGCGGTATCGCAGCTGCTGTGACGAAGATGTGTCTGGGCAACGGTGTCGGCTTCAAGTTTACGAGTTTTGTGGCTCAGAACGACCTGTTTACGCCGGACTATGGTTCCATCATTCTGGAGGTTTCAGCTTCTACCGATGTAGAGAAGTTGCTGGCTGGTACCGGATACTACGAGCTGGGTGTTACGACGGCTGGCCCGAGCATTGTCTGTGGCTCAGCGGTCATCATGCTGGCTGATGCGGAAGAAGCGTATACGACGCCGTTGGAAAAGATTTTCCCGACACAGGTTAAGCAGAGCAGCAAGGAAAAGGCAACCTATGTGCCATTTACTAAGGGCAATAACCTTAAGAGTGCATTGCACATTGTCCGCCCGAAGGTGTTTATCCCGGTATTCCCGGGCACCAATTGTGAGTATGATTCTGCCCGGGCCTGGCGGCGTGCCGGTGCTGAGCCCCAGACGCTGGTCGTCCGCAATCTGACACCGTCGGCAGTCGAAGAGACGGTCGGGGCAATCGTCAAAGGCATTCAGCAGTCACAGATCGTGATGCTGCCAGGCGGTTTCAGCGGCGGTGATGAGCCGGACGGTTCCGGTAAGTTCATTGCGGCGATGTTCCGTAATCCGCGGATCAAAGAGGAAATCAGCCGTCTGCTGCAGAAGCGGGATGGCTTGATGCTGGGAATCTGCAATGGGTTCCAGGCGCTCATTAAGCTGGGGTTGGTACCTTATGGCGAGATCCGTGACCTGACGGACAGCTCACCGACGCTGACACATAACAACATCGGCCGGCATGTATCCTGCATGGTGCAGACCAAGGTCGTATCGAATCTTTCCCCGTGGTTCAATAATGTCAAGGTCGGCGATATCCATACCATTGCAGGTTTCGCATGGTGAGGGCCGCTTTGTAGCGGATCAGGAAATCATGGCCCGGATGCGGATCCGTGGACAGATTGCTACGCAGTACGTTGATGAGAGTGGTGTTCCATCCATGCTGATTCCGTTCAATCCGAATGGATCGGTTAATGCGGTTGAAGGCATTACGAGTCCGGATGGCCGTGTTTTGGGCAAGATGGGACATTCCGAGCGTATTGGCGAAGATATTGCCAAGAATGTGTCTGGCAATAAGGATCAGCAGCTCTTTGAAGCTGGTGTGGCTTATTATAAATGAAGCTGTCCCTAATTTGTTGACAGATGTGGTAGAATAAAGAAAACTAATGTTGAAGGCGGTCAGTATACTGACCGCCTTCATTTGAGGAGGAATAGTTGTGGTAGGCATTGTAGTGGTTTCCCATAGCCAGAAACTGGCTGAGGGTGTCAAGGAACTGGCAGAAATGATGGCTCACAATGTACAGATTGCGGCTGCTGGTGGTCTGGATGATGGGATACTTGGCACGAGCTATGAAAAGATCAGTTGCGCAGTCGAAGACGTCTGTGGAAAAGATGGCGCTGTTGTGCTGATGGATATGGGCAGCGCAGTGATGACAACAGAACTGGTCACAGAGAACCTGAAGGATGATGCAATCCGCTTGGTGGACTGTCCGCTGGTAGAGGGTGCAGTGCTGGCTGCGGTAGCAGCTTCTGCGGTGCAGATATAGAAGAAGTAGTCTGCCAGGCGGAGTCTGCCCGGCAGCTCAAAAAACTGGGGTGACTCAGTCACAGTCTTTCCTTGACAGGTTCGCTATAATGAAAAGGTACGAGAAAAGAGAGTAATTATCATCGGGAGGATGAGTATCATAGAGTTTAAGGTTTTTACCAAGCAAGAAAAGCCGCTGCTGGACCGTTATTTCCGCAGCCGCCGCTATGAGAATTCCCATTTCAATTTCACGAACCTGTTCATGTGGCGTCTGCCCTATCATATCCAATGGTGTGAGGAAGACGGGGTCCTCTATATGACCTGCGAATGGGAAGGCGAGCTGATGGCACTGCAGCCATTTGGTCCGCAGGAAAAGATGCAGGAAGCGACGGGGAAGCTTATTCATTATTTTGCAGAACAGGGACGGCCGCTGGTTTTTACCGGACTGGAACGCGGTTTTGCTGAGGTGTTGGAGCAGTATCCCACGGCATCGTTTACCGTTGAGTCGGATCGTGATAATTTTGATTATGTCTATCTGGCTGAGCATCTGATTCATTTATCCGGTCGCAAGCTGCATTCCAAGAAGAATCATCTGAATGCGTTTCGGAAGCTTTATCCTCAGGCCGAATATCTGCCGATTACGGAGGATATTTTACCAGCCTGTCGGGAGGAACTGGCACGGTGGTATGAGATTCGCATTCAGGATGAGCCGGATGATCCGTTTATTGACTGGGAGCGCAGGGCAATCCTGGAACTGTTCGAGGATTATACGTATTTTCAGTTGCGCGGCAGTGCAATCCGGCTGGATGGTCGTATCATTGCATTCACCTTCGGTGAGCAACTCAATGCGGATACGGTGGTCGTCCATGTGGAGAAAGCGGATCCGAATATTCGCGGTGCGTATCCGGCCATCAATCAGGGGTATGTCGAGAGTTGTTGGAGCGGCATGACCTATATTAACCGTGAGGAAGATATGGGGCACGAAGGCCTGCGTAGAGCCAAGGAATCCTACAAGCCGGAACGGATGATTGAGAAGTTCAACGCCCGTCTGCTGGGCACAGAATTGCATCCGGTAGAATAAAATTAATTTGTTTTTAAGAAACTGCTTGACAGTAGGATATAAAAGGAATATATTGAAGATGAACTAATTTTTAGCTTTACTCATTTTTATACGTTTTGGCGGGTTGCAGCTTGCAGCCCGCTTCTTTTTTGTAATAACAGCGACAGGAGCTATGGCGGATGAATAATTTGTCAGAATAATATTGTAATAATAGCCCCGGGTGAGATAAAATAAAAGCAGGCATCATCCGGTGAACTGTTATGGATGTTTGTGCCTGTACCTGGTCTGATGAAGGAGAGGATATTATGGCAAAAAAATTCTATCTTTGCAAGACGTGTGGAAATATCATAGGGCTGATCAAAGATGGCGGCGGCCCGCTGACCTGCTGTGGTGCAGCCATGGAGGAACTGGTTCCGAATACGGTAGATGCTGCGCAGGAAAAGCATGTACCGGTGCTGACCTTTTGACCGTCAGGGCGGCGAGGTTACCGTGCAGGTCGGTTCGGTTGCACATCCGATGACGGAGGCACATCTGATTGAGTGGATCCATCTGCAGACGAAGAAAGGCGGCCAGATGAAGCATCTGGCTGCCGGAGATACGCCGGAGGCTGTATTCAAGCTGACTACGGATGATGCACCGATAGCGGCGTTTGCTTATTGCAATCTGCATGGCCTTTGGAAAAAAGAAGTCTGAACGTGAAAAAAGGGGAATCGCCGGTAGAAGCGATTCCCTTTTTTGCTGTCTGTTTTAGTTATCTGATTCAGTGACTGCCGCAGGTACCCTGTGCGGTCAGCGGTGGCGTTCATCCTGATTCGTGAGCCCGAGTTCCTTGAGCATCGCCATGTCTTCTTTGATGGTAGGTGCCGGAGGTGGTCAGCATATTGCCCGTGATGGAAGCCGAAGCACCGGCGCGGAAGGCCGTGGCACCATTCTGTGGCAGGACCTTGCGGCCGGCTGCGAGGCGGATGTTGGCCGTTGGGTTGATGAAGCGGAAGAAGGCAATCGTGCGGAGCACGTCTTCTGCCGGCAGCTGTGGGCGGCCTTCCATCTCTGTGCCCCGGGATAGCCATGAGGGTATTGATTGGGATGGATTCGATGCCGAGTTCCTGCAGGCTGATGGCCATGTCGAGGCGGTCTTCCCAGGTCTCCCCCATGCCGATGATGCCGCCGGAGCAGACGCAGAAGCCTTCTGCCTGAGCCATCTTGATGGTGCGGATGCGGTCATCATAGGTATGAGAGGTGCAGATCTGCGGGAAGAAGCGGCGGGAGGTCTCGATGTTGTGATGGTAGCTGGTGACACCGGCTGCGAACAGGCGATGCAACTGCTCACGGGTGAGCAGGCCATGCGAGGCACAGAGATCGATGGTCAGTTCCTGTTTCATTTCTTTATAGGTGTCGATGGCCCGGTCGAAAGTCCTTGCCGGTGAGCGCTCGGCCGGAGGTCACGATGGCGAAGCGGTTGGCACCGGCATCCTGATTGGCTTTGGCGTTGCGGATGATTTCCTCTTTGGGCAGGAAGTCGTATTCGTCGATGTCGGTATGATGGCAGGCAGCCTGCGCACAGTATTTGCAGTTCTCACCACAGCGGCCACTGCGGCCATTAATGATGGTGCAGAAGTCGATGTGCTTGCCACAGAAGTGATCCTGCAGGCGCAGGGCACCTTCCTGCAGCTCAGCGAGTGGAGCGGTGAGGAAGAAGGAAAGATCATCCCCGCGCTTGATACGATGGCCAGCAATGATCTGGTCAGTGAGTTTGGCGATATTCATAAGAAAACCTCGTTTCTGATTGATGAATTAGAAAGTCATATTGTTAACATTATATAACGTTGAAAGTTTACGGTCAACTTATTGAAGCTATACGGTTTACTATAGCTGAGCGACAAACTGGAAGTTACAGCTCAATTCATCGAAGAAGCACCAAGGCTAGGTATGAGTAAACCCGCTCAGACAAAGTTCGAAGAACGAGTAAATATAGCGCAGCAAAGGAGCACTTAGTTCGAGGAAATTAGACCGCCGCGGGGGCAGCGCATAGCCAATTCCGCTGAGGTAACCTGCTGAAGAATTTTTTTGCCTTTAATTAAGCATTCCCAAAGGAGCTTAACGCACTTCGTTTGGACGGACGCTCTTTGGAAACGATCGATCGTAGGCAAAAAAATTCTTCTTAACGCAGAACACCAAACGCTCCATTTATGGCTATGCGCTGCCCCCGCGGCTGGGCTCGATGTATCGATGGTTACTTTGCTCTAAATCAGCTACATTGCTGATTCTCTCTTTGATGCTGGAATCCGGCAAATCTGCCCGAACCGAACCCAGGCCTACCGTCAGAAGGAGAACCACCCAGAAGCCGCCACTAATCGACGGCGGGCGAGGGGGAGACTATTTCTTTTGGCTGGAACGACTGCCGTAGGCTGGCACGCCGTAGGTACTATCTAAATCCGTCGATTCGTTGCGGCGCCGTGGTACCGGCGCGTCAGCTAAGTAAATACTACAATCTCAGGGCGGGACATTCAGTGGAAGCCAAAAAAATAGTTCCACCGAACCCCGTGCTGAGCCTCTACCTACTCGTCACCTGTGTCTCACTTCCCGAACCTATCCTTCAACTTCCTATTTGTCTAACAAAAACTTTATAGTCGCGGATAAGGGCGAAAAGAGGTATAATGAAACAGATTGGATTTTTAGCTGATATTGGCTGATAATAGAAAGAAACAGGTGAATATATTCTTTGCAGCAGGCATTAGAAAAGCAGATTATCTTTAAAGATCATAAGGAAGCATATTCTCTTCTGGGGGAGCGGGATGAGTTCCTGCAGGTTCTTCAGGAGAGTTTTGATTGCCAGTTCATCAGTCGTGGCGACCAGGTGGAGATATTGGGCGAAGGCTCGCAGGTGGAACCGGCCGCGAAAGTCATGGAAGAACTGCAGTATCTTTACCGGCAGGGCACGACCATCACGATGCATGAAGTCCGTTATGGTATCGGCCTGGTCAAAGGCGGCAAGGGAGAAGCCCTGCATACGCTCTTCGGGGATACGATCCTCGTGACTTCCCGTGGACGTCATGTGCGGCCAAAGACACTGGGACAGCGGCTTTATCTGGACACCATCCGGCATCATGCCATCACGTTTGGCATCGGCCCGGCTGGTACGGGCAAGACCTATCTGGCTGTCGTGATGGCGGTAGCCGCATTTCGCAACAAGGAAGTCAACAAGATCATCCTGACGCGGCCGGCGGTTGAGGCTGGTGAGCGGCTGGGGTTCCTGCCGGGCGACCTGCAGGATAAGGTCGATCCATATCTGCGGCCACTTTATGATGCGCTGCAGGATATTCTGGGACAGGATACCTATCAGAAACTCATAGCCAAGGGCATCATCGAGATTGCACCGCTGGCTTACATGCGCGGACGTACGCTGGAAGATGCCTTCATCATCCTCGATGAGGCACAGAATACGACCGATAAGCAGATGAAGATGTTCCTGACCCGTCTGGGCTTCGGTTCCCGCATGGTCGTGACCGGCGACCTGGGACAGGTCGATCTGCCGCGCGGGGTCACTTCCGGCCTGCGCGAGGCAGCTGAGATACTCGATGGGGTCAAGGGCATTGGCGTGGTCCGCATGGCGCCGCTGGATGTCATCCGGCATGAAGTGGTTACGCGGATCGTTGAGGCCTATGGGGACTGGGAAGCCAGGAAAAAGAAAGCCCGGGCCAAGGCTGAAGCAGCAAAGAACCGCCGGTTGAATAAGAAACAGGAGCACAAAGATGGAAGTAATCATCAGCAACTATCCTGAGGATTTGACATTTCCACAGGATTATATCGATAATGTCAAAGCCGCTGCCGAGATGGTTGGCAAGCTTTATGGCGTAGAGAATGGTGAAGTCAGTGTCACGCTGACCAATAATGCCTATATCCATAAATTGAACAAGCAGTACCGCCAGATTGACCGTCCAACGGACGTCCTGTCTTTCGCGCTTAATGAGAGTGAAGAACCAGCCGTGGATGGCGGGCTTGATGTCAATGTTCTCGGAGATCTGATCATCTCCGTGGAGCGGGCGGAAGAACAGGCTGCCGATTACGGGCACAGTGTGCGCCGGGAGATGGCGTTTCTGACCGTGCATGGCATGCTGCACCTGCTTGGCTATGACCACATGGAGGAAGAAGAACGGGCAGAGATGGAAGCGGAACAGCGCTTCGTCATGGAGAAACTGGGCATCCCCAGAGAATGAGGAGACAGATCAATGGAACAGAAGCAGAAACATAAATCCGGCTTTATTGCCGTTATTGGCCGCCCGAATGTGGGCAAGTCGACCCTGATCAATACGCTGATCGGGCAGAAGATTGCTATCATGAGTGATAAGCCGCAGACTACGCGCAACCGCATCCTGTGCATCCTGACACAGCCGGATGCGCAGATCGTATTCCTGGATACGCCGGGCATCCATAAGCCGAAGCATAAGCTTGGTGAGTATATGGTCAAGGCAGCCGAGGGAACACTGAAGGAAGTTGATGCGATTTTCTTCGTTGTCGATGCAACGGAAAAGATGGGGCCGGGTGAGTACTATATTCTGGAACGCCTGCAGGCTACCCATAAGCCGGTCATCCTGGTTGTGAACAAGCTGGATCTCATCGAAAGAGAGCAGGCACTGCCAATCATCTCGCATTACACGAGCAAATATTCCTTTGCCGGGGTCGTACCAATCTCAGCCAAAGAGGAAATGAACCTCGATAGTCTGCTGGAAGAAGTCAAGAAATATCTGCCGGAAGGCCCGCAGTATTATCCGGATGATATGATTACGGACCAGCCGGAGCGGCTGATTGTGGCGGAACTGGTCCGTGAGAAAGCATTGCAGCTCACCAGGGACGAGATTCCTCATGCAATCGCGGTGGACGTAGATGAGATGACGACCCGGCCGAATGATGATGTCTATATCCGGGTTACGATCTATGTGGAGCGTGACTCGCAGAAAGGAATCATCATCGGGGCCAAGGGAACGATGCTCAAGAAGATCGGGGCGCTGGCCCGTGAGGATATCCAGAATCTGCTGGGCTCAAAGGTGTTCCTGGATCTCTGGGTCAAAGTCAAGAAAGACTGGCGTAATCGGGATGGTGTGCTTCATAACTTCGGATTTGGAGACGAACGATGAATACGGAAGAAACGGGAAAGGCTCGCCGCAGTTTATCCCGGCGGGTATCCCGCCGATTCATCAATGGCCTGATCCTGCTGGTGCCGCTGGCTATTACCTTCTTTGTTATTGAAGAGACCCTGCATTTTACGGAAGGGGTACTGGGACAGCATCTACCGTTCTATTTTCCGGGGATGGGGATCGCAACCCTGCTGCTGGTGATCTATCTGGCCGGCTGGGCTTCGTCTTATTGGGCAACCCGGCGGCTAATTCATGTCGGTGAGCAGTTATTGGGCAAGATTCCGGTCGTCAAGTTCATCTACAACAGCGTCAAGCATCTGTCGACCGCGGTGTTCGAATCGAATAATATGTTCGACCATGTTGTGCTGGTGCCGTTCCATCAGTCCAAGGCACTGGGCTTCATCATGGCGGATGTGCCGCAGACATTCAAGGAGAAACTGGGAGATGATTATGTCTGTGTATTCGTTCCCTGGAGCCTGAACATGACATCAGGAACGAATCTGTTCGTGTTGAAGAAAGATGTCATCTATCTTGATATCAGCAGCGAGTCGGCTCTGCAGTATATGCTTACGGCCGGTGCAGTCATGCCACAGCGGCAGGAGCATCCGGTGAGTGAGTCCAATGTTTCGGCAGAAGCAGCGGAGTCTCTGATGCAGAAGGAAAAGAAAGATGGCACTTTATAAGACCGATGCTGTGGTGCTGGGGGCAAAGAACTGGGGTGAAGCAGATAAGATGATGACGTTCTTCACCAGAGAACGTGGCCTGGTACGGGCGGCGGCATTTGGCTGCCGCCGCCCCAGAAGTCCGCTGGCTGGTGGCATGCAGATGTTTTCGAGTCTTGATCTGCAGCTGGCTGAGGGCCGGCGGGTGGATACAGTCAAGCAGTGTACGCTCCGGCAGCATTACCGCAAGCTGAGTGAAGACCTGACGGTGATGGCGTATGGCAGCTTTGTTGCAGAGTTCCTGCGTGAATTTCTGCCCGAAGGTGAGCCGGAGCCGCAGATGTTTGATCAGCTGCTGGCAGTGCTGGCAGCTTTCGAGACACGGAATCCGCGGGTGACCGCGGTGGCGGCGGTCTATCAGCTTATGGAATACACCGGGATGCAGCTGCGGTTCGAGCATTGCGTGCACTGTGGCAAGGTCATTCAGGGGGATGCGTATTTCCTCATGCATGATGGCGGCGTATTGTGTGCGGACTGCCGTGAGCCGGGGGCTGAGCCGTTTCCGGCTGATTTGCGTGATTTTATTATCCATCTGCGCGACTTTGATTGGGAAAATCCGGACGAATTCAGGATCAGGGCCCAGCTGCTGGTCGGCGCTGAGACCATCCTGCTGAATTATTTGCAGTCCCTTATGGGAAAACCGCTGAAATCGCTGGCGTTTATCCAGCAGCTGTAGTGTGCTGGCGGCCTTAAACGGAAGGCTGCCGGCACAATAGAGAAAGAGGCTGACACTATGAAAAATCAACGAATCCTATATGGCATACTGTGTGTATTGGTGCTGGGGCTGCTGGCAACTGGCTGTTTTATGGATAAGCCACTGGAGCAGACTTCTGTTCAGGGCAGTGTCTATAAACTGGAACTGGAGCTTCCGTTTGCGGTGAAGACTGAGCTGAAAGATATGCCGCTGGACACCCAAACGGCCAGTTATGTGCAGAAAGCACAGAGTGGGATGGAACGTCCGACTGGAGAAGATCTCCATATGGTGGAGTTTGCAGTAAACACCTTCAGTCATGAACAGATTCAGCAGGAATATGGGGCTGATGGATCTGAGAAATCCAATCAGTTCTATACGAATTTTGGTAAGGTGCTGACGGAATCCTACATCAAATCACTTACTGCTGCGGCTAAAATGACCAATGTTACAACGGAGTCCAAGTCGACGACAATCGATGGGCGGCCGGGGATGGTCACGACCGTGCAGTGTAAGATGAAGGGTGAGGATGAGACGCTCAAGGTCATCTATATCAACGACCCGGTGGAATCCTGGCTTGTGGCGATGGCTTATCCGAAGGAAAAACAGGATGGCATCGGCGAGAAGATAGAAAAGACCATCATTCCGGGAATGAAATTGGTAAAGTAAAACAGTTCTTCAGTGGAAAATGGAAAATTCAACAGAACAAGAAGGAGCCAGGCAGAAGAATGTTAGTAGACATCTACAGCTTTCTGTCTGGCTATTTTTGCGCGAAATAGCAGAATAATAATTGCCAATATATTGCTGAAAATTCCGAAAATATTGTCTAAATGAAATAATTGTGGTATGATAGAAACAAGCTTTGTTCTGGATGAGACAGGATTGAGGAAACGGGGAAACTCAGTTGTTGATCAGACTGGAACTGAGCTGCAACAAGAGGAGGGGATTTTATGAGAAAATCAATGGTATGTGCAATGTCAGTAATTATGGCTGCGGGAACATTCCAGGTGGCAGCAGCTGCGGCTAATCCCTTCAGTGATGTGCCACAGGATCATTGGGCGTATGATGCAGTTGCCCAACTGGCCAAAGATGGAGTGATCGATGGCTATGGCGATGGCCGCTATCAGGGCGAACGTAACATCACGCGCTATGAGATGGCGCAGATGGTCGCTAAGGCAATGGCTAAGACCAATGTCTCATCAACCGACAAGTCCATGATTGATAAGTTATCTGCTGAATTTGCTGATGAGCTCAATAATCTGGGCGTTCGTGTAGCCAAACTGGAGCGTAATGCGGATCAGGTAAAGTTTACGGGCGAGGCCCGGTATACCTACAACAGTGTCCGGCATACCTATAAAGACCGCGCGAATAGCAACAATTTCCTGCTGCGGTTGGAGCCGACGGCTGAGGTCAACGATCATTGGCAGGTGAAAGCCAGGATCGATAGTACGGTGGATATGAAATCATCGGAAACGACCGAGAATGCCAAATTGAAACGCATCTGGGCGCAGGGAAATTATAGCAATTTTACGGTCAAGCTTGGTAAAATCCCATGCTTCAGCCAGCCGAGCCAGGGCATGATCATGGATACCGAGTTGTCGGGCGGACAGGTGACCTTTGGTAATGTGTTGAAGACTACGCTGACTGCTGGCCGTTATAACCAGGATCAGCCGAACTTGAAAACAACTGGTAATTATCGGTCAGCCGAGCTGCTCTATGATGCCGGCGGTCGCTTCACAGCCGGAGCTGCTTATTATTATATTGGTAACTCAAGCTTATATCATTATTTCACGACCGTGAATGCCGATGCTGCCAAGATCTGGCAGGCAGGCATGGGGTGGCGGTTCAGCCCAATCGTGTCTGCTTACGCCAACTATTCGCGCGACACGGAGGGGCATACGATTGCCGAACTGCGCCGGGCCTGGAGTGTCGAGCTGGACTATAAGAAAGCGGTACCTTCCCAGAAGGGCTCGTTTGGTGCGTTTGCAGCCTATCGCAGCCTGGGAGACATTGCTGTCGTTACGCCGACTTATGATGGAATTACATTTGGTCAAAAGGGCTGGGACATGGGAATGCAGTATGTGCCAATGGAAAATATCCTGTTAAAGGCGGCCTATTTCCACGGCAAGGACATTGAAAGGGACACCACGGCATCGACCTTGTTCGGCCGCATCGAATATTTCTTCTGATTTGACAAAGTCATGCGGTTTTGCTAAACTCGTAGTTAGCAATGATGAAGAGGAGTAGCGTCAGTTCAGCGAGACCGGGAGAGTGAGAGCCGGGCAGCGGCGTGAAGGCACTTCTGAGCGGAAACCAATACTTTGAGGTGGGCTTCCTTTTAGGGAACCAATCGGGGTGGAACCGCGGGAACTTGTAATTCAAGTCTCGTCCCTGTAACGATAATGCGTTGCAGGGACGGGACTTTTTCTGTTGTCTGCAGCGAAGTATTTTTTGTAGAGGAGTTGTTCTCATGAAATTTCAGGAAATCATCCTGACCCTGCAGAAGTTCTGGTCTGAGCAGGGCTGCATCCTGGCAGAGCCGTACGATGTGGAGAAGGGCGCCGGCACGATGAACCCATCGACCTTCCTGCGCGTACTGGGACCTGAGCCGTGGCATGTTGCCTATGTCGAGCCGTCCCGCCGTCCGGCTGATGGCCGCTATGGTGATAACCCGAATCGTCTGTATCAGCATCATCAGTTCCAGGTCATCATGAAGCCGTCGCCGAATAACATCCAGGAACTTTACCTGGAGAGCCTTGAGCGTCTGGGCATCGATCCGAAGAAACATGATATCCGCTTCGTTGAGGATAACTGGGAATCCCCGACGCTGGGCGCCTGGGGCCTCGGCTGGGAAGTCTGGCTCGATGGCATGGAGATCACGCAGTTCACGTATTTCCAGCAGGTCGGCAGCCAGGATATCAAGCCGGTTGCTTCTGAGATCACCTATGGCCTGGAGCGTCTGGCCATGTATATCCAGGGCGTGGAGAACGTCTATGATATCCAGTGGACGGATGACTACACGTATGGCGATGTATTCCATCAGAATGAGTATGAGCAGTCGGTGTATGCCTTTGACCTGTCGGATGAGAAGCTGCTGTTCGAGCTGTTTGACAAATATGAGGCTGAGGCTGTCCGCGTCATCGCGGAAGGCTATGTGCATCCAGCCTATGACTATGTCCTGAAATGCTCTCATACATTCAATCTGCTGGATGCCCGTGGCGCAATCTCGGTATCCCAGCGCACGGCTTTCATCGGTCGCGTCCGCAAGCTTGCCCGTCTGTGTGCTGAGTGTTATCTGAAACAGCGTGAAGAGCTTGGCTATCCAATGCTCCACAGAGGGGAGAAAAAAGCATGAGTAAGGATTTATTACTGGAAATCGGCACGGAAGAAGTTCCGGCCCATGTCATGCCGGGCATCCTTGCCCAGCTGAAAGAGAATGCCGGCAAGGCATTCAAGGAAAACCGCATTGCCTGCGGGAATATCCGTACGATCGGTACGCCGCGCCGCACGGCTTTGCTGGTCAGCGGTCTGGCCGATAAGCAGGACGATGTATCCAGCGAGAACCGCGGTCCGTCCATACAGATCGCTTTTGACGCTGATGGCAATCCGACGAAGGCTGCCCAGGGATTTGCCCGTGGACAGAAAGTGGATGCCAAAGACCTGGTTGTGAAAGATGACTATGTCTATGCGATGGTCCATGAGGAAGGCAAGGCAACGGCTGAGCTGCTGCAGACAATCCTCTCGGATCTTATCTGCGGTCTGAGTTTCCCGAATAATATGCGCTGGGCAGATCTTGACTTCAAGTTCATTCGTCCGCTGCGCTGGATCGTTGCCCTCTATGGCAGCGATGTGATTCCATTTGAGGTGGCTGAGGTCAAATCCGGCCGTGTGTCCCGTGGACACCGCTTCCTGTCGCAGGGCGATTTCGAGATAGCCGATGCAGACAGCTATGAGCAGGCTTGTGAGCAGAACTTCATCATCGTCGATCAGGATAAGCGCAAGGCTATGATCCGCGAGCAGATCGAGGCAGTCGCCAAAGAGAATGGCGGCCGGGCTGAGATCACGGAAGACCTGCTGGAAGAAGTCCTGTACCTCGTCGAGTATCCGACGGCACTGTGCGGCAAATTCGAGGAGAAATATCTGGAACTGCCGCCGGAGGCAGTCATCACGCCGATGCGCGATCATCAGCGCTATTTCCCGGTCAAGGCCGCTGATGGCAGCCTGATGCCGCTCTTCATCACGGTCCGCAATGGCGGCAGTGAGCATCTGGAGACGGTTCAGCATGGCAATGAGCGCGTACTGCGTGCCCGCCTGGCTGACGCCCAGTTCTTCTTCGACGAAGATCGCAAGAAGAGCCTGGAAGAGCATCGTGAGAAACTCAAGACCGTCGTATTCCAGCAGGGACTGGGGACGATGTATGAGAAATCGGAACGTCTGGCCAAACTGGCTGATTTCATCGCCGATGCGCTTGGCGCCGATGAGAAGGCACATAAGCATGCCAAACGGGCCGCACTGCTCTGCAAGGCTGACCTGGTTACGGGCATGGTCACGGAGTTCACGGAACTTCAGGGAATCATGGGCCGTGAGTATGCGAAGCTGGATGGCGAATGCCCGAACGTCGCGGTAGCGATCGACGAGCACTATATGCCGCGCTTTGCTGGTGACAGCCAGCCGCAGTCTGAGGCTGGCCGCATCGTCAGCATCGCCGATAAGATTGACACGATCGTCGGTACGTTCAGCCGCGGTAAGATCCCGACGGGTTCACAGGATCCGTTTGCGCTGCGCCGTCAGGCACTGGGACTGGTCAACATGATGATCGAGGCCAAATACGCGCTGAGCCTGTCCATGGTCGTTGCCAGGGCAATGGACCTCTATGGCATCACCGATGAGAAAGCCCGTACGAAGATGCAGGCAGATGTGGCAGATTTCATGCGCCTGCGTCTGAAGAATGTCCTGGAATCCGTTCGCTATGATGTAGTGGATGCGGTACTCACCGATGTGGATGATCTCTATGCGGTCAGCCTGCGTGCTGATGCAGTGGCGAAGTTCGTATCGGCTGATACGGCAGCAGCCAATATTCAGGCTTTTGTCCGTGCGGCTAACCTGGCCGAGAAGTCAGCCAGCAGTCAGATCACGGCTTCCCTGTTGCAGGCGGCGGAGGAAAAGAGCCTCTATCAGGCTTATACTTCCACGGCCAGTGCAGTGGAAAGTCTGGTCAAGGGACAGGATTATACCGGAGCAATCGATGCTCTGACCGAACTGTCCCAGCCGATCGATGCGTTCTTTGATGGCGTCATGGTCATGGATAAGGATGAGAAGATCAAGGATAATCGTCTGGGCCTGCTCAAATCGATTGATGTACTGGTCAACCGGGTGGCAGATTTCAGTAAGATCGTCCTGTAAGTATGCATCATTGACGGTAATGGTTTGTCCGGCGCCGGCCTGATGCTTCAATAGAAGAAACCCCAAAAGGAATTACAATGCATGGTAATTCCCTTCGGGGTTTTTCTGTTTGTATGATCAGCCGACGATGGCATTCTTTTCCAGATCGAATTCCAAATGGCTGGCGGTTGTGTTATAGCCGTGCTGGGTACAGTAAACATGTCCATCGAAAGTAACGATGTGGGTTTCCCAGTTGTAATTCATGTTATCAGCATGGATTACGAGTCCGGGGCGCTTGAGACCGCAGCGGATACCGAAGAACCAGGCGGTATTGCCGGCCAGTTCTGCATATATGGCATCGCCAGTGAAACACAGCTCGCCTTCATGCAATTCGGTGTGTCCGTCGGTCCAGATCTGCAGGGTCTGGCTGCTGATCTTGGCCTCATCCGTGGTGAATGTTCGTCCACCTATGGTGATGCGGACATTGCCCTGAAGCGTATAGCGGCCGGTCGATTCATTATAGGTGGTCTTATCGGCTGAGACGACGGGCTGTTCACGGCTAGTGATCATAGAACTGTTTGGCAGTGTGACAGGCGGAGCCGCCATGCCTGCTGGCTGAAACCATAGCAGGCCGAGGGCGAAGCTGGATGCAATGAACAGAGGAATTCGCTTTATTTGCATAGAATTCCCTCCTTCTTGTCGTAGTCTGGCAACATATAAATCTTATCTATAATTTTACCGCAAAGCAGCTTTTTTTGCAAAAAAGATAAAATATTGCTTAAAATATGTCATATGAGCAGGACTTTTTGCTTAGAATATCGTATTATATAAAGATATCTATTTGAAGGAGGCTGGAATATGAACGTCAGGGAACGCAGCGAAGAACAGGAATATCATATCCTTTCGCCATGGGCGGCAAAAAGCAGGGAAGCACAGAGAAAATATCCGATGGAGGAATGCCCGTTCCGGACGAAGTTCCAGCGGGATCGCGATCGGATTCTTCATTCGAAGTCATTCAGGCGTTTGAAGCACAAGACGCAGGTCTATATTGTATCAGGCGATCATTATCGTACGCGCATGACGCACAGCCTGGAAGTATCCCAGATTTCTCGTACCATAGCCAGAGGCCTTCAACTCAATGAAGATCTGACAGAGGCAATTGCGCTGGGCCATGATGTGGGACATACGCCGTTCGGCCATGCGGGTGAGGCGGTCATGGATGAGCTGACGGGGCATTTTCGTCATAATGAGCAAAGTCTGCGGGTGGTGGAATTTCTGGAACGGGGTGGTCAGGGGCTGAATCTTACCTATGAGGTCAAGGATGGCATTGTTAATCATACCGGGCCCAATATGCCTAAGACACTGGAGGGCTGTATTGTGCGTACGGCAGATCGCATTGCCTACCTGTGCCATGATTATGATGACAGTCTGCGGTCGGGATTATTGCATCCGGGCGATCTGCCCCAGGTGATCTATGCCTGCTTGGGCGAGGATACTTCGCATATGATCACGAGCATGGTCTCAGATATGATCATGAATTCGATGGATAAAGATACGATCGGTTTATCTGAACCTGTGCAGACAGCGATGGATGCATTTCGCAGCTTTATGTTTGAACACATCTATCATTCGGAAGCACTGGCACGGGAACGACGACAGGCAGCATTTGTCCTGCGGGAACTTTATCGCTGGTTCATGGCCGATTTTCACCAGCTGCCACCAGAATTCATTCAGCGGGAAGAACGCTGGGGACGGCAGAAAATTGTCGCAGACTATGTATCTGGTCTGACGGACAGTTATGCGGTTCAGCTATTCCATGAGATCTTTATGCCACCGGTCGGTTTGATGGTGCATTGAGCTGAAAAATAATTTGTTATGACAAAAAGGATATTGACAATTTGAGTGGAATAGTATAACTTGAGAAGGTCTGTATTGAAAAAGATTTGTGAAATCATGAAAAAATTTTTATGATAAGCAGGATTATGACGTTTTAACGCGAATAAAATACAGGTGTCTTATTAATAAGTATCTTATTTTGGTTATATCGTAAGGGGAATAGTTATGCGCAGCGAGAAGATGGATGAGTTTGTGGAGCAGGTGCGCTCACAGTCAGACATTGTTCAGGTCGTGCAGAGCTATGTGCCTCTGAAACGCAAGGGAAATCGTTATTGGGGCTGCTGTCCTTTTCATAGTGAGCAGACCCCATCCTTTTCGGTCGTTCCAGATAAGGGCTTCTTTTATTGCTTTGGCTGCCATGCGGGTGGAAATGTTTTCAAATTTATATCTTTGATTGAGAATGTCACCTATTTTGAAGCGATTAAGCTTCAGGCAGAAAAACTGGGGATAGCCTTGCCGGAACGTCAGCGGACTCCGCAGGAGGTCGCCCGGGATCGGGAGATTGCGGATCTTCGCAAGGTGAATGAGATGGCCAGGGATTTTTTCCACAACTGCCTGACCATGACGGGATATGGAGCGGTGGGTAAGGAGTACTTTACCCATCGGGATATCTCACCAGAGACGATTGATGAGTTCAAGCTTGGTTATGCACCGGATGCCTGGGATAAGTTGTCCACGGCGTTTCAGAAGCGTGGAGTAAAGCAGGAATTTTTATTGGCAACCGGACTGGCGGCTGAGCGAAGCAGCGGCAGCGGGCTTTATGACCGTTTCCGCAACCGCGTGATCATCCCTATTTCCGATGAGCGCGGGCGGGTGGTTGGCTTTGGCGGTCGTGTGCTGGATGACAGCACACCGAAATATCTCAATACACCAGAAACGATCTTGTTTAATAAGCGAAAGATCCTGTTCGGTCTGGACCGTTCTCACCGGGCGATTCAACAGGCAGGGTATGCTATTGTAGTAGAAGGTTATATGGATGCGATATCCGTTTTTGGCGCTGGCGTCAAAAATGTAGTCGCATCGCTGGGGACGGCATTCACGGTTGATCATTGTCAGAAGCTGCTGCGTTACGCGTCAGATATTTACTTCTGTTATGACAGCGATGAGGCTGGTCAGAAAGCAACCATCCGGGCTTTGTCTATCGTGAGGGATACAGGGGCCATTGTAAAGGTCATCGTTGTTCCTGATGGCAAGGACCCGGATGAATATATCCGCAAGCATGGAGCTGAGGCTTTTCAGCAGCTTGTCAAACAGGCATTGCCGCTGGTGGAGTATCGCCTGCAATATGTGTTGAAACATGTGAATTACGATACGCTGGAAGGAAAAGTGAAGGCACTGCATGAGATGCTGCCGGTTCTGGCGGGAGTTCGTGAGGTTGCGGTGCGCAGTGAATACTGCAAGAAGCTCGCCCAGACATTGCTGCTGGACGAGGGTATCGTGCGCGACGAATTCAGCCGTTACGCCCGGACACCACTCCCCGAAGAGGGGACGGCCCGGGCACCAATCCGGCCGGTCGTCAGGCAGCAGGATAATGCGCTTCGGTGTGCAGGGCGTGTGGTGATCCGCATGGCCTGGCAGGATAATGGCATTCTGCAGCATGTCCAGTCAATACTTCCACTGACTGGCATTAGTGATCCGGTTCAGTGTGAGATCCTGTTGTTCCTGCAGGATCTTGCAAGTCAGGGAAAAGTCTGTGATGATGTTACGGTCGCGGAAAAACTCAGTGAAGACGCGGCGGCAGAACTCTCACGGGCATTGGTTGAGGATTTAGGTGGTCGCGAGGAAGCGGAGGCCTATAATGATTCCCTGAAGGTGCTTAAGAAGGCTTACCTTAATACGTTGTTTGTGGAGCATTCCCGTAAGGCTGAAGAATATCTGAAGGCAGGGAATACAGCGTATATCCAAGAATTGAATGAGGTAAAGAATATCAAAGATGAAATGGATGCGTTATAACTTGAATAGAAATGGATGGAGTTCGATAGACATGGAAAGGAGAATGCTGAATGGCTGAAGCTAAGAAAAAAACGGCTCAGGCTGAGGCTGGCAGTAAGAACCACAGCTCAGAGATCCTGGATAACCTTCTGTCGAAAGGTAAGAAGAATGGCGGGACTCTGACATATGGAGAATTGGTTGAAGCTCTGCAGCGGGAAGATCTTTCTCCAGATGAAATCGACAAAATGTATGATACCTTCAGCAAGAAGGGCATTGAGATAGTAGATGATTCGAATACCAGTGACGACCAGGAAGATGAGGTAGAGGATAAGGACAGTGAAGAGGTTGAAATCGATCTGTCTGTACCGGAAGGGGTCAGCATTGATGATCCGGTCCGTATGTATCTCAAGGAGATAGGCCGTGTACCTCTGCTTACGGCAGAGGAAGAAGTGGCGCTGGCCAAGCGCATGCAGGCTGGTGACGAAGAGGCTCAGAAGCGTCTGGCGGAAGCCAATCTGCGTCTGGTTGTCAGCATTGCCAAGCGTTATGTTGGCCGTGGCATGCTGTTCCTTGACCTGATCCAGGAAGGCAATCTGGGTTTGATCAAGGCTGTTGAGAAATTCGATTACACCAAAGGGCTATAAATTCAGTACCTATGCGACCTGGTGGATTCGTCAGGCCATTACGCGTGCAATTGCCGATCAGGCACGCACGATTCGTATTCCGGTACATATGGTAGAGACCATCAACAAGCTGATCCGTGTATCCCGTCAGCTGCTTCAGCAGCTCGGACGTGAGCCGATTCCTGAGGAAATCGCCAAGGAAATGGATATTACGGTAGAGCGTGTGCGTGAAATCATGAAGATTGCGCAGGAGCCGGTTTCTTTGGAAACGCCAATCGGTGAAGAAGAAGATTCCCATCTGGGCGATTTCATCGAGGATCAGGATGCGCCGGCACCAGCCTGATGCTGCTTCGTTCATGCTGCTCAAGGAACAGCTGGAAGAAGTGCTGGATACACTTACGCCGCGTGAGGAAAAGGTCCTGCGTCTGCGCTTCGGTCTTGATGATGGCCGGGCCCGCACGCTCGAAGAGGTTGGTCAGAGCTTTGGCGTTACGCGTGAACGTATTCGTCAGATTGAGGCCAAGGCCCTCCGGAAACTGCGTCATCCGAGCCGCAGCCGGAAGCTCAAAGACTTTCCTGGATTAAAAATCTTGACATAAACGGGGCTGTCAGTTATAATAGTTTCTGTTGATGCGAGAACATCATAAGAATATTCCTCGATAGCTCAGCCGGTAGAGCACCTGACTGTTAATCAGGCTGTCGCAGGTTCGAATCCTGCTCGAGGAGCCAATGAACGCACAAGGGTGTAACGTATAGTTACACCCTTTTATTATGTAAGGGGGCAATCCTCATGCAAATAGATGACAGGCTTCAGGCACTGGCAGAACTGGTGCCTGAACACTGCAGAGCCGCAGATATCGGTACAGATCATGGCTATCTGGCTATCAGTCTGCTGCGCGAAGGCCGGGCTTCCTTTGTGGTGGCCAGTGATAAGAATCAGGGGCCGTATGAAGCTGCGAAGCGCACGGTACGCGAGAATGCCGTATCAGACGAGGAGATTTCCGTGCGGTTGGGCGATGGCCTGCAGGTACTCGAGCCCGGTGAAGTAGATACCGCCTGCATTGCTGGTATGGGCGGTGTGCTCATGATCAGGATCCTGGAAGATGCGCCGGCTGTGACGAAAAAACTGGGAACGCTGGTCCTGCAACCGATGAATGGGGCGCAGGAACTGCGCCATTGGCTGTATAGTCATGGCTGGCATGTCGCCGATGAATCCCTGGCGGTTGCGGACGGGCGTATCTATGAAATCATTCAGGCGAAGCAGGGACGCAAGAAGATGCCGGCGGCACTGGATCTACTGATCGGCCCGGTGCTCTGGGAGAAGAAACCACCATTGCTGCGTCATCATATCGAGGCATTGCTGTTCCAGCTGCGTCGGGTTCTGAGCGGGATGGATAAGAGCACACGGGCACAGAAAAGCCGGAAGTATCAGCAGGTGAAGAAACAGGTCATGGAATTGGAGGAACGGCTGAAATGGTAAGTTGTCAGGTCGTTATGGATGCACTGGAGCGCATTGCGCCGAAGCGTCTGGCTGAGGATTGGGACAATCCGGGACTGTTGGTCGGAGCCCTGAATCAGGATATACGAAAGATACTGGTCTGCCTGGATGTCAGTGATCAGGTGGTGGAACAGGCCATCAGGTCCGGGGCCGATATGATCGTGGCTCATCACCCGCTGATTTTCAAGGGCATGAAGAAGATCCGTACCGATCTGCCATTGGGGCATCGCCTGCAGCAGCTTTTGAAGCATGATATCGCGGTCGCGGCGGCCCATACGAATCTGGATATTGCCGTTGGCGGAGTCAATGATGTACTGGCTGAGGCGATCGGTCTGTCGAAATTGTCGACCTTTGTGATTGTCAGCCAGTCTGCGGATGGAACGGTGGAGAGCATGGGACGCATGGGACGCCTGCCGGCACCCATGACAATTCACGACTTCGCCCGGCAGGTACGTGAAGCATTGCCGACGGAGCATGTTCGTTTGGTGGACGCTGGTGAGCGGCCGGTGCGCAAGGTCGCGCTCTGCAGCGGCAGCGGCGCGGAGTTCATCCAGAAGGCGGCCTTCATGGGCGCGGATGCCTATGTGACCGGGGATGTGAAATATCATGAAGCCCAGCAGGCGGTTGAACTTGGCATGCATGTCATCGATGCCGGGCATTTCGGGACCGAGTTCCCGGTGGTTGCAGTGCTCAAGGCACGGCTGATCCAGGAACTCGCTGAGGCCAAAGGGAGCGTGGAAGTACTGGCAGATGAGGATTCGCAGGACTTCTTTGAGATTGTATGATAGGAAAAAGACATGACGCATAGTGAAATGAAGAAACATATGGCCCGCTACCTTCAGATTACGGTAGGGTGCCTGGTTACCTGTCTTGGGTTTAATCTGTTCATTATCCCGGCGCATCTGTTGACCGGTGGTATCAGTGGTATCGCGCTGATCTGCTACTATCTGACCGGACTGCCGGTCGGCGCCCAGAACCTCGTGTACAATCTGCCAATCATCTATCTGGCCTACAAGGTATTCGGCAAGCTGTATGCATGGGATACCATCGTTGGGACCGTGGTGCTGTCGATCATCCTCGATGCGACGCATTTCATGGTGGACTGGAATGTCACCAATGATGGGATGCTCAGTGCAATCTTCGGTGGTGTCATGGCTGGTATTGGTTTTGGCATCATCTTTCGGGCAAATGCCAATACCGGTGGTCTGGATGTAGTTGGAGCGGTAGTCAAGAAATACTATTCGCTGGATATGGGGACGGTCATCTTTATCATGAACTTTGTGATCGTGATGGCTTCAGCCTGGATGTTCAGTGTTGATGAGGCTCTGTTCACGCTGGTGTCAATCTACGTGACGGCAGAGCTTACGAATCGTGTGGCTGCCGGTCTGAACCGGGAAAAATCGATTTTTATCGTATCGCCGGCCGCAGAGCAGATCTGTCAGGATATCATGGAGAATGTCCATCGTGGGGTAACCTATCTCGAGGGCAAAGGCGGTTTTGCCCAGGAGCATAAGGATATCCTGTTTATCGTGGTGCGTCTGACCCAGGTCAGCCGGGTCAAGACGATCGTGGATCATTATGACCGTCAGGCTTTCATGATCGTATCGGATACCTCCGAGGTATCAGGGGAAAGGGCTTTACGCTGGAATGTGAGACCTATCAGGATGCACGCCGGAAATGGAAGGAAGCCAAGGAGACACAGAAGGCTTTGATGGATGGACAGGGGTAACAGAATGATGCATCTGCCTGAAATGCTGGTTGACGATACAACCGGTCTTACGGTATAATAAACGTTAGCTGTAAAACGCGAAGTTCAAATCCCGTCTGCATTTTGCAGGCGGGATTTCGCATATCATAGGAGGAGATCATCTTGGAGAAGTATTCGCCGCAGGAAATTGAGAAAAAATGGCAGGCTAAATGGGAACAGGATCATGTCTACAAGACGGAGATGGATCCGAACCGCCCGAAGTATTATGCGCTGGAGATGTTCCCGTATCCGTCGGGCAATCTTCATATGGGACATGTGCGCAATTATTCCATTGGTGATGTCCTGGCCCGTTACAAGACGATGGAAGGTTATAATGTCCTTCATCCGATGGGATTCGATTCCTTTGGTATGCCGGCCGAGAATGCGGCCATCAAGCATGGCGTCAAGCCGTCTGACTGGACGTTCAGCAATATCGAGCACATGAAGCAGCAGCAGAGCCAGATGGGCCTGTCCTACGACTGGGACCGTGAGGCCATCACCTGCACGCCGGAGTATTACCGGTGGACCCAGTGGCTTTTCGAGTTGTTCTACAAGCGCGGCCTGGCTTATAAGAAGAAGGCTTCCGTCAACTGGTGTGATACCTGTGGTACGGTACTGGCCAATGAGCAGGTTGTCGATGGCAAGTGCTGGCGCTGTGACTCGGAGGTCCAGAAGAAGGACCTGTCGCAGTGGTTCCTGAAGATTACGGATTATGCGGATGTGCTGCTCAAGGACCTCGACAAGCTCAAGGGCTGGCCGGAGCGCGTCAAGACCATGCAGGATAACTGGATCGGCCGCAGTGAGGGCCTGGAGTTTCAGCTGGATGTGCCGGAACTGGGCGAAAAGCTGTCCGTCTATACGACCCGGCCGGATACGGCGTACGGCATCACGTTCGTAGGCGCTGGCCGCCGAGAACCCGATCGTGGACAAGATCTGCAAGGACAATCCGAAGGCTGAGGCCATTCAGGCATTCTGTGCCAGGGTCCGCAATCAGTCTGAGCTGGAGCGTACCTCGAGCGAGTCGGAGAAGGAAGGCATCTTCACGGGCATCTATGCCATCAATCCGTTCAATGGCAATAAAGTCCAGCTCTGGGTGACGAACTATGTACTGGCTGATTATGGTACCGGCGCAGTCATGGGCGTGCCGTCCGGCGACCAGCGTGACTGGATGTTTGCCAAGAAATACGATCTGCCGATCATCCTGACGATCCAGCCGAAAGGGCAGGAACTCAAGCTTGAGGAAATGACCGAGGCTTATACGGATAAAGATGGTGTGCTCGTCAATTCGGGCAAGTTCTCCGGCATGGAGATGCACAAGGCTATGTCCGGCATCATCGATGAGGCTGAGGCGCAGGGCTTCGGCCAGCGCAAGGTCAACTATCGTCTGCGTGACTGGCTGATTTCCCGTCAGCGTTACTGGGGCGCACCGATTCCGGTCATCCACTGCCCGCATTGCGGCGAAGTGCTGGTGCCGGAGAAGGATCTGCCGGTCATGCTGCCGGAAGATGTCTCCTTCGATCAGGGCTCGCTGTCGCCACTGGCCAGCAGCGAGAGTTTCGTACATTGCAAGTGCCCGCAGTGCGGTGCGGATGCAACGCGTGAGACGGATACGATGGATACGTTCATCTGCTCGTCCTGGTACTATCTGCGCTATACGGACCCGAAGAATGATCAGGCACCGTTCGACAAGGACAAAGTCAATTACTGGGCACCGGTCGACCAGTACATCGGTGGTATCGAGCATGCCATCCTGCATCTTCTCTACAGCCGGTTCTTCACGAAAGTCCTGCATGATGCCGGAATGGTTGATTTCGACGAACCATTCACGAACCTCTTGACGCAGGGCATGGTGCTCAAGGATGGATCCAAGATGTCCAAATCCAAGGGCAATGTCGTTTCGCCAGAGGAAATCATCGCCAAATACGGTGCCGATACGGCCCGTCTGTTCATCCTGTTCGCCGCTCCGGTCGACCGTGATCTGGAGTGGAGCGATCAGGGCGTTGAGGGTGCCTATCGTTTCCTCGGACGTGTATGGCGTATCCTTGGTCATTTTGAGGATGATATCAAAGCTGGTTCAGATTCGTACGATACGGCGGCTTTGACGAAGGATGAAAAGGAATTGCGCCGTATCCTGCACCTGACCATCAAGAAGGTTACCGAGGATGTCCGCGACCGCTTTATGTTCAATACGGCAATCTCGTCCGTCATGGAACTTGTTAATGCATTCTACGGCTTCCAGGACAAGTCAATCAATCAGGGTCTGGTACGTGAGATTGCTTCGAATCTGATCAAGATGCTGGCCCCGTTTGCTCCACATATCACAGAGGAACTTTGGAGCAGACTGTTTGCCGATGGCAGTGTCCATCAGCAGAAATGGCCGGTCTATGATGAGGCTGCCACGAAGCAGTCGGAAATCGAGATCGTCCTGCAGATCAATGGCAAGGTCCGTGACAAGATCATGGTATCAGCTGATCTCGACCGCGCTGCGATGGAGAAAGCTGCGATGGAACTGCCGCGTACGCAGGAATTGACTGCCGGGAAACAGATCGTCAAAGTCATCTGTGTACCAAGGAAATTAGTGAATATCGTTGTGAAAGGCTGAGCGAATGTTTCGCCTGTTCAAGAGCTCCGTAACAGGGGAAATTCCTGTTGCGGGGCTTTTGGTATCAGAAAATGTTTCAGGTGAGACTGCCTGTTTATCAAGTTTTTGAATTCAACGTATATTCGAATAGTTTATACATACCATGAAAAATAGGTATGGTCAGGGTTTTGTTGAATATGATATAATAAAAAAAGTGACATGGATGGTTGGGTGCAGTAGTGGGATACTGCCATTAGGAGGATGAAAAAATTATGCTGAAAGCATATGCGATTGAGAATTTGCGGGCTGGTATGGTTATCGGCAGGGATGTTTTGGATGAAGGCACGAATGTCTTGATCGGGACAGGGACGGTACTGAATAACGATATGATATTCAGTTTGCTGGACCGGCCGATCTTTTCAGTGTATATTGAGGAAGCAGAGCCAACGGCGGCGGTTCCTGGACGGGAGTTCCTGCTGGATGATACATATATGACCTGCTACAAGAAAGTTCAGCAGCAGCTGCATACGATATTTACAGCACTGGCAGACCGGGGGACGTTCAATGCGTCTGCGCTGCAGGAACTGACCAATGAGCAGAATTTCCTGGAGCTTTGCAATGGGGCCAAGGCGGTTTCTCAGATGCATAATATGAATCGGGAAGGTGATTATCTGATCAATCACTGTCTTCATGTTGGCATCCTGGCCGGTTTGATGGGCAAATGGCTCAATTGGTCCGTACTGGATCAGTATAATCTGGTCATTGCCGGGTTGTTCCTGGATATCGGTAAGCTCCGCATAGCACCGGACATCCTGGAGAAAAAAGGAAAGCTGACGGATGCAGAGTTTGAGATCATCAAGAATCATCCACAGTATGGCTATGAGCTGATCAGCAAGACCACTCTGCAGGGCAACCAGGATATCATGTGGGGCGTTTTGCAGCATCATGAACGCTGCGACGGATCGGGGTATCCAAATCACCTGAAGAAGGATAAGATTTCCCGCTTTGGCCGCATATTGGCGATTTTGGATATCTATGATGCGATGGCTGGTGATCGTGTGTTTGCCAAACGCCGCTCTCCATTTGATGTGTTTGCTATCTTGTATGATGATATCCTTAATGGCAAGCTGGATACGGAGTATGGTGTCCTGTTCCTCAAAAAACTGTGTCATGCGCTGAATGGCAACTGGGTCGGACTCAGCAACGGGGAGAAAGGACGCATCGTCTATATCGATGAGAGCCGTGTCACATCGCTGCCGGTAGTGCAGACGACTAAGGGTGAATTTATCGATCTCAATACAAAGCATGATGTACAGGTGCAGTATCTGCTGACGGCTGATGAAGTAACTGGCTGAGTAAATGAATAAAGACGGGCTCGATGGAAATGTTTTGACGGTATTTTCCATTGAGCCTTTTGTTATTGTGCGCTATAATAGGAGCATATATGTTCGCTTAATTCAGGAGGAAGTTGTTATGGCTATGGTGCCGAAGCTCAATACGATGCAATTCGATAAGGAAATACCATTCAAGGTTGTGGCGCCGTTTGAGCCGATGGGCGATCAGCCTCAGGCAGTCGCTGACCTGGCGGCAGGCATCCGGAACGGACAGGAAGCGCAGGTGCTGCTGGGCGCAACGGGAACCGGCAAGACCTATACGATTGCGAAGGTGATCGAGAAGGTGCAGAAGCCGACACTCGTCATTGCCCATAACAAGACGCTGGCAGCCCAGCTGGCCAGCGAGTTCAAGGCTTTCTTTCCCGAGAATTATGTGGGGTACTTCGTCAGCTATTACGATTATTATCAGCCGGAAGCCTATATTGCCTCGACCGATACCTATATCGAGAAGGATGCCTCGATCAATGATGAGATCGATGAGCTTCGCCATTCGGCGACGTGTTCGCTGTTTGAGCGGCGGGATGTCATCATTGTGGCTTCGGTATCCTGTATCTATGGACTGGGCTCACCGGAGAGCTATCATGAGATGGTGCTGTCCCTGCATAAAGGGCAGGAAGTGGAGCGGGAGGCAATTCTGCGGAAGCTGGTGACCATCCGCTATGAACGCAATGACATTGCGTTTGAGCGTGGCCGTTTCCGGGTGCGCGGCGATGTGATCGAGGTGTTCCCGGCGGGCTACAATAATCGGGCCGTACGCATTGAGCTGTTCGGCGATGAGGTGGACCGCATGACCGAATTTGATGTTGTCACCGGTGAGGTATATGGTGAGCGCACGCATGTCATGGTTTTTCCGGCTTCGCATTATGTGACGGAAGATGAAGACATGAAGATCGCGATGAAGGATATCCGGACCGAGCTGGAAGAACAGGTCAAGGCATTTCAGGCACAGGGCAAGCTGCTTGAGGCACAGCGCATCGAGCAGCGCACGAATTATGATCTGGAGATGATGCAGGAGATGGGCTACTGCTCCGGTATCGAGAACTATTCCCGGCATTTGACTCATCGCAAGGCCGGCGATTCGCCGTACACGCTGCTGGATTATTTTCCGGAAGATTTCCTGATCGTTATGGATGAGTCACACGTGACCCTGCCACAGGTTCATGCAATGTATGCGGGTGACCGCAGCCGCAAGGTATCGCTGGTGGAGAACGGTTTCCGTCTGCCATCGGCCTTTGACAACCGGCCACTGACGTTTGAGGAATTTGCAGCCCGTATCAATCAGATCATCTACGTCTCGGCGACACCGGGCAAATATGAGCTGTCAAAGGCACAGCAGGTGGCGCAGCAGGTCATCCGGCCGACCGGGCTGCTGGATCCGGAGATTGAGGTTCGGCCGCTTGAGGGGCAGATCGATGACCTGTTGTCCGAGATCAAGCTGCGGATCGAGCAGGATGAACGAGTGCTCGTCACGACTCTGACCAAAAAGATGGCGGAAAACCTTACCGATTACCTGAAGGAAACGGGTATCAAGGTGCGCTATCTGCACTCGGATATCGCGACGATCGAGCGGGCCGAGATCATCCATGACCTGCGGGCGGGGGAATTCGACGTGCTGGTCGGCATCAATCTGCTGCGTGAGGGCCTGGATATGCCGGAGGTATCGCTGATCGCAATCCTCGATGCGGATAAGGAGGGTTTCCTGCGCTCGGATACGTCGCTGATCCAGATCATCGGGCGTGCCGCGCGTAACTCGCATGGACATGTCATCATGTATGCGGACCGGATCACGGACTCGATGAAGCGGGCCATGGACGAAACGGACCGCCGTCGTGAGATCCAGCAGGCCTACAACAAGGAGCATGGAATCACGCCGCAGACCATCATCAAGCCGATCGTCCCGCTGATCGAGACGACGCTGGTGGCCGAGTCGGCGGCTTCGTATGGCGATGATACGAGAAGAAAAAGAAGAAGCTCAATAAGAAAGATAAGGAAAAGCTGGTCAAATCGCTGCTGCGTGAGATGCAGCAGGCCTCGCGGGCCATGGAATTCGAGCGGGCAGCTGAACTGCGCGATATGATCATTGAACTCGAAGGCAGTCTGCCGGTAGCAAAGAAGAAATAGGAGAAACAAATGGATAACTGCATCAGGATCAAGGGCGCCAGAGCCCATAACCTCAAGAATATCAATGTGGAGATCCCCCGTGACAAACTGGTAGTCATTACTGGCTTGTCCGGATCGGGCAAGTCTTCACTGGCCTTTGATACCATCTATGCTGAAGGGCAGCGCCGCTATGTGGAATCTCTGTCGTCCTATGCCCGTCAGTTTCTGGGACAGATGGACAAGCCGGATGTCGATAATATCGAGGGGCTTTCCCCGGCTATCTCGATCGATCAGAAGACAACGAGCCATAATCCGCGTTCAACAGTCGGGACTGTCACGGAGATCTATGACTATCTGCGCTTGATCTATGCCCGGGCCGGGCGTCCGCATTGTCCGAAATGCGGCAAGCCGATCACACAGCAGACCGTGGATCAGATGATCGACCAGATCAAGGAACTGCCGGAACGGACGAAGATGCTCGTCATGGCCCAGGTCATCCGGGGCAAGAAGGGGAGCACAAGAAGGTGCTCGAACATATCCGCCATGAAGGCTATGTCCGTGTCCGGATCGATGGGGAGATCTATGACGTCAACGATGAGATCCAGCTGGAAAAGAACAAGAAGCATACCATCGAAGTGGTCATCGACCGGCTCGTCGTGCGCGAGGGTATGGAGCAGCGGCTGGCTGATTCGCTGGAAACGGCACTGAAGCTCGGCGAGGGTGTGGTCTATATCCAGATCGTGGATGGCGAACTGCTGATGTTCAGTGAGAACTTTGCCTGTGTGGACTGCGGCATCAGCCTGCCGGAGATCACGCCGCGGATGTTCTCGTTCAATAATCCGTACGGGGCCTGTCCGGTCTGCATGGGCCTGGGCAGTCATATGGAGTTCGATGAGGAACTGGTCATTCCCGATGCCCGGTTGTCGCTGGGGGAGGGCGTATTTGCACCGCTTTCCAAGAATCCGCATTCCTATGCGATGTGTGCGATGACCGCTTTGCTGGCCGACTATGGCTATACGGCAGAGACACCCTGGAAGGATATGGACAAGAAGACGCAGCAGGCCCTGCTGCATGGTGCCGGAGATGAGAAGTTCCGGTTCCAGTACACGAATATGTTCGGGGAACGCAAGGAGTATCATGTGGCTTTTGAGGGCGTGCTGCCCTTACTGTCCCGCCGTTATCGGGAAACGGATTCCGATGAGATGCGCGAGTCCTATGAGAACTACATGACGGAGATACCCTGCAGCACCTGCCACGGAGCCCGGCTCAAACCGGAGACGCTTTCGGTGACCATCGGAGATAAGAATATCTATGAAGTCACCTCGATGACGATCCGTGAGGCGGACCGCTTCTTCCAGTCACTGGAACTGTCGAAGCGGGAGCAGAAGATTGCCGCGCAAATCCTTAAGGAAATCCATGCCCGGCTGAACTTCCTGCTGAACGTCGGCCTCGATTATCTGACCCTTTCCCGGTCGGCCGGAACGCTTTCCGGTGGTGAGGCTCAGCGCATCCGGCTGGCGACACAGATCGGCTCAGGCCTGCAGGGCGTGCTCTATGTGCTGGACGAGCCGAGCATCGGGCTGCATCAGCGGGATAACAACCGGCTGCTGGCTACGCTCAAGCACCTGCGCGACCTTGGCAATACATTGATCGTCGTGGAACATGATGAAGATACCATGTATGCAGCCGACCATATCATTGATATCGGTCCGGGGGCGGGTGCGCATGGCGGTCAGGTCGTGGCGCAGGGAACGGCCAAGGAGATTATGCAGGTGCCGGAGTCGGTGACCGGGCAGTATCTGTCACGGCGCAAGTTCATCCCGGTGCCGGCGCGCCGGCGTCCGGGGAATGGCAAGTTCCTCGAAGTGATCGGGGCCCAGGAGAACAACCTAAAGAATCTGGATGTCCGTTTCCCGCTGGGGACGCTGACACTGGTGACTGGTGTGTCCGGTTCTGGCAAGAGCACACTGATCAATGAGATCTCTTATAAGGGGATTGCCTCCCGGCTCTATCATGCGAAGGGCAAGCCGGGGCGGCATAAGCGGATCAAGGGGCTGGAACACATCGATAAGATCATCGATATTGACCAGCAGCCGATCGGGCGTACGCCGCGGTCCAATCCGGCAACGTACACAGGCGTGTTCGATGCGATCCGCGAGCTGTTCAGCCAGACCTCGGAGTCCAAGCTGCGCGGCTATAAGGCCGGCCGCTTCAGCTTCAATGTGAAGGGCGGCCGGTGTGAAGCCTGCAAGGGTGATGGAATCCTGAAGATCGAGATGCATTTCCTGCCGGATGTCTATGTGCCCTGTGAGGTCTGCAAGGGAGCCCGCTATAACCGGGAGACGCTTGAGGTTCGCTACAAGGGGAAAAATATCTCGGAAGTGCTGGATATGACGATCGATGAGGCCGTCGAATTTTTCACGAATGTGCCGCGTATTGCCCGCAAGCTGCAGGTCATACAGGATGTCGGACTGGGCTATATCAAGCTGGGACAGCCGGCAACGACACTCTCGGGCGGCGAGGCGCAGCGCGTCAAGCTGGCAACTGAGCTTTCGCGCCGCAGCACCGGCAAGACACTCTACATCCTCGACGAGCCGACTACGGGACTGCATACGGCAGATATCCACAAGCTGCTCGAGATCCTGCAGCGGCTGGTGGATGGCGGAGATACCGTGGTGGTTATCGAGCATAACCTGGACGTCATCAAGACCGCCGATCATGTCATTGACCTGGGGCCTGAGGGCGGCGACAAGGGCGGTACGATCGTAGCCGAGGGGCGTCCGGAAGATATTGTCAAGGTGAAGGAATCCTATACGGGCAAGTTCCTGAAGCCATTATTGGAGGAGAAGAACGAATGAGAAGACCTTTATGTAAGCCGCTGGTGGCGGCAGCACTGAGCCTGACTTTTTTCCTGCCGGTACCGGTCTTTGCCTCAGTGCAGCAGGATGGTGTCCATATCACCATCCTGCATACGAATGATATTCACGCTCGTGTCAAGGACGGGGATGATAACGGCAGTGCAATGGGAATGGGCTGGATTGCTGGTGCCATCCGGGCGCAGAAAGATAAGGATGCCGATACGCTGGCACTGGATGCGGGGGATACCTTTCACGGTATGCCCATCATCAACATCAGTAAAGGCGCGAATATGGCTCAGCTGATGAATTTGGCCGGATATGATGCCATGACGCCGGGCAACCATGACTTCAACTATGGTGCCGAGCGCCTCCATGAACTGGCTGGTATGCTTAATTTCCCGATGCTGAGTGCGAATCTCGTCGATCGGGAGGGGAAAGGCTATGTATTCCGTCCCTATCAGAGCTATGTCATGAACGGGGTGAAGGTGGCGGTAATCGGACTGACGACACCAGAGACTGCATATAAGACCAGTCCGGCCAATGTGCAGGCCGTGAAATTCCTTGATCCGGTGGCAACAGCCAAAAAACTGGTACCGGAACTGCGTAAGACCCATGATGTGATCATCGGGCTTATGCATATGGGGGTTGATGCCAGTTCAAGCGTGACTTCAGAGCGTATTGCCAAAGAGGTGCCAGGCTTTGATGTCATTATTGACGGGCACAGTCATACACAGCTTGATAAGGGACGCATGGTTGGTCAGACGCTGATTTGTCAGACTGGTGCTCATGGACATTATCTGGGGGAAGTAGAGTTGGTGGTCAAGGACCATCAGCTCAGGAAAGCCCAGGCTGAACTGCTGGATAAACCGGCAGTCCAGAAACTGGCCGGTCAGCAGGATGCCGGTGTACAAACGGCACTGAAGGAGATTGAAGCCAGGAACAAGGTGGAATTCCAGCAGGTCGTGGCGATGTCGCCACGGGCGTTGTCCAGTGAACGTGGCCTGGTCCGGGTCCATGAAGCAGAACTGGGAAATCTGACTGCTGATGCGATGCGCTGGGGCGCGCAGGCCGATATCGGGATCGTCAATGGCGGCGGCATTCGTGCCTAATCTGCCAAAAGGCAAGATAACGAAAGCAAATCTCATGGAGATGTTCCCTTTTGGCAATACGTTGAAAAAACTGGAAGTCAGTGGTTCACTGCTCCATGAGGTCCTGGAGCATTCGGTGGAGTTCCTGCCGTATCCGTTCGGTGGATTCCTGCAGGTCAGCGGGGTGACGTTCACCGTGGATCCGACCGCCAAAGCTGGCAGCCGGGTGACCGATATCAAGGTCGGCAATGCCCCATTGGTGACGGATAAGAAGTATACGCTGGCTGTCAATGATTTCACGGCCGTTGGCGGGGATAACTATACGATGCTCAAGTCGGCGAAAGTCGTCGGTGAATATGGTACGCTGGAGGAAATATTTGCTGATTATCTGAATCAGCATGGGACTCAGCCTGCTTCAACCGGTCGGATCACCATAAAAAAATAAGATACTCTGCAAAATAAATCACCCCCATACGCTGGAAGGTTTCAGCGTATGGGGGTGATCTTTTCGTTTAAGAGTAACTGTCGGTGTGTAGGAACTCCTTGTCAATGACCTGACCGTTCTGTTTCCAGATGCGGTACAGGGACGGGTGAGAGGCGGATCCATTGGTGACGAGGGTGATGGTCTTGCCCTCGAGATCGGCTTTGGTGCCTAATACATAGATAGTCAGGGCGGAGCCCGTGTTGGACACCCGCAGGTAGACCGGATGAGGCAGCGGATTCTGGAAGGCGAGGTCGAGCAGATCGTCGGCTACTGTCGCATCCCGGCCCCGTGGTACGTAGCTGGACGGCAGAGAATGGTTGCAGCGCTCGGTTGGTTTCATGCCTGCCAGCAGTACGGCGTTGTAGAGGGTGGAACTGACCTGGCAGACACCGCCGCCAACATCGATGGCCGGCTCGCCGTTGACGATGACACCGGCATTCTTATAGCCGGCCGAGCGGGTGCGGTGACCGACAATGTTGTTGAACGACAGGGTTGACTGGCTTCGGACCAGAGCTCCCTGCAGCTGGCTGGCTGCCAGGCCGATGTTATCGCCGCGGTCGCCGGGGGAGAAGCGGGTAGTATAGGCTGCCAGTACGCCGTCCAGGGCGGACAGGTCATCGTTCGTGACAAAGGGGGCTTGTTCGATGAGTGCAAGTTCAGCTTTGGCCGTTAATTTCAGGGCTTCGAATTGTGGTCCGAGACTATCCTGCAATGGTTCAATGTCGAGTGTCAGGCCGATGACGGCTGGTGTTTTCTTAATGGTGCCATTAGCCTGCAACTGAGCGGTGGCATTAACTGGTTCGGTATGTACATCCTGTTTGATCTGGTTTAACTTTTGTGTGAGCCGGTCATGGTCATAGCTGGCCGTCAGCTTGATATTTGTGCCGAACAGGGCACATTTCAATTGAGTGAACAGATTGACAGGCAATGATGCATTGCGGCCAACCTGATAGGCTTCAGCTGCTGCCTTGTCGACATTGGCTTGCAGACCAATATCATCAGGGGTAATCGTCCAGCTCCGGTCGTGATAGGTAAGGACTGCTGCCTTATGAGTCAGTTTACCTTTAGCTGTTTTTTCAAAGTAAGTATGGACCTCGTTTTTGGTCATGCCTGCCAAAGTCGTGCCATCCGATTGCACGCCCATGACAACTCTGTCCTGATTGGTCATCGAGACCGAAATACTGCCGATGATGACAACAGCGAAAGCGATACTGACGCTGGTCACAGCAACTGCGGTACCCAATGATATTGATGGTAACTTCATGTTAATCCTAACACTCCTATAATGAATTCTCTATTCATTATAGTCTTTTTAGAAGTGCGGTGCAATTAAGAAAATAATTGAGATGGGACGAAGTTGCAAATCCGAAGCAGGTATGGTAGAATTAGCGCTATATAATGAAAAGCAGTGAAGAAGAGGAGTACAGCATTCGGGCAGCCCAGCGAGGAGACGGCAGGTGAGAGTCTTCGTGTCGGATGGTGGAAGGTAGCTTTGGAGCTGCCGGACTGAAGCGGGTGATTCTCGTGTAGGTCTGGTCGTCGGGCCGCGTTAAGGCTGTGAGTCATGCAGCCTGCTGTGGCAGCTGCATGAGAAGATTGGTGGTACCACGAGAGCAGACGCTTTCGTCCTTTTGGACGGAGGCGTTTTATAGTTTATGTACACATTAGGAGGATGAACGATGTCAGAGAATCAGGAGCAGGGAAACAATATCCCGAAGGTTTACGATCCGCAGTCATTTGAGAAGAAATGGTATCAGTACTGGGAGGAGAATAAGTTTTTCCATGCGGAAGTAGATAAGCGTAAGAAACCATACAGCATGGTAATCCCGCCGCCAAACGTTACCGGGCAGCTGCATATGGGACATGCACTGGACAACACGTTGCAGGATATCCTGATCCGCTACCATCGCATGCAGGGGTTCAACACCGTCTGGATCCCCGGCTGTGACCATGCCGGTATCGCGACGCAGGCCAAGGTAGAGGGCGCACTGCGCGAAGAGGGCAAGACCCGCTATGACCTGGGCCGTGACAAGTTCCTCGAGCGTGTCTGGGACTGGAAAGAGAAGTTCGGCAACCGCATTATGTATCAGCTGCGTACACTTGGCTCTTCCTGCGACTGGGACCGTGAGCGCTTCACGATGGATGAGGGCTGCTCCAATGCAGTTCGCGAAGTGTTCGTCAGCCTCTACGAGAAGGGGCTCATTTATCAGGGAACCCGTATCACCAACTGGTGCCCGCAGTGCAATACGGCCATTTCGGATATCGAGGTCGACCATGAGACCGAGCAGGGGCATTTGTGGCATCTGCGCTATCAGGTTGAGGGCACGGATCAGTATGTGGAGATCGCTACGACGCGTCCGGAGACGATGTTCGGTGATACCGGCGTAGCTGTTCATCCGGATGATGATCGCTATAAGGACCTGGTCGGCAAGACGCTGATCCTGCCAATTGTCAACCGCCGCATCCCGCTGTTTGCGGATGAATATGTCGATAAAACATTTGGTACTGGTGCCGTCAAGGTCACGCCGGCGCACGATCCGAACGACTTTGAGATGGGCATGCGTCATCACCTGGAGCAGATCAAGGTCATCAATAATGATGGCACGATGGGCGAGGGTGCCGGCAAATACAAGGATATGGACCGCTATGACTGCCGTAAGGCACTGGTCAAGGAACTGGATGAGCTGGGTGTGCTGGTATCGGTTGAAGACCATGAGCATGCCGTCGGACATTGCTCCCGCTGCCACAGCACGATTGAGCCGCTGGTTTCCAAGCAGTGGTTCGTCAGGATGGAATCGCTGGCCAAACCGGCTATTGAAGCCGTCAAGGATGGTCGCATCCAGTTTGTGCCGGAGCGCTTCACGAAGACCTACATCCAGTGGCTCGACAATATCCGTGACTGGTGTATCTCCCGTCAGCTCTGGTGGGGCCACCGCATTCCGGCCTGGTACTGCGATGACTGCGGTGAGACGAGCGTTTCGCGCACGGACCTGACCGAGTGCCCGCACTGCCACAGCCACCATATCCATCAGGATGAGGATGTACTCGATACCTGGTTCTCTTCGGGCCTCTGGCCGTTTGAGACGATGGGTTGGCCGAAAGATACGGAGGAGTTCAAGCAGTTCTATCCGACGGCTACGCTGGTTACCGGCTACGATATCATCTTCTTCTGGGTAGCCCGCATGGTCATGATGGGCCTCGAATTCGGCAAGGATATCCCGTTCCATCATGTATTTATCCATGGTCTCGTACGCGACAGTCAGGGCCGTAAGATGTCCAAGTCACTGGGCAACGGCATCGATCCGGTCGAAGTTGTTGAGAAGTATGGCGCCGATACCCTGCGCTTCATGCTGATCACAGGCAACACGCCGGGCAATGATATGCGTTTCTACTGGGAGCGTGTGGAGTCGGCCCGCAACTTCGCCAACAAGATCTGGAATGCATCCCGTTACATGCTGATGAACCTGGAAGAAGGCTTCGATAAGGATTTCGTACCGGCCGAGAGCGATTACACGCTGTCGGATCAGTGGATCCTTTCCCGCTATGCGCGTACGGTCCGTGACGTCACGGAGAATCTGGACAAGTTCGAGCTGGGTGAAGCAGCCCGCATGATCTATGAATTCATCTGGAATGAATTCTGCGACTGGTATATCGAGCTGACCAAGGCCCGTCTCTATGACAAGGAAAATGTACAGGCCCGCAATACGGCACTCTATGTGCTTTCCCAGGTGCTCGAGGGTACGCTGCGCCTGCTGCATCCGTTTATGCCGTTCCTGACTGAGGAAATCTGGCAGAAGGTGCCGCATGCCGAAAGCATCCGCAGCATCATGATTGCGGACTGGCCGAAAGCGGACGTTGCCTGCATCAGCGATGATGTTGAGGCACAGATGACGGCCATCATGGAGACCATTAAGTCGGTCCGCAATATGCGGGCTGAGGTCGGTGCAGCACCGGGCCATAAGAGCGAAGTCATCCTGAACTTCACGGATGAGTCGCTGCGTCAGGTTTTTGCTGAGAATCACAGCTATCTGGACAAGCTGGCCGCTGCTGATCCGGTAACGATCCTGCCGGCAGGATCCGATAAGCCGGAGAACGCCATGGCTGGTGTTGTTAACGGCGTCGAGATCTACCTGCCGCTCAAGGGACTTATCGATGTGGAGAAGGAAACGGCTCGTCTGAACAAGGAACTGGAGAAGCTGGACAAAGAGATCAAGCGTCTGGCTGGCAAGCTGGGCAATGAAGGTTTCCTGAAGAAGGCTCCGGAACAGGTCGTAGCTGGTGAAAAAGAAAAGCTGGCTGGTTATGAAGAGAAGAAGAAATCGGTAGAAAGCCGCATCCAGGAACTTGCCAAGCTTTGATAGGAGCAGTAATCATGAATTATGAGGAAGCACTCTCCTATCTGGAGGGGCTTAACAGTTTCGGCATCAAGCTCGGGCTGAGCCGGATCACCCGGCTCCTTGAGCTGCTGGATCTGCCACAGGAGCGCTATCGTACCATCCATGTGACCGGCACGAATGGCAAAGGATCGGTGTCTGCTATGCTGGCAGGCATCCTGCAACGTTCAGGTATCCATACCGGTTTTTACAGCTCACCGCATCTGGTATCCTATACGGAGCGGGTCCGTGTGGATGGGCAGCCCATCCGTGAGGATGAGTTTGCCAACTGTCTGTCGACCATCAAGGTCTATGTGGACCAGATGGTCGGGGAGGGGGAGGAAAGCCCGACGCAGTTTGAAGTGCTGACTGCCCTGGCCTTCTTCTACTTTGCGATGCATCATGTGGAGTATGCTGTGATTGAGGTGGGGCTTGGCGGATTGCTCGATTCGACCAATGTCATTACGCCGGAGGTTTCGGTCATCACGAATGTGACCTTTGAACATGCTGACCGCTGTGGCGGTACGCTCGAAGGCATTGCCCATCATAAGGCTGGTATCATCAAGGAAGGCGTTCCGGTCGTTACGGCGGCCAAGGGGAGGCCACTGGAGATTATCCGCCAGACGGCTGAAGAACATAATGCTGATATTTTCGTGGCTGGTGAGGACTTCGGAACGGCGTTCATCAACTGCGATGGCCGTACTCAGCAACTGGAATTCAATTCTGGCCTGATTGGAGTGGCCAACGAACCGTATGAACTGCATCTGCTGGGCTGCCATCAGGTGGTCAACAGCGCAGTGGCGGTCATGGCGGCGCAACTCATCCATAACATTGATGAGCGGGTCAATGAAAATACCATCGGTGAAGCGTTGAAACTGGTCACCTGGCCGGCACGTTTTGAGCGTGTTGACCGGGATGGTCAGACGGTTATCATCGATGGGGCTCATAATCCGGCTGGTATGATGGCATTGCGTTCCAGTCTGGATCAGTATTTTCCGGCTGAGCAGCGTGTCCTGCTGCTGGGCATTCTGAAAGACAAGGACATCGAGACCATGCTGGACACCTTGCTGCGGCCAAATGATACTGTGATCGTGACGGTTCCGCATTCAGAACGGGCCTCGGATCCGATGGAACTGGCGAAGAAAGTGGCTCCGCATGTGCAGCATGTGGAGGCTGTGCCGGATAATGCCGAAGCACTGGAACGGGCAATGGAACTGGCCAATAAAGAAAAGCTTATGATCATGGCTGGTTCGTTGTATCTGGTAGGCGGCGAACGCCAACTGCTGCTGGAACGGAAGGGGTGAGCAGAATGAGTTCCTCAGAGTCTGCAGAGATGCAGGAGTTTCATCGTCGCCGCCGTGAGGCGTCACAAAAGAAATGGAAGAAGCGGTTTGAGCAATGGTCATGGTATGCGCTGCTGGCTGAGGTATTCCTGCTGGCTCTATGGCCGGCAGGGGCAACTATCGCGCTGTTGGCCGGTATCGTACTGACGGTACTGCACTTTCGGACGGACCGGACTTTCCGGTTCCGTCATCTGCCGTTCGATGTGCCGGCTGCCTTGTTCGTCCTGATCAGCGGGGCATCGGTACTGGTCTCACCGGACCGGGGATTCAGTTTCTACAACTGGTACAATCTGGTCGGTGTCTATATCCTGACGTATCTGCTGATTGGACAGAATGTGCGGACGGTGAAGCAGTGCCGGCAAGTGCTGATGGCTATCGGGGCTGCGGCTGTGCTGGTCGCGATCTATGGCTTCTATCAGTTCCTGTTCGGAATTGATATCAGCGCTATGAAGTGGGTGGATGGCGAAGCGTTCCCGGAATTGCGGAAGCGCGTGTTCTCTACCTGGGAGAATCCGAATATCCTGGCCGGGTATCTGGATGTGATCATCTGTCTGGCCTTTGGCTTGTTTGTCAAAGCAGACAGCCGTCAGAAACGTATCGTGCTGGGGGTGTTCCTGCTGGTGATGACAGCCTGCCTGACGATGACGTATGCCCGCGGTGCCCTGCTGGTTATTGCGGCTATCTTCATCCTCTATGGTATGCTGAAAGACTGGCGGGTCCTGCTGGCCTGCGTGGTCATCGGCGGGGCTTTGCTGCTGGCTGATCCAGTGCTGTATGAGCGCCTGACTTCGGTATTCACCAAAGTGGATACCTCGTCCGAGATGCGGCTGGCATTCTGGGAGAGCACGATTGCCATGATACAGGACCATCCGTTCCTTGGCATAGGCTGGGGATCTACTGGATGGTCTATCCGGAGTATGATTTCTATCTGCAGGGAGCTGATATCCGTATCGTTCATGCCCATAATCTGTACCTGAACTATGCGGCGGAAATCGGCATTGCTGGTGCACTGTCGTTCCTGTGGTTTTTCTTTGGCAGTATGGTCACGGCGCTGCGGCAGAAATTCCTGCCGCCAGTACCAGCTCCCCGGGAGCCGAGTCCGTTCGATCTGGAGAAAGAGCATGCGGCTGATGCCGAACTGCAGAAAGTCCAGGACAGCGTGGAAACAGCAGCAGTGAAGCCGGCTGTTCCCATCTGGAAAGACTTTCAGAGCTGGGAAGATTACCGGCTGCTGGGAGGGATGGCGCTGGGCATTGGCCTGGCAATACTCTCCGTAGCACTTAATGGTTTCACGGATGATCTGCTATTCAATATCCCGTCGTCGATGTTCCTGTGGATGATGGCAGCACTGGCTGCTGCGTTGGCCGGGATGAATAAGCATGATCGTGAAGGTGAAGCAGAATCAAGGGAGGCGACCGAATGAAAGGTCAGGTTAGTATTTCAAAGGCGACAATCGATCGTCTGCCACTGTACTTCCGCACGCTGCGTCTGGCACAGGATGAAGGTATCGACATCATCTCGTCGGATGAACTGGGACGACGCTTGGGAATCACCCCGGAGCAGATCCGTAAGGATCTGGCATCTTTCGGCCAGTTTGGGAAAAAAGGCGTTGGCTACTATGTCAATGAACTGAAACGGAACGTAGGCGAAATCCTGGGACTCAACAATCATTGGAATATCGCTGTGGTTGGCATTGGCCATCTGGGGGCGGCACTGGCGAATTACCAGAATTTCGTAACCCTCGGATTCAATCTGGTGGCGCTTTTCGATCAGGATCCGAATGTCATCGGTACGACCGTGAATCATGTTAAGGTTGAGGACAGCCGCCGGATGAAGGAAATCGTGCAGGAGCGCAACATCCAGATCGGCATCATCGCGGTGCCGGCTGCATTTGCCCAGGGCGTGGCCGATAAACTGGTGGCTTCCGGCGTAAAAGGCATCTGGAATTTCGCCCCAATCAAGATGGAGGTTCCGGATTCCATGCACATCGTCAACGAAGATTTATCAATTGGTCTTAGTAGTTTGTCCTATCATATTACAAGAAAATAAGGAAAACTTTTTGCAGCATCAGCTTCGTGAAGTTCTTAACGAATTCAGTGGAAACGCCGTCAAGTCATTCTTGACGGCGTTTTCTTTTCGTGCTATTCTAGTGCATGGGGCATAATTAGCACATAGTGGTACGATAAACTATGGTTATAATTCATAATGACGATAACTTCATGTTATACTTTCACGGTCACTATGGAATCATACGAAAGGCTTCAAAGTGCGATTATGGCCAAAGACGTTAAGATCTGATGTCGGAACCGAAGATGGGTCGGCACTGATGAGGGAGGATTTTCCATGATTGATATTCTCGATCGCGTGCGCAGTAAAGCTCTGCAGGCGAAAATTGTGACGGCAGAAGAAGCAGCAGCTTACTTCAAGCCGGGGATGAATGTAGCAACTAGTGGCTTTACGGCATCTGCATATCCAAAAGCAGTTCCTCTTGCACTGGCTGAGCGCATGAAGAAAGAACCGTTCACGATTAATCTCTGGACGGGTGCTTCTACTGGTCCGGAGCTGGATGATGCCCTGGCACAGGTACATGGTATTGGCAAACGTCTGCCGTATCAGACAGATAAGGACACTGCGCAATGAGATCAATGACGGTTCCGTCAACTATCTCGATCTGCATCTTTCAGAATCCGCACAGCTCAGCCGTTGCGGCTATCTGGGCAAGGTCGATGTAGCAGTGGTCGAGGCCTGCGCAATTACGGAGGAAGGCAACATCATCCCGACGACGTCGCTGGGCAATGCTGCTTCCTATGTACAGAGCGCTGATGTGGTCATCGTCGAGGTCAATACCTCCCAGCCACTCGAGCTTGAAGGTATGCACGATGTGTATATCCCGATGGATCCGCCGAACCGTCTGCCGATTCCAATCGTGAAATCCAGCGACCGTGTCGGTACGAGCTACATTCCCTGCACGCCAGAGAAGATCAAGTACATCGTTCCTTGCGATATCCCGGACCATACGCGTCCACTCAGGGCCATTGATGAGGGTTCCAAGAAGATGAGCCAGCTCACGCTGGAGTTCCTGAACAAGGAGATCGCTGCTGGCCGCATGCCGAAGAACCTGCTGCCACTGCAGTCGGGCGTAGGCAATGTAGCTAACGCTGTTATCGCCGGATTCGTCGATTCCGACCTGAAGGACCTGCAGGTTTACACGGAGGTCATTCAGGACGGCATGCTCGATCTGATCGATGCCGGTAAGCTGAACTTTGCATCCGGTACGGCATTCAGCCCGTCACCGGAGGGCATGGCCCGCTTCTATAAGGACGTTGCCAAGTATAAGAAATACCTGCTGCTGCGTCCGGAAGAGATCTCCAACAGTCCGGAAGTTGTGCATCGTCTGGGTGTCATCGCCATGAACACGGCCATCGAAGTCGATATCTACGGTAATGTCAACTCCACGCACATCACGGGCACGAAGATGATGAACGGTATCGGCGGCAGCGGTGACTTTGCCCGCAACGCTTATCTGACCATCTTCTACACGCCGTCTATTGCCAAAGATGGCAAGATCTCGTCGGTTGTTCCGATGTGCTCGCATATCGATCACACGGAGCATGATGTGGATATCATCATCACCGAACAGGGCATCGCGGATCTGCGGGGCAAGGCACCGCGTGAGCGTGCACTGGAAATCATCAACAACTGCGCGCATCCGGATTATCGTCCGGTCCTGCTGGATTATTTCCAGCGCGCGACTGAGGCAACCAAACATGCGAATACGCCGCATATCCTCAAAGAGGCACTCTCCTTCCACGAGCGCTTCGTTGAGACGGGCAGCATGAAGAAAGACTAACTAAAGCTTAGATCATTTATAGATATAGATTGACTGAATGAATCAGGGGGAATTTCCAAATGAGCACTGAACATGAGAAAATCCAGGCTGAGCTTGCAAAATACGAAGCCAGCGTAGCGAAAGCCGTAGCCCGTTTCCCGGAGCGTGATCATCTGCCAGGAACAGCGTCTGTACACGCCGCTGGACATCAAAGGCACGGATTATGCGGACGAGATCAGCTTCCCAGGCGTATACCCGTACACGCGCGGCGTACAGCCGACGATGTATCGTGGACGTTTCTGGACGATGCGTATGTACGCAGGTTTCTCCACGGCTGAGGAATCCAACAAGCGTTATCGCATGCTGATCGAGAATGGTGCAACGGGGCCTGTCCTGTGCATTCGACCTGCCGACACAGATCGGTTATGATTCCACGGATGCGATTTCCGAGGGTGAGGTCGGTAAAGTCGGTGTTGCTATCGACTCGCTGGCTGATATGGAAGTCCTGTTCGACAAGATCGACCTGGGCAAAGGTTTCCACGTCCATGACGATCAATGCTCCGGCATCCGTCCTGCTGGCTATGTATATCGCTGTTGCTGAGAAGCAGGGCGTAGCTGCAGACCAGCTCGTGGTACGATCCAGAACGATATCCTCAAAGAGTATGCTGCCCGCGGCACGTACATCTTCCCGCCGCGTCCGTCCATGCGTCTGATCACGAACATCTTCGAGTTCTGCTCCCAGAATGTACCGAAATGGAATACGATCTCCATCTCTGGTTATCATATCCGTGAGGCAGGTTCGACGGCTTCGCAGGAAATCGCCTTCACGATTGCTGATGGTATCGCTTATTGCGAAGGCTGCCATCAAGGCTGGCCTGAAGATCGATGATTTCGCTGGCCGTCTGTCCTTCTTCTGGAATGCACACAACAATGTACTGGAAGAAGTTGCGAAGTTCCGTGCTTCCCGCCGCATCTGGGCGAAAGTCATGAAAGGAGCGCTTCCATGCGGAGAAGCCGAAATCCATGATGCTCCGCTTCCATACGCAGACCGCTGGCTCCATGCTGACGGCTCAGCAGCCGAACAACAACATTGTCCGTGTTGCTCTGCAGACGGCAGCAGCTGTCATGGGTGGTACGCAGTCCCTGCATACGAACTCCCGTGATGAAGCACTGGCTCTGCCGACGCAGGAAGCGGTTACGATCGCTCTGCGCACGCAGCAGATCGTTGCTTATGAGAGCGGCCTGGCTGATGTCATCGACCCGCTGGCTGGTTCCTACTATGTAGAGGCCATGACCAACAAGATCGAGGCTGAGGCATGGGACTACATCAAGAAGATCGATGATCTGGGCGGTGCTGTTGCTGCTATCGAGAAGGGCTATATCCAGAAAGAGATCCAGGATTCCTGCTTACAAATGGCAGATGGATGTCGAGTCTGGTGCCCGCACGATCGTTGGTGTCAACAAGTTCCAGCTTGAAAATGAAGAACCTCCAAAAGACCTGCTGAAAGTCGATGAGGCTGTCGGCACCCGCCAGAAGGCGAAAGTCAATGAGATGAAGGCAAAACGTGATAACGATGCAGTCAAGACTGCATTGGCTGACCTCAAGAAGGCCTGCCAGGATGAGAATGAAAACCTCATGCCGTATATCCTGACCGCAGTCAAGACCTATGCAACGCTGGGCGAGATCTGCAACGTCATGCGCGAAGTATTCGGTGAGTATGAGGCACATGTCAGCCTGTAATCAATGAGTCGCTATTGGATTGACGTACAGCTTAGTTGGAGGAATTCAAAATGGAAAAGAAAATCAGAGTATTAGTTGCAAAACCGGGCCTTGATGGTCACGATCGCGGTGCTAAGGTTGTTGCCCGTGCCCTGCGTGACGCTGGCTTCGAGGTCATCTATACCGGCCTTCGCCAGACGCCGGAGCAGATTGCTGAAGCAGCACTGCAGGAAGATGTCAATGTTATTGCTATGAGCATCCTTTCCGGTGCCCATGGTCATCTCTTCCCGAAAGTCGTTGACCTGGTCGTGAGCAGGGCATGAAAGATGTCCTGATCATCGGCGGCGGTGTCATTCCTGATGCTGACATTCCGGCTCTTAAAGAGGCTGGTGTCGCTGAGGTATTCACGCCGGGTACGCCGACTGGCGATGTCGTGAAATTCATCAAAGAGAATGCAAAGCTCTAAGGCATTCAGGCATAGATTAGTGTCGTGAGGGGGGAGCCGGGACGTCCTGCCCCGGCTGCCCCCCTCTGGTACTTTTCGCTGAATAAACTACCGGAAGGTGGTGGCAATTTGGATATTGCAGAGGAATTGTTAAAAGGCAATCGGTTAGCGCTTTCCCGGGCTATTACAGCGATTGAGAATGAATACGATGAAGCAACCGAGATCATGCGGCAGATCTATCCGCATACCGGACATGCTTATGTACTCGGCATCACTGGTCCGCCAGGTGCTGGCAAGAGCACACTGACCGACAAGATTGCCAGAGAATACCGGGAACAGGGCAAGACAGTGGGCATCATAGCTGTCGATCCAACCAGTCCGTTTACGGGCGGTGCCATCCTTGGCGACCGTATCCGCATGAACGGTCTGACCCTCGACGAGGGAGTCTTTATCCGCAGTATGGGCACGCGCGGCAGCCTGGGGGGTCTTTCACATAAGACTGCTGATGCTGTCAAAGCAATGGATGCCTTTGGAAAGGACATCATCATCGTTGAGACCGTCGGCGTTGGTCAGTCTGAGGTAGATATCGTCAAGGCAGGCAGATACAACGGTTGTTGTACTGATCCCTGGTATGGGCGATGATATCCAGGCAATCAAGGCCGGTATACTGGAGATCGGGGATTTGTACTGCATCAATAAATCGGATATCGATGGTGCAGACAAACTGGTCCGCGAGATCAATATGATGCTGGATCTGGACAGCTTCATGACCGATTGGCGACCGCCAATCACCAAGGTCATTGCCAACCAGAATGAAGGCATCAAGGAACTTTTGGGAACTGTCGAGAAACATCGGACGTATATCGAGGGCAATGGCCAGCTGGCTCAGCGCCGCACGAAGCGTACCCGTGATGAAATGCTTGACATACTGAACAGTGACGTCGGCAGCTATATCAAGAACAAGATCGTGGATAGCGGCCGTCTCGACACGTATGTCGAGAAAATCAAGCAGCATGAGACCGACCCCTATACAGTAGTAGGGCAGGTCGTGAAGGAAATGCTGAAATAAAGGATCCGTTAAGGTTTGGAGGAATAAAGATGTTTAAAGTTTTAGGTGTAGATCATATCGGTATTGCTGTTTCTGACCTCAAAGAGGTTGGCTCGTTCTGGGGCGACGTTCTTGGTCTGCCGGCCAATGGTGAAGAAACCGTTGCTGAGCAGAAAGTAACGACGGGCTTCTTCCCGACGCCGAACGGCAGCGAGATCGAGCTGTTGGCAGCAACGGATGAGACTTCCCCGATTGCCAAATTCATCGAGAAGAACGGCGGCCGTGGCGGCATCCAGCATATCGCCCTGCGCGTAGATAATCTTGAGGCTGCCCTGGCAGATCTCAAGGAAAAAGGTGCCCGTCTGATCGACGAGAAACCACGTATCGGTGCCGGCGGCGCAAAGATCGCTTTCGTACATCCGAAAGCTTCCCATGGTGTTCTCCTGGAGCTTTGCCAGCGCGACTGATTGTCAGTAACGTAAATTTTATTACCTGGTAATAATTTTTATCTTGCAATTTTCATACAAATGGTGCAAAATAGATATTGCAGGATATGAGGGCCCTGCCACAGGCAGGATTCTCCAAAGCTAATTATAGGAGGTATATAATGGCTACTGTTCAAGAGAAAATTGACTTAATGAAAGCAAAGAAGGAACATATCGTTCAGGGTGGCGGTCAGACCCGTATCGATAAGCAGCATGCAAAGGGCAAGATGACTGCCCGTGAGCGCATCAATAAGCTGTTTGACGAGGGAACGTTCGTTGAACTGGATATGTTCATGAAGCATCGTTGCACGAATTTCGGCCAGGAGAAGAAAGAGCTTCCGGGCGAGGGTGTCGTAACGGGATATGGTACGATTGACGGCCGTCTGGTCTATGCTTACGCACAGGACTTCACCGTTGAGGGTGGTTCGCTGGGCGAGCAGCATGCACATAAGATCTGGAAGGTCATGGATCTGGCCATGAAGATGGGCGCACCGTGCATCGGTATCAACGATTCCGGCGGAGCTCGTATCCAGGAGGCCGTTGATGCACTTTCCGGTTATGGTGGAATCTTCTACCGCAACACGGCTGCATCCGGCGTAATCCCGCAGATCTCGGTCATCATGGGACCGTGTGCTGGCGGTGCTGTTTACAGCCCGGCTATCACGGACTTCATCTACATGGTCAAGAACACCAGCCAGATGTTCATCACCGGCCCGGCAGTTATCAAATCGGTAACGGCTGAGGAAGTGACGGCTGAGGCTCTGGGCGGCGCGATGACGCACAATACCCGCAGCGGTGTAGCGCATTTCGCAGCTGAGGACGAGGACGACTGCATCAAGCAGATCCGTTACCTGCTCTCCTTCCTGCCGAGCAACAATATGGATGATGCCCCGATCGTTGAGACTGGTGATGATCCGGATCGTCAGGATGAGAGCCTGAACACGGTTATCCCGGACAATCCGAATGCACCGTACGACATGAAGGACGTCATCCGTTCCCTCGTCGATAATGGTGAGTTCTACGAAGTACATGAGCACTTCGCTACGAACATCATCTGCTGCTTCGCCCGTTTCGACGGCCGCAGCGTTGGTATCATCGCCAACCAGCCGAGCGTCATGGCAGGCTGCCTGGATGTTGATGCGTCGGATAAATCCGCTCGTTTCATCCGCTTCTGCGATGCGTTCAATATTCCTCTCGTAAATCTCGTCGATGTACCGGGCTTCCTGCCAGGTGTCGATCAGGAGCACAACGGTATCATTCGTCATGGTGCGAAGATGCTGTATGCATACAGTGAGGCTACGGTTCCTAAGGTTACGGTTATCACCCGTAAGGCATACGGCGGTTCCTACATCGCGATGTGCTGCCGCGAGCTCGGCGCTGATCAGGTTATGGCATGGCCGTCTTCTGAGATCGCTGTCATGGGCCCGGCTGGTGCAGCCAACATCATTTTCCGCAAGGATCCGGACAAAGATGCCAAGACGGCTGAGTACGTCGAGAACTTTGCTACGCCGTATGTTGCAGCTGAGCGCGGTTATGTGGATATGGTCATTGAGCCGAAAGAGACGCGTCCGCGTATCATCACGGCCCTCAATGCACTGTCCAGCAAACGCGAAGTCGGCCCGGCTAAGAAGCATGGCAATATTCCGCTTTAATCGGAGGCTTTACAATGAAAACAGAAGCAAAAGGTGTATCGCCTGAGGTTGTAGCTGCTATTTCAGCTGCAGTCCAGATGATGACGTCCAATCAGGTCATTGCTGTTCGCATCAAGCGCAGCGATGTCTGGGCAATGTCCGCTCGTGGCGGTCTTGCCAAACCATTTTGATTGATTCCGAAGTAGATTGATATTTGGAGGAATTTCTAATGAAAAAGTTCAACATCACCGTCAATGGCACGGCTTATGAAGTAGAAGTAGAAGAAGTCAAAGCTGCTGTCGCTGCTGCCCCGAAAGCAGCTCCGAAGGCTGCTCCGGCACCGAAAGCTCCGGCTGCTCCGGCTGCACCAGCTAAGGCTGCTGTTGCTGCAGGCGCTGGCGAGCATTCCATCGATGCTCCGATGCCGGGCAAGATTGTCAAGCTCGTTGCTGAAGAAGGTCAGGCTGTTAAGGCTGGCGACACGCTGCTCATCCTCGAGGCTATGAAGATGCAGAACGAGATCGCTGCTGATACGGACGGCGTAGTCAAGAGCTTCAACGTTGCTGCTGGCCAGAGCGTAAAGGCTCGTGAGTCCCTCGTAATCATCGGCTGATTCACAAGAACGGTAATAGAGAGCGCTTCCTTCGGGGAGCGCTCTTTTGCTGTATAGAGGATATACAAGGCTTGACAGTTCTGCTAGAATATAGGATAGAAAGTTATGGAGCAAGAGGAGAATTACATTGAAGAAATTAGCGATATTATTGTTGGTTGTGCTGAGCATGCTGATCATGGCTGGCTGCGGAACGCAGAGCCAGTCTGCAAAGAAAGATTTCACCATCGTGACCTCATTCTATCCGATGTATATTGATGTCATCAATATCACAAAGGGCGTCGACGGTGTTAAGGTCGTCAACATGACCAAACCGCAGACTGGCTGCCTGCATGACTACCAGCTGACCACCGAGGATATGAAGACGCTGGAAAAAGCGGACCTGTTTGTAGCCAATGGTGCCGGTATGGAAAACTTCCTGGACAAGGCCGTGAAGCAGAACAAGAAGCTCAAGGTCGTCGAGGCCTCCAAATACAAGGACATCGATCTGCTGAAGGATGGAGACGAGGATAATCCGCATGTCTGGATGTCGGTCACGTATTCCATCGGACAGGTCAAGGCAATCACAGCATCCCTCTGCGAAGCGGATCCGGCGCATGCCGATGCTTATCGCAAGAATGCCCTGGACTACTGCATGAAGCTTGAGGCGCTGAAGAAGGAAATGCATGAGCAGCTGGATAATCTTCCGCATAAGGATATCGTGACCTTCCATGAGGCCTTCCCGTATCTGGCCAAGGAGTTCAAGCTTAACGTCGTTAGTGTCATCGAGCGTGAGCCGGGGACCGAACCGACGCCGCAGGAGCTGGAAGCGACAATCGCGAAAGTCAACAGCCTGCCGGTGAAGGTCCTCTTCACAGAGCCGCAGTATTCACCAGCCGCAGCCGAGACCATTGCCCGTGAGACCGGAGCGAAGATATATACCCTTGATCCGGTCGTCACCGGCGAAGCCGATGAGCAGGCCATGGATGCCTACATCAATGCAATGAAAAAGAATATGGAAGTGCTGAAAGAAGCACTTCAGTAAGAATGAGAAGGAGCCTGAAGGCTCCTTTTTCTATGGGATTACTTGCCAAAAGTCAAAAAAGCAAATATAATAGAATCAGATAAAAGTCAAATGGTCAATTCAAATAGAAGGTGAACGATATGAGCAACATTGCCGATTTGATTGAAGCCTATATCCTCCGACAGCTGGCTACCCAGCAGGATGGCAAGGTGGAGCTGCGGCGGACGGATATTGCCAATGAGATTTCCTGTGCGCCGTCGCAGATCAGTTATGTCCTGTCCACGCGTTTTACACAGGACAAAGGATTCGTGGTGGAATCGCGGCGCGGGCTGGGCGGTTATATCCGCATCGTGCAGGTGCCGATGAATAATCTGGTCTATCAGGATATGATCGATAAGATCAATGCGCAGACTGAGATGCCACTGGTACAGTCTATGGTGCATTATCTGCTGCAGCATCAGATGATCACGAATCGGGAAGCTGCGCTCATGATGCAGGTGGTTGTATCGGTGTTCCAGTCTGAGCATGTTACGGATCAGGAACGGGTTCATTTATTGAAATCCATGCTGCTGACACTGGCAAATTTTTCGTAGCTGAGCAGTGGTATTCCTGTCAGGGTGGGCTGGCAGTTGTTGAAGCATATGTAACGGAAAGAGGGCATCTAAATGTTATGTGACGATTGTGGCCGCAATGAGGCGGTGGTCCATATCACCCAGATTGGGCCGGATGGGAAAGTAGAGAAGAATCTTTGTGAGCATTGTGCAGCGAACTATGGTGAATTTTTGGCGCATCCACAGGAGCGGCGTCATGTCGCTATGGACGATTTCCTCAAGGGGATATTCAGCAACAGCAATAAGGAGAACCAGGAGGCAATCCGGCCAAGTGGACAGACGGAGCTGGTCTGCCCAAACTGCGGCATGAGTTATCGTGATTTCCAGCAGTCGGGCAAGATCGGCTGTGCGGACTGTTATCAGACGTTCCGCCCACAACTGGAGCCGTTGCTGCGTCGGATCCATGGGTCCAGTGTACATCGGGGAAAGATTCCGCATCGCAGTGGCGGTACGCTTGAGCTTAAGCATGAGATTGGCCTGCTGCGTCAGCAGCTGCAGGAGAGCGTAGCTCATGAGGAATATGAGAAAGCGGCGGAATACCGGGATAAGATCCGGGCACTGGAAAAGGAATTGTCGATGAAGGAAGGCGGTGCAGAGCATGTCAGTGACTGAGTTATTGCGGGCGAATGCTCTGGATTGGCTGAAGGCCGATGGCACGGACGGCGATGTCGTATTGACCAGCCGGATCCGGCTGGCCAGAAATCTGCGGCAGCTTCCATTTCCTAACCGGGCGGACTTCAATCAGCTGGCCGCGGTTCAGTCTGAGCTGGATCAGGTCCTGCCGGATATCCGGCAGACGATCGGTCAGCCAGTGGAACGGGTGGATATGGAGCGCCTGACACCGCTTCAGCGGGAAGTGTTGATCGACAAGCAGCTGATCAGTGACAATCTGGTCAAGAATCCACAGCATCGGGTAGCGTATATTGCGCAGGATTGCTGCACCAGCATCATGGTCAATGAGGAAGATCATCTGCGGATCCAGTGCATGACTGCTGGCCTGGATCTGGATCTGCCGATGCGTATGGCATCGCGCATTGATGATCTGGTCGAGTCGAAGCTGGATATTGCTTTTGATGAGAAAATGGGTTATCTGACATCCTGTCCGACCTAATCTGGGCACGGGCCTTCGGGCTGTCGTGCTGCTGCATCTGCCGGGGCTGGTGTTTACTCGCAATGTCGGCAGTATCATCAACATTTCTCCGCAGCTGGGGCTGGCGGTGCGGCCGCTGTTCAGCGATGAGAAAGAGCAGGTCGGCTGTCTGTTCCAGATTTCCAATCAGCTGACGCTGGGCTTTTCGGAGGAAGAGCTCATCGAGAATCTCAAGAGTGCGGTGACTGAGATCGTAGGCGCATGAACGCCGCGCCCGCAAGGCACTGGCACTTTATATGAAAGACCGGCTGGAGGATGAGGTATGGCGCGCCTATGGTACGCTGTCCTATGCCCGCCAGCTCTCGGAGAAAGAAGTGCTGGAACTGCTCTCGAAGGTACGCCTCGGAATCGATCTGAAACTGATCAACGAGGTAAGTGCTGACTGTTATACGGATATTTTCATCAGCAGCCGCACGAGCTACCTGCAGAATCTGGCCGAGAATGAGAATTTGTCCAAGAACGAGATTGACCGGCTGCGTGCGCAGCATGTCCGTAAGGCATTGCTGGATCATCGCACACGCCTGGAGGAACATCCATGAATTATCGAAATCATTTCACGAACCGGGCCATCAAGGCCATCGAGTTTGCACAATATGCCGCGCAGGATCTTGAGCAGGATTATATCGGTACGGAGCATATCCTTCTCGGACTCTTGCATGAAAAAGAAGGTGTGGCAGCCCAGGCGATGGAAACCCTGGGGCTCACCTTTGAGAAAGTGGCCAGTCAGGTCAAGAGTATCGTGGCTCAGGAGGCAGAATATCCTTCGGATAACCCTTACTATACGCCGCGGGCCAAACGGGTGATGGAGGGAGCGGTAGAGGAAGCGCAGACCCTCGGACATAATTATATCGGGACGGAGCATATCCTGCTGAGTCTGCTGGAAGAAACGGAAGGAGCTGCGGTCGAGGTGTTCGAGCGCATGGGCGTTGATCCGGATGTGCTGCAGGGCGAGATCATGGAGCGCATCGATCATCCGCATCCGGAAGGAGACGGACCTGAGGACGAGCCTGCTCAGCCGGGCAGCCGCAAGGAGTCAGGGATGCCGCTGATCCGAAAGTATGGCCGTGATCTCAATAAGATGGCGAAAGAGGATCGGATGGACCCGGTCATTGGCCGGGAGAAGGAGATTCAGCGTGTCATCCAGATCCTGTCCCGTCGTACGAAGAACAATCCGATTCTCCTGGGGGAGCCGGGCGTTGGCAAGACGGCTATTGCCGAAGGCCTGGCCCAGCGTATCATCGAGGGTGCTGTGCCGTATATGCTGCAGGACAAGAAGGTAATCTCGCTGTCAATGGCCTCGCTGGTCGCCGGCGCGAAATACCGTGGGGAGTTTGAGGAACGCCTGAAAGGGGTCATCGAGGAGATCCAGCGGGCGGGTAATGTCATCCTGTTCATCGATGAGATGCACACGCTGGTCGGAGCCGGTGCGGCTGAAGGCGCGCTGGATGCGGCCAATATCCTCAAGCCGGCCCTGTCCCGTGGTGAGATACAGATCATTGGCGCAACGACACTGGATGAATACAAGAAGCATCTGGAAAAAGATGCAGCTCTTTCGCGTCGGTTCCAGACCATCATGGTGGAAGAACCAACGATGGAGGATGCAGAAAAGATTCTGCTGGGGCTCCGCAGCAAGTATGAGGAATTCCATCGGGCAAAGATTCTGGATGAGGCCGTCAATGCGGCGGTCCGGCTTTCGCATCGCTATATTACGGACCGCTTTCTGCCGGATAAAGCCATCGATCTGATGGATGAGGCCGCGTCCAAGGTCCGCATGCGCCAGGTGGCGCCGTCGGAGCAGGTGCAGTCGATCCGCCAGAAGCTCGAGAAGCTCAATGTCGAGAAAGAAGCGGCGATCACGGCGCAGGATTATGAGCGGGCGGCGAAATTGCGCGATCAGGTCCAGAGTATCCAGGATGAGTTGGAGGAAGCGAAGCGCAAGTGGGAGAAGAAAGGCACGAACCGCATCACGGTAACGGCTGACGATATTGCCGATGTCGTGGCCCAGTGGACCGGGATTCCGGTCCGCCAGATCGCGGCCAAGGAGTCCGAGCGGCTGCTCCATATGGAGAAACTGCTTGCCCGCCGGGTCATTGGTCAGCACGAGGCCGTCCAGGCGGTGTCCAAGGCAGTCCGCCGGGCCCGTGCCGGTCTCAAGGATCCCAAGCGGCCAATTGGCTCGTTCCTGTTCCTGGGGCCGACCGGCGTCGGCAAGACTGAGCTGGCCCGGGCACTCTCTGAGGCATTGTTCGGGACCGAAGACGCCATCATCCGCTTTGATATGTCCGAGTATATGGAAAAATATTCCGTGTCGCGTATGGTCGGTGCGCCTCCGGGCTATGTCGGCTATCAGGAAGGTGGTCAGCTCACCGATGCGGTGCGGCGTAAACCGTATTCCATCATTCTGCTCGATGAAATCGAGAAGGCGCATCCGGATGTGTTCAATATCCTGCTGCAGGTGCTCGATGACGGCCGTCTGACGGATGGGCAGGGGCGGACGGTTGATTTCCGCAACAGCGTGATCATCATGACTTCCAATGCCGGCGCCAGCTTCCTAAAAAAGGCGAATACGGCTATGGGCTTTGCGGTCAGCAGTGTCGACAATGAGCAGAAAGAGGCTGAGGAAGCCGGTAAGAAACGTGTCCTGGCTGAGGTCAAGCGCATCTTCAAGCCTGAATTCCTCAATCGTGTCGATGAACTGCTGGTGTTCCATCCACTGGGGCATCCGGAACTCGTGAAGATCGTGGATATTTGCTGCGCGATGTGAAGAAACGTCTGGACGAAAAGGAAGATCGGCTCGAGATCAGTCCGTCGGCCAAGAATCAGGCTGGTTGAGTCCGGTACAGGATTTCAAATACGGCGCCAGACCGCTGAAAGCGGGCCATCCAGAAAAATATCGAGGATGAGATCGCAGAAGCGCTTGCTGGCCAGGACATTCAAGGCCGGGGACACGATCTATGTGCGCAAGTCCGGTGACAAGCTGGAATTCAGTCAAGAAGGAGCCAAAGAAGGCAGCCAGTCTGCCAACTGGTGCCGGAGTAAAAGCTGATGCCAAAGAATAAGCTGGCACCGGACAGTTTCCATGCGGCGGTGGTGGGACTTTCTTCACCAACCTGTGCTGGTCAGTCGTCTGGCTGGGACGCTGGACAATCCGTCTGTTGAAGCGCATAATAAAGAAATGAGAAGAACGTGACAGAAAGCCAGATGCAGTTTCGTTGCATCTGGCTTTCTGTGTCGGATAGGAGGGCTTCATTTGCCGAAGAAGAAGAAAACAGTTTACGTGTGTCAGGATTGTGGCTACGATACGCCGAAATGGCTGGGAAAGTGTCCGGGCTGTGGTGCCTGGAATACGATGGTCGAAGAGGTGTTTGCGCCGGAGGCAAAGACTGCCGGCGGCGGAATCCGGCTGGGGACTGTCCGATGCCCAGAAGCCACAGCCAATCGGGCAGGTCGCGGTCGAAGACCTGCCGCGGTTCCTGACGGGATCGGGGGAACTGGACCGGGTCCTTGGAGGCGGTGTGATTCCTGGTTCGATGGTGCTCATCGTGGGCGATCCGGGCGTGGGCAAGTCCAGTCTGACCCTGCGTGTCTGTGCGGATGTGGCACGAGCCGGCCGCAAGGTCCTGTATGTGACCGGCGAGGAAAGCACCCGGCAGATCCGCATGCGGGCTGATCGTCTCGGGGCGGTGGCCTGATACGCTTTATGTGGTCAGTGAAACGAATCTGGAGACAATCGAGACGCATATCACGAACAGCAAGCCGGATCTGCTGGTCATCGACTCGATCCAGACAATCTTCCGCCCGGATGTGCAGAGCGCCCCAGGCAGTGTCTCCCAGGTGCGTGAGTGCTCGGTGGAACTGCTGCGCATTGCCAAGACGAATGGGATTGCGGCCTTTGTGATCGGGCATGTGACGAAGGACGGGACACTGGCTGGCCCGCGTGTACTGGAGCATATCGTGGATACGGTGCTCTATTTCGAGGGTGAGCGCAATGCCGAGTATCGTGTGTTGCGCGCGGTCAAGAATCGTTTCGGCAGCACGAATGAGCTGGGATTGTTCGAGATGCGCGATGCAGGGCTGGTCGATGTGCCGGATGCATCGAAGCTGTTCTTGTCGGATCGGGAGAATGACAGCGGAACCGTCATCATCCCGACGGTAGAGGGAACCCGCCCCCTGCTGGTTGAGCTGCAGGCACTGGTGGCACCGACACCCTATGTGCCGCCACGCCGGACAGCGGATTCGGTGGATATCAAGCGGATCCAGCTGCTGCTGGCGGTTCTGGAGAAGCGCGTCCATCTGCAGGTCGGGGCCTGCGATGTTTATGTGAAGGTGGCCGGGGGCATCCGCATCGATGAGCCGGCCGCTGATCTGGGAATCTGTGTGGCGATGGCATCCAGTTTTGCCAATCGCAGCCTGCGTCCGAAGACCATCGTTTTCGGCGAAGTGGGGCTGTCTGGCGAGGTGCGGGCTGTAGGGCAGGCTGATATCCGTATAAACGAGGCGAAGCGGCTTGGGTTCGAGCATGTAATCCTGCCAATGAAGAATTATCGGCAGCTGGCTAGTGATATATCCGGCATCCGGCTTTATGGAGCAGAGACAATCCGCGACGCATTAAGACTGGCCATGCCGAAAGAATGAACTGAGCTATAAACTGGAATACTGACCTGTCCAAGAGATGAACCCGGAGGGTGAAAGCGATTGGGAAACAGGTCGTACGCGAAAACGTCCCAAGAGGTGAGTCTGAAGGACGAAGGCGATTGGTTGACGTTGACCGCAAAGTGGTTGCTTATTTAGGTCACAGGGGACGGTTCTCTGTGACCGAGAGGAGGTAAGCTAAACTTAGATACAGGTGACGAGTAGTTAAAAACTCAGCACGGGGTTCGGTGGAACTATTTTTTTGGCTTCCACTGAATGTCCCGCCCTGAGATTGTAGTATTTACTTAGCAGACGCGCCGGTACCACGGCGCCGCAACGAATCGACGGATCTAGCAGGTCCCTACGGCGTGCCAGCCTACGGCAGTCGTTCCAGCCAAAAGAAATAGTATCCCCCTCGCCCGCCGTCGATTAGTAACGGCTTCTGAATGGTTCTCTTTCTGACGGTAGGTCTTAGTTCGGTTCGAGCAGGTTTGTGGGATTTTAGCATCAATGGAAGAACCAGCAATGTAGCTGATTTAGAGAAAAGCAACCATCGATGCATCGAGCCCAGCCGCGGGGACAGAGGTCAGCCATAAGTGGAGCTTTGATGTTTTGCGTGAAGAAGAATTTTTTTGTCTTCTATGATCGTTTCCAAAGAGCGTCCGTCCAAACGAAGTGCGTTAAGCTCCTTTGGGAATGCTTCATTACGGACAAAAAAATTCTTTAGCAGAACATCTAGGTGGAACGTTGGCTGCCCTCTGTCCCCGCGGCGGTCTTATTTTCATGAATCCCGCGCTCCATCGGCGTGCTATATTTACTCGTTCTTCGAACTTTGTCTGAGTTAGGTTTATCGTACCTAGCCTCGGTGCTTCTTTGATGAATTGAGCTGTAACTTCCAGTTTATCGATATGATTTGTTTTGAGGCTGGGGCGGGTGTATAATGTACGGATAAAATGCGAAGAAGTGATGGATCTTGTCTAAAAATCGGGAAGACGACAGGCTGCTGGAACTCAGGGAGCCTGATTATATGGATGACTTTATCTGCACAGGGTCTCTTTGTCCGGATACCTGTTGCCAGGGGTGGGAAATCGTCATTGATGAAGCAACCTGTGAGCGGTACGCGAAAATGCCGGATGGTGAGGTGAGGGATCTGCTGTCACGCGCGATCGTGCACCGGCAGGAAGAACAGGCAGATGGCAGCAGTGCTGAGATTGCCTGTATCCGCATGGGGAAGGGGCAGCGCTGCCTGTTTCTGCGTAATGACGGGTGGTGCCTGATTCAGCGCAAGACCACGGAAACTAATCTTTCGGAAACCTGTCGGACCTATCCTCGTGTCATCTATTGCTGGAATGAGAGCTATGCTGAACGTGCATTATGCGTGTCTTGTCCGGAAGCCGCACGGTTGATTCTGGGGACGGATGAGCCCCTGCGGTTCCATACGAAGCAGCTGCCGGAGGCAGAGCTGGCAGGCTTGCGCATTACCGATGAGGGGGAACACCTTCGCGCGGACTGCCTGCCATTGCGACGGTTCATTGTACACATCCTGCAGTCAGATACACAGCCGCTGGCACGTCGGCTGCAGCTGGCAGATGAATTCTTCTGGGCCGCAACGGATTGCTCCGGACATCATGCCGATAAAAAGCAGCAGGATCTGCAGGCGGCGTTCGAGGCACAGCTGGCAGTTGAAGTGGATCCGCCAGCCTTATTGAAGAACAATGATGCCTGGCGTCTGGCACAGCTGCAGCAACTGCTGGAACTCAGGCTGAAGAATCCTGAGTTGCGTCCGGATTTCCGGTGGCGGGCAGAGGGAGCTTTGAAGGGCTGGGGGATGACGGTCGGTGAAGCTGTTTCGGCTGATAGTCTGGCCCGTTATGAAGAGGACCAGTCGGTATATCAGCTGTTCTTCCTGCCGGAGTACCAGCAACTTCTGGAAAATTACCTTGTGAATGCGGTATTCAAGAACCTGTTCATGACGGAAGAACAGCCGGACTATTATCGGGAATGGTTTCGGCTGGTCCTTCAGTTCTCGTTGGTGCGCTGCCTGCTCATTGCACAGCTGGCTGCACGTCAGGATGTGCCAGACCGTGAGTCTGTGATCGAACTGATCCAGCAGACAACGCGCGCGATTGGTCATGATGCACTGTATCTGGATCAGGCAGCAGCCAGTCTGACCGTCGGACAGGATGCCGCGCAGGCCTTGCAGGCCTTCTGTCAGCGGATACTGAAAGGATAGATTCCTGGACAGTTGACTTCTGAGAGAAGATGGGTTACAATAGGCAGGTGCTTTAGAAATAGCACAAAATGTAGAAATCCAGAGAAAAATATCCTGTTGTTCTGGTGTATTGAAAAGAGCAGGTTTTCCTGTTTTTAGCGCAAGTTCTCGTGGGACGTGTTCCAGGAACAGTCCATGAGAAGACGAGGAGAAGGTTGTCGAATAGTCAGCGGATGCCTTCCGGCCGGTCCGGTCGATAGTAAACGGTTAAATCCCAGGCGTGAGCGTGGGGAAGAGCTGTTGAAGGACACAACAGGGCACAACTTCATAGGAGGTACTATTATGTGTGGTATCGTAGGTTATGTCGGTGACAAACAGGCAACGGAGTTCTTGCTGGAGGGTCTTTCCAAGCTGGAGTATCGTGGCTATGACTCGGCGGGTATTGCTGTCTATAATGATGGCAAGATCCGGGTGGAGAAGAGCGTGGGCCGTCTGGCTGCGTTGCGTGATAAGATCAAGGACAACGTTCCGCAGGGGACGACGGGCATTGGTCATACCCGCTGGGCTACGCATGGCCGTCCGTCTGATGCAAACTCGCATCCGCATACGGACTGCTCCGGTGATTTTGTCGTTGTCCATAACGGCATCATCGAGAACTACCTGACGCTCAAGAAGATCTCATTGAGAAGGGGCATGCTTTCAAATCCGAGACAGATACGGAAGTCGTAGCTCATCTGCTCGAAGAGATCTACAATGGAGACTTCGTGTCTTCTGTCCGTGAGGTACTGCGTCGCATCGAGGGCGCGTACTCGCTGGTATTCATGAGCAGCAAGCATCCGGGCATGCTGATTGCCGCCAAGCAGGATAACCCGCTGGTTATCGGTATCGGTGATGGAGAGAACTTCATCGCTTCGGATATCCCGGCTATCATCCAGCGCACCCGCCGCACCTATATCCTGAACGATGGTGAACTGGCTGTCCTCACGAAGGACTCCATCAAGATCACGAATCGTCAGGGTGAGCCGGTGACGAAGAAAGTCTTCGAAGTCAACTGGAATGCAGAAGCAGCTGAAAAAGGCGGCTATGAGCATTTCATGCTCAAGGAGATCCATGAGCAGCCGAAAGCTGTCGTGACACCATGAGCCAGCGCATCGCCAAAGATGGCAAGTCCATTGTCATGGACGAGCTGAAATGGGATGCGGATTATCTCAATTCCTTCAACAGAATCTATATCGTTGCCTGCGGCACGGCTTATCATGCCGGTCTCGTTGGTAAGTTCTATATCGAGAAACTGGCCCGTACGGTTGTCGAGGTCGATGTGGCTTCGGAGTTCCGTTATCGTGAGCCGATCGTCGATGAGAATACGCTCTTCATCGCAGTTTCTCAGTCTGGTGAGACGAGTGATACACTGGCTGCAATGAAAGAGTCCAAGCGTCTTGGCGCAAAGACCCTGGCACTGACCAACGTGGTCGGTTCGTCCATTGCCCGTGAGGCAGATCAGGTGCTTTACACCTGGGCTGGTCCGGAGATCGCTGTTGCTTCCACGAAGGCCTATACGACTCAGATCGTACTGTTCTTCATGCTGGCACTTTATATGGCAGAGATCAAGGGAACGCAGAAGCCGGAGCGTGTGGCAGAGCTGATTGGTATGCTCAAGGAAATCCCGGGTGGCATCAGCAATACGTTGTCGGATGTTGAGCCAATCAAGACGTTTGCCAAACAGTATGGGTTCAATGAGGATGTATTCTATATTGGCCGTTCGCTGGATTATGATGTAGCACTGGAAGGCTCCCTGAAGCTCAAGGAGATTTCCTATATCCATGCCGAGGCTTATGCCGCTGGCGAGCTCAAGCATGGCACGCTGGCCCTGATCGTTGAGGGCGTGCCGGTTATTGCACTGGCTACGCAGAAGAGTGTCTATGAGAAGACGCTTTCGAATATCAAAGAGGTCAAGGCTCGTGATGCAGTGGTTATCGGTATTGCTGCTGAGGGCGATGAAGAGCTGGAGAAATATGTGGATCATGTCATTCGGATTCCGGAGACGGACGAGCTCCTGATCCCAATCCTGGCAGTTGTTCCATTGCAGCTCCTCGCTTACTACGCCGCAATCACGCGTGGCTGCGATGTGGATAAACCACGTAACCTGGCAAAATCCGTTACGGTTGAGTAAACAAAAGAATAAGTATTGATAATGGCCGCAGTGAAGTATTTCACTGCGGCTGTTTTGTGCGCCCGGCATGGGCGCACTCTAATGGGTGAAAGTCCCTAGACTACCCGGTAGCGGGAAGGTCATAGCTGAACACCAAGGGTGTCCATCGTGAGGTGGAATCTGAAGGAAGGTGTAAGCAAATCTCTGGTCTGACGAACAGAAATCACATAAGGCTAATTCATGAGGATAAGGCCGCAAACCAGGCCAAAGTCCAATAGCTACACGGAATCATGGATAGTAAATGTGGCAGACACATGGAGAGAAAGAGTGCGTTCTTACCCGGGGAGGTCTCACGGACATGACCAATGTCATATAATATTGGCGGTCATGGTTGAAACAAGATTTACCGTGAGAAGTCAGCTGGGGTCATAGTACGAGGTGGGCTATAGGCCATCTCGGAAGGACCGAACCTTAGGAGATGTCAATAAATGAATGTAACCAAGCAGAATGACAAAGGCAGAAAACTTCATAATGAGGACTGCCCGCAAAAGGTAGCTGCGGAACAGCAAGGATATGCGGGAGTGCCTGTTTCTGTGAGGATTGCTGAATTGAGCGGCATCATTGCAGACTTGCCAACGGACAGTCTGTTGAAGCGGATTATCTCAAGAGACAACATGAATGTTGCCTACCAAAAGGTAAAATCCAATCGAGGAGCAGGCGGAATCGACAAGATGAGCGTAGATGAGCTTCTGCCGTATCTTAGAGAGCACCGCTTGAGCCTCCTTCAGCAGATAAAGGACGGCAAATATAAGCCGAACCCTGTCCGTCGGGTAGAAATACCCAAAGAAGAAAAAGGCAAATACCGAAAACTGGGAATACCGACAGTAGTAGACAGGGTGATACAACAGGCCATAGCCCAAGTGCTCACCCCTATCTACGAACCGCAATTCTCAGAATCCAGCTTCGGCTTCAGGCCGGGGCGTGGAGCCCATGACGCCCTACGGCAATGCCAGAAATATGCGAATGAAGGCTATGTCTACGTAGTAGATATGGACTTGGAGAAGTTCTTCGATACAGTCTGCCAGAGCAAGCTGATAGAAGTCCTTTCCCGAAGCATAAAAGACGGCAGGGTCATATCGCTGATTCACAAGTATCTCAATGCAGGAGTAATCCGGCAGGGAGTCTTTGAACGTAGTGAGCAGGGAGTACCGCAGGGAGGGCCGTTAAGCCCTCTGTTAAGCAACGTCATGTTGAACGAACTGGACAAGGAACTGGAAAAGCGTAACCACAAATTTGTGAGATACGCAGATGACTGCATGATACTGTGCAAGAGCAGGAGAAGTGCAGAAAGAACCCTGACCAGCACAATCCGATTCATAGAAGGGAAACTGTTCCTAAAAGTGAACCGTGAGAAGACCAGCGTGGCACACATTTCCCGAGTGAAGTATCTTGGTTATGGCTTCTACCGTTACAAAGGCGAATGCCGTTTCAAGGTACACCAGAAGTCGCTAGTGAAGATGAAGAACCGCCTCCGGGTGCTGACGAACCGGAGGAAGGCTATAAGCAACGAAGATAGACCGCTTATGCTGAGCAGATTTATAAAAGGCTGGGTAAACTACTTCAAGCTGGCGGACATGAAGGGAATGCTTAAGCAGGTAGATGAATGGCTTCGCAGAAGGATACGGGCAATCTACTGGAAACAGTGGAAGAAGGTTAGGACAAGGTACCGAATGATTAGGCAGTACAAATTGCCGGAATGGAAGGTACATGAACTTGCCAACTGCCGAAAGGGGATATGGAGAGCGGCAGTAATGCTGAACTCAGTCCTCACAAACAAAGAAATAGCCCGACAAGGCTATATAGCCATGTCGAGCTATTATGAGCAAGTATGTGAAAACTAAGGAACCGCCGTGTACCGAACGGTACGCACGGTGGTGTGAGAGGTCGGCTGGTCAAACAATGGTCAGCCTCCTACTCGATTGTTGCTGGGGCAGAGGCAGGATGCTACAATGAAAGCAAAAGACAAACTGGAAGTTACAGCTCAATTCATCGAAGAAGCACCAAGGCTAGGTATGAGTAAACCCGCTCAGACAAAGTTCGAAGAACGAGTAAATATAGCGCAGCAAAGGAGCGCTTAGTTCGAAGAAATTAGACCGCCGCGGGGACAGCACATAGCCAACATTCCGCTTAGGTAACCTGCTAAAGAATTTTTTTGCCTTTAATTAAGCATTCCCAAAGGAGCTTAACGCACTTCGTTTGGACGGACGCTCTTTGGAAACGATCGATCGTAGGCAAAAAAATTCTTCTTAACGCAGAACACCAAACGCTCCATTTATGGCTATGTGCTGTCCCCGCGGCTGGGCTCGATGCATCGATGTCTGCTTTTCTCTAAATCGGCTAGATTGCTGATTCTTCCTTTGATGCTGGAATCCAACAAATCTGCTCGAACCGAACCAAGGCCTACCGTCAGAAGTAGAACCATCCAGAAGCCGTCACGAATCGACGGAGGGCGAGGGGAAACTATTTCTTTTGGCTGGAACGACTGCCGTAGGCTGGCACGCCGTAGGTACTGTCTAGGTCCGTCGATTCGTTGCGGCGCCGTGGTACCGGCGCGTTAGCTAAGTAAATACTACACTTTCAGGGCGGGACATTCAGTGGAAGCCAAAAAATAGTTCCACCGAACCCCGTGCTGAGCTTGTGCCGACTCGTCACCTGTAACTTATCTTGCTAACCTCCCTCAACCTACCTTGTTTCCTCTCTGTAACTTCCAGTTTATCGAGCCGGATATACTTTGTAACTATTGCAACAGACGGTGGGGGACTGGTCCGATATAATAACCTCATAAGATGTGAAACGTGAATTTTGAGGGAATACATCATATATGAAGGAGATTGATCGAATATGAAACAGCTGGATTTGAAAATGACCGTGGCTGAACTGATTCAGGCTTATCCGGAGCTTAAGGAAATTCTGAATGAACTCGGATTCAGCAAGATCCTAAATCCGATGGCGCTGAAAGCTATGGGCAATATCATGACCTTGCCACGTGGTGCAGCGGTCCGGAATATTCCTATGGAGAAGATCATCAACGCGCTGGAGGCAAATGACTTCAGTATCGTTGGTCAGGACGAGAACGAGGGCCGCAAGGCGAAGCTTAGAGGGTATATTGAACGTCTGGGCAAAGGCGAATCGCTGGAGAGCGTGCGGGAAGAATTCGTGCGGGAATTTGAAAGCGTGTCGGTGCTGGAAATCGCGGAAGCAGAGCAGCAGCTCATCAAGAGCGGCACACCGATGAAGGAAGTACAGAAGCTCTGTGACATCCACTCGGCGATGTTCCATGGGCGTACCGAGACGGAAGTCATCAAAGGAGAGCTTAAGACGCAGGCGGCAAAGATCGAGGACTTGTCGGGCAGTGACCTTCCGGCCGGACATCCAATCTCGTTGCTGCGGGCAGAGAATACGGGGCTGGAACAGATACTGGACATCCTTAAGGTACAGTGCGAAGGAGAAGAGCCGGATGCGCAGATCGTTGTGAGAACCTTGCAGCAGTTCAACGGCATTCGTTCCCATTATGCCAAGAAAGAAGAACTGCTCATGCCGAAGCTCTATGACTATGGTGTCACGGGACCGTCTCAGGTCATGTGGGGCGTGGATGATGAGATCAAGAAAGAACTGGGAACCCTGACCCGGGCTGTGTCGGAAGATGCGGATAATGTCATCATCTATAAAGGCCGTATTGCGGCACTGGCTCAGCGGACGCGTGAGATGATCTACAAGGAAGAGCGCATCCTGTTCCCGCTTTGCCTGCGCTACTTCACCGAGACGGAGTGGAAACGGATCTATCGTGATTTTCCGGATATGGGGATTGCTTTTGTTGCGGATCCGGCCAAGTGGGATGCAGGCGAAGCCTGGGCGGCAGAAGAACTGGCCAAGGTCAGCGAGCAGGAGATATTGGATGGACGGATACAGCTGCCGACCGGTGAACTGACGGTCAAGCAGCTCAGCGGCATCTTTTCACTGCTTCCAATCGATATAACGTTTATTGATGCGGATGACAAGCTGCGCTTCTTTATCAACGAAGGCAATGTATTCCCGCGGCCAAAGGCTGCGCTGGGGCGTGATGTATATGAATGCCATCCGCCGCAGATCGTTCCGGTGGTCAGGAATCTTATCGCGGAGTTCCGGGCCAGAAAACGTACTTCGCTGGAAGTTGCCCGCTATATCATGGGCAAACCGGTCATGGTTCGCTATATGGCTGTCTATGATCAGGAGGAGCAATACATTGGAACGGTGGAGGTTGTCCAGAACTGCGATTATATCCTGGAAAAGTTTCATAAACGTTAACCTTTGATGAAGATTGCTATCTAATCTTGAAAAATTCAGAAAACGCCTCTATAATGGAAGTAGCGAAAGAATATTCTATACTTTGATTTGGAGGCGATTTTTATGTTCCGTACAGTACCATTCAATATTCGTGAAAATGCTGAGCGAGGTCGGGAAGTCTTGGAGAAGGCTTTGGAATTTGCGGCTGAGCAGCCGTTCAATCCGTTAGGCCGTGTCAGTGGTGCACTGTCTTCCTTCCGTGTGGATGTGGCTGACGGTGAGGCAGCCTATGACCTCGTTGCCGAACTGCCGGGGTTCTACAAGGAGCAGATTACCGTCTCCTATGACGATAATAACTACCTGAAGATCAAGGCAGAGCGGCCGGAATCGGACATGAACATTAAATATCTGTGCCATGAGCGCCGCAGCGGAGCTTTTGAGCGGACGTTCATGATCGATGGCATCGACAAGGATGGTGTCAGCGTCTCCTATGAGAATGGCATCCTTCATATCGTGATGCCGAAACTGCAGGCAAAAGAGAACCGGACAATATTTGATATTGATTGAGATGATGACAGCTTCACTGCAATGGTTTAATCGTTGCAGTGAATTTTATGTGAAATAAAATTTTAGACGGAAGTCTTTATCAGCAGGATTTTCAGGGGTGAAAAGGGAATAGTATATATATAAGAAGATGGAGTGAATTTACAGGTTTTATGTATATAGAGGAAATGGGGGATTGACCTATGATGGATGATAAAGACTGGGCGGATTTTAAACGTAAGCTCAAGACAAAGACAGAGATCGATCTGGACTTATATAAGGAACCACAGATGAAACGCCGCATTGGTAATTTGGTGGCGCGCGCCAGCATGGATTCTTACAGCGGTTACTTTGATAAAGTATCCCAGGAGAAAGACGAGTTTGCGGCTTTTATTGAATACCTGACGATCAACGTATCTGAATTTTTCCGTACGCCGGAGAAGTTTGGCAAACTGGAGACAGACGTTATTCCGGATCTGTTGAAGCGTTCGCAGAAACTGAATATCTGGAGCGCAGGGTGTTCAATTGGTGCCGAGCCATATTCTCTGGCCATCATCATGAAAGAGATGACACCGGCGACACGCCATCGTATCCTGGCATCGGATCTGGACATTGAGATCCTGGCCAAGGCGAAGCGGGGAGTCTACACTGATAACGAGCTCAAGGCTATTACGCCGCAGCGGTTGGCGAAATACTTCGATAAGGTTGAGGACGACAAATTTGCGGTCAAACCGGATATCAAGAGTTGCATCGAGTTCAAGCGGCACAATCTGCTCAAGGACCCGTTTGAGAACAATTTTGATTTGATTCTTTGCCGTAATGTAGTCATCTATTTTACGGAAGAAGCAAAGGACCAGCTGTATGCGAATTTCTTCCGGGCATTGAAACCGGGTGGAATCTTGTTCGTTGGTGCAACCGAAGCAATCCTGAATTTCCGGAAGCTTGGCTATACCAGCTTCCAACCGTTCTTTTATCAGAAACCGTTGGAGTAATTGAAACAATAGTAGGAGCAGACCATGTACGCGAATCAACAGATCGAACAATTGGATAGGAAAAGGATGGCCAGCCTCCAACTGGAACGTTTGCAGAAACAGGTGCGGTGGGCTCAGGAGAAGAGTTTCTTCTACAACCAGAAATTCGAGGCCAAGGGAGTATCCGTTAAGGATATTCAGAGTCTTGAGGACATCGTCCGGCTGCCATTTCTGAAGCCGTCAGAGTTATATCGGATTGACTCGTTGGATATCCTGACAATGCCAATATCGAGCATCCTGCGATTCAACGTGATTCCATTGGAGCATGGTGAGGTCAAGAATCTTTATACGAATGGTGATGTTGCTCATAATGTGGAGATGATGACCCGCTGTCTGGTGGCGAATGGTCTTCATAATGCATCGGTAGTTGCATTGCAGGGGGATATGTCGGACAGCCGTTTACTGGATGTCCAGTATGCCCTGGAGATGATCGGGGCGACGGTAGTGCCGATGGGGACTGATTATCGGCAATGGCTGCGGCTTATAGAACTCATAAGCTGTGATACCCTGATCAGTACGCCGCAGCTTATTATGCAGCTCATTATTCAGCTTCAGGCTACAGGGCGGAAGATCGCGGATTATCCACTGTCAAAAGTCATCTGCCTGAATGCTCAGGGAACGCAGAATGCGATGCAGCGTCATATTTCAGAACGGACGCATGCTGAGGTGTTCAATCTCTATGACCCCGCCGAATTGGGAACTGCCAGTATGCTCTTTCAGTGCGAGACGCATCGGGGCTATCATATTCAGGAAGATTATTTCTATCCGGAAGTGGTGGCTTTTCATAGTGACAGGGTCATAACCGAGCCACAGCAGTTAGGTGAACTGGTTGTGACGACGCTTATGGCGGAAGCCATGCCGCTGATCCGGTTTCGGACCGGGCAGGCTGTTCAGCTGGAAGACGGAACCTGTGAATGCGGGCGAACGTTGCGCCGGGTGAGCACACCGTTTACTTTTTCCTGAAGACAGGGATTCGGAAGGACATATTTCTTTATGGAAGTATGTCCTTTCTTTCATGTGCGGATTATAGGCGAATTTGATAAAAGGGGACAGTATTATGAGATTTATCCATACCGCGGACTGGCATCTGGGGCGTTATTTTCATGGTCTGCATCTGACGGATGAGCAGCGGGAATTGTTATTGGGGCAGTTCCTGCCATTGGTTCGGGATGAAAAAGCCGATGTCGTGGTTATTGCCGGGGACATCTATGACCGGGGTATCCCGCCAGTTGAGGCCGTGGCCCTTTTTGATGAGATTCTGACCAAATTGATCGAGCAGAAAGTCAGGGTTCTCTATATTGCGGGGAATCATGACAGTGCCCGGCGTATCCATTTCGGCAACCGACTGATGCGGTCAGCGGGGGTATTCGTGCGCGGTGAATTGGAGGATCCGTTGTCTCCGGTGGTGCTGGAGGATCGTTTTGGACCGGTGTATTTCCAGCTGTATCCCTATGCTGAGCCGGCTGCAATCCGGGCTGCGTTTGGGCGCGAGGAGCAGCTGGATTTCGACAGTGCGACGCAGCTGCTGGTCGATACGGGGCGGGAGCAGATCCCTGCTGGTGCACGGTCAGTGGCCGTGGCGCATGCGTTTCTGGCTGGCGGTCAGAGCTCCGAGTCTGAGCGGCCGCTGAGCGTTGGCGGTTCGGGTAATGTCAGTCCGGCGATGTTCCATGGGTTCAGCTATACGGCATTGGGGCATCTCCACAATCCCCAGGCTGCTGGCGGTGAGATGATCCGTTACAGTGGCTCGCTCATGAAGTATTCCTTTGACGAGGCTCAGCAGCATAAGGGCGTCAATATCGTCGAACTTGATGGACAGGGGCAGGTCAGCCGTCGTTTCCAGGAGTTGATTCCGCGGCATGATGTGCGCCGGATCAGGGGGCTGTTTGCGGATATCCTGTCTGATGAGGCGCGCTATCCGGTTTCGGATGATTTCATCGAGGTTGATCTGAAGGATACCCGGCCGATACTGGATGCGTTCAATCAGCTCAAAACGCGCTATCCGAATCTCATGCATATCCTGCGGACAGACCGCATGGCTGAGCAGGTGGAATGGCAGCAGCATGGTGAGGCGATGCTGAAGCAGTCCGAGACGGAGCTTTTCGGCCAGTATTATGAAGCCATGAAGGGCGATACGATGACCGATGAGCAGCAGGCCATCCTGTCTGAGTGCGTCAGTGAAGTCATGAAGGAAGCGAGGGAGCAGGGATGAGACCCATACGATTGGAATTATGTGCCTTTGGACCATACGAGCGCAAGCTGGAACTGGATTTCTCGAAGCTGGAGGATCACCATTTCTTTCTGATCCACGGTGCGACCGGTGCGGGCAAGACCAGCATTTTTGATGCGATATGCTACGCGCTCTATGGCGAGGCGGCTGATGAGTCCCGGCGTCCGGGCATGCTGCGGAATCGGGAAGCTGAGCTGGATATGCCGACCTATGTGGATTTCGTCTTTTCCCTGCGTTCCGAGCAGTGGCATATCCGGCGCAACCCGGAGTACCTGCGCAAGGCGAAGCGGGGCGGTGGTACGGCCAAGCAGTTTGCCGAGGTCACCCTGGAGCATGTCAAAGACGGAACGGTGACGGAGTCCTGGAGCGGCGATGCGGAAGTCCGCCAGAAGATTCATGCCCTGCTGGGGTTCGAGAGCCGACAGTTCCGGCAGGTTGTCCTGCTGCCGCAGGGGGAGTTCCGTCGCTTTCTCATGGCGGATACGGCGGAGCGCAAAGGCATCATGCGGGTTCTGTTCAATGCGGATATCTATCAGCAGATCGAAGACAAGCTCAGGAACCGGGCGGCTGAACTGGAACGCGACTATAAGGGCATCCAAGAACAGCAGGCGTTCTATTATCAGGATGCCGGTGCAGAGAATGAGGCGGATCTGGCAGATAAGATTCAGCAGCAGCAGGAGCGGCTGCTGCTGATACAGGCAGCGGTCCGGAAGGCTGAACAACAGCGCAGCCGGACCGCTGAGGCCAAAGAGAATGGCCTGAAGACGGATATGAAATTCCGTGAGCTGACCAGGGCATTGGAATCTGTCCGGACAGGTGAAGCAGCTGCTGCCAGGGATCCGGAACTCAGCCGGCAGCTGGAACGGGCAGAGCAGGCGGCCGGGCTCATGGACATTGCCGGGCAGGCCAGGAAAGATCAGCAGCTGCTGGAAACCAGGACCCGGCAGCTGGCTGAGATTACCGAGCAGGGTAAAAAGGCCAGGCTGGCGATGGAACAGGCGGATCAGCAGCTGGCGGCCGTGAAAGCGCAGGAACCGGAGCGCAAGCGCCGGCAGGAGAAACTGGTCCAGCTGCATAGCTGGCAGAAGCTGGCAGCTTCGCTGGCTGAAGAACAAGCGGGCTCAGTAAAGCTGCGGGCTGACGTGCAGCAGCTTCAATGCGAAGAAAAAGCGCTGCGGAAGCAGAAGGAGGATACCTATAAGCAGCTGGAGCAATTACGCGCAGACGTTCAGCGGCTGCAGCAGCAGGCCGCTGAAGCTGCAGCGCAGCAGCTGCTGGTGGCCGGTCTGCAGAAACAGCGGCAGCAGGTGGTGGAACTGGCACAGCTGGGCAAGGATATCGGGCGGGAAAAAACCGCCCTCGATACGGCACAGCAGGAAGAACAGCAGGCAGGGGCCGCCACCCGGCAGGCCGTGGATAAGCTGCGGGAGCTGCGCGAGCTGGCGATGTCTGCCAGGGCGGCTATCCTGGCGGAAAAACTGCAGCCGGGGGAGCCCTGCCCGGTATGCGGCTCACTGGATCATCCGCAGCTGGCCCGGGCCGCTGCAGGCTATGCCAGTGATGAGCTCATCAAGGAACAGGATCAGTCGGTCCGTAAGCTCAACGAACGCTGGGAAGAAAAAAAGACAGCGGCAGCGGCAGCAGAAGCCAGCCTGAAGGCATTGGAAGTCCGGCGTCAGACAATCCTCGATAGTCAGCCTGATGCCGGACAGGAGTCACTGTCAGTGATCGATGAGGTCCTGTGCGCAGCGCAGAAAAAGCTGGAGCAGGCTCAGGCTGCAGCTGAGCAGTATCCACAGCAGCAGAAGAAGCTGGCCGGGATGGAGAGTGCCTGGCAGAAACTGGATCAGGAGCTGACCGCGAAGCTTGATACGATCAGTCAGGCCGAGCGTAAGGCAGTGACGGCAGAGTCGGTAGTCCGGGAAAAGCAGTCGCAGCTTCCGGAGGGGCTGCAGGATCCCGTCAGCCTGCAGCGGGCCGTCACGCAGCAGGAAAAAGAACTGGCGGCAATGGAACAGGCTGCCAGTCAGGCTGATACGCAGGCTGCGGATCAGAAGAACCGTTATACGGATACACAGGCCAGCTGGCGGGCTAAGAAGGCGGAGGTCAATGACAGCCGCGAGCTGGCGGAAAAGAGCCAGCAGGCATTTGATCAGCGTCGGGAAGCTGCTGGTTTCCCGACACGGACGGACTATGAGCAGGCACTTGAGGGCAGCTGGGCCGATCCGGCGGAGCGGCAGCGCATCCGGCAGGCAATCGAGCTGCGCGCCAAGACATTGCATGCCGCCAGGGAGGCGGTAAGCCGCTGGTCGGAAGAGACGAAGGCGCTGGCACGGCCGGATCTGGAGAAGCTGGAGCAGACTGCCGCTCAGGCGCTGAAGCAATGGCAGGACCAGAATGAACAGCAGATCAGGGAACAGGCGGCACTGGATAAACTGCAGCAGAGTCAGCAGCATATCCGGCAGCTGGCAGCTAAGGGCGGCAAGGTGTCGGAGAAATATACGCTGCTCTCGGATCTTTCGGATCTGGCCATCGGCAAGAGCGGCAGCAAGGTATCGTTCCAGACGTATGTGCTGCATTCCCTGCTCGATGATGTGATGGAGGCGGCCAATCAGCGGCTGATCATCATGAGCCGGGGGCAGTATGAGCTGCAGTCCGGTGATCGTCAGAGCGGCAACAAGCAGGGCGGGCTGGATATGGAGATCTTTGATAATTATTCCGGCTATGCGCGTCCAATGGCGACACTGTCTGGCGGCGAGTCCTTCCTGGCCTCGCTGGCGCTGGCGCTGGGCCTCGCGGATGTCGTGCAGAGCTATGCCGGCGGCATACGCCTGGATACGATGTTTATCGATGAAGGCTTCGGCACATTGGACAGTGAGACGCTCGATGTGGCACTGAATGCTTTGTTTGAGCTGCAGAAAAGTGGCCGTCTGATCGGGATCATCTCCCATGTGGAGGAGCTGAAGAACCGTATCCCGGCCCGGCTGGAAGTGACGAAGTCCCGTGCGGGCGGCAGTGATGCCCGCTTTGTGATCGGGACGATAGAAAACTGAGAGGAACGCAATGACAGCAAAACTGGATTTTATCATTGGTCGGGCAGGGACGGGCAAGACCCATGCCTGCCTGACGGCAATGAAAGAGAAAATGGAACAGGAACCGCTCGGACCGGCACTTATCCTGCTGCTGCCTGAGCATATGACCTATAAAGTGGAGCGGCAGCTGGCTGCTTCGATGGGGAACGGACAGGGCTTTTTCCGGGCCTATGTATTCGGGTTCCGTCGCTTTGCCCGTCAGGTCCTCATGGAGACGGGCGGTGCGGATATCCCGCGCATCAGCGAGGTAGGGCGGCGTCTGCTGCTGCGTAAATTGCTGGTCCGTCATCAACAGGAACGTGATCTCGATGTCTTTGCCTGGGCTGCCAAACAGCGTGGATTCACCGAGAGCCTGTCCGATGCCATCAAGGAGATGAAGAGCTATCAGCTTACGCCTGAGGTGCTGCGCGAGGCGGCAAAGCAGATGCCGGAAGGCAGCAGCCGTCTGGCCGGGAAGGTCAGAGAGCTTTCACAGCTGAGTGATGAGTTCTCCGAGGCAATGGCCGGACGGGCCAATGATACCGAGGATATGATGACCCTGCTGGCAGAGAAACTGCCGTCAGCTGAACTGATGCAGGGGGCAGAGGTCTGGCTTGATGGCTTCGTGTTCTTCAACCCACAGGAGCTGAGTGTGCTGACAGCCCTGCTGCAGACCGCAGCGCGGGTCCATATCACGCTGCCGATGGCCGGGACGGCCCTGCCGGGACAGTCCGTGAACCTGCGGCTGCCGGAGAATCAGCAGGAAACGGGAATCTTTCACCGGGCTTATCGGACGATGGAGGAAATCTGCCGGCTGATGCATGAGCTGGAGCAGACTACGGCGCAGGCTTCCTGGTATCCCGTTACCCTGCTGTCGGACAATCATCGCAGCAGCGACAGGCCCGTGCTGCTGCAGCTGGAACAGCATCTGCTCCAGCTGGGGGCGGCTTCGGCGGCAGAACCGGCCGGTCTCAGAGTCGTGGAAGCTGCGAACCGCCGGCTGGAAGTCGAGACGGCAGCGGCGGATATCCTGCGGCTGGTCCGTGAGGAGGGCTATCGTTATCGGGAGATCGGTCTGCTGGTTCGCGATGGTGAGGCTTATGATGATGTGATCCGGCTGGTACTGCAGGACTATGGCATCCCGTTCTTCCAGGATGGCAAGCGGCCCAGTGTCCACCATCCGCTGGCTGAGCTCATGCGCTCGGCTCTGGAAGTGGTGGCCCGGAACTGGCAGTATGAGACGGTATTCCGCTGCCTGCGGACGGGATTCTTTCCGCTGGTCCGCGATGATGTGGATAAGCTGGAGAACTATGTGCTGGAATTCGGTATCCGCGGGCGCCGGCGCTGGACCCAGGCGGAAGACTGGGACTGGCATCGCCGCTATTCACTGGATGAAGATGGCGATCAGGTGGATGATGAGGCGCAGGCATCGCTGGCGGCCATCAATGCCCTGCGCCGGCAGGCCATGGCGGCACTGGCTGCCTTTGATGAGGAGATCCATGCGGCGGGGTCGGTGCGTGAACTGACGACGGCCCTGTATCAGCTGCTGGTGCGGCTGGAGGTACCGCGTCATCTTGAGGAGTGGACAAAACTGGCCGAAGCGGACGGACGGCTGGCGGATGCAGCGGAGCATCGGCAGATCTGGGCGGATGCCATGGGGCTGCTGGACCAGCTGGTCGAGATCAGCGGCGAGGAAGAGATGTCGCTGATTGATTTTTCGGCGGTGCTGTCGGATGGACTGGATGCCCTGCAGATCGCCCTGATCCCGCCGGGGCTTGATTATGTGACCGTGGCTTCGTTTGACCAGAACAGCCTTGACAATACGCGGGCCATCTATATCCTGGGCGCGAATGCGGGCATCATGCCGCGGCGCACGGCTGAGCAGGGACTGTTTACGGATGCGGACCGTCTGCATCTGGAGCAGGCGCTGCAGGCCATGGCGAACGGCGGGCGGCCGGCCCGGACGATTTCCCGGGGCGGCCAGGAGCGGAGCTTCGGCGAGAAATTCCTGCTTTATCGCGGGTTCAATGAAGCCAGTGAATACCTGTGGGTATCCTACGCCCTGGCCGACAGTGAGGGCAGCGGCCTGCAGGCATCGACGCTGGTCCGTCATTTGCTGGAAGATTTTCCGGGGGTGAAGGATGAGTCGTTCCTTTCAATTCCGCTGGCTGTGCTGGAGCGGCAGGATGTCCTGCAGCTTTCAGCGGTCCGGCCGGCATTGTCAGGGCTGGCCAATGCACTGCGCGGGCAGAAGGAACGGCAGCAGCTCGAGCCTTTTTGGCAGGATGTCTATAACTGGGCATTGGCGCAGCCGGAACTGCGCCGCCCGCTTACGCTGGCCCTGTCCGGACTTTTTGCCCGGGCGGATGAGGGACAGCTGCCGCCGGAACTGGCCCGGGCTATCTACCTGCGCGGCAGGAGCATTCGCGGCAGTGTGACCCAGTTCGAGAAGTTCCATCAGTGCCCGTTCGCTCATTTTGCCAGCTACGGCCTGAAGCTGCAGGAGCGGCGGACCTATCGGTTCCGCAGCATGGATCTGGGTCAGCTGCTGCATGCTGTGCTCAAGGAATACGGTGAGCGGGTGCGGCGCGATTATCACAGCCGCTGGCAGGATGTACCGGAAGAAGCGCGCCCGGCTATTTGTCATGAGCTGGTTGATGAGCTGGCCCCACGGCTGCAGAGTGAGATCCTTCTGAGCCGGGCCAACTATAAGCATCTCAAACGGCGAATTGAGGAAACGGCCGGTCAGGCCATCGGTCATCTGTCGGACTGGGCGGCGTTGTCTGAGTTTCAGCCGGCGTATTTCGAGGAATCCTTCGGTCATGCCGGTGACCAGGTCCAGCTGACTCCGCTGCCGTTGGGCGATGGCTACAGTCTGTCCTTTAAGGGGCAGATCGACCGGCTGGACATTCAGCCGGACAGTCCGTACTTCCTGATCATCGATTATAAGACGGGGCAGGCGGCTATCAACCTGTTTGAAGTTTATTACGGTCTCAAGTTGCAGCTGCTGGTCTATGTACTGGTGGCCCAGCAGTTGCTTTCACAGCAGGGAGAGGACCGTCTGCCGGCCGGACTGCTCTATGCCTTCCTGCAGAATCCGCTTATCTCGTCGGGGCAGCGGCTGTCGGAGAAGGAATTGCAGAAGAAGGTCGATGCGAAACTGTGCATGCCGGGATGGGTGCTGGCCGACATGGATGTGATCCGGCAGATTGATGCCGGACTCAGCCATATCAAGCCCAGGGTCAAAAAGGATGGAGAGCTGGATGCCAATACGAAGAAAAACCATTATGTGCGGACCCGGGAGGAGTTTGAGCTTTTGCTCTCCTATGTGGATCATATCCTGAAGGATACAGGCCGTGATATCCTGAGCGGCGATATCCGGGTCAGCCCCTATCGTCAGCGCGATAAGAAGGACCGCAATGCCTGCGCGTATTGTGTCTATGGGGATATCTGTGGTTTCGATCCGGATATTCCGGGCTATGAATACCGGGACATCGGGCCGATGGATGAAGAGTTTATAGAACGTCGGATGGCGCAGTGTACAGGCAAGGAGGATTTAATTCATGCCATATACCCAGGATCAACAGAAAGCGATTGAAGCACGGGACCGGAATATCCTGGTCGCAGCTGCGGCCGGCTCCGGCAAGACCCGTGTACTGGTCGACCGCATCATCCGGCAGCTGATCGATGGAGAATTCGATGTTGATCAGCTGCTGGTCGTGACTTTTACGAATGCAGCGGCCTCTGAGATGCGTGAGCGCATCGAGTCGGCCCTGCAGTTTGAGCTGCAGCAGGTGGAGGACGCCAGACTGGCTGCCCGCTTGGAGCGGCAGATGGTATTGCTGACAGGGGCCAATATCTGCACATTCCATTCGTTCTGCCAGAAGATCATCCGTCAGCATATCGAGGCGGTCGACGTCGATCCGCAGTTCCGTCTGGCCGCGGATCAGGAAATGGTCCTGTTGAAGCGCGATACGATGGAAGAACTGCTGGAACAGGAATATGAACGACCGGAAAAGGCTGAAGATCTGCCGGCCTGGGAGGATTTCATTGCCTTTGTGGATGCTTATGGCAGCGATCATGATGATGAGGCGATCTATGAAGCCGTACTGAAGCTGTATCATTTCTGCCAGAGTCAGCCGTTTCCAGAGGCCTGGCTGCATCAGCAGCAGGCAGACTATGAGCAGGCGGGCAGCGGCAGTCTGGGGGAGACCCGCTGGCTGCAGGCGGCTCTGCCTGCCATCAGCCGGACGATGGATACGCTGATCCGGTCCTACGATGAAGTATGCCTGCTGGTCCGCGATACGGACCCTGCCGATATGCAGCAGGAGTGGGAGCCCTATATCGCGGTGGTGCAGGAGGACATGGAACAGCTGGAAAGCATTCGTGGCAGCCTGCGTCAGTATGCCGCCCAGCCATCGGCGGGCGGCTGGGATAAGCTGGTGGAACAGGCCGGCTCTATGAAGTGGACAGCGCTGAGGGGCAATGCCTATAAGCCTTTGAAGGATGATTATCCGGCAAAGCGTGAGGCCTTTGATACCGTGCGGAATCAGGTCAAGAAAATGTTCAAGACGGATCTGGTCGAGCGGTATCTGCTCGAATCGGAAGCAGAACTCATGGACCGGATCAAGAGCTGTGGTCAGGTTGTCCGTGCCTATGTCCGGCTGACCCTGGATTTTATCGAAGCTTTGCAGGCGGCCAAGAAGGAGCGCAATATCCTGGATTTCAATGATCTCGAGCATTATGCACTGGAGATTCTCTGCGCCAATCCGGGCGCGCTGCAGCAGTCGCCGCCGGAATACGTGCCGACGGAGGCTGCGCAGGCGTTGCGTGATCAGCTCGCAACCATCATGGTCGATGAATATCAGGACACCAATGGCGTCCAGGAATCCATCCTGAGCCTGATTGCCAGGGAGCGAAACCGCTTTACGGTCGGCGATGTGAAGCAGAGCATCTATCGTTTCCGGCTGGCGGATCCGTATCTCTTTCAGGCGAAATACGATGCGTATCCGGAGGAGCCGGGACCGGATGATCCGGACCAGCTCATCACCATGAAGCAGAATTTCCGCAGCCGGGCCGAGGTACTGGCTCCGATCAACTATATATTCGATCAGGTGATGACCCGGGAGGCCGCGGAGATCGAGTACGATGAACGCAGCAAACTTTATCCGGGGGCTGTCTATCCACCACAGGAACATACCCTGCAGGGACCGATGGAACTGGATCTGGTGCTTCGTGGCGGCAAGTCTGAACTTGATGAGCAGACACCAGCCGAAACTGCCGGTGAAGAAGATGGTGAAGAGACGGTCAGCGATGATCTGGAAGGTTTTGGCCTGGAGGCCCAGCATATTGCGGACCGCATTCAGGCACTAATCGCCAGCCAGCCGGTCGTATTTGATAAAGACCGGGGGGCACATGGCGGCTACAGGCCCATTCAGTACCGGGATATCGCGGTATTGATGCGGGCGGTTCGTGGCAAGGCCAATACTTTGCTGGAGGTCCTGCGCAAGAACAGCATTCCGGCGTATGCGGATGTGGACGGCGGCTATTTCGAGGCCATGGAAGTACGGCTGGTACTGGCCTTGCTGGCGGTCATCGATAATGTGCATCAGGATATCCCGCTGGCCGCAGTGATGGCTTCGCCAATCGGCGGTTTCTCGATGGAGGAGCTGGTCCGGATTCGTCTGTCGGCCGAAGATGGGGATTTGTATGAGGGCCTGCTGGCCAGCTTCCGTACGGATACGGCTCTCGATACGGAGCTGGCCGGGCGGGCAGCTGCTTTTCAGCAGGAGCTGGCCGGCTGGCGCAGCTATGCAGTGAGCCACAGTGTACCGGAGCTGATCTGGACCCTGTATCGCGATACGGGTTACTACGATTATGTCGGCAGCCTGAAAGGCGGTCTGCTGCGGCAGGCCAACCTGCGTATGCTTACGGACCGGGCGGCCGATTATGAACGCACGAATTATCGTGGCCTGTTCCGGTTCCTGCGCTTCATTGAGGACCTGAAGAAGCGGGATACGGATTTATCTGTGGCGCGTACATTGGGGGCCAGTGAGGATGTTGTACGCATCATGAGCATCCACAAGAGCAAGGGACTGGAATTCCCGGTCGTGATCCTGGCTGATACGGCCAAGGGATTTAATACCATGGATGCAAAGGGCACGTTCCTGCTGCATCAGCAGCTGGGCATCGGCCCTAAACTGGTGGAACGCTCGGCTGTGGGGCGGCAGATCTACAGTACGCTTCCCTGGCAGACAATTTCGGCCCGGATCATTGAGGAATCGAAAGCCGAAGAGATGCGTGTGCTCTATGTCGCCATGACCAGGGCCAGGGAAAAGCTGATCCTGACCGGCGTACTGTCGGCGGATAAGGCCGTGAAGAAGGCCGGGCGCTGGTGCAGCTATGCCGACAGCTCCGAAGTCCAGCTGCCAGCGGCCATGATCCGGCAGGCTGACAGCTATCTGGACTGGGTGGCACCGGCACTTTCCCGTCATGCCGATGGTCAGGCCCTGCGGGAACTGGCTGCTGGCGAGACGGAGGAGGATATGCCAGCAGTGGCATTCAGCAGTCGCCTGACGATTGAGCCGGAGGCGCATTTTGCAGTCCGGGTCATCCCGGAGGAAGCGGTTCATCAGCAGGAAGCCGTAGAAGATGAGCAGGATGAGCTGCTGCAGGCGGTTCGTCTGCTCCAGCCAATGCCGTCCACTGAGGACCGTGAGCAGGTGGAGCGCTGCCTGAACTGGCGTTATGATATGCGCGGCCTGGATCATGTGCCGGCCAAGCTTACCGTGACGGAGATCAAGCACCGTTTTGCCGAGTTTGAACGTCTGGCTCAGGATGCACCATCGGAACAGCTTCTGGAGCCGCTGAACCGGCCGGCTGATCCGGCTGACCCGGCCGGGCAGGAATGGCAGCGGCCTCGTTTTCTGCAGGATCAGGCTGCCCGTTTGTCGGCCAGTGAGCGGGGAACGATCATGCATACGGTCATGCAGCATCTGGTCCTGCAGGGCGATAACAGCTATGCGGGAATCGGACAGCAGCTGGATCGGCTGGAGGCCCTGGGCATTCTGCAGTCAAGTCAGCGCGAGGCCGTATATATCAAAGGCATACAGAACTTCATCCAGTCGGAGATTGGGCAGCGCCTGCAACGGGCCGTGCATGTATGGCGGGAACTGCCGTTCAGCCGGATGCTCATGGCAAAGCGGTTCTATCCGGAAGTTGAGGATGAGGCGGAACAGGTATTCACGCAGGGCGTCATCGACCTGCTGTTTGAAGAAGCTGATGGCAGTCTGGTTCTGGTGGATTACAAGACCGATCGCAATCCGGATCAGGCCAGGGCTCTGCAGCGCTATCAGATCCAGGTCGACCTGTATAGTGAGGCGGTCAGTTCCATCCTGCAGCGTCCGGTCAGTGAACGCTATCTGTATCTCCTGCAAAGTGGGGAAATCATAGCAGTTCCGGGCTTAGAACGCTGAATTCGGCTTTTACAGGCAACAAAAGAAGGCTGTTGCACTTAAGGTTTTTGCTTACTAGCGGAATCTTAGGCGCAACAGCCTTTTTATATGGGATTGACTTTTTCGTGTATGATTGACTTATTCGTGTAGGGGCTTGATTCATCAAGCCCGCTCCCTGTATCGTGTCAGCCTCATTGTCATTCAGATGGCGTTGGTCCAGTCGTTGCTGTTGAAGCATGTGATGGGCATCAGTCCGAGACGTTGACTTCAATCTTTCGCAGGAGCTGGTTGAACGCAGTAACCTCATTAGACGTCAGTCCGGCCAGGGCGCTGTCCATGAACGTATCATCTACCTGAACGACGGATTGCCAGCATTGCAGTCCCTTTTCGGTCAGGTAGAGCTGGAAGGCACGCTGGTCATCCGGACAACGGCGGCGTTCCACATACTGTTTTTTCATCAGGCGGTCGATAAGTGCCTTAACGTTGTTCTGGTCTTTTTCCAGCAGGTCGGCCAGCTGCTTCTGGCTGATTCCAGGGGTTTCCTGCAGCTGGCGGATCAGTGACCATTGCCCTGGTGTTACATTGTAGGGCTCGAAGCAGTGCTCCAGATGCTGATGAAGTTTGCGGGCAGTTCGGCAGAGTGCCATGCCGGTCGATGTTCGGAAATCCATGAGTTGATGCTCCTTTGTATGATTATTTTTCCGGGGTCAGAAAAGATACCGCGGCGGCAAGCAGCAATGGCAGCGAGGTCAGCAGCAAGGCTGTGGTCAGGCCAATGTGGTCAGCAGCTGCTGCTGTGATGGCTGCACCGATGCTGCCAAGTCCGAAGGAGAGTCCCATCATCAGGCCGGAGGCCATGCCGGCATTGGCAGGCATGAGGCGCTGCGCCCAAACTACTGAGCTTGGCTGTGGTGCCAGCAGGCAGGCTCCGGAGAGGAAGAGGGCCAGCAGCGACAGCGGTTCGGTTCCCGGCTGCAGGAAGAAATAGCAGGTCGGGAAGAAACCGATCAGCAGGGAGAGCGTGATGATGGTCTTATGCCGGAAGCGGTCGCCCAGGGCACCGCCAATCAGGCCGCCAATCGTGCAGCCGATAAGGAACAAGGTCAGCAATGTACCGGACAGCATGGCCGAATAGCCGGCACCGATGAGCAGCAGCGGCAGGAAGGTCGACACGGAGACATGCGTCCAGCAGCGGAGGCCCATGGCCAGATTCAGCCGAAAGACGGAACGGTTCAGCAGCAGCTGACGCAGGCGGATAGGGGCAGTTGTCTGCCCCGCTGCACGGGTGCTGATCCACGGCAAATCTGAGCGCCAGTAGAGGCGGGCCAGCAGCAGGCTGGGCAGGATGAGCCAGGGCAGTGCCGTCAGCTCGAACTGTTCGGTGAAGGCGACTAGCAGGATCGGCGAGAAGGCGAAGCCCAGATTGCCACCGGCAATGTAGTAGGACATGGAACTGCCCTGGTGTCCGGCAGCGGCAGTCCTGGCCACCAGGGAGGATCCCAGCGGATGGAATGCGGAGACCGACAGTCCGGTCAGTGCGACCAGCAGGAACAGCATGGCCTTCGTGTCGACGAAGCCGATGGCGCAGATGCATATCGCGCCGAAAGGGATGACTGGAATCAGCATCCGGCCCATATCATGCCGGTCGAGCAGGTACCCGAATACCGGCTGCAGCATATTGCTGGTAATCGACATCACCATGACGATCAGGCCGCTGAGAGTCAGCGAAAGCCCGAGCCGGGGCATGATAATCGGCAGCAGGATCGGCAGAAAATTGCAGTAGAAATCATTGAGCAGATGCCCGCTGCTTAAAAGCATGGCAGCATGTTGCGGCGTTTTAGTGGTCATTGGATGGATCCTTTCATTATAATGCAGAACGTCTTTTGTCTATGTGATGATAGTAAAATACCGCGAAGCAAATCAATGCCCGCGGTATTTTCTATAGTTACAAAATCATAGTTCCATACGAATTTTGGATTATACATGGTGGAGATGAGGAGAATCGAACTCCTGTCCGAAATACATCCACATCACGAAGTACTATCGCAATAGCCTGAGTATGCAGGCATCATAGGAGCGGCACTCTGGGATTCAGAGTCCTCCACCACCAGTTTTTGTGAAAAACCGGAAAACTGCTGTGTTTATTTAAAGCCTTCAGCCCTGCTCACAGCTGGCGATACCGAAGGGGCTATCTGAGCTAGGCTCAGGCAGCGAATGCGTAATCGTTTTCGTCAATTACATTTGTTGGTCAGGAGTTAGGCTTCTTGACCGTGGGCCTGCGAACTTCGTGGCTTCAGTACCCCGTCGAGACCATTACATCCCCACGATTTACTAAGTACGATATTTCCATACCGTATTCTATAGTATACGGTATTTATAGAGTTTCTGTCAAGGAAGAATTCATGATGGGGGAGATAGCTTATGAATATATACTATTGTGATCTGTTGATAATAAGTATTTTGGGGTCATAAAGAAGGTATTTTGTCTGCTTCTCGAATATAGAAAAGAGATGGAGTGGAACTATCATATCGGAAGAGAAAAGGAGTGGAACAATGGGCATAAAACAGAAGTTTATCATACTGTCTGGTATCGTTGGAGTAATTCTGGCAGCTGTGTCAGTGATCGGTTATTTCACGGCCTACAGTAATCTTGAGGAAGTGTTAATGCAGAGATTGCAGCGACAGTCCGTGCTGAAGGGGAATCAGTGGATGGCTGGCTGCGGGAGAAAGCCAAGCCGGTATCTTCGCAGGCTGACCTTATGACCGAGCTCGGTAGCAGCTGGTATGAATCCGTCTACGGCCTGATATGAAGCATTTGCTGGCTGTGGCGGCTTCTGATGAGGATATTCAGGAAATGACGCGTGGTGATGAGCAGGGCATGTTCCTGCCGTACAAGAGCGCAGACGAGACGGGCAAGACGGATCCGAAGAAACGTCCGTGGTACTCGCAGGCACGTGATGCTGGCAAGACCGTGTATACCGATGTCTATAAGAGCAAGAGCACTGGTGATCTGGTCGTTTCTGCTGTTGCACCGTTCTATGGTCCGAACAAGCAGTTCGCCGGTGCCTATCTGCGGCGATATCACGCTGAATGTCCTGAAGGAACGGGTCGCGAAGATCAAGTATCGCGGCGAAGGCACAGGTTATATCATTGAGAAGACCGGCAAACTGCTGGCAACGTCCGGTCAGGAGCAGCTGATGTCTGAGGCCAAAGATATTCCGGGCTTTGGCGATAAACTGGATACGATGTTCCAGAAGGGCAATGGTTATTTTACCTATAAGAATGCAGATGGAGAGCAGGTATTCTGCTATACGACAGTCCCGACTACGGGCTGGCTGATCGGCATGTCTATTCCGTATGATTTCGTATTTGCAGCGGTAAATCATTTGAAGCTTATCTATGGAATCCTGATCATAGCGGGACTTTTCCTTATCGTGTTCATGTGCCTGCAGTTTGCCGGCCGGATCACGAGACCAATCGTTGCGCTTGAGGGACAGGCTTCGCAGCTGGCTGATGGCAATCTGCAGGTTGAGGCTTTGCCGGTGACATCAGAGGACGAGATCGGGTCGATGACCCGGGCGTTCAATACGATGCATCAGCATCTGCGGGAACTGATCGGGAAAATGGCATCTACATCTGAGCAGGTGGCAGCATCCTCGGAGGAACTGACAGCCAATGCCCATCAATCGGCTCAGGCAGCGGTTCATGTTGCGGAGACGGTTGGCGAGGTATCGCAGGGCATGGATCAGCAGTTGGGTGATATCGATGGTGCCAAGAAGAATGTTGATGTCGTGTTCAATGATATTACGACAATGACGGCTCGGACCAGACAGGTATCGGATGCCGCAGTCAGCACATCGGAGGCAGCTCAGCAAGGCGAGCAGCTTATGAAAGAAGCTACGACGAAGATGGTGCACATCGAGAAGAGTGTCATGGACTCGGCTGATGTAGTTCGTACGCTTGGAGAGAACTCTCAGCAGATCGGCCAGATCGTGGAAGCCATCTCGGCGATTGCCGATCAGACGAATCTGCTGGCGCTCAATGCGGCGATTGAAGCAGCCCGTGCCGGAGAGCATGGCCGTGGGTTTGCTGTCGTAGCCGAGGAGGTCCGCAAGCTGGCGGCTGAGTCGCAGATTTCTGCCGAGCAGATTAAAGACCGGATCCAGACCATCCAGCGTGATACAGAGCGTGCAGTTGAGGCGATGGAGCAGGGGACGAGTGAAGTCCAGTCCGGTACGCAGGCCATCCGCGAGGTCGGTGTCCAGTTTGAGGATATCATGCGCAAGGTCAATGACATCCGTTCCAAAGTGGAAGAGATCAGCGGTTCGGTCAATTCGGTATCCGATGGTGCCGGCAATATCGTGGCAGCCGTGGACTCGATTGATACGATCAGTCGGAAGACTGCTGATCACACCAATACGATTTCGGCTTCGACGGAAGAGCAGTCGGCCTCGAATGAGGAAATCGCAGCCGCATCACAGGCACTGGCCAATCTGGCGTCTGACATGCAGGAAGCGATCAACAAGTTCAAATTATAAGGATAAGATCGGTTTATCTGCAGAAAAGCCTTTGGAACTGTCATGTGCAGTTCCAAAGGCTTTTTTCGTGCAAGTATGCAGACTGCTGGTATGGTGAGCCAATGAAAAAGTCCACGGATTCCTATAGACAAACGCGGTGGGATTGGCATATAATGTATCGTGTTGAAATGACAAGAAGACTGATATAGAAAGGCTGGTGAGGAGAATGGACGATCACCCTGATACGGCGAATCCCAAACGATGCATTACAATACCATATAAGGAAATCCCGTCACTTCTCTGCCGGTCTGTAAGTTATAACCGGTTGGTCTGAACTGGCGTTGTTTCCTTTGAACAGAGAGGAGACACTCAACCATGCTTCAGATTTTCAAATCCATGGAGAGCGGCCCACTACAGGAACTTACACTGAAGACACTCGAAAAAGGCGCCTGGATCAACATTGTCGATCCGACGCCCTATGAGCTGAAAGTGGTCAGCAACCTTACCGAGGTTGATCCTGACTTCCTGCGGTCGGCACTGGATGATGAGGAACGCTCTCATACTGATATCGAAGACGATTCAGTCATGGTCCTGACCAATGTAGCAGTCTGTCGTGGACAGGACAGCTATGACGCTTTGCCACTGGCTATTATTATCACCGATGAATATATCATTACGGTCTGTCTGGAAGAAACGCCGGTCATGGCGGAATTCAATGAGCGCACAGCCAAGCTTTTCCGTACGTATAAAAAGACCAGGTTCCTGTTTCAGATTCTGTATAAATCATCGACATTCTATCTGCGCTATCTGCGTCAGATCAGTAAGCTGTCTGATGATATCGAAGATCAGCTGCGCTATGATATGAAGAACAGCGAGATCATGCGTCTGCTCGAGCTGCAGAAGGGCCTAACCTATTTCAATGCGGCCATCCGCTCCAACGGTGCAGTGCTCGACAAGCTGCTGCGCATGCGCAACAATGAGGCACTGACGCCAATCCTCAAGGCGTATGAGGAGGACGAAGACCTGCTGGAAGATGTCATCATCGAGAATAAGCAGGCCAAGGAAATGGTTGAGATGTACAGCAAAATCCTGGCTCGTATGGCTGATACCTTTTCGTCGATCATAGCCAATAATCAGAATCTCGTTATGAAATTCCTGGCCGCAATGACGATCATCATCGCTATTCCGACGGTCGTGTCCAGTTTCTTCGGCATGAATGTGCCGGTACCGTTCACCGATAATGGCTATGGTTTTTTCTATGTGATGGTTATTGCGTTCAGTATCAGTATTGCTGGTGCCTATGCGCTGTGGAAAAAAGATATGTTTTGAGAGGAAACTGCTCTATGATGGTGGAATCAAAGCTGAAATCCGGTGTGATCTTCGGCGACAATGAGAACAGTGAATATGTCTATATGCCTGGCAGTGAGATTGGGACGGCCAATCCGGTCTGCATCTATGAGTCCGGTGATATCCGTGATGATGTGGATATGCACGAGGCGCTGCGGTTGGTGCGGGTCCGGAGCCTGCGGCCAACCCGGCATCCGATCCTCGGGGAAAGTTCCTGTTGATGGATGCCCGCTATTATTTAGATAAAGTAAATGTTTCAATCAGTTCACCATTTGCGGTATAGTCCGTGATGGTGAGCTCTTTTTTTTCGCTCTTGAGCAGCAGGTAGTTTTCTGGTGTTGGCTGATAAATGGCCGTGCGGTCATAAGCAGTATCTGCCGGGACGCGGTACTGCTCATTCCCAATTGGTCCACTCATGATGTAGACCGGACCGTCAGTGGCTGGTTTCATATCCTTGATGTGGCCGCGGTTGCGATAAGTGTGCATGTGACCGGTCAGTACGAGATCGATGCCCAGGGCATCAAAAGCCTTCATGAAAGCCCGCCCGACATCGCTGATCCCGCCGGTGGTCTTTGTGCCCTGCTGGTATTCATCATAGGCCAGCACGTCCTTATGCATGAGGACGACCTGCCATGGCTTGTTATGGGCTTTGCTGTCCTGATGCAGCCAGAGCAGCTGTTCACTCAGCAGTCCCGGCTGGAAATCGGCGAGTTCCAGCATCTGGGTGTTGAGGACGATGAAATGGACGGAGCCGTAATCATACGAATAATAGTAGCCTTGCAGGCGGCTGCTGCCATTGGCAGGCAGCGCAAATGTTTTCAGATAGCGTGTGGGCTGGCAGAATTTCCAGTCCAATCCATAGCATTCGTGGTTGCCCATCACTGGTACCATTGGCAGACTGGCCGGAATGCTGCTCATAGCTTCAAAGAAGCTGCGCCAGTGCCAGTCGGATTGACCATTATCGGTCAGGTCACCGACATTGGCCAGCCAGTGACAGCCTGGATGGCGGGCCACCGCGTTCTGCAGATTGCGTTGCCAGTCGGCATAACTTTCGGCACATTGGGAGTCACAGAATATGAGCGCAGTGAATCCGGTGTCGCCAGCTGATGGTGTCGTGAGATGGTTCCAGCCGGTGGCATTGCTGCCCTGAACGACGCGATAGTCGTAGCGGGTATTCGGCTGTAAGCCATCGAGTAAGGCATGGTAGTAATAGTTCGTTGCACCGTCTTCCGTAAGGCTGTCCATAGCAGCATCCTGAGTCAGCCGGTCCAGCTGACCAGTCTGACGGTATTCGACCCGGCAGCCGGCCAGGCTGGTCGTGCTTTGCCACATGATCATTCGGGATGCAGCCGGCTGCCGGGTGACAACCTGTCGCAGCGCCATAATGGGTAGACTGCCGGTATCAGCAGCCTCTGCCAGTTTGGGGAAATAGGATGCCAGGCCAGCCGTCAGTACGCTCTGGCTCAGCAGTTTGAGAAATTTTCTTCGTGTCAGCTCCAAGTGGTTCATCTCCTGTCGGTTTCGTTGCTGGCTGCAGCATCGAACTGTTCCATTTTCTTCATGGCGCGTTTCTCATACCACCAGGCACCACCAATCAGGAGAATGGCAAAGACGATGACCACGACGAGGCGGGTCGGATCTTCCTGATGGGTGATGGCGTCATGGCCGATAATCGCTTCGATACCGGTTGACGGGAATTTGCCCACGAATGAGGCAATCACGTAATCGGCGAAGCGCATGGCCGAGAGTGCGCCAAGTGCATTGAGCATGATCGAGGGGAAATATGGAACCATGCGGGCAATCAGCATGACGACGAAGCCACGTTTGCCACTGTATTTGTCGATATTGGACAGGGCTTTGTTCCGGCTGATGATCTTTTCGGCGGCATCGCGGAAGAAGAAGCGGAGCAGCAGAAAACTGAAAGCTACGCCGACTGTTTCGGCTACAACCGATAATACGATACCCCAGACAATGCCGAAGATCAGGGTGTTGGCGGTCGAGAAGATGATGGCGGGCGGGAAGCCCAGCGCATTGACGAAAAGTGTCAGCAAAAAGCTGAAGACAATTGCCCAGGAACCAAATGAAGCGATGTAGGCAGCGGTTTCCTGGATATCCCCGCGAGCTAACAGCCCGGCCATATGCGGCAGGAATGCCGGGTTGATGAGATGGATCACGACAAAAAGCAGGATGATGGCCAAAGCAGCACCGGCTTTGACTAGTCCCATGGATTTCTTGACCTTCAAGTGGATTCCTCCTAATTACTTCCTAAATATGAATGATCCATAATTGAATCAAGTGATTCAATTATAACATCAAACCGATGAAAAATGCTGAAAACAGGTGGACAACCTGTCAATTTTTCAATTCCTGTGGTAGAATAAGATTGATATACTATGGGAAAGGTGAACCATTCATGAGCAATCGAACAACGAGTCTGCGAGAAGAAAATGTGTGGCGGTCAGAACTTAAGGCCGGTATTACCGCCGCCGGGACGCTTTTGGCCGGTTTCGTTGTTGTGCCGAATCTGCTGGTCCAGGCAGGAATGAGCTTTACCGGAGCCTATACGGCATATGCGATTACGTCTCTGATGGGGACGCTTTGCATGGCCTGGCTGCGGCTGCCCCTGTTGCTTGCCCCAGAGACTGCGGTGGCAGGGTGGCTTGTCTGTCTTGTCAGTATTTCACAAGGCGTCAGCTGGCAGCAGCTGCTGGGGCTTACGGCTGCTGCATCCTTAGTTGGCGCTGGTTTGTGGTCGACTACTGCGGGCTGCCGGATAGTGGAATCACTGCCGGAGTCAGTCCGGCAGGCACTGCCTGGTGGTTTTGGCCTTATGCTCATCCTGATGGGCTTATCGCAGGGACGGCTGGTGATCAGCTCGCCTTGGTCGCTTACAATGCTGGGCAATTTCCAGGATCCGTTGGTCTATTTCGGTTTGCTGGGAATCATTGCGACACTGGCTTTGTTGGCGATGAAAGTTCATGGAGCATTGCTTTATGGCATGCTGGTTACGGCAGTCCTGGCACTGCTTGAGGGCTTTTGGGTCCTGCCGGCAGCACCTTTTCTGCTGCCAGAGGGGCTGGAGTATACGGCGGGGCAGTTGAATCTGCTGCCTGCAAATGGGGCAGAGGCTGCCCGGCTGGCAGGCACGGGGCTGGCTTTACTGCTCGTACTTGGCTCGCTGAATTTTGGTAGTCTGCGGGCATTGTGTCCGGAGGCAGCCAAAGACCGCCGGGTTCTGCCGGCAATCTTCGGTATCAGCCTGCTGGGCAGTCTGCTGGGCAGCCTGCCAGTCACCATCGCACCGGCTTCGGCTGGTGCAGTCATGAGCGGTGGACGGGGGCGGCTGACTGCAGTATTTGCTGCGGCCGTGCTGCTGCTGGCCTTGTGCTGTGAACCGGTGCTGGCCTGCATGGCTGATTTTCCGGTCATGACGGTACCCGTCTTGACCGTCAGTGGGTTGCTGCTTCTGCAGCGATCTCTGCAGGGTCTGTATCAGGGCACAGCCAAAATGGAACTCGTAGATATCGTTCCGGCTGCGTGTCTGCTTATCGTCATGCCATTATCATGGAATATTGCTGCCGGGCTGGGGACAGGAATCCTCAGCTGGTGTCTGATGTCAGTCTGCGCGGGGCAGGTTCGTCGTATCCCCTGGGGAACCTGGCTGCTGGCGGCAGTATTCCTGCTGTACTTCCTTTATGGGAGTATCTGAAAGCGAATCAAAGATGTAATGAGTGTTGCTAAAAGAATCAAGGGGTGTACTTTCCGTGAAATTGAATCATTATCCGAAAAAAATCGTTGCTGGAACTGTATTGGGAGTTTGTGTGTTCCTGCTGCCGACAGCAGGAGAAGCTCGTCATCTGGGCACTAATCCGGATCTTGAAACAAAAGTTGGGGTGCAGCGGACTATCAATATTGGTGAAAGCCGCAATATTGGGCGTCAGGTTCCAGGAACGAGCACGTTGGAAAGCCGTGTTGATGCAATCCTGCATCCTGCTGCGTCAGAGCCTGCTGAACGGCATCCTGTTACGGCGCCGGTACCGGCAACGGTATCTGCCTATGACAGCTCTATCATTGGCACACCACTGGCTAGTCAGCAGCAGTGCGTCGACTATCTGCTCAGCGTCAACCCGACACCAAATATCACTGTGACACCACAGGAGCTCGTGTCCTACTACTATGAGGAAGGCTCCCGCGAGGGAATCCGTCCGGATGTCGCGTTTGCACAGGCATTGAAAGAAACGGGATTTTTCCGTTATGGCGGCACAGTTACCCCTGATCAGAATAACTACTGTGGTCTGGGAACAACCAGCAGTCAGGTGAAAGGTGCCTATTTTGACTCAGCTAAACTGGGGGTGCGCGCGCAGATCCAGCATTTGCTGGCTTATGCGTCTACGCGCAGGCCGGCAGAGCCGGTAGTCGATCCGCGGTACAGCCTGGTCCGGTCCTCTTATGGCAGCCAGACACTTGGTACCTGGGATGATCTTAATGGCCGCTGGGCTGTTCCGGGTTATAGCTATGGGCAGAGCATTATGAGTATCTTCCGTGCGATGCTGATGAAGTAAGTAGTAATTTCATATATAGAAGGGAAATATAAGCAAAGATGATTACAACCAACAATGTGAGTCTCCAGTTTGGTAAGCGCGTGCTCTACAAGGATGTCAATCTGAAATTCACGCCGGGCAACTGCTATGGCATCATTGGTGCCAACGGTGCCGGAAAATCGACATTCCTGAAACTGCTCTCGGGAGATATTGAGCCGACCGGTGGTACGATTGAGATTACGCCGGGGGAGCGTCTGGCTGTCCTGCAGCAGGATCACTATGCATTTGATGACTATGAGGTTCTGCGTACGGTTATCATGGGACATAAGCGTCTGGTCGAAATCATGGATGAGAAGGATAAGCTGTATGCGAAACCGGATTTCTCTGAAGCGGATGGCATGAAGGCTTCTGAGCTGGAAGCGGAGTTCGCTGAGCTCAACGGCTGGGATGCAGAATCTGAGGCTGCTCGTCTGCTGAATGGTCTTGGTATCCCGGAAAATGAGCATTCCATGAAGATGGCAGATCTTACGGCTACGGAGAAGGTCCGCGTCCTGCTGGCCCAGGCATTGTTCGGCAACCCCGACATTCTGCTGCTCGATGAGCCGACCAACCATCTGGATATCGAATCCATCAACTGGTTTGAGAATTTCCTGGCTGATTTCCCGAATACGGTCATCGTCGTATCGCATGACCGTCATTTCCTGAATCAGGTCTGCACGTATATCTGTGATGTCGATTTCGGTGCGATCCAGCTGTACGCCGGCAACTACGATTTCTGGTATCAGTCCAGCCAGCTGGCCCTCCAGCTTCAGAAAGAGCAGAACAAGAAGGCGGAGGAGAAAATCAAGGAATTGCAGAACTTCATTGCCCGTTTTGCAGCCAATGCAGCCAAATCCAAGCAGGCAACCAGCCGTAAGAAGCTGCTGGATAAGATCCAGGTTGAGGATATCCGTCCGTCATCGCGGCGCTATCCGTACATTGCCTTTACGCCGGACCGCGAGGCTGGTGACCAGCTGCTGCAGGTTGACGGCCTGTCGAAGACAGTCGATGGCGAGCAAGTGCTCAAAAATGTCAGTTTCACGCTGAAGAAGGGTGATAAAGTAGCTTTCGTAGGTCCGAACAGTATCGGTAAGACGATGCTGTTCAAGATTCTCATGGGCGAGGAAGAGGCGGACGAGGGCAGCTTCAAATGGGGTGTGACGACGACTCAGGCCTATCTGCCATCAGATAACTCTTCGTTCTTTGATGGTGTGGACCTGAGCCTGGTTGACTGGCTGCGCCAGTATTCCAAGGATCCGGATGAGACCTTTGTCCGCGGTTTCCTGGGCCGTATGCTGTTCTCGGGTGAGGAAAGCCTCAAGAAGGCCTCGGTTCTGTCCGGTGGTGAGCGTGTGCGCTGTATGCTGTCCCGGATGATGCTTTCCGGTGCGAATGTCCTGCTGCTTGATGAGCCGACCAACCATCTGGACCTTGAGTCCATCACGGCAATCAACAATGGTCTGATTGCATTCAAGGGTACGGCACTGTTTGTATCCCATGACCATGAGTTCGTACAGACGATTGCCAACCGCATCATCGACATCACGCCGGATGGCGTAGTCGACCGGGTGACGACGTATGATGAGTTCCTGGCAAATGAGACCGTAAAACAGCAGCTGGCAGAGAAATATAAGCAATAATCTGCGTACTGCATCAATTCTTTGAGGGAGCCGGACTGCTATGCTGGGACAATTCTTTCAAAACAAAATAGAAGAAGCAAGTGCCACGGCCCGTTTGCGGGAAATGGTAGCGGTTCTGCGGAAGCGGGAAGTCGTACGGGGCATGACGCCGGAGAAACTCCGGATGATACTCGAGGATCTGGGTCCGACCTTCGTAAAGCTCGGACAGGTCATGAGTATGCGCCCGGACTTCCTGCCGCCGGATTACTGCGATGAGCTCATGAAGCTTCAGTCCTCGGCCAAGCCATTGCCGTTTTCGGTCATCCTTGAGGTAATCGAGGAGGAATACAACCGCCGCTGGAATCAGGTGTTTACCTTTATTGATGAAGAAGCACTGGGATCTGCCAGCATCGCCCAGGTTCATCGGGCGGTACTTGCAAGTGGCGAGAAGGTTGTTGTCAAGGTACAGCGGCCGGGCATCTATGAGATCATGAGCAAGGACATTGTCCTGCTCAAGCGGGCAGCGACCCTGTTGAAGGTAATCAGCCGTTCACAGGATGTCATTGACTTCAATATGGTGCTTGATGAGATGTGGACGATAGCCAAGCAGGAAATGGATTTCCTCATGGAGGCGGACCATATCGAGGAATTCCAGCATCTGAACCGGGAAGTGGATTATGTGTCCAGTCCCCGGGTATTCCGCCAGCTGTCCACACAGCATATCCTTGTAATGGAGTTCGTCGATGGGATCCGAATCGATGATTTTGAGGCGCTTCGTGCAAAGGGCTATGATGTCAATATGTTGGGACGGTGGCTCGGTGAAAATTATGTCAAGCAGATCATCGAGGACGGCTTCTTTCATGCTGATCCGCACCCGGGGAATATCTGGATCCGCAATGGCCGGATTGTCTGGCTGGATCTTGGCATGATGGGACGTCTCTCGGGACGTGACCGCACGGCAATCCGCAAGGCAGTCTATGCGCTGGCCACGCATGATGCCTTTGAGATGAAGGCTGCGGTGCTGTCACTGGGGGTCGTGCGGGGAAGGATCAACCATACGGCGTTGTATCAGGATATTGATGCGATGCTGGCTCAGTACAGCAGTCTGGATTTCAATGAGCTGCAGATGGGCGTTCTGACCCGGCAGATCATGAACCTCATGCGCGTACATAAGATTGCCTGCCCGCAGGGGCTTTCGATGTTTGCCCGTGGCGTGCTGACGGTAGAAGGTGTCATGCGGCTCTGCTGCCCAAAGATCAGCTTTGTGGAGATCTTTGCCAAGAGTCTGGCACTGGACTACAAAAAGAATTTCGACTGGAAGGAAGAATGGGGCAAAGCAAAGCGGGAAGGAATGCTCTTGCTCAAGAAATCCGCTCAGCTTCCGGAACAGATTTCCGATATCCTGAAGATGACGATGAGCGGACAGACCAAGGTCAACCTTGATCTGACTGGTTCAGAGGAACCGCTGCGGAAGCTGGATCAGATGATCAACAAGATCATATTGGCGGTACTGGTGGCGGCACTTCTGCTTGGCTCCAGTACCATCTGCACGACGCAGATGACGCCGAAGATCATGGAGATACCGTTGCTGGGCTTTTTGGGATATTTGGTCGCTTTTATTTTGAGCCTCCGAATTATCTGGGAGATTCATAAAGGGGCATGAGGAGGTAAAATAATGAGAGGAATTCGCGGTGCGATTACTGTAGGGGAAAATACGGACAAGGAAATATGGCAGGCGGCTAAGATCCTGCTGTCACAGATCCTGCGGCGGAACAAGGTTGCACCAGAAGATATTGGTGCCTGTATATTCAGTACGACTAAGGATCTGACGGCAGGCTTTCCGACGCGGGGAGCCCGGCAGCTGCCTGATTTTGATATGGTGCCGTTATTCGATGCACAGCAGATGGAAGTGGATGGTGCAATGGATCATTGCATTCGTGTGCTGCTGCTGGTCGACACGGACCTGAAACAATCGGAGATCCAGCATGTCTATATGGGACGTGCACTGGAGCTGCGTCCGGATCTGCGAAATTTTGGTTGAAACGATTATGCGTGCCTATGCGTGCATGAAACAAATTAATAGAAAGCCCATAGGACTCTATACATTTCATTCAAAATCTTGTAGAATGAAGTCTGAGTAAAATTTAAATGTTTCAAGTGATAAGGAGAGATACACATTGAGTAACATCGATACGACCTGTGTAAACGCCATTCGTGTTTTGGCAGCTGACGCAATCCAAAAGGCGAAATCCGGTCATCCGGGTCTGCCGTTAGGCAGTGCAGCTATGGCTTATGAGCTGTGGGGCAATCATATGAATCATAATGCTAAGGATCCGAAGTGGGCGAACCGCGACCGCTTCATCCTGTCTGGTGGTCATGGTTCGACGCTGCTGTATTCCCTGCTCCATTTCTATGGCTATGGCCTGACCATGGACGACATGAAACAGTTCCGTCAGGACGGATCCCTGACGCCGGGACATCCGGAGTATCGTCATACAACTGGCGTTGAAGCTACGACCGGTCCGCTGGGCGCAGGCATGGGCATGGCTGTTGGTATGGCTATGGCTGAAGCACATCTGGCTGCTACATTCAACAAGCCGGGCTATGATGTGGTTGATCATTACACCTTCGCCCTGGGCGGCGATGGCTGCATGATGGAAGGTATCTCTTCTGAGGCGTTCTCGCTGGCTGGTACGCTTGGTCTGTCGAAGCTTATCGTGCTTTATGATTCGAATCAGATTTCGATCGAAGGCAGCACGGATATTGCTTTCACGGAGAATGTCCAGGCTCGTGTAGATGCATTCGGTTTCCAGACGATCACGGTTGAAGACGGCAATGATTTGGAAGCAATCGGCAAAGCAATCGAAGCGGCTAAGGCTGATAAGAAGCATCCGTCCTTCATCACGGTCAAGACCAAGATCGGTTATGGCTGCCCGGCTAAGCAGGGGAAAGCCAGCGCACATGGTGAGCCACTGGGTGAGGAAAACGTCAAGGCTCTCAAGGAGAATCTTGGCTGGCCGGAGCCGGAAAAATCCTTCAACATCCCGCAGGCTGTCTATGACCATTATCAGGAGCTGGCCAAGAAGGGCGAGGCTGCTGAGGCTGAGTGGAACAAGCTGTTCGCTGAGTACTGCGAGAAGTTCCCGGCGGAAAAAGCCCGTTGGGAGAAATTCCATGCACCGGTTGATGCGGATGCACTGATGGCAAACAAAGAGTTCTGGGCTTATGAAGATAAGGCACAGGCAACGCGCGGACTGTCCGGCACGATGATCAATCGCCTGAAGGACATTATGCCGCAGCTGATCGGCGGCAGTGCGGATCTCGCACCATCCAACAAGACGCACATGAACGATGAGAGCGACTTCAGCAAGGATAACTATGCTGGCCGCAACCTGCACTTCGGTGTCCGTGAGCTGGCCATGGCAGCAATTGCCAATGGTATCACCCTGCATGGTGGTCTGCGCACGTATGTCGGTACGTTCTTCGTATTCAGCGATTATACGAAACCAATGGTCCGCCTGGCTGCTCTGATGGGAATCCCGGTGACCTATGTATTCACGCATGACAGCATCGGTGTTGGCGAAGACGGCCCGACGCATGAGCCAATCGAGCAGCTGGCTATGCTCCGTGCCCTGCCGAACATCAATGTGTTCCGTCCGGCTGATGCTACGGAGACGGCTGCAGGCTGGTATCTGGCTGCTACGGCTGACAAGACGCCGACGGCACTGATACTGACCCGTCAGAACCTGCCGCAGCTGCCGGGATCCGGCAAAGATGCACTCAAAGGTGCGTATGTCGTATCGGAAGCAAAGAATGCAGCGAAGATGGATGGTATTATCATTGGTACTGGTTCGGAAGTTTCCCTGGCTGTTGATACGCAGGCCGAGCTGGCTAAGGCTGGCATTGATGTCCGCGTTGTATCGATGCCATGCATGGATCTCTTTGAGCAGCAGACTGCTGAGTATAAAGAGAGCATCCTGCCAAAGGCTGTCCGTGCCCGCGTAGCAGTTGAAGCACTGTGTGATTTCGGCTGGGGCAAGTATGTTGGCCTTGATGGCGCAACGGTTTGCATGGAAAGCTTCGGCGCTTCGGCACCAGGCCCATTGCTCTTCAAGAAGTTTGGCTTCACGGTTGAGCATGTTGCCGATGTTGTGAAAAAAACAGTAGCAGCAAATAAATAATTTCGGCTGATTGTTACAAAATATAGACAGCGAAGATGGAAAACACCATCTTCGCTGTTTTGTGCGCCCGGCATGGGCGCACTCTAATGGGTGAAAGTCCCTAGACTACCCGGTAGCGGGAAGGTCATAGCTGAACACCAAGGGTGTCCATCGTGAGGTGGAATCTGAAGGAAGGTGTAAGCAAATCTCTGGTCTGACGAACAGAAATCACATAAGGCTAATTCATGAGGATAAGGCCGCAAACCAGGCCAAAGTCCAATAGCTACACGGAATCATGGATAGTAAATGTGGCAGACACATGGAGAGAAAGAGTGCGTTCTTACCCGGGGAGGTCTCACGGACATGACCAATGTCATATAATATTGGCGGTCATGGTTGAAACAAGATTTACCGTGAGAAGTCAGCTGGGGTCATAGTACGAGGTGGGCTATAGGCCATCTCGGAAGGACCGAACCTTAGGAGATGTCAATAAATGAATGTAACCAAGCAGAATGACAAAGGCAGAAAACTTCATAATGAGGACTGCCCGCAAAAGGTAGCTGCGGAACAGCAAGGATATGCGGGAGTGCCTGTTTCTGTGAGGATTGCTGAATTGAGCGGCATCATTGCAGACTTGCCAACGGACAGTCTGTTGAAGCGGATTATCTCAAGAGACAACATGAATGTTGCCTACCAAAAGGTAAAATCCAATCGAGGAGCAGGCGGAATCGACAAGATGAGCGTAGATGAGCTTCTGCCGTATCTTAGAGAGCACCGCTTGAGCCTCCTTCAGCAGATAAAGGACGGCAAATATAAGCCGAACCCTGTCCGTCGGGTAGAAATACCCAAAGAAGAAAAAGGCAAATACCGAAAACTGGGAATACCGACAGTAGTAGACAGGGTGATACAACAGGCCATAGCCCAAGTGCTCACCCCTATCTACGAACCGCAATTCTCAGAATCCAGCTTCGGCTTCAGGCCGGGGCGTGGAGCCCATGACGCCCTACGGCAATGCCAGAAATATGCGAATGAAGGCTATGTCTACGTAGTAGATATGGACTTGGAGAAGTTCTTCGATACAGTCTGCCAGAGCAAGCTGATAGAAGTCCTTTCCCGAAGCATAAAAGACGGCAGGGTCATATCGCTGATTCACAAGTATCTCAATGCAGGAGTAATCCGGCAGGGAGTCTTTGAACGTAGTGAGCAGGGAGTACCGCAGGGAGGGCCGTTAAGCCCTCTGTTAAGCAACGTCATGTTGAACGAACTGGACAAGGAACTGGAAAAGCGTAACCACAAATTTGTGAGATACGCAGATGACTGCATGATACTGTGCAAGAGCAGGAGAAGTGCAGAAAGAACCCTGACCAGCACAATCCGATTCATAGAAGGGAAACTGTTCCTAAAAGTGAACCGTGAGAAGACCAGCGTGGCACACATTTCCCGAGTGAAGTATCTTGGTTATGGCTTCTACCGTTACAAAGGCGAATGCCGTTTCAAGGTACACCAGAAGTCGCTAGTGAAGATGAAGAACCGCCTCCGGGTGCTGACGAACCGGAGGAAGGCTATAAGCAACGAAGATAGACCGCTTATGCTGAGCAGATTTATAAAAGGCTGGGTAAACTACTTCAAGCTGGCGGACATGAAGGGAATGCTTAAGCAGGTAGATGAATGGCTTCGCAGAAGGATACGGGCAATCTACTGGAAACAGTGGAAGAAGGTTAGGACAAGGTACCGAATGATTAGGCAGTACAAATTGCCGGAATGGAAGGTACATGAACTTGCCAACTGCCGAAAGGGGATATGGAGAGCGGCAGTAATGCTGAACTCAGTCCTCACAAACAAAGAAATAGCCCGACAAGGCTATATAGCCATGTCGAGCTATTATGAGCAAGTATGTGAAAACTAAGGAACCGCCGTGTACCGAACGGTACGCACGGTGGTGTGAGAGGTCGGCTGGTCAAACAATGGTCAGCCTCCTACTCGATTTTTCCATTATATGTGGACATAATTGCGCTTAAATAAATTTATTTTCATTTATGATACGCAAGGCAACGTGTACACACAACACTTTGTAAATAAAGTGTTGACAAGCATTTTGGTGGGTGCTAATATATAGAAGTGCCTGATTTAAGCGCATGATTTAGTGATACAGGGGAGTGAAAGCAATGACACTGGATACACTGAAAAATGCCAATCGGGTGATTGGTATCAAACAGGTCAGCAAAGCTGTGAAACGCAACAGTGCTGAGGCCGTCTTCGTCGCAAGTGACGCTGACAGCCGGGTGGTTGAGCCACTGAAAGCACTCTGCCAGGAATGCAATGTACTGGTAGATGAGACTTCGACGATGCAGGATATTGGAAAAGCCTGCGGTATTGAAGTCGGCGCGGCGGCAGCAGCGGTCCTGAGGTAGTTTCCTGGTCTATTTGTTAAAAACTTTGAGGCTTCTGCCTTGAGGTTTTAATAAATAATAAATTCTCAATATGAAGGAAGGAGGTGCATGTATGCCTACTATAAACCAGTTAGTTCGTAAGAGCAGAAAGAGCATGCAGGAGAAGTCCAAAGCACCAGCACTCAAGAATTGCCCGCAGAAACGTGGTGTTTGCACGCGTGTTTACACGTCTACGCCGAAGAAGCCGAACTCGGCTCTGCGTAAGGTTGCTCGTGTTCGTCTGACGAACAGCATCGAGGTTACCGCATACATCCCGGGTATTGGTCATAATCTTCAGGAGCATAGTGTTGTGCTGATCCGTGGCGGTCGTGTTAAGGACCTGCCAGGTGTTCGTTACCACATCATTCGTGGTTCGCTCGATACTGCCGGTGTGCAGGATCGTGGTCAGGGCCGTTCGAAGTACGGTGCGAAAAAAGCCAAGAAAAAATAACACAGCTTCAGCATTGAAGACTATGATAAGGAGGTAAAACAATGCCAAGAAAAGGTTCCGTACCTAAGCGTGACGTACTGCCGGATCCGGTGTACCACAGCAAGACGGTTACGAAATTCATCAATAAGGTAATGCTTTCTGGTAAGAAGAGTGTTGCTGAGCGCGTCGTTTATGATGCGTTCGAGACTATCCGCGCCAAGACGGGCAAGGATCCGCTGGAAGTTTTTGAGACTGCTCTCAAGAACGTTATGCCGGTCCTCGAAGTACGCGCACGCCGCGTTGGTGGTGCAAACTACCAGGTTCCGGTCGAGGTTCGTCCGGACCGCCGTATGACGCTCGGTATCCGCTGGATCGTCAATTATGCACGTCTCCGTGGTGAGAAGACCATGGATGAGCGCCTCTCAGGCGAGCTCATGGACGCTGCTAACAATACGGGCGCCGCAATCAAGAAGAAGGAAGATACGCACAAGATGGCCGAGGCCAATAAGGCATTCGCTCATTATCGTTGGTAATCAAGCAGTATCTTATAGAATAAGGAGCGATAAAAAGTGGCTAGAGAGTTTTCACTTGAAAAAACTCGTAATATCGGCATCATGGCGCATATCGATGCTGGCAAGACGACAACCACAGAACGTATCCTCTTCTACACAGGCGTAAACCATAAAATCGGTGAAGTCCATGATGGCGCTGCCACGATGGACTGGATGGCTCAGGAACAGGAACGTGGCATCACGATTACATCGGCTGCTACAACCTGCCACTGGAAAGGCTATCGTATCAACATCATCGACACACCGGGCCACGTTGACTTTACTGTAGAAGTTGAGCGTTCCTTGCGCGTACTTGATGGCGCAGTTGCTGTACTTACAGCAAGGGGCGGCGTTGAGCCTCAGACGGAAACCGTTTGGCGCCAAGCTGAGAAATACAATGTACCGCGTATGGCATATGTCAACAAGATGGACATTACCGGCGCAGATTTCTATAACGTCATCAAGATGATGCATGAGCGTCTGCAGGCCAATGCAGTTCCTATCCAGCTGCCAATCGGCGCTGAGGATGACTTCAAAGGCATCATCGATCTCGTTAAGATGGAAGCCATCGTCTATGAAGGACGATCTGGGCAAAGTCGAGGATGAGGTTGCTATTCCTGATGACTTGAAGGATGTCGCTGAGGAATATCATGAGAAAATGTTCGAAGCTCTCTCCGAGCTCGATGATGATTTCATGGAGAAATACCTCGGCGGTGAAGAAATCAGCGAAGACGAAGTAAAGAAGGTTATCCGTAAGGGCACAGTTGCTTGTAAGCTGGTTCCGGTAACCTGCGGTACTTCCTATCGTAACAAGGGCGTTCAGCCGTTGCTCGATGCAATCGTTGATTACATGCCGGCACCGACGGATATCCCGCCAATCGCTGGCACGAATCCGGAATCCTGGTGAGGAAGACCATCGTCCGTCCTAGCGACAAAGAGCCGTTCTCCGCACTGGCATTCAAGATCATGACTGACCCGTACGTTGGTAAACTGGCATTCTTCCGTGTTTACTCCGGTATCTTGGATGCAGGTTCCTACGTATATAACTCTACTAAGGGTAAGAAAGAGCGCATTGGCCGTATCCTTCAGATGCATGCCAATAACCGTAAAGAGATCGAAAAGGTCTATGCCGGTGATATCGCTGCTGCCGTTGGTCTTAAAGATACGACGACTGGTGATACGCTCTGCGATGAAGAACATCCGATCATCCTCGAGTCCATGGAGTTCCCGGATCCGGTTATCTCCGTTGCTGTTGAACCAGCTACGAAGAACGACCAGGAGAAGATGGGCGTAGCTCTCCAGAAACTCGCTGAAGAGGATCCGACGTTCCGCGTTCGCACGGATCAGGAAACTGGTCAGACGATCATCTCTGGTATGGGTGAGCTTCACCTGCAGATCATTGTTGACCGTATGCTCCGCGAGTTCCATGTTGACTGCAAAGTCGGCGAGCCGCAGGTTGCATATCGCGAGACGATCCGCAATTCTGTCAAGGCAGAAGGTAAGTTCGTTCGTCAGTCCGGTGGTCATGGTCAGTATGGTCATTGCTGGCTTGAACTCATTCCGCAGGAGCCGGGCGAAGGCTTCAGCTTTGAGAACAAGGTCGTCGGTGGTGCAATTCCGAAGGAATTCATCAACCCGATCGAGGCTGGCGTAAAACAGGCTATGGAAACTGGTGTTGTTGCTGGTTATCCGGTAGTCGACGTCAAGGTAGTCGTCTATGACGGTTCCTTCCATGAAGTCGACTCCTCTGAGGCTGCATTCAAGGTTGCCGGTTCGATGGCATTCAAGAGTGGTGCTCAGAAAGCTAACCCGGTTCTGCTCGAACCGTACGTTAAAGTCGAAGTTGTCGTTCCAGAAGAATACATGGGCGATGTCATCGGCGATCTGAACTCCCGCCGCGGCCGTATCGATGGTATGGAAGCGCGCAATGGTGCTCAGGTCATCAACGGATTTGTTCCGCTTTCCGAGATGTTCGGTTATTCGACGGATCTCCGTTCTAAAACACAGGGCCGAGGGAACTACAGCATGGAAGTAGCTTACTATGATGAAGTTCCTAAAAATATAGCCGAAAAAGTTACTGCTAAGAACAAAGGCGAATAAGGGAGGAAAAAACACAAATGGCTAAAGAAAAGTTTGAAAGAACTAAACCGCATGTTAACATCGGAACCATTGGTCACGTTGACCATGGCAAGACGACGCTGACGGCTGCAATCACGAAAGTTCTGTCCCAGACGGAAGGCTGCAAGGCTTCCTTCGAGGACTATGCTGATATCGATAAGGCTCCAGAGGAGCGCGAGCGCGGTATCACCATCAATACGGCACACGTTGAGTATGAGACGAAGAAACCGTCATTATGCACACGTTGACTGCCCGGGCCATGCTGACTATGTCAAGAACATGATCACTGGTGCTGCTCAGATGGATGGTGCTATCCTGGTAGTTTCCGCTGCTGATGGCCCGATGCCGCAGACTCGTGAGCACATCCTGCTCGCACGTCAGGTTGGCGTTCCGGCAATCGTTGTCTTCCTGAACAAGGTTGACCAGGTTGACGATCCAGAGCTCCTCGAGCTCGTTGAGATGGAAGTTCGCGAGCTGCTCTCCAGCTACGACTTCCCAGGCGATGACATTCCTGTTATTGCTGGTTCTGCTCTGAAGGCTCTCGAAGGCGATGCAGATATGCAGGCTAAGATCGTTGAGCTCATGGATGCAGTTGACGAGTACATCCCGACTCCGACCCGTGATACGGAAAAACCGTTCCTGATGCCGGTAGAGGATGTCTTCACGATCACTGGCCGTGGTACTGTTGCTACGGGCCGTGTTGAGCGTGGTGAGCTGAAGATGAATGATACGGTTGCTATCGTAGGCCTGGCTGATCAGCCGCGCGATACGGTTGTAACGGGTATCGAGATGTTCCGCAAGATGCTCGACAGTGCTGTTGCTGGTGATAACATCGGTGCTCTGCTCCGTGGTATCGACCGCAAAGAGATCGAGCGTGGCCAGGTTCTGGCTAAGCCGGGCACGATTCATCCGCACACGAAATTCAAAGGTCAGGTTTATGTCCTGACTAAAGAAGAGGGCGGCCGTCATACTCCGTTCTTCACGAACTACCGTCCGCAGTTCTACTTCCGTACGACAGACGTTACGGGCGTAGTTAATCTGCCGGAGGGCACGGAAATGGTTATGCCTGGCGATAACATCGAGATGGACGTTGAGCTCATCACTCCGATCGCTATCGAGAAGGGCCTGCGTTTCGCAATCCGCGAAGGTGGTCACACTGTTGGTGCTGGCCGCGTAACGGAAATTGTTGAAGGCTGATTTCCAAATCAATTAAGCCAATAGGTAAGGGCGGCGCTCGCGCCGCTCTTATTTAAAGGTTTAATATATATGGTACCCCCCAATGCGATGACGTGGCAGATGGCTCGGCATTGTCCGAGGGAACTGTTACGGAGAAATGTTTGGGCCGAGAGTCCGGACGATAAGGAGGAAAAACAATTGTCTAAGAACCAAAAGATTAGAATCCGTTTGAAGGCTTATGATCATAAAGCCCTCGATCAGAGCGCAGTAAAGATTGTGGATACTGCAAAGAAGACTGGTGCTATGGTATCTGGTCCGATTCCACTCCCAACGGAGAAGAATATCTACACGATTTTGCGTTCCCCGCATGTCAATAAGGATTCCCGCGAGCAGTTCGAAATGAGAACTCATAAGCGTCTTATCGACATCCTGCAGCCGACGAACAAGACGGTAGATGCGCTGATGCGCCTTGACCTTCCGGCTGGTGTAGACATCGAAATCAAATTATAATCCGAGGAGGTGGAATGAATGTCTAAAGCAATTTTAGGTAGAAAACTGGGCATGACCCAGATCTTCACGGAAGAGGGCAAAGTTGTCCCGGTCACGGTTGTTGAGTCTGGTAACAATATCGTTATTCAGAACAAGACGGTCGAGAGCGACGGCTATAACTCTGTTCAGATTGGCTTCGGTGAAGTAAAAGAATTCAAAGTGAACAAACCAATGAAGGGCCATTTCGATAAAGCTGGTGTTAAGCCGGTTAAATTTATCCGTGAAATGCGTCTTCAGGATCCTTCTGAATACAAAGTCGGTGATTCCATCGGCGTTGACATATTTAGTGCTGGAGAATTAGTTGATGTTACTGGTACTTCCAAAGGTAAAGGTTTTGCCGGCGGTATCAAACGTCACAACTTCGCCTGTGGTCCTATGGGACATGGTTCCAAATCCCATCGTGAGCCGGGTTCGACTGGTGCAATGATCAGTGGTCCTGGTGGACGTGTGCTCAAAGGCAAGAAATTGCCGGGCCGTATGGGTGGCGAGCGTGTTACGGTTCAGCGTCTCACGGTTGTCCGTGTAGATACCGACCGCAACCTGATCCTCATCAAGGGCGCGATTCCGGGCCCGAAGAAGAGCTTCGTTGTGATTAAGAATACCGTAAAACCGGGCAAAAACTAATTGGAAGGAGGAAAACCTAAATTATGGCTACAGTAGCAGTTTATGACATCACCAACAACAAAGTTGGCGATATCGAATTGAATGACAGCATCTTCGGCGTAGAGATGAACTCAGGTCTTCTCCATCAGGCCGTTGTAATGCAGCTTGCAGCACAGCGTCTCGGCACGCATGCAACCAAGACGAGAAGCTTCGTCCGTGGTGGCGGCCGCAAGCCTTGGAAACAGAAAGGCACTGGCCGGGCACGTTCCGGTTCGACGCGCAGCCCAATCTGGGTTGGCGGCGGCACGGTCTTTGGACCGCATCCGCGTAAGTATGCATTCAGCATGCCGCGCAAACAGCGCCGTCTTGCTATCAAATGCGCACTTTCCGACAAAGTTAAGAGCGGTGAGCTCGTAGTTCTCGAAAGCCTCGATTTCGAAGCTCCGAAAACGAAACAGGTCGTTAAGATGCTTGGCGATTTCAAAGCAGAGAAGAAAGTACTTTTCATCACTGCCGATGAAGCTGAGAACGTGGAGAAATCCGCACGCAACATTCCGGGTGTAAAAGCCATCAACATGATGGGTCTGAATGTCTTTGATATCCTGAATAATGACAAACTGTTCATCACGAAGGATGCCATCACCCGTATCGAGGAGGTATTCGCATAATGGAAGCACGTGATATCCTTATCCGTCCGCTGATCACTGAGAGAACGACTCAGCTCATGGCTGAAGGCAAGTACGTCTTCGTTGTTGCGAAAGCAGCCAACAAGATCGAAATTGCCAAAGCTGTTGCTGACGTTTTCAATGTTAAAGTTGAGAAAGTCAACACGGTCAACGTACTTGGTAAAACGAAACGCATGGGTCGCACGTCTGGTAAGCGCCCTGACTATAAAAAAGCTATCGTGAAACTCGCTGCTGGCGAAAGCATTGAGTTCTTCGAAGCATAATTGAGAAAAGGAGGTACATTTAAGTGGCAGTAAAGAGTTTTAAACCATATTCTGCAGGCCGTCGTTTCATGACCGTCGCTTCCTTCGACGAGATCACGGCAGACAAGCCTGAGAAATCCCTGACTGAGCGCCTGACGAAAAAAGGCGGTCGTAATCAGCAGGGCCGTATGACCGTTCGTCATCAGGGCGGCGGACACAAGCGCCTTTATCGCGTGATTGACTTCAAGCGTAATAAGGACGGTATCCCGGCTCGCGTCGCTACCATCGAGTACGACCCGAACCGCAGCGCACGTATTGCTCTCCTCAACTATGTTGATGGTGAGAAACGTTACATCCTCGCACCGAATGGCCTTAAGGTTGGTGATCAGGTTGTATCCGGTCCGGAATCCGATATCAAAGTCGGTAATGCTCTTCCGTTGAAGAACATCCCGGTTGGTACTACCATCCACAACATTGAGCTCAAGATCGGCAAGGGCGCACAGCTCGTCCGCAGCGCTGGTGTTTCTGCTCAGCTGATGGCAAAGGAAGGCGATTATGCACTCCTCCGTATGCCGTCTGGCGAGCTCCGCAAGGTACATATCAACTGCCGTGCAACGATCGGTGAAGTTGGTAACCTGGAGCATGAGAACATTACGATTGGTAAAGCAGGCCGTAACCGTTGGCTGGGTGTTCGCCCGGAGAACCGTGGTACTGCTATGAACCCGAATGACCATCCGCATGGTGGTGGTGAGGGTCGTTCCCCAGTTGGCCGCAAGAACCCTGTTACGAAATGGGGCAAATGCGCTATGGGTGCCAAGACCCGTCGCAAGAAAGCTTCGGATCGTCTCATTGTCAGAGGCCGTACGAAATAATCATAGAAATCGACAGGCAGCCTGATGCCGCCTGACGAAAGGAGGAGACACTTTGTCAAGATCTATTAAAAAAGGACCTTACGTTGAAGAAAGCCTCATGAAGAAAATCACGGCTCTCAACGAAGCTAACGATAAAAAAGTTGTAAAGACCTGGTCGAGAAGCTCCACGATTTTCCCGGACTTCGTAGGTCATACGATTGCTGTTCATGACGGCCGCAAGCATGTCCCAGTTTATGTAACTGAGGATATGGTTGGCCATAAGCTCGGCGAGTTCGCTCCGACCCGTACGTTCAAGGGTCATGGTGGCGAAGAGAGAAAGACTGCACTGAAATAATTTTGCGAAAGGAGAATCCTTGTGGAATCTAAAGCAGTAGCTAAGTTCGTTCGCATTACTCCGCGCAAAGTTCGTGTAGTCCTGGATATCATCCGTGGCAAGAACGTTGCAGAAGCATTTGCGATCCTGAAATTCACGCCGAAAGCCGGCGCTGAAGTAGTAGAGAAGGTTCTGCGTTCTGCTGTAGCAAACGCTGAGAACAACTTCGATATGGACGTTGATAAACTCTTCATCAAGACGGCATTCGCTGACGAGGGCCCGACGATGAAACGTATCCATCCGCGCTCCCGTGGACAGGCGTTCAAGATTTTGAAGCGTACGTCTCATGTAACTATCGTCGTAGACGAGAAGAACTAAAAAGGAGGGAAACGGATTGGGTCAGAAAGTTAATCCGCATGGTATTCGCCTTGGCATCGTCAAGACTTGGGATGCTAAGTGGTATGCAGACAAAGATTTTGCAGAGAACCTGCATGAAGATATTAAAATCCGTGACTATCTGAAGCAGAGTCTTCAGGCAGCCGGTGTGTCCAGAATCGAGACGGAGCGCAGTAAGAACCGTCTGAAGCTCACCATCCATACTGCAAAACCGGGTATGGTCATTGGTCGCGGTGGTTCGGGCATTGAACAGATCAAAGAAGGTCTGAAGAAATACACGACGAAACGTGTTGACATCAACATTGCAGAAATCAAGCAGCCGGATATGGACGCTACGCTCGTTGCCTGAGAACATTGCTCAGCAGCTCGAACGCCGCATCGCTTTCCGCCGTGCGATGAAGCAGGCTGTTGGCCGTACGATGCGTCTCGGTGCTAAGGGAATCAAGGTTGCTCTGGGCGGCCGTCTCGGTGGCGCTGAAATTGCTCGTAAGGAAGCTTATCGTGAAGGTAGCATTCCTCTTCATACGCTCCGCGCTGATATCGATTATGGTACGGCAGAAGCTCATACGACTTACGGCCGTATCGGCGTAAAAGTATGGATCTTCAAGGGTGAAGTTCTTCCGGAAAGAAAGCAGCGCACTGCTGCAGCTGAAGGGAGCGAAGCTTAATGTTATTACCAAAGAGAGTTAAATATCGTAAGCAGTTCCGTGGCCGTATGAAGGGCAAAGCTCATCGCGGCAATACGGTAAGCCATGGCCAGTATGGTCTCGTTGCTCTTGAGCCGGCATGGATCACGAACCGCCAGATTGAGGCAGCTCGTATCGCTATGACCCGTTACATCAAGCGTGGCGGTCAGGTCTGGATCAAGATTTTCCCGGATAAGCCAGTAACGGCAAAACCGGCTGAGACCCGCATGGGTTCCGGTAAAGGTTCGCCAGAGTACTGGGTTGCGGTTGTAAAACCGGGCCGTGTCCTCTTCGAGATGGACGGCGTAACCAAGGAAATCGCACAGGAAGCTATGCGCCTTGCAGGTCATAAGCTGCCGATCAAGACGAAGTTCGTTGAGAAAGAGACTAAAGCAGAGGGCGGTGAAGTAAATGAAGGTTAATGAGATTCGTGAGATGAGTGCTGACGAGCTTAACCAGAAACTTGCTTCGCTCAAAGAGGAACTGTTCAACCTCCGTTTCCAGCTTGCTACTGGCCAGCTTGAGAACCCGATGCGTATCAAAGAAGTAAAGAAGACGATCGCCCGTATTAAGACGATCCAGCGCGAGACTGAGCTCAAAGCTTAATCGCAATCTGATATGCAGAAGGAAGGAGGCTCCCTAATGAGCGAAAGAAACGTACGTAAAGTAAAAGTCGGTAAAGTAATTTCCGATAAAATGGATAAAACAGTTGTAGTTGCAGTCGAGGAACTCGAGCAGCACAAACTGTACAAGAAGCCGGTAAAAAGAACGGTGAAATTCCATGCCCATGATGAGAAGAACGATGCTCATGTAGGCGATAAGGTTTCCCTGATGGAAACCCGCCCACTGTCCAAGACGAAACGTTGGAGAGTTGTCGAAGTCATCGAAAGAGCAAAATAATCCCCAAAACTGGAAGAAGGAGGTCAAACAATGATCCAACAGCAAACAATTCTGCAGGTTGGCGACAACACTGGCGCAAAAGAAATCATGTGCATCCGTGTACTTGGCGGTTCCTATCGTAAGTATGCCAACATTGGTGATGTAATCGTAGCTGCAGTTAAATCTGCTGCTCCAGGCGGCACGGTCAAGAAGGGCGATGTCGTTAAAGCAGTTGTAGTCCGCAGTGTAAAGGGCCTGCGCCGTACCGATGGCTCTTACATCCGTTTTGATGAAAACGCAGCTGTTCTCATCAAAGATGATAAGACTCCGAGAGGCACGCGTATTTTCGGACCAGTAGCTAGAGAGCTTCGCGATAAAGACTTCATGAAGATCGTTTCCCTGGCTCCTGAAGTACTTTAATTGTGAGGAGGTGCGATTTTGGCATTCGTTAAGATGAACGTAAAGAAGGGCGACACCGTTGTGGTGCTGTCCGGCAAAGATAAAGGCAAACAGGGCAAAGTCGTTGCGGCTATGCCGAAGAAGGGTAAGGTTGTCGTCGAAGGCGTCAACAAAGTGAAACGTCACACGAAACCGAACCAGAAAGCTCCGCAGGGCGGAATTCTCGTTAAGGAAGTTCCGATGCATGCTTGCAAAGTTATGCTCGTCTGCCCGGCTTGCTCTAAGCCGACCCGCGTTGCTCACAAAGACGTCAATGGTAAGATGGTTCGCGCCTGCAAGAAATGCGGCGAAGTTATCGACCAGACGAAATAATCAGGAAAGGAGGAGCATAAGTGAATAGATTACAAGAAAAATACCAGAACGAAGTCTGCAAGGCTATGACTGAGAAGTTTGGCTACAAGAACGTGATGCAGCTTCCGAAAGTTGAGAAGATCATCATCAACATGGGCGTTGGCGAAGCAGTCGGCAATCCGAAAGCTTTGGATTCGGCTGTCGCTGATCTGACGATCATCTCCGGCCAGAAGCCGCTGCTGACTCGTGCGAAGAAGTCTCTCGCTGCCTGGAAACTCCGTGAAGGCATGCCAATCGGCTGCAAAGTCACCCTGCGCGGTCAGCGCATGTATGAGTTCCTCGACAAGTTCATGAACGCCGCTCTGCCGCGTGTTCGTGACTTCCGTGGCGTAAGCGACAAGGCTTTCGACGGTCGTGGTAACTACGGTCTTGGACTCAAAGAGCAGCTCATTTTCCCGGAAATCGAGTACGATAAAATCGACAAGATTCGCGGAATGAACATTGTTATCGTTACGACGGCAAATACGGATGAAGAAGCCAGAGAGCTCCTGAAACTCATGGGTATGCCGTTCAAAGCATAAGGAGGTAAGGAAACTTGGCTAAGAAGTCTATGGTTGAAAAGTGGAGCAAAGAGCCGAAATTCTCCACGCGCGGCTATAACCGCTGCAAGATCTGCGGTCGTCCGCATGGCTATATGCGCAAGTTCGATATGTGCCGTATCTGCTTCCGTGAGCAGAGCTACAAAGGCGCTATCCCGGGCGTAACCAAAGCAAGCTGGTAATTATTTAGTAAAATTAAAGGAGGATATCGATTCAATGGCAATGACTGATCCTATTGCAGATATGCTGACTCGTTTGCGCAATGCAAACAATGTATACCACGAGAGTGTTGAAATTCCGGGTTCCAAGATCAAGACCGCTATCGCAGAGGTTTTGAAGGAAGAGGGTTTCATCAAAGACTATGCCTTCAATGAGGATGACAAGCAGGGTGTGATCTCTGTTTCCCTCAAATACGGCCCAAGCCGTGAGAAGGTTATTTCCGGTATCAAACGCATTTCGAAGCCAGGTCTTCGTCAGTATGTAAAACACGATGAGATTCCGCGTGTTCTCGGCGGCCTCGGCATCGCTATCATTTCCACTTCCAAGGGAATCATGAGCGACAAGCAGGCTCGTAAAGCCGGTCTCGGCGGTGAAGTCGTAGCATACGTTTGGTAATCGAAAATAGTCAGGAGGTGTACAGATGTCAAGAATTGGTAATGCACCGATTGAAATCCCAGCTGGCGTAACCGTCACGCTCGGTGAGGACAATCTGGTCAAAGTAAAGGGCCCGAAAGGTGAACTTTCCCGCCACATTCATCCGGAAATGAAAGTAACTGTCGAAGGCAATATCTTAAAGGTAGAACGTCCTTCCGACGATAAAAACCACAGATCTCTCCATGGTCTGTCCCGTTCGCTCATCAACAACATGGTTGTTGGTGTAACGGATGGCTTCACCAAAGAGCTCGAAATCAATGGTGTCGGCTATCGTGCTCAGAAAAAGGGCAATGCGCTGAACCTGTCCCTTGGTTTCTCTCACCCGGTTGTTGTTGAGCCGCCGAAGGGCATCGAATTCGATGTTCCGTCTGCGACTGCTATCACGGTCAAAGGTATCGACAAAGAAGTTGTCGGCCAGGTTGCAGCTGAGATCCGCAGCTTCCGTGAGCCAGAGCCGTACAAAGGCAAGGGCATCAAATACGCTGGCGAGCATATCCGTCGTAAAGAGGGTAAAGCTGGCGCGAAGGGTAAGAAATAAGGTACTGATTCGAGAAAGGAGTGAATCCCTGTGCTTCTTAAAGCAGATAAGAATAAGGCACGTCAGAAACGTCATCTGCGTGTCCGCAACCACATTGCAGGCACTACGGCTCGTCCGCGCCTCAATGTATATCGCAGCCTGGCAAACATTTACGCTCAGGTTATTGATGATGAGAAGGGCGTGACCATCGTGTCCGCCAGCACCCAGGATAAGGGTTTCGAGAACTACGGCGGCAACATCGAAGCAGCAAAAGCTGTTGGTGCTGAAATCGCAAAACGTGCTCTTGAAAAAGGCATCGGCGAAGTCGTATTCGACCGCGGCGGTTATGTTTATCATGGCCGTGTTGCTGCCCTGGCTGAGGCCGCTCGTGAAGCTGGTCTGAAATTCTAAATCATTGATATAAGGAGGTAAATGAATGGCTAGAAATATGGACAACGAAACTCCTGAGTTCGAGGAGAAAGTTGTATATATCAATCGAGTAGCGAAAGTCGTCAAAGGCGGCCGTCGTTTCTCGTTCAGCGCCCTCGTCGTTGTTGGTAACAAGAAGGGCAAAGTTGGCGTTGGCCTCGGCAAAGCTGCTGAGGTTCCAGAGGCAATCCGTAAAGGCGTCGAAGATGCAAAGAAGAACCTGGTAGAGGTTGCTCTGTTCGATGGTCGTACGATTCCTCATGAGATGGTCGGTATCTTCGGTGCTGGTAAAGTTATGCTGAAACCGGCTGCCAAAGGTACTGGTGTTATCGCTGGTGGCCCGGCACGTGCAGTGCTTGAGCTGGCTGGCGTCCATGACATCCTGACGAAATCCCTGGGCTCTTCCAACCCGAACAACATGGTACGTGCTACCATGGCGGGCCTCACGTCGCTGAAACGCGCTGAGGAAGTTGCAGAGCTTCGTGGCAAGACCGTCCAGGAAATCTTAGGTTAATAGGAGGCTGTGAAATGGCAAAAGTTAAAGTTACACTTAAAAGAAGCCTGATCGGCCGCCCGGAAACGCAGCGCAAAACGGTTCGCGCCCTGGGCCTGCGCAAGATCAACGCAGTTGTTGAGCTTCCAGACAACCCGGCGATCCGCGGTCAGCTCCATAAAGTTGAGCATCTGATTGCAATTGAAGAAATCGCAGACTAATCATAGAACAGGAGGTGCACACAGATGAAATTACATGAATTACAGCCAGCCGCTGGTTCCCGTAAAGTTCGCAACCGTGTTGGTCGCGGTCTTGGTTCCGGCAACGGTAAGACTGCCGGTAAAGGCATGAAAGGTCAGAATTCTCGTAGCGGCGGCGGCGTTCGCACGGGCTTCGAGGGTGGCCAGATGCCAATCTATCGTCGTCTCCCGAAGCGCGGCTTCAAGAATGTATGGGCTAAGACGTTTGCAGAGGTCAATATCGAAACGCTTAATCGCTTCGACGATGGCGCTACGGTTGATCCAGTCGTGCTCGTAGAGTCCGGCATCCTGAAGAATGTTCAGGACGGCATCCGTATCCTCGGCAAAGGCGAGCTTACGAAGAAGCTGACGGTTCGTGCTAACGGCTTCACAAAATCTGCAGAAGAGAAGATTACGGCAGCAGGCGGCAAAGTCGAGGTGATCTGAGGTGCTCTCAGCCCTTGGCAACGTTTGGAAAATTCCGGAGCTTCGGCAGAAGATCACCTTTACGTTGGTCATGTTTGCCATCTTCCGGATGGGTACACATATCCCGGTCCCCGGGGTTGACCCGACGGCGATTGAGCAGTTATTCGCAAACGGCAACCTCTTTGGCCTGTTAGATCTCTTTTCGGGTGGTGCTTTCAGTAAGTTCTCCATCTTCGCCATGTCCATTACACCATACATCAATGCGGCGATCATCATTCAGCTTTTGAATGTGGTCATTCCGACATTGGAGCAATGGTCAAAGGAAGGCGAGGAGGGGCACAAGAAGACCACTCAGGTTACGCGCTACCTCACCGTAGTGCTGGCCTTCTTCCAGGCAATCGGCATGTCCATTGGCCTGAAAGCAGCAATCCTCAATCCGAACCCGGTCAACATCCTGATCATTGCGATCACGTTGACGGCCGGAACGGTGTTTCTGATGTGGCTTGGTGAGCAGATTACGGCTCAGGGCGTTGGTAACGGTATTTCCCTTATCATCTTCGCTGGTATCGTAGCAGCCTGCCGAAGAACATCGGAACGATTTATCACTACGTACAGGCTGGTACCATCAGCTACTTCAGCGTGTTCATGTTTGGCGTCATCGCACTTGCGATGGTTGTCTTCGTTATCCACGTTGAGAACGGCTTCCGCCGCATTCCAATTTCCTATGCGAAACGGGTGGTCGGTCAGAAAGCCTATGGTGGACATTCCAGCCACATCCCGCTGAAGGTTAACCAGGCGGGTGTTATTCCAATAATCTTTGCGTCATCCGTGTTGATGTTTCCAGTAACTATTGCCCAGTTTATTGATATTCCCTGGGTAAAGACTGTTGCCAGTTATCTTCAGTGGGGTAAGCCGCTTCAGACCACGCTTTACGTGGCGATGATCATCTTCTTCACTTATTTTTATACTGCGGTTACTGTAAAGATATCGGATATGGCAGAGAATCTGAAAAAATACGGTGGTTTCATCCCGGGCATCCGTCCGGGACAGCCAACGGCAGATTATTTAGATCATGTCATGACTCGTATCACGCTTGCTGGCTCCATCTTCCTGGCTTTTATCGCGGTCCTGCCAAATGTGATTGCCTCGGCAACTCACATTGAAGGAGTTTACTTCGGAGGCACGGCACTGCTCATCGTCGTCGGCGTTGCGCTGCAGACGATGAAACAGATAGAATCCATGATCGTGATGCGTCACTATGAAGGGTTCATGAAATAAGAGGAGGCAAAATGATGCATATCCTGTTAATGGGCCCCCCGGGTGCCGGTAAAGGCACGCAGGCGGCTGAACTGGTCAAAGAGTTCGGAATTCCTCACATCTCCACGGGCGACATGTTCCGTGCAGCTGTGAAGGAAGGCACTGAACTCGGCAAGCAGGCGAAAGCCTGCATGGATAATGGCAAACTCGTTCCTGATGAAGTAACGATCGGCATTGTTCGTGAGCGTCTTGCCAAAGATGACTGCAAGAAAGGGTTCATCCTGGATGGATTCCCACGTACGGTTGAGCAGGCTGATGCTCTCGACGGTATCATGAAGGATCTTGGGCTGACCCTGACGCGTGTCCTGAACATCAATGTTCCGGCTGCTGACCTCATTGAGCGTGCAGTTGGACGCCGTATCTGCAAGAAATGCGGTGCTACCTACCACATCAAATTCAATCCTTCCAAGAAGGATGGGATCTGCGATGAGTGTGGCAGTGAGCTTTTCCAGCGGGCTGATGATACCGAAGCGACGATGAAGAATCGCCTCTCGGTATATGAAGCTTCGACAAAACCGCTGATTGATTATTATCAAAAAGCCGGTGTCTATACGGAAGTGGATGGCAGGCAGGCAATCGACAAAGTCACGAAGGATCTCGTTGAGGTACTGAAGGGCTGAGTCAGTAAACCGTTGGTGAAATTCACTGAACGATAGAAGTTGTTGTAGGGGCGGCAGTCATGCCGCCCATTACAATGATTAAAGACATATTATTGGTTGACAACCTGTTGTTGGGCATGGCATTCGAAAGACAATGCAAAAGCTCCTTAGATGACTTTGGCCCAACCAATTTCAATAAAAGGAGAAAAACATGTCGAAACAAGATGTTATCGAAGTAGAAGGCAAGGTCCTGGAGGCACTGCCAAACGCAATGTTCCAGGTTGAACTTGAGAATGGTCATGTTGTACTGGCGCATGTATCCGGCAAGATCCGTATGAATTTCATCCGCATCCTTCCGGGAGACAAAGTCACTATCGAACTCACGCCATATGACTTAACGCGTGGCCGTATAACCTACCGATTCAAATAACGTCATCTCCGCTTTGGCTGGTTGAAAAAAATCATGTTTTTGCATTTTTCCTCTAGGCAGGATGCGCCAAACATGATATACTAGCAAAATGAGACTGACAATAAAGAAAAGGGGGCAAAAACAAGATGAAGGTAAAACCGTCAGTAAAACGGATTTGTGAGAAATGCAAGATCATTAAGCGCAAAGGGCCGTGTTATGGTCATCTGCGAAAATCCGAAACATAAACAGAGACAAGGTTAATTATTGAATAAGGAGGTGCTTTATTAATGGCACGTATTGCCGGTGTAGATTTACCCCGTGACAAGAGAATTGAAATTGCTTTAACGTACATCTTTGGTATTGGTCTGACGACTGCTCAGGATCTCCTGAAGCAGACTGGCGTCAATCCGGATACCCGTACGCGTGACCTCACGGAGGATGAAGTTGTAAAACTTCGTGATGCTATCGATAAGAACGTTATCGTCGAAGGTGACCTTCGTCGTGAGCGTCAGATGAACATCAAGAGACTCGTTGATATCGGCTGCTATCGTGGTCGTCGTCACCGTCTTGGCCTTCCTGTCCGTGGACAGAATACGAAGAACAATGCCCGTACGCGAAAAGGCCCGAAAAAGGCAGTAGCAGGCAAGAAGAAAGAGGCATAAAGGAGGGTTAAACGGTGGCAGTTAAAAAAGCAGTCCGCACGAAGAAAAAAGTTCGTAAGAACATAGAATTTGGCGTAGCGCATATCAGCTCTACGTTTAATAATACGATTGTAACGCTTACCGATAAGAGCGGTAATGCACTTTCCTGGGCCAGCGCAGGCGGTCTTGGTTTCCGTGGTTCCCGTAAAAGTACGCCGTTCGCAGCACAGATGGCTGCAGAGACGGCTGCAAAGGCAGCTATGGAACATGGCCTGAAGCAGGTTGAAGTTTACGTTAAGGGTCCTGGAGCCGGTCGTGAAGCCGCAATCCGTTCCCTGCAGGCAACGGGCCTCGAAGTCAACATGATCAAAGATGTTACTCCGATTCCGCATAACGGATGCCGTCCGCCGAAACGTAGAAGAGTTTAATAGGAGGTGCAAAAACCAATATGGCAATTGATAGAGTACCAGCCCTGAAAAGATGCCGTGCACTTGGCATCGAGCCGGCTGTTATCGGTCGTTCCAAAGAATCCAAACGTCAGCCGCGTCGTACGAACCGTAAGGTTTCTGAGTATGGCATGCAGCTGAAAGAAAAGCAGAAAGCAAAGTTTATCTACGGTGTACTGGAGAAACAGTTCCGTGGATACTACGATAAAGCAAAGAAGATGCAGGGCGTAACTGGTGAAAACCTGCTCGGTCTTCTTGAGCGCCGTCTGGACAACGTTGTGTTCCGTCTCGGCCTCGCAAATACGCGCCGTCAGGCTCGTCAGCTCGTTCGTCATGGCCATTTCACGGTTAACGGCAAGCAGGTAGACATTCCGTCTGCACTCGTTTGCGCTAACGACGTGATTGCTGTTGCTGAGAAGAGCCAGAGCAATGCCTTCTTCAAAGAGCTGAAAGAGAGCAGCAATGCTCTGTCCGCTCCGGCATGGCTCCAGGCTGATCAGGCCAACCTCACGGGTTCGGTAACTCGTTTCCCGAACCGTGAAGAGATCGATGTTCCTGTTAATGAGCAGGCTATCGTCGAGTTGTACTCCAAATAATGAATATTTGTGCCTGTGTGCATAGTGTTCGATTGATTATTGAGGAGGTTCATTTCAGATGATAGACATCGAGAAACCGAAAATTGAAATTGCGGAAATCAGTGAAGATAACCGGTACGGTAAATTCATCTGTGAACCGCTCGAGCGTGGCTATGGCACGACGTTTGGCAACAGCCTGCGCCGCATGCTGCTGTCCTCGCTGGAAGGTGCTGCAATTACCTCCATTCGGATCGATGGTGTACTCCATGAGTTCTCCACGATTCCGGGTGTCCGGGATGACGTGACGAATATCGTGTTGAACCTGAAGCAGCTCTGCCTCAAGATGGCAGGCAATGAGCCGAAGGTAATCCGCATTGATGTGGAAGGCGAAAAAGAAGTCACGGCTGCCGACATCATCTGTGATGCCGACATTGAGATTCTCAATCCGGACCTCCATATTGCTACGGTCAACGAGACAGGCAAACTCAAGATTGAGATGACTGTTGAGCGTGGCCGCGGTTATGTCCCGGCTGAAAAGAACAAGAAGCCGGATGACACGATTGGTGTAATTCCAATCGACTCGATTTTCTCCCCGGTTCAGCGTGTGAACTACACCGTAAAAGATACGCGTGTAGGCAATGTCACCGACTATGACAAACTGATCCTTGAGGTGTGGACTGATGGTTCGCTCCGTCCGGAAGAAGCTGTCAGCAAAGCCGCAGGCATTCTTGTCATGCATCTGAAACTGTTCCAGAACATGGACGGTCTGCCGGATGAAGTCGAGGAGGAGGAGGCATCCTTCCCGGAGGAGGAAGAGGATGATTCTTCAAAGGTTCTCGAAATGACCATTGAAGACCTTGACCTTTCCGTACGTTCCTTCAACTGCCTTAAACGCGCCAACATCAACAAGGTCGCAGATCTTGCTGACAAGACGGAAGAGGACATGATGAAGGTTCGCAACCTTGGGCGTAAATCTCTTGAGGAAGTCAAGAAAAAGCTCGAGGAACTCGGTTTGGCACTGAGTGAAAACAACGATTGAAAAGAGGGAGATAAATGAGCTACAGAAAATTAGGACGTAACTCCGCAGCCCGTAAGGCGCTGTTCACTAGCATTCTTACTTCCTTCTTCAGATATGGACGCATCGAGACGACGGAAGCCAAAGCAAAAGAGCTTCGCAAATTTGCTGAGCAGCTCATCACGCTTGCAAAGCGCGGTGATCTGAACGCTCGTCGTAAGGCGATTGCATCCCTTGCTGATGAAGATATTGTAAGAAAGTTGTTCGACGAAATCGCAGCAAAATACGCTGACCGCCAGGGTGGTTACACGCGTATCCTCAAGCTTGGTGTTCGTCGTGGCGACGCTGCTCCGATGGTTATCATCGAGCTCGTCTGATCGCAACATTAAAAGCGATAAGCCCCAGTCTTCGGACTGGGACTTTTTTTTTATCGATTGTTAACCTAAAAATGAATTTGTATTAACAATAATTAAACGGTATAATGTTATCTGTGACCTGACGAGAAAGAGGAGTGAATCGATGTCTTTCATTGAATTCCATGACCTGTCGCATGTCTATCATGAGGGACAGGAGAATGAACATAAAGCCCTGCAGGGTGTTGATCTGAATATTGAGGCCGGACAGTTTACGGTGATCCTGGGCGCCAATGGATCGGGGAAATCCACGCTGGCCAAGCATCTGAATGGGCTGTTGTTGCCAACAGGCGGATCCTGTCTGGTTGGTGGTTATGATACCAGAGATCCTGAGCAGCTGTGGCAGGTGCGCCAGCAGGTTGGCATGGTTTTTCAGAATCCGGATAACCAGCTGATCGCTGCCGTGGTTGAGGACGATATTGCCTTTGGCCCGGAGAACCTTGGGGTGCCGCCAGAGGAAATTCGGCAGCGGGTCCGTGAGTCGCTGGAAATCGTCAACATGACGCCTTACCGTACATTTGCGCCGCATCTGCTGTCTGGTGGTCAGAAGCAGCGTATTGCCATTGCCGGAGCACTGGCAATGCATACGAAGTGTCTGGTGCTGGATGAGCCGACGGCTATGCTCGACCCGCAGGGACGGCAGGAAGTCATGGAGACCGTGCAGCGCCTTCATCGGGAACAGGGCATCACGGTAATCCTCATCACGCATTTCATGGAGGAGGCGGCGCTGGCTGACCGATTGATCATCATGGATCAGGGCGAGGTACTGAAGATCGGTACGCCACGTGAACTGTTCGCGGATGTCTGTGGTATGAAGAAGATCGGGCTGGATGTGCCACTGGCAGCGGAACTTGCCTGGAACCTTCGTCAGCAGGGCGTGAAATTGCCCGAGGATATTCTGACCGATGACGAACTGGTTGCAGCACTGGAGGGATATGTATGTCCATCGAACTGAATCATGTCGGCTATACTTATATGGCGGGAACGCCCTTTGAACGTGAGGCGCTGCAGGATGTATCCCTGACAATCGAAGAGGGCAGCTTTACGGCCATTGCCGGACATACCGGATCGGGTAAATCCACATTGGTACAGCATCTGAACGGCCTGCTGCATCCGACGACCGGACAGGTGCTGGTCGATGGTGTTGATCTCCAGGGACATGACAAAGCCGGCAAAAAAGCGGCGCATATTGCCAGTCAGCAGGTCGGTATGGTCTTTCAGTATGCTGAGACGCAGCTGTTCGAGGAAACGATTGCGGAAGATATCGCCTTCGGGCCGCGCAATCAGGGACTGGCCGAAGAGGCGGTCCAGGAGCGTGTACGGGAAGCCATGGAACTGACCGGCCTGGATTACGCGGTGTTCAAGGACCGTTCGCCATTCCAGCTCAGCGGCGGCCAGATGCGCCGTGCGGCTATCGCTGGTGTACTGGCCCTGCATCCGCATTATCTCGTGCTGGATGAACCGACTGCCGGGCTTGATCCGAGCGGCCGCGAGGCGCTGATCCGTCAGATCAGGGCACTGCATAAGAAATGGAATCTGACCATCATCTTTGTCTCACACAGTATGGAAGATATTGCCCGGCTGGCGGATTCGCTGATTCTCATGAATCAGGGGCAGCTGGTCCTGCAGGATACGCCGTTGAAGGTATTTCAGCAGACGGACCTGCTGCGTGCAGCCGGACTGCATCAGCCACGGATCATGAGTCTGATGGGCCGTATTCATGCTGCCGGTCTGCCCGTGCGTACGGATGTGATGACATTGGCGGAGGGCGTAGAGAGCATTCGGAAGGAGGTTCGCCGTGTTAAGTAACATTACCATTGGACAGTATTTCCCGGGGAACTCTGCCCTTCACCGGCTGGACCCGCGGGTCAAGATCGTCCTGCTGCTCTTTTTCCTGATTGAGGTATTCGTATTCAGCAGTGCACCGGCTTATGGGATCCTGACCGCTGTGACGGCTGTGATGATCTGGATTTCCGGTGTGCCGATGATCATGATGCTGCGCTCCCTGAAGCCGCTCTGGTGGATCATCCTGTTCACCTTTATCATTCATCTGTTCAGCAATCCGGGAACGCCGATTGCGAAAGGTATGGATATTCACCATGACCTGGGAGGGCGTACGGCAGGGGGGTTTCATCAGTCTGCGGCTGGTCCTGCTGATTCTCATGAGTACCCTGCTGACCTTTACGACAAGCCCGCTCAAGCTGACGGATGCACTGGAGAGTCTGCTCTCACCGTTTCGCCGCTTCGGACTGCCGGCACATGAGCTGGCGATGATGATGACGATCGCGCTGCGCTTCGTGCCGACGTTGATCGAGGAGACGGATAAAATCATGAAAGCGCAGCAGTCCCGTGGTGCGGATTTTACTACAGGCAGCATCGTATCGCGGCTGAAGAATATGGTGCCGGTGCTGGTGCCGCTGTTCCTGTCTGCGTTCCGTCGGGCAGATGAGCTTGCGATGGCCATGGAGGCGCGCTGCTATCGTGGCGGCATCGGCCGGACCCAGATGAAAGCATTGAAGGTCACAGGCATCGATTATGTGGCGGGAGTGCTCTTTCTGTTCATGACTGCCGGTCTCGCTGCGGTTTATTTCCTTCGCTGATCACCGTAGTGCACAGCAGGGATTGTTGCTCATTGACTATATAGAAGGGAACCTATGAAACCAGAACATAAAGCAGAAATGAAGGCGCGCGCCCGCAATATCGTATTGCGGGTTGCCTATGACGGGACAGCCTATCATGGCTTTCAGCGTCAGACCCCGCCGGTCGTGGCCGTTCAGAACGTGCTGGAAGAGAAGCTTCAGATCGTCTTTGGTGATTCCATTGAGCTGGCGGCAGCCGGCCGTACGGATGCGGGGGTCCATGCCTATGGACAGGTCGTGAATTTCTTTACGAATGGGACCATTCCTGTCGATCGTATCCTGCGGGCTGTGAACAGCCTGCTGCCACCGGACATCGTCGTCAAGACGGCGGCTGAGGCAGACACGGAGTTCAGTGCACGTCACAGTGCGAAATCAAAGACCTATCTTTACCGCATCCAGCAGGGAGAGACACCGGATGCGTTCAGTCAGCGCTATGCATGGTATGAGCGCCGTCCACTCGCTGTGCCGGCTATGCAGGCAGCCCTTGATTGCATCAGGGGAACGCATGACTTCAGTGCATTTCGGGCAGCTGGCGGTGCACCGATGAGCCCCATCCGTACGATGTATGAGGCGACGGTGACCGCGCAGGCGGGGAACATGCTGGAGTTTCGCATCCATGGCAGCGGCTTCCTCTATCACATGGTCCGCAATATCATCGGAACGGTGGCGAATGTCGGCCTGGGACGGCTCAGTGTCGATGATTTCCGCCAGATCATGGAAAGCCTTGACCGGGGCCGGGCCAGTGCGACTGCTCCAGCCTGTGGACTCTATCTGTATCATGTGGAATACTGAGCATTTTGCCGGCCTTTGTGCCGGCTTTTGTTGCCTTATGTAACAAATATACTTGCACCGCATTCTTGAATAGGTTAAAATATGAAAAGACCCTGAAATAGGAGGGTCTTGTTCTATATGCATTTTTTCAGGTGGTGAAAACATGAAATCGATACTAAATGTAGGCATTGATGTAGGTTCTACAACAATCAAACTGGTCGTTCTGGACCATGAGAAGAATATTCTCTACAAGAACTACGCGCGTCATTTTTCGGAGATCGGCAATGCCTTGCAGGAAAACCTGACCCATTTAAAAAGCATCGTAGGCGAACAGAAATTTTCTTTCGCCCTGACTGGTTCGGCCGGTATGGGGATCGCCCAGCGTATCGGACTGCCGTTTGTACAGGAGGTAATTGCCTGTGCAGCTGCAGTCAAGCAGCTGATTCCGCAGACCGATACTGTCGTGGAGCTTGGTGGCGAGGATGCTAAGATCACATACTTCGGCGATGCGCCGGAGCAGCGTATGAATGGCGTCTGTGCAGGTGGTACCGGCTCGTTTATCGACCATATGGCGTCCCTGCTTTCGACGGATGCGCCGGGACTGGATGAACTCGCAGCCAGGGGCAGGCAGATCTATACGATCGCTTCCCGCTGTGGCGTGTTTGCCAAGACCGACATCCAGGCCCTCATGAATGATGGTGCAGAGAAAGCAGATATCGCTCTGTCGATTTTCCAGGCTGTCGTCAATCAGACCATTGGTAATCTGGCGCAGGGCCGACCAATCGATGGGCATGTCGCATTCCTGGGGGGGCCGCTGCATTTTCTGCCGGAACTGCGCAAACGGTTCATCGAGACCCTGAAGCTCGATGATGAACATGTGGTGGATGTGGACTACGGCAATTATTTCGTTGCGATGGGCGCGGCCCTCTCGGATGAAGCCAGGACCATTGATGTTGCTCAGCTTGAGAGCAGCATCCAGCGGGCGAAAGAAGCCGCTGCCGGTGAGACGCGAAAAGCCGATTTTACGCTGTTCGAGGACGAGGCGGATTACCAGGCTTTCCGGGAACGTCATGATAAGGACAAGGTCCAGCGCGGTGACTTCACCGGCTATGAAGGACCGGTCTATGTCGGCATTGATGCCGGCTCGACGACGACGAAGATCACGGCAATCGGACGGGATAAGGAAATTCTTTATACGTCTTATGGCAGCAATGAAGGCTCGCCGTTGCGGACCGTTGTCAAGGAGATGAAGGAACTCTACAGGGCGATGCCGGATAAAGCCTGGCTCGCCAGCACGATGACCACCGGTTATGGTGAGGCTATCGTTAAAGCGGCTATCCATGCAGATGGCGGCGAGGTAGAGACTTTTGCGCATCTACGGGCAGCTCAGGAATTCTGTCCGGAGGTCACCTTTGTACTGGATATCGGTGGCCAGGATATGAAGTGCTTCTTCGTCAAGGATGGCAGCATTGGCAGCATTACGCTCAATGAGGCCTGCTCGGCCGGCTGTGGATCGTTTATCCAGAACTTTGCCGAGGGTCTGCACATGACACCGGCGGAGTTTGCTGCGAAGGCTGTGGAGTCAAAGGCACCAGTGGATCTGGGTACCCGCTGCACGGTATTCATGAATTCCAAGGTAAAGCAGGCGCAGAAGGAAGGTGCCGAGGTTGCGGATATCTCAGCGGGTATCGCGTTCTCGGTCATCAAGAATGCGTTGTTCAAGGTCATGCAGCTCAAGGATGTCCGTGAGCTTGGCGACCATATTGTCGTGCAGGGTGGTACTTTCTATAACGACGCGGTACTGCGTTGCATGGAGAAACTGCTGGATCGCGACGTGATTCGTCCGGATATTGCCGGCCTTATGGGCGCTTATGGTGCTGCAATACTGGCACTGGAGAGCGGCCAGGAACACTCGGCTATCCTGTCGGCGCAGGCGCTGGATACGTTCTCCGTGGCGACCAGTTCCTACCGCTGCAAAGGCTGCGGCAACAAGTGTCTGATCACCATGCAGAAATTCCCGGATGGCAGCAAATACTTCACCGGCAACCGCTGTGAACGCGGCATTGGCGGGGAGAAGACAACCGAGGCTGAGACCCCGAATATCTACGCGTATAAGTATGAGCGGGTATTCCACTATTATCGCCCGTTGGAGCATCCGACACGAGGCCGGATCGGCATCCCGCGCGTGCTCAATATGTACGAGGATTATCCGTTCTGGTTCACGTTCCTGACATTCCTGGGCTATCAGGTCGTGCTGTCGGGCAAATCCAGTGCGAAGATGTATTACAAGGGCATGGCGACCGTGCCATCCGATTCCCTGTGCTATCCGGCCAAGATTGCGCATGGTCATATCGTCGACCTGGTCGAGAAGGGCATCACGAAAGTATTCTATCCATGTGAGCCTTATAACATGGAAGATGATGTCAATGCTTCGGACAATCATTTTAACTGTCCGATCGTGGCGTCTTATGCGGAAAATATCCGGGGCAACATGGATATCCTGCGTGAGAGGCACATCGACTTCATCCAGCCATTCCTGCCAATCCATGACCGTAAGCGGCTGATTGAGCGCCTCTATGAGGAACTCGGGGAGCGTGAGAAGCTCTCGAAGCAGGAAATCGCTGCAGCCGTTGAGGCGGCTTATGCAGAGATTGAGCGCTATCGTCAGGATGTCCGTGACTATGGGCAGAAGATCCTCGCGCGTATTGAAAAGACTGGCGAGCAGGCTATCATGCTGGTCGGTCGTCCGTATCATATCGATCCGGAGATCAATCATGGCATTCCGGAGATGATCCAGTCCTACAAACTGCCAATCCTGTCTGAGGATGCGGTTTACCACATTCCGGTCAAGGCGGAGCGGCTTAAGGTCGTCAACCAGTGGAGCTATCATGCCCGTCTGTACCATGCGGCCCAGTTCACAGCCGAGCATCAGAATCTGACACTTATCCAGTTCAGTTCCTTTGGCTGCGGACTCGATGCGCTGACAACGGGGCAGGTCAAGGAAATCCTGGAGGACCATCACCGCATCTATACGATGATTAAACTGGACGAGGTCTCGAACCTCGGTGCGGCCCGCATCCGTCTGCGTTCGCTGATGGCTGCGCTGGCGCGTCGCAAACCGGTGGCCTATAAAGAAGTTCGTCCGATCGAGCGTCCGCATTTCACCGAAGATTGCAAGGCAACCCATACGATCCTGGCACCGCAGATGGCACCAATTCACTTTGAGCTGTTCCAGACGGTGCTCCAGAAGCACGGCTACCGGGCGATGATTCCGCCAATGCCGGGCAAAGAGGCCATTGATACGGGACTTCGTTATGTCAATAACGATATGTGCTATCCGGCTATTGTCGTGATTGGTCAGCTGATCTCGGCTTTGAAGTCCGGCCAGTGCGATCCGGATCATACCAGCATCATGCTGTTCCAGACCTGTGGTGCCTGCCGGGCAACCAACTATCTGAGCGTACTGCGTCAGGCACTCAAGTATGCGGGCTTCCCGCAGGTGCCGGTCTTTGCCGTTCATGGCATGAAGGACGAGACCGATGCGTTCAATATGGACCGCAGCATGCTGACTGATGCCATCAAGGCAGCAATCTATGGCGATACGCTGATGAACGTGCGCAACCGTACGCTGCCGTACGAGCGTACAAAGGGCTCGACACAGGCACTGTTCCGCAAGTGGATGGACCGGTGCAAGGCAGAACTGCAGCATGGCGGCTATTTCAAGTTCAAGAAGAATATTCGTGCGCTGGTTCGTGATTTCGATAACCTGCCTGTGGACGAAGAACTCTGGAAGCCGAAAGTCGGCATTGTCGGCGAGATCCTGGTCAAGTATCATCCAGTGGCCAACAACCACATTGAACAGGTACTCATGGATGAAGGGGCAGAAGTGGTCATGCCGGATTTCGTGGATTTCTTCCTGTATTCGGCCTATGATGCGATTGCCAAGCATGAACTGCTGGCCGGGAAATACAAGGACGAATTCTTTGGCAAGATGTTCATCAAGGTTATCGAGTTCTTTCGCCGGCCGATGCGCAAGGCCCTTATGGAGAGCCGCCGCTTCCTGCCGCCACATACGATCTATCAGACCGCAGAACTTGCTTCGCGCCATGTCAGCCTCGGCAACATGGCCGGTGAAGGCTGGTTCCTGACGGGTGAGATGGTCAAGCTTATCGATGAAGGCGTACCCAATGTGGTCTGCCTGCAGCCATTCGGATGCCTGCCAAACCATATCACCGGCAAGGGCGTCATGCATGAGCTGCGCAATAGCTATAAGGGAGCCAATATCACGGCGATTGACTGTGATGCAGGCTCATCAGAAGTGAATCAGCTGAACCGGATCAAGCTGATGCTGGCGGTCGCCAAGGAACGTGGCCCTCAGCAGAACGTGACCGTTGAGCAGGAGGATATGGCGGAGAGCCTGTCCAACCAGCAGACGGCCCCGGTTAACTGATCGTATGAGATTCAGGTCTTACAAGAGTATTGCAGGGCCTGGATCTTTTTTTTTAAGGAGGGTTTCAGGATGGGTATATTGTCGGAGGTAAAAGGCAGGCTGATCGTGTCCTGTCAGGCATTACCAGATGAACCATTGCACAGCGCCTTCATCATGGGGCGTATGGCACGGGCGGCGAAGGAAGGCGGAGCAGCTGCCATCCGGGCGCAGGGCGTGGAGGATATCAGGGAAATCCGGCGGGTGACAGGTCTGCCGGTCATTGGTCTTTTGAAGAGGAACTATCCGGACTCGGAGATCTATATCACGGCGACCATGCAGGAAGTGGAAGAACTGTTGACCACGGACTGTGCGATGATTGCGCTCGACATGACAGACAGGAAGCGGCCCGGCGGAGAGCAGCCGGCAGCACTGGTTGAACGGATCCATGCGGCCGGGCGTCTGGTGCTGGCCGATATATCCACCTATGAGGAAGGCATACAGGCGGTGGCGTTGGGGGCGGATGCCGTATCGACGACCTTGTCGGGTTATACGCCTTACTCACCGCAGCTGACCGGACCGGATATCCGGCTGGTCAGCCAGCTGGCGGCCAAACTGACTGTGCCTGTTTTTGCTGAGGGCCGGATCAATACGCCGGCTGATATCACGCAGGTTATGGGAGCTGGTGCCTATGCTCCCATCGTCGGTTCGGCGATTACACGGCCGCAGCTCATCACGGCAGCTTTTGCCAGGGCGCTGGCTGATTAACAGACAAAACCAAATCATTCAGGGAAAGAAACTGGTATCCGGCAGCACGGTCCAGCAACAGGCCAGCGTGCTGCTCCTTGCAGCAACGACGGAGGATCCGCACTCTTCCCTGTTGCAGACATTCACCCGGCGCATTCCGATGACGATTGCTTTGCCGGCCCTGCGTCAGCGGAGCTTTGCCGAGCGCTATCAGTTGATCTGTACGTTCCTCTATTTACGATGAGATCCAGCAGCGCACGGACCGAAAGCATCATGAGCCTGACCCCCCATGGCCTGAAGATCAGCCACTGGATCCAGACCGAGAATACCTATGGCGATACGACCGCCAAGACCAATGACAAAGCCCATGAATATGAGCTGGAATACCGCCTGACAGCTGAGATGCAGATCAGCCCGAAGCTGGGGGGCACTCATGCAGATTGAGACGCAGACCTACTGGGATACGGATCATTGGCGTCAGGAGCGCTCGGATGATGGTGTCTATTCCCGTCTGGCCTATATCAACTATAAACCGGATGCGAAGACCTCGTTCCTGGGCGGCAAGAACGCCTACTGGTTCGCGGGCGGTTTTCTGGGCGATGACTTCATCAGCGGCGTATCGGCCAGCCATCAGTTTGACAGCCGGACCGCTGCTTCGATGACCTATGGCTACTACAATGGTTCCCAAAAGGCCAAGGACGAGGACAAGATGCACTCCATCATCACCTATGGTGAAGTTACGTCCAAACTGGGCAAGGTCAACGTCGGTGCGCATTATCTGACCGGTACCAAAGGGCTGGCGGATCAGACGCATCACAGCCGGATCTGGGCCGTAACGGCCGGGACGGATCTTGGCCGGAGTGGTGTGAATCTCTCGGGCGGCTATGGCCAGAATACTGCCGAAGACGATAACAACAAGATGCTCAAGGTCCAGCTCTATAAGAAGGTCGGCCTAACGGATACCTTCCTGCAGTACTGGAAACAGCAGGCCAAAGTCAATCTCCCCATGGAGAACGGCAATCATCTGACCTGGTGGGGTGATGAATACAACACGGATGGACATTTTTCTCATGTATTCTCCATTTTGATAAACTCCTCATTTATACAGAAAAGGTCTGCTTACCTAAGAGCAGGCTTTTTTCTGTGTTGTAAGGCTGTAAATGGTACTTTATTTCATTTTTAAACAGAAAAAGTAATTTTAAGTTTAAAATATAAAAATTAGTTGCACTTTTATGGCAGATATGGTAATCTTAAAGCATAACAGGAGAGGGTTGAAAGGTGGTGGCAGCATGAATATCTTGGAACAGCTGGAAGATCCCGGGTTTCGGCCATCAAAATCAGATCGGATGCTGATGCAGTACATTCGCGCGAATGCGCAGCAGGTACCGCATCTGTCGATCGCCAGGATGGCAGAGGCTGCCGGGGTAGGTGAATCCACGATTACCCGGTTTGCCAAGAAGATGGGGTTCGTCAGTCTGCAGGCTTTCAAAGTGGCACTGGCCGAGGAGGTTACGCAGCGATCGAACCGCTATATCATTAACAACAGCATCAATCGTGAGGAATCGGCATTGGTGACAGGCCGCAAGCTGCTGGACACGAATATCGGAGCACTGGAAAAGACCTTGCAGCTGTTGCCGGAGCATCGGGTCGAGCAATGTGCAGACCTGATCATGAAGAGCCGACGGCTGCGCTTCGTTGGCCTTGGCAACTCGGGCTTCATCGCCAGGGACGCCGCGTACCGCTTCTACCGGATCGGTCTGGACAGCATCGGCATGGACAACAGCCATGAGATGTTCATCATGGCTGCGCTGGCGACGAAAGAGGACGTCATCCTGGCGGTCTCACAGTCCGGGCGGTCCCGTGAAGTCCTGGAGACGCTGCAGGCTGGCAAGGCAAATGGTGCGGTCGTTATCCTGATTACCGCCGACCCGGAATCGCCAATGGCTGAGGTCGCGGATACCTGCCTGGTCTATGACGCAAAGGAGTCTTTGCTGGAGACCGGATCGATTGCCGTTAAGATGGCGCAGTTCTTCGTGCTGGATCTGCTGTATACGCAGGTCGTGAAGGCGATGGGGGACACAGCCATTGAGAATAAGAGGAAGACTGCCCAGGCATTTCGGATGACTGAGCAGCTATGATTTTAGGAGGATTTATAGCATGCGTATTATTGTGACTGATTCGTACAAAGATATGAGCCTTGAGGCAACGAAGATCCTGAGCCGGTCAGATTTATCTGAAGCCGGACAGTGTCTTAGGACTGGCGACCGGCAGCACGCCGCTCGGCATGTATGAGAATCTGGTAGCAATCCACAAAACCGTCGGACTTGATTTTTCCCAGGCCACTTCATTTAACCTGGATGAATATATCGGTATGCCTCCGGAAAATACTCAGAGTTATCATTACTTCATGCATAAGAACTTTTTCGACCTCGTCAACATGAAGCCGGAAAACATCTTCATCCCGGATGGCATGGCCAAAGATGTAATTGGTGCAGGCAAGGCCTATGACGCGCTGATCCGCCAGAAAGGAGGTATCGATCTGCAGGTACTGGGCATCGGCCAGAATGCACATATCGGGTTCAATGAGCCGGATGTGAAATTCGAAGCAACGACTCACAAGGTCAAGCTGGACGATGAAACGATCCAGGCCAATTCCCGCTTTTTCGAGGATGAAAAGGATGTGCCAAGATATGCAATCAGCATGGGCATCAAGACCATCATGCTGGCCCGCAAGGTAATCCTGCTGGCCAGTGGCGGGAACAAAGCAGAGGCTGTATATAAGGCGGTATGCGGCAGCGTAAGTCCGGCGGCACCGGCATCTATCCTGCAGCTTCATCAGGATGTCACCGTGATTGTTGACCGTGAGGCCGCATCCCGTCTGCCGAAGGAATATCAGGCCGGGAATCTGGACATTGGTTAAGACCTGGGGAAAATAAGAGCACATGGATTCATTTATATGTGAGGAGGATATTCATGGGAAACTGGTTTGAAAAATTACAGAGCATTGGCAAGGCACTCATGCTGCCAATCGCTGTGCTGCCAGCAGCGGCACTGCTGCTGCGTCTTGGCGCACCGGATGTACTGAACATTCCATTCATCACCAAAGCGGGCGGCGCCGTATTCGACAATCTGGCTTTGATCTTTGCCATCGGTATCGGTGTCGGTCTGGCCAAGGATAACAATGGTGCGGCTGGTCTGGCCGGCGGTATCGGCTATCTGATCCTGACCGCAGGTCTGAAGGCCATTGACAAGGACCTCAACATGAGCGTCCTGGCTGGTATCATCAGCGGTATTGAAGCAGGTCTGCTCTACAACCGCTTCCATGCCATCAAGCTGCCGGAGTTCCTTGGGTTTCTTCGGTGGACGGAGGTTCGTACCGATTGCCACCGCCGTGACCTCGATCATCCTGGCCGCCATATTCGGCGTGATCTGGGGACCGTGCCAGGCAGCAATCCATGCGGTTGGTGAGTGGATCATCGGCGCTGGTGTAGTTGGTACGTTCGTCTATGGTGTATTGAACCGTCTGCTGATCCCGATTGGTCTGCATCATATCCTGAACAGTTTCATCTGGTTCGTATTCGGTGAGTACACGACCCCGGCCGGCGTCGTTGCTACTGGTGACCTCAACCGCTTCTTTGCCGGCGACCCGCATGCGGGCATGTTCATGGGCGGCTTCTACATCATGATGATGTTTGGTATGCCGGCCGTAGCACTGGCCATGTATCGTGCAGCCAAGCCGGAGAACCGCTCGAAAGTCGGCGGTGCCCTGGCATCGGTAGCCTTCACGGCTTTCCTGACTGGTATTACGGAACCAATCGAGTTCATGTTCATGTTCCTGGCACCGGCGCTGTATGCAGTCCATGCAGTACTTACGGGTATTGCTCTGTCGGTATCTTATTCGCTGGGCATTCTGCACGGCTTTGGGCTTCTCGGCTGGTTTCATCGATTATGTCCTGAACTGGGGCCTGGCTACCAAGCCGATGCTGATCATTCCCGGTCGGGCCTGGTATTTGCGGTTATCTACTACGTCATCTTCAGCTGGGCAATCCGTCATTTTGACATTCCGACTATCGGGCGTTATGATGAGGAAGCGACGATTGATGAAGACACCGACATGGATGAGTACACGCAGCAGATGATCGAGAAGCTGGGCGGCCTTGAGAACCTTGAGGAAGTCGGCTCCTGCATCACGCGTCTGCGTCTGAAAGTCAGCGATGCGGACAAGGTCGATGACGCGGCCCTGAAAGCAATGGGCGCCAAGGGTGTCATCAAGAAGGGCACAGCTGTGCAGGTGGTTATCGGTACCCGCGCAGAGCTCATAGCCAATGAGATCAATGCGTCCATGAAGAAGTAATCAGCAGACAAAGAATAGGAAGAGGTGGCAGTAGTGTTTGGTTTTGGCAAGAAAAAAATCACAGTAGCGGCTCCCGTTACCGGCAGCCTGATCGATATTACGGATGTGAAGGATGAGGTATTCTCCTCGAAGATGATGGGCGATGGCTTTGCCGTCGAGCCGGATGGGGATACGGTTGTGGCACCCTGCGATGGCAAGATCGTGCTGCTGGCGAATACCCTGCACGCCGTTGCCCTCGAGCAGGATGGTGTCCAGCTGCTGATCCATATTGGCCTGGATACCGTCGAGCTTGGTGGAAAAGGCTTCACGCCGTTTATCAAGAATGGCGACAGCGTGAAGAAGGGCGATGCTCTGATCCAATTTGATCGGGAGTATCTTACGGCGCAGCAGAAACCGCTGACGACGATGGTCGTCATCACGAATATGGATGAACGGGTAAAATCCATCGAAAAAGATCTTCAGGATAAAGACAAGGTAATGACGATTCAGGTCAAATGAGAGAAGGAACACAAATGAAGGCAATCATCAACGGGACAGTAATCCTGCCTGACGAGCAGGGGAATTTCCGGGCGGCAGAAGATATGGCGATCCTCTATGGGGAAACGATCGATCGTATCCTGCCCATGTCGGAGTTTCAGCAGACAGCAGACGTGGAACTGGTCTATGATGCGGAGGGCAGCTATGTATCTCCGGGGTTCATCAATGTTCATGTTCATGGCTGCGTCGGCTATGATGCGATGGATGATGATGCCAGGGCTTTGCCGGCGATGCAGGCTTTTCAGGCTGCGACCGGCGTGACCTCGTTCTATCCGACCACGATGACCTATGATTTTCCGACCATCTACCGGGCTTTGGACCGGGTACGGCAGGCTATGGACCACCAGGCGAAGGGGGCCCGTATAGCCGGCTGCCACATGGAAGGACCATTCATTAATCCGGCGTTCAAGGGGGCGCAGGCTGAGAAGAATATCGTCCGGGCGGATTTTGCAGCAATCGAACCTTATCAGGATATCGTGAAGCTCATTACACTGGCACCTGAGATGCTGGAGGGCGACTATCGTTTTCTTGATCAGTGCAAAGAGGCTGGCATCATCGTATCCTGTGGCCACAGTGCCGCAGACTACGATACAGCTGTCGATGTGATCGTACATCATCACGCAGGACATATCACGCATCTGTTCAATGCGATGACCGGTCTGCATCATCGCCGGCCAGGCCTGGTCGGTGCGGCCCTGGATACGACGGCAAACTGCGAACTGATAGCGGACAATGTTCACTCTCATCCCGCAGCACAGCGTATCGTTTACCATGCCAAGCAGGGCAGGCATATCATCCTGATTACAGGACTCCATGCGGGCCTGTGGACTGGCTGATGGCGAATCTGAGCTTGGCGGGCAGAAGGTCTTCGTCAAGGGGACTCATGCGACCTTAGCTGACGGCACCATTGCCGGCAGTGTCCTTCGCATGAACGATGCGGTGTCGATCTTTGCCGAAAATACCGGCGCTGCCCTTGCCGGAAGTGATCGAGATGGTGACCAGGACGCCGGCTGAAGAGCTGGGCACCTATAACCATACCGGCTCGCTGACCGCAGGCAAACTGGCGGATATCACCATCCTGGACCGCGATCTTTCGGTTCGGGCGACCATTGTCAGTGGTCAGATGGTCTACCAGTCCAAACAATAATGAACAAATAAGAAGCAGACCGTAGAATGCGATCCACCTGGATGGCATATTTGCGGTCTGTTTTTACTGTCTAAAAAACTTCAAGGACACGTGTCCTGAATTCTGTTGACAGGCAGAAAAAATCCCGTTATCATGGAAAGGTAGGTTATTCACTATTATTTTATGGGAGACGATAAAATCCATGAAAACGTACAAACCATTCAAATCCGGTAAGGTTCGCGAAGTCTATGAAGCTGACGACAGCATCATCATGGTCGCAACGGACCGCATCTCTGCGTTCGATCACATCCTGAAGAACAAGATCACGAAGAAGGGCGCAATCCTGACTCAGATGTCCCGTTTCTGGTTCGATTTCACGCAGGATATCCTGCCGAATCACATGATCTCGGTTGACAACAAGGATATGCCGGAATTCTTCCAGCAGGAGCAGTTTGTTGGCAACAGCATGAAATGCAAGAAGCTCAACATGATCCCGATGGAATGCATTGTCCGCGGTTATATCACGGGCAGCGGCTGGGAGAGCTATAAGGAAAACGGTACGGTCTGCGGCATCAAGCTGCCAGCTGGTCTCGTAGAGTCCCAGAAACTGCCAGAGCCGATTTTCACGCCGAGCACGAAAGCTGAGCTGGGCGATCATGATGAGAACGTTTCCCTGGAACAGGGCGCAGCCGTCCTGGAGAAGACCTTCCCCGGCCATGGCCGTGAGTATGTGGAGAAAGTCCGCGACTACACGATTGCCATCTACAAGAAATGTGCCGACTATGCACTGACGCGCGGCATCATCATTGCCGACACGAAGTTCGAGTTCGGTCTCGATGAGCAGGGCAACATCGTCATTGGTGACGAGGTCCTGACGCCGGACAGCTCCCGTTTCTGGCCGCTCGAAGGCTACAAAGAGGGACAGTCCCAGCCGTCTTATGACAAGCAGTTCGTTCGTGACTGGCTCAAGGCAAATCCGGACAGCGATTTTGAGCTGCCGCAGGAAGTCATCGACAAGACGATTGCGAAATACAAAGAAGCATTCCAGATGCTGACGGGTAAAGAATTCAAATAATCAAGGAAGCTACGTAGGAAGGGAGAATGTTCACGAATGAAAGTTGCGGTTCTTATGGGAAGCGATTCAGGACTGGCCAATTCTGAAGCCAGCGGTCGAGATCCTCAAGCAGTTCGGTATTGAAGCAGAAGTAGTTGTAGCTTCGGCTCATCGCACGCCAGCCAAGGTGCGCGAGTTTGTGGTGTCCGCTCCCGAGAAGGGCATTGGTGCGTTCATTGTGGCGGCTGGTGCAGCGGCTCATCTGGCTGGCGTCGTTGCGAGCTATACCACGCTGCCGGTTATTGGTGTGCCAATTAATGCGACGGCGCTCAATGGCATGGATGCCCTGCTGAGCACGGTTCAGATGCCGTCCGGGGTTCCGGTGGCAACGATGGCCATCAATGGTGCGAAGAATGCTGCTATTTTTGCGGTGCAGATTTTTGCGGTGTCCAATAAAGACCTGGCAGAAAAACTGGCCAGCTATCGCAGCCAGATGATTCAGGAAGTAGAGAAGAAGGCAGCCCGTGTAGCGGCGCAGCTTTAAGCTGTGTGGCACCGGACTGCCTTCTATTCAGTTTCGATTCGAACCATGACGACAAAGGAAAAGAGAGAAAACAATAACCATGTATGAAAATGGCTATAACTTAGAACCTAAATGGAAAGAAGAATGTGGCGTCTATGGCGTCTATTCCCATACCGAAGACGTTTCGGAAATGACATACCTCGGGCTCTATGCACTGCAGCATCGCGGCCAGGAGAGTGCGGGTATCGCACTGACTGACGGAGCCTGGATGGACGTGACCCGTGGTATGGGCCTCGTCAATGAAGTATTCCGTCATCAGGTGCCGCATATGGAGAATCAGTGCATTGCCATCGGTCATGTGCGTTACTCCACGACCGGATCAAGCCTGCTGGCCAATACCCAGCCGCTCATGGTCAACTATGCCGGCGGCAAGATTGCCCTCGCGCATAACGGCAACCTAACCAACGCGGCCGAGATCCGGCATAAGCTGGAGCAGGAAGGCACGATCTTCAGACCTCCATCGACTCAGAAGTATTCGTGAACCTCATTGCCCGTTCCCGCCGGGAACGTGTTGAGGACCGGATCATTGACAGCCTGAAGCAGATCAAGGGTGCCTACTGCCTGACCATCATGACCGAGGACAAGCTCATCGGTGCCCGTGATCCGCAGGGCTTCCGTCCGCTTTGCCTGGGCAAGACCGAGGAAGGCAGCTGGGTGCTGTCCTCTGAGAGCTGCGGACTCGATGTCGTCGGTGCCGAGTTCATCCGCGACATCCTGCCGGGCGAGATGGTCATCATCGATGATGAGGGCGTACATTCCTATCCGTTTGCTACGGAAGAGAAGAAGGCTGCCTGCGTATTCGAGTATATCTATTTTGCCCGTCCGGATTCGGTGATCGACGGCCAGAGTGTCCACGACGCCCGCTTCATGATGGGTCGCGTACTGGCCCGTGAGGCACAGTTCAAGGGCGATATCGTCATCTCCGTACCGGACTCCGGTACGACGGCAGCAACCGGCTATGCCTATGAATCCGGCATCCCGTTTGTCGAAGGCCTGATCAAGAACCGCTATATCGGCCGGACGTTCATCCAGCCGACCCAGAAGAAGCGCGATACGGCTGTCAAGCTTAAGCTCAATGCGATCCGCTCCGTAGTCGAGGGCAAGTCGGTCATCATGGTCGACGATTCCATCGTCCGCGGTACGACCAGCGGCAAGATCGTCCGGATGCTGCGCAATGCCGGTGCCAAGTCCGTGCACATGTGCATCAGCAGTCCGCCAATCGGCTATCCGTGTTTCTATGGCATCGATACCTCCGTTCGTAAAGAACTGATCGCTGCCACCAAGAGCGTAGAAGAGATCCGCGAATTCATCGGTGCAGACTCCCTGCATTTCCTCTCAATCGAAGGACTGAAGCAGTGCGTGTCGAAGCTCAATGCGGACGACATGTGCTATGCCTGCTTCAACAGCGCCTATCCGATCGAGGATGGGACAAAACCGGCTGGTGACGATAAATATGTGTTTGAACAGCGCAAGAAGTGCTGAGGGAAAGGATAGAAATGGCAGAACAACTTACTTATAAAGATTCCGGCGTGGACATCGATGCGGGCAACCGCTCCGTCAAGCTGATCAAAGACAGCGTCAAGGCAACCTATCGCCCGGAGGTACTGGGCGATCTGGGCGGCTTCGGCGGCCTGTTTGCGTTGAATTCCGGCAAATATAAGGAACCGGTACTCGTATCCGGTACCGATGGCGTTGGCACGAAACTGCGCCTGGCCTTCATGCTGGACAAGCATGATACCGTTGGCCAGGATGCTGTGGCAATGTGCGTCAATGATATCCTGGTTCAGGGCGCTGAACCGCTGTTCTTCCTGGACTATCTGGCTGTTGGCAAGCTCAACCCGGAGCAGGTCGCCGATGTCGTCAAAGGTGTGGCTGGTGCCTGCAAGGAATCCGGCTGTGCCCTGATCGGCGGCGAGACCGCAGAGATGTCCGGCTTCTATCCGGAAGGTGAATATGATATCGCCGGCTTTGCCGTCGGTGTCGTCGAGAAATCGAAGCTCATCACCAGCGAGAAGATCCAGGATGGCGATGTGCTGCTTGGACTGCCGTCCTCCGGTGTGCATTCCAATGGTTACTCCCTGGTCCGCAAGATCGTTTTCGATCACAAGGGCTTCAAGGGCGACGAATACATCGACGAGCTCGGCAAGACCATCGGCGAGGAACTCCTGACGCCGACCCGTCTCTACCCGAAATCCTGCCTGCCGCTGATCAATCAGTTCGACATTCACGGCATGGTCCACATCACGGGCGGCGGCTTCTACGACAATATCCCGCGCGCACTGCCGGATGATATGGCCGTAGAGATCGACAGCTCGGCCTGGAAGATGCCGGTCATCTTCAGACTGCTGCAGCAGTGGGGCAACGTGGACTGGAAAGAAATGTACCGTACCTTTAACATGGGTATCGGTATGGTCATCATGACCAGCCGCGAAGAAGCAGACAAGATCAAGACTTATCTGGCGGGTAAGAACGAGACGGTCTACGAGATCGGCCGCGTCGTGAAAGGCAGCCATGATGTCACCATCAAAGGCGGCGTATTCCATGACTGAGGCAAAACAGAAACTGGGCGTCCTCTGCTCCGGCAGGGGGACGGACCTCCAGTCCATCATGGATGCCATTGACCGTGGCGAGGTGGCAGCTGAGATCGCTGTTGTCCTCACAGACAAGCCGGATGCCTTTGCCCTGGAGCGGGCGGCGAAAGCCGGCATCAAGGCCGTCTGCGTCAACCGCAAGCAGTTCGATGGCCGTGAGTCCTTTGAGCAGGCCCTCGTCGGTCAGCTGCAGGCAGCCGGCGTCACGCTGGTCGTACTGGCCGGTTTCATGCGTATCCTGACGCCGTATTTCGTGCGCCAGTACGCCGGCCGGATCATGAATATTCCATCCGGCCCTGCTGCCGAGCTTCCCGGGGGCACATGCCCATCGGGACGTGCTGGCCTATGGCGTCAAAGTCAGCGGCTGCACCGTGCATTTCGTCGATGAGGGCACCGATTCCGGTCCCATCATCCTGCAGGCGGCAGTGCCGGTGCTCGACGGGGATACCGAGGAAACCCTCGGCGCCCGGGTCCTGGAGCAGGAACACATCATCTATCCGCGGGCAATCCAGCTCTACTGTGAGGGAAAGCTGGAGATCAATGGCCGCCATGTTCATATCGTGGAATAAGGAGAAATCATTATCATGCAGATTAAACGCGCACTCATCAGCGTATCCAATAAAGACGGTGTTGTCGAATTCGCTCGTCAGCTTCACGAAGCCGGCGTAGAGATCGTCTCGACCGGTGGCACGATGAAGGCCATCAAGGCAGCCGGCATCCCGGTTACCTATGTCAGTGATGTCACGGGCTTCCCGGAGATCATGGACGGCCGCGTCAAGACACTGAACCCGTACATCCATGGCGGCATCCTGGCTGTACGTGACAACCCGGATCATGTCAAGCAGATGAAAGAGCACAAGATCACGGGCATTGACCTCGTTGCGGTCAACCTGTATCCGTTCAAAGAAACCATCGCCAAGCCGAACGTCACGCTGGCTGAAGCCATCGAGAACATCGATATCGGCGGCCCGGCTATGGTCCGCGCAGCAGCCAAGAACTTCAAGTTCGTCACCATCGTGACGAATCCGGCCCGCTACGCTGAGATCGCCCGTCAGGTCAAAGAGAACGACTGTGTCGACGACAAGACCCGCATGGAACTGGCCCAGGAGGCTTTTGCCCATACGGCAGCTTACGACGACATGATCCAGCACTATCTGGCTGAACAGCTGAAGAAATAAGGGGCGCAGGAGCATGAATATATTAGTAATCGGCTCCGGCGGCCGTGAACACACCCTGGCCTGGAAACTGGCCCAGTCCCCGAAAGCCACGAAACTCTATGCCATCCCGGGCAATCCGGGCATGGCCGCTGTCGCTGAGTGCGTCAGTGGCATCTCCATCACCGACAATGCAGCCGTCGTCGACTTTGCCAAAGCAAAGAAAATCGACCTGGCCGTCGTCGGCCCGGAAGTGCCATTGACCAATGGCATGGTCGATGCCCTGAATGCCGTTGGCATCAAGGCGTTTGGCCCGACCAAGCTGGCAGCGGAGATCGAGGGGTCCAAGGCATTCTCCAAGGGACTCATGAAGAAATATGGCATCCCGACGGCGAAATATGAAGTCTTCACCGATGCCGAGGCGGCCCGTGCCTACATCCGTCAGGAAGGCGCGCCAATCGTCATCAAAGCTGACGGCCTGGCAGCCGGCAAAGGGCGTCATCGTCGCCATGACCGAGCAGGAAGCACTTGCTGCCATTGCGGACATCATGGAAGACCAGGAATTCGGTGCGGCCGGCAGTCGCGTCGTCATCGAGGAATTCATGGACGGTGAGGAAGCATCCCTGCTTTGCTTCACCGATGGCAAGACCATCTGCCCGATGATCAGCTCGCAGGATCATAAACGCGCCTATGATGGCGACAAAGGTCCGAATACGGGCGGCATGGGCACCTATGCTCCGGCTCCGGTCATGACGAAAGCCATGGTCGACAAAGCCTATGAGACCATCCTGATCCCGACCATCCGTGCCATGGAGAAGGAAGGCCGCCTCTACAAAGGCTGCCTCTATGCCGGCCTCATGATCACCGAAGACGGTCCGCGCGTCGTGGAATTCAACGCCCGCTTCGGTGATCCGGAGACCCAGGTTGTCCTGCCGCTTCTCGAAAGCGACCTCGTGGATATCATGCTGGCCTGTGCCGATGGCACACTGGCTGAGCAGGATATCCAGTGGAGCGATGGTGCCGCTGTCTGTGTCGTCATCGCCTCGGGCGGTTACCCGAAAGCCTATGAAAAAGGCAAAGTCATCAGCGGTCTGGACGCTGCCGAAAAAGCAGGAAGCCTCGTCTTCCATGCCGGCACTGCGGAAAAAGACGGTCAGATCGTCACTGCCGGTGGTCGTGTGCTGGGCGTCGTCGCCAAAGCAGCGGACATCCGTTCAGCCGTAGACAAAGCCTACGACGGCGTAGCGAAGATCTCCTTCGACGGAGCCTTCCATCGCAACGACATCGCACATCGCGCCCTGGAACGTCTCTAATCAAATAAAATCAACGTAAGAGGCTATTGTACATAAGATTTGCATGCTGGGCATTGAATCTTTTCGTGCAATAGCCTCTTTTTATAGGTTGGAGAAAACCTCTTATTCTGCTAATATATAGTAATGAAAGAGGTGCAAAATACGTGTTATATTTGGTCAAGTTTATCTATCAGTGGCTTTTGCCGCCGGCAGGTATCTTCCTTATCCTATTCGGACTGAATCTGTATGGTTGGCGGCATAGACAGCGTGGGCGGGTCCTGTTCAGTGTGGTATTGGCGGTATTCTATCTGCTGTCGATCCGGGTCGGCGCAGACCTCCTGGTGAAACCATTGGAAAATTGGACTGCTCCACCGCAGCAGATAGACGGGGACGTCCTGCTCATGTTGGGGAATGGCTCCGTAGGTGGTGTGCCGGATCTTGATGGTGTGGGACAACCATCCGGGACCATGGCAAAAAGCATGCTGACGACCATACGCCTGTATCAGCAGACGAAGCTTCCCATCCTGATATCCGGTGGAACGGTCTATGCTGACACCGGAACCGAGGCCGATATCGCCAGCAGGCAGTTCCAGCAGATGGGCGTACCAGAGCATGACCTATATGCCGAGAATCGCAGCCGGAATACCGTCGAGAATGCCAGATTCGCAGCCGGGATCTGTCGCCAGCAGGGTTGGCAGCATCCCATCCTGCTCGTAGTTGCCGCTCAGGCTCCGCGGACCGCGATGATCTTTGACCGCGAAGGCCTGTCCTGTGAGATCTACCCGACTCACTATAGGCGGACCGCAGAGTGGCATTTCAACCCGATCATCGACTTGATCCCAGAGGCCAGTAACCTGCAGGACTCGGCCATGGCACTCAAAGAATACCTTGGCATCGCAGCCATCCGGCTTGGTGCTCAATGAGCGGCTGAATTGAATAGAGAATACGGCAAATAGCCAGTAAAAGGCTGTTGCACATAAGAACTCTACTTGTACGTATGCAAGTTGGTTCTTTTGTGTAACAGCCTTTTTATGTACAAACATTCAAAATTAAAGTGTAAAATACACTAATTATAATAGTGACATACATGCAACAATATAAAACTTACTTCATATAAGATGCTAAAAATTAGACATAGGGGCGCTACTTTGCTATAATGAGACTTGCAATAAACCGTGTAAATTTACGCGTGATTTATAGTTAAAATACAGTGTAAAATACACATAGGAGCTGCATAAAGATTGCGCAAGAACTCAATCTACCACCAACTGCATAACTATCTGCCACCGGTCCTGTTCGTCCTGCTGGACTACAGTGCCATCCTGCTGGCAGAAAAGGCAGCCTTTGAACTTCACTGGCTGCTGGGGAGTATGGATTACCATATCGGCGGATCTTACATCTACCTCTGGATCCCACTGGTATTCCTGATGTTTCTGGGCAGTTCGCGGGCCTACACCCATATGCAGCCAATTCTGGAGAACATGAAGGACATCTTCTACTCGGTCATCTATGGGTTGGTGACCTGCCTCCTGGTCCTGTACTTCTTCCGGGAAAGCCTGGTTGCCTCTAGGCTCTACGTTGTCCTTTTCGGCATCCTGGTATTATTCAATATTTACTGCCTGCGCTACATTGCCCGGAAATTCCTCAAGCGCTTCCACCTGCTCACCGAGCCAGTGATCCTGATCGGTGCCGGCAAGACGGCCAAGCGCGTCCTGCGCTTCTACGATGGTGATCTGGGCTACCGCTACGACATCATTGGTTTGCTCGATGACCACCCGATTTCCCCCGAACTGACCCGTCAGTTCCTGCTGTTGGGCAATCTGGATCAGGCCGAGGAAATCATCCGTCAGAGTGGCGTGAAGACCGTCATCATCACGGCACCGGGACTGGACAAGGATAAGCTGACTAACCTGATCTCCCGTATCCAGCCACACGTACGTAACATTTCTTATGTACCGGATCTGATTGGTACGCCAATGGCTGGGGTCAAGGCGCAGGTATTGTTCAGCGAAGAAATCCTGATGCTGCAGCTGAAGAACAATCTGGCAAGACGCAGAAACCGCTTGTTCAAGCGCTGCTTCGATCTCTTCTGCACACTGACCGGTGGAATTCTGATCTCGCCGGTGCTCATCATCATTGCACTTATGGTCTGGAAGGACAACAAAGGCACTGTGATCTTTGCACATCAAAGGGTAGGGCGCAAAGGGAAGTTGTTTCCCTGCTACAAGTTCCAGACCATGGTCCCTGATGCGCAGGCAAAACTGGAAGCCTATCTGAAAGATAATCCAGAGGCCCGCAAGGAATGGGAGGACTCATTCAAGCTCACCAATGATCCACGGGTAACGAAGCTGGGCGCATTCCTTAGGAAAACAAGTCTGGACGAACTGCCTCAGCTATGGAATGTGATCCGTGGTGATATGAGTCTGGTAGGACCACGGCCTATCGTGACCAAGGAAATCAAGCGTTATGGAGAGCACTTCAGAGAATATTCCATGGTCCTGCCAGGTATCACCGGTATGTGGCAGGCCAGTGGACGCAGTGACACGACATATGAAGAACGTGTTGCCATGGATACCTGGTATGTGAGGAACTGGTCTGTATGGATCGACCTCATGTATCTGTTCAAGACATTCAAAGCGGTTTTCTGTGGTAAGGGCGCATATTGAGCGTAAATAATGAGAAATGCGTAGATAAGATAGGAGCGAAGAAATCAAATGGAACATGAAGAATCAATCGACCTCGGCCGACTCGCACGAATCATGCTGGAAAAGAAGAAGGTAGTGGTGGGAATCATAGCCTTCTGTACGATTGTTGCGGTTATCATTGCGTTTGTTTTACCGAAACAGTATGAATCCACCACACTCGTGCAGACACGCAGTTCAAGCAAGGTCGATGTGAGTGGGGCATCAGCCGTAGACGCTATGGCTGGAATCAACCTTGGAGGTAGCTCTGGCGGGTCGCCCGCGAACTATATTGAGCTGATGAAGAGCCGTACGGTCCTTCAGCCAATCATTGACAGTATGGAATGGAAAGATGATAAGTCCAAGCCGGATATCGCTGGTTTTGTGAAGAGTTACTTGGATATCAAGAATACGAAGCAAACGAATCTGATCACGGTTACGGCTAAGGGAAAGACTCCGGAGGAAGCACAGATGATTTCACAGTCTGTTGTGGATAACTTCCTGCTCATGCAGACAAATATGAATCAGCAGACACAGAGCCTGCTAGTGAAGTTCCTCAATGATCGTATCGATACCGCCAAGCAGGAATCGGACGATGCAGCCCAGAAACTGGCAGAATTCTCGAGGGAGAACAAGATATATAGTCCTGATGATCAGGCGAAGCTTGCTATTGAACAGCTCAATGCCTATGACAAGGCCATCAGCGACATGGAAGTCCAGCAGAGAGCAGCGCAGGCGCAATATGATACAGCTACAAGCAAACTGGGCGAGCAAAAGGCTGGATCAAAAGCCTACAACATCAATGATAACAGTACGGTGCAGAGTATTCGCAGCCAGATTGTAGCTAAAGAAGTAGAACTGGTCGGTTTGCGTCAGCATTATACGGATAATCATCCATCGGTTATCAGTGCACAGGAACAGTTGAATGAATTGCAGCAATCATTATCCCAGGAGGTATCTGCAGCAGTTGATTCCAACGCAGCTACGCTTAACCCAGCTCAGAGTGAGCTCCTGAAGAATCAGGCTTTGTCCCAGGCACAAGCCAGTGCAGCTACGGCTAGCGAGGCAGCAATCAAGGCTAAGCGTGGAGAGAAAGAAAAAGAGATGGGGCAATTCCCAGATAGTGTCATGACCTATATGCAACTTGATCGTGATGCCAAGATCAAGAATGAGATTTATTTGAATCTCGTCAAACAGTGTGAACAGGATAAGATTCAGGAAGCTATGGAAAGCATGGATATTCAGATTATTGACCCAGCTAATTTATCAGATGGAGACAAACCAGTTGCACCAAAAAAGAAGTGGATTGTTGTCATTGGTTTTATATTAGGTTGCATGGGTGCACTTGGATATGGACTTATTGCATATAAACAAGAAGGTTGAAAATGAAAGTAGCAATTGTTTGTGATTGGCTAGTCGTTTATGCCGGTGCAGAGCGTGTATTGGAACAGATATTGAATATATATCCAGAAGCCGATTTGTTTTGTTTAGTAGATTTTTTGCCAGAAGATCAACGTGGCTTTATCAAAAATAAAAAAACGCATACTAGTTTTATCCAAAATTTGCCTGGTGCAAGGAAGCATTATCGCTCATATTTACCTATGATGCCATTGGCGATAGAACAGTTGGATGTGACAGGTTATGATTTAGTTATATCTAGTTCACATTGCGTGGCAAAGGGGATTATCACAGGACCGAATCAAGTGCATGTTTCTTATGTACATTCGCCAATCCGTTATGCATGGGACTTGACACATCAGTATTTGAGAGAATCTGGACTTGATTATGGGCTTAAGGGATGGATAGCTAAAATAATTTTACATTATATGCGCATGTGGGATAGTCGTACGTCTAATGGAGTGGATTGTTTTATAGCCAATTCTCAATTTATAGCAAAACGTATCAAGAAAGTTTATGGGCGGAATGCAGAGGTAATATATCCACCGGTAGATATTGATGCTTTTGAATATTGCGAGAAGAAAGAGGACTATTATCTGACAGCATCACGCTTAGTTCCTTATAAAAAAGTGAAATTGATTGTCGAAGCATTTAACGAAATTCCAGATAAGAAATTGATTGTTATTGGCGATGGACCGGAGCTTAAAAGCATCCAAGAAATCGCAAAAGATAACGTAGTAATTATGGGGTATCAACCATTTGAAGTATTGAAAGAAAAAATGCAACATGCTAAAGCTTTTGTGTTTGCTGCAGAAGAGGATTTTGGTATTACTCCGGTGGAAGCACAGGCTTGCGGTACTCCTGTAATCGCATATGGTAGAGGCGGTGCATTAGAGACTATAAAATCTGGAATGACAGGTTGTTTTTTTAAGGAGCAAACAAAACAATGCATCAAGGAACAGATAAATGTTTTTGAGCAGTATGATATACGGTATGAAGACTGTCGTAAAAATTCAGAACGCTTTAGTAAAGAGTCGTTTTGTAGCCAGTTTAGAAAAATAAAAGAGCTACTGTAATAAAAGAAATAGTTATATCTATCAATGGTGAAAAATATATGGAGAGATTAAAAGAGGTAATACAGTTTGGTAAGAATAAAGACGAAGGTAAGATTCGTATAGCTTACGGAGTTGATGAAAATTATTTACGATATGTACTTGTTTCTATGACATCGGTTATCCAGCATAATAAATCTGTATCATTTTATTTAGCAATGGATGATATTAGTGATGCTGCTAAAATCATTCTCGATGAATTTGCTAATAAATATAATGTAGTAATTATTTTATATTTAATAAACAAAGATTGTTTGAAAGAGTGGCCGCTTAAACATAAAGAGTTATCTCTTGCTACGTATTATAGATTTTTTCTTTTTGATTCAATTGAAAATGGGAAATATGTTTTGTATTTGGATGCAGATGTGATTTGTGTAAGGTCTTTAGATTGCTTGTCCGATATAAATCTTGGTGAGAGGATATTGGCTGCTGTTCCAGATCTTGAACGAATGAATGAACAAAAAAAGAAATTAGCCTTATCTAAAGACCATATATATTTTAATGCGGGCGTTTTATTGGTTAACTTACAACAATGGAGAAGCCATGGATGCTTAAAAAAAATATTAAAGGTGTTGTCTGAAAGAGATGGTAATCTTGATTATGAAGATCAAGATATTTTAAATATAATATTTGATAATAAAGTGAGATATCTACCTGTTGAATTCAATGTGATAGAAATCAATGGTAGGTCGCTGTCAGACTGTAGATTGATTCATTTTGCTAGTAATCCTAAGCCATGGAATAAATATTGGTGTTTGAATCCGCAATGTAATGATTGGTCAAATCCTATTTATAAATATTATGAAAATGAATGTTTTAAGGATGAAAAGCGTGAGCCTGCTGATTTTTACTACATTGTAAAATGGATTGTCAAAAGATTGTTTTACAGTATGATCTCTGGTGTAAAACAATACGATGCAGATTCTTATAAATAAAATCTTTTATTACGGTTGATGCAGAAATGCATTGATAGCAACTATGAAAGTGAATGTGTATGGATAAAATACGTTTCATAAAGGAAGATCTGTATTCCTATATAAAAGAATTTGGTGTGTGCTTTTCTTCGTTGTATTTTTTTTATGTATTGAAGAAGGATTATTCTGCGCGTCAAAGATTGATAGCGAAATATGTTTCGGATTCGTATGCAGATACAATGAAACTAGACAAAGTAAAGATGCAAAGGATTCCTTCAACACAGTTTCCTATATGGGTGTTATGGTGGCAAGGCGAGGACTGTATGCCATCTGTAGTAAGAAAATGTTATGAGAGACTTATACAGATGAGCGAAGGTTGTGATTTGAGATTGATTACTAAAGATAATTTTGAAAAGTATGTGGAGATACCTGAATATATTACTGATAAATTTTATGATAATAAATTTTCTATTACTCATTTTTCGGATATATTGAGATTTGCATTATTGGAAAAATATGGAGGAATGTGGATAGATGCTACTGTTTTTGTAACGGAACCGATAATGAATCGGCTAGAAATCATAGATACAGAACTTTTTACAGTTAAACAAGGGAATTATATTGAGTCTTATAACATTGCTCATGGAAGATGGACAGGGTTCTTGATGTCTACTTCGTATAAAAAACACCCTTTTTTTCAAGTCGGATTGAAATGCTTTTATAAATATTGGAAAGAGCATGATATGTTAGTCGATTATTTCTTGATAGATTACATAATAGATTATCTTACTCGCATAAATAGGATGTTATCGGATTTAATTGCTAATATACCAATGAATAATCAGTATATCTTTTTTTTAAAAAAAGATACATTGAATACTTTTAATGATAATCGGTTGATGTATTTAAAAAGTACGATGTTTTATAAGCTATCATGGAAAAAAGATTGCAATAGGGAATTGAATGCTCTATATGATGCTGTGAAAATGAAAAATAGGTGAAAGTATGAAGAAAATAAGTATATATATTGCAACATCGAAAAATAAATGGTTTCCTACAAATGAATCATATAAACCAATTCATGTTGGTGATTCTGAGATGCATGGTTTCTATGATAAAAGGATGTGCTTTGACAATACGGGTGATAATATATCAAAAAAGAATCCAGTATACTGTGAACTTACGGCTTTGTATTGGATATGGAAAAATGATATCGATAGTGATTATATAGGATTATCACATTATAGACGTTACTTTAAATTTAATAATAATGTATTGGAGCGGGCGTTCTTTCGTTTGCTACAATTCGTGCATCCCCAACCTATATTAGTCTTTAAAAGTACTAGTGATTTCTTTAAGGATGATTTAAATCCTAAAGGAATTCTGGATGTTTTTGATGAACAATATGATATAATCCTGCCTAAACCTGCTAGATGGAATATATTTCATAGACTTATTTATAGAAAATGTAGATCGATGAAGGAAATTTTTGTTGATAAGCATCCAGAGATTGCTTGGAATATATTCCAAGATGTAATCGTTGATTTATATCCAGAATATCAAGATGCTATGCGCCTGTTTTTAGATGGGCATAAAAACTATTATTTTAATATGTTTATTATGAGAAAAGATGATTTTGATGATTACATGGGATGGATGTTCAGTATACTGTTTGAGGCCGAAAAAAGACTGAATGGGAAACTATCTGATGAAGAGTGGTCGAGGCAAATTGGTTTTCTTGCGGAATATTTAATTGGCATTTATGTGCAATATCATAATATGAAAGTAAAAGATTATCCTGTTGTATGGATTAATGATACCAAACGTTTTTCATATACAGTAGTACGAAGTGTATATGAAATATTACATAAATTATAATTCATATGATATAAACACTATGTTAATGTTTGGGAGGTGATAGCGATTGGATGTATTTGATTTTATCTTCATTATTATATTTTTGTGTACTATATTATTTTCTTTTTTTAAGAACAAGTATCTGGAAAAATACCTATTCATCATTTGTGGAATATACCTTATCTGTATTGCTGGACTTAGAGCTAGTGATATTGGTATAGATACGACAACTTATTATAATGCTTTTTACAATGAGTTGCCAAATGATATTTATAATATTTATGAAAATGGAACTGCAATTGCATTTTGGGCATATGCCTATATGATCAAGAGACTTACCAATAGTTATCAAATACTTCTTTTTTGTGATGCGGTAATATCTGTTGGATTGATTATGCGGTATATATATGGGAAGTCTAAGAATTGTTGGTTGTCGTTGCTTTTCTATGTTACTTGTGGTTTTTATGCCATTGGATTGCATTTAATCAAGCAGTATTTAGCAATGTCAATAATAATATATTCTATTGACTATATAATTAATAGAAAAAAGAAAGGTTTCTTTTTTTGCGTATTTCTAGCAGCATTGATTCATCCAGCAGCAATATTGTTCCTTCCTGCGTATTTTATAGCCTATAGAGAAATATCAATAAAAAACAATATAATCTATTTAATCTTTTCGGTAATATGTTTTGCCTTAGGGAAATACATACTAACTTTAATTTCTGCGTTACTGTTTAATGGCCTGTATGGAACACTTTATTCACTTGATAATGATTCAGAAACAGGTCAGATGATGTTTTTGGTTTATCTTATCGTCTTGGCTTTTTTATTGATAAAAAAGAATCATATATTATTGATTGATAGTAATAATATAATCTATTATAATTTTCTTTGGATCATTATAGCTATTCAATCTTTTTCATATTATTTTGCCATAGCAAGTCGAGTAACATATTTTTATAGCATAACGTTAGTTTCCTTTATACCATCATTGCTATATAGTATCGATAATAAATATTGTCGTCGTTTATTAACGATACTATTCTGTATAACATGTTTGTATGCGTATTATACAAAATTTTATAATTTAAATGACATCTATCCATATAAGTTTTTCTTTGAATGATTAATGGAGGTATTATTTATGAATGAAAACATAAAAATAGGTTGTAT
>JAKVOG010000003.1 GCA_022482925.1 Selenomonas sp. | reverse complement strand
CTCGATGATCGGATACAGCAGGTCGGTTTCGAAGTTCGTGCGCTTGTTCTGTACAACAGATGCCAGACGCTCAAGGCCGCAGCCGGTATCGATGTTCTTATGGGCCAGGTTCTTGTAGGAACCATCTTCCTGGCGGTCATACTGCGTGAATACCAGATTCCAGATCTCGAGGAAACGGTCGCAATCACAGCCTACAGCACAGGTCGGTTTGCCGCAGCCACGGTCTTCACCGAGGTCGATGTGGATCTCAGAGTCCGGGCCGCATGGGCCAGGTCCGATTTCCCAGAAGTTGTCTTTCAGCTTGACGATATGATCCTGCGGGAAGCCCGGCTGAGATTTCCAGATCTCAATGGCTTCTTCATCATCCGGATATACTGTGACCCAGAGCTTGTCCTTCGGCAGCTCGACGACTTCCGTCAGGAATTCCCAAGCCCAGGGGATAGCCTCACCCTTGAAGTAATCGCCAAAGGAGAAGTTGCCCAGCATCTCAAAGAACGTCTGATGACGTGCGGTGCGGCCTACATTCTCGATATCACCCGTGCGGACACAGCGCTGGCTGGTCGTGACACGCGTGCGAGGCGGTTTCATCTTGCCCGTGAAGAAAGGCTTCAACGGAGCCATACCGGCACCAATCATCAGAAGTGTCGGATCGTCTTTCGGAATCAGCGAGAAGCTCGGCATACGCAGATGCCCTTTTTTCTCGGCGAAGAACTGCAGATAAGCTTCGCGCAGTTCATTACCACTCATGTACTTCAAAAAAATCTACCCCCATATAGGTATTTTTGCAACAGCAATAAGACGCCGTTGTAATTTACATATCTAAGTTCCTATTCTACCACATACTTGTATGAAATTAAAAGCCCTTTTTATAAATCACTGTCCACTAGTGTGCCGGACAAGCAAAAGGCCTGCACGATAAAGCTGTCGTGCAGGCCTTTTGGACCCTTTATTGGGCATTCGCTACGGCTTCCAGTGCCTGCTCCGTCGTCATGAGGATATCACGCGGCTTGCTGCCGGCATTCGGGCCGACGATATGCAGTTCTTCCATGGTATCGATCAGGCGGGCTGCCCGGGTATAGCCGATGTGAAAGCGCCGCTGGATACTCGACGAGGATGCCTGCCCGGTACTCATGACCAGGTTGAACGGCATCGCCCAGCAAATCATCAAGCTTCGGTGCCTTGCGGCTCGCTGCCACTGTCTTCTGCTTCTTCCTCTGCCAGAGCCTGCTCCGTGAAGGCCACGATTTCTTCATTGGTCTCCATTTCCTGTCCCTGGGAGCGGATGAATTCGAGCAGCTTCTCCACTTCATCATCGCTGATGAATGCGCCCTGTACCCGTCGCGGCTTGGAAGCTCCGACCGGATAGAAGAGCATATCGCCCTTGCCCAGCAGTTTCTCCGCACCGCTGCGGTCCAGGATCGTACGGGAATCGATCTGGACTGGATACCGCAAAGGAGATACGTGACGGGATGTTGGCCTTGATGATACCGGTAATGACATCAACCGATGGGCGCTGCGTTGCCAGCACCATGTGGATACCGGCGGCGCGGGCTTTCTGAGCCAGACGGCAGATGGCATCCTCTACATCGTGCGGTGCAACCATCATGAGGTCGGCCAGCTCGTCGATGATGATGACGATGGCCGGCATCTTCTCGTCCGGGAAATGGTCATTATAAGTCTGCATATTGCGGACGCCTTTTTCAGGCGAACTTCGCATAGCGCTTTTTCCATTTCCTGTACGGACCAGTTCAGTACCGAAGCCGCTTTCTTGGAGTCCGTGACTACCGGTACCATAAGATGTGGAATCCCGTTATAGTTGGAGAGCTCGACCATCTTCGGATCGACCAGGATGAATTTGACTTCATCCGGTTTCGCCTTGAAGAGGATGCTCGTGATCAGCGTGTTGATGCAGACGGATTTACCCGAGCCGGTCGCACCAGCTACCAGGAGATGCGGCATCTTTCCCAGATCCGCAAAGATGGCTGATCCACCGATGTCCATGCCCAGTCCAACTGTCAGTTTTGATTTGGCCGCCGCAAACTTCGGGCTTTCCAGAACCTCACGGAGCTGCACACCCTCGAGTTCGCGATTCGGCACCTCGATGCCGATGGCCGACTTGCCGGGAATCTGCTCGATGCGGACCGACGAAGCCGCCAGTCCGCAGGGCAATATCATCGGCCAGATTCGTAATCTTGCTGACCTTGACACCTGGGGCCGGCTCCAGCTCATAGCGGGTAACAGCCGGTCCATGGCAGGCGTTGTTGATTGCTGCCTTGACTTTGAAATCGGCTAGTGTCTGCTGCAGCGTATGTGCCTTATCGCTGATTTCCATTTCCAGAGCGGCATTTTTCTTCTTCGTATGCTTGGACAGGATATCCGTTACCTTTGGCAGGACATACGGACGTACTGGCGGCTTGACTGCCGCCGCAGCCGCCGCGGCTTCCGAACCATCCAGCACCGCCGCAGCCGGCATGACCGGTGCGATATCACCATACTCCGGCATGGCGGTCCGTTTTTTCTTCATTGGCTGAGCTGATGGAGCCACTACCGGCGCTGTGTGCGGGACGTGAGCCGGCTGGACCGGCTGCACCGGCCGAACTGGTACTATCGGTTCAAGCTCCGACACAGGCTCTGCGGTTGGTTCTTCCGGCTCACGTCCGTATTCGATCGTGAATTCCGGCGGCTCCGGCACGGATTCCGGCTCTGATGGCACATTCTGATCCGTAAGCGGCTGGATGTCTGGTTCCAGACCATACTGTTTCGTTTGATCCGCAGGTACAGACTCAGCAGCTGCTGCCGGTTCCGATTGTGGTTGTAGTTCCGGCTCAGCAAAATGAGCATCCTGCTCCTGATTGTAGAACGAGTCTTTGACCTTAGCCTTGACTTTCTCTACCACATGTTCCTCTACTCGCTCACTTACATCGGCTACCTTGCCATAGGCTGCCGAAACAGCCTCGCCGGCAACATTGGCACCTTTAGCCGCAGTCTCCCGCGTCTTCAGCCAGCCAGCAGCCAGTGACCAGGTCGTGGAAAGCAGGACAGCGCCTACTACACCAGCCCCCAGGATGATGACCGATCCGTCTACGCCAAAAAACTTTCGCAGGATAAAAAGCAGTCCACCGCCCATGAGTCCACCGCCACGCGGCAGACTGTCCGGCATGATCTCTGCCCCAGCCGGAATCACAACATGATGCCAGAGTGCCAGCACAGAAATGAACAATAATCCCAAGCCAAAGAAACGCATGGAATAAACCAGCCCATGATGCTTCACGATATATTGGTAGCCGATCAGCAGGATTAACAGGGAAACCAGTATTGCCCCTACACCAAAGAGATAGTGCAGACATTTGGCAAAATAGACCCCGACGAAGCCGACATTGAGACCGAACAGACCACAAAGAGAGATCAGGCCGATAGCCCAAAATGCCAGACCGATCAGCTCGTGTTTCCGTCCCGGATTAGACGATTCTTTTACGGCAGCTGCAGGTTTCTTACGGCTGCGGCGCGTCGTCTTTCGGTCCGTTGTCTTCTTTTTCAAGGTATCACCTCAATTATAGATTCATTATTTTGTAAGACGCATGGCGCAGCGTTCTGCCTCGAACAGGATGCGTTCCGCATCGAGCGTCTTGAGTTCCTTTTTCTCCATGATGACCTTGCCATCACAGAGTACCGTATCCACCGAGCCCGCATTGGCCGAATAGACCAGCAGGGAAATCAGATTATGGCGAGGGAACCAGGCAGCACTGTTCATATCGAACAGCGTGATGTCAGCTTTGCAGCCGGCTTCAAGCTTGCCCACGTTCTTCAAGCCGACTGCCTGAGCACCGTACTCCGTGCCCATCTGCAATGCCTTGAAGGCCGGGATTGCCAGCGGATCGTATTCGTTGACCTTATGCAGCATAGCGGCCAGATTGACTTCTTCCAGCATGTCCAGATTGTTGTTGCTGGAGGTTCCATCCGTACCAAGGGCTGTCACGATGCCTTCCTGCAGCAGGCGTGACACCGGCGCAACACCACTGGCCAGCTTCATATTGCTGCCCGGATTATGCGCTGCACGGATATGATATTTCTTCATGATTGCGATATCGCTGTCATCCAGATGCACACAATGAGCCGCCAGCGTGCCTTTGCCATCGAACAGTCCGGTCTCAGCTACCCACTCAAAGGGGCGCTTGCCATACTGCTTGAGAGAATCCTCAATCTCGTTCCTGGTCTCATGCATGTGGATATGGATCTCAGCATCCAGCGACTGAGCTGCTTTAGCAACTTTCTTCAGGAAATCCGGCGGGCAGGTGTATGGTGCATGCGGTCCAAACATGACGGTAATGCGTCCATCGGCAGCGCCATTGAAATCCTTGAACAGATCGACATTTTCATGGATCTTCTGCTCACCATCCGGTGCCACACCGATGATGCCGCGGGATAACACGCCACGGATACCAGCGTCTGCCGTTGCTTCTGCTACACGATCCATATACGGCCCATACATATCGGCAAAAGCCGTCGTTCCGCTCTGAACCATTTCGAGAACTGCGAGCATAGCGCCCCAGTAGATGTCGTCTTCCGTCATCTTTGCTTCCGTCGGCCAGATCTTGTTATTGAGCCAGTCCATGAGCGCCATGTCATCGGCATAGCTGCGCAGCAGTGTCATAGAAGTATGCGTATGGGCATTGACGAACCCCGGGATAGCCAGACGATTCGTGCCATCAACGATCTTGCCTGCATGGAAATCTGCCGGAACATCGCCAATCGCGGTAATCTTATCCTGGTCGATCATGATATTCGTCAGCGGGGTCGAGCCATCCGGCAGGACGGTATAAACATTCTTGATCAGTGTCTTCATATTAACAGATAAACTCCTTTATATTTCCGTTTATTCGAGATTCAGATAAGCACGCTGCTCATCGGTCAGCACATCGATTGCCACCCCAAGGGATTGCAGCTTGATATCGGCAATCTTTGTGTTGATTTCCTCCGGCATGAGATGGACATCCTTCGTGAGCTCACGCCCATGATTCAGCAGATGCAGTGCCGAGAAGAACTGCACGCCAAAGGACAGATCCATGATCTCGGCTGGATGCCCATCGCCAGCGGCCAGATTCACGAGACGACCCTCAGCCAGCAGATAAAGTTTGCGACCGTCCGGCTGCTTGAACTCCTCGATATTGTTGCGCACGCGACGACGGGATACCGAGCAATGCTCAAGCTCCGGAATGTTGATCTCGCAGTCGAAATGACCCGAATTGGCCATCATAGCCCCATTCTTCATAGACTTGAAGTGACGCTCGCGGATGATGTCCTTATCGCCGGTCAGCGTCAGGAAAATATCGCCGATCTTCGCGGCTTCATCCATCAGCATTACGCGGAAGCCATCAAATACTGCCTCGATAGCCTTGATCGGATCTACCTCCGTAATGATCACGTTCGCGCCAAGACCGCGGGCACGCATAGCACCGCCCTTGCCGCACCAGCCATAGCCGGAGATGACAACATTCTTGCCAGCAATGACAAGGTTGGTTGTACGCATGATACCGTCCCAGGTCGACTGGCCCGTACCATAGCGGTTATCAAACAGGAACTTCATGTAGGCGTCGTTGGCTGCGATCATCGGGAATTCGAGCTTGCCCTCTTTGGCCAGGCCACGCAGACGGTGGACACCCGTGGTCGTTTCTTCCGAGCCGCCCAGGATATTCGGCAGAAGTTCCCGGCGTTTCGTATGCAGCGTATGCACCAGATCGCCGCCATCATCGATGATGATATCCGGTTTAATGTCGAGTGCCTTATCGATAAACGTGAAGTACTCCTCATCGGTGCAGTCATGCCAGGCAAAGACGTTGATGCCATCTTCTACCAGGGCTGCCGCGATATCATCCTGCGTCGAAAGCGGATTGCTGCCAGTGATTGCTACTTCTGCGCCAGCATTCTTGAATACTTCTGCCATATAGGCCGTCTTGGCTTCCAGATGCAAAGTGATGACCATCTTCTTGCCGGCAAACGGCTTGGTCTTAGAGAACTCCGCATTCACCGCTGCCATAACCGGCATGAAGTTTTTAACCCATTCAATCTTGTCATGCCCGGATGGAGCCAGCTTAATATCGCGAATCATCGATTCCATGAAAATACCTCCCACATTGCTATATTGTCACGTTATTGCTTATGTCAAACTCTTTCTATTTTAACACGAAAACATGTGTGCTGTCACTTCATTTGATCATTTCCTGAGACGTTCTTCCAGTTCCACATAATCGGTCAGATCGGTAATCAGCGGAGTAACTGAGATGTATCCCGCTTCAATGGCATAGATATCCGTGGCACTTCCTTTGTCGGAATCATAAACTTCCCCTGCCATCGTATAGAACGTGCGGCCATCCCGCTCTTCCTTCTGGAACGCGTTGATGTAGTCGCGCTTGCCCTGCCGTCCAAACACATATTGAGGCTGACCGTCCTTCAGGAACTGCGGGAAATTGATGTTGAAGAAAAACGGCTGTTTCTCTTCCTGCATGAATCTCGACAGATCGGCTGCAAAAAGCGCTGCTGCCTCATCATAGGACAGCTGGCTGTTGATATCCAGCGACAGGGCCATCGAATTACTATCATGCAGATAGCCTTCCATGGCAGCCCCGACTGTACCGGAATAAAGAATGTCTGTGGCCAGATTGGCTCCATGATTGATGCCGGACAGGACCAGATCCGGCTGCCTGTCGCCAGCGACAGCCTCAAGATAGAGCTTCACGCTGTCGGTCGGCGTGCCACCAACAGACCATGCTTCAACACCGTAGGCGCGTTCCAGCCGTTCACATCTGGCCACTTCCATCGGCCGGCCAACGGTCAGGGCATGTGCCATGCCGCTTTGCTGCTGCATCGGCGCGGACACGATGACCTCATGCTCCTTATGGAGTGCCTTGACCAGCGCCTCAATGCCCTGAGCCTCGACGCCATCATCATTTGATAACAAAATCCGCAAGAAATCCCCTCCTGAACTGATTTTAACTAAATACAACAAAGCGCGCCCGTAGAAACCTACAAGCGCGTTATCATTCATTATGGTGACCCACCACGGAATCGAACCGTGAACCTACTGATTAAGAGTCAGTTGCTCTGCCAGTTGAGCTAGTGAGTCCTGATAAATCTCTATTCGTAAAGGCAAAAAATAGTTACATCGAAGTGTAAATTTCTGACCAACGAACATCGAATCTGTTAACTCGTCGTCAACATTTGCTTGCGCATCTCTCAACGACAAGATATATGTTAGCATATCTTATTCTTATCGTCAATACTTTTTTAAAAGTTTTTGACAGATGGACATTGCTCCGGATTACCCCGGATTACGAATGAATCAGCAACCGCTTTTGGATTTACCACATGATATCTTAAAAATCAACCAGTGTTATGTAACTGGTACCGGTTGTTGAACCTCTTTAATTTTTGCAAAGCCATCATTCAAACAATTATTATTAACAACCTCGCCTAAAATTTTCTGTCCATCATCCTCTTTATAGTCTTTAGAAGCATGCAGCAATTCGTATGCACTGTTAGATATCTCTAAGTCTTTAACATACACAGCATATACCCTTTTTGTTGGATAAGAGCGTTTTTTGACAGAGTCATTCAATAGTGACTGCAGTATATCATAGTGTTTATTATGCTTGAATGCTAAACACAATACATTCCTTGTATCTCCTACCACATAATCATACCTGATTTTTATTCCTGTTCCGTTATATGGACCTATCATGATAGATCCAATGAATAGGTTTCCTAAGTATGGTAATACTTCAAGTTTTAGATTTGTCTCTGTTCCTGGAATAAAATCCTTTTCTGAAAGCCTACCTGATATACATTTTTTGTAAAAATCTTTAGCTTTCAATTTAGTCTCTATACCAGTAAGATGCATAAAATTTTCTTTCTTGAAAAGAACTTCTTTATAGTCATACCCTTTATGATTAAATGTTTCACCATCATAGATTATTAAGAAAACTTTATTTTTAAAAACTGCATCATATAGCTTTGCTCCATCAACAATCTTTTTGATTGTTTGTTTTTTGTCGAGTTTCTTTGCCAAGACTCCTCCTATAAAATATTAGGCTACTATCTTTTTTGATAGTAGCCTAATAACGGTCAGTTTTTCTGTTGTCCCCCAACGGTACCGGCCCGTATGTCCGGCTGCAATTTGGCCTTTTTTCTGCTGTGCCCCAGCTACGCTGGCCCGTATGTCCAGCTTCAATTTGAGATTTTTGGACGGTGCTGACCCACCGTAGTGATTCTTTTCTTGTAATTATATTACCATATTCTGTTAAAAAAATCAACTCAACTATACCGGATAAGCTGAACCTTTCAATTCCTTGAAGTCATCACGCCATTTCATAGAACCATTATATCACGTCTAATCAAGATGCATAATCGGTGATGCCTCGAGCAATCGCTCTCGCGAAGTCGTCCTGACGATTAACCAGGAGCGCACAGTCCTCGTCCTCGTCAATGAACGCCATCTCGACAAGGCGTTCACCGTCTCCGCCGCCATAACACTCCACCTCTGTGCCTCTTGCTTCTGCATTAGCTGCAACTCCTACCTTGACATCGTGTTTACGAGCAAGGTTTACGGCATAGTAGTCGTTCTGGATGACTTCGCCGGCCGTCTTACCAGCCTCGTCCTTGACTTCCCTGGTCGTCGTCTGCAAAAAGGAAATCGCTAGGCTTCAGCATGAGCTACGCAACGCAACAGATGCACTCGATGTCCTAAAAAAAGCCATCAGTATTCTGGAAAAATGACGGAATCCATCTATGAAGAGGTTTCTGCAAAGACAGAGAAAGCTACCGTGCAGCATCGTCGTATCTCTGTCTGCGGAATGCTGAAATATCTTGACGTATCGTGCTCAGGCTACCGTTTCTGGTTGAACAGAAAGCCTTCAAGACAGGAGCTGCGCAGAAAAGCTGTGAAACTGCGTATCCAGCAGAAGCATGCTGAGTCCAAGAAGATTTACGGTGCCCCGAAGATAACCCAAGAACTACGCAAGGAAGGCGAGAAGATCTCTAAGCGCACAGTTGGTAAATATATGCGGGATATGGGAATCAAAGCTGTATGGTCCAAACATTGGACTGTAACGACCAAAGATTCAGATTTCAGACATAGATTACATAATTACCTTGACGAGCATTTTAATCCAGAGCGGCCAAATGCAGTCTGGTGCACGGATATAACCTATATTTGGACATATGACGGCTTTGTCTATCTGACAAGCATAATGGACATAGCACCCAATCGACATGTTGAGATCAGTGTCGATTGGCGTTGCGAGTCAGCGTGTCCATATGCTTTTGGTGGTTTTGCTGCATCCTGTGGTCCTTCCGCGTTACCGGGAGCCCACGTTTCTTTCGCTCTTTTTTTGCACGTTTTTCCTTTTCCGCCTTAATCTCGCGTCTGGTCAACAGGTGCCCATTTCGCCACTTCTTGAGGCCGACCCAGGCGTAGCGGCCATCCTGATAGGTAAGCCAATCAAAGTATTCGTTTCGGGGAATCTGTCCCAATTGCTCACGCAGATCCATCTGGCTTTTGCGAAAAATCCCAGGAATCCCTCGCAGAGAGACCAGACGGATACCACCACGTTGCTCACCGTCATGCCCGTAAATATACGGTTTTGCGGTCAGTATCATAGGTGTATTGTCCGGCATTGCATCGATATCCACCCACTGTTCTACTTCGCTCACGAGCAAATTGACATGATTTGTGATTTGATCGTGGGGATAAGTCCGGGCAGGATCGTCTGCTCGCGGTGCCCATGCCTTAAGATAGTTGATTACGACGTTGATATCGTTATGATGCGTCCATAGCCCCTCCAATAACAGGACCTGCCCTCGTGGAGCAAGAGCCAAGAACGTGTTACGCTTATAATTTCGTCCGTTGTTTTTCTGGTTCATTTTATGAATCCTCCATGGGTATAGTATAGTATATCCAACTGCCGAAAGCTATTAGGCTGGAATACTAATCGATACTCCGTAGATGCAATCCAGGTACCGATATACCTCTGCTGCGGTGCAGTCTGCCAGCGCCATGACCATACCGATTATATCCAGTGGCTTATCTTGGCAATGGCAAATGTACCGCCAGTTATCGGCACGATTGTCCGGAGCGTAGATCGTAGCGCTCTTGTGGCCCGGCTTATTCTGATGAAGAACGCATTCAGTCGCAACTCCGACCGGCAGTTGAAGGAACTCAGCCATATCTTGATGACGCAGATAGTCATTGTGCTTGCTGTATGCGACTTTGGTCGGAGTCTCCGGTACCGCGAATGTACCCACGGACAAGTGACGGATTGCCTCAATACGAGCGGATACGTCTTCCGCAGAGATAATAGTAAGTTTCGATTTCTTCACCTTCGTGTCCGGAATCTGAGCCAGGATGGATTCCTTTGCGATGGCAATACCCTTTTCTGCTGCTGCGAACGCAGACGTAAGATCTGCTGTATCATATACAATATCATTTGTCTCGCCCAGTTCTACATCGTAGGCTAAGAGCCCTTCTTTGTGGTGCACGCTACCTCTGGCACTGTCACAGGTTACGGTCGGATCTATGATGCCTGAGAGCGTATCCTTAACGAACGTAGCCAAGCAATCCCACTCTTCCCGGATCTCGGTCCTCTGAATCGACCAATAAATGTAGAAACCATTACGACTGTCTACTACTGCGGTCGGGGTAGGAAGTACACGACGCAGTTGCTGCCATACGACCATCTTGCGTTCATCGATGACATCGACATCCTTGATGTACTCGTCATATGAAGGTTTCTGCCTTTGTATCCATGTTTGATGACCGCCAATATTCTATGGCTTTCGGCCATATCCGTGAGACCTCCCCGGGTAAGAACGCACTCTTTCTCTCCATTCGTCTGCCACATTTACTTTCTGGGATTCCGAGTAGTTATTGGACTTAGGCTCGTTGCGCAGCCTCATCCATCCCAGCCAGCCTTATGTGATTAGAGTGCGCCCATGCCGGGCGCACATAAAAAAATCCTGCAATGTCTAAACAACATTACAGGATCTTTGTTATCTTATTCTTTTCCCAAAACTGGTGCGGCGTACGTGAAACCGCCCATCAGATTGCGGGCATTGAATCCGTGCTGTTTGAGCATGCGTTCCATGAAGTAACCATTCATGCCGACCTGGCAGGAAATGATGATGGGACGCGTTTTATCGAGCTGGGCCAGCTGAGTACGCAGTTTGGCTGCCGGGATGTTGACGAATCCTGGCAGGTGCCCCTGCTGATACATAGCTGGCGGGCGGACATCGATACGCACAAGGTCCTGCTGCTGTAAGGCCTGCAGTTCCTCCGGGCGCATAGGATCCGTGAAGCCCTGCCGGATGTTATCGGCGACATAGCCTGCCATGTTGACCGGATCCTTGGCCGAGGAAAATGGCGGCGCATAGGAAAGCTCAAGGTCCATGAGGTCCTCGATGGTTCCCTGCTGACGGATCACGGCAGCCAGGACATCGATCCGCTTGTCTACACCTTCCTGACCGACAGCCTGAGCCCCTAATACCCTCCCGTCCGACAGACGGAAAAGCATCTTGAGGGCAAATTTCTTTGAATCCGGATAGTAAGCGGCATGTGAAGCCGGGTAGGTAATCGTGAAACGGTAATCCTTCCCATAGACCAGACCTTCTTTTTGCAGGGTGCGTTCATTCTTTCCGGACGCTGCTGCAGTGAGCGAGAATACCTTGAGGATGGAGCTGCCCTGGACGCCATGATATTCCCGTTTCAGGCCGGCAATATTATCTGCCGCCAGCCGTCCCTGCCGGTTCGCCGGCCCAGCCAGTGGCAGTGCCATCCGGCTGCCGGTCTGATGATCGATCGTCATCACGGCATCGCCAACCGCATAAACATCCGGTGCGCTCGTCTGCATGAACGCATCGACCAGGATATGACCGCGCTCCGTCAATTCAATGCTGCTGCCCTGCAGAAAAGCCGTATCCGGGCGAACACCAATGGCGAGGACCACAAAATCAGCCGGCAGCGACTGTCCATCGCTGAGCAGCACCTCAACCGATCCATCCGCCTGCCGCTGAAATTCTTTTACGCCATCCTGAAGGATCAGCCTGATGCCATGCTGTCGCAGCTCAGCTTCTGCCTGCCCAATCATGTCGGTATCAAACGGTGCCAGGATATGCGGTGCCGCTTCGACGATGGTGACATCCAGTCCACGCGTACGCAGATTCTCGGCCACTTCCACGCCAATGAATCCGCCGCCCACGACGACCGCTTTCCCCTGCACTTTATGCTGCTGCACCAGGGCAAAGAGCCGGTCGGCATCCGGTACGTTACGCAGGCTGACGATGTTTTCCTGATCGATCCCCGGGATAGGCGGCCGTAACGGCTGTGCCCCCGGAGAGAGCAGCAGGGCATCATAGTTCTCTTCGTAGTTCTTTTCTGCCGTCTTGATTGTCAGTGTCTTTGTCTGCGTATCGACGTGGATCACTTCGCTCTCCACCCGTACATCGATGGCAAACAGCCCGTGAAACTTCTCCGGGGACATGACCAGCAGGTCCTCGCGATTCTCAATGACACCACCAACATAGTATGGCAGACCACAGTTGGCAAAAGAGACATTCGGCCCCTTCTCAAGCAGGATGATCTCAGCTGATTCATCGAGACGTCTGAGTCTGGCCGCAGCAGTAGCCCCACCGGCTACGCCACCAACAATTACATATTTCTTGCTCATAAGATTTTACTCCTTTCCATTAGAAACGGATTCTTCAGCCGGTATCGTTCCATCGCCTTTGGCCTTGCAGATGAGCTGGGTCATCGTTCCCATCGGACAGTATACGCACCAGGAACGCGGACGGAATAACAGCATCGTGATTATGCCGATCAAAGCCGATGTGAGCATCAGGCTGTAGAGCCCAAAGGCAAACTGTGCCGCTCCGGGCGTGAGCTCAGCGCTGTACGCCCACTGCCAGGGCACCCGGATTGTCCAGAACAATGTGACCACCTCCTGCAGTGAGGATGCGCCGGCAAATACCAGATAGGTCGTATAGATAATCTGACCAAACATGGTCAGGAAAAATACGAGGAAGCCATAGCGGAAGTAACGGCTCTTGAGCCAGGACGGCATGTCACGGCGCCGGGAAAATCCCAGCTGACTGCCCAGCATACGCAACAGCTGCCCACGGTCGCAATAACGGTTGCAAAAAGCTTTATTCCCGAACCCGATTGCAAAGATCAGCGGCAGGAAGAAGCTGATGAGCCCAAGCCAGGCAAAGGCTATATTGAAGAAGCCCAGACTGAAATACAGAACCGACCAGATCCAGAGATAATGGTACCAGTGACGTTTCATGCCTGCACCTCCAGTCGGATGATCGAAGCCGGACACTCCCGGACACAGCGGCCGCAGCCTACGCAGCGGCTGACGTCAATCCGGGCAAAACTCCCCTGATGGATGTGGATAGCCTCACGTGGGCACACATCTACACAGCTGCCGCAGGCAACACAGTCTGCGGGATCAAGTACGGCATGTTTCCTTGCCTTTACCATGGCTTTCCTCCTTCAGGCACAGCCTCTTTGTCGCCATACAGGCTCGCCAGGATCTTTTTGACCTGATCATCCTTGAGCCGGTAGGTGATCTCAAGCCCGTGCCGTTCTCCTTCGATGATGCCAGCCTGACGCAGCTTGCTCAGATGCTGGGAAACGGTCGATTGCGGCGTGTCCAGGCAGTTCTGCATGTGCGTGACGTTGCAGCAGCCATTGCGCCATAGTCCACGAACAATGCAAAGCCTTACCGGATGCGCGATTACTTTGAGAAGATCCGCCTGCCGTTGCAGCTGATCCATATCTTTTATCATGTATATCACCTCTATTACTATATTAATATATTTGAATATATTAATCAATGGTTGCAAAAAAATATCTGCCGGCTACAGCAGATATTTTCTATTCTGTTTTTGACGCTGTTAAAGGATCAAATCAGAGTATAAAGCAGGGCTACATTATCGGGATCATACTCGATCTGTTCCGACCAGCGGCGCAAAGCTTCGGCAAGGTTCCCTGTTGCCAGCCCGGACAACAGAATGAAATCCGTATTCAGGTAAGCAAACGACAAGACCTGGGCTGTCCCCTGCCCGGCAGCCTGTTCCAGCTGGCGATACAGGATATAATGGAAGATCCGGTTGAAGCGGCCACTGTCGACCATGGATGGCTGAAATGACCTGATGATGTCAGGTAATCGACGCTGCAGATCCGCTATTGCTTGCTGCCAGTCTGCATCAATCGGTTCAGTCTGAGCCAGACAGTCCAGCACAAACTGAGCATCGTCCAGCGTAAACGCCGGCGTATATTGCAATTCTTCTGCCGGAACTATGAGTCCAATCTTTGCCAGCAAGGCTGATAGATCCATAAGGGATTTGCCGGCCTGCTCCGCTGATTTCATCACGCCAAAGCGGAGTGGATCGGATGAGCCGAGCAGTAATTCAACGGTCTTTTCACAGCTGAGTCCGGTACCAGCCAATTCGTATGCCCCAACATAGGTGAAGAAGCGGGGGTGCATCGTACAGATCACGCACAGATTTTCTTCACCGGTTTCACGGATGATCTGACACAGCCCATCCGCCCGCAGGAAGGGACACTTCCCTTCTTCATCCATCCGAAAGCAGCTTTGTCCGTCACGGGTCAGCATATTCTGACGCAGCCGGTCACCCAGAGTCCCCTTCATGGATTGATAGCGTGCGGCAGTGTCTTTGTCGATGTCAATTTCCCAGCCTTTGCAACAGCTGTGTGCACATCTATCCGCTTTGCAGGTAAATGCAGGATAAAATTCCGGTAGGATTGTCTCCATCTTAGATGGCCTCATTTCATTGATGCAGTTTCCCCGCATGGAACAAGTCGCTGGCGCCCTGATACCAGGACATCGCTTCCTCTACCTGTGCGGGATCGTTATCGATTGGCTGATAAATGCTCTTTTCCCAGTCTTCAATCTGATAGGATCTGATTTTCTTTCCTGTATCGAGAACGGTCAATGTGTTTCCCTTGATATAACCCATACTCTGATAAGTGCTGATGAAGGCACGATCTTCACTGACGGGGACTTTGGCAATATCCCGACCCATGAAATGCGAATCATAGGAAAGTCCCAGCATGCCAAGGAGTGTCGGTGCCAGGTCCATCTGGCTCATCAGCCGGTCGTTCCTGCCAGCAGGGATCAGCCCCGGTGCATAAATGATACAGGGAATGTGATACTTATCGACAGGCAGTTCCGTCTTGCCCGCGGCAGAAGCCTGATGATCTGCGACGATGACAAAGACCGTATCCTTAAACCAGGGCTTTTCCTTCGCGCGCTGGAGAAAATCATAGATTGCCCAGTCGGTATAACGCACAGCGCCTTCTCTTGTTTCCTGCGGAGCATCTACGCGTCCCTGTGGAAATGTATACGGGCTGTGATTGCTGGTCGTCATAACCATTTCATAGGCCCGGTCACCAGATGCATAATGCGCATCCATGGATTTCAATACCTGCGAGAACAACACTTCATCGGCTACGCCCCAGACCGTTTCCTGCATGATCTCCTCATTGGGGATGCTCACCCGGTCTTTGATGGTATAGCCATTCGCTTCAAAAAATCCATTCATGTTATCGAAATAGCCATAACCGCCATAAATGAAGTCTGTCTGATACTGATTCTGACGAAAGGCATCCCCCAGCGTCGCCATATCTTCGTTGCCGGGGCGACGAAGAATCGACTGTCCGGGCGTTGGTGGAACGGATAGCGAAAGCGCCTCCAGCCCGCGAACCGTGCGTGTCCCGGTGGCGTACATCCGCTGAAAGGTGTACGACTCTGCCACCAGGGCATCAAGGTTAGGCGTCCATGAAGTCCTGGCACCGAAAGCTCCACTATAGCTGGAGCTCAGGCTCTCCACCGTAATCATGACGACATTAAGATGGCGGCCTGTCAGGTCATTCTGATTGGTTACCCGCCGGCCTATGCCATCATCCTCATTGAATGTGGCATTATCTGCCTGCAGCTGCTGCCGCAGATCCGAAAGTGCGGTGCCATTCTCTTCATTCACATAGAATTGATGATAATCCAGTTCATTCGCAAAAAAAGCATGTACAAAACCATACGAGCCATCACCAGCCAACTCAACATTGTATTGGTTCGTACTGACATGCTCACGCCAATCATCGTCTATGACATTGGCTGAAACAACGACCAGCAATATTGCCACAGCGGCCTGAACAGCCAGCTTTCGCCATTGCTTCTGCTGAAACGGACCATGCAGATATCTTGCCTGCAGCCAGGTAAGTGCCCCCGCTGCTGCCAGCAATGCCGGCAAGATGATTCCCATCGGATAGGCCTGACAGATATTCCCGATCATCTCATTGGTATAGATCAGATAATCGACAGCAATGAAGTTGAAATTGGTATGGAATTCCTGCCAGAACAGGAACAGGGCCACAGACTCAAATACCAGCAGGAAGTTCATGAACAGCATGACTGCCAATAGAGACCAGCGGCCCCGGCGTTTCACCAGCCAGCCAGTTGGCAGGATTCCCAGCAGGACAGCTGCCGGTACGCAGAAAAAAGCGCCAGTCACGGCGTCATATACCGCCCCTAGCGCGAATGTCCGTATAAAATCAAGAATCTGATGTGAGAATGCTGAAAAAGATACGATAAACAGCAACAGTCTGAGCAAGCTTTGGCTGATGATAACAATCAGGAATACGCTCCCTAAAAACCGGCAACGATAAGATTTCATATAGGCCTCCTAAAGCAAACTAATCTAATTTTAATTATACAAAAAAGTATCAGCAAGACAAGTAAACTTTACTTAAACTTGCTGATACCTCCTGGTAATCCGTTATAGATTATTCAGGGATTTGGCCAACTCAATCTCGATCTGGGTCGTCGGACGGCTGCACAGCCGATGGACATCCTTGGCAAACTTCTCAAATGTCCCCGGGAGCTCTTTCTCATCGAACTCAATCTCACCATTCACACTTTCGGTGAAATGGTTCATGAAATCCTGCCAGCCCTCTTCCGAAGCACGGCTGATCGTTGCCTCAACCGCTTCCTTGCTTTGTCCGGACTGCCGCAGCTGATCCCAGCCGTATGTCACCTGCCCGCTATAGCGGATGAACTCCGCAAAATGATGAATCCGGGATTCTTCCTCATCTGAGATATAGCCTTCCTCCGTCGGATCATACGCCGGTGATTTTTTCGGGTGAAGGGTCAGGTACAGATGCATAAAAGCATAGCCCAAATCCGTGTCAAATTTCATTCATCTCATCTCCATAGAATATCTGTTAGTGTATCTAAACTTGATAAGATACCACGTTCAGCATATCGGATATTCTATGGATTGTCAACTCAGCGGTTGATGAGAATGCGGGAAAGTCTTGTATTGTGCAGGTAATTCCACATCCATTTCAGTGAAACGGTCAGGTTGGCATAGGTACCAGCCAGCTTGAAAAGATGAACCCAAAGCCAGGCTGACCAGGCAAAGAACCCGGTCATATTGATGCTGCCTGAATGCAGGACTGCTGCTCCGCGGCCGATTGTTGCCATCGCGCCCACGATCTTTATAGGAGAATACCTCCTGTGAAGCGCCCTGCATCCGGCGAATAATGTTGGCTGCACAAAGCTCAGCCTCTTTCATGGCCACCGGCGCTACCGTTGCCAGCGGACGTTCCCCCTCCTGCTGGATGAAGCAGGCGCAGTCACCGATTGCATAGACATTGACCAGCCCCTTGACGGACAGGTTCTTCTGAACGTTGATACGGCCATCACGGATTGCCTCCGTGCCAAGCTTGGACATGATTGGCGAAGCCTTGACACCAGCTGCCCAGATCACGGTCTGCGTCGGGATGGACTCACCACTCTTGAGCTTGATGGTGTGTCCATCATAATCGACCACGGCCGTGCTCAGACGTACATCGACTTTCTTCTGCTGCAGGATGGACACCGTCCGGTTGCGCAGTTTCTCCGGCATCATGGCCAGTACGCGATCCGTTCCCTCCATGAGCTTGATGTCGACTTCATCAAAGTTGAGCTTGTGGTAGTCACGGCGCATGGATTTGTAGATCAGCTCGGAAATCGCCCCCGCTTCTTCTACACCAGTCGGGCCACCGCCAACACAGACAAACGTCAAAAGCTCACGCCGTTTCGCCTCATCCGGTTCCTGCTCTGCCCGCTCCAGGCACCGAATGATCTGATTGCGGATGGCAATCGCTTCCGTCATCGTCTTCATCGGGAATGCATGCTGTTCCACTGATTTCATTCCAAAATAATTTGTGGTAGAACCAGCTGCTACAATCAGATAATCATAATCCACATTGCCATGATCCGTAATTACCGTCTGGTTATCCGTATCGAAATCCTGAACCTCACCCAGATAGAAATTAACATTCGGATGCGAACGGAAAAACTCACGAACCGGATAGGCAATCTCGCTCTCTGCCAGGACTGCGGTAGAAACCTGATACAACAGTGGCGGAAACAGCTGGTAATTATTCCGATCGATGATCGTAACATCAACATCCTGCTCGGCAAGCACCTGGGCCGCCCGTACACCACCAATACCAGCACCAACGATGACGACGCTCGTACGTTTTGTTTTCATTTCTGACATAATGAACCTCCTGACCAAATGACCGACCTTGTTATCAAATTCACAAGTTCATTATAACGCTATATTCTGGCAATTCAAGTGAAATCTATCACTTTCTACCATTGAACTTTTTCATAAATAAATAGGTTATGCCAATAAGCTATACATAACTATAGATTATAGTAATAGGTCTTTCCAAACAAATAGAGTACGAAGGCATCCTGCTGCTTCGTACGTCTTATCTGGTTCAGATCTCCATTTATCCAATTTTTTTCCTGTGGCTGCTCGCTACATCCCTGGTCGAGTTCCGGCCGGCATTCCGATCGATAAACCGATACACCTGCTGGCGCTGTAATGCCGATTTTTATCTTATTGCCACTCACCTTGACGATATTCACAACAATGTTATCGCCAATCATGATCTCTTGTTGAGCTTTTCTCGCTAAGACCAGCAAAATAGCACTCCCCCTTACATATCTTGTATATCTTACCATAAAAGGGGGCTTGAATTCAATATTCTACAGCAGTAAAAAGAGAGCGATGCAGCAACAGGGAATGGGCTTGATAAACCAAGCCCCTGCGCAGCTGGCGCCGCCCTGTCCCCAAAGGGATACACACATCAGCGCGGCAAAAGCGTATATGCTTTCCGGTCCACTGATGACAACGTGAACCTAGTCTCCGACAGGAGCCCGTTTACGACCTGGTTCCGCAGCTCATAGAAATGTGTCGGATCTCCACCAGCTTTTAGCCAATAAGCTTCATGCACATCAAAGCGCTGCTCCCAGCTTAAATGGGCCTCATCCTTATCTGTAACGATATTGACGCCATCACACGGCATGCCATTAAGCGTACAATCCTCGATCTTCTTATAGCAGTCAGCAGCAGATGCCCCGCTGTCCGCAGCATGGCCTGTGCCCCAAACGAACGCTGTCTGTTTCAACACCGCAAGACGCTCCGGATGCCCTGCCAGCAGCGTCGTTACAATGCCGGCATAACGGCACTCTACATCTTCGATGCGCGTACTAAGCCAGCCATGGATATTCTCAACGTCGATGATCTCATCCAATGGACCTTCCTCATGACTTACATACGAATCCAGCGATGCAGTCCAGCCCTCTGCCTCTGCTTTCGCGGCCAGCTGACCGATCAGATCATTCTGCGCCTGAATCTTTCCATACATCCAATGATGAATCGGACCTAAAAATGCACTCATAACTAACTCCTCCATATCCAGTAACACATACCAGCAGTATACCGAATCCTGTCCGGATATGCAGTTAGAAAAGTTACACTTTCGGAAAATATAAAGTTCGCCAGGCCGTTATTTTCCCCGTTTTGTTGGATCGATTGTTGTCAGCATCTGTCCATTTTTGTCGATAAGCTGCAACGGACTCAGAGTCAGCTTACCGTCCTTGATCCGGAAGGCATCGGTCTGGACGGTAAATCCAGCCAGCTCAATCATCGCATTGTAGAACTGCAGATCATGATAAGCGTTGCTGAATTGACCGGACAGGCGTTTGAAGGGCATGATCCGGTAACGGCCAGGACCTGACTCAAAGCTGCCCGTAATGGTCGTATCCCGGGAATTGCCACGGGAGTCAATTGACAGATCCATATCCACCTTGCAGTACAGGTGGCTGTTGGGAAGCGCCAGATTCGTATTCAGATCCGTTCCCCTGCCATACAAATGATAATAACGGGTATCAAGATCATAATCCCCATAAGCCGCCAGAGAACCGCCATAAACGCCAGCCCGGACATCAGAGAATGTCAGCGACTTCCCATCATAATGGATGTCACCGGTAACGCCACTGAAGTCCAGTCCCGGTATATGCAATTCATCCATCCGCAAGGTACCATCACCAGACATCCCCGTAATCGGTCCGGTCATTTTGGTATCAAGTGTCATCTTATCATGCACGTTCAAGCCGAACCCCAATGAGGATGGATCGACATCAAGAAACTGAATCCGCAAATCACAGACCGGTACCGGATCTGTCTTAAAGTCCACTGTACCATCCAATTTTACGCCATTGCCGATCATCGTCCCGCCAAAACCGCCACTGGCTGCATGCAGCACCATCGCATCAGCTGTATTGATATCCGTATGGATATTGACATGATCCATCAGATAATGCCGCTCCTTGAAGAATACCTCCATGCGGCAATTATTGAAGTTCAGCTTCATCCGGATCTTGCGGCCATCCCGGTTGAAATTCGACCATTTCTTCTTCATCTTATCGGCCTGATGCTGCCGCCGCCACTCGCCGATGGCCTTACGCTCCTCCTCACTCTTACCGACCAGACTGACTTTATTGCGCCAGTCATCATCAGACTCATCCTTGATTTTCTGCATGTCATGCGATGGGCGAATAAAGTCGACCTGCATATCATCGGCAAGGTGGATGGATACTTCCGCGTCATTCAAGGTCAGTTCCTGAATGGTCGTTGCTTTCATATTATTAGTCACGACATCCCATGGCCTGGCCTGAAACGATCCGGATGGCACCTTCAGCAACGTGTTCCCATTGACATCTTTCCACTCCAAATTCTCAAAGGATACGTGTCCGGTCAGATCGGCCAGCAGTTTCTCAACTGTAATTGTCCCCCGCAGCACATCCTGGCCTTCCATCGCCTGATTGAAGATCATGGCCGCTCCCCGGCTGAATACCTCCAGGACCAACACGGTAATGATTGCCAGAATCAGCAAAATCACAGCGAGATATTTCCCGATCTGCTTATGCAGCCGGTAATTACGCATGAGTTTTATAAAGTTCTTCATATCCATCCGCCTCATTCTACATCCCTGCTATGGCGGTCCGTTTCCTGAACTCATTCATCATCGGAAGCTGACATGCGGGTCATAGCATCATCTGCCTGCTGTTTTACATCAGCCCAAACGGCATTGACTTTTTCCCCCATCAGGCGCTTCCCCAGTACATCCGGGTGCAGCCCATCCAGTGCATACATCGTCGGTAGCACACCATTTGGGCATTCAAAGGCCGCCGCTGTGTCGATATGTACCTGGGTACGAATATAATCATTAACGATTGCAAACCGATTGCGCCAATCCTCAGTGGTTTCTTCATTAAAGACATGATCGATATTCGCGGGGTTGATCGCCGGCAGTGTCATCAGGATAGGCCGTATACCGGCATCCCGGCACCGGCGCTGCATCTCCTGCAGATCCTCGATGACCACCTGCGGGTCTTCCCCAGCCCGCAGGCTGTTGCTACCCGTCATGATCAGCAGATACCGGGGATGGAATGGCAGTACATCCCGATCAAAACGTTCCAGCGTCATCTGAACCGTATTCCCGCTTTCTGAAAGATTCAGCGTCGGGAAGTTCAGATAATGCAGCCAGCTGAACTCGAAGTCTTCCGGTCCATAAGAGAAATGCCCGCCGCCATGACTGATGCTGTCGCCAAGGACGGCTACCTCCCAGTCGTCGTCAGGTGCAATGCGGAAATGGCAGACCTCAGACCAATCACCGATTGGATTGCCAAGAGCATCCAGACTGTGCACCCGCCAATAGTACCCTTGATTGCCTGGGCGTGAAAACGGATCATAAAGCTCAGCCGTATCCGAATAAAGCGTATCTGCCCGCTCGGCCTCCGGATTCGTCTCGGGGTTATCCAAGTAAAGTGCAACCTCATAATGCTTTGCACTTGATTGGGGAATCCAGTGGTAGACCGGATACAGCAGCACCGAGCCATTGCCTTCGCCATAGTGGGATAACGGAATAGGTGCAGTCATCGGGGTCACATCCGGACTCGTCCAAAGCTCCTGTAACTCACTGAATGGTGTATACGGATCTCCATTGAAATCAATGGCCCGTACCCGCCAGTAGATTGGGCGCTTGCCTAGATATTTTTCCGCAAACAGTTGCAGGGGCGGATTGTAATGATTCTGGAAGATCTCGGCCGTATGATAGATTGCCTCAGTAGAAACCTGTGTATCGCTGAGATCTTCCGGTTTTTCCGCAAAGAACTCCATCTCATAATAAACCGCATCCGCATCTTTCTTCCAGGACAATACAGGTGAGAAGGATGCCGGCTGCTCCTCGGTTGTGACCGTAAGTCCGACTGGTGCAGGTGTCACCAATGACGATGGTGCTTCCTCTTTTGGCATCATCACCAGCAGTGCTGCCGCCAGCAACGCGATGATCATCAGAGCCGCTGCCAGATGCTTACGGTATTTCTTGAGCCGTGACATTCCATCACCTCTCTTTCTTTTTTGATTTGTTACTGTATTATTATACTCTATCTTTCCAAGTTTGGCACATTCCTTTATAATAAGATACAGAGAATGCTGGAAAGAAAGATGAATACCATGAAAGCAAAAGATAATTTCATGCTGGTGAAGAACCAGCGGATCGAATCCAACCGCCGGCTATCCGAAAAAGCAAAACGGCGACTGGAAAAATCCAAGGCCGAAAATACGCTCAAGGCTTATTCGGCCGATTGGAGCGATTTCTCGGACTGGTGCAGCTATCATCATGAACAGGATCTGCCGGCTGCTCCGGAGACCATCGTCAACTATATCAACGATCTGGCCGATGAAGCAAAAGCCAATACCGTTGGCCGCCGTGTCACCGCCATTTCCGAGAATCATATTGCAGCCGGCTACAACGGCAAGAACAACCCGGCCAAGGACAGCATGGTCCGTGCGGCCATGGCTGCCATCCGCCGGGAAAAAGGCACCTTCCAACGTGGCAAGTCGCCAATCCTCATGGAAACCCTGTACCTGCTGGCCGACTGTTTCGACACGAATGATATCGTGTCCCTGCGCGACCGGGCCCTGATCTTCCTGGGCTTTGCCGGAGCCTTCCGACGCTCAGAACTGGTCCGCATCCAGGCCGAGGAACTGACCTTCACCACGCAGGGTGTCATGATTTTCGTACCGCAGTCAAAAGCCGATCAGCTGGGACGTGGTGCCACGCTGGCCGTCCCGTATGCACCCGACGCTGAGATCTGTGCGGTCCGTGCCCTGCGGCAGTGGCTTGATGCCGCCGAGATCCATACCGGCGCGATCTTCCGCCCGTTCACGAAGTCGCATGCCCTCCGGAATACTCAGCTTTCGGACAAGTCCGTAGCACTTATCGTCAAGAAATATGCCCGGATGGCCGGACTCGATGAAAAACAGTTTGCCGGGCACAGCCTGCGACGCGGGTTTGCCACCAGTGCAGCCCAGCATGATGTCGATGCGCTCTCGATCATGCGCCAGACCCGTCACCGCTCGGAGAAGATGGTCCACCGCTATATCGAACAGGGAAATATCTTCAAGGAAAATCCGCTCAACCGGATGTACAAGAAATAAGCATGAAAACAGCCTTCCCCCAATCGGAGGAAGGCTGTTTTCATGCTTATATGCTATTACAGCAGAACTTTATGACTCAGGTTGATTCTGCCCTTATCGTCGATCTCCACTACTTTGACCTGCAGCTGATCGCCAACCTGGACAACATCCTCTACCTGCTCAACCCGATGGTTAGCCAGCTGAGAAATGTGGCACAGGCCTTCTTTGCCCGGCAGGACTTCAACAAAGGCACCGAACTTCATGAGACGCGTTACCTTGCCGTTGTAGATCTCACCGACCTCGACCTCACGGACGATGTCTTCGATCATCTGCTTGGCGCGCTTCATGCCATCTGCATCTACCGACGAGATGAAGATATTGCCATCCTCATGGATGTCGATCTGAACGCCCGTCTCATCGATGATCTTCTTGACGACCTTGCCGCCAGTACCGATGACTTCACGGATCTTGTCCGTCTTGATCTTGATGGTCTCAACACGCGGTGCATACGGAGACAGATCGTCAGCCGGCTTGTCGATGCATTCCAGCATCTTGCCCAGGATAAAGGCACGGCCGCGTTTTGCCTGCTGCAAAGCAGAAGACAGGATCTCACGATCGATGCCGGCAACCTTGATATCCATCTGAATTGCCGTGACACCTTCGCTGGTGCCGGCGACCTTGAAGTCCATATCGCCCAGCGCATCTTCCATGCCCTGGATATCCGTCAGGATCGTGTATTTGTCGCCTTCTTTTACCAGGCCCATAGCCACGCCGGAAACCGGACGCTTGATTGGTACACCGGCATTCATGAGGGACAGGGTGCTGCCGCAGACAGAGCCCATGGAGCTGGAACCATTGGATTCCAGGATCTCCGATACCAGACGAATGGTATACGGGAAGTCCTCAATCGACGGGATGACCGGAACGAGTGCGCGCTCAGCCAGTGCACCATGACCGATCTCACGGCGTCCCGGGCTGCGGATTGGCTTTGCCTCACCAACCGAATAACCTGGGAAGTTATAGTGGTGGATATAGTGCTTGGTCGTCTCAGGTCCAAGGCCATCGATGATCTGCTCATCACCAAGCGATCCCAGCGTTGTGACTGTCATGACCTGCGTCTGTCCACGCGTGAACAGGCCGGAACCATGCGTACGCGGCAACAGGCCGACTTCGCAGCTGACCGGACGGACTTCCTCTACCTCACGGCCATCCGGACGGATCTTCTCGTGCGTGATCATGTGGCGGACGATCTCTTTCTCGAGATCATGCAAGGCCATAGCGATCTCCTTATCCATCTCCGGATAATCCACGAGGAAATGCTCCATGACATCGGCATTGATATCCGCAATATGGGAATCACGGTCCAGCTTATCCGGGTTACGGGTAGCTTCATCCAGACGGGTCATAGCATATTCACGGATGCCCTGCTCCAGTTCCTCCGGAACCGTGAACAGCGTAACATCACGCTTTTCCTTGCCGCATTCTTTCTGTATATCATTCTGGAAGTCAACGATACGCTGAATTTCCTTGTGACCAAAGAGGATTGCATCGAGGATGACGTCCTCTGGCAGTTCACTGGCACCAGCCTCAACCATCATGACGGCATCATGCGAGCCGGCAACCGTCAGGTTCAAAGTAGAAACCTGACGCTGCTCCTCGGTCGGGTTGATGACGAATTCATCATTGACACGGCCGACACGGACACCGGCAATCGGGCCCATGAACGGAATATCCGAAACAGACAGAGCTGCTGAAGCACCAATCATAGCTGCCAGCTCAGGGGCATTATCCTGCTCTACTGACATAACCGTAGCTACGATCTGCACATCATTGCGGAACCCTTTCGGGAACAGCGGGCGGATTGGACGGTCAATCAGACGGGCACACAGGATTGCGTCGTTGGATGGACGCCCCTCACGTTTGATGAAACCACCCGGAATCTTGCCGGCAGCATACATCTTCTCTTCATAATCAACAGTCAGTGGGAAGAAGTCCACACCCTGCCGTGGCTCAGCCGAGGCTGTAGCCGTAACCAGTACGACCGTGTCGCCATAGCGAACCAGCACCGCACCATTTGCCTGCTTTGCCATCTTGCCATTTTCGATGACAAGTTTACGGCCGCCCAGTTCCATTTCGAAACTATACATATAGTTTTCCTCCTAAAGTTCAAGTCTGTTCAGCATACCTTATCTGTTTTCGACATAACTCGGCAGAATCCTTTAGACTTGAAACGATTTTACATAAAAAAAGCGGGAAATAATCCCGCTTTTTAGAAATCAGAATTCGTTCGATTAGCCAATCGTAGCGCGGATGCCGAGCTTAGCAATGATAGAACGATAACGCTCGATGTCCGATTTGTAAAGGTAGCTGAGCAGACGACGACGATGACCAACCATCTTCAGCAGGCCACGACGGGAATGATGATCCTTCTTGTGCTCCTTCAGATGATTCGTCAGATACTCAATACGAGCCGTCAGAACAGCGATCTGTACCTCTGGGGACCCCGTGTCACCTTCGTGAACGGCGTACTTCTTCATGATTTCCTGTTTTGCTTCCTGAGTTAACATGTGAAAATTCCTCCTGTTGTTTAATCTGTCCATCAGCTAAGGGAGCGTCGGAGTACTTCGCCAGCTGAGCTGAGGATCTCTTGATGATGTCTGAGACACCTTTGTTAGTATAGCATAAAGACCATCTGGCTGTAAACAGATTTTTGCAGCCAGATGCGGGATCAGCCCCAATAAGATCGGGCTTTCTCCTTATCTTTTCGCATCTGCCGGACCAGCTGCTCCACACCGTCGAATTTCACTTCGTCGCGCAGCCTGGCCAGGAAGCGGACTTCCAGTACCTTGTCATAGATATCCTGACTGAAATCCTGGATATTGACTTCCAACCGGTGGTTACAGCCTTCAAAGGTAGGATTATTGCCGATATTGGCCAATCCGTCATAGTGCTTTCCTTCATAAATGACACGGGCGGCATAGACACCATTGGGCAGCATGACGCGCTCATCCGGTATCGCCAGATTCGCCGTTGGGAAGCCCAGTGTCCTGCCCCGCTGATCGCCATGAATCACACGGTCGATGACCGTAAATTCATAGCCGAGGAAGTCATTTGCCTCCAGCAGGTTTCCCTGATCCAGCAGAGAACGGATACGCGTACTGCTCACAGGACGGCCTTCTTTGAGAACTGCCGGACAGATTTCGGTACGGAACCCATAATCCCGGCCAGCCCTCAGCAGCAGCCGCTGGTTGCCCTTGCCTTTAGCCCCGAACGTATAATTGGGGCCTGTGACAACATAACGCGGAGCAAACTCCTGCTGCAGCAGCTGTAGGAACTCCTCCGGGCTGTTCCCGGCAAAGGCTCTGGTAAACGGAACCGACATCAGGACATCCACCCCCAGCTTCTGCAGCCGCGTCTCTCGCAGCAGGTTATTGCCGATCTGTGGTGGCAGCGCCTGCGGTGCTACCACAGACAACGGATGATTGCTGAATGTGAACACCATTGCGGTACCTTTGATCTCCCGGGCCAGCTCCACCGCCCGCCGGATAATACTCTGATGACCGATATGAACGCCATCGAACATGCCCAAAGCAACGACAATATCCCGATAGCTTTTTGTGAGGTCAGTAAGCTTTGTATAGACTTTCATTTGCTGAACACTCCTGATTCAATTTCCCAATACTTTCACGGGAATGATTTCCTGATTCTCCCGGTCGTATCGGCCAATGCCGAGGAAAACGCCATCAGCATAAACGCGCAATACGTCGCTTTGAGGGATATTCTCCCGTTCCCCTGTGCCCAATCCATTACGGAATGCTTTCTCACGCAATGGATTGAGGGCATAGGATTCCAGATGACTCAGGAATTCTGATGGATCCAGTAAAGCGGATGCCCCCTGTGCCTGCAGCTCTTCCAGTGTCAAGGCATTGCCTAGCTGAAAGTCGCCCACACGACGACGGACAAGAAATGCCATCGTCGCAGGAATGCCCAGCGCTTCACCGATATCCGCACAAAGGCTACGGATATACGTCCCCTTGGAACAATCCGTGTCGATCAGAAGCGTATCCGTGCGGCGCACCAGGAGCTCCAGTCGATGGATCGTAATCTCCCGGCTGGGCATCTCTACCTTCTGCCCCTGACGGAGCAGATCACAGGCCCGCTGTCCATGAATCTTGATGGCCGAATGAGCCGGGGGAATCTGCGTGATCCGGCCAGTGAACTGCTTCAGCACGGTCTGAATCTCCTCGACGGATGGCATCGTGAAATCCGGCTTTGACTGCAGGATCTTGCCGGTGTCGTCGCCACTGTCCGTGGCAATGCCAAACCGTACCTCTGCCCGATAGGTCTTATCGGCCAGTTCCAGGTACTCGATCAGCCTTGCCGCCTGTCCCACCGCAACCGGAAGCACGCCCGCAGCAGCCGGATCCAGTGTCCCGGCATGCCCGACCCGCTTGATATGCAGGATCCTCCGGACAAAGCCGATGACATCATGGGATGACATCCCCGGTGGTTTCAGTATATTCAGGAAGCCTCCCTGAGCGGCAGCACCAGCTCCGGCTGGTGTCTGCCCGCTCAAGGCGTTTCCTCCAGAACCGCATCAATAGCAGCCACCAGTGCGGCCTTTGCCTCGGCAAATGGCTGCTTGATGGCACAACCGGCTGCCCGGATGTGGCCGCCACCCCCGAAGTTCACCGCAACTTTCGTCACATCGATGCCTTTTGAGCGCATGCTGACCCGGCAGATGTCCGGCTCTTTTTCCTTCAGCACTACGGCAATGTCCACACCTTCGATGATCCGGACCATATCGATCAGGCCATCCGCATGTTCCAGGGCTTCCATCGTAGACAGGTCCAGGAATACACCAGCAGCCCGACCGTCATGCCAGACCTCGATATGCTGCATTGCATCAGCCAGGCCCTTTACCCGGGCATAAGGCTTCTGCTCCAGCGCTTCGGAAATGATATTCGGCTCTACGCCACAAGCCAGCAGATCGGCTGCCGCCCGCATCGTAGCCGGTGTCGTATTGGAATAACGGAACCAGCCGCAGTCAGTGGCAATCCCGGTAAACAGACACATTGCTGTGTCCTGTGTGAAATCGCCCTTCATTTCTTTGATGATCTGATAAATGATTTCTGCAGTAGCTGCACAGCTCCCATCGAGATAGAGCTTTTCGGCCTGATCATCGTTGGTAATATGATGATCGATATTCAGGACCGATGCCTTGACGACATCGGCTGCCTTTCCTATCCGGTCCAGACTGACATCCAGCGCGACCAGCAGATCGGCTGTGATGCTCTGTCCTTCCTCAGGTTTCCCTATAAGCTCATATCCCGGCAACACAGAAAATGTTGCCGGGATATCATCATCGATGAGAACCTGCGCATCCTTGCCCAGACCGCGCAGAAAATGCATCAGACCCAGCGAGGAACCGATGGCATCGCCATCCGGGTTCACATGAGCTGTGATGATGATCTTCTGTGCAGACCGGAGAGTCTGTGCAGTTTCCCTCAATGAAATTTTCATATTGTTTTATTGCTCCTCGTCTGGATGCTGCGAATCTCTGGCGGCTTCATCCGCCTTGATTTTCAGCAGAAGTTCCTGGATATGCGCGCTGTAATCTAGCGACTTATCCAGCTCAAACGTAAGCTCTGGCGTAAACCGCAGGCGGATACGCTTGCCGATTTCCCGGTGGATAAAGCCGAGCCCCCGGTTGAGGCCGGCCCAGCTATCCTTAACCTGCTGTTCGCTGCCCATGAGGCTCACGTAGATCTTTGCTTCACGAAGGTCTCCTGTACATTCCACCGAAGTAACGGTTACAAAACCGATCCGCGGATCCTTGAGTTCCCGCTGGATAATCTGGCTGATTTCCTGCTTCATGAGCTCCTGTACTTTTTCTACCCGAAGCTGACTCATCGGCACACGCCTCCTTCTATCATAATTACTGTATTAATTATTCTTCCTCTGCTTCCTCTGCTTTCGCAGCTTTGGCGGCTTTGGCGGCTGCATTTGCTGCGTCTTCACGCTTCTTGGCAGCAGCCTTGTTGGCTTCATTGATATCCGTAGCAATCTCTTCCATCGTGTAAGCCTCGATGATATCGCCTTCACGGAAATCACGGTAATCAACAATGGAGATACCGCACTCGAAGCCGGCAGCAACTTCCTTGACCTCATCCTTGAAGCGGCGCAGCGAATCAATCTCGCCATCGAATACTTCAATGTTATCACGAATGATACGGATCTTGGAATTGTTGAAGATCTTGCCGTCGAGGACATAGGAACCTGCAACCAAAGCCTTGGAGAACTTCATGACCTGACGAATCTCGACACGGCCCTGAATGACTTCCTTATACTTCGGCTTCAGCATGCCGCTCATGGCATCCTTCACATCGTTCAGCGCATCATAGATGACACGGTACGTACGGATATCGACATCCTCAGTATCGGCTACCTTGCTGGCATTCGCATCCGGACGGACATTGAAGGCAATGATGATTGCGTTGGCTGCCGAAGCGAGCATAACATCGGTCTCATTGACTGCACCAACACCAGAATGGACAATGCTGACACGGACTTCATCGTTCTTGTTGAGCTTCAACAGCGAACCACAGAGTGCTTCAACCGAGCCCTGAACATCCGCTTTGACCACGATGTTGAGGTCCTTGATCTCGCCTTCCTGAATCTGCTGGAACAGGTCATCAAGCGAAACCTTCTTGCTCTTGATGAGGTTCGTACGCTGACGTTCCACACGGGCTTCCGCAATCGAGCGAGCCTGTTTCTCCTCGAGGACAGCCAGCACATCACCGGCAGCTGGTACATCATTGAGACCCAGGATCTCAACTGGTACCGACGGACCGGCTTTTTAACGTTGTTGCCACGATCGTCAACCATGGCACGGACTTTGCCGTAGGTTGTACCGCAGACTACCGAATCACCAATGCGCAGCGTACCGTTCTGTACGAGGACAGTAGCTACCGTACCGCGGCCCTTATCCAGTTTGGCCTCGATGATTACACCAATGGCATCACGATTCGGGTTGGCTTTCAGTTCCTCAACCTCTGCCAGCAGCAGAACATTTTCGAGCAGATCGTCAATACCAAGCTGTTTCTTGGCCGAAACCGGAACCATGATGGTATCTCCGCCGTATTCTTCCGGTACCAAACCATGCTCCATGAGTTCCTGCTTCACGTGCTCCGGATTAGCACCCGGTTTATCAATCTTATTGATTGCTACGATGATAGGTACTTTAGCCGATTTGGCATGATTGATTGCCTCAATCGTCTGCGGCATAACACCATCATCAGCAGCAACGACCAGGATCGCGATATCCGTGATCTGCGCCCCGCGGGCACGCATTGCCGTAAAGGCCTCATGACCCGGCGTATCGAGGAATACGATTTTCTTGCCCTTGCAGTTTACCTGATAAGCACCGATATGCTGCGTGATACCACCAGCCTCGTGCGTCTGTACATGCGTGTTACGGATGCAGTCGAGCAGTGACGTCTTGCCGTGGTCAACATGGCCCATGACCGTTACGACTGGCGGACGCAGTTTAAGGCTCTTCGGATCATCAACAATCTCCGGGATCTCCGTCGGATCGACATCTGGCGGCAGCTCTTCACAGGTAACGCCAAACTCAGACGCAACAAGTGCAGCCGTATCAAAGTCGATTTCCTGATTGATCGTAGCCATGACACCCATCATGAAGAGTTTCTTCACGATATCTGCTGCCGTGTAGCTCATCTTGGAAGCCAGATCTTTTACTGCGATGCTCTCTGGTACCTTGATATGCTTTGGACGAGCAATCTCAACCTTTGGTGCCTGCGGCTGATTGCCACGGCGGTTGTTGCGGACGCGACGATTGTTGCGGTCATTGCGGAAATTGCCGCGGTTGTTGCGGTCATTACGACCATTCCGCTCATTTGAACGGCCGCCATTGCGGTGATCGTTATTCCGGTTATTGTTATTGTTATTGTTGCTGCGGTTGCCACCGTTGCTATTGGTGTTCGTGTTGGTATTGGTATTGCTGCTATTGCTCGTGCTGCCGCTGCGATTACTGTTATTGTTGTCATGCGGACGGTGCGTATTGCTGTTGCTGTTGCTGCTATTATTATTGTTACCAGCTCTTACCGGGCCATTTTCCGTACGGGCTGCTGCATTATGATGCTGGCCGCCATTATTGCCACGGTTCGTGCTGCTATTATTGTTGTTATTGCTGCGATGATTCTCGCTGTTATGATTGGCCTGCTTAGCCGTTGGCTGTGCTTTCTTGTCCTGCACATGGGCTGCCGGAGCCGGCTGTGCTTTAACCGCTGCTTTGCCACCCTCGAAATGCTTTTTCAATGCATTCCGCTCTTCATCGCCAACACTGCTGAAATTATTTTTTACCTGGAAGTTCTCCTTCTTCAGGACATCCAGAATATCTTTGCTTTCCTTATTGAATTCTTTGGCCAATTCATAAACCCTGTATTTGGACATTAATCCACCCCCGATTAATTCATAGCGGTTCCTCCATTAGCTGTTGCAGTTTGCTGGCAAATCCCGCATCAGTCAAGACTGCTGCTGCGCGATATTCTTTGCCCAGGCAGGTACCAAGTGTCTCCCGGTCCAGCCCCTCTGCATAAGGAACCTTATATTTATCTGCTAACCCGATATAGGTTTTCTTTGATTCTTCTGCGGCATCACTGGCAATCAACAGGAACACAGCCTGTTGTTTCTTCATGGCCTGCTCCACGGCAAATGCGCCAGATGCAATCCGGCGTGCCCGCTGAGCCATGCTCAGAAGATTGGTGATGCGCTGTATATTCGTAACGGCCATACGTCAATCCTCAGCCTTACCTGTGATAGTCTGAAGCTCCTGCGCCAGGCTATCGTAAACGGCGGCATCAATCGGACTCTTAAAGGACCGTTCCAGGCCGCGGCTCTTGCGCGCAGCCTCGAAACATGCCTGTTTTGGACAGATATACGCACCGCGGCCAGCTTTTTTCCCTGTGGTATCCACGGAAAACTCGCCTTCCGGGCTGCGTACGATACGGATCAGTTCCTTCTTGGGATGGCTTTCCTGACATCCCAGGCACATCCGCTGCGGAATCTTTCTGGTTTTCACCTTACTCACCCTCTGCCGTAAACGACTCGTCGCTCTCGACCTCAACCTCGCTCATGTGCTCGTCCAGTTGTTCGCTGGCAGCCTGCGTCTCGCTCTTGATATCGATCTTCCAGCCCGTAAGCTTGGCAGCGAGGCGGGCATTCTGCCCTTCCTTGCCGATAGCCAGCGACAGCTGATAATCCGGAACGACCACGCGGGATACTTTCTCGCCCTCGTTGACTGCAACCGAAACAACCTTTGCCGGGCTGAGTGCATTCGCGATGAACTTTGCCGGATCCTCGCTCCACTTCACGATATCGATCTTCTCACTGCCCAGCTCATCAACAATGGCCTGTACACGCATGCCACGATGACCAACACAGGAGCCTACCGGATCGACATCCTCATCCTTGGACCAGACTGCAATCTTGGAACGGTTGCCCGGCTCACGAGCTACTGACTTGATCTCCACGATGCCTTCCTGAATCTCTGGAACTTCCAGCTCAAACAGGCGCTTCAGGAGACCCGGATGCGTACGGGAAACCACGATCTGCGGTCCCTTGTTTGTCTTCTTGACTTCAACAATATACGCTTTGATCCGGTCACCATGCTGATAAGTCTCCGTTGGAATCTGCTCAGCTGGCGTAAGTACCGCCTCAGTCTTGCCAAGGTCGATAAATACGTTGCGGTTCTCGACACGCTGAACCAGACCGTTCAGGATATCGCTTTCACGGCTCTGATATTCTTCATAGATAATGCCACGCTCTGCTTCACGGATGCGCTGCACAACGACCTGCTTTGCCGTCTGGGCAGCGATACGGCCGAAGTTTGCCGGAGTCACTTCAATCTCAATGACATCACCGATCTCATAATCCGGCTTGATCGTACGGGCTTGAGCCAGCGAGATCTCTGTAATCTCATCCTCGGCTTCTTCCACAACGGTCTTGATCGCATAAACATGATAGTGGCCCGTATCACGGGAAAGCGTTACGCGGACATTCTGAGCGGCACCGAAATTACGCTTATATGCGGAAATCAGCGCTGCCTCAATTGCCTCAAACAGGAACTCCTCATCAATGCCGCGCTCTTTGCTGAGCTCACGCAATGTGTCCAGGAACTCCGGTCCATTGTCCTTTACTTTCGCTTTCGTTGTTCTTCTTGCCAAAATCTTTATCCTCCCATTATATAAAGGCCACAGCCTTAAAAATCAATATGCAGACGGATCTGCGCCGCCTTCTCCAACTCTATCGTCAGGGACTCATCCAGCGTAAAAGCCTTGCCATCAAAGCCCGTCAGGACGCCTGTAAGCGTCTTTTTACCATCAAGCGGTGCATAGAGAGTCACATCGACCTTCTTGCCCTGCTCACGAACCAGATCTCGTGGTTTGCGCAGAACACGATCAATGCCCGGCGACGAAACCTCCAGGATATAGCTGTCTGGAATCGTATTCTTCTCATCCAGCTCGGCCTCCAGCTTTTCACTGAGTTCCTGGCAATCTTCAATATCAATGCCGCCTTCTTTATCGATGTAGACGCGCAGATACCAGTCCGTATGCTCCTTGACGTATTCCACATCAACCAGTTCAATCGTTTCCTGACCTTCCAGCAGTTGCTGGGCCATAGCCTCTACAGACTCCTCAATATTCTTTGCTGCCATACATCCACCTCCCTATTTAAATTGCATTCCATACATAAGAGTAAAGAGTGGGTTTGCACCCACTCTTTAACATAAGAACACTTAAATTAACTTCTTGATTATACCATAGGTTCCTAATGGTGTAAAGGAAAAATCTACGTTCAGCCATTATATATTGGGGCTTCTCAGACTATAGCTCTTTTCGTAAATGCATTTTCATTGGCTTCGTTTCCGGAACGAAATCATGGAACCCCAATTTTTGATAGAGCGGATAGCCGCTTTCTGTAGCAGTCAGCTCAACATAATCCAATTCAAACTGATGTGCATCATCCAGCAAGAACTGCATCAGCTTTTCCGCATGGCCCTGCTTCCGGAAGTCGGGCTCGGTATACACATTGAGTACCAGACCGGTCCGGCCATTGATGAATGCCGGGCGGGCGGGCTTTTCGGTAATGAGCAGCAATGCAATAGACCGAACCCGCTGCTCGTCATCACAAGCAAGGTACGCATAAATATCTTCATTTAGATGCTTTTTGAAATACCGGTCAAGCTTGGGTATAAGATCATCCACATAATGCTGACTCATTCCCTGATGATATTCATGAAGGTAGGCAATCCTTTTCTCTACAATCTGTGGAATGTCATGACTCATTGCGCGAAGATATCTCATCACGTTTCCTCCTCCAACGATTGGAACCAGCCTGCAGCAATACAGCATCGGACGATCACTCCAGGATCACCGCCGCTGATCTGCCCTCTCCGATAATTATATCATGTGGACATAGGGAATGACTACATGAACATTTTCTTTCCAGCTTTTCCTCCACTCTGTCAGCAGATACATCGAAAAAACGTTTCAGCTTCCGTGAAATCCTAAAAAAGCGTATAATATAAAACATATAATATATTGGAAAATAATTCACTATGTGTCTTGAAAGGATGTCACTCTTTATGAAAGCAGCTATTCTATATGATTCTCAAACCGGACATACCGCTACTGCCGCAACCTATATTGCTGAAGGCATAAAAGACGATACGAACATTGAAGTGCAGACATTCCACATCGATAAGATCGACACCGATTACATCCAATCGGCTGATCTGATTATTTTCGGTTCACCTACCTACATGGCCTCTACTACGGGAAAAATGAAACTGTGGCTGGAACAGAATGGTGGAAAATTGAATCTGGCCGGCAAACTGGGCGGTGCCTTTGCCACAGAGCAGTATATACATGGTGGCGCCGAAAACGCTTTGCAAATCCTGCTGACCCACGAATTGGTCCTCGGCATGATGACTTACTCCGGCGGCGTAGCCTTCGGCAAACCAGTCATTCATCTTGGTCCGGTAGGCATGCGACAGAATATGGAATCCTTCCAGGAATTGTTCCATACCTATGGTCAGCGTATGGCAGTCCAGCTCCAGAAAATCCATTCCAATAGCAATAATTAATAAATCATATATTATTTTGTTGTAACCAAAGGGATTTTAGATAGTGTAAAATAACTTGTGTAAACTTTAAGAGGCCCATAGAAAAAGGAACCTCATTCCTGTATAGTGTTAAGTGCAAACCAAGACACTACAGAAACGAGGTTCCCTAATGTCAAATCTTAACACAAAACTCATGCAAGCGCTAGTAGCAAAACGTTCCGTTGAAGATGTTTTTCGCCAGGAACTAGAAGATGCCATCAATCAGCTGCTTAAGGCTGAACTGTCCAGCTTTTTGGGCTATGAGAAACATAGCTCCAATGGCTGGGGCTCCGGCAACAGCCGGAATGGTTTTTATCCACGTGAGTTCCATACGGAATATGGTCTGCTTCAGCTTCAGATTCCGCGTGACCGCAATGGGCTTTTCCAACAACAGACCGTACCTGAGCGCAAACGGCAGGACGACGCTTTGGAAACTACCATCATCCAGCTCTATCAGCATGGAGTCACCACACGCCAGATCAGCGACCTGGTTGAGCAGATGTACGGACAGTACTACACGCCGCAGACCGTGTCAAATATTGCTAGCGCTGTAGAAACGCAGGTAGCAGAATTCCATAGCCGCAAGGTCAGCGGCCGGTATGCCGTCATTTACTGCGATGCCACGTATCTGAATCTCAGACGGGATAGTGTTGCTAAAGAGGCTTTGCATGTTATCCTTGGAATTACGCCGGATGGGCACAAGGAAGTATTGGAGTACAGCGTATATCCGACAGAGTCAGCAAGTAATTATGAAGACCTTTTTCATAAGTTGCAGGCTCGTGGTCTGGAGGATGTGCTGCTCTTCGTTACGGACGGCCTTTCAGGAATTCGTGAGAAGCTTCTGGAGTTGTTTCCAAAGGCAAAGCATCAGTATTGCTATGTACATCTTGCACGCACGATTTCGCGACTGGTCCGGCCTAAATTCCGTAAGGAAATCTTAGCAGATTTCAAGTTGGTATACCGAGCTGAAGACGCGAAGTCTGCTATGGAAAATCTTGGCAGGTTCCTTGATAAATGGGCCTCAAAGTATCCTAAACTTGCAAATATGTTTGCCAGTCAGGAAGGGCTCTTTGAATTTTACCGCTTTCCGTCCAGCATCCATCGCAGTGTCTACACTTCCAACCTCATCGAGAATAACAACAAAGGCCTTAAGCACCATGCAAAGCTGAAGGAGCAATTTCCGAATGAGGCGTCACTAGAGCGGTTCGTCTGTACATATTACAGTGATTATAACCGGAAACAATCAGCACGTGTCCATCTTGGATTTAATGCAGCTGAAAGCGATTTATTAAGCATGTTCGATGATCCTGACCGGTGAGAACAGCGCGGAATACTTGCAGGAACGTTTACACAATTAACTTGACACTATCGGATTTTAATTCGAAATTCATCCAAATATACTTTGTTTTTGATATTGAAACTGTATAGTGTACTTATCAAATCAAAGGAAGTGTTTCAAATGAAAAACACCAGTAAAAAATTTATTCTTTCCCTTTGCTTAGGTATAGCAGTCGTTGCAGGAGTATCTTGCAACTTCGCCGCCGTAACAGAGGCTTCTCCTATGCATCCGGAATATCAGGATGCGCAGGTACCACCACCACCAGCTCATCATCATCATCATAAAAAACCAGCCCCGCCTATGCCATAATCAGGATTCCCCATTAAGATAGATATATTTCTTAATGGGGGATTTTTTATTTTGATTGTAAGCGTTAAATCATCAGGTGTCAGTCCTCCCAAACAAAAAGGCCAGCCAAGTTTGGCTGACCACTAGATCGGTTATTTGCAGTTTTGCTGGATTTCATCGGCCCAAGGAAGGACGCTATCCAGGAACTCTGGATGAATCTTGAAATCCATATTCGGAAGCTTCGTGAAGAGATAGGTTAGATACTTGAATGGATCCAGTCCGTTCGCCTTGCTGGTCTCAATCATGCTGTAGGCCGCAGCGCTGGCTGCGGCTCCCTTCGGGGATCCGCTGAACAACCAGTTCTTCCGACCTATGGTGAAGTTCCGGATGGCCCGTTCACAGATATTATTGGACATGGCTGCTGCGCCATGGAGCAGATAGACAGATAAGCCCTCCTGATGATTCAGGACATAGTTTACGGCTTTGCCTAAGGCAGACTTCGGCGCTGTTTCCGGCTGAACTGTTTTCAGCCACATGAACAGCGCCTCCAGCTTGTCCTTTTCAAGCCGCAGACGTTCTTGCTGCCGTTCAGCGACGGGCAGCTCTGCCAATTCCTTGTCCAGCGCGAACAATTCATTGATCCGGTTGAGCGCTTGTCCACTGGTAGTCTCAGCAATCTCTTCCTTCTCTAATCCTGTCGGAATTGCCTCCACGAAGTACCGGCGGGCATGGACCCAGCAGAGTGCGTGTGCCTCACAGGAAATCTTCTCGTATCCGCTGTAGCCATCTGTCTGGAGGATTCCATGGAATCCTTCCAGAAAATCCGCAGCGAAGTTGCCACTCCGGCCCGAATGGTATTCATAGATACGAATCTGCCAGTTCACCTCATACTCTCCGTTAGTGTACACCCACATGAAAGACTTCGTAGTGTTCTTCCGGTTCTTCTCGTTGAGCACCTGGACTGGCGTTTCATCCGCATGGATGACCGGCAGCTGCAGCAGGTGCATATGCATCCGCTCCACTACGGGCATGAGCCAGTCTTCTGTCGGCCGGATGACCCAGTTCGACAGGGTAGCCCGTGAAAGCATGAGGCCGATGCCCTTCCACTCCTGTTCCTGTCGGTAAAGTGGCAGGGATAACAGATATTTCTGGCAGATGACATGGGATACGCTGGATGGTGAAGCAATGGATTTTGCCAGGACCGGCTGCGGCATTACTGGTTTCTCAATCGAGAAATGGTCCTGCTTCCGGCACTCCAGGCACTGGAAGGTTTCCCGGTAGAAGTCGATGACCTTGATAGTCGCTGGGATAAACTGGACTTCCGTGCGGATTTTCTCCTTGCCCATGGAAGTGAGCGGCGCTCCGCAGCGCTTGCAGACCCGCTGATCTTCTGGCAGGGTGATGACCTGCTCTTCATGAGGGAAAGAGTTCAGGATTTCCTCCGTGCGTCCACTTTGCTTTTTCCGGCGCTGATGTGCTGGTACTTCAATGGTGGGCTCCGGAGCACTTGCTTTGGCCTCAACTTCCGCCTCGTTGAAGAGATTGATTTCCTCGTTGTCGCCGAGGACGCGTTTCGTCTTTTCGGTTTTTGAGCCGAATGCCATCTTCTTCAGCTGGGCAATCTGTTCCTTGAGATACTGGTTTTCCTCTTTCAGGTTCCGTTTCTCATTTGCCAGGGCATCTATCCGGTTTTGCATCTCTTGCTCGCGCAGGTCAGTCATGGGAAGCCTCCTTGTTTTTGCTCCTTCTATTGTACCGCAAAAAGCCCCGCAACGCCAGTAGTGGCGGGGGCTCAGCTATCCACAGATTTACGTAGTTATGCACATCTGCAGCTTAGATTGTACGGGTAGGATGCACTTTCTGGACGGCACGGGGCTGATCGATAGATAAGCCATCTGTAAGCCAGCGAAGCTGCTGCTCGGAAAGCTCCAGGATATCCTCCGGCTTGCTCGGCCACTGATACTGACCATTTTCCAGGCGCTTATACAGCAGGAGGAAGCCGGTCTCGTCCCAGAGCAGTGCCTTGATGCGATCTTTGCGCCGACCGCAGAACAGGAACAACGACGGCTGATGCGGGTCCATCTTGAAATGGGATGACACGATACTGGCAAGTCCGTCGATGGACTTGCGCATGTCTGTATGCCCACAAGCCAGATAGATATGGTCGGCAGATATCTCACGAGCTAACATGGTGGAAGCACATCCTGAAGAACTTGAAGCGTCTGTCGCAGAAGTTCCGGAGACGTCTGATCTGTAAGCTCAAACTTGATTGGACCATAATGAAGGAGCAGTTTTGGGACATTCTCCTGGCGATTCTTGACGGTGACGGTTGCTGCTGAAACTACAGCAAACTGTGTCTCAGTAACAGGCTCCTGGCTAGTGCTGGTAACTACAGGCTGCATCGCCACGATGGATTCGCGTATCTTGCGGATCCAGTAGTAGAAACGATTTTCTCGGATGGCATGCAGCTGGCAGTATGCCCGACCAGAAAGGCCACTAGCCTGTTGGTCCATGATGACCTTCTTCCATTGCTCAATGCTATGCTGTGTCTTGATTTGTTGGACCTGATTCAAGGAAAGACCTCCCCAAAAACCAAGTGCTTGGTTTTTTACGTTTTTTGTGTTGTGTTTTTTATGTTTTCGACAAACATATTATCTCACATGGGAGGTCGATATTAAATACACCATATTATTTGACGGTTACTTTGCTTCCCCCTATCAATTTACTCTCTTCTCATTATATCACAAAGGACTGATGACATGATAATGATTGTTTTGCAGGATATCGAGCGCCTAAAAAATAATAACAAAATATGCTATAATAATCGTAGCTAAGAAATTGAGTATTTCAGGCATTAGAGCAAGGCTCCGGAGTCGCTATCCGGGGCTTTTTCTATTGCTTCAGAGTCAATCGCACACATCGGCGTGCGATTGACTGTACATAAAGAGCCTCCACAACTGCAACGGCTGTGGAGGCTCTTTCTATATGATCAGGCTTCTGTATGGCTGCTTTCCAATTCAGCCAGTTCTTTGTCCCGCTCATCTTTATTCTGTTGTACTGACAAATACATTGCATCGCCAAAACTAAAGAATCTGTATTTCATCTCTACAGCCGTCTTATAGGCTTCCAGGACGAACTTACGACCGGCAAATGCGCTGATCAGCATGAGCAGGGTCGATTTTGGCAGATGGAAGTTCGTGATGATGCCGTCTACGATCTTGAAGTCATAGCCCGGATAGATGAAGATCTCGGTCCAGCCGCTCTTGCCTGCGATCTGGCCTTTGGCAGTGGCCGCAGATTCGAGTGTCCGGATGCTTGTCGTACCAACAGCGATGACGCGGTGACCGGCTGCCTTGGTGTCCATGACAAGCTTGGCCGTCTCATCGGAGATGCGGTAGAATTCTTTATGCATATCGTGCTTCTCAATGTCTTCCACATTGACCGGACGGAACGTGCCCAGGCCTACATGCAGTGTGACAAAACCAAGGTTGACCCCCATGTCCTTGAGTTCCTGCATTTGTTCCTTGGTGAAGTGCAGACCAGCCGTCGGAGCGGCTGCTGAGCCTTCTTCGCGGTTATAGACGGTCTGATAGCGCTCTTTATCTTCCAGGCGCTCATGGATGTACGGCGGCAGTGGCGTTTCACCGAGACGGTCGAGGATTTCCTCGAATACGCCATCAAATTTGAATTCGACGATGCGTCCACCGAAGTCTGTATGATCGGTAACGGTGCAGCTGAGTTCTTCACTGAAGTTGATGACATTGCCCGGCTTTGCCTTCTTGCCCGGCTTTACCAGTGTTTCCCAATGCGTTGCGTCGATGCGGCGCAGCAGGAATACCTCAACCTTGCCGCCGGTCTGGTCACGATGACCGATCAGCGCGGCCGGCATGACACGGGTATCGTTGAAGATCAGGGTGTCGCCCGGCTCCAGATACTCTTTCAGGTCATAGAAGTGCCGGTGATCGATGGTCTTCTCTACTGGATCAAGGACCATGAGCCGGGATGCATTCCGCGGCTCAATCGGCGTCTGGGCAATGCGTTCTTCTGGCAGGTCATAATCAAAGTCCGATAATAATAACATGTTTAATCCCTCTATTTATCAATATAGTTTTCTTCAGATTGGTACCGGTATAGTAATGGCTCAGGATGTCCGTATACTTCATATGCTTCACATCGGCAAAGGCTTTCGCTCCCCATTGGGAAAGGCCAAGGCCATGTCCCCAGCCATAGCCGGTGATGAATACGACATCATTGCGCAGCGTCATCTGGAACAAGGTACTGCGCAGTCCCAGCCAGTTTCGCAAATCATTGCCACTGACAGATGTCTGGCCTTTATTTTCTTCAAAACGCACGGCACGCACGCGTCCGGAAGCTGTGCGGTCAGCAGAAGCTTTCCCGGTAGTGTCCAGTGAGGACAGCGTAATCTTTTTAAGACTGTCCAACGGCTTTCCATGACGAGCAAGAATTGTTCTCAGATCATCAGCGGTGATATTCTTATCCCAAGCCTGGGTATGCGGATAAACCTCTGTAACTGCCCGCAGGTAAGGAATGGAACTGCCCCAGACATTTTCACTGTTTTCCGTCATACCACCGGAATCCGTATGGAATACAGCATCAATGGACTGCCCCTTATAGACAACAGCTTCGCCACGAGTGGCAGCGACTGCCTGATTGGTAGTCGTGCGTTCAGCCGCAACACCGCCATATTGCTGGCAGTGATTCAACGCGCACAGGTCATAGCCATCCTTGACATGCCGGTGCCGATTCTTCAGGGCAAAGGTACGGGCAGCTACAGATTGCGCCTTGAGCGCCTCCATATTCCATTCTGGCGGCATTTCTTCTGGCACTACACCACGCAGATATTCCTCTACGGTCACCCGGTTAATGACCGTCAGCCGGCCGTTCCGGTTTTGCAGCCGTACCGCGCCCCGATAGTTTTTGCCATTGATTGTAGTGACCTGTCCGGCCAGATTACGGTTGTCAGGCGCAATGAGATCCAGTCCTTGAACAGCCTGTACTTTTAGCGGCGTGCCATTCACGGTAATCGTTCCATTGGTCATGGCAATCGCAATCGCTGTGTCGGCCTTGAACTTCTGCAGGACACTGGCTGAGCCAGATGAGCGCAGCACCGTGGGAACATTTGCAGAGAGCCTTACCTGAGACTGTCCGCTGGAAAGTCCCACAAGAATCTCAGGCTGCCAGGCTGCCTCCGCCGCCTGGATTGGTCCAATCAGCAGCGTGAAAAGCATCAGGATGACAGCCAGGCCATACACATGATAAGACTTTTTTTCGCGTTGTATCATACCTTTGCTCCTTTGGCCGCAGCCTCCAGCCGGGCTCTTTTCTTCGCTTTGTTCTCTTTTTTCTTTTGCTTGCGGATGGCCTTGCTAAATCGCTCTTCTTCGCTGAAGATACAACCGCAATACGGCTGGCGGTATAATTCCAGTTCATGGCTGATATCAATGCCTTCCTGCCAGCCGGGCCGGAAGTCTTCATAATAGAATTTCACGCCATACTGGCTGGCAAAATGCTCGGCCGTCCGCTTCATGAGATCATGCTGCTGATAGATGCTGTAGAACAAGGTCGATGTAAATGCATCATAGCCATGTTCCGCCGCATACCTGGCCGTCTCTTCCAGCCGCCAGGTATAGCACATCGTGCAGCGGCCATTTGGCTCTGCCTCCGCCGGCAGGGCTCTTTTCAGGAAGTCACGCAGACGATAGTTCTCATCCGCATAGAATTCCATAGATACCTTGTCGGCGAATTCTTTGGCCGTCTTCAGCCGATGATCCCACTCGGTATAGGGATGGATATTCGGATTAAAGAAATAACCCGTTGGTTCAATGCCATCGGCGCGAAGTTTCTTCACCGGATAGCAGGAACACGGTCCACAGCACATATGCAATAGTAGTTTCATTGTCATACTCCTATTATTCCGGATAGGTCATGCCCATGTGTTCATAGCCGGCTCTCGTGACGACACGGCCACGCGGGGTACGGTTGATGAAGCCAAGCTGCAGCAGGAAAGGTTCGTACACATCCTCAATGGTATCGGTACTCTCACTGATTGCTGCGGCCAGCGTATCAAGCCCTACCGGACCACCGGCAAATTTCTTGATCATCGCATCCAGCATGCGGCGGTCCGTATGATCAAGACCGGCCTTATCCACTTCCAGCATCTTGAGGGCTTTATCGGCGATATCATCGGTGATGACATCCGTACCTTCAAACTGGGCCACATCGCGGACGCGCTTCAGGAGGCGGTTCGCAATACGAGGAGTTCCCCGCGAACGGCGGGCAATCTCAAGTGCCCCACGATCCTCGATGGGGATTTCCAGTATCTCGGCAGCACGTTTGATGATGGTTACCAGCGCATCCGGCGTGTAATATTCCAGGCGGGATATGATGCCAAAACGGTCGCGTAAAGGAGCCGCCAGAGCGCCGGCCTTGGTCGTCGCACCAATGAGCGTGAACGGCGCAATATCCAGCCGGATGGAACGGGCACTCGGCCCCTTGCCGATGATAATATCGAGGGCAAAGTCTTCCATAGCTGAATACAGCACCTCTTCCACGCTGCGGGAGAGGCGATGTATTTCATCAATAAAGAGCACATCATGTTCCTGCAGATTGGTCAGCAATGCCGCCAGATCGCCCTGACGCTCAATCGCCGGGCCAGAGGTCTGACGAAAGTTGACGCCCATCTCGTTGGCGATGATTCCGGCCAGCGTGGTCTTGCCCAGTCCCGGAGGACCATAGAGCAGTACATGATCCAGCGGGTCACCACGTTTCATGGCGGCCTGGATGAAGATAGACAGATTCTTCTTGGCCTTATCCTGCCCGATATATTCGGTCAGATGGCGTGGCCGCAGGTTATACTGCCAGTCATCAGCAGATTGCTCGCTCATGGCTACCACACGGCTTTCATCGATGTCCATCTCATTGAAATCTTCTTCTGCCAACCGTTATCCCTCCTTACAAGCGGCTCAGCTGTTTGAGTGCCAGCTTGATGATTTCTTCTGTCGTTTTGCACTTCGAGGCTTTCTTCAGTACCGGAGCGATCTCGGACTGACTATAACCGAGTGCGGTCAGCGCAGCCATTGCCTCACTGATCATGTCCTCGCCCACGTCATCCGTCATTTCCAGTGTGAGGATCTCATCTTCATCCCCAGCTGCAAACGCTACTTTATCCTTGAGCTCCAGAATAAGCCGCTCAGCCGACTTCTTGCCGATACCCGGAAGCTTCGTCAACACAGTCGCCTGCTTATTCTGAATGGCTTTGCAAAGCCCCTCTACTGTAATGGATGAGAGGATTCCCAGGGCAACCTTTGGACCTACCCCTGACACACCAATCAGCAGCTGGAAGATATCATATTCATCTTCCGTATAGAATCCATACAAGGAAATTCCATCCTGATAAACGTTCATATAGGTGTGGAGCATGGCCTCTTCTTTCAGACGCAGTTTGCTGCGGGTATTATTCGGGATGAACACCCGGTATCCTACTCCGTTTACATCCAGCAGACAGTAATCCGCTTTTAATGCCGCGACTTTGCCGCGTAAAAATCCGATCATTTCTAACTCCTATACATCCGTTCTATCGATTGCTTATAACTGATTACGCCAGACCGGACTATTCATGCAGTACGTCGTACAGATCGCGATAGCCAGCGCATCCGCCGTATCATCCGGTTTTGGCGGCTTTGGCAGGTTCAGGAGCTTCGTCACCATATAGATGACCTGATTCTTCGTTGCCTTGCCGTAACCGGTCACATCCTGCTTGATCTGCATTGGGGTACGTTCTACCAGACGAAGGTTATTCTTGGCCGCGGTCAGCAGCACGATACCACGAGCCTGTCCGACCGGGATTGCCGTCGTGACATTACGGTTGAAGAACAGCTTCTCTACGCCCATGACCTCCGGCTTATATTCTTTGATCAGGGCATCCAGCTCATCATAGATCTTCATGAGCCGGTCTTCCATCTTCATATCCGGGGTTGTGAAGATGGAGCCATAGGCATGTGGAATCAGGCGGCTGCCTTTTGCTTCCACGAAGCCATAGCCGCAGATTGCAGTTCCCGGATCAATGCCTAATGCTAACATAAGTTCTCCCCTCAATACGGAAAAATGGGCCCAAAAACTTGAGCCCATCTCATTGGCTTATCCGTAAACGAAATCAGTCAACCATCTCATAGTTGCTGTATACGTTCTGGACATCATCATTCTCATCCAGTGCATCTTCGAGGTTCTGCATCTTCTCAGCATCAGCGCCCGAAAGCTTGACTGTATTATCAGGAACCATGGTAATCTCAGCCGAAGCGGTCTCGATTCCCTTTTCCGTCAAAGCGGCTTCAATGTCATCATAGGCATCCGGCTCAGCCGTGATCTCGAAGACTTCGCCTTCGTCTTTCATGTCTTCCGCGCCAGCTTCAAGGACGATCTCCATCAGGGCATCTTCATCATCAAAAGATTCCTTCTCAACGACAAAGATAGCCTTTTTCTTGAACATCCAGCCTACACAGCCATCCTGGCCAAGATTGCCACCAAACTTCGAGAACAGGTGACGGACATCAGCAGCGGTACGATTGCGGTTATCCGTAAGGATATCGAGCATGACAGCCGTACCTGCCGGGCCATAGCCCTCATAGGTAAGCTCTTCATAGCTGCTGCCATCAGCAGCGCCAAGGCCCTTCTGAATTGCACGGTTGATGTTATCCTTCGGGATGTTGTTGGCTTTTGCTTTGGACAGAGCCAGCTTCAGGCGCATGTTGCCGACCGGGTCGCCACCGCCCATACGTACTGCAATCGTGATCTCACGGCCGATTTTCGTCGTGATCTTGCCGCGAATTGCATCATTTGCACCTTTTTTACGTTTGATGTTTGCCCATTTAGAATGTCCTGACATATAGGAACACCGCTCCTTCTCTACTATGTTTCGCCCGGTTTGAACCGAAACGAATAATATTTTTGCAATAACTTTTTCAGTATACTACGATTTTTTCAGCACGTCAATTTTCGTGCTGTTGCTACTTATTTCGTCAGCTTGAAGTATTTCTTCTTGCCCTTCTTGATGATGGCTTCACCATCTTTGAAGTCCGCATCCGTCAGGATGTAATCTACATCCGTGACTTTGGCATCATTGAGAGCCAGTCCGTTCTGCTGAATCAGGCGGCGGCCTTCACTCTTGGAGGCAAATACCTTGCCAGCCGTAAGGACATCCAGGAGTTTCTGACCGACAGCTGCCGGAACTTCCGGAATATCGGCACCGGCACCACTGCCACCGAACATCGCTTCAGCTGACTTGCGCGCATTGGCAGCAGCCTTCTTCACCATGAACGATTCTGGTTACTTCATATGCCAGAACGGTCTTGGCCTCGTTGATCTGCGAGTCCTGCATCGCGCCCAGGCGATGGACTTCATCCATCGGCAGGAATGTCAGCAGTGACAGGCATTTCTCGACATCGGCATCGTCAATGTTACGCCAGTACTGGTAGAACTCATACGGGCTGGTCTTTTCGGCATCAAGCCACAAGGCACCGCCGGCTGTCTTGCCCATCTTCTTGCCATCGCTCTTGGTCAGGAGCTTATTGGTCAGGCCATACACTGCCGTGTTGTTCTTGCGGCGGTTCAGCTCGACACCGGCAAGGATATTGGACCACTGATCGTCGCCACCCATCTCGAGCTTACAGCCATAGCGGCGGTTCAGTTCGAGGAAGTCATAGGCCTGCATAACCATATAGTTGAACTCCAGGAAGGTCAGGCCTTTTTCCCAACGCTGCTTGTAGCACTCAGCTGCCAGCATGCGGTTGACCGTAAAGTCTGCACCGACCTCTCGCAACAGATCGATATAATTCAGCTTGCGCAGCCAGTCACCATTGTTGGCCATGATCGCCTTGCCATCGCTGAAATCGATGAAATGGGAAATCTGCTTCTTGAAGCACTCACAGTTATGCTCAATGTCTTCATCCGTCAGTACCTTACGCATATCGGTACGGCCTGTCGGATCGCCGACCGTACCCGTTCCGCCACCAACTAGGCAGATTGGACGATGGCCGGCTCGCTGCATATGCGCCATTGCCATCAGTGCGATGAAGTGGCCGGCATGCAGACTGTCTGCCGTCGGGTCGAAGCCGATATAGAACGTTACCTGCTCTTTATCAAAAAGCTCTCGAAGTTCCTCTTCATTTGTGCACTGTGCGACAAAGCCGCGTTCTTTTAATGTATCAAATACGTTTGCCAACAAACTCTCTCCTTTGAGGTAGGATTTCTGATCAGTTTCTGCCTTTTGAGACACCTCCGCCTGGTTCAGGCGCTGTAGCATCCGGCATGGCCGGCGTATCTTCCTGCTGATTGGCAGGTCCCGGTGTCGGCAGGTTGCCATTATTGGCATTTCCTGTTGATTTGCCGTTTTTGTCAGTACTCTTACCGTTCTTATTCTTCATTTCGTCTTTTTTCTTGACTTCGGATTTCTTGTCATCTTCCAGCTCACCAACGCTGTCGCTCTTGGACGCCGCCGAACCGTCAAAGTTCTTGGCCGGAGTCTGCGCCATTGCTTTCTGCATGAACGCTTTCCAGATTTCAGCTGGGAGCTGACCACCCATGATACCGCCGGTCGATGAATTATCATCATTACCGACCCATACGCCAGCTACGAGGTCCGGCGTGTAGCCTACAAACCAGGCATCATGATAATTGCTGGTCGTACCAGTCTTGCCGGCTGCCGGACGACCGATATTGGCGCGGGTACCTGTACCCTTCTTGATGACGCCTTCGAGCATGTCCGTCAGTTCAGACGCACTGGTCTCACTGATGACGCTGCGCTGCTTCGGTTCATTCTGTTCCAGCACTTTACCATTGCGGTCCAGTACTTTTATGACAACCACCGGTGACACATGGACACCCTTGTTGGCAAATGTACCATACGCACTCGTGATCTCAAGCGGTGTAACACCTTTCGTCATACCGCCAAGGGCTGTAGCCAGCTGGCGGTCATTCTGAGGACCTTCGAGCACAAAAGTGGAAATACCCATTTCCTGCGCATAATAGATTGGCTTATCGATCCCCAGTTTCTGGGCAATCTTGACCGTCGGAACATTAATTGAGAACCGGGCCACATCACGCATCGTGACTTTGCCGCTGAAATGACCGCTGTCGTTCTGCGGTTTCCAGCCATCGATGTTGATCGGTGCATCGTTGATGACCGTTCCCGGCGTGAATTTATTCTCCAATGCCGCAGCAAATACGAAAGGTTTGAACGCAGAGCCCGGCTGACGCACAGCCATCGTCGCACGATTGAACTGATCGTTTCCACGGCCGCCCACCATCGCTTTTACATAGCCATTATGCGGATCGATGGCTACAATAGCGGCCTGTGGCTGCTGTACACCATTGCCATCGGTCTTGGCGGTCGGCAATTTCTTGACTGCATCTTCGGCTGCTTTCTGCATATCCATATCGATGGTCGTATAGATCTTGAGACCTTCCTTATAGACGGCATCCGCACCGTATTTGTCAATGAGTGTCTGCGTCACGTAATCAATGAAGTAAGAGGCAACATTGGTCTCCTGCTTCTTCACCGGCTTCACGATATTCAGCTGCTCTTTCTTGGTTTTATCAGCCGTACTGCTGTTGATATAGCCATACTTCTCCATCTGGTCGAGTACGACGGCTTTGCGCTCCTGCGCTGCCTGCAGATTGTTGGCCGGAGAGTAGTAGTTCGGGCTCTTCGGAATACCTGCCAGCATCGCACACTCGTTGAGCGTCAGGTCTTCGACATCTTTGCCGAAATAAGTCTGTGCCGCTGCCTGGCACACCATAAGCACCCTGACCAAAATAGATCTGGTTCAGGTACATCTCCAGGATTTCCTGCTTGGTATACTGGCGCTCCAGCTGCAAGGGCCAGGAACACTTCCTGAACCTTACGAGCCAGCGTGCGTTCCTGCGTGAGGTACGCATTCTTGGCCAGCTGCTGTGTGATCGTCGATCCACCTTCCGATACACCACGACCACGGATATTGGCATAGAGCGCACGGATAATACCGCGCGGATCTACACCGGAATGCTCGTAAAAGCGGTTATCCTCAACGGCCACGAACGCATTCTGCAGTTCCTTCGGGACCTGCGTGATCTTGACCGGACGGCGGTTCTCTGCCGCGTGGACATTCGCTATCTCATTGCCATTAATATCATAGATCTGCGAAGATGCCGGTGGCAATATATCATTAGCCAGATCGGGCTTCGTATTCATACTGGCGGTCAGGAACCCACAGCCTATCCCGGTTACCATTACCAGGACAATCAGGCCGAATCCTAACAGGATCCGTTTTGCAGTACTTCCGCCTTGCTTCGCTGCGGGACGTTTTTGACGGCTCGTATTTGAACGTTTCTCCATGAGCTGCCTCCTTAAATTTATACTGTACCATTGTATCACAAAACGAATGTATCGTCTATCCATTCGTCCTGCAATGTCACAGTCTGAATTCGTTGCTTATTTCAGGTCTACGACCGTTGCTCCGGTCCCGCCCTCATTGATATCTGCAAACTGATACTTCAAGACGTTCTTATGCCGTTTGAGGTAGTCATGGATCCCCTTGCGCAGTGCGCCAGTCCCCTTGCCATGGATGATCAGCACCTGGCTGAGTCCGGCAATGACCGCATCATCCAGGAATTTGCCGACGACGACTTCCGCTTCGTCTACCATCAGCCCGCGTATATCGATATCACGGCCGATGTTCTGTGTCTTCTGCAGGAAACTGCCCGCCTGCGAGGTCTTGCGGCTGCCCGAAACAACTGACGGTTTCTCCGTCGCCGCCTTGGACAGGAAGGTGCAGGCCGATGCCTTTACCTTCGTGCGCAGACTGCCAAGCTGCACGGTCAGTTCCTTGCCTTGTACTTCGAGCACAGTCCCCTTCTGGTCCAGTTTCTTGACATAAACACTGTCGCCCGGCTGGATATTGGCCAGGTTGATCCGCTTGCCGACACCGGACTGCGCCATGATGCCAGGACGTGCCTTCTCAAAGGCATCATTCAATCTGGCACGGGCTTCCTGGATGGTCTGCTGACGACGCTTGATTCCCTGATCATCAAACTGTTCTTTCAGTTCCTTGATGACCGCTTCAGATTCACGGCGGGTCTGACGAATCAGTGCCGCGCTCTTATCCTTTGCCTTACGGATGATGTCGCCCTTCTTCTGGCTGAGCTCTTCTTTGGCCCGTTCCAGCTTCAGTTCCAACTGCGTCACACGCTGCTGGCGTTCCATGATATCCGCATTGCGCTGTTCATACATCATCTTCTCATTCTCGAGCTGATTGATGACATGCTCAAACTGGGCATGGTCTGCCTTCACGAGCTGCTGCGCCCGGAGAATCAGTGAATCGGACAGCCCCAGCCGCCGACTGATGGCAAAGGCATTGCTGGCACCCGGAATGCCGATCAACAGGCGATACGTCGGACGCAGCGTCTCCACATCGAATTCCACGCAGGCATTCTCGATGCCATCACGGGTATAGGCAAAAGTCTTCAACTCGGAATAATGCGTCGTAGCCACGGTCGTGGCCCGGACTTCAAGCAGCCGTTCCAGGATCGACATAGCCAGCGCTGCGCCCTCTTCCGGGTCGGTACCAGCCCCAAGCTCATCGAGCAGCAGCAGATCGTCGCTGTCGACCTTGCCCAGAATCCTTACCAGATGTGTCATATGCGCGGAAAAGGTGGACAAGCTCTGCTCAATGCTCTGCTCATCACCAATATCGGCATAGATATTCTGATAAATCGCAATCTCTGAATCCGGATCCACCGGCAGATAACAGCCGGACTGTGCCATAAGTACCATCAGTCCGAGTGTCTTCATGCTGACGGTCTTACCACCGGTATTCGGTCCGGTGATGAGCAGCATCCGATAGTCTTCGCCCAGCGTGATGCTGGTCGGTATGACTACCTCTTTCGCTATGAGCGGATGCCGGGCATTCTTCAGCACCGTGCGGCCCTCCGTATTGAGCAGCGGACGCACGGCATCCATATCGATGGCCAGCTTGGCCTTGGCAAAAGCAAAGTCAACATCAGCCAGAACGTCGCTGTTATCGGTCAGTGTTTCACGGTCGCGGCTGATCTGATTGGAAAGCTGGCGTAGAATGCGCTGGACTTCCTGCTGCTCAGCCAGCGTCAGTTGTTTCACGTCATTATTGAGTTCGACGACAGCCATCGGTTCGATGAAGAGCGTCGATCCGCTCGCCGACTGGTCATGGATCAGTCCGGGGAAATGCGACCGGTATTCCGCCTTGACCGGGATAACGTACCGCTCATCACGCACCGTCACGATGCTGTCCTGGAACATCTTCTGATACTGGCCGTCATGCAGGATATTCTGGATCTTGTCCTTGATATGAACCTGCGAGGATTTCAGCTCACGCCGGATACGGCGCAGTTCCACACTGGCGTCTTCCCGCATATTGCCATGCTCATCGATCGTATTATTCAGGTCGCGTTCGAGCTGTCCCAGGATCTCGATGGAATGGGCCCATTCCTTAAGTGTCGGGGCCTCCATCTCCAGATCGCGGAAGAAATACTTGACGTTGCGCATCGCATAAAGCGTGCTCATGACATTCATCATTTCACTGAGATCGAGTACCGATCCCTTGCCAGCCTTGGCCAGCAGCGGACGGATATCCCGTATCCCGCCCAGCGGTGGCGAGGTCATGGCCAGGATAGCTGCAGCCTCCGCTGTTTCTTCCTGCCATTCACGGACTTCATCCGGGTCTGAGCTTGGGAACAGGTGCAAGGCCTTCTCTTTGCCCAGACTGGAGCCGGCCCGTTCCGCCAGCATTTCGGTAATCTTCTCATATTCTAAGATCTTGAACGATTCATTTTCCATTGTGCTTAAAGTACTCCTCGGAAATAATGTCCTCTTGTAATCTCACTGCCTTCCTGCTCCCTGACCCAGGCTTCCTGTGTCTCATCCAGCGCAGCTGGCAGCATCATTGCTTTTCGATAGGCCTTGACGATATGACGGATCTCACCTGCATCCATCGCCTTGGCCTCAATCCGCATCGTATGGATTCCCATGCCGTTCATCTTCATAGCATGCGGCAGCATTGACAGCGTCTTGCTGTTCAATACGTGCATATGGCAGAACTGGTCCATTGCCAGCGGGAACAGTGCATCCTTGCGGTCTTTGAGCGCATAGTGCCCTTTCGTGCAAGGCTGGCTGCAGGGTCCCTCATCGACATGTCCCAGGAAGCTCCCGGTCACGCAGTACTCGGAAACCATCAGTTCCAGACGCCCATGAACGATACAGGTCAGTGGCAGCGGGCTGTTCTTGGCCAGCGGCTGGATCTGCTTCAGATTCAGCTCGGGTGACAGTGTTGCTTCCACGACGCCATGCTCCCGCAGGAACTGCAGGGTCTCACGATTATACGCGATCAGTGAATAATCGGCATGGACCGGCAGACTGGTAAGCCGTCTGACCATTGCCAGAGCACCGATATTATGTACATGGACCGCATCCGGTGCAAACTCCTTCTCGCAAGGCTGTCAGCAGTTTCTCGATAGCCGACTGATGATTTTCCTTGATAATGCGCGGCAGATTGAAATCGATGCGGACATCTGCCTGCCGGGCCAGCTCCCATACGGCCTGATAGTCCTGCAGGGTAATCACCCGATGGCTATAGGACTCGCCACCAAACAGGATTCCGTCGGCTCCGGCTTCAATCGCAGCTTTCGCCTTGGCCAGCGTATCCACGGAAACCATCAGCCGGGAAGCTTTCAATACCGGCAGCGGCCCCACGGTCTCTGCCTCATAGGGTGCTTTGTGGCTGTAATGGATCTCAGCCAGCCGGCTGGCATCCAATGCCTCTACTGCCTTGCGGCGTGCCTCATTGATCTCACTCATCGGCACCATGACATCCCCTGGATCTCACAGGTAAGCGCCTGAAGCTCATAAACGGATGTGCCCAGACGATCGACCTGCTTCCGGATGACTTCTTCCGATAAAGGCCGCTTGCGGGCAGCCTCACCGATGAATTCCGTAGCCGCTGCCGCTTCATGCCCGGCCTCATCCGTCAGACGGATAGTCAATGGCTGGCCAATAGCCGCCGTAACCGCTGCCCGGATCGGGATGCGGCGCACCGGAGCCCCGGTATTGTATGTTTCCTTAGCTGCTTCCATCAGCTCCGCATCATAGACCTTAAATACCCGGTCATGGTCACGGACTGCCGACGGAATGGCAAAGGTTACGATATCGCCACTCTCACCAACGTTCAGCGCACAGGCCCTTGTCATCTGTCAGGGTCTGGATCGTTGCCGTCACGCGGCCGCCAACCTTGACCCAGAAATCGACCTGGTCACCGATAGCCAGCCGGCCGGAAAGCTTTACCGTCACCAGCCGCTGATCCCAGTCATAAGCCGTAACCCGGCCGATGAGCAGGCCACGGTTGTTTGGGCGGCGATCGCTCATCATCCCTTTACCCGGCCGGTCAACCAGATAAGCCGTAGTGAAATCACGATTGAAGATCTGGGCCAGATGGTCATGAGCGTCTTCACTCACCTGATAGCCCGTCTCCCGCATAGAAGGTGTCGATTGCCTGCCGGTAGGTGCCGACAACCGTCGCCACATATTCCGGACGTTTCATGCGTCCCTCGATCTTCAGCGAAGCCACGCCAGCCTCAATCAGCTCCGGGATGATATCGATGGTATTGAGATCACGCGGAGAAAGCAGATAACTGCCAGCCTCGTCGCCCAGTACATCCTGTCCCTTCTCATCGACCAGAGTATACGGCAGACGGCAGGGCTGTGCACAGCGGCCACGATTTCCGCTGCGTCCGCCAATCATGCTGCTCATGAGGCACTGCCCCGAATAGCAGACGCAGAGTGCGCCATGCATGAATACTTCAATCTCCACCTGTGCGTGCTGACAGATATGACGAATCTCCTTGATGGAGAGCTCACGGGAAAGCACCACCCGGGTAAAGCCAAGACGCTCCAGTGCCAGGACACCTTCCAGGCTATGGACCGTCATCTGCGTGCTGGCATGAAGCGGCAGATCCGGCACGATTTCCCGGGCCAGTTTGGCCACGCCAAGATCCTGCACCAGGATGGCATCAGCGCCAGCCTCATAAAGAAACGAAGATAATCGCGCAGAGCGGGCAGTTCCTCATCCCCGATGATCGTATTCACCGTGACGTTGATCAGGACTCCGCGTAAATGCGCAAAATGGATGGCCTCTCGCAGACCATCCTCGTCAAAGTTATTTGCATAGGCACGGGCGCCGAATACACTGCCCGCAAGATAAATCGCGTCAGCACCACTTTCGACTGCAGCCGTAAGAGCTTCCTTACTGCCAGCCGGAGCCAATAATTCTACCAATTCCTGTTCCTCCTAATATATAAAAACCGATCATCATTCCGGATCTTCCTCATGGATCGGAGTTTCCTCCTGTGTTTCTGTCCGCTCAGCCTGCAGCTGCTGTACCTCATTGAAGAGTTCCATCTGCTCGGCATCCAGCCCGCAGCCACATCTTCTGTCGTCGGCAGAGCCGGCAGGTCTTCCAGCGTATTGATACCAAACAGCGCAGAAAAGCATCCGTTGTACCATAAAGGATCGGCCGTCCCAGGACTTTCTTGCGCCCACCTCGGCCACCAGTTCCAATTCCATCAGCTTCTGCAGCGCCCGCTCAATCCGCACCCCGCGGATCTGCTCGATTTCCGCCTTGGTGATCGGCTGACGGAACGCGATGATCGACAGTGTTTCCATTGTCGGCGCAGAAATCTTGCGGTCGACGACCTGGCTGAGACGCTCCACCACAGCGAATGCCTCCGGCCTTGTTGCCAGCTGATAGCCACCAGCAACCTGACGGATCGTCAGCCCGCTGTGACGCTGATCGAGATCCTGCTGCAGCTCAAGCAGCAGATTCTGTGTACCAATCAGATCCAGCTGGACGATATGCGCGATCTCATTGGCGGTCATCGGATTCCCGCTGCAAACAGCACCGCCTCAATCATGCCGGTTGCCGATATCTCGGCTCTTATTTTCTGATCAGGCATCGATTCCCTGTTCCTCCTCCCGGATACAGATATAGATTTCTGCAAAGATTCGCTGCTGCTTGATTGTGACCGGTACGCAGCTTTATGAGTTCAAGCAAGGCCAGGAACGTCACCACCAGCTCACTTCTCGACCCAAAATGAAAAGCCTCTGAGAACAGCAGCTTTCCCCGGCTCCGCCCCAGCAGGGACAGGATATCTTCCATCTTGTCCTTGATATTGTAGGCTTCCGGCTCAACCAGCGCCTTCGGTATCGTCAGTTCCTCTTTCACCAGAGCACCGTCCGGAAGGCCTCAACCAGGGCATTAAGCGAAAGATTGCCCGGCGGCAGATGATGTACCGGCAGTTCCATCGGCTCACGCCCAACGAAAGCGTTCCTGAATACCGGCCATATTCCCTAATACAGAACTGACTTCCTTGAACTTCCGATATTCCAGGATACGCTGGACCAGCTCAAAGCGTGGATCCTCCTCTTCTTCGTCCGTCGTTTCTCCGTCTTAGGCAGCATCATGCGCGATTTGATCTGCAGCAAGGTTGCCGCCATCACCAGAAAAGAGCTGGCAAATTCGATATTGAATTCCCGGAATTTATCCAGATAATCCAGATACTGACGCGTCAGCTCCGCAATCGGAATATCATAGATATCAATCTTATTTTTCTCGATCAGATGCATGAGCAGGTCCATCGGGCCTTCAAATGCATCCAGCTTTATCTTGTAATCTTCCATCATTTCAGCTTAAAAGAACGGACTGAGCAGCAGGGAAAAGATATGCCAGATCAGCGTCCGGAATGGCACCAGGATCATGCCCAGGACCGGAGTCATGAGCAGTACGATCAGGATCAGAAAGCTGTAGCGCTCCAGCCCGGCCAGCTTATAGGCCAGGTCACGCGGCAGCAGCTGCATGAGTACATGTGAGCCATCAAGCGGCGGCAATGGAATCATATTGAAGATTGCAAAGCCGATATTATATTCGATGATGAGCTGGAAAACCAGATAGACTCCGGTCGTCATATTCCCGCCCATTCGGCTATAGATCAGCAGTGCCACCAACGCCAGGAAAGCCGTCACGAGGTTGGCACCAGGGCCAGCCAGGGAAACGAGAATATCATCCCGCTGCGGTTTCTTGAAATTATTGGGATTGATCATTACCGGTTTGGCCCAACCAAAATGAACCAGAAACAGCATGACCATGCCGATCGGATCGATATGCGCCATCGGATTAAGTGTAAGACGCCCCATCATACGCGGCGTAAAATCGCCCAGCCATACGGCCACACGTGCATGTGCATATTCATGGATTACCATGGCGATGATCAGTCCGGGCAATCCGCCACGATCTGCATCAGGCTAATATCAAACATAAAATTCCTCCGTTAACCGATATTCAACGTCTGTAATACCCATTATTTGGTCAGGCGCAGCCTGCGCTCCACCAGCAGAATCGAGGTTGCCGATTTTGCATCGTAGATCCGGCCATCCAGTACCATCTGAACCGCCTCATCCAACGGCACCTTCACCACATTGATGAATTCATCCTCATCCGGATGCTGCTTGCCGGGAGTCAGTCCCTCGGCTACATAAAGATGGATATACTCATTCGAAAAACCGACAGTCGTAGCAATCGTTGTCAATTTCTCGATATGCTCAGCCTGATAACCGGTCTCCTCCGAAAGTTCCCGGGTCGCGCAGTAAAGCGGATCCTCATCCGGCGCATCAAGCTTGCCAGCCGGTACCTCCAGTGTCACTTTGCCGATTCGGATAACGATACTGACGAACCAGTACGATCCGGCCATCCGGCAATACCGGAATAACCGATGAAGCACCAGGATGCTTGATCCATTCACGGGTTGCTTCATTGCCATTCGGCAATTTGACCGTATCGCGTTTGACGTGCAGCAGGGCACCATCAAAAATATCTTCGCTGCTCAGTTTTTTCTCGATCAAATCTGAATCCTTTTCTTCTGCCATCTGGCATACCTCCCGAAAAATCATGTTCTATTTATTATACTATTATTTGTTGAGTTTGCAATGAAAGGCACGAAAAAAGAGCCCCACAGTCATCCACGAACGGTGAAGCCCTTTTCAGAAGAGATCCTTTCAATGCAACGATTTGCATTGAAGAAAAACGTTTTATGGGTGGGATGCAGCTCGTTTCGTCTGCCTGTCCCTCCGCCATTTATGATAGCACTTCCGACCGCTCAAAAGCAAGCGTTTTCTTATTGCTTCAACTGGATTTCTATTGTTTTGTGAATAATTTATTTTGCGCGTGAAAAGCCGTCTTTTTTCATGCGTGCATGACTGATCATTTCCTTTGCATTATCCAAAGAAGCGGTCGTGACATCCACTCCGGATGCCATACGGGCAATCTCACTGATCCGTTCACGTTCCGTAAGCGGACGCACCTGCGTGACAGGTCGATTCCCCTACCGAATTCTTCGCAATGTAAAGATGGACATCGGCCATACAGGCAATCTGGGGCAGATGCGTGATACAGAGAACCTGCTTATACTTTGCGACCAGCGCAATGCGTTCTGCCACCATCTGGGCCGTCCGGCCACCGATTCCCTGTATCGATCTCATCAAATACCATGCTCGGTACCGATGAATCGCGGGATGCTGCTACCGTCTTGATTGCCAGCGCAATCCGGGAAAGCTCTCCGCCCGAAGCCACTTTCTGCAATGGCTTCTCAGTCTCACCCGGATTGGCGAGAAAAACATCGCGACCACATCAGCGCCGTTGCCGAGATACTTTTCAGCTGGCGTAACCGCAATGCGGAATATGGCCTTGGGCATGCCCAGTTCCTTGAGCTGTTTCCCCACATCCTGTGACAATTTCCCGGCAGCAGCAACACGGCGTGCGGTCAGATCCTTGCCCTTATGCTCGAGCTTCTGCTCGAGTGCTGCAATCTCTTTTTCCAGCAGTGCCATATCTTCATCATAGTTTTCGATAGCAGCCAGTTCCTGCTGGACCTTCTGCTGGTGTTCCAGCACCTCGGCAATAGTCGCACCATACTTCTTGCGCAGACGGTAAATCACATCCATGCGGCTCTGAAGCTTGTCCAGCCGTTCCGGACTGAATTCCATGGACTCCCCATAATCCCGCAGCTCATAAGAAGCTTCCTGCAGGGAAATGGCCGCTTCCTCCACCATCTTGCGGGCATTCGCCAGCGAATCATCATAGCGGCTCATATCTTCCAGGTCTTTTTTTACCTGTGATAATGCTGCCAAGGACACCCTAGGCCATCTTCGAGCCATTATCCAGCAGATTATAGGATTCCTCTACGAAAGCCGGCAATCTTCTCTGCATGGAGAGAGCTTATGGATTTCTGCTTCCAGCTCATCATCCTCATGTGGCCTGAGCTTCGCCTCGGCGATCTCCTTGTCCTGCCACCGAAGCATATCCAGCCGCTGGGCATATTCGCGGGCAGCCTGCTCCTTTTCCGTATAGGTCTTCTTCTTCGCCCGCCAGGCAGTATAGACCTGCTGATAGGCGGCCAAAGCCTCAACCAGATCCGGATCATAACGATCGAGCAGCTGAATTGACTCTCTTCCTTTAGCAGAGCCAGATTCTCATTCTGTCCATGATATCGGTAAGGAATGCTCCCATCTGCTTCAATACGGCCAATGTCACGTGACAGCCATTCACCAGCACCATGCTGCGGCCGACACGGGTCACCTGACGGGTCACGATCAATACTCCCTCAGAATCATCGATAGCCTGCTGTGTCAGCAGTTCATGCAGCCCCAACGGTTCGTCATCCAGACTGAACACCGCCTCTACCCGCAGCCAGTCACAACCGGTACGAATGGAATCCGCTGAGATCCGATGTCCCAGGATTGCCCCGAGTGAGTCAATCAGAATCGATTTGCCAGCACCAGTTTCGCCAGTCAATATATTAAGCCCTGCACCGAATTCTACCTGCACGTGTTCCAGCAAGGCAAAATTCCAAACAGTCAATGTCTTCAGCATTGAAAACAATCTCCTTTAACCGTTATATTATTTCAGATAGGACAACAGCCGATGCATGATTTTCTCCGTCGCATCCTTCGGTTTGACAATCACGAAAATATTATCATCACCTGCTACTGTACCAAGGATTTCCGGCCATTTGGCATGATCCAGGGCCGATGCCACGGTGTTGGCCCCGCCCGGCAATGTCTTGACCACAATGATGTTCTCACTGTAATCGCAGCCAGTCACGGTATCCTGGAACAGACGCTGCATACGCTCCTCGGTGAACAGCAGCGCATTCTGCATAGGTGACGCATACCGATAGCGTCCATCTCCCGTAGGAACCTTGATCAGCATGAGTTCCTTGATATCACGGGATACCGTCGCCTGCGTGACTTTGATACGCTGTTCGCGCAGCGCATCGGCCAGATCTTCCTGGGTCTCGATGACTTCCTGCTCAATAATTTTTTTAATTACTGCATGGCGTACACTTTTCATAGATCCACCTTATCCTTGTCTATTTCTTCTTACTCATCTCAAGTATTCTTATTTGCATCTTTCCACAGCTTGGTCCGCAGAATCTGATAATAATCCTTGTCCTCAAACTTCACGATGCCAGCCTGTGCACTGGATTTCATAACCATGATCTCATCGCCGGGCAGCAGCCGGAAGCTTTCCTGCCCATCAAACGTTACAATGATATCCTGATGGATCGCCGCGATCCGGATATGCACGACATCGTCCTCACTGACAACCAGAGGCCGCATATTGAAGGTATGGGCACAAATCGGTGTAACCAGCAGTGCCCGCACCGTTGGGTTCATGATTGGCCCCCCTGCTGAAAGCGAGTACGCAGTCGACCCGGTTGGGGAAGCAATGATCACACCATCCGCCTTATAATCGATCAGGTGGGATTCGTTGATGCTGAGTCCCAGATGAAGCATACGGGCTACTCCGCCCTTCGTGACCACCACATCATTGATCGCATGTCCCAGGAAACGTTCCTCGCCATTTGACCGCACGAACCCGGCTAATAACAGCCGGTGCTCAATCCGGTAATCCCCGTCCAGGATCTTCTGCAATTTCATTTCCAGCTCACTTAGCTCAATATCCGCCATAAAACCCAGTGTACCGATATTTACACCACAGACCGGCACGGCCCTTGATCCATAGCGGCGGCATACGCCCAAAAGCGTACCATCACCACCAAGACTCAACGCAATATCGGCCGGTACCTTCTCAATATCCGGCACTCCATACGCTTCACAATCGAAGAAACGTGATTCATCGATTGGCAGGATAAGCCGGACATCCTTATCCTGATAGAAATCGAATATCCGCCGCAGTACATCTGGTGCCTGAGGTTTACTAACATTCGGAAAAACAGCTACGGTCAGCATATGGCCATCTCCTTATTTATCCAGTGTCCCATGTGCCTCGGCCACAATCGCCAGGATCCGCGTCTCGTCGACCGTATTCTCCTGGCTGCTGTCCTTCGAGAGCCGGATCAGATACTCGATATTACCTTCAGGCCCCTTGACCGGTGAAAAGGTCAGTGCCATCGGCACAAAGCCGGTTTCACAGGCAAACGCAGTCACCTCACGGATCACCGCTGCATGCACAGCCGGATCGCGAACTACACCTTTTTTGCCAACCAGTTCACGGCCAGCTTCAAACTGCGGCTTGATCAACGCTACCAGTTCACCATCGTCCTTCAATAAGGAATAAGCAACCGGCAGCACCTTGGTCAGCGAGATAAACGCCACATCAATCGAAGCAAAATCCAGTGGATCACCAATATTTTCCAGTGTGACATTACGGATATTGGTCCGTTCCATATTTACGACCCGCTCATCCGTCCGCAGTTTCCAGGCCAGCTGCCCATAGCCGACATCAATCGCAAATACCTGTACGGCACCATTCTGCAGCATGCAATCGGTAAAACCGCCAGTAGACGCGCCGATATCCGCGCAGCGCTTCCCCTGGATCTGTACCCCGAACTCCTGCATTGCCTTTTCCAGCTTCAATCCGCCCCGGCTGACATAGGGAATGTCATGCCCGAGCAGCCGGATTTCAGCCTCAGGCTTGACCGTAGCACCAGCCTTGTCAATCTTCTGATTATCCACCAGCACTTCACCGGCCATAATCATCCGTTTGGCACGCTCCCGGCTGCCAGCCAGGCCACGTTCCACCAGTAACACATCTAATCGTTCTTTTGCCATTACTTCATCCGTTCCTTTACTTTTGCTGCAATCTGTTCCGGCTGCAAGCCACAAATCGTCAGCAGCTCAGCTGGTGTTCCCTGTTCAACGAACGCATCCGGAAGCCCCAGACGCAGGACCTGCGTTTTAGAAGTCAGGCCACTGTCTACCAGATATTCAGCAACAGCCGAGCCAAAACCACCGGCCAGCGCATTCTCTTCCAGCGTCACCAGTAATTCCTTTGTTTCTGCCAGCTTCGCAATAATCGCCGTATCCAGTGGTTTAACAAAGCGCATATTCACCACAGCAGCCTCAACGCCATCCGCATGCAACAGTTCTGACGCACGCTGCGCGCGGGCGACCATTGCCCCGACAGCCAGGAACGCAATGGTTCCCTCTGGCTGCAGTACCTCTGCCTTGCCCACCGGTATTTCTGAAAACGTATCGCGAAGTTCTACGCCGACTCCTGCCCCACGGGGATACCGTACGGCCGTCGGCGAATCCATCGACACAGCCGTAGCCAGCATATCCCGCAGCTCCGATTCATCCTTCGGTACGAACACCGTCATATTCGGCATGTGCCGGAGATAGGATAAATCAAACGCACCATGATGCGTTGGGCCATCCGCCCCAACCAGACCAGCACGATCCAGACACAATGTCACCGGCAGGTTCTGCAGGCAGACATCATGCATAAGCTGATCATAAGCCCGCTGCGCAAATGTGGAATACAAGGCCACCACAGGATGCTTGCCATCCGCAGCCATGCCGGCCGCCAATGTTACCGCGTGTTCTTCAGCGATACCTACATCAAAGAACCGCCCCGGATAAACCTCGCCGAATGCCTTAAGTCCGGTTCCGCTTGGCATAGCCGCTGTGATTGCGGTAAGATTCGGATTCTGGTCAGCCAGCTGGATCAGGGCTTTGCTGAATACGCTGGTATAAGAGGGAGCACAACCGGTTTTTTTTGTACATTCACCAGTCTCCGGATCAAATGCACCAATCCCGTGGAATTTTCCCGGTTGTTCTTCTGCGGGCAGGTACCCCTTGCCTTTTTTCGTATGGATATGAATCAGCACCGGACCGTCATTTCCCTGGCACTGGTCAGGATTTCCTGCAACAGACCGATATTATGCCCATCGATTGGTCCGATATAGTGAAAACCGATCTCCTCGAACACGCTGCCCGGAACCAGTGCAGCCCGGACGCTGTCCTTGACGATACGGGCTGTCTTGAACGCCTTATCCGCCGATATGAGGAATGCTCATGAGCAAGGGTCCCCATATCCTTCTTCGCCCTGCTATACTGCGGATTGATCCGGATACGTGAAAGGATACTCACTCATGCCGCCTACATTCTTATCGATCGACATCTCATTATCATTGAGGATAACGATGAGCTTCTTCCCAGATCACCTGCCTGATTGAGCGCTTCAAAGGACTCACCAGCCAGTCAGCGCACCATCGCCGATTACCGCGATCACTTCATTACTGCGGCCAGCTGAGATCGCGGGAGATTGCCATACCTAAGGCAGCCGAAATAGACGTACTGGCATGACCCACACCAAACGCATCGTATTTCGATTCAAAGCGATTCGGGAACCCCGTGATGCCACCTTTTTGACGCAACGTTGCAAAACGATCCCTGCGACCGGTCAGGATCTTATGGGTATAAGCCTGATGACCCACGTCCCAGATCAATTTATCCTTTGGGAACTGGAAGACACTGTAAAGTGCCAGGGTCAGCTCAACCGTCCCCAGGCTTGGTGCCAGATGTCCGCCGTTTTTGGCAACTGTGCCGACAATGAACTGCCGTAATTCCCGGGCCAATTCCTCCAATTCAGCTATGTTGTAACGTTTCACGTCCTCCGGCTGATTGATTTTTTCCAGTAATGGATACATACAGGCACTCCCTATCATTTATTACGATCGACCAGATAACGAACCAATTCACGAAGGAAATCTGCCTCCGGCCCAAAAGGTTCAAGTGCTTTCACTGCATCCCCCACCGTTTCCTTAGCTAATGCTTTTGCCTTCTCCAAGGATGTCAGTGTAACATACGTCGACTTGTGATTTTTCTCATCGCTGCCGACCTGGTTTACCAATCACAGATTCATCACCAGTAACATCCAGAATATCATCGGTGATCTGGAATGCCAGTCCAAAATTATCCGCATACTCAGTCAGCGCCGAAAGCTCCACTGCACTCGCGCCGCCAAGGATTGCGCCACTGCGGATAGCAGCCCGGAACAAGGCTCCGGTCTTGCCCATATGCATGCGGCGCAGCGTTTCCATCGGGATCTGTTTATCCTCAGATTCCAGATCCAGTGCCTGTCCACCGACCATGCCATCCGGGCCAGCTGCTACGCTCATTTCCCGAACGACCTGCAGGATGTTCTCCGTAGATACCCCGGACTGACGCAGCATCACTTCAAAAGCCAGCGTCAGCAGAGCATCACCAGCCAGCGTTGCCATGCCTGCGCCATATACTTTATGGTTGGTCAGCTTGCCGCGGCGATAATCATCATCATCCATAGCCGGCAGATCATCATGAATCAGAGAATACGTGTGAATCATCTCGATTGCACAAGCAGATTCCAGATAATCCGTTCCTTTTGCACCGACTGCATCAGCTGCCGCCATGAGGAGGATTGGACGCAGACGCTTACCTCCTGCCATCAGACTGTATTGCATGGATTCGCACAGCGTCTTGTCCAGTGCACTTTCCATATTGAGTTCTTCCGTCAGGTGATTCTCAACCAGCTGACGTCTTTCATTCCAGAGTTCCTTCAGATTCATATTGCCTTACTCCCCCTCGATCTGTAATTCCGATTCCTTCACTTTACCAGCATTATCCTGTACCATGACGTCCATCGTCTGTTCCGCCTGTTCCAATACCTTCAGGCAGTTGGAACCAAGCTGAACCCCTTCGGCATAATTTGCCATGAGATCCTGCAAGCTGCTGTCACCGGACTCCATTGCAGACACGATCTGTTCTAATTTTTCCAGTGACTCTTCAAAGGACAGTTCTTTCTTTCTTGGCATCTTAATGATCTTCCTTTCCAGCTTGTTCCAATACCTGTATCAGGCAGCGGCCATCCTTCAATATCAGGTCCAGCTGATCGCCGGCCCTGAGCATGCCTGCACTCGTAACCACTTTACCCTGTTTCTCGGCCATAGCATAGCCCCGTTGCAGCACATGCGCCGGATTCAGCAGTGAAAGCTTCCCGATTGCGAGTTCCAGTCGATGCTGCCGTTCCTGCAATTGCTGGCGGCCAATCTGCTGCAGCTGCCCGAGTACATGATCCAGACGCTGGCGGCGCTCTGCCAGAAGCGTCTGCGGATGAACCATGACCCGGCTCTGCAGACAGGCCATCAGACGCAATCGCTTATTCTCGATGGTCTTATGCGTCTGCTGCTGTACACGGGCCATAAGCCCTGTGACATAGCGCTCCAGTTCTGCACGGTCAGGCACTGCCAGCTCAGCTGCCTGTGATGGTGTTGCTGCCCGTACATCCGCGGCAAAATCAGCCAGTGTAAAATCTGTTTCATGCCCTACCGCTGAAATGACTGGTATCTTCGACTCAAAGATCGACCGGACCACAATTTCTTCATTGAATGACCACAGATCTTCAATCGATCCACCACCACGACCAACGATCAGGACATCAACCAGCTCCCTGGCATTGAAAAAACGGACAGCCTCAGCAATCTGCTGTGCTGAGCCTTCGCCCTGCACCTGTACCGGATAAAGCACCAGCTGAACAGATGGCCAGCGGCGTTTCGATACATGATAGATGTCCCGCAGCACTGCCCCTGCCGAACTGGTCACTACACCAATCCTTTTAGGGAATTTAGGCAGTTGCTGTTTATAGGATGCATCAAACAGGCCCTCAGCCGTCAGCTTTGCTTTCAGCTGTTCAAAAGCCAGCGCCAGATCTCCCGTACCTTCCGGTGCCAGTGAATCTGCGTACAACTGGTAGACGCCATCACGCTCGTAGACGGATATATTGCCACTGGCAACGACCTTCAGCCCGTTTGTCGGGTTAAAACGCAGATACTGCGCCCGGCTGCGAAACATGACACACTTCAGTGCAGATTGTGCATCCTTTAAGGTAAAATAGCAATGGCCAGACGGATAGCGCTTAAAGTTGGACACTTCCCCCCGGATCATGATGCTCTGCATGATTGGCTCACGATCCAGCAGGCCCTTGATATATTGATTGATTTCACTAACGGAATGAATTGCCACGATTTACCCCCAAAACGCACGAAAAAGCCAGCCCATAATATGGGTCTGGCTGCATCTGATTCAGTGTGAGAGCTTTAATAGCGCACCAAGGATTCCATTGACATAGCGGCTGGAATCATCCGTACCGTATTTCTTTGCCAGTTCCACAGCCTCGTTGATCGCAATATTTGGCGTAATCTTCTCTTCTGAGAAACGAATCTCATAGACGGCAATGCGTGTCAGATTACGATCCACTACTGCCATACGCTCTATTTTCCAGTCTTTCGAGCTTTCCGAAATCAGCGCATCGATCTCACTGAGATGGGCCCGTGTACCATGGACTAAAGCCTGGACATATTCACGGTCATGCGCGGACATCTTCTCGGTCTCACCCAATGCGGTGTCAATTGCCAGGGTCTCATACATCCCCTGCTGATCCTCTGTCTCTGCATGATTCAAATCCAGTTGAAAAAGTGCCTGTAAGGCCACTTCCCTTGCTTGTCTACGACTCATTACTTACCTTCCTTAATTTCATCATTAGTGTGCAACTATACAGCAGCCGATTCACTTACCACCGACTGCGCTGCAGCAGACGGTCCAGCTTTGTGCCAACAGTTCCCAATATATCCTCTCCGCGATCAAGCTGAACGCCGATCCAGAGTCCGATAAGGCCACAGCACAGCACAAACACGGTATGCCAGAAACCAAAGCACAGGATAGCAATTCCCAGGATCAGGCCAACGGCCAGGCCAACAGTCTTGCCCCGATGATTCTGCCATAGCTGTTGCATGGCCTGTCTAAATTCTTCCTTCATTTATCCGTCACCGCCTCAGACCACACGATGCTTCTTGACTGGTGCTTCATCCGACACATCGGACACAACAATATTCACCGGTACATCAGAAAGTGACATAATATGCTCGAGCTGCTGCTGGATATCTTTCGCCAGTGCAGCCGATAATACTGCTACGTCCACTTCTCTGCCGATGACCAGGCTCAGGTCCAATGAAAGTGCATCAGCATCCCGGCCTTTCCTGGCGATTACCTTTACCCGGGCATCACGAACACCATGTGCCTCATGAGCCATGCGGTCTGCCAGACTGCGGATCGCGTCAAGTGCTACACGCACTTCACCCTGTGCACCGCTGCTGATGATGTATTCACCCTTGCTCGTCGTTTTCCCGCCATTGCGGCCAAAGACTGCAATAAGCAATTTCACGCTGACCAGCAAGCAGATAACAGCCACCACGACCGTTTCCTGCCTGCTCAGCGCAAAACGGATCTGTTCCAGCCACAACTGCTCCGGCAGCAGTTGACAAAACGCCCCCAGCACCGAAAGCGCCAGAGCCGTTCCCGTCAACGATAGCAGCAGGAGCAGGAATCGATTGATTACGCTCATAGTTTCCGCCTCTTTCCGGTTCAGCGGACACGAACCTCATCATCACGGCCGTCATCATCCGGGAAGCCAACGCCCTGTACATGAACATTCACTTCAACAACAGACAAGCCAGTCATCGCTTCAATCGCCTGTTTGACGTTCTCCTGAGCCGCCAGAGCGACATCCGGGATACGTACGCCATATTTGACAATGATGTACAAATCGACAGCGGCTTCTTTTTCGCCAACTTCAACCTTAACACCCTTGGCGAAGTTCTTGCGGCCCAGCATCTCGGCAATGCCACCGGCAATTCCGCCGCTCATACCGGCAATTCCCTCTACCTCAGTAGCAGCCAGGCCAGCAATAATGCTGACGACTTCATCGGCAATACGGATTGACCCCAGCGAACCATCACGTTTTGCAATCTCTTTTTCCTTATCCATGACGAACCCCTCCATTATCATTGAACAGACTCAACACTTACATACTTCGTATAAATATACTTCGCGAAGTGTGGTTGAGATTCCTGCAAGATCGGAAAATATACTAACTTTTTCATCAAAAAACTGCCGCACCATATCAGACGATGCGGCAGTCCCTAAGCATCAATAACTATGCAGATTATGCACGTTCGATGTAATTGCCCGTACGCGTATCGATGCGCAGGACATCACCTTCGTTGATGAACAGCGGTACACGAACCTCATAGCCCGTTTCCGTCTTAGCCATCTTCGTAGCACCCGTAGCCGTATTGCCCTTGACGCTCGGCTCACACTCAGTGACTTTGAGATTGACCGAGTTCGGCAGGCTGATGCCAATGATACGATCTTTATACATCTGGAGATTGACTTCCATGTTCTCTTTCAGATAGTTCAGGGAATCACCCAGCGCATCAGCATTGAGCTCCGTCTGCTCGTAGCTTTCCGTATCCATGAACGTATACATGCCGCCATCTTCATAGAGATACTGCATGGTACGCGTATCAAGATGTGCTGCCGGCATCTTCTCGTTCGGATTAAACGTACGCTCAACAACAGCGCCCGTCTCAACATTTTTGATTTTCGTACGTACGAAAGCAGCGCCTTTGCCCGGCTTTACATGCTGGAAATCGACAATCTGCCATACGCCACCATCAATATCGATCGTGAGCCCCGTGCGGAAATCTGTACTGTTAATCATTAACTTACGCCCTCCAATGATTACTTTTGCAAGCATTAATTTTCAATATAACAAATTTATTATACTCTCTGGTACCTTTGCTGTCAAACTATCCATCTACTAAATCAAAAAGCGATCACCAGCAAAAATACCGTTTTTAATTTAAATTCCGGGTAATTTCTCACAAAGCTTTTATTTTTTCCCAGCCCCTTTTCAGCTAATTTAATTAAACTAACCATATAAGCAATTCCATAACATTTATTGGAGGTGTTCAACATGAAAAAGAACTTTTATCTGGACCTGCTGATGTTCATCAGCGGATTAATCTGCATCATTACCGGTATTATCATTGACTTCCATCTTTTCTCCGGCGGCAAATCGGTCAAAATACTCCTCACCGATGTCCATATCTACTCCGGCTATATCATGAGCATTGCCCTGATCTTCCATCTCGTGTGGCATTGGAAATGGGTACGTGTTGTAAGCAAGCAATTAAATCGGTCATCAAACTGATCTATAGCCAGACAACCAGAAGGCTGTTGTACACCAATTTCATTTCCTCAGTTACAAAGAAATGAAACCGACCGGTACAACAGCCTTTTTCTATCCTGCCTTTTATGCCGGCAGGATATCGCCAATGGCTTTCTTCGCCATCTCGATGGCCTGCGAGAGCTCGTCCTTAGTAATATTAAGTGGCGGATTGAAATAGAGCACATCGCCAAGTGGCCTGAGAACCAGTCCGTATTCCAATGCCTTCTTATAGATAGCATAGCCCGTCCGCTTACTGGCATCCAGTGGCTCTTTCGTCGCCGGATCTTTTACCAGTTCGATTGCCTGGATCAATCCGATATGACGGATCTCACCGACGTTCGGATGACTGCCAAACGCCGCGGCCATCTCTTTCGTAAGCCAGACTGCATTCTGATTGGCTGTCTCCAGGATATGCTGTTCCCGGAAGATCTTCTGCACGGCCAGTGCTGCTGCACAGCCCAGCGGATTGCCGGCATACGTATGGCTGTGCATGAACGCCCTGCCCTCGCTGAAATCTGCATAGAAAGCATCATAAATCTCTTCCGTCACACAGGTCACGGACATCGGCAGGTAGCCTCCTGTCAGTCCTTTGGATATACACATGATGTCCGGAGATATCTCCGCATAATCGCAGGCAAACATCTTGCCCGTGCGGCCAAAGCCCGTAGCAATCTCATCGCAGATCAGCTTGACATCATAGCGGTCGCATAGTGCCCGCAGCTTCTTCAGATAAAGCGGCGGATAGATGCGCATACCGGCGCTGCCCTGCAGCAGCGGCTCAACAATCATCGCTGCCGTTTCCTGTGCATGTGCAGCAAACGCCTTCTCGGCATGCTCGAAGCACTCGCACTGGCAGTTTTCCCGGCACTTGCCGTATGGACAGCGATAGCAATCTGGTGCTTCCACATGGATATTGTCCATCATCATCGGCTGGTACATCTTGGCATACAGATCCATGCTGCCGACCGAGAGCGCCCCAATCGTTTCACCATGATAGCCTTCCGTCAGGCACATGAAACGCTTCTTCTCCGGCTTGCCGCCCTGCAGATAGAACTGGAAGCACATCTTCAGTGCACATTCCACCGCCGACGAACCATTATCATTGAAATGGAATTTCCGGATCGCTGGCGGCGTAATTTTTGCCAGCTGCTCAGCCAGTTCGATAGCCGGACGATGGCTGAAATTCGCAAAAATGACATGTTCCAGGCTGTCAACCTGGTCCTTGATTGCCGCATTGATGTCCGGATTGCAATGCCCCAGCAGGTTTGCCCACCAGGAGCTTACGATATCCAGATACCGTTTGCCATGGATATCATAAAGCCACGGGCCTTCTCCATGGTCGATCACCATAGGTGGCAGTGTTTCATAATCCTTCATCTGCGAACACGGATGCCAGATATACTTCAGATCCAGTTCTTCCATTGACATGCTCATCGTTCTGTTCCCCTTTTCTATTACCGGTACAATCCTGCTAATACCTTTACGTCCATAGACAGTTCCGTATCACCGTGCTGAACCTTTGCCACTACCGGGATTCCCGTCATGGCCTCGATCATCTTCCTGTTATCGTCCTGCATGAGATCACCCGGAATATAATTATTGAAGATAATCCCCCGAACCGGAATATGCCGCATCTGCAGATGCTCAATGGTCAGGACAACCGCATTGATCGTTCCCAGACCGGCATCAGCGATGACCAGCACACCCAGTCCCAGTTCCTTTACAAGATCATCCAGGATGACGTGCTGCTGTTCATCCCAGCGCAGCGGACAGATGATTCCGCCGCTGCCTTCCATCGTGAGCAGTTCGTATTTCCCTTTTGCCCGGGTAAAATCCCGCTTGATCTTATCGAAATCAATGGGATTATGATTGATCTGAGCGGCCAGATGCGGTGACACAGCCTCGCGATAGATATATGAGACCAGATTGGGAATCGTCTCGCCGATTCCGGCGACCCGATTCACGTGCAGGGCATCGCCCGGCTGCAGCGCCCCGGTCTCATCCGGCTCTGCCCCTGATAAGGCCGCTTTATAGTAGCCGCCGTTATAGCCAGCATCCCTGAGTTTCTTGACGATCAGGCCGGTCACATAAGTCTTGCCGATATCCGTACCCGTTCCTGTAATAAATAGACATTTTCCCATGATTTTACGCTTCCTTTATCTCATAGTTTACATTTGCTTTCCCGTCAGGCTGTATCAGCCACAGCCCCGCATGATAGCAGCGCAGTGCCACACCAGCGGCTGCCATGCACAGCAGGAAATCCGGTCCCGCCTGCAGGATACCGCAGTAGAAAATTGCTGCCCACAATGCAATCGGTGCATTTACGACGTAGTTGGAAAAAATGTAGAACCAGCTGATGCCGATCAAATAGACAATGACCATCCCGCCAAAATTCACAGCCAGCAGGTGGCGATAAGAAACCGTTGCCAAACGGCGGGCATAGCGTCCACAGAACCAGGCCTGCAGGATAAAGCCCAGCAGATAGCCAAATGTCGGCTGAATGATATAGCCAGGGCCGCCGCCGGAAGCAAAGACCGGCACCCCGATCAGGCCCAGGATGACATAAGCGCCAACCGCTGCTGCCCCAAGACGAGCCCCAAGGACCAGCCCGGCCAGCAACGTGAACAGGAACTGCAGCGTATACACATCCGTCCCCACCGGAATTCGGATGAATGTCCCCACTGTGATCAGTGCAATGAATAAGCCACAAAGCACCAGTTCTCTTACCGTCAATTTCTTCATCAAAAATCACGCCTTTCTGTTAATCACTTTTCTTACGATACACGTATTTTTCGCCATTGTCAACCGTTAACATTTTAAAAGTTAACGATAAAAAGAAAACATAACCTGCCCCCCATTTAGGAAGGCAGGCTATGTTCAAAGCATCCGTCACGAATCAAAGGTCAGCGCCTGTGCCTGATGATAATCATAAATCACACCATACTGCAGCCAGCTGTCAATTGATTCAATCATGATATTCATAATGCTATGTGCGCTCAGGCTGAAATTACTTATTTCACAGATCAACACACTGCTGCCCGTCTTGACATGCTTGAATTCCACCGTGATAGCATATGTGTTGATGGTCAGCAGATAATGATTGCCTGTGCTTTTCTCGGTTAGCACCATGTGGCTGAGATCATCTGCGTCCTGTGGTTGAAAACCGAACTGCTGGAAGCGCTCGATAAGCAGCGGCTCCGTCTCACGATGAAAGCGGCTGTTGACTTCATCCCGTTTGGCTTCAAGCTCTGAAAATACAGGAAAACTGATCATAATACATACTCCTCTCAAACCATACCCATAAAAAAAGACACGCAGCGGGCTTAACGCCCCATTGCGTGTCTTTATCGTCTAATTATAGCACAATATCCCGTTCCGGCAAGTATTTTCTGGTCCAGTTACATGATATATGTCATCCTGTCATGTATACTTCTGTTTTTTTCCACGTTGTATGGACATCTTGGATAAAAAGTTGTAAACTGATAGCATAATCAATTAAGGCAATGGAGCCGCATGGTACTCTTTTCTAACATACAGGAACGGGTTCATGCGGTTCTTGTTGTACTAGGAGGAATATATTTATGTCAAAAGAAACGCAATCATCGGGGATAAGTCTCGACAAACTGGGACTCTGGATCATCATCGCCACAGTACTCGGTGCTGTAGTGGGACTGCTCATGGGCAAGCCTGCCCACATGTTCGCCCCTATAGGCAACCTGTTCATGCAGCTCATCAAGATGGTCGTCGTCCCGCTGGTTCTCTTTTCACTGATTGGCGGTGCTGCTTCGCTGGGGAAATCGAGCAGTGCAGGCAAAATTGGTGTGCTGACCTTCATCTACTATGGCATCACGACGGCCGTATCCGTAATGATCGCGCTCGCCTTCAGCGAGATCTTCCAGCCGGGCAATGGCATTGATATGGCCACCATCTCCGGTGCCGCCATCCAGGTCGATCACATGGAGGAGAGCACCCAGTTGCCGGGATTCTGGGATACCGTCACCGGTTTCATCCCGGCAAACCCGTTCAAGGCGCTGGTCGACGGCAACATCCTGCAGGTCATTTCCTTTGCCATGTTCATGGGTTTTGCCGCTGCACATCTGGACGAAAAGAAGAAAGAACTCCTGATGAACTTCTTCAACTACATGACCGAGCTCTTCATCAAGATCATGACCGGCATCATGTATGTCGCTCCTATTGGAGTCTTCTGCCTCATGGCTGATGCCACAGGAACCTTCGGCTACTCCGTACTCATGAAGATTCTCTACCTGATCGTCCTGTACGTCGTTGTCCTCGCCATCATCACCTATGGCATGATTGGCGGCTCAATCGCCATGTTCTCGAAGTGCACGACCTATAAGAAGTTCTTCCAGAGCATGTGGAAGGTTCAGCTCTTCGCTTTCTCAACGGCCTCTTCGATGGCCACACTGCCACTGAACATGAACACCACTATGACTGAGCTTGGTGTTTCCAAAGAGACCACCTCTTTTGCACTGCCGCTTGGCGCAACCATCAACATGAATGGCAATGCCGCCTACTATGCAATGGCTGCAACCTTCATCGCCCAGATGTATGGCATGGACCTGTCCTTTGCCCAGTATGTAGCGATCATCATCACCAGCACGCTCGGTGCCGTTGGGCAGGCCGGTGTACCGGGGCCAACACTGCTGGTTGTCGCTGTGCTGGTATCGGCTAATATTCCAATCGATGCCCTGCCGATTCTCTTTGGTGTAGACCGTATCTTCGATATGCTGCGTACCTCTGTCAACATCACCGGCGATGCAGCCTGCGCCACTATTGTTGATCAGTTCCGCGAAGAGGCCTGATCCAGCACCCCAGTATAGCAAAAATACGGTATCATGCCTCATTGAGACATGACACCGTATTTTTTTCGCGAAACTTTAGTGACAGCCGTGGTCGCCACAGGTATGGCCTTCGCCAGAATGTCCATGATGATCGCAATGGACAGCCGGATCATAGGAAAGCTTTCCTTCGGCCAGTGCCTGTGCAGCTGCATCAGCATTGCCCTGTACACCGCCATACAGGCGGATTCCAGCCTGCGCCAGTGCATTCTGTGCACCACCGCCGATACCGCCACAGATCAGCGTATCGATGTGCTCATCCTGCAGCAGGGTTGCCAGAGCACCATGCCCGGCTCCATTGCTGCCAAGGATATGCGACTCCACGATTTTCCCATCTTCCAGGGTATAGACCTTGAACTGCTCCGTCTTACCAAAATGCTGGAAGATCTGGCCATTGTCATAGGTTACTGCTAACTTCATAGGAATTGTTCCTTCCTGCCCATCCGGGCATCGACGGAGTTGACGATGTGGACAGCTGCATCCGGATTCAGCCTGGCAGAGCTCATAATTGCCGCCATCGATCTGCAGTGGCCGCCCCTCTACCAGTGAGGCAGCCAGTCGTTTCCTGGCCGCCGTATAGAGTGCCTGAACCGTCGTCCTGGCAACGCCTAACTGATCCGCGCATTCCTGTTGTGTCATGTCATGGTAATCCATGAGACGGATTGTCTCGAATTCTTCCACGGACATCGTAATAAGCGGCGCTTCGCCATCTGCCCGTTTGGGGCAGAACTGCGAAAAACGCGGCAGCGAACAGATTCTGCGTTTTTTGAATGGTCTGGCCATCATCGTCCTCCTTAGTTATTGACATATGTCTTTATCCCTATTATAGCAAATACATGACATATGTCAATAATAAATCCTGCCACACTCAGATTTCTCTGACTGCGGCAGGATTTCGAGTATATTATGAATCGCTTACCAGATGCCCATGACATGCTGCATGATAAGGCTCACGATCGTGATGCCGATCCAGCAGCAGGCACCGAGCAGAATCGGTCGGCCGCCATTTCGTATGAGCTTCACGATGTTGCTGTTCAGTCCAATCGCGGCCATGGCCATAATGATGAAGAACTTCGAAAGCTCCTTGAGCGGCTGGAACGTATCCGCGCTCACACCAAGCTGCAGGCAGATCGTCGTGACCACCGAAGCGATCAGGAAGTACAGGATGAACATTGGGAAGGCACGCTTGAAGCTGAACGTATCTGCCGAGCCAGCTTTCTTGTTTTCCTTGCGGGCAATAAGCATGGCCAGCAGCAGCGTAACCGGAATGATCGCCAGGGCACGGGTCAGTTTGACCGTTACCGCCTCATCCAGCGTGGCCGTCCCCAGGGACCACATGCTGTCCCAGGTAGCAGCTGCTGCCGTGACCGAGGACGTATCATTGATTGCGGTGCCCGAGAAAATACCAAAGGCACTGCCGCTGGTCGTATCGAAACCGATGAAGCTGCCCAGAATCGGGAAGAACAAGGCCGCCAGGGCATTAAACAGGAAGATGACGGAAATGGACTGAGCCACCTCATTGTTGTCCGCTTTGACAACCGGTGCTGCCGCCGCAATGGCCGAGCCACCGCAGATAGAAGAACCTACACCGATCAGGGCGGCGGTATTGCGGGAAATACGCATGGTCTTGCGCAGCGTCCAGGCAATGATCAGCGAAATGCTGATCGTACTGACGATGATTGGCAGTGAGTTCAGCCCCGTCCGGATAATGATGCCCAGATTCATGCCGAACCCCAGCAGCACAACCGCCGTCTGCAGAATGATCTTGGACGTCCAGTTGATACCAGCCGCTGCCTTACCTTTCTCGCCCCATACCATTGTGATGAGCATGCCTGCCAGGATGGCGATAACAGCCCCACCGATTACCGGAAAGGATTTCCCCAGCACCCAGGCTGGAAGCGCAATCAGGAAACAACTCAGGATACCCAGTGAATTCTTCTGAATGAATGTCATACGATAATACCTCTCTATCCATAGTTTTATTAGCTGTCTTGAATTATATCGGCTCTTGTTGAAAATGTAAAATTATGTATTATAATATATTGATAAGATTATTTTATCGATAAAAAGGAGTCGTCGTATGTTGGATTTTCGTGTGGAAACCTTCCTCTGCGTCTGCCAGACCATGAATTTCACTCAGGCAGCCAAAGCCCTGAATATTACCCAGCCGGCCGTGTCACAGCATATCAAATACCTGGAAAACCACTACCACACCAAACTGTTCCACTATGAGAACAAGAAGCTCTACCTGACCTCAGCCGGCACCATCCTCCATGAACGCTTCAAGACGATGGAAAATGATGAAATTGCCCTGGCCGCTGAACTGCACAGCAACACATCCGGCACCAAGTGCCTGGCCCTTGGTGTCACCATGACCATCGGTGAATATGCGATTATCCGTCCACTGGCTGCTTTCCAGCGCCGGCATCCGGAGATCAATATTGAGCTGCACTTCGGCAACACCAGCGACCTGCTCCAGCAGCTCGCTGCCGGAAGCATTCAGCTGGCCCTGGTCGAAGGCTATTACCCCAAAGATAACTATGAGCATCAAAATACAGCACGGAAAAATATATTGGTGTCTGCGCGGCCGGCCATCACTTTCTGACGCAGCCGCCACGAACATTCCATGATCTGCTTGGCGAACGGCTGCTGATCCGTGAGCCAGGCTCCGGTACCCGGAATATACTGGAACGCAACCTTGCCCTTCACGGCATGAAGATTGCCGATTTCAGGCACTATACTGAAGTCGGCAATATGCACACCATCATCGGACTGCTGCAACAGGACTGTGGCATCACCTTCCTCTATAAGATTGCTGTGGCTGAAAGCCTGAAAAACGACGAGCTGCAGGAAATTCCCCTGACCGGCTTTTCCATGCAGCATGATTTCGACTTTATCTGGGAGAAAGGCAGCATCTATACCAGCAAATACGAGTCCGTCTGCCAGGAACTGAAGAGCGGCTGCTAAGACAGAACAAAGGGGCGCGATGAGTCGCGCCCCTTCTTATTGCAATACATGAGTCAGTCCTGTTTCGGAACAGACTGATGCAGAACGTATTTATCGGTAGCCACATCCAGCATTTCCTGCCAGGATGAGAACTTAGTCGTGGCCCGCACATGGGCATCCATGATCTCTTCCGGCAGTGCCTCAAAGTCCTGCTGGCTGGTAATCCTGAACTTCCCGCCATTCAGGAATTTGTCAAACGACCGGAACTTCGTGTACCGACGCATGAAGGATGTCTCAAATACTTCATCAAAATCAACCAGCTGCGGTCCTTTATGGTTTGGCAGCTGATAATAGCCTGTAATCTTCACACTCATGAAAATGACCTCCTATTGAGTACTCTCATTCACATCCAGTTTTCCCGGCACCAGTCCTGTTGTCAGGAAAGGCCCAGCAGAGTTCCCAGCAGATGGACGACATAGGCCACCAGCCAGGCAATCACGCACTGCGTGACGACAGTAGCCATGGCATTGCGCCCGCCTACTTCACGGCGTACCGTTGCAATCGCGGCAATGCAGGGCGTATACAGCAGCGTAAACACCAGGAACACCATGGCCGTCAGCGGCGTGAACAGCAGATTCAGCTCTGCTACATCGCCGCCCATCAGCACGGTAAGGGTCGAGACGACAGTTTCCTTGGCACTGAAACCTGTGATAAGCGCTGTCGCGACCCGCCAGTCATCGAAGCCCAGCGGTGCAAACACCGGTGCCGCAAAGCGGCCAATAGCTGCCAGCAGGCTGTCTTCCGGGCCTGCCGCAACATTCATGTGACTGTTGAACATCTGCAGAAACCAGATGATGACAGACGCCGCAAAGATAATCGTAAATGCCTTGACCAGGAAGCCCTTGGCTTTGTCCCAGATCAGACGGCCAACGCTCTTCATCGACGGAATCCGATAATTTGGCAGTTCCATAACGAAAGGCACCGGCTCCCCCCGGAATCTGGTCCGTCCCAGCAGCAGCGCAAACAGGATACCGACAAAGATGCCCAGGAAATAAAGGGCCAGCATAACCAGTGGCTGATAGGCCGGGGCAAAGAATGCCCCGATTATCATTGTATAGATTGGCAGTTTGGCACTGCAGCTCATGAACGGCGTAAGCAGAATCGTCATCTTGCGGTCACGTTCGCTTGACAGCGTCCGGGTCGACATGATTGCCGGCACCGAGCAGCCAAAGCCGATAAGCATTGGCACAATGCTGCGCCCGGACAAGCCGATCCGACGCAGCAGACGATCCATAACAAAGGCCACGCGGGCCATATAGCCGGTATCTTCGAGTATAGACAGGAAGAAGAACAGTGTCACAATCGTCGGCAGAAAACTGATGACGCTGCCAACGCCATGGGCTACGCCATCAATCATCAGCCCATGCACCACCGGATTGACATCAGCCGCAGCCAGCAGGCCGTCCAGCCCGTCCGTCACAGCACCCACGATCATTTCCATCAGACCGGACAAGCAGGCACCTATACCATCAAACGTCATCGCAAAGATAAACGCCATGATGGCGATGAAGCTGGGAATTGCCGTGTATTTGCCCGTCAGTATCCGGTCGATCGCTACACTCCGGCGATGCTCTTTGCTCTCATGTGGCCGTACAACCGTATGAGCACACAGCTTTGTGATAAAGCTGAACCTCATATTGGCCATAGCCGCCTCGGCATCAAGGCCGGATTCCTGCTCCATGATGCTGATGATATGGCGGAATGTTTCCAGCTTGTCGGTCGGGATATGCAGCTTCTCAGCCATCGGCACATCCTTCTCGATCAGCTTTGTCGCCGCAAAGCGGGCCGGCATACCGGCAGCTTTCGCCTCCGGCTCAATAATATGGACCGTAGCATGAATGGCACGATGCACCGCCGCAATCGGGTCGGCAGACTTCTCGCTGTCCTCACAGAAGTCGATGCGGGTCGGCAGTTCCCGATGTCTCGCCACATACAAGGCATGGTCGATCAGCTCATCGACGCCCTCATTCTTGGCCGCCGAAATCGGTATGACCGGAATACCCAGGATTGCCTCCAGCGCATTGAGCCGGATCGAACCGCCATTTTCCCGGACCTCATCCATCATGTTGAGCGCCAGCACCATCGGGATACCCAGCTCCATAAGCTGCATCGTCAGGTACAGATTGCGTTCCAGATTGGTTGCATCCACAATATTGATGATGCCATCGGGATGCGTCTGCAACAGGAAATCGCGGGTCACGATTTCCTCATTGGAATAGGGTGACAGGGAATAGATCCCTGGCAGATCTGTCACACGGGCATCACGCTGCTTGCGGATGAACCCGTCTTTCCGATCGACAGTAACCCCTGGAAAATTTCCCACATGCTGATTAGCTCCCGTCAGCTGATTGAACAAAGTCGTTTTGCCGCAATTCTGATTGCCGACCAGCGCAAAGGATAAAGAACCCTCCCGGATGACTTTTTTTCCCTTATGATGATGCCGTGCCGGCGCTTCATTCAATTCGCCGACCCCCGGATGATCGATATCCCGGGCCCGATTCTCCCGGTGCAATTCCGCTTCCTGGGTATGTTTGCCCTCTATCTCAACCTTTCTGGCCTCGTCAAGCCGCAACGTCAGTTCATAACCGCGGATCTTGATTTGCACCGGGTCTCCCATCGGTGCAACCTTTTGCAGGGTCACTTCCGTACGTGGCGTCAGCCCCATATCCAGCAAATGATGCCGCAGCGCTCCGCTGCCGTTAATGGCGGTAATGAACGCGCCCTGTTTCGGTTCCAATTCGTCTAATGTCATATATCTACCTTTCTATTGGTGGACTGAGGCTCCAGGATGAACCGGGTACCTGTTCCCAGTTCACTCTCACAGCGAATACTCAGTCCGTGGCGTTCCGCGATTTCTTTGGCAATCGGCAGGCCCAGACCCGTTCCCTGGGCGTTATCCTGCGTCCGGCTGGTATGGAAACGCTCAAATATATAGGGCAGCACCGCTGGTGCAATTCCCTTTCCCTGATCTATTACTACAATACACCAACCAGCCGCTGTTGTCATTTCTTTAATGAGAATTGTTCCACCTGACGGCGAGAATTTCAGTGCATTATCCAGCAGGATCAGCATCAGCTGGCGCAGACGGCCATAGTCCCCGGACAAGGGAATCGGAACCGTAAGATCAGCGGTCAGGCTGATTCCCTTCTGCTCCGCTAAGGGTTCTACGCTGCGCACCGCCTCACGAAATGCCTCTGTCAGATCCATGGGTGTCTTCTCAATTGAGAATGCCGGATTGCGCAATCTGGTGAATTCCAGCAGATCGCCCACCAGTCGTTCCAGTACCGTAAGATTATCCATAGCTTGACCGGCATAGGCTTTCCACTTATCCGGATCCTTCACCAGCCCGGACAGCAGAAGTTCCAGCGTACCCCGCAGGACCGTCAGTGGCGTCCGCAGCTCATGAGAGACCGCTGACAGGAAATCCTGCCGCCGCTGCTGCATGGATTCACGCTCGGCCTGAGCCTGTCCCAGCTGAGCCCCCAGATGATCGATATCCCGGGCCAGCATCCCCAGCTCATCCTGCTGCCGCACCTCTGTACGATGATCGAATTTCCCCTGTGTAAAAGAGCGGGCAGCTGCCTGCATACGATAGATGGGGCGGATGAAGCGCCGGGCCAGCAGCACCGCCAGCCCACCGGAAATCAGCAAAGCCAGCAGCAGCGACAGTCCCCAGCAGCCGTAAGCCGCCCCATTGCGCTGCCTGCATATCCTTCAATGGCTGATGGATCAATACCGCACCAATCACACGATTATTTTCATCCCGGACCGGAGCTCCAGCTGTCACAGCCGCTGTACCGATCAGCGGCGTGAAGTCCTGGCTGACCGTCGTACCGCCGGACAGGACCTGCTGCAGCACGTCATCTACCGACTGTGGCAGTTCCCCAACCTCTGTCTCTGCAGTCTCCCCATAGGAATAGATTGTCCGGTCTGCGGCCGAAACCAGCCATACCTGCCCCTCGGCCAGCTGATTCAACTGAGCCAGGACTCCGGCAGCGGGCAGATTACCAACCGTATCTGAATCAGTCGACGAACTCCCATAGCTCTGCCGGCACCATTCATGCGCGGCCATCATCTGACCGCCAGCCGCTCCCATGGTATGATGGCTGCCAGCCATCATACCATGCCCATGCATCCGCATCGGCCCCTCTCTTTTCGCCAAGACTCCATCATCATCACCAGCGGCATTTGCCGCCTCCCGGGCCAGCAGACTGCGGGCCTCCCCCATTGAAGGAATGGAAGCGGCCAGGGTCTCTACCCGCCGCTGCAGTTCTTCTTCATGCACATGACGGCTGTAGCCGGTAAACAGGAACGAGAAACAACTGCCGATCAGCAGCGCAAACAGCAGCAATGCCAGCGAAAAATATCCGACCAAACGCCGGGTCAGCTGTTGATTCATCTTCAGTCCTCCTTACGCTCCAGTCGATAGCCTTTCCCCCAGACGGTTCCGATTGCCCCGCCCTGCCAGCCGGCATGATCCAGTTTCGCCCGCAAACGGCGGATATGGGTATCTACCGTACGAGTATCGCCGGTATAGTCATAGCCCCAGAGCACATCCAGCAGATGGTCCCGTGAAAACAGCTGCCCCGGATGCTCAATCAGCAGACACAAGATATCAAACTCCTTGCGTGTAAGGGCAACGAATTGGTCAGCCACCGATACGGTACCGTCCGTCTCATCAAGGCTGAGATTTCCCGCCACTCGCCGGGTGGATTCCCTCCCATCGCGGGGAGAGCTGCTGCGCAGGCGGCGCAGGACAGCCTTTACCCGGGCCATGACTTCCGGTGCTGAGAATGGCTTGACCACATAATCATCGGCGCCGATTTCCAGTCCCATGATGCGGTCATAATCCTCGCCCCGGGCGGTAATCATGATGATTGGAACATCCGAATATTCCCGGATCTTCCGGCAGACCGTAAAACCATCCGTTCCCGGCATCATGACATCCAACAGCAGCAGATCGATATGCTCCCGATCAAAACATTGCAGTGCTTCCTCACCATTCCTGGCAATTACCGTTTCATATCCTGCCGCCTCCGCAAACGTCTGCAGGATATCACAAATCGCTGCATTATCGTCAGCAATCAATATTTTCATTACCCTCATCACCTCAATCTATTATGCTATATAGTCTATCAGAAAATCAGCCGAAAATCTCCGGTAAAAATTTTTTCTCCAATTTTCTATTTCGTAACATTCTTGTCACATTTATCCATCATAATAAACACATAAGATAATTCCGTCGTTAAAGTTTGAGTGGAGGTTTGTATCATGAAAAAAATATTTGCTGCTTTTATTGCCGGTGCAATGATTGCCATTGCCATTCCTGCCCTTGCGGCCGAGACCGGCAATGACACAACCACCGTACCTGCCTATTGTCAGCAGAACTGCCCACGTTATGCCGCTGGCGGCGACAGTGTCGGCAACAATGGTCCGTATTGCAATGGCCCGCACCATGGCAGACACTGTGGCAATGCGCCAGCACAGGCAACGGCACAGTAACCTCATTCCGCAATGAATGACAAAAATGAAATGCCCCATCCGATTTGTTCAGATGGGGCATTTCAATCTTCATTCAACAAGGAGTAATTACTCAGCCCTTGATAGAAGCAATGACTTCCGAAGCAGACAGGTTATTCGCCTGCATGTACTCAGTCAGTTCCTGATAATCTACTTTTTCCTTTTTTTCTTTCACATCAGCCAGCTGTGCCTTGAGTTTTTTCAGCTCATCCTGTTTCTTTGCGATTTTACTCTCGATTGCCTGGATCTTTTCGTCATAATTTGCTTTTCTAGCCATTTTATTTTCTCCTTTTCATTCAATGTAAATTACTATTTCATAGTGAATTATACTGAATTTTTTTTATTCCTGCAACCGTTTTATAAAAAATAATAGAAAAAACAAACGATATTCTGTTCAGCCTGTTTTTATTCACGGATGCTCTATAAAATCTTCTCATATTATTTAATGACGCTGTGATATTCATTAAATAAGTCCAGCATTATTTCTAAGAGAACAAAAACGACAAAACCACTACCATGATCTCTGGCAGTGGTTTTGTCGTTTTTGTTCTCTTAGTTCTGGGTCATCGCGTTCAACATCAAAGATGCCGCACTGCCGGCTGCCGCCGTCGAAGCCGTGTTATCTGCTGGTGTTGTAGAACCTGCCTTAGTAACTGTCGTACTAAGGAGTGCCGGGTTCTCCTCTGACTGAGCGGCATGAGATTTCGTCTGTGAGATAATCTCATCCCCCTGATAGACCGTGATGAGAATCGAACCGTCCGACATCACCTGCGTGACGGTCAACGTCTCATCATCACTATCGCTGCTGGAACTTCCGCTGCCGCCGGTGGCAGCGCCGCCACTCTGCAACTGCTGCAGGATGGCCGCAAACGTCGTTTTGGTATCCGACTCCTTGTCGCTATTTTTCACCGCTGTTGTGGTGCCGATATTCAATCCCTTGCTGCTGATTGCATCAATAGAGCTCATAAAAAACACCTCCTTCATACTCACTCTAACTATATTATCGGATAAAGACGAACGTTTCTTAAGCAAAAAACATTTATTTTTCGTTCAATAGCCATTAACCAGCAGATCCAGTTTGCCACTGCGGGGATGAAAGATCAAACCATGTATCGGCACATCTTGGGGAATCAGCGGATTGGAACGAATCTGCGCCACGGTATCCCGAACATTCTGCTCCGGATGACAGAAATCATTGGCCCATTCCTTCAGCTCCTTGCTGACCATCTGGATCGCTTCCGGAGCTATTCCGCGTGCCCGCATGGCACTCGTCAGACTCTCAGCCGTCGTCTTCTCCATCCCGCATTCATGATGCCCGATCACAAAAACCTCCTGCACTCCCAACTCAAAGATACAGACAAGCAGGCTGCGTATCGTACCGTCAAAAACGCTGGTCACGCCATTTCCGGCTGTTTTGATGATCTTGGCTTCCCCGCGACTGATTCCCAGCGCCGGCTCCAGAAAATTGACCAGCCGTGTATCCATGCAGGTAATGATGGCCAACTGCTTTTGTGGCAGCTTGCTCTTTTTCTGATCTTCCCGTGTATAATCCACTGGTGGATTGGCACAGAATGCTTCATTCGCTTTTAAGATATCTGCAACTAATGACATGGATTTGTCCCCCTTCTCATACGATCCATCTCTGGATCAGCTCTGAACCGGTCCAACAGCAAATTCCCGCCTCCCATTGAATGCCGGAATCAGCCTCAACGATTCCTGCGGACAGTTTGCCACGCATACGCCACAGGACGTACAGCGCACCGGATCGAAACGAAGCCGTGTCTGCTGTCCCTCGGGTTGCTCCATAACCAGCGCCTGTTCCGGGCACATCGTACGGCAAAGGCCACAGGCATTGCAGGCCGGATCGACCATAATCCCCGGAAATACCGTTCCCGGCTCCGGTGCCTGCCGGGCCTGCCAGATTACCGGATCAAACATATACTGGCAGTGAAGCTGTGACTCACGGAATTCCTCAACCCCTGCTGCAGCTGAATGAACCAGTGACCGGAAGAAGCCACGACGGGCTACCGGCCGGGCCGGTGCCGGCTCGCGCTGTTCGCGTACATGAACCAATGCGATTGGCTGCTGACCGGCGGACTCCAGCGCTTCATTGCAGGCGGCAATCTCCTGCTCGAGCCAGGCCTGCACTGCCGGATTGCACTGCGCACACCGCGAACTGTCGACAGCCAGGCTATGCTTTGAGGCCAGCGCCCACAGCAGACGACGGTTCATAGCTCCCAGACAGGTCATCCCCTGAGCCGATACCTTCTGGCACATCAGTACCGGTGGCTCCAGCCGTTGGACCTGCGTCAGCCTGGTATCATAATCCACTCCGGACTGGATCGCTCCCACCGGGCAAACCGCCGTACAGATTCCACAGTCATTGCAGCGTGCCGGATCGATTGTCCGGTTCCGGATGGCCTGCTGCGGACAGCTCTTTTCACAGCGGTCACAACTGACTTTCGTATATTGAAACAAGCAGCGATTCAAGTCGATAGTACGTTCTGCCATGTGCTTCTTCCTCATTTCTATTCCTGATTGATTCCTTCCAGTATACCATGTTTTCCCAACCACTTTCTACTATCTGACGCACACCTTTTGCCAAGTCTTTTGTATACATTACGCAATATGCCTATTTACATATCCATTAATGAATACAGGATACTTTTGTCAAAAGTATAAACATCAGCAATATAACGTTGTATAATGAGCTTTGTTCGGGAATTTCCGAATAAACCATTGGGAAGGAGCAATAAACATGAAAAAAACATTGGGTACATTATGCGGTCTGCTGATCTGGAGCGGTCTGCTGATGCTTCAGGGCACACCATCCCTGACCGAGGACATCGCCACCGAGGCCGTCCTCACCAATCACCCGGCAGCCGATGTCTATCAGGTGAAAGAAACAACGATTCAGGATACCGCCGTCTATGAAGTTGCATATATTGACGTACAGTCCACCGATCAGGGGATTGTCGACATCGCAGTAGACAACGGAAGAATCGTTTCCCCAAAAGCATAAGGCAATCATAAAAAACGGAGCTATCACATCAGCCGATCTGGCCAATACGATAGCTCCGTTGCTATATCTAACGATAGTTAGCTTTCTTCTGTTTTCCCCAGCCTGAGTCCGGCCTGAAGCAACTGCTCACGAAAGACCTTTACCTGTTCCTTCGTCGGCTCTGGTACACCGGCCAGCGGATATTCCCAGCCCAGTTTCTGCCACTTCACAAGCCCGAGGGTATGATACGGCAGCACTTCGATGTCTGTTGATGACGGCAGGCTATGCATGATACGGATCAGCGAAGCCAGGCACTCCGGTCCATCCGTATAGCCTGGAATCAGCACATAGCGGATAGTCACCGGCTTGCGGGCTGCAATCAGCTGCAGATTCTCCAGGATTGACTTCATCGACCTGGCTTTGGTCAGCTGCTGATAGGTTGCATCGTTACTGCCCTTGAGAGAGAACAGGACCCGGTCCGCATGTGGAAGCACCTGCAGGATATTCTCCTTGAGTGCAAAGCCACAGGTGTCCAGTGCCGTATGGATGCCGGCTGCCTGACATTGCCGGAAAAGCTCAGCCGTAAAGGCAGGCTGCAGCAGCGGCTCTCCACCGGAAACCGTGAGTCCGCCACCGGAAGCTTCGTAGAATTGCCGGTATTCCTCAACCTCACGCAGGACTTCATCAACGGTAATCGTCTGATTCCCGCGTGCCCATGTATCCGGATTATGACAGAACGAACACCCCAGCTGACAGCCCCCCAGGAACAGCACAAAGCGGATTCCCGGGCCGTCAACCGTGCCAAAACTGAGTTTTGAATGGTAATACCCCTGCGTCTGCATGATGTTTTACATTGCCTCGTAGAACGTACGCTTGATGACTTCCAGCTGATGTGGACGATCAAGCTTGATGAAGTTGACCGCATACCCTGACACGCGAATCGTCAGCTGCGGATAATTCTCCGGATGCTCCATGGCATCTTCAAGGACTGCCCGGTCCATGATGTTGATATTGATGTGGTGGGCTTCATAGCCGCTGTAGCCATCGAGCATAGCCGTCAGGTTCTGTACACGGATATCATCCGTCTTGCCCAGTGCCGACGGGATCATCGAGAAGGTATAGGAAATACCATCGCGGCAGTCTTCATAATCGATATGAGAAATCGACTTCATAGCAGCCAGTGCCCCCGAACAGTCACGGCCATGCATCGGGTTTGCGCCCGGTGCCAGCGGCTCACCGATCTTGCGGCCATCCGGCGTCGTACCAGTCTTCTTGCCGTACATGACATTCGACGTGATCGTGAGGATTGACAGCGTATGGCTGGCCCCGCGATAAGCCGGATGCTTGCGCAGTTCCGTGATGAATTCGTGCGTCAGTTCATGAGCCATCTCATCAACCCGCGGATCATTATTGCCGAATTTCGGGAAATCGCCCTCAACTTCAAAATCCGTAGCAACACCGAACGTATTGCGAACCGGCTTCACTTTTGCATACTTGATAGCCGACAGCGAATCGACTGCACAGGACATGCCAGCTACACCAAAGGCCATAAGACGTTCGATCCTGCTGTCATGCAGTGCCATCTGCCCCGCTTCATAGGCATGGAGATCATGCGAATAATGGATGGCATTCATCGTATTGACATAAAGCTCTGCGAGCCAGGCCAGTACCTCAGAATACTTTGCACGGACCTCATCATAGTCCAGATATTCGCCCTGCGGCAGCGGCAGCTCCGGAGCCAGCTGCTCGTTGCTCTTCTCATCCTTGCCGCCATTGATGGCCAGCAGCAGGGACTTGGCAAGATTCGCACGGGCACCAAAGAACTGCATCATCTTGCCGAGCTTCATGGCAGATACGCAGCAGGTAATGCCATAATCATCACCATAGGCTGGACGCATCACTTCATCATTCTCATACTGGATGGCACTGGTCTTGATGGAAATGCCGGCTGCATATTTCTTGAATGCTTCCGGCAGACGCTTCGTCCAGAGCACCGTAAGGTTCGGCTCCGGAGCCGGTCCCAGATTCTCCAGCGTATGCAGGATACGGAAGGAGTTCTTCGTGACCAGCGTACGGCCATCCTGCCCCATACCACCAATGGATTCCGTTACCCAGATCGGGTCACCGGCAAACAGCTCATTGTATTCCGGCGTACGCAGCATGCGAACCATGCGCAGTTTGATGACCAGCTGGTCCATGAGCTCCTGGGCCCCGGACTCAGACAGCGTACCGTTCTTCATGTCGCGTTCCATATAGATATCCAGGAACGTGGAGACACGGCCGATCGACATTGCCGCACCATTCTGCTCCTTGACCGAAGCCAGATAGCCGAAGTATACCCACTGGACAGCTTCGTGTGCATCTTTGGCCGGTACACTGATATCAAAGCCATAGGAAGCAGCCATCTTCTTCAGATCGCCGAGAGCCTTGATCTGCTGGGAAATCTCACTGCGGGAACGCAGCTTATCCTGGTCCATAGCGCCGCTGTAGAAGAGTTCCTTATCCTGTTTCTTCTGCGCAATCAGGAAATCAACACCGTAGAGAGCGATGCGGCGGTAATCACCAATGATACGGCCACGGCCATAAGCATCCGGCAGGCCAGTCAGCAGGCCCAGATGGCGAGCCTTGCGCATCTCCGGCGTATAAAGCTCAAATACTGCCTCATTATGCGTCTTAACGTATTTCGAAAAGATTTCTGAAATCTTCGGGCTGACCGTATAGCCATACTCAGCAGCAGCCTGCTCTGCCATTCTCAGACCACCATTCACGATAAGACCGCGTTTGAGCGGAGCATCCAATTGCAGGCCGACTATCGTCTCATGCTCTTTATCGATATAGCCCGGCTTATGCGAGATTGTCGTAGAAACGGTCTCCGTATCCACATCGAGGACGCCGCCTTTTTTCCGTTCCTCAGCCAGCAGGCGCTTGCTCTCTTCCCAGACTGCCGTCGTATCCGCAGTCGGTCCAACCAAAAACGATGCATCTCCGGTATACGGTGTGTAGTTTTTCTGGATAAAGTCACGCACATCGATCTTCTGCTGCCATTTTCCCTCGCGAAAATCCTGCCAATTCTGATTCATAAGATACCTCCTGATTCCTGCTCAGACAAAGAAAACCGCCTGAGCAAATGCAACATTAAACATTTTGCCCAGGCGGTCGGCTCTCTATTGAGTGCATAGACACAGTCCCTCGTGGTAACCCACTTATCCGCCAGTCCTGTGTCCGATCTTTTTTACACTTTGATTATATCGATAATATTCATCGATGTCAACAGGCTTGATAATAGAAATTTTTTATGGTTTTTTATATAGGTCCGTTGTATAATGAAGTTGAACAGTTAATCAAAAAATAAAAATCCATAGTGACTTCCTGTGTTAAAATGGTTTTGCGAAACATCACAAACAAAGGAGTAATCACTATGGATCAATCCAATTTTAACACAATCGAGGGAAGTCGTAAACTGGGTCACCATCTCACGCTGGATGAGCGCGGCATGATTCAAGCTCTCCATGAGCAGGGCTATTCGCTTCGCGGCATTGCAGCTACGGTTGGTTGTGCGCACACTACCGTTTATTACGAACTACGACGTGGAACACCAGAGCGTAAAGGCAGTCGTGGCCGTATACCGAAGTATACGGCTAAGCGCGGACAGCATGTGTACAAGGAGCATCGTAAGAGTTCCAGACGCCCCTGCAAGCTTGATAACGATAACTGCGAGCCCTTCATCCAATGGATGGCTGAACATGTCCGTAAGAAGCGGTGGTCATTGGATACCTGTGTTGGCCATGCCAGACTGCAAAACTTGTTTCAGCCTGCGCAGATTCCCTGTACCAAAACGCTCTACAATATGCTTTGGGCTGGCAAGCTGCCGCTTTCTCTTTTTGATGTTCCGCAGGCACTGGGGCGTAAGCGGCACCGAAAATGGAATCGCAAGAACAAGCGTATGAAAGGCCGTAGCATTGAAGAACGCCCAGCTATTGTCAGCAAAGGAACCGAAATCGGTCATTGGGAAATCGATACGGTTGTTGGCCAGCGAGAAGGCCGCGAGGCCGTTGCCTTTACCGCTGTGGAAAAGGTAACGCGCAACTACATAGCCATTCGTATCTCAGGACGTACCAGTGCTGGTGTTGAGGATGCGATGAATAAACTGCAGGACCTATACGGCAAAGAGCGTTTCAGTCAGGTATTCAAGACGATGACCGCCGACAATGGCCCGGAATTCGAGACACTGTCCAAGTTTGAGAGACTTGGCACCTCCATCTATTTCACGCATCCGTACAGCTCATGGGAACGTCCTCAAAACGAGCGTCATAATGGACTGCTGAGGGATTTCATCCCGAAGGGTACATCAATAGAGCCATTCAGCGATGAAGATGTCTTGACCATGGCCGATACGCTGAACCAGCGTCCACGTCGCATTCTTGGCTACCATACACCAACGGAACTATTCGACCGTTTTCTCGATGAAGTTTATGCTATTGATAATGTTTCTTGATTATATCGGTGTTCAATTTGCACTTGCAATTTACCGGTTTTTTATATAGTCCAGCCACATAATCCAGTCACATCAGTCCTCCGAATCCGCATACCGTTTAGCCAGCAGCCGACGAACATCGGCCTGCTTGCGCCGCTCGATATAACGATGGATAAATATATTCGGTATAGCCACACCAATTGCTATACCGATGATGATAGTGACTGCGGATACCCCGCTGCGGATACCGTCAAGCAAAGCTCCCGAGGTGATGGACTGGATATTCAGCAAAGCGAACAACAAACGATATAACAGCACACCAGGAATCATCGGGATTGCCGACGGAATGGTCATGATGATATTGGGCGCATGGAACCAATGGATTGCCTTCAGTGCAATAAGCCCGACCACAGCGGCTCCCAGGAATGATCCCGCAGCCTGCGAGGCACCGAACTGCATAACTGCAACATTGCGGATCAGCACCGTGATAATCCCGCCAACAGCCACAACCGGCAAAAGCCGTTTCGGCACATTGAAGATGATTGAGAAGCCGACAGAAGCAATCGCTGCGGCCACTGCCTGCGAGAAATAAATCGTGTCCGGCGTAAGCCCTACACTGGTAAAATCCGTCACACCGCCAAGACGGATAGCCGTAGCGATACCAAATGTCATGCTGCCTACAACCAGCAGTGTATGCATGGCCCGTGTCATACCAGACACGATAAAATTATTCAGCAGATCATCTACCGCATTGATGAGCGGTATACCCGGCACCAGGAACAACGTACAGGCAATAAGCGGATACCAGTTCAGGCCGCCTGTGATGAACTGCGTAGCCCAGGCCAGCATAGTCGTCACAAACGATGTGATGGCAATCCCTGCATAGATATTGAACCCATAGCTGGTGCACAGTCGCCGGATAAAGAAGCCCAGCGCCGCACAGAGTGCCGTCAGGAAGAAATCCTGCCAGCTGCCACCGAATAACTTGCAGAAGCCACCACAGGCTGCCCCGGCACCTAATGCGGTCAGCCAGACCGGATAATTCCGCGGCATAGACCGGATATGATCCAGTTGCCGGCTGAAATCTTCTAATGAGTACCCCTTAGCCAATGCCCGCCAGGTCAACTTGCTGACTGCTGAAAGAGTTGTCATATTGACTCCATGCTTCGTGCACTTGCGGAATTCCGTATAGGAATGACGCGTATCATTGACGTTGAGCATCAGCGTCGTATACATGACATGCTGATGAATCCGATCCTTGGAAATTCCCATGAATGCAGCTGCCCGCATCATATCGCGGACGGTACGATCCGAGTCCGCACCATTCTCCATCAGGAGCTGCCCGGTATGGAGCAGCAGATGCATCTTCGGACCGATCTCTGCAAATGGTTCCGTTAAAACTTCTTCTTTAAGATTTTCTTCTTGTTTTTCGCTCATTCTACCTCTAAATTAACCGACTGTTGTCCGCTCAGCAGCTTCTACCGCATCAGCAAGAGCCGTGCTATAGCCCTCGTCATACCCCGTCTGATAGCCATCAAATTCACAGCTGGCGCCGTAATCCCGAAGCAGCTTAAGCATGTCCTCAAGCTGATCTTCCGTCCACTTGCTCAACGCACATATTGCCCCCAAACGCTCAACACAGGCCAGCTCTTTTCCCTGAGTGTCAACAGTCATAAGTGATTCCTCCAAATTTATTTTTTCAGCATCATGCTGCTGCCATATTGTGGCATCCCTGCCAGTATAGCACGACAGGCGGGCAAGAACCAGTCTTGACTTTTGGCCCGTCAGCTCTCCGCCGCGCCAGCAAAGGGATTATTAGTTTTGCAGCATTTCTTCGAGCTGTTCCGGGCTGACCAGAGTCGTTCCCAGTCGGCGTGCTTTCTCTGCTTTCGTCGATGTACTGTTGACATCGGCAATGACCAGATAATCGGTCTTGCCACTGACTGCTGACGCTGGGACACCGCCGGCAGCCTTGATGAGATCCGTATAATACCGGCGCGAATGCGGCATCGTCCCCGTAAGCACGAATATCTTATCGGTATAGGCGGTCCGGGGCTTTTCGACCACCTCGAACGCCTCAGGCTCAATATACTTCCGCAGCGTTCCAACCTGCCGGGCAAAGTTTTCAGAAATCAGCAGCCGGGCAATGGTCTTGCCGATTCCGTCAATGCCGGATTTTTTTTTCTTGCCTCCGGTAAGTTCATCAATCTTTGCCGCCACGGCCTCTTTATCCTCAAGGTCACAGGATACTGCCTCCAGAATATGATCAATCGTCCCAAATCGGCCAGCCAGCAGCGTACCGATATTTTCGCCGATATTCTCAATGCAAAGCGCCTTGATGAACCGGGGAATGTCCACCCCAGTCCGACAGGCATCAATCGCCTGCCAGAGCTTGCCCGGGCTGACCGGATCTGCTGTCAGCCTGGACTTGCGCTCATCATCCGACAGGATCAGCGCCTGCCGGATCTCGTCTTCTGTAAGCTCAAAGATCATATACGGACCATAGGTCTCGGCCAAATCCGGGAAGGTCGACACCAGCTGCCGCGCATTGCCGATCGACAACCGATCGATATTCAGGACCGACTTATTCGCCAGAAACGCAATCTGCTGGGCGATCATCTCCGGATCACGGGGATTCGTGCAGTAAAGCACATAGCCGCCATCATCCGCATTCACCGATGCAATCTTGCGTTTCTTGAGTTTTCCGCCACAGAACGGACAATGCTTTGGCTCGGCCAGTGCCTCACCGTCATTGTGCTCATAGACAATGACGATCTGTGGAATGATCAGCTTTGCCTTAATGACCCCGACCTTATCCCCGACAGCGATTCCGCCCAGCCGGTTGATGACATTGACATTGTGCAGACTCGCATTCGACACGGTAGAGCCCAGGATCTCCACCGGTTCCATATCCGCCACAGGTGTCAGCTGCCCGGTCTTACCCAGCTGCCAATGCACACCGGTAATTGTCGTCTCCTGTGGAATCTGGCTTGGCTTCCAGGCAATCGCATTATTATCGTGATGGTCGGTCGTGCCAAATTCCCTAAGACTGTCCGGCCAGTCACACTTGATGACGATTCCATCGATTGGATACCCCAGTGTATCCTCATACTTCTTGTACAGCGCCGGAATGTGCTCGGCAATCTGCGCAGCAGTCTCCTGCTCGTAACGCTTCAGCGGTGGAACATCAAATGGCGTATTCGCCAGAATATACTCGATCTTATCCGTTTCACTCCAATCCACGCCCATGACATCATAAGCCTGGAATGACAGATACTTGACGAACTCCGGATGCTGTCCACCCGTGAGAATTGGATTGACCGAATTGCGCGGATTAGCCATCGGCTCCTCACCGGCCTTTTCCAGTTCCTCATTCATCTGTTCAAAAGAAGCAAAGGACATATAGACCTCGCCCCGGATCGGATGCTCAGCCCGAAAAGGCGTCGTGCGCGGATGCACCGGGAAACGGGTAAGGATATCGCCCTCATTGCCGCCGCCACGCGTGACATAGACCGGTTTTCCGTCCTGCGGATACACGACAATGCTGCAGCCATCCAGTTTGGGCTCAATGACGGCCGGCTTGAACTGATCAAGGTACTTGATGAGCTTATCCGTCTCGAGTTCGTCAATCTTCCCCAGTGACTTGGCCGGCGAGGGATGCGTGAACTTTTTCCCGCCCAGATCCGCTCCCGGAACATAATCCAGATCTTCACTGCCATATTTATCGATATAATCACGGCGCAGGGCATCATACTCTGCATCACTCATGATTGTCTTTCCGCTGCTGCCGTAGTAACTTTCATCAGCAGCCTGAATTTTTTTCAGCTGTTCTTCTCTTCTCATAATGCTCCTCAGACCAATCAATAAATATCCACTTCCGATATAACGGTAACTTTCTTATTATAGTCTATCCCTCTTTGAAATTCAATTTTATGCCATATTGCAAATTTTTCTTGACTTGAACCTAACTCCAGGTGTTACACTAACCATGTTGATTGAGATTTGCAATGAGGTGAGCAATATGACCATCAAAGAAGTCAGTGAAAAATACGGTTTGTCCGCTGATACGATCCGTTACTATGAACGCATCGGTCTCATTCCCCACGTCCCTCGTAAGGATAACGGCATCCGCGATTTTGACGAATCGTCCTGTGGCTGGGTAGAATTCATAAAATGCATGCGCAGCTCCGGCGTTCAGGTTGAAGCACTGGTTGAGTACGTAACCCTGTTTTTCAAAAATGGCACCGAAGAAGCCCGCAAGGACATCCTTGTCGAACAGCGTGCCCGTCTGCAGGAGCAGTACGAGCAGCTGCAGACCACGATGAGCCGGCTGGACTGGAAGATTTCCCATTATGAGGAAATGCTCCATAACTCCCGCAAACTCAAGAAATAATCACACACCCCAAGAATCCCATATAAATCCCTAACTGAAAACACCGCGTTCTACCCGGAACGCGGTGTTTTCGTTTATAAAAGCCAGTAATGCCTTACTTCCGGCTCAGTTTCTCGCCATGATTGATGGTCAGATGCGGAACTACATAGTTGTTGTTCTCCCAATAGCCGCCTTCCCATTCAATGAACATGTCATGCTCACCAGCAGCTTCCAGAATGACAAAGTGACCGGAACCCGGATTACCACCAGTCAGATCATAGGTGCGGACAATGCGGCAGCTGTTGATCACGCCCGGCTGTACGCTGACTACAAAGTGACCATCCTTGTCATACCAGTTACCGGTGAAATGCTGCTCTGCTGCGGCACTGGCTGTACGGACCATATTCAGGTCTGCCCCCGTGTCCGTCATTGCACCAACAGACAACAGCGCTGCCACCAGGGCAGATGCCATAAAGAAACGTTTTATCATATCAATTCCCCTCCTGTTATGTTACTATACATATTATTCGCTGTTTTCCCGCTCATTCCTGCAAAATCAGTGAAAAAAACGAAATAAATCCCCGGCTTAGTCTGACAGCTGGTCAAAAAGCAAAAAGGCATCTTTTCAAAACTTCGAAAAGATGCCTTTCATTATAGAAAAATTCTATAGTTATTCTACAACAGCTGTGCCTTTGGCTTTCGCTGTTTCCATTTCTTGACGAGTCTGTTCCTCAATTTCTTCCTGAGTACGATAGTCCTGATCAATGGTATGTGAATAGCGAACCCAGCTGCGGACCGCTTCAATCATAACGATAGCAACCAGGATAAACATGATGGCGCTGATAACCACCAGCAGCCATTTACCACTAGGAATATAACTCTCAAAAATATTCAGGTAATCCGCATAGCAGGTAATGCATGCCATGAAAATACATGGCAGCATCGTTACCCAGGCATAGCGGCCACGACCATTATGATAGATGAACGATGTACCAATAGCCAGTGCCGTCGTCCCTAACAACTGATTTGATACACCAAACAATGGCCAAATCTCACCGATGTTTCCCTGCAAAACCAGATAACCCCAGCAGAAACTGATTGCCGCACTGCAGAAGATAATCCCCGGCCACCACTCAGTATTACCAAATGGTTTATAAACTTTACCTAAAAGCTCCTGCAGCAGATAACGACCTACACGAGAGCCGGCATCGATCAACGTCAAAATGAACAGAGCCTCGAACATAATGCAGAAATGATACAGGAATCCCATAAACTGATCAAGGAACGGGATTCTCGAAAGAATATCGGCCATGCCAACCGCCAAAGAAACGGCACCGCCCGGACGATGGTACAGATTCTCACCAACCATATCCGAAAGCTGCGGCAAATCCTGTACCTGCAGCCCCAAAACCTGAAAAGCCTGCTGGGTAGAATTGATAGCAAAATAATCAGCAGGATGCAAACTGGTAGCTGCAATCAGAGCCATCATCGAAATAAACGACTCCGTAAGCATAGCACCGTAACCAATAGGTAAAATCTGACGCTCATTCGTCAACATTTTTGGCGTTGTCCCTGTGGAAATCAGGCTATGGAATCCAGACAACGCACCACAAGCAATCGTAATGAATACAAACGGAATAACAGAACCCTTAATAACCGGACCGCCACCCCAAAGGAACGGAGAAGTCGCTGGCATACGGATTTCCGGTGCCACCACGATGATACCGATAGCCAATACAGCAATTGTACCGATTTTCATATATGTACTAAGATAATCACGTGGTGCCAGAAGGAGCCATACCGGCAATACTGATGCCAGGAATCCATACACGGCAATACCGATCTCGATCTGCGTCGTACTAAACGTAAAATATGGTGCCAAAGCTGCTGAGTCGCGAACCCACGGGCCAACAGCAACGGCTAACAAGATCAGCGAAACACCAATGACCGTGCCTTCCTTGATCTTGCCTGGGCGCCAAAATTTAAGATATAAGCCAATAAAAATTGCAATTGGAATTGTAGCCCCTACAGTAAAGGTACCCCACGGACTATTAAACAAGGAATTAGCCACGACAACAGCCATACCAGCTTCAGTAATGATCAGCAGGAAAAGTGTTGCCCACAATGCACTCGTGCCCGCCAATTTACTGATTTCATCCTTTGCGATTTCTGCAATGGATTTACCATTATGACGAACCGATGCCACCAAAATGACCATATCATGCACTGCACCGGCGAGAACTGAACCAAATAAAATCCACAACGTTCCCGGCAAATAACCAAACTGTGCGGCAATAACCGGACCAACCAAAGGACCAGCTCCAGCAATAGCTGCAAAGTGATGACCAAACACGACCCACTTATTCGTTGGTACATAGTCATGTCCGTCTTCCAGCCGTATAGATGGCGGTGTCTTAAACTCATTGAGAGTCAACACCTTAGCAGCAATAAATGCGCCATAGAACCGATAGCCCAGCATTAAAACACAGGCTGTAATAATAACAAGATATACACCATTCATAAAAAAGAAGCCTCCTCACTTTTTCTTTTGTTTAGTATACGTTTTCACTATAGCACAATTATTTAAAATTGTATAGACAAATATAATTTTTTTCTTTATATTTAGATTAGTCATATAATAAGTATGCAAAATTATTATAGAACAGCCCCATCATTTATAAACAATCCCCGCGTTTCCAAAGATCGGTTCCTGTACGCCAAAAAACCGCTATCCATAATCGGATAGCGGCCTCGTGTACTGATTTATGCCATCAGCATCATATAACGGCTGGTCACCTGCTGCATCATATCCTCATAGCACCGGAACAGATTCGTAAGCACCGAACAATTCGGCTCATAACGGCGCAAATGAAAATAGTTGCGGATTGACTGACGGGCTGCCGTATCATCATCATCGTAGATGTCCATCAGCAGTCTCATACTGGCCGTATGATTCATACTGTCCTCATTGGCCAGTGGATTCAGGAGCACCTGATATAATTTCGTAAGACGTCTGGAAAATTCCTGCTCATCCCTGGCAGGATATTTCTTGAAATGGATGGAGATGATCTGCCCGACCAGCATCTTCATATCCTCCCATTTATCCTCGCTCATGCTCCAGCGCCGACGATTGCGAAGGTCCCGTTCTATACATGTGTAAGCCCTGAGCCGTTCCGCCCACGAACTTGACAACAACCATCGATAGAAATTTTTCACAGTAAAATCCCTCACTTTCTCAGAGACTCCCTACCTATAAGATCTTATCGATTCCTTATTCTTCTTGAGGCACCGTTGTCGCTGTACCCCGGAAATCCGTCCGTTCTCTTTCTCTATTTCTATTCTACATCATTCTAAGAATTTTCGCAATACTTTAACAAAATATAGACAATTCTTATTTGAACCCTTTTTCAAATTCCCCGTCGGATTACCTCAAACAGTGCCTCATTATGCGAACGGCGTTTCCTGGTCTTCGTTCCCAACAGGCACACCGATTGATACGGATCATAACGCTCATGATAAAGCGCCTCTCCTCCACGCTCATTCAGCAGGTGCAGATACTCAGCCTCATAGTCATCCCAGCCGATCTTCTTATGCGTGTAGAGATCCAGCAGTCCCTTCGTCGGTGCCAGATCCAGATCATGGATATAGACTGCGCCCGTAAGCCGCGGCACCAGGAACGACAGATCCTTCTCTTTCGTAAAGCCGCACAGCTGTGAAGAATTATTCAACCGGACATCCAGAACCAGATCGGTCTTTTCTGCCTCCAGACGGTTAAAGAACTCCATCGCACTGGTCTCATAGGCACTCAACAGGAAAATATGCTGCATAAAAAATCACTCCCTAATGCCGATTCTAGCACCAGAGAGTGATTCTTTCCATAACAAAATTTACATTTTATGCTTATGCCTTTGTGATTGGCGCATATTTCTGCATAAGTCCCTTGACACCCTGTCCCGGGAAGGCAATCTTGAGTTCGACCTCTTCGCCCGATCCTTTGACCGACACAACCGTACCGACGCCCCATTTACCATGCTGTGCCTTATCGCCCACTTTCCATTTGACACTGGTATCCGGACGAATCACACCGGCCTGTGGCTGGACATTCACCTTTTTCTGGGATAGTGCATTCATCGCCTCGAGTGCCGACTGCGGACGACCGCTGAAGCTTGTGCCATTCCCCATCTGATTTGGACTTGGCTGGAAGCTCATGAAGCCATTGCGCTGCTGCGCCCCATAGTGGTTCGCATTGGCAAAGCCGAAAGCATTCGCCCGCGGCACCAGACGCTCCACATATTCCTCCGGGATCTCTTCGAGGAACCGGGACGGCGGGAACGCATTCGTCTTGCCATAGATCGTACGCTGACGGGCATTCGTGAGATACAGCTTGCGCTGGGCACGCGTGATGCCGACATAGCAGGTCCGGCGCTCTTCCTCGATTTCATTGTCATCCATGAGCGTGCGGGAATGCGGGAACAGCCCCTCTTCCATGCCGATCATGAAAACGATAGGGAACTCCAGGCCCTTGGCCGAATGCAGGGTCATGAGCGTTACCCGGTCATCTTCCATTTCAGCATTATCGATATCCGATACCAGCGACAGCTGGGACAGGAAGGTCTCCAGATTCGGAGTCTCCTCGGTTTTCTCGAAGTCCCTGGCCACACCGATGAATTCGCGCAGATTCTCGATCCGCGATTCATTCTCCGGCTTGTTCTCGGCCTTGAGCTCGCCAGATAGCCGGACTCATCCAGGACCTTCTGGATCAGGTCATCCAGATGCAGATTCGCCTGATAGCCCATGAACTGGAAGATGAAAGGTTGAGAAAAGCTCCAGCGGCTTCTTCACCCGGGCCGTGATGCCCGGGATCTCATCGAGTGCATCCGGATTGGAAATGACATCGAACAGCGACAGCTCATGTTCGTCCGCATAGGCACTAAGCTTGCCAAGCGACGTTGCGCCCAGTCCGCGCTTCGGCACATTGATGATACGCATGAGGCTGACCGTATCCAGCGGATTATAGATCACCCGCAGATACGCGAGGATATCCTTGATTTCCTTGCGGTCGTAGAACTTCAGGCCGCCAACCATGGTATAGGGAATGCCGGAACGCATGAACGTTTCCTCGATGACGCGGGACTGCGCGTTCGTGCGGTACAGGATAGCCATATCCCCATAGGATGCATTGAATATGGTCTTCTGCTTCATGATGGTCGTCGTGATGAACTGCGCCTCGTCACGCTCATCGCGGGCTTCATAAGTGGTCAGTTTCTCGCCCGTGGCATTGTCTGTCCACAGCTCTTTCTTCTTGCGGTTGATATTGTGTTCGATCACCGCATTTGCGGCTGCCAGGATATTCTTGGTTGAACGGTAATTCTGCTCCAGCTTGATCGTCCGGGCATCCGGATAATCCTGCTCGAAATCCATGATATTGCGGATATCCGCCCCACGCCAGCCATAGATCGACTGATCCGCATCACCCACGACGCAAAGGTTGTGGTGCTGTGCAGCCAGGATCTTCGTCAGCTGATACTGTGCCCCATTCGTATCCTGATACTCATCGACCAGGATATACTTGAAGCGGCGCTGATACTTCGTGCGGATTTCCTCATTTTCCTCCAGCAGCACCACCGACACCATCAGCAGGTCATCGAAGTCCAGCGCATTATTCGTACGCAGCTTCTGCGCATACAGGCGGTATACCTCTGCCACTTTCTTCTGGAAGAAATTATCCGCATCCCGCTCCATGGCTTTCGGTCCCATGAGCTGGTTCTTGGCATTGGATATTGCACTCTGGACGGCATTCGGCGCATACTGCTTCGGATCAAGATTCAATTCCTTCAGGCAGTCCTTGATGACTACCTGACTGTCACTGCTGTCGTAAATGACGAAATTGCGCTTATAAAGATCGGTTGCCTCAATTTCACGCCGCAGAAACCGTGCACAAAAAGAATGGAACGTGCTGAGCCATACATCCTTTGCCCCCTCACCAATCAGGCGATCTACGCGCTCACGCATCTCCGTAGCTGCCTTATTGGTAAACGTAATCGCCAGGATACTCCACGGTGCCACACCATGCGCCAAAAGATTGGCAATCTTGCACGTCAATACCTTTGTCTTGCCCGAGCCAGCTCCGGCCATGATGAGCAGCGGACCATCTATATGCTCCACTGCTTTTTTCTGTGCGGGATTCAGCCCCTCGAATATATCCAAAATAACCTCCTGAAACTCTCTATTATACTATACATCATCGTTTTGAATCTCAAAGTAAAAAGCCCGCTCTATTGTTAGAGCGGACCCTTCTTAGTCCGAAGACTATTACGCTTTACTTCGTCTTGGCAATGCGCTTCACTGCCTCAGAAAGTGGCGGGATGATCTGCTTTTTGCGGCTCATGACGCCCGGCAGATATACATGCGTGCCACTGGCATCCTTCTTGAAGGCCTCGCCAATGAGCGTCTTAGGCGAGCCTGCGTACAGGAGATACGTTGCCTCTTCCAGAATATCCGTGACCATGACCAGGCTCATATCAAAGCCTTCCTTCTCACAAATATTCGACATAGCCTCGATCATCTGCGGCTCAAGGTCCATGACCTCTTTTGTATCCATCACCGAGATCTGGCTGACGATGATGCGGTAATCACCAATCTGGAACTCCTTCAGGTCGTTCTTGGCAATCTCAGCCGGTGTCATATCGCCAATGCCGGAGCCAGCCTTGAGCATCTCCATACCATAGGTATTGATATCAACACCAGCGATCTCAGCCAGACGGCTGGCCGTCTTCTTGTCATACTCTGTGCAGGTTGGGGACTTGAAGAGCACCGTATCCGAAATGATAGCCGACAACAGCAGGCCTGCGATAGATGCCGGAATATCAATATCATTCTGCCAGTGCATATTGGCCACGATCGTTGCCGTACAGCCCACTGGCTCTGCATGCGTATAGATTGGCTCGCTGGTCTGGATACCGCCGAGACGATGATGATCGATGATCTCGACGATCTTGGCCTCTTCAATCCCCTCGACAGCCTGGCCACGCTCGTTATGGTCGACCAGGATCACGCGCTCACGCTCCGGAACCATGAGATTGTCGCGGCTGATGATGCCAGCCAGATGACCATTCTCGATGACCGGATAGTTCCGGTAGTTCGTCTCTTCCATTGTGCCCTTGATATCCGACAGCATATCGAGCGGCTTGAAGCAGACCGGATTCTCATGCATGATGCGGCGGATTGGCACGCACTGGTTGATCATGCGGGCTACCGTATACGTATCATACGGCGTGGACAGCACGAAGAGACCGCGCTTCTCCGCTTCCTCGATCACATCTGCCGAGACACGGCCATTGCCCGTCACGATCAGGCAGGAAATCCCCTGATTGACGATATCAATGAGCGTCTCATCATGACGGTCACCGACCAGCACAATATCATCTTTCTCGATGATATTCTGAATCATCTTGATGGAACCGGCCGCAATGCGGACATTGCCCCGGATGAACTCACCCTCTTCGCCGGATACCAGCACCTTGCTGTCCGTAGCCGCGATGACGTCACGATAACGCACGCGCATATCCGACAGATTCTGCATACCAAGTTCCTGGAAATAGCGCTTGGCCAGATCCGAAACCGTCACGATACCAACCAGGATGCCCTTACTGTCCGTAACCGGAACCGAGCGCAGATCATGCGCCCGCATCACTTCACCCAAATGGCGCAGCGTATCATGCTGTCTGACCACGATCTTGCAGTCCAGCAGAATATCTTTGACCCGCGGATAAAGATCCGTAATCAGCTCAGGCTGTTCCGCCTTGAAACGCTCCAATGCATACTTCGTTTCTGCATTGATCTTGCCGGCACGGGCCGCAACAACATTTTCGCCCAAAGCCTGCTTCAAATGTGCATAACCGATAGCGGAACAAATGGAGTCCGTATCTGGATTGCGATGGCCAATCGTATAAATAGGTTTTGTGCTTTTCATAGTAAGACAATTCCTCCTCAATATCGTAACGAATCACAGATTCCTGCGTCGCCTCTTACATAGTCTAACAAGTATTATAGCGCAAAAACCGGCGCTCCGTCCAGTCATACAGCCTGTTCCGGCAAAATTTATTTTTTCAATGGTGTAATCCAACTTTTCCTGTCCACCAATAAACCGTGAATTTTTTTGTCTTCTGCCTTTGATTCCGTTATAATAGAAGTATTCGACTATTTTATACAATTCAGAGAGGGCCATCCGATGAAAATCAATATCCCACAGTTATATTTCAGCAAGCTTATGCGTGCCGTTGTCGAGTTCGAGATGATTGAAGATGACGATCATATCCTGATTGGTGTTTCCGGCGGCAAGGACAGCATTTTCCTGGCCTACGCCATGGCTATCCTGCGCCAGCGCCTGCACAAGGATTTCAAAATATCCGCCCTGACCATCAATCCACTCTTCAAAGATGAGACAACCGGCCAGCTGGCTGACTTCAATACAGACCGCATCCGCAGTTTCATGGAATCGCTGGATATCCCGTACGATGTTGTCGATGTGGATATCGCCGGTGCCATTGACGAGCAGGCCGGCAAAAGCCCCTGCTACACCTGCGCTTATTTCCGCCGCGGGGCCATGAATCACTATGCCGTCGAGCATGGCATGAACAAGATCGCCTATGCGCATCACAACGATGATGCCGTCGAGACCTTCTTCATGAGTCTCCTGTATTCCGGTCAGCTCAATACCTTTACCCCGAAGACCTATCTCGACCGGACCGGGCTCACCGTCATCGCCCGCTGGTCTATTTCCGCGAACAGGAAATGATCGATGCGATCGCCTGCCATGGCTTCCAGCCAATTCCGTCCCCTGCCCGCATGATGGCAATACGATCCGCCAGACGGTAAAGGAACTCATCGCCGGTCTGAGCAAAGACACACCGGATCTCTACGACCATCTGGCCTCGGGCATGCGCCAGGGAGCACTCGGCGAACTCTGGCCGGCAGCCAAGACCCGTGATGAGATGCGTGAAACCTATTTCCGCTATCTGGGCAGGAAAAAATAACCCACTGCAACAGCACACTACTTCCCACTTGAAAGGATGTCTGATTCCCATGCTTCAATGTTATGCACTGTTCTGGCTCTGCTTCTCAACCGTCATATTTCATGCCTTCATGAAACAAACATCACAAACAGATCAGGAAGACAATACCGCACAGGATGAACTGGAATCCCTGCTGAAATTCTTCTCTGGCCGGACGATAATCCGGCAGTTCCTGATTATCTCACTGCTCATCTATTCCTTCGATATTGCCGGTATGCTGCTCGTCTATGGCTATGCCGAGCTCCGCCCCTGGCAGCTCATCCTGTTTGGGCTGGTTGCCGCCGCCATCCTCATCGATGCCCTGCTGGACTACCGCAAACTGCGCGAACTGGTCCGCACCAATAGCGATGACGACCTGCTGGCCCGGCTGAAGCAGTATATGGACCCCGATACGAATCCATTTGGCGCTTCTGTCGGCGCCATAGCTGCCGGTGGCAAAGTTGTCCTGGCCGTCCTGCTGGTACTGTGGACCGTATTTCCCTGAACAATAGAAGAGGCTGAGGCGCGATTCCCCAAGAACCGCACCTCAGCCTTTTTCATTGACCGTCCTTATTGACCAAACGAAATGCCCGCACTCTCGCCAGCCCGTTCAGCCGTCTGAATCACCAGTTTCGACGTCTTCAGCCCATCCTTCATCTGCTCATAATCGCCCCGCGCGTAGATATCAGCAAAATCGAGGAACTCATGAACCATCCGGTGCGTGTATGCATTGAGCGCCTTCGTTTTCGCCTTCCGCCCTTTTACCGCCAGGGTGAAATTCGTCAGCACATTCGGCGCACCATCGACCCGGATATACCCATTATCCCCCTGAATCGTGATCCCGCAAGGGCTTTCCGAATCTTTAGCGCCCACACAGACCGCTGTAAAATCCGTATATTGCAGCAAAAGCACACCAGACGTATCCACCCCGTTAAAGCCCTTATTGGCCGTATAACGGACTGCTTCCGGGGCACCGAATAGCCCGATGACAAAGTTCAGATTATAGATGTTGATATCATAGAGCGCACCGCCATACATTGCCGGGTCCAGTGCCGGCAGCACATTTCCTTCTTTATAGGCATCATAGCGGCTGGAATACTGGGAATAGTTGCACTGGATCAGCTTGATGTCACCGATCTCATTCAGTGACCGCCTGATCCCCTCGAAATTCGGCATATGCAGCAATGTCACCGCCTCAAAAAGATACAAGCCTTTTTCTACGGCCAGCTTGGCCAGTTCCTTCGTTTCTGCATAAGATGAGGTCGAAGGTTTTTCCAGAATGACATTCTTGCCCGCCAGCAGCGCCTGCTTTGCATAGTCAAAATGCGCGCTGTTCACCAGACCGATATAGACGAAATCAACCGATGCCTTCGCCAGCAGTTCGGCATAATCCGTATACACCTCGGGCACACCATAGGTATTGGCCAGTGCCTCTGCCTTTTTGCGGCTATGCGGACGGCCGAATACCGCCTGCACGGTGATCTTCTCAGCGGGAATGTCCTGCAATGCCTCAAAAGCGTCCTTGACAATCTTCCCCGTACCAATCACTGCTAATCTCATGTTACCGCCTCACTTCAACACATACTCATAGATTGCCTGGGCAAATCCGTCGTCCAGACAGTCCCCAGTCTCATAGTCACAGACTGCTTTTCACGTTCTCACCCGCATTGCCCATCGCCACACTCTTACCGGCTGCATGGAGCATCGGCAGATCATTGTCACCATCCCCGATGGCCATCGTCTCTGCCATTGGCACCTTCAGCACCTCTGCCAGCCGCTGGATGCCCGATGCCTTGGAAACGCCCTTGCTGATAATCTCAGCATAGCGTGCATTGGACCGCACCGCATCAATCTGGTCGCCGAACCGCTCCTGCAGGATGGCGACACGCTGGTCGGTCTCCTCCTTGCTGTCCGTAATGGAAAGCATCTTCGACACGCTGTCATTCTGCTGCTTCAGGCCATCCCAGCCGACCGTGTGCCCCTTGATCTGCTGCTCGCCCTCGTAGAACTCGGCAAACCGGTCATACTCGGCAAAATACAGCTCATCCTGATTATACGACTGTATATGCCAGCCCTGTGCCCGACAGAAATCGGCAACCTCACCAACGATCGACGTCGGCAGAAACTGACTGTACAGCACCGTGCCCTCAGTATCCTTGATCAGAGCCCCGTTATAGGTGATGATCGGAACATTGACGCCCAGGGCCTCAGCTACAGGCAGCGCCGCCTGATACATCCGTCCGGTAGCAATGGTAACCGTGACGCCAGGCCTTCACGGCTGCCTGCACGGCTTTGATATTGCCCGGTGAAACGATGCGGCCATTCGGCAGCAGCGTACCATCCAGATCGGTGACGAATAATTTTACGGACATGTGAAATCCCCCTTCGGTGTCTTCTACTCTGCTTCTATTCTATCATAAAAGGCGGTATCTTTCCTGCAAGTCCAACAGAAAAGATACCGCCTTTCATATCCGAAAGCAATCCGTTACGCCGTCCGGATGAACAGCGCCCGCATAGCATTGAGCACCGCCAGGACCATCACGCCGACATCCGCAAAGATCGCGGCCCACATATTGGCCAGCCCCACAGCGCCCAGGCCCAGTACCAGCACCTTGATCCCGATCGCAAAATAGATATTCTGGTGAACGATGCGCAGCGTCTTCCGGGCAATCCGCTGCGCCACAGCAATCTTCAACGGATCATCATCCATCAGGACGACATCCGCGGCCTCAATCGCCGCATCCGATCCCAGAGCCCCCATGGCAATCCCGACATCCGCCCGTGACAGGACCGGCGCATCATTGATGCCATCGCCGACAAAGGCCAGCCGGCCCTTCGCTTTCTGTCTGCCCGCCAGCAGTTCCTCCACCTTGCTCACCTTATCCTGTGGCAGCAGCTCACTGAACACCGTGTCTATGCCCAGTTCTCCCGCGACATGATCCGCCACGCGGCCTGGCATCCCCGGTCAGCATGACCGTCTGATCGATGCCATTCGCGTGCAGCGCCGCAATCGCTTTCTCTGCATGTGCCTTGACCACATCCGAAATGACGATGTGACCGGCATACACCTGATTGATTGCCACATGGATGATCGTGCCGACTTTATCACAGGCATGCCAGTCGGCCCCCACTGCCTCCATCATCCGGCTGTTGCCCACGCAGACGGTATCGCCATTGATGCGGGCCCGGATTCCCTGCCCGGCAATCTCTTCGACCTGCTCCACCAGACAGTCATCATCCTCATCCTGGTAGGCGCGCCGCAAAGAATCCGCAATCGGATGCGTAGAGAACCGCTCCACGTGGGCAGCCATATGCAGCAGTTCCCGCTCATCGATTCGCTCCGGATGAACGGCCGTGACCTGGAATACGCCTTCCGTCAGCGTACCGGTCTTATCAAAGACCACCGTATCGACTTCCGACAACGTCTCCAGATAATTCGCGCCCTTGACCAGGACACCATGACGGCTGGCTCCGCCGATCCCGGCAAAGAAGCTCAGCGGAATACTGATAACCAGCGCACACGGGCAGCTGATGACCAGGAAGATAAGCGACCGGTAGATCCAGGTCCCCCATTCCGGTGCCAGCCCCAGGCCAAGCAAGCGGATCACCGGTGGCAGGATGGCCAGTGCAATCGCCGCATACACAACGATCGGCGTATAGACGCGGGCAAACTTCGCGATGAAATCCTCAGATTTCGCCTTACGCGAACCGCCTCTTCCACCAGTTCCAGGATCTTCGATGCCGTCGACTCCCCGAAATCCTTGGTCGTGCGGACCTTGAGCACACCATTGATATTGATGCTGCCACTGATGACCGCATCACCCTCTCCGGCTTCCCGTGGCAGGCTTTCTCCCGTCAGGGCAACCGTATTGAGATTGGACTGTCCCTCGACAATCACGCCATCGAATCGGGATCTTTTCACCCGGCCGGACCAGGATCACCGTGCCGACCGCTACATCAGCCGGGGAAACCTTCTCCCACTGACCATTGCTGCACGCCACATTGGCATAATCCGGACGGATATCCATGAGCTCGCTGATATTCCGACGGCTGCGCCCAACCGCATAGGACTCGAACCATTCGCCGATCTGGAAGAACAACATAACAGCGATGCCCTCGGTATAATCACCATCCTCATACACGGCCAGCGCCATCGCGCCAATCGTAGCCACTGCCATCAGCAGGCACTCATCAAACGGCTGACGCTCCCGGATTCCCTCCGCTGCCTCCCAAAGGATATCATAACCAACGATCAGATAAGGCACCATATAGGCCAGGAACCGCATCCCGCCCTGCAGCGGCAGATAAGCCAGCCCAAGCATCAGTCCCGCCGCAATAAGGATGCGGGCCAGATTCTTTTTTTGCGTTTCGTTCATTCACTTCACTCCTCAAAAAGATTAAGCCGCAATATATGAGCATTTATTCATTTGATGATTTTATTATAGCATATCCTCATCCAAAAACAATACCCAGCCTTTGATTTTTACCAGACCTGACAAGACATAGCAAAACGGCAGGAATCGCTCGATGTCAAGGTAGTTGTCAGTAATTCTTCAAATTTTATATGTGCATCTACTGACTATGCTCCAGATTCGACTGTATGTTCGAAAAGGGCAGCATAATCTCCTTCTAGGACTTTTTTGTCAGGATTCAGGAATACGATATCCTCTAACATCCAGTCACGTGTCTTGCGACCATTCCAGCGTTCTGGATGGGCCTGCTTGGCTGCAAGATAGACTTCATGTCGCTTGGTCAGGATAGTCTCACCTTCTCCATTGTGGCGCTGAGCTGGTGTCAAAAACTTAATTCCACTATGGTGGTGTTTACATCGATACCATTCAACAAAGCGTTGACACCATGCTCTTGCATCTTCTAGCCTTTCAAAGCCTTTAGGCTGGTAGTTTGGACGGTATTTCAAGGTGCGAAAAAGTGATTCAGCATAGGCATTGTCATTACTGACCCGAGGTCTGCTGTTGGACGGTGTAATACCGAGCGCATAAAGCGTTGTCAGCATTGTTGCTCCCTTCATGGGGCTTCCATTATCTGAATGCAGCACGAGGGGACTGGTCGTCAGGCGTTTCTGTTGCAGTGTCGCTCGTTGTATCAGTTCGCTGGCATGCTCAGCGGACTCTTCCTGCCACACTTCCCAGCCAACAATGTCGCGACTGTACAGGTCAGAAATCAAATACAGGTAGTAGAATGTTCCTTTCACCGGTCCGTTAAGATATGTGATGTCCCACATCCAGACCTGGTTCGGTCCCGTTGCATAATGAGTAGAAATCTTACGTTTTACCGGAGCTGCAGCACGGCCGCGACGGCCTGCCATTCCTTTCTGACGAAGAACCCGGTAAAAGGTGGATTCTGAGGCGAGGTACTGCCCCTTGTCAGCAAGTGCTGGTACAATTTCACACGGAGGCATATCCTTGTAGTCTTCCTGGGTAACCGTATCGATGATTTTCTGGCGTTCATTCTCACTTAGTTTGTTGGCAGGAACCGATCGTTTAGCAGTCGGCCGTAAATCGGAGATGTTTCCATGTTCTTTTTGTAATTTTTGCCAGCGGAAATAGGTCCGCTCAGTAATGCCGAGAGCCTCACAGGCCGCAGCACAACCAGCACCATGGTGCATAGCTTCTAAAATCAGCTGTACAGCATTTGCGCGATCTGAGGCGCTGATCATTCGTCCTCGTTGTCCCCCCAGATCGCATCGGCTTTTTTTCTTAGAACGAGTAAAGCTGCAGTTTCTGCTAGAGCTTTTTCCTTACGGGCAAGTTCTTTTCCCAGCTTACGGTTTTCCCGCTCGGTAGCCTTGAGTTCCTTGTGCAAACGGGCAGCTTCTTTTGCGACACCGCCATTGGCATTCAGGCACGCATCGCGCCAGGACTTGATCTGATCGACATAAAGGCCTTTCTTGCGAGCATATTCTGCCAAGGCTTCTTCATTCATACTGGCTGTTTCAACGACGATGAGAAATTTATCCTGCGTACTCCATTTGTCAGCAGGGCGTTCAAAGTCGCTGGCAGATGTTCCGTCTGTCTTTGCCTTTGCCAACCAATTGCGAAGGGTTTGTTCAGAGATTCCTTCGGCAGAGGCTACCTTGTTGATGGATTCATTCTGTGGAGGAAGTAGGCGTCGTAACACTGCCTCACGAAGTTCATTGCTATATTGCATAGTTGTCTAGCTCCTTTCTGTGATACCCATCTATGGTAACACAAAAGCTTTCATCTATCACTGACAACTATGCTAACACACAGGGATAGTAATTAGCAAATGTATACTAAAAGGAGGCTTCGGGCATGATTGTGGGTAAGTAGCCTCTGCCTCGCCCACTGTTTTTAACAATCACATATTGAAAAGCCACCCTGACTCCTGTATAGTATCAGCGACCAAACATCAACGATAAAGGAGAATCAAGATGGCTTCTGCTGATATCTTATGCAAAAAACTTCTCAATGTCAAGAACACTGTTGTAGAATCTTACAACTTCTACAATGATGTGGATGGTGTCACACATCTTCGGATCAAGGCTCGTCCTACTGCTTGGCATCAGGATGACTGCCCTTTCTGCGGGAGAAGACACCTCCCCAGATACGACCGGCCGACCAAGAAAAATAAGATCTGGCGTGGGCTGGACTTTTCAGGAATCATCGTTGAGATCGAAGCGGCTCCCCATCGAATCATCTGCCCGGAACATGGTGTTATTACCGCTGCTGTTCCATGGGCGTATGCCCAGAGCAGTTTCACAAAGGATTTCGATCTGACAGTTGCATGGCTTGCCACATATTTACCACGCAGCGCTGTGTCTAGCTACATGCGGATCGACTGGCAGACCGTTGGAAATTGCATGTTCAGAGCTTTGCGAGACCTGGAGCCGGAACGAGCCAGGCGTTTGAACGGATTGGTGAATATCGGTATCGATGAGACTAGTTACCGGAAGGGGCACAAGTACATCACGATAGTCGTAAATCACGATACCAATACAGTTGTCTGGGTTGCCGATGGCCACGGCAAATCTGTGCTCGAACAATTTTATAAAAGTCTCACTGACGATCAGCTCGCCAGCATCAAAGTTGTTACTGGTGATGGAGCACGTTGGATCACCGACTGCGTCAATGAGTTTACTCCTGATTGTGAACGCTGTGTAGATCCTTTCCACGTCGTCGAATGGGCTATGGAGGCGCTTGACGCAGTCCGTAAGGATCGCTGGCGTGTTGCCTATGAGAAGGCAAAGCAAATGTCCAGGGATAATCCACAGAAGCGAGGCCGTCCGAAGGCCGGTGACAAAATCGTCTCCGAAGTTCAGGCGGCTAGAGCCAAGGCATCCGAAATCAAGAATTCCAGCTACACGCTTGGCAAAGCTCATGAACACCTGACCGAAAAGCAGCAGATCCGGCTGGATATAATCCAGGCGAAGGATCCTCAGTTGTACAGGGCTTACTGCCTAAAAGAATCACTGCGGCTTCTGTTAAAGTCAACTGATGTTGAGCAGGCGGAGGCTGAGTTGAAACACTGGCTCTGGTGGGCGAGCCATAGCAGAATACCTGCTTTCAAAGCTCTCTACAAAAAGATCAAACGTCACAAGAAGCATATCCTTAATACGATCTGCCTCGGTCTGAGTAATGCGAGAATCGAAGCAACTAACAACAAAATCAAGCTGATCATCCGTAAGGCATATGGCTTTAGGAATATTCAAAACATGATGGATATGGTGTATCTAGTATGCTCAGATATCCGCATCCCACTTCCTAATCGAAAGTCGAATGTCCCCAATGTGGCTTGATTACAAGGGAAAGCGGCATTTCTTACCCACAGAGATGCCAGAAGAGCCCTTTTTTCATACTGTTTTTCCCCTTCGCAAAATCCATGAAACACTCTTATCGGTCAGGATTGACTTGCTATTTAGACATCTACTCTTCTCCCTGCCCGCACTTTTACGCTTGTGCCGTTTTTATCAGCTGCCACCGGTCAGATGCTCGAGCATCTGGCGCAATCGTCCAGATATATGCTGCGCCTCATCATCCGGCAGCCCACGGTAAACAACGGCATTCATCCGATCCGATATTTCCCTGAATACAGGTTCGAGGTCCCGGCCTTTCGCCGTAATACGCAGGAACGTCACCCGGGAATCAGCCTCACTTTTTTGCCGGCGGACATAACCTTGTGCTTCCAGTTTTCGGACAAGGACCGTCAGTGTCGGCCTCGTGCGGTGAATTGCCGCCGCCATTTCCTGCATCGTATACTGCCGCCCCGTGAACAAGCGGGTCAGTATGCCACCATGCGATGGCACGATGCCCACGATTCCATGGGCGTTCAGTTCTTCCACGATCATCCGATTCGTATGCTCGGTAATCCGGCTCATGAGTGCAATCAGATTGCGCGGTTCAAGCGTTTTTTCATTAGACATCTAAGTTTTTTCACCTCCTAAACTATTTATATCATAACACGCCGTTGCGGCCCTGATAAGCAGGTACTTTAAAGTGCCATGGTTACCGAGAGGAAACCATGGCACTCTTTTCACTATCCCTGATCAAAGACTGATAGTCCTCACCCCAGCTGCACATAGCATCCAGCAAAGGTTTCAGGCTCTGCCCCAGATCCGTCAGCGTATATTCTACCCGTGGCGGTACCTCTGGATAAACCTCACGCGTCAAAAGTCCGTCCGACTCCATTGAGCGGAGATTGCTGGTCAGGACTTTCTGGGAAATGGTCGCCAAACTCCGCTTCAATTCGCTGAACCGTTTCGTTCCTGATAGCAGATCCCTCAGAATAAGGACCTTCCAGCGGTCACTGATCAAAAGCAGCGTCGTTTCCACTGGGCAGGCCGGCAATTCTTTTCTCCCTGTCAAAACAACCTCTTCCTCTCCCTAGTGCTGTGCCCCCACGCAGAAACATTCATCAATTGCTGCTGTAATATCTGCATCAATAAAGCCGCCAGCGACCATTTCACGCATAATACCGATTGACTTTTCATGAGAAAAGCCCTTTTTGTACGAACGGCTCTCAGTCAAGGCCTGATAAATATCCATACAGGCTAATATCCGGTCTTCCCGGCTCAGCCGTTCGGCGGTGTAGCCGAATGGATATCCGGCGCCATTGAGTTTCTCATGATGAAAAGCAGCCCATTCGGCAACATCCTCCAGCCCATTCATCTTTTGCAGGATATCCCAGGAAATTTTTGCATGCGTCTTCATCACTTCGAACTCGTCTTTTGTCAGCTTATCCGGCTTCTCAAGAATTTCAGTGGGAATAGCCATCTTGCCTATATCATGAAGTGCTCCGGCCAGATAGAGTTTCGTACATTTTTCGGTCTCCATCCCCAGAAAGGCGCCGAGCTGCCCCGACTTCTCGGCAATACCGCGCGAATGCATGCAGGTAACATGAGATTTATAGTCGATGATCCTGGCAAATACGGCTGCCAGTGCCTGAATCTGTGCTGCATCATACTCCAGCGGCAGCTGTGGCAAAGCTGACCGCAGCACATCTCCGGCTTGCTCCCCTTCCAGCTCTGCTCCCATCGGCACCGGGAACATCTCCTTGAACCGCTGCACCAGCTCAGGGCCGAACAACCGGCCAGACTCGCGTTCAAGATAGGCACTCATGCGCGCGTACTTGGTCTCATCTACGAAATCTAACGGAAACTGATTGTCGAGCTGATCTCCCAGATGAATCAGCTGGGCCAGCAGCGGGGTATCATCTGCTTTTTTCCTAAAAGCCCCCGTACCATCAGCCCGCTCATGATGATACAGTACAGCCCCCCGGATATCCTCATAAAACGGCAGGATGGATGCATTACGCTCGCCCAGCTCACAATGTCCGCGCAAAGAATTAGGCGAGCTATCCCGAACTTCCGGCCTCACACCACTGGTCTTGCTGGCCCCCTTGTACTCAGTCAGGGCACTATCATGGATGACCGCCGCAGCAGCCAGTTTCAACAGTGCCTCCGGACTCATGCCATAGGTTTCGCCAACCCGCACACAGAGATAAGCCACGCGGGCTGAATGATAAGATTTCACCCCGACAAACTCAGCTTCCACGCAATCCAACGCATATGACAATGCATACAACATATCATTCAAGTAAACTTGCATACCACTTTTCCTGCTTTCTTTATTTCAAGGCCGGCTGCAAAAATGCCTCCAGCTGTTTTTCGGTCATACCACCAACCGTTTTTGCCAGGATCTTGCCGTCCCTACCAATAAGCAGCGATACCGGAATGGCATCCAGGCCGTAGTTACGGCTCAGTTCCGCATTATTTCCGGTATAGACGGGCAGGGTCAGTCCGCTCTTTTGAGCCAATGCCTGCGCATCCTCACTATGTTCATCAACCGACACGGCAGCAAAGGCAACCCTATCTCCATATTTTTGGTAAAGTCCCTCGATATGCGGCAATTCCTTAACGCATGGCGGACACCAGGAGGCCCAGAAATTCACATACAATGGCTTATCCTTATAAAGATCCGATAGCATCCGCTCCTGTCCATCCAGCCCCTTCAGTCGCACATCAGGTGCCAGACTGCTGCTCTTTTCGACAGCAGCTGCCTGCGTCGCAGCCGGCGAGGACGAAGCACCTGCGGCTGAGGATTGACTGCTCCCGGATGAGGCAGAATCTGTGCCGCACCCGCCAGCCAGCAGCAATGTTCCTAATGCCATACTAATTAATACCATACGTTTCTTCATTTCTTCGCCTCCACTAGATCAGCTTTATTCTTTTTAAGCCCACGAAAAGCAATGGCTTTTTCCGGGCAGGCTGACACACAATCGCCACAGGAAATACATTCTGAATCACCTGCCAGATGGACATCCATCCTGCAGACCCGCGCACAATGCCCACAACCCGTGCAACGTCCAGCATCCACCCGCACCCCCAAGAGCGACTGCTGGTTGAACAGACCATACCATGCACCAAGCGGGCACAGAAATCGGCAGAACGGCCGGTAAACGACCAGCATTGCCAGCAGGAATACCGCCAGCACCGCAAACTTCCAGACCGTCAGCCAGCCTGCCACCTGACGCAATGAATCATTCACCAGCAGCAGCGGAACCGCTGCCTCCAGCGTCCCGGCGGGACATAAATATTCACAAAATGCCGGCTCCCCAATACCGGATACCAGCCAAAGTCCAAGCGGCAGCATAACCACGAACAGAACCGCCCAAATCCTCTTGAGCCGGCTCAAACGATAAGTCAGCCGCGTCTTGCCATATTTGGGCAGCGGTACCCGGTACAAGATATCCTGCAGCCACCCAAACGGGCAGAGCCAGCCGCAAATCCAGCGGCCAAACACCAGTCCCAGCAGCAGCAGCCACCCTAACACATAGAAAGGGAACCGCAGCACCGTCCCACTAAAAAAACTCTGTAATGAACCAATAGGGCAAGCCCCAATTGCCCCTGGGCAGGAATAGCAGTTGAGGCCCGGCAGGCAGACAGACTTCCATTCACCCTGATAAATCCGGCCGGAAAGGAATCCCGCCAGATTGCTATTGCAGACAATTGCACTCAGCGCCTGTATGACGCTCCGCTCAGCCAAGGCCGATGCACTCCAGGCAGATACGCACGGCCTTTTGCCAGACCAGCTGCTCATCTCCGCGCCAAACCCCGGTTGCCAGCAATGCCAATGCCAGCGCATATAGATATTTCCGCATACAACTACCTCTCGTATAATATATTTTGTAAGCAAGATTTCCGCCTTGCTTACCAGTTAAAAACTTCTAATATGGAACTCCTGATGCTACAATTACTTTAGAGATTTGTGGCCAAGGTTACGTCTTTCACCTCCTGCGGCACCTATCGGTGACTGCTCGAAAAGCTTGACGCCTGCCTTAGTTGTCAAATACCGCTTACACAGATGTTGCGTCCCTGGGCGAGAGTGGTTTCCAGCAACGTTGCCTCTCACGGGTGAATGCTTATTAGCGAGGGTGCGGTCAGCAATTAAGATCAGGATAATTCCTTGTTCACTTTTCCAACGCTTAGCCGGAAAGGTGGTGGTTTACTTTGAAGAAGGCGGATCTTCTTTCTACTCTTTTTGTCGGGATTGACATCAGCTCCCGCAACAACGTTGTCGCACTCCTGGATTTTGAATCCCAGAAGACGCTTCAAAGCTTTGCGGTCGGCAATAATCAGCCCGGCGCAGTGGAACTTGCCAATCGGCTTGCAGATTATCTGCGTTCCCGTAAGGACCTTACTAAACTTGTGGTAGCTCTCGAATCTACGTCATTTTACGGCATACATGTCGCGAACTATCTTTCAGCCTGTGATGTCCTCGCTCCGTTCCACACTGCGGTATACTGCTTGAATCCGAAGGCCATCAAGAACTACAAAAAGTCCTTTATTGACCTTGGCAAGAACGACTATGTCGATGCCTTTGTCATCGCTGATTTCGCTCGTGCCAACCGGATTACTACCAAGCCTTGGCGTGGCAGTCAGTTCCTTGCTCTGCAAAGACTGACCAGGCATCGCCTGCATCTGGCCAAAGCGCTAACACGCGAAAAGGCCTACATGCTTTCCAATATCTTCCTCAAGTTCAGCGAGTTTTCGCTGCTCGATGCGGAAGATCAGCCCTTTTCCAATAGCTTCGGGGCTACGGCATCCTCGGTACTAACCGACTTTCTCTCGATGGAAGAGATTATTGAAATGCCTACAGAAGACCTCATCAGCTACATCTGCGAAAAGGGACATAATCGGTTCCCCAATCCGGAAAAAACAGCCTCCCTGCTTCAGCAGGCAGCCCGCAACTCCTATCGACTGGATAAATGTTTGTATGAGCCGTTAACGGTCTCCATCGCTTCATCCTTCACACTGATCTCAACCTATGAAACTGAGATCAAGGCCGTGAATAAGGCCATCGAGAAGACGCTCAAGGGGATTGACCCCAATGCTTACCAAAGCCTTTTATCCATTCCAGGAATCGGGCCGGTCATGGCTGCTGGTATCCTGTCTGAGATTGGGTATATCGATGCATTCAAGAACCAGGAGGCACTGGCAAAATACGCGGGCCTCGTCTGGCGGGAGAATCAGTCGGGAAACTTCCAGGCTGACGATACACCACTCTCAAAAGCTGGCAATGCCTATCTCAGGTATTACCTGATTGAAGCGACCAGCCATGTAAAGAATCACTGCGGCGAATTCGCTGCATTCTACCAGAAAAAATATGATGAAGTAAAAATTCATCAGCATAAACGTGCACTCGCTCTTACCGCTCGAAAATTTGTCCGACTGATTTTTGGATTGCTGGCCAATCATCAGCTCTACTCTTCTGACAGAGTAGTCCAAGCTTAATATTTTCGAACATACTTTTCTTTTTTGAAATTTGAAAGAAAAGTCTTATTAAGTGCACTCATTTTCTGGTAATCCTTTTGAAATCTTTTCTTTTATGGGGTTGACATATTACCAGATTGCTTTAAGAGTTCTACAACCTCTGCTTTGGATAATACCTTGCCATAAGAAATGACCTTGCCATCTGCCACCAGGGCAGGCGTCTGCATGACACCGTATTTCGCAATCTCCGCAAAATCCGTCACGTGCTCGACCCGCGGCTCCCGCCCCAAGTCCTTGAGCGCCTCAAGCGTGGACTTTTCCAACGCACGGCATTTGTCGCAGCCCGATCCCAACACTTTAATTGCCGCTTCCTGCTCTGCCGCGGAAGCCGGATTACACTCCCATTTACACGACGATGCATCTTTTTTCCTGCTGAAACCAAATAACCCCATGACGAACTCCTCCTGTCAAATTCAGATAAACCAGCCCTGCAAAAGATTAAACAAATAACCGACCAGGATAATCCCGATCGTACACACAGCAACAAAAGTCCGCAGCAGCGGTGCCTGCACGACTATAATGGAACCATGAATTAAGACAACTTCGAAACTATTTCTTAATGTGAATCTCGTGGTATACTGGAGGCGATCAATGAAAAAGGAGATAATCATCATGTCACGCACGCGCCGTCATTTCACGTCGAAATTCAAATCCGATCTCGTCATCGAGCTGCTCAAGGGTGAGAAAGACCTCAACACGCTGGCGGCTGAGAACGAAATCCTGCCGAACCTCTTGCGGAACTGGAAGAACGAGTTTCTCAGCAAGGCAAGCATCATATTCGATGATTCCAGAGAGGACAACCTCAATCAAAAACTCGAGACCGAGCGGAAGGAGAAAGCCTCCTATGCCCGCAAAGTTGGCCAACTCACCATGCAGGTGGATTGGTTGAAAAAAAAATCTGAGGAAATTCTTGGACCGGACTACGAGAAACAGTATTCTCCAAAACCTTTCGAGGAGTGAGTGCAAGGAGCTTTCCCTTCGGAAAGCAGCGAAGCTGCTCGGCGTCAACCGCACAAGCCAATACTACCACCCCAAAGAGAACACTCCATCAGATGAAGAGCTGGAATGCAAGCGCATCATCGATCGTTTCCACACGGACAATCCTGCCTGGGGCGCAAGGCAGCTGGCCTCGCAGCTGCAGCGCCTCGGGCATCAGGCCGGACGACGCAAGACAGCTCGCTATATGCGCGAGATGGGCATCGACGTCATCTATCCGAAGATGAACCTTTCCAAGCGGCAGCAACAAGCGCAGGTGATGCCCTACCTGCTGAAGCATGTGGATATTCAGCAGCCTAACCAGGCATGGTCCATCGACATCACCTACATTCCCCTGGAGCACGGTTTCGTTTATCTGACAGCCATCATCGACTGGTACAGCCGCTGCATTGTTGGCTGGGAGGTGGACGATACCCTGGACACCCGGATGGTCATTGCCGCCGTAAGGAAGGCTCTCCGTATAGCAAAGCCGCAGATTCTCAACTCCGACCAAGGATGCCAGTTCACCAGCAAGGAGTACAAGGCTTTCCTCAAGGAACACAAGATCCGCCAGAGCATGGATGGCAAGAGCCGCTGGGCCGACAACATCAAGATTGAGCGGTGGTTCCGGACATTCAAGTATGAGGAAGCCTATCTCACGCAGTACCGCAACATCCGGGAGGCTCGCAAGGCCATCCGCAACTACATCAACGTGTATAACTTCCAGCGCTGCCACTCAGCCATCGGGAACGTCCCGCCAGCAGAGCGCTACTTCCCGGCACTGCTGCTCAATGCTGCAATGTCTGCTGCCTGATACATTTAGAAATTCATCGATTTTGGTCTTGACAAACGTGCCACTATAAAAATGACGTAGATTCGAGAGCTACCACAAGTTTAGTAAGGTCCTTACGGGAACGCAGATAATCTGCAAGCCGATTGGCAAGTTCCACTGCGCCGGGCTGATTATTGCCGACCGCAAAGCTTTGAAGCGTCTTCTGGGATTCAAAATCCAGGAGTGCGACAACGTTGTTGCGGGAGCTGATGTCAATCCCGACAAAAAGAGTAGAAAGAAGATCCGCCTTCTTCAAAGTAAACCACCACCTTTCCGGCTAAGCGTTGGAAAAGTGAACAAGGAATTATCCTGATCTTAATTGCTGACCGCACCCTCGCTAATAAGCATTCACCCGTGAGAGGCAACGTTGCTGGAAACCACTCTCGCCCAGGGACGCAACATCTGTGTAAGCGGTATTTGACAACTAAGGCAGGCGTCAAGCTTTTCGAGCAGTCACCGATAGGTGCCGCAGGAGGTGAAAGACGTAACCTTGGCCACAAATCTCTAAAGTAATTGTAGCATCAGGAGTTCCATATTAGAAGTTTTTAACTGGTAAGGTATGTGTCAAGCCATTCTCGGTCAAATCCAGCTATCCTTGAAATATAAGCATCTAAGGCATATTCAATTTCATCATATATTTATGCCACAAAAGCTAATGCTTTGGGACAATCTACCTATCGCACTGGAACTCGGGCAATTCATTGCTATTCTGCCCATTTGTGCGCCTATATGCGGTATGGCTTTTAACTTCTTCAATGCATTACGTACCGCATCTTTGTACTCACGGCTTGGTTTCCGGGCATAGCCTTCCTTATGCTGGCTCATAGCACGGGCTAGATCACCGTTACGCTGCCCCGTGATTATCTTGGCTATTGCTTCGGCTCCTGCTTCGCTCCATATTCGCCCCTGTTTTTTCATGCGGTAACTATAGAGCCGGTGGTTGCTTTCGCATGCGCCCAATCCTTTTACCCGTATACCTGTCTTACGCATCGATAGTGGCTTGAGATACTTCCAATTTCTCTTCAGGTAGGCACCTAGACGTTTCACCTGCTCTAGCTGGGTCGTATCCTCAGCCAGACTTTCTGCCGTGTCCAGCAGGGTATGTACACCTTCCTCATCGTATTGCCAGATCTTTCGCTGTAAGTCAGCCACTATATCTTTGGTGACAAAATTCAACCGCTGTTTGCATTTTTCATTTACATGGTAACTGTCACGGAAATGTTCATGCGCACCTGTAGCTCCCAGTATTTCATCGAAGACTTCCTTGCCATAGCCAGGACCTCCATCACTATTACTGAGCACTACCGTTTCGCTCAAATCGTAATTCTGCTCCAAATATCCTTTTATTTGCCGTACAGCTTCGGCATGATTTAACGATGAAACACAGTGCGTATCTGTCAGCCTATGACGCTTGCCACTTTGCTCGACACCCTCAGCTATTTGAAACCGATGCAGAAATTTTCTCTTCCCATGACGCCCTTTGATTTCTACAGCATCCCCTTCGATGCGTAACACTTTGGGCCTTTTCAGCTTGGCATCAATCGGCACTTCATGCTCTAATTGCGTTTGTTCGTAGGCCTTGTAAGCTTTTCCGACTGTTTTCAATATGTTCCCAACTTGAGCATGGCTCAGACTCGCATTGGTCAACACATCTACGGCCTTTGCTGTCGCCCGGTAGCTGGATTTACTAGCGATTTGTGCCACACAGTATTGCAGATAAGGACTCATGCGCTGACGCTTCATGAAGCCCATTTCCTGATCAAGTGCATAAAATGAATGTCCATCTTCCAGTTTCAACAGTCTGCGCTTGATTTTCACTTCGCCATAGCTGGTAACGAGTGTCCGGTCATCACGATGACAAGAGCGTGCTCCCTGTTGCTGGTACTCCCTCCATAGCTCGTCATCCAGCAGGCCCAACGCCTTACTTAATATTTCACAACTAAATTCGCCCAATTTCTTATGTACCCGCTGTTCCAGTTCGATAGTATCTTTACTGCTCTTTAAAACTTCTACGATTTCTGCTACAATATTCTTCATGGGGATGACCTTCTCCTAGTTTATATTTGCCTCGGTAAGCATATATTCTAGGATAATGGTCATCCTCTTTTTTTGCAACTTCACCGAGTATTATTTTACACTAAGACTGGTAAGCAAGGCGGAAATCTTGCTTAGTTGTGAAACTGCCAATTAATTCTTAAATCAGCTTTCCAAAAATAAAATAGCATAAGCCATTTCCGTTTTGTATAATAAAGTCGTCAAACAAATCACAGCAAAAACGGAGGGCTTATGCCATGAATATTGTAGCACAAAATCATCAGTCCAGTGAACTCCTTTCCTCGAAAATCTCACATTTTCTTGAAGAATTTCAGGTTGGTAAGATTCTCAAATCCTGCAATGCGTATAAAGTACGCGGCTTTTCGGTAAAAGACGTCTTTCAAGTTGCCTTTGAAAATGCATTCGGCAGTAAATCGTTTTTTCAGAAGGAGAAGGAAGCTTCAGCATCCATCCCCTTTGCAAAAGATACGCTTTACCGCTTCATGAATTCCTGCAGCATTAACTGGCGAAAATTCACACTGCATCTTGGTGCTAAGGTCATCCAGAAAGTTGCTCCGCTGACTGACGAGAATCGCCGCAATGTGCTCATTGTCGATGATTCGCTTTTCAGCAGATCTCGTTCTAAGAAGGTTGAGCTTCTGGCAAAAGTTTTTGACCATGTAGAGCATAAGTATACGAAAGGTTTTCGCATGCTGACGCTTGGATGGAGTGATGGAAATTCTTTCCTGCCGCTCAGCCATTGCCTGCTGTCCTCAGCAAATCGTGAGAACCGCCTCCAGGAAGCATCCTCTGACATCGATGCTAGAAGCAATGGCGGCAAACAGCGTAAACTGGCTCAATCCAAAGCGACCAGTGTAGTCCTGACGCTTCTGAAAGAAGCAAAGACTGCACAGATTCCAGCGAAGCACGTTCTTTTTGACACTTGGTTCTGCTCGCCATCTTCCCTGATTCAAATCAAGGAAATTGGCTATGACGTTATTGCCATGTCCAAGAAATCGGAGAAAATCCATTTCCGTTACAATGGCCGTATGCAAAGTGCGCCAGCCATTTTTCGTTCTGCTACGAAGCGTCGCGGACGTTCTAAATTCCTGCTGTCTGTAGAAGTTGAGGCTGTGAAAGGCTCCAAATCCACACCGGTGAAATTGGTTTTCGTGAGGAATAAGAATAATCGCCAGGAATACCTCATCTTAGCTTCGACAGATGTCAGCTTGTCTGAAGAAGAAATTATCCAGACTTATGGCAAGCGCTGGAGTATTGAAGTCTTTTTCAAGATGTGCAAGTCATTCCTGAAGCTTGGAAAAGAAAGCAGAACTATGTCTTATGATGCTATGACAGCCCACGTATCTATTGTCTTTGCTCGTTACACGATGTTGTCGCTAGAACAGCGCCGAAATACAGATAAACGAAGCATTGGTGATCTGTTTTTTGCATCTTATGACGAACTGCAGGATTTACACTATATGGAAGCATTGCTCTTGGTACTGAAGACATTTGTTGACCAGATAAAAGAGCGAATACTTTTCATGGAAAAGGAATTGGATAAGATGCTGGATTCTTTCTTGAAAAATCTGCCAAATTTATGGCACAACTGTTTGAAACAGTGTGCATGAGTTTGGTATTTAATAAGTCACATTCCCTTGCCATGCATTACTGCAGGCTTGTTTGGGATGTGCGAAGTTTGAGTATATTATACGAGGAGAGTGCCTTATGCCACAACATTATGATCCAGAGTTTAAAAAACAGATTGTACGGTTGCACTTAGAAGAAGGTCGTACCATCATCAGTCTGCAAAAAGAATATACAGTTTCAAAAGCCGCCATTTCTAAATGGGTAAAACAATTTCGCGATGAATGCCAGGACAATCCTAAAGCCCAATCTGACTATAATTACATGAAAGAAAATCTTCGGTTACGAAAGGAGCTTGAAGAGGCCCAGAAGGAAGTGCTTTTCCTAAAAAAAGCTGCAGCATTCTTCGCGAAGGAGATCGATTAACGGCTTATCGATTTATCCAAACATATCATCCACTATTTGGCTTACGGTGGTTATTCCGCCGGATGAATATCTACCCTAACGCTTATTACAACTATCTTGCACAACGAAAGAAGGCGTATCAGCAACAAAAACACAGAATTTTGCAGAAGATTAAGGACATCTATCATACCTATAATGGCGTGCCAGGATATCGTACGATGCAGGTCTACCTAAGGCGTGAAGGAATAGTAATCAGCCGTCCAACCGTACATCGGTACATGAATCGAGAGCTTGGTCTGCTGGCTGTAGTTCGTCGGCGTAAGCCAAATTATTGCAAAGGACATGCTCATAAAGTATTTCCAAACCTATTGCAGCAAAATTTTACAGCAGAAGAGATCAACCATAAGTGGTGCACTGATTTTACGTATTTATTTCTTAGCAATGGCAGCAAGCGGTATAACTGTACGATTATTGACCTTCATGATCGTAGTGTAGTTGCAAGCATCACAGACAAAAAAATCACCAGCGACCTGGCAATTCGAACCTTGCAAAAGGCTATACAATCGCAGAAGCCGAAATGCCAGCAGCTTCTGCTGCATAGTGATCAAGGAAGCCAGTACACATCTCAGGAGTTCATTGATTTCTGTGCATCACAGGGAATCCAGCAGAGCATGAGTAAGGCTGGCTATCCATACGATAATGCCCCAATGGAACGTTATTATAATACCTTGAAAAATGAGCTTATAGAATTGCATTGCTACCATACAGATGAAGAGCTCACAAGTTCCATTGAAGAATTTGCCTATGGTTGGTACAACCATGGTAGGCCACATTCATATAATGATTATCGAACTCCTTATGAAGCTCGATGTCATTCTTAAAAATGTAGGTTGTACTGTTACAAAAATGCTTGACCACAACAGCTTGCCTCGTTACGTTGGTAGACCGGAAGAGTCGATATCTGCTTGGTGGCAAGGCAGAGCGCAAAACCGCTGCTGCTGTAAACCAAGTAATGGGTGAATCTCTCTGGGGACAACCACACCTGTCGGTCACGCCGGACCGAGGCAAAGAGTTTTCGAAGCATGTTCAGCTCAGTGAAGAGTTGGATCATGTGCCATTTTATTTTCCCGCTCCGCACCAGCCGTGGAAACGTGGAACCAATGAGAACACCAACGGGCTTCTGAGGGAGTATTTCCAGAAGGGGAAAGACATCACGAATCCCCCAGAGGATTACATCCAACGGAAATTCCACGAACTGAATCTTCGTCCTAGGAAGTGCCTTGGTTACAGAACACCATTATGAAGTCTATTTTTCAAAGGTGTTGCACTTAGCTTGACAATTCGCCGTAGACGCATTCCATGTGGTGGAATGGGCTATGGAGGCTTTGGATGCTGTCCGCAAACAGAGTTGGCACGAAGCTCGTGACGCTGCCCAATCTTATCCGAAGCGTCAGAAGGCTGGCCGCCCCAAGAAAGATGACCAGCAAGCCGCTGAGGCCGCTGCCGCCAAGGAAAAGGCTAAATCCATCAAAGGCGCTACCTTTGCGTTAGGCAAGGCGTCAGAGAACCTAACTGAGACTCAGAAGGCCAAGTTAGAACTCATCCAGCTCTCAGACAACCGCCTGTACAGAGCATATAAACTCAAGGAAGCCTTACGGCTCATCCTTCACATGACGGATGTTGAGGAGGCAGATGCAGCGCTTATCGGATGGGTTAAATGGGCACGGCACTGTCGAATCCCAGAGTTCGTGGAGCTACAGAAGAAAATCATGCGGCACCGCGAGCATATTCTGAACATCATCCGTCAACAGATTAGCAATGCCAGAATTGAGGCAAACAACAATAAAATCAAGCTGATAATCCGGCGCTCATTTGGCTTCCGGAATATACAGAATATGCTCGATATGATACTGCTGGTTTGCTCCAATATAAACATACCCTTGCCGAATCGCCCGGCAGCCTATACGGCATAAGGCGTTAGAAAGATTTTTGCATGGTGGTTTTACCCACACATGCTAGTGAAGAGCCCAATATCTTCGCCATATTTGGATATCAGCTCCTCCTGAGTCGACGGGCGATGAAATCCCGTAGCTACCAGGATGCTAATCGAAGCCTTTGGCTCAACAGCTCGAATACGTTTGAGCAGAATTGGCATGGTAATCTTAGAAGGAACCGGCCGTGTATGATCGGAACTGATAATGGTAATTTTCTTTTTGGGACTGTCAAGTAAAGTGTGTAAATTAATTTAAATTGATGCCTGATATTTCTGTACCATAGCGCCGATCCGTTCATCAATGATTAGCTGATTCATCACCATAGCCCAGTTACGAATGGCGTGGCCCTGCCATTTCTGGTAAAGCTCTTTAATCCGTAGGTAGAATACCTTAAATACAGCTGTTTCGCTGCTGAAAGCGCCTTTCTTTGTTACCTTGCGAAAGCTCGAGTTGACGCTCTCTATCGCATTCGTCGTATACATGACACGACGTACATCGCTGCCGTAGTTAAACAGCTGCTCAATGTGCCGGAAATTGGTTTTCCATACGCGAACGGCCCCCGGGTACTTGCTCCAATCATCGCAAAAACGTTCAAACTCTGCCTGCGCGGCTTTCAGGTTTATTGCTCCGTAGATTTTCTTGAGCTGTGCCGTAAAGGCTTTGTAATCCTTGCTTGGTACGTATTTCAGCGAATTGCGGACCAAATGCACGATGCAGCGCTGCACTACAACATTCTTGAAGATTGATTTCGCGCCGTCTTCCAGGCCGCTTACGCCGTCCATGGAAATGAAGCCTATATCCTGAACACCGCGAGATTTGATTTCATCGAACACCTGCATCCAGCGATGCTTGCTTTCGGTATCGCCCATCCATAAGCCCAGTACGTCTTTCTCGCCCTTTAAATCATATCCCAATACAACGTACACAGGCTGGTCAGAAACACCTTTCTCCGTACGCATGGAAACATATATACAATCGACGAATATAAAGGGATAGAAGGCCTTCAATGGTCGATTCTGCCACTCATTCAGTTCATCCAGAACACAGTCTGTGATATTAGAAATCTGTCCTGCAGACAACTTAAAGCCATAGATGTCATCAATCGTCGCAGAGATGTCTCTCTGGCTCATGCCACGGGCATACATGGCCAGCACCTTGCCCTCAATGGAGGATACATCCTTCTGGCGCTTTTGCACGACCTGTGGCTCAAAGGAGCCGTCGCGATCCCGTGGAACATCAATGGGGACTTCTCCTGCTGAGGTCTTAATCGTCTTATGCAGATAGCCGTTACGGCGATTATCCGTTGCTTTCTCGCCGCGTTCATTATTGTCATAACCCAGATGATTTTCCATCTCACCATTCAGCATGGCCTCAAACATGGGACCGAAAACATCTTTAAGGGCATTTTGCATATCTTCAACGGTCTTTGGCTTATATTCACCGATGATAGCCTTAGCCAGGGTCTGACCACGTGTGGGTTGTTTCTTAGACATAGATTTCATTACCTCCGCATGTGTTTGATATCCCCGACAGGGGAGCATATTTTAAACTGCCGTTAACTCACTTACACAGTTTATTATACACTCCCGGTCATATACACACCAATAGCCGCTGCAGAAAACACGGCAATCATCGCACTGCTTCGATTCATCTTATATCCCCCCATTTTGAACATTACAAAGACACCCGCTTCAAGCTGCAGCCTACTCAGCTGACTGTTGCGGGTGTTTTCTTCATCTGTTTCTTATGTAGTTGTGCACAGCCTGTGCAATATCACCGCCATAAGTATGCTGCCGGATCTTTGTCTCCTTGCCGTACAGCTTCTGATGGACAATAGCCTCATCATTGTCATCATAATAGATAACTTCCATGACCCGATAGTTGTTCTTGGTCAGTTCCATATATTTACGTGCATAAGCAGCATTCTCCGGAACGCCTTTTTTCCCTTGCGTAGCTCCCGTATAACACCATTTCACCCATACATCATACCGATTGCTCCCAACATGACGAACTGAATCGGTATCAAAGAACAAACCATATTTAGCATCCGATTGAATCCATTGCCAGTTCGCTGCCGAGCATACTGAGCTCATCCCCAACATGAGTAATGCCGAAAAGATAATCATCCGTTTTTTCATAAAGCTTCCTCCCTGTAAGGCTTCCCTGAATAATATCTGAAAACAGCTTTCATTTTACACACAATATATAAGGATTCCCTTAAAAGCCAAAATAATTTTATGTAATGTTTTCTTAATCAAAGGATCACCTACGGCAGAACGTCAATAAGAATTGAGCTACACCTCCACAGTATCTGATAAAAGTCCCATTGCAGTAACAACTATGTGCAAATTTCACTCACGGCAAAATTAAACATGGCGATGAAGTTCCTTTGAACTGAATTGACAGTTGATTTCTGTATCTTGCTATCCGCCATATAGACTTCCATAAGCTCAGATAGCGTTATATTTGATTATTCGTTGTTGCTTCGCTTGAACTCTCGCTCGTATTTGGCCGCTTTCTTCTTCCCGTCGAATCCCCTTTTGGTTGTCCAGCGCGTTTTGCCTATCCAATCAACGTAGCTGAATTTGCAGTAGTATGTTTTCTTAGATTCATCGCAGTAAACCGACATAAATAACCTACTTTTGAAAAACCTATGTTCTATTAACTGGTATTTTTTTACCGCCCTTTTTACGAGGCGGCTTTTTATTATTTGGACAGGTCTATATTTTGCATGACATATATTGGCAAGGCTTTATCGCAATACAATTTAGCTATACTATCATCATTAACGCTTTTCCATGTAGTATATACATCGTCAGAAAGATAAAAGCGGCGATCATCAGAACTGGATGGAATTTCTTACTGTTTATATTATAAGCATATATGGTATATCTTACTCTCTTTATGCCGCTGGTATCATAACCTTTTAGAGCAGTTCTTTCATATTCTAATTCCTCGTCAGTGTTTACAGATTTTATCTCAAAATACAAAACATCTTTATCCATTATCATTGAATCAACATTAAGGTAATCGTTACTTATTTTTCTATTTGTACCGTCAGCATATATTGGGGCTATAAATTCCCATTGTGTGTTTGGCGTATGCCGTATAGCAAAAGCTGAACAGCTGAACAGCACCATAAATGCCATTACTAAAATAGAAATTCTTTTCATCTTAAACACGCTCCTTGTCATATCTAAACAATCCGATAAATATGTATGAAACAGTAGCTATAAGAACAATGATAGATAATAGTATTTCCCATAGTTCTGTTTCATGGGTAAGGCCGATAGTGTCAAGTTAATTGTGTAAACGTTCCTGCAAGTATTCCGCGCTGTTCTCACCGGTCAGGATCATCGAACATGCTTAATAAATCGCTTTCAGCTGCATTAAATCCAAGATGGACACGTGCTGATTGTTTCCGGTTATAATCACTGTAATATGTACAGACGAACCGCTCTAGTGACGCCTCATTCGGAAATTGCTCCTTCAGCTTTGCATGGTGCTTAAGGCCTTTGTTGTTATTCTCGATGAGGTTGGAAGTGTAGACACTGCGATGGATGCTGGACGGAAAGCGGTAAAATTCAAAGAGCCCTTCCTGACTGGCAAACATATTTGCAAGTTTAGGATACTTTGAGGCCCATTTATCAAGGAACCTGCCAAGATTTTCCATAGCAGACTTCGCGTCTTCAGCTCGGTATACCAACTTGAAATCTGCTAAGATTTCCTTACGGAATTTAGGCCGGACCAGTCGCGAAATCGTGCGTGCAAGATGTACATAGCAGTACTGATGCTTTGCCTTTGGAAATAACTCCAGAAGCTTCTCACGAATTCCTGAAAGGCCGTCCGTAACGAAGAGCAGCACATCCTCCAGACCACGAGCCTGCAACTTATGAAAAAGGTCTTCATAATTACTTGCTGACTCTGTCGGATATACGCTGTACTCCAATACTTCCTTGTGCCCATCCGGCGTAATTCCAAGGATAACATGCAAAGCCTCTTTAGCAACACTATCCCGTCTGAGATTCAGATACGTGGCATCGCAGTAAATGACGGCATACCGGCCGCTGACCTTGCGGCTATGGAATTCTGCTACCTGCGTTTCTACAGCGCTAGCAATATTTGACACGGTCTGCGGCGTGTAGTACTGTCCGTACATCTGCTCAACCAGGTCGCTGATCTGGCGTGTGGTGACTCCATGCTGATAGAGCTGGATGATGGTAGTTTCCAAAGCGTCGTCCTGCCGTTTGCGCTCAGGTACGGTCTGTTGTTGGAAAAGCCCATTGCGGTCACGCGGAATCTGAAGCTGAAGCAGACCATATTCCGTATGGAACTCACGTGGATAAAAACCATTCCGGCTGTTGCCGGAGCCCCAGCCATTGGAGCTATGTTTCTCATAGCCCAAAAAGCTGGACAGTTCAGCCTTAAGCAGCTGATTGATGGCATCTTCTAGTTCCTGGCGAAAAACATCTTCAACGGAACGTTTTGCTACTAGCGCTTGCATGAGTTTTGTGTTAAGATTTGACATTAGGGAACCTCGTTTCTGTAGTGTCTTGGTTTGCACTTAACACTATACAGGAATGAGGTTCCTTTTTCTATGGGCCTCTTAAAGTTTACACAAGTTATTTTACACTATCGTAAGGCCGGTTATTACTAAAAACAAGCTGAATAAAGACATCAAACCTAGAATAGAGGATATTACTATTATTGTTGTTTTCTTGTTAGTAGGAGCTATCTTATATGCCGCTCCTATCATAGCTGCATAACCTAATGAACATTGAACCACTATCTTTTGTAGGGACTGTCAAGTAAAGTGTGTAAATTAATTTAAAAAGATGCCTGATATTTTTGGACCATAGCGCCGACCCGTTCGTCAATAATCAGCTGGTTCATCACCATGGCCCAATTGCGAATCGAGCGCCCTTGCCATTTCTGGTAAAGTTCCTTGATTCGCAGATAGAACACCTTGAAAACGGCAGTCTCGCTGCTGAAAGAGCCTTTCTTGGTAACTTTACGGAAGCTCGAGTTGACGCTCTCTATCGCATTGGTTGTATACATCACACGACGTACATCGCTGCCGTAATTGAACAGTTGCTCTACGTGTCGGAAGTTGTCCTTCCACACACGGATGGCTCCCGGATACTTACTCCAGGTATCACAGAACCGCTCGAACTCAGCCTGGGCTGCTTTCAGATTGACTGCTCCATAGATCTTCTTGAGCTGTGCGGTAAAGGCCTTGTAATCTTTGCTAGGCACGTATTTCAGTGAGTTACGGACTAGGTGCACGATGCAGCGTTGCACGACGACATTCTTGAAGATGGACTTCGCTCCATCTTCAAGTCCGCTTACACCATCCATCGAAATGAAGCCGATATCCTGAACTCCGCGGGATTTGATTTCATCAAACACCTGCATCCATCGATGCTTGCTTTCTGTATCGCCCATCCACAAACCAAGGATATCTTTTTTGCCCTTCAAATCGTATCCCAAAATAACGTACACAGCCTGGTCTGAAACACCTTGCTCCGTACGCATGGAAACGTAGATGCAATCAACAAACACAAAAGGATAGAATGCCTTCAGTGGCCGATTTTGCCACTCGGTCAGCTCATCCAAAACACAATCCGTGATATTGGAGATCTGACCGGCAGACAGCTTGAAACCGTAGATGTCGTCAATGGTCGACGAGATATCCCTCTGACTCATACCACGGGCATACATGGCAAGCACCTTGCCCTCAATGGAAGAGACGTCCTTTTGACGCTTTTGTACGACTTGAGGCTCAAAGGAGCCATCCCGATCACGTGGAACATCGATTGGGACTTCTCCTGCGGACGTCTTGAGCGTCTTATGCGTATAACCGTTGCGGCGATTGGTCGTTTCTTTTTCATTACGCTCATTAGCCTCATAACCGAGATGATTTTCCATTTCACCATTCAGCATGGCCTCAAACATTGGCCCAAAAACATCTTTAAGGGCGTTCTGCATATCTTCAACGGTCTTGGGCTTATATTCACTGATGATAGCCTTAGCCAGGGACTCGCCACGTGTGGGTTGTTTCTTCGACATAAATTCATTACCTCCGCATGTGTTTGACATCCCCGACAGGGGAGCATAATCTAAACTGCTGGTGTCTTACTTACACAGTTTATTATACACTCCCCTTTTGTATCGTTCCAACAAAGCTTCCAGCTTCATATCCGCCGTACAATAAAAGCGTTACATAATTTATTGCTGATATAGCAGTATACGCGGCTATGCACCCTGGTATTAAAAATATCCATCTTAACCAGTTAGGCATATTACATCGTCCCTTTCTCAATATCTCCGACGTTTCCATCCCGAAAATCATCATAATGGATGTGTTTCAGTTCGTGGACGTAGGTCTGTACGTTCATATCATAGCTCATTCGTGCGTTTAACACAACGGTGTAGTCTCCATCTGCATTCGTCGTGACGTATCCTCGGCAATCATAGGGGAGATTCATATAGACAATCCCTAGCGTATCGCATCACTCCATGTTCTCTTTGGCTTTCTGAAGCTCTACAAATTTCCGTATTTCTTCTGTAGATTCTTTCTTCATGCCCTTAGTGGCGTGGAAAAGTACCTTAATCTCCGGGTTGTCGTGCATCTCCCGGGCTATGGCTGCAACCTCTGGATCGTGGTAATATTCCTGATGGGGTGCATCGTTACCTAGTAAGTAGTCAGTTGATACATTAAACTGCCGTGCTAAGGTCTTTATGGCATTTGAGTCCGGCGTACGCTCGCCCGCCCGATTCGGTTCATCCCCACGTCTGCATTCTTGCCGCCAAATGGTGCTCTATATGTCTAACCATGGACTCTGCATATTATACTGTATTCAGCATAATTGTTTGAATTCCTCTATCTACATTAAAAATCGGCGCAACTCCATTCCCGAAGTGCGCCGATCTTATGTGGATTCTCTTCTCAGAATCCCAATTCTTCCTTATGTGCCTGCATGCCGTCGATGCAGCACTGCATGACGATGCTGCCGTCAAGTTCGAGCATGTCGAAGCCTTTTTTGATGATGTCACGACTGCATTTTGCTGCGAAATGCTTATCCTTGAATTTCTTCTTGAGGCTCTTGACGGTCATCCCGTCCATGCCTTCCGGCCGCATAAGAGCGTAGGCCTGGACGATGCCGGTCAGTTCATCAACGGTGAACAGGCTTTTGTCCATGTCGGTTACCGGTGCTGTTTCGTCGGTTGTGATGCCGTAGCCATGGGAGATAATGGTCGCGATGTCTGCTTCATCAACGCCTTCCGGTTCCAGGAGTTCACGGACATGGTGGCAGTGTTCGTCCGGATATTTTTCATAGTCTACGTCATGCAGATAGCCGATAGCTTCCCAGTGTTCCTTATCAGCCTGAAAGTGATCGGCCATTGCGCCCATGGCGGCGCTTACGGCTTTTGCATGGGTGAAAAGGTGTTCCTCTGATGTATGTTTTGCTAAGATCTCTTTTGCTTTTGCCAGTGTCAAACTGCTCATATCTGATTCCCCCTGTAATGTTGTATACCTCTTATTGTACAACATCCGGAAACGAATTGCACCGGTTAATGCGACAATTACTTAAAAGACAGCCAGCATCAGACCACCGACTGCGATCAGGCCGATGGCGATGCCGTGAATCAGGCTGACCCGCTCGCCGAACAGAACGATAGCCAGCAGCACGGCAAATACGACACTCAGTTTATCGATAGGGGCTACCTGAGACACCTTGCCGACTTTCAATGCCAGGAAGTAGAATAGCCACGAAGTTGCCCCGGCAACACCACTCAGCACGATGAACAACAGTCCCCGCTTATCTGCCCAGGCATCCGGCAGATGGGCCAGGTTTCCCTGCATGGTTACTACACCGATCAGGAATACAGCCATGACGATGGACCGTACAGTCGTGGCAACATTGCTGTCGACGCCCTGCAGGCCGACTTTGCCAAATATCGATACCATTGCTGCGCTCAGTGCAGACAGCAATGCATAAAACAACCATGTTTCCATAAAAATCCCCTTTCCCGGCTTCTCAGCCATGGAAGCGATAGCCAGCACCCCAGACGGTCTCAATATAGATGGGCTTGGATGGTTCCGGCTCAATCTTTTCCCGCAAACGATTCACATGTACCATGACTGTCGCAGTATCTCCAGCGGCATCCAGTCCCCAGACGCGTTCAAACAGACGGTCTTTGCTGAATACGATGCCCGGATTCTCGGACAGGAACAGCAGCAGCTCAAATTCCCGATTGGTAAGCGAGATTTCTTTTCCTGCCTGAAATACCCGGTGTGTATCCGGCTGGATTTCCAGATCGCCACACTGGATGCTTTTGAGTGATTGTTTCCCGCTGTTGGCCAGCAGCCGTTCATAGCGGGACAGATGAGCTTTGACACGGGCCGTGAGTTCACTGGGGCTGAAGGGTTTGATGATATAGTCATCGGCGCCCAGGCCCAGGCCACGGATCTTGTCGATGTCCTCCCGGCGGGCGGATACCATCAGGATGGGGATTTCTCTTGTCTTCCGCACTTCGCGGCAGATCTGGAATCCATCAACGCCCGGCAGCATGACGTCGAGCAGCAGCAGGTCATATTCTTCTGATTGCGCCAGTTCCAGGCCTTGACGCCCATCACCAGCAATCGTCACCTCGAAATCTGCTGCTTCCAGATAGTCGCGTTCCAGTTCAGCTATGCTTTTGTCGTCTTCAACAATCAATATCTGTTTCATGTTCTTTCCTCTCTATAGTCGGCAGCACAATACGGATCACGAGTCCCCCTGTGGGATTCTGCTCCGCCCAGATTGTCCCTTTCATCCCCAGGATGATCTGCTTCACGATGGCCAGTCCCAGGCCGCTGCCCTTCGCGACGTTGCTCCGGGCCGGATCCGTCCGATAGAAGCTATCGAACAGTTTGGGCAGATCCTCATCTCCTACGCCGATTCCATCATCGATGAAATCCAGCTGCAGCTGGTTCTCCCGGTCTGACAAGATCAGTTTCACCCCGGACCGGTCTCCCCGACGATATTTCCAGCTGTTCGTGAGCAGATTGTCGATCACGCGCTGAAACTGCATGCGATCGATTGATACGCAGGCCGTCGATTGCCCCTGGAATTTCAGGTCAATCCCCCGCTCTCGCAGTTCCTGACACTTTTCTGCCACGAAATCCTTGAAATAGTCCTGCAGGACAACCGGCTCAAGGTGGAAGGGAATCCGGCCAAGATCCAGTTTCGAGAACAGGAACAGGCTGTCGACCAGTTTTTCCATGGTCAGCGCTCCCTGATAGATCATCTCGACATAGTGCCGCTGCTTCTCAGGGGTATGGGCAATACCTTCGATGATGCCACTGGCATAACCTTTGAGAGCAGTCAACGGCGTCGAGAGATCATGCGAGATTCCGGCAATAAGTTCTTTCCGGTTCTGTTCGTATTTACGCTGCTGCTCACGTGAACGCTTGAGTTCCAGCCGCATCTGATCAAAGTCCCGGCAGGCATCGCCAAATTCATCCTGCGTCCGGATCGTCATCGCCGTGTCCAGATTGCCACGCCTGATTTCTGCCGCCGCCCGCCGCAGTTCCGACAGAGGTTCGATGATCTGCCGGGAAAGCAGCCGGGAAAGATATGCCCCGACCAGCAGGATGACTAATATCGCCACGCCAAGTATCGCCGTCAGGATATAGCGCCATAGAGCTTTGTCACGCCCCATAGGCCTTTCCTGGCCCAGGAAGGGGGCATCTCCGGCAGCCAGAATGGTTGTCTGGCTGCGTGGAGCGACATAGTAAAAGGTAAAATGCTCATCTTCCCAGAGCATTGTGGAGGTACTGTCGCCACATCTCGCCAGGACTTCCTGCTGCAGGCTCTCGGCATCAGTCCCCGCTGTTACATAGCGTACCCTGCCATCCTGAATGATCTCGGTGCGGATGCCCTGCGCTTCCAGGCGCTCACAATCTTCCAGCATATCCTTCCACTTGTGCTCATCCTTGCGGGCAGCCTTCACTCGCAGCGAGCTCACGGCCAGCTGAACCGACAGCGCCGGGCCCTTTTCCGGCCAGAGCATCGCCAGTTCACTCTGCTCTGTCGAGCTCGTGAATTTGATTCCCGTCAGGATACCAGCTCCCAAGACAGCCAGCACGCACACTGGGATGAATACCATCAGGAAATTGGCTGCCATCAGCCTCGTCCGCACGGAAAAATCCCGTAACCGCATAAGATTCCCTCCTCCATCATTTTTTCCATTATAGAATATAAATTTAAACAATAGCTAACAGAAATCCTTTATTCTGCAAAAATAATGCTTCCCGGCAAATTTTGAAAGCTTTTCTTTTTTTTTTAGCCTCTGTTTAGATTTCCCCGCTATACTCAAACCATAAGATCAATAAGAACTCATTTATCATCGTATAAGGAGGATTTCATCATGGAGAAAATCAAGAACATCTTTACTGCCGCCCGTCTGAAAAAAGCAGGTGCCTGCCTGGGTATCTGTGCGGTCATCGCCGGGGGCGCGGCCTGGTATCACCATCAGCAGAAGCAGGTCGAGCATGCCCAGATACTGGAAGCCCGGAATCAGCTGATTGAGACACAGGCTGCCCAGCATAATCTGGCGCTGTTGAGCACAGATACGGTCCGTACCCTCGCAGCAAATGCCATCGGCATCGACGAGACAACGATCAGCTACCGGGAGATCTCGCTGATGGACAAATCCCAGCATATCGGCACCAATAAGGATGACAAAAAGAAGGATTCAAAGCACAAATCTGAACACAAGCAGAAGGAACATAAAGAGCATCAGGAAGAAGCTGCTTCCAATGGCGATACGACTCCGGCCGAGCCGCACAAGCTTCATGGCACTGCTACTGCAGCCGACTATGCAGCCATTGCCGTACCACAGACCGCAGCCGTACCTGTCGAGTCAAACTTCCGTCCAATCTACCGAGTTTCCTGCAAAGCCAATAATGTGAAGTACAACCTGCGCATCGATGCCGTGACCGGTCAGGTCCTGAAATGCACAGTAGGTTGAAAATAAGCCCAATCATTACAAGTAAACAGGCAATAAAACAGCAGCATGACGCCCCGGATACAATAAAATCCGGGGCGTCATGCTTTTTCCGGCAAGGGCTTCCGACCAATCATGCCTTTAAGTTATTGTCGGAATCTATTAAATATATTTCACATTTCAAACATAATTGTTTAAAATGTTATTATAATTTAATCCAATCACAAAGAGGAGGACCCCATTATGCTTAATTTAACCGATTACATGTCTGTAGGTCAGAATGCCATGGCCACAAAGGTTGTCCAGCATTCGGATACAGCTGACAATTATTCCAATGACCTCAAGAATCTGCTGGCTACACCGAAACTGCTCCATCTGGCGATTGATGCCTCAATTCAGGCGATTGATCCGTATCTGCCAGAGGATTATGTCAGTGTGGGTGTATCCATTAATTTCGTCCACACGGCTCCGACCAGTCTTGGCATGCATGTGACCGTGCGGGCTTCGATCATTGCCATCGAAGAACATGATGTGCTCATCGAGCTCAAAGCCTGGGATGAGCAGGGCGATATCGGACACGGCACGCACAAGCGTGTGGTCGTGACGAAACAGGAAGTACTCGAAAAGGCCGAAGAACGTACGCGCCTGCTGATGAACCGTCAGGCTGCTGAAGCATTAAACGGGAGATGATCATATGACTACATTACCAGACAGTATGAGCGGTGCACTGCTCCTGAGCGGTATCGATTTTCTGCTCAGTTTTCTCTTTATCTCATGCATCGGCGTCATACTTTATTTCTTCCCCAAACTCAACAAACTTGGCGAAATTACAGAGAAAAAGAACTAAGCAGCTATCGCTTAGTCCTTGGAGGGATTTATAATAATGGATACACTTTTTCTCACACTCATGCAGGAACTTCTGAATCAGACCGGATTACCGGCACTTACGATCGGCAATCTTGTGATGATTGCAGTTGGTGGCGTCCTGCTTTATCTCGGCATTGTAAAGAAATATGAACCATTCCTGCTCGTAGGTATTGGCCTTTCCTGTATTGTCGCCAATGTCCCTGGCTCCGAGCTGACAAAAGAAGGCGGCCTGTTCTGGTATGCCTATAAAGGCGTAGAGAACCTCATCCTGCCGCCGCTCATCTTCCTGGGTGTCGGCGCTATGACGGATTTTGGCCCAATGATTGCCAATCCAAGTCTCGTTATCCTGGGTGCAGCGGCTCATCTCGGCATCTTTGTCGCCCTGATCAGTGCCAAGTTCTTCGGATTCAGCCTGGCTGAGGCCTGCTCGATCGGCATCATCGGTGGCGCGGATGGCCCGATGGCTATCTATACGACCATGAAGCTGGCGCCGCATCTCTTGCCGCAGATCTCAGTGGCAGCCTACTCCTATATGGCTCTAATGCCACTCATCCAGCCGCCGGTCATGCGCCTGCTCACGACGAAAGAAGAACGGCAGATCATCATGAAGCAGCCACGTTATGTATCCCGGCTGGAAAAGATCGTATTCCCGGTCGTTATCGCGGTCATTGTCAATCTCTTCCTGCCGCCGGTTGCTCCGCTCATCACGATGCTGATGCTCGGCAATCTGCTGCGTGAGTGCCTGTGCGTTGACCGCCTCGCTGAGACTGCTTCCAACGCGTTGCTGAACGTCGTGACGCTGGTTCTGACGGTTGCTATCGGTTCAACGATGGCCGCTGACACCTTCCTCACGCCGAACACGCTGCTGATCATCGCGCTTGGCCTCGTTGCCTTTGTTTTCGGCACAGGCTCGGGTGTTGTCTGCGCCCGCATCATGAACAAGATCAGCGGTGGCAAGATCAATCCGTTGATTGGTTCTGCTGGTATCGCCTCTGTCCCAATTGCGGCTCGTGTATCGCACCTTGTCGGACAGCAGGAAAACCGCCAGAACTTCCTGATCATGCATGCCATGGGCCCGAATCTGGCCGGTGTATTCGGTACTGCCATCTCCGGTGGTATCATGCTGGCTCTGCTGGTCAAATAAAAACATACGCTTCCATCAAAAAATCCCAGTGCATTCTGATACGTACTGGGATTTTTTCTGCCATATTCTATCATAATGGAAGCGAACGGTCTTCGGCCTCCCCGTTCTCATACTCACCTACAGCTGCTGACTGACACTGTTCCCACCAGTTCAGCAGGTTTCCGGCTGCTTTCCAGGCAGCATAACCACTGATCACCCCCAGCACGGCTCCGGCTGCTACATCGGTCGGATAGTGCATGAACAGATAGATCCGTGAAAATCCGATGGCACCGGCCAGCATGAGTCCAGCAATCCCCCAGCGGCGTTTCAAGCCACCGAACATTGCTGCCGCTGCGGCAAAGGAACCGAAGGTATGCCCCGATGGGAACGAAAAATCATTGGCCGCCGGAACATGGAGCAGCATCGGTACATTTGGAAAATCAATACAAGGTCTGGCGCGCATCACCAGATGCTTCAACAAGCCATTGCCGATAATCAGACTGAGCAATAAGCCAATCAGCACCGCCAGCCCAGCCCGCCGGTACCGCTTGGTGGCCAGCAGTCCAAGCCCGGCCACGATCCATACCGCGCCAAGGTTGCCCAGTGATGAAAACGTAAGCATCAATGGAGAAAGCCACCCCGTCACGATATGATCCTGTATCCAAAAAATAATGATCTGATCCACTTGAAATCCCCCTTTTTCTTTATTGTGTTCAGTATACCGGGAACTTCTAAACAAAGATTAACCACAATCGAAATTAACACTAACACTACCTAAACAGTTTTCCGGGGCGGATAAAATCTGTTTTTCAGCCGAATCAGAAAACCTGCCAATGAATGATTCTCAAAGAAAAGGAAAATGATAGGAATGACAATGAGCGTGAATACCGTCGAGGTAAGCAGTCCGCCAATGATGACCCAGGCCATGCTTACCCGTGTTTCCGCGCCTTCAGTCATGGCCAGTGCCGTTGGAGTCATACCGACCATCATCGTGATGGTGGTCATGAAGATTGGCTTCAGACGTACTTTTCCTGCCTCAATGACCGCATCTTTTGCCGCCAGGCCGCGATCCATCAAGGTAAGCGTATAATCCAGCAGCAACGTACCATTCTTGGCTACGATACCATCCATGACCAGAATACCGATCAGGGAATACAGGTTAAGGGTATTATGGGTCAGCAGCAGCAGCAGGACTGACCCGATCAGGCCTAATGGCAGGGAGAACATACGGATAAACGGCGTAACCATCGATTCATACAGCACCGCCAGCAACATGTAGATCAGCACCATTGACAGCAGCAGAGCGGAAAACAGCTCAGAGAACGTGTCCGACATCTGGGTTGTCTGGCCGGCAAAACGGAAGGTGATCCCTTCACCAAGATCTGCCGCAGCCAACTGCTGCTGGGCGTCATTCACGACATCGCCCAGTGGACGGTTGCTGATATTGGCGCCGATCTTGATTGCCCGCTGCTTATCGATACGCTGGATAGTCACCGGTCCGGATCCATAGCGGACCGTGGCTACATCTCCCAGGTACAGCAGTTTGCCGTTCACGTTCAACGGAATCGAAGCGACATCCGACGGACGAAAAGCATCCGCGCCCTTGAACCGTACCTTGATATCCGTATCCTGACCGCCGTTCAGCGCATCCCCTGTCAGCGTCCCGGCCGAACGTCCGGAGATTGCCGACGAAAATGCATTGTCGACATCAGCCAGTGCCGCACCATAAGTCTTGAGACGGGTCCGGTCCACGGCCAGCTGCAATTCCGGCATCCCCTCTGTATACGAACTGGATACATCCGTTATTCCAGCAACATCCTGTTTCAGGATTGACTGGACCTTTTCGGATGCTGCCAGCAAAGTCTTGGGATCATTGCCACGCAACTCGATGCTCAGGGAGCCGTTGCCGCCGCCCTTGCCACCGGATACCCCAGCCACAGAGCTCTGCGTTTCAGACACACGGATCTTCGCATCCTTGAACTGCGATGCAAATTTGCGCATCTCATCGGTTATTTCCCAAATGGAGCGGCTGCGGTCTTTGCGGCTGTCGAGCTGTACTTTGATTCGTCCTTCATAGGCTGTCGAGGCTCCGCCGACACTGGTCAGATAGCATTTCACCTCAGGGATATCATCCAGTTTGGTTTCCAGCTGTCTCATGACCTTATCGGTTTCCTCTACCGTCTTATCTACGGGCAGGTCGACATTGATCTGAAAGCTGCTTTCATCCGTTTTCGGCATATACTCCGTGCCGACCAGTCCCAGCGGGATCGTCGCCATCACGGCCAGGAATACCGCCAGCACCGTGCTGATGATCTTCTTCTGATTGGCCAGGCTCCAGCGAAGGATGCGCTCATAATGCTGCACGGCCGCATTTTCCAGCCGGTCCATGAAATCCCACAATGGCTTATGCTCAGGGTGGAAGCCTTCACGGAAAAAACGGGATGCCAGCATCGGGGTCAGTGTGAACGATACAAACAGAGAAAACAGTCCGGCAAATACGATGGTCAGGCCAAACTGCCGGAAGAACTGCCCGGTCATGCTGTTCATGAAAGCAATCGGCATGAAAACTGCCGCATCACAGAGGGTGATGGCTATGGCTGCCATGCCGATCTCCGTACGGCCATTTTCAGCCGCCAGCATTGGTTTTTCTCCCATCTGCAGATGCCGCACGATATTTTCCAATACCACGATCGAGTCATCCACCAGGATGCCAACACACAGGGTCATCCCCATCAGGGACATCATATTGAAAGTGAAACCGGCGGCATACATGATAAAGAAAGTCGAGACCAGCGAAGTCGGGATCGCAATCATGACCGCCGCGGTGGAACGCCACCCCCTCAGGAACAGGAACAAGACCAGTCCGGTCGTGATCAGTCCTTCGACCAGTGTGCCCAATGTGTTATGCAGCGACATATTGACGAAATCCGCATCATTGCTCACGATGGTGAACTGATAGTCCGGATTCTGCTGGCGCAGCTTCTCCACACTCTGCAGGATGTTTGCTGCTGTCTTGACGACATTTGCATCACTGTTCTTATAGATCATCATGGTGACCGCATCCTGCCCGTTCACACGTCCATAGCGGTCTATGCGTGCCTCCTGATCACGCACCGTGGCAACCGAGGTAATGGGGATGCTCGTCCCATCTGAATTCGTGACCGCAATCTTGCTGATATCTGCAGCCGTCTGATACTGGGCCAGCACCCTTACATCCGATTTCGTCGTTTCCGTATAGACCGAACCGGACGGCAGCAGCTGATTCTCTGCTTTGACGGCCGCTACCAGTTTCGGCAGGGTGAGCTTATAGGACGCCATCTTATTCTTATCGACTTCGATAGCGACTTCCCTGTCCCGGCCGCCGCTGAGCTCCACATCGGATACGCCTTCGGCCTGCTGGATCGTGTTCTGGAAGTCATTATAGGTGCGCGAATAGATGGTCGACAGGGATTGTGGCGATGTCACAGCCAGTTCGATCAGCGGTGTTGCGTCAAGGTCTTTCTTTACCACCACTGGCGTCCCTGCCTCATCCGGCAGTTTTCCCTTAGCCGCCTCTACCTTTTTCGTCGCATCAATTGCAGCCATATCGGCATTGACCGAAAAATCCAACTCAAGGCTGATCTTTGCTTTCTCGTAGCTGGCCTGCGAAGTCATCTTCTTTACACCAGAAACCGACGACAAGGCATCTTCCAGCGGCTTGACGACCTGCTGCTCCACCGAGTCGGCACTGGCGCCCGGATAACTGACCGAGACCGTCACATAAGGCGTATTCAGTGCCGGCAGCAGCTCAACGCCGATATGGAAATAACTGTATGCGCCGAGAACCACGAAAAAAGCAACGATCATGGAAATGCCGACCGGGCGCCTGATGGAAAACCGTGTTAGATTCATGATGCTGCCTCCGCCAGATCGACCTTCATCCCATCTTTCAGACGATCCTGATTCGACAAGACGACGGTTTCACCATCTGATATTCCCGAAAGGATTTCCTCTTCGGTATCATTCAACAGACCGATGGTTACCTCGCGTTCCTCAACCGTCTGATCCTCCTTGATCACGAATACCGTTGTATGTCCATTCTTCGTCAGTACGGCTTCTTTCGGAACGACCAGCGTATCTGCGCGCTGCTGGATATCTACTTCCCCCTGGGCAAACAGGCCAGCCTGAATCGTCTTTGGGGACTCATCCAGCGCAATGCGGGCCGTATAGGTCTTGGCACTGTCATCCATGGCAGGACTCACATAAACGAGCTGACCGGATACAGTCGTCCCCAGGGCATCAATCGTAAGAGCCACGCTCATGCCTGGGGAAAGGATTGCCGCATCACTTTCCGAGATTGCACAATCCACATAACTATGGCTGTTATCGACCAGACTGAGGACCTTGGTGCCGGCCGAAGCAATGGCACCGACCTCCGCCGCTCGATAGCCGATGACACCATCACGTGGAGCCCGCAGGATCATATCATCCCGCTGCTTACGGAGTGCATCGGTCGCATAGACATCCTTCTGTGCCAGGAACTGTTTGGACTGCACGCTGGCAGGTGCCGCCCCATTATTCTGGTTCTCCAGAGCGGCAAAGGCTGCCCGACTGGCTTCATACGTCTCCTGAACCGAGTCAAGCGTATCTTTCGATATCGCCCCGATGGAATAGAGATACTGATTGCGCTCATATTTCTGCTGATCGATGTTATAGGCTTCCTGTGCCTTCAGATAATTTGCATTATAAGAAGCCTCTTCGGTCACAGCATCAGCCCCGGCTGCCTGCGCAGCTGCTTCATTCTGCCGATGGAAAGGTCCAGGTCCCCCTGGTCCTGAACCATCAGGATATCGCCGGCTTTCACATGATCACCGAGCTTCACATTCACAGCCGTGATCCGCCCGGTATATTTTGGTGCCAACGCAATATTGGCATCGGCGATCGTCTGCCCGGATAATACGATATGACGCATCATATCTCCACGCTTCACGGTGTAACTGCCGACTGACGGCGTTCCTTTACCCGCTTTCACCTTTGTCCCGACTCCGGAATGCCCCCAATAGAAATAACCAGCCACCAGTAGCAGCAAGCAGAAGATTCCACCAGCCCGCAATAGTTTTTTTCGATCGATTTGCTTCAAACCTTGTCTCATAAGGTCCACACGCCCTCTCCAGATATCTTGATTTACCTTTTTGACAGGTATTCATATCGACCTACTATATAGAAAAATGCTAAACATTTTATAAAGTGCCTAAAAAAATTCTCTAAAAAAGGCCTGCAATACTGCTCGTGCCGAACCGGCAACGATACATACTGCAAGCCTTAGCAATAAATCTCAATTTTAAAGACTGGACATGACACAATCAACGAAACGTCTGGCCGCTGGCGAAGCTTCTTTCAGCTTCGGCACAGCCAGTCCCAGTGAAATATGACGGGCAGGGGCAAATGGAATCGTCACGACCTTCCCCTGCCAGTTCTGGGTTGTCAGGCGGTTATTCAGACTCACGCCCAGACCTTCCTCGACCATACAGTAGGTCGTATAAGGATCGGCTGTCGTGAAACGGATATCCGGATTGATCTGTTCCTGCTCCAGGAACCGGTCAATATCCGTATCATGCCCCGGTAATGTGATAATGAATGGTGCCCCATCCAACGCATCAATGGGAAAGGTAGCTGCTCCAGCCATAGGGTGATCCGGTGGCAGCCAGACCATCAGGTCATCTTCACAGATTGGCAGCCAGTCACAGATCGTGCCCCTGGTCGGTTCCGCTGAAAGGCAGCAATCAACAGACTTCTCATTGAGCCAGACCGAAAGCTGCTGATTGGTTCCCTCACGCAGATGGATCTTCACCTTGGGAAACTGCTGCTGAAAGGTCTTCAGGATCTTAGGCAGCCAGAAAGCCGATACGCTGTAATAGCTGCCAATCGTCAATACGCCGCTCAACATGCCGCGTATATCGGCCCCCATTTCAGCAGCATGACGCTGCGCCTGAACGATATCGCGGAATACCGCCATCATCTGCCGGCCGTTCGCTGTAGGCTGTACCCCATGTTTCGTACGCACCAGCAGCGTAAATCCAGCCTCACGTTCGAGCGCCCGGATCATCCGTGTGATGCCGGACTGGGTATACCCCAGCTGATCGCCGGCAGCCGTCAGACTGCCACGCTCCACCGCCGTCAGGAATGCTTCACATTTCATGCTGTCCATTCTCATCCCTCCATCAATCAGTTATCCATGACACTTTGTCATGCTATTTATGTAAATTAGCCATTTGTATCATATCTGCAATCATAGTAGAATAATACTCAGGATTCGTCAAGTAAACTTTGGAGGGAACAGCAGTATGAATATACAGCAAGATCAGACCGCAATACATCAGCAAAAACTTTCTTTTGCCAGCGACTATATGGAGGGCGCGCATCCGCTTATCCTGAAACGTCTGGGGACAACAATACGGTGAAGATGCCCGGCTATGGCACGGATGACATCTGTGCCAGCGCCAGCCAGAAGATACTGGCGGCCTGTAATGCCCCGGATGGCGAGGTTTATTTCCTCACGGGCGGCACGCAGACCAATGCCGTGGTCATCGATGCCATGCTGGCCTCTTATCAGGGCGTCATCGCAGCCGATACCGGCCATGTGAGCCTGCATGAGGCTGGTGCCATCGAATATGGCGGCCATAAAGTATTACAGCTGCCACACAAGCTCGGCAAGATCTCTGCCGAACAGATTGCAGCTTTCCTGGACAATTTCGCAGCCGATGCCAACCACGATCATATGGTTATGCCGGGCATGGTCTACCTGTCCCATCCGACCGAATATGGCACGCTGTATTCGAAACAGGAACTGCAGACATCCATGATGTCTGCCAGGCTCATCATATCCCGCTCTATCTGGATGGTGCCCGGCTGGCCTATGCGCTGGCCTGCCCGGCCAATGAACTGACCCTGCCGGATCTGGCCCGGCTCTGTGATGTTTTCTATATCGGCGGAACCAAATGCGGCGCACTGCTGGGCGAGGCCGTCGTCCTGCCGAAAAAGGGCCGCATTCCCCATTTCTTCACCATCATCAAGCAGCATGGTGCCCTGCTGGCCAAAGGCTGGCTGCTCGGCATCCAGTTCGATACGCTGTTCACCGATAACCTCTACCAGACCATCGGACAGCCCGCAATCCAGGCAGCTGACCAGATCCGACAGACGCTCCGCGAATGCGGATACCCGCTCTATTTCGATACGCTCACGAACCAGATTTTCGTCATCATCAGCAATGACCGGATGGATGAACTGCAGCAGGAAACAGAGTTCGGCTTCTGGGAACGGCTGGATGATACCCACACGGTCATCCGCTTTGCCACCAGCTGGGCAACCAATAAACCAGACACGGATGCACTCTGTGCAATCCTGTGCAAGCATCAGACGCAGCGCACCGATTGATCGATAACCGGCACACAAAAAGACCAATCCATTTTTCATCAATGGATTGGTCTTTTGTGCGCCTGCTTAAATCAAATGCAGCTGTTCAAAGGCATGCTGCAGCCCGTCATCTTCTACCGCATCGGTGATGCTGTCCGCCATGGCCTTGATCTCCGGACCGCCATTGCCCATCGCTACGCCGACTGCACAGTACTCCAGCATCGGAATATCGATTTTCGCATCGCCAAAGGCAATCGTATCCCTGACATCGGCCTGCAGATAATCAAGCAGTGCATCGATGGCATGTGCTTTCGTGATCCCTTTGACCCCCAGATCGCCGAACAAAGCCGTTTCTCCGGCTCCGCCCCAGGTCCCGACCTGCAGGTCCGGGAATTCTGCTTTTGCCGCCAGATAGTCCTCATAGCTGTCCAGCACAAAGCTCACCTTGTTGAGGTCATCACGATACAGCTCACCATCAAAAATCATATCCGGGAATGCCTGCCGGATGGTCATCTTATCGGCATCCGTCTTGCCCTTGCGGGCGGAATATTCCTGCATAGTCGACTGCCCTCGCTGCTCAAAATGCTCGCTGGCAAAGAGGCCATTGTTGCTTTCCAGATAGAATTCCAGACCACGCTCATGCAGCCAGTCCACGATATGACGGCCCTGCTCCGCCGTGATCAGCTGATGCATGACCACCTGATCATGGTCTTCGACATAGCTGCCATTGCCACCGATCATGCCGTCCAGGCCAATATCCCACAGGTTCGGATAAACCTCGGCCTTGCTGCGGCCGGTACTGATGTAGACACGGTGTCCGTTTTTCCTTGCCTGACGGATTGCCTCTACCGCTGACTGCGGCAGCACGCCATGATAATCGACCAGGGTACCATCAACATCCAGGAATACGATCTTACTCATACAGCAAACCTCCATCATATAACCTCATAAAATCCGGCGATATACATAAGCAGCCACGATTGCCTGCAAGGCAACCAATGACGCCAGGAAACCAAAAGCAGCAAACAGGCTGGTCTGATGTGCCAGGAAACCGATAGCTGCCGGCCCCATCAGGATGCCGAGATACCCCAGCGTGCTGACAGCCGGCACGGCCGTGTTGATTGGCATGACCGTCTGTTTCCCCAGCAGGGAGAAAAATACCGGCACGATATTCGCACTGCCCAGACCGATGCAGAAAAAGCCCAGGAACAGCAGCAGCTGATCCGGCGCAAAGATGACGAGCAGGAAGCCAAGGAATGCCAGCCCGCTGCCACCGAGCACGACCCGTTTCTGTCCGATCCGCTGCACCACCCAGTCTCCCACCAGCCGCATGGTAAGCATTGCAGCGGAGAAGACCGTAAAGCCTGTCCCGGCCATCGACAAATCAAATCCACGCACCGTTGTCAGGAATACACCACCCCAGTCCATAACTGCGCCTTCCACCAGAAACGCAATGCAGGCAATGATCCCGACAAAGGTCACGATGCCGTGCGGAATCGCAATCAGGCGACCACCTGGTTCCCCGCCATAAGGCAGCAGATGACGTACCGATAGCACCAGGATAATCAGGATGATTCCTGCTGCAATGGCCGTGGAAACCAGCGGCGTAAAGCCGAGCATACCGACCCATATCCCGAACAAACCGGCTCCGACAAAACCACCAACACTCCACAGACCATGCATCCCGCTCATCAGCCGCCGTCCGGCAGCTTTCTCGACGATGACGGCCTGGATATTCACGACCACATCGATACAGCCCATGACTGCTCCAAAGCATAGCAGAACCGGTACAGCCAGCCAGAGACTGGAAACCTGACACAAGATCAGCAGGATGCAGGCATAGGCGGCACTGGCGGCTGCCAGCACCCGCCGACAGCCCAGCCGGGCAGCCGCCGCACCAGACAGCGGCATGGTCAGCAGAGAGCCGATGCCGATACACAGCAGCAGCAGCCCAAGTACATCCTCCGCAATCCCCAGTCTGTCCTTGAGCAGCGGCACCAGCGGAGCCCATGAAGCAGCACCAAAACCACCAATAAAGAATACGGCCCGGGTTGCATGCTGCTGCGGAACGCCCGGCTGTACCTTCATTCCCTGTATCTCACTCATCCATTGTCCTCCCATTTTCCAGTAACGACTCGGCCAGCAGACACATGCCCCGCCGATAATCCTGATGGATACTCGTGCGCAGGGACAGCTCTGGCAGAAAGCGGGCCGGAATACGCCCACTGCAGCCGGCCTGTATCTCCGCAATAGCAGCCTCAGTCAATTGCTCGTCATAAAAGACCAACCGATGCGGATTCCACATCCGCGTCAGCAGTTCCGTCATCTCCATGACCTCCGCCTGATGGGAAACCTGCTGCTTTACCCGTCCCGGACGACCGAAACGATGACCGATCTCGCCAGCCACGCCATCACGGCCGGTATACAACTGTCCCCGGATCAATATCCCCGCACCAGGCGGATAATCCTGTGGCCAATAGACCCCCAGCACCGTTTCTTTCTGGCTCACAGCCCCCAGCGAGGCACCAAGTCCGACCACCGCCGCATTGATGTCATTGACCATCTGCACTGGTCTTTGCAGCCGGCTGCTCATCTCCTCTGAAAATGCGCAGTCCATGAGTGCCGGATAATCCACCACCTTCAGCCGTCCGGCAGTCTCAACCCCTGGCAGGCCGATCAGAACAGTCGAGATAGCCGGATATTGCTGCAGATAAGGACGCAATACCCCCACCAGAAAATCCATATCCACCCGCACTGCCGGAAACCGTTCCTGCAGGAGCGTCAACGGCTCCCCCAGCAGATTGACCAGCATAACATACAGCTGATCGACGCCAGCCTGCTCATACATGTACCCAACCAGTGCCAGACGACGCTCCGCATAGAACCGGTACTGCACAGCCGGCCGACCACCAGTGCTGGAGACTTCTTCCACCACCTGTGCCTCATCCCGCTCAACCAGTTCCTTCACCAGCGAATTAACCGTAACCACACTAAGGCCGGAAGCCTCTGACAGCTGAGGTTTCGTCGCCAGGCGCAATTCTTTCAGCGTCCTTCGCAGCAGCGAAAGGTTCTGCTGCCGCAATCCATTCTTGTCCAAGATTTCTCTGCCTCCCGATCAGGCCAGGATCTGGCCGCCACGCTCATAAATCAGCTGGTTCAATCGCTCACAAGTCACCAGCGGATACGGATGCACCAGCTCTCCGTAATGGATTGCCGGCTTGCATTTGCCATGGAAATCGCTGCCAGCCGTAACGATAAGCCCATGTTTTTCAGCCAATGTCTGATAAAACTGGCGGGTGGCCGCATCATGGTAATTGCTGAATGCCTCAATGCCATCAATGCCTGTACGGATCAGTCCCTCAGCCAGCAGCTCATCCTGCCCGATATTTGCCCCGGGATGAGCCAGAACAGCTGCACCACCAGACTGGTGAATCTGATCCACCACATCCGCAAATGAAGGAAACTCCATAGGAACGTTACAAGGTTTGCCATCCGCACAGAAATCCCAGAAGAAATTCACCAGCGGATTGTCGCTGCGGCTGCCACCAGGCCGATAGCATTGCAACCGTTCATCCGAATCATTCCGTGAATCAGCCAGCATGACTTCGGCAATCTGCTCTGCCTCGACACCGCCATTGCCCGCCAGTTTCCGGGCTGCCTGCTCATCAAAATAGAATTTCTGGGCCTTTACCAGCTGCATCAGCTGTTCACCCGCAGTCAGCTGCTGCTTATGGAATTCTTTTTCAAGGTTAATAAAGAACGCATCATCTTCCCGGATTCCATAAGCCAACAGATGAAATGTCCTTCCAGCATAGCGGCAGTCGATCTCAACCGCATTCAGATAGGCCAAGCCCAGCTCATGTGCCCGTTTGCGGGCAGCCGCAATCCCCTGTACTGAATTATGATCAGCCAGTGCCACCGTCTTCAATCCGGCCTCAGCACACAGCTCCATCAATCGTCCCGGCTCGTATTCTCCGTCCCCGCTGTAACAGGAATGCATATGCAGATCCAACCAGTTTTCCATATCGCTCGCCTCACTTAGTAAACTAACTTTATAAAGTCATTTTACTATATAAAGTGACGGCTGTCAATCACAACCGTCCGCCCAATTAGTTCAAGCCAGCCTCCAGTGCCAGCAGTGCCTGCTTCTTATCCACGCCAGCGGCATAACCGGTCAGACTGCCATCCGATCCAATGACGCGATGACAGGGAATCAGTATCGCAATCGGATTTTTCCCGACGGCTCCACCTACCGCCTGCGCCGACATCCGTCCCTGAGGGTTCCTGGCTGCCATTTCGCGCGCAATTGCACCATAGGTGGTCGTCTCTCCATAGGGAATCTGACGCAGCAGATCCCATACCTTACACTGAAAGGCCGTCCCCTCCGCCCGCAGCGGTGGCAGAAAATCCGGAATCTGCCCGCCGAAATACTGGTCCAGCCAGATTCGTGTCTGCCTGAACACCGGAAGGTCTGTCCCCGGCAGTCCGGCTGCCTTTAAAACATCATTTTCCACTTCCACCTCAAACCATAACCCGGTCAGTGCCAGCGCATTACCAGCCAGGATCAGCCGGCCCAGCGGTGACTGATAGATCTGATAACAGCAGCTCATCATTCTTCTCCCTCAACCGACAACCCATAAATCGTTTCAAGCAAATTCCGGCCACTTTCTGTGCGAAACACCTTGTCCCGGACCGCATGAATTGCATGGGGCGACAGCTGATCTTCATACGTATTGACCAGAAAATCTGCTTCCAGCAGGATCTGATAGTCCGGCCCGTCCACCGCATCATAGGTATGATGATGCCCGACCAGGAAACCCACCCGCTGTACGACAGCTTCCCCGCAGCCGGCCGCCCGCAGCATCTCCTCCGCCAGCGGCTGGCCCTCGCGCTCCTGATAGGTTCCGGCCGTGCTCGCATACTTCTGTTCCGCGGCATGGATCCCGATATCATGGACAATCGCAGCAAGCTCCAGCACCTGCTGCTGCGCTGCCGGCAGCTTTTCCAGCTGCCCGATCAGCGAGGCAAATTCATATACCTTCAGAAAATGCTGGATACGCTTCGCATCCCCGGCATCAAATTCAATCATACGCTGCAGCAACTCAATACTTTGCATAAATACGCCCCCTGTTGTTTCTATCCTATCTGTTGTACTTGCCGCTAATATACTTTCAGTATAACAGATTTCTTTGCGCTTTTCTGTGATTATCCTATCTGTTTCATATACCTTTCGCCAACCTGTCTGAAATCAATCCAATAGACGTAACACATGTTACCGCTCCACACTGGTGTAACTGTTAAACTAAACCCATAAAGACGAAAGAGCTTATACAGATAAGGAGCGTGACCCTCATGTATTTAGATAACCTGAAAAACAATCACCGTGACATCTATACCCACATCCACAGCCTGCAGCAGTACAAGACAGCCGCAGCCGTCGATGCCCATGCCGCTGAGCTGTCCACGACTCTGGCCAAGCTGGCCGGCCTGCTTTCCATCCATCTGGCAGCTGAGGATAACTATCTCTATCCGAACCTGGCCAAGAGCGAAAACGAGCAGGTCCGCAAAACTTCCATTGCCTTCCATCAGGAAATGGGCGGCCTGGCCAAAGAATTCATGGCCTATAAAGATACCTTCATGACCGCCACGAAGATCAAGCATGACCCGGCTGGTTTCCTGGCGGCAACAGATGCCGCCGTCGGCTCTCTGCTCAAACGCCTTGAACACGAAGATTGTGATCTTTACCCCCTGGTGTAATCGCTGGAGCACGTTACACACCCTTTACACACAAACTCTCCCTGAGTGATCCGCACGACGTCGCTGATCACTCAGGGAGAGTTTTTATTTGTTCTTTTTTCTATGTCTGCGCCAGAAGAAAATACCTGCTGCAATAAGGAGCAATACCCCTATAGCAACAGCCGCCGCCACTACCAGCAGCATGGTTCCGGCCAACGCCCCAAACAGGAGCACAAAGTCCATCAACAAGATACTAATCATCCAGCTGCCTGTTCCTTTTTGACGAATACATGCCAACGATCATTATGCTTCCGTTCTTATGTCAGAGCGCGTGTTTATTTCAGCGCATCAACGGCCGGCTGATAGCCGGTCGCCGCTGCTTTTTCCAGCCACTGACGGGCTATGGCCTCATCCTTGACCGTACCATATCCGTTCCGGTACAGATTGGCCGCTGCTACCATGCCCGGTGCCGCTATGCTATCCCCGCGCTCTGCCGATTTGAGATACAGGCGCAGTGCCTGCTGATAGTCCTGCACCACACCCAGTCCGGCTTCATACATATGGCCGAGATAACAGGTTCCCGTGATATCGCCGGCATTGGCCGCTTTTTGATACCAACGGACGGCGGTCTTCATATCTGCTTTGACCCCATAACCATGCTCATAGATCAGGCCGAGGTAACGGGAAGCCTTGAAGTCACCACGCTGATCGGCCAGCTCAAAATAATGTCTGGCTTTTGCATAGTCCTTCGCTTCCCCGGTGCCGTTCAGATAACCGATGCCTTTATCCAGCAGCGCCCTGGTGGCCGGATCCCGATGGAATTTTCCCGGAGCCGCCGACTTATTCTGACGGAAAAGCCAGTCTCTGAGTGCATCGATATTATAGGCAAAAGACCAGGTATACATATGATTGCCGCCCTGGAATACACTGTAGTTGATCTTCGCCCCCTGTGCTTCCATTCCCTTTACCTGTACATCCAGTGCCGCAATGCTGGACTTGCTGTCCCAGAGCACCTTGTTCCGGGCAACCTTGCTGCCCAGTTTCTCCCAGCTGGCCGTTGCCGCATTCATCCCCGGATAGGCTTTGGTATCGCCTTCACAGACAACGATCCAGAGATTCTTGTCCTTCATCGCTGCCATCTCTTCAACATTCCACTGGCAGGCCACCAGCAGCTGGCCGGCAAAGAGATCGGGATATTTATCACTCAGGGCAATGTTCGTCATCCCGCCCTGAGACTGACCCGTGCCATAGATACGATCCGTATCGACCGGATATTGTTTCATGACATCAAACAGCAGATTACTGATCAGCGTCAGCCCCGGCGTCCATTTATTCTCATCGGTCGTCATCATGCCGATCTGATTGACCAGATCTTTGGTATACTGTGGTGCCAGGACGATGCACTCATGCTTCGCCTGTTCGGCCGGATCAGTCCAGACCGTGGCTCCGTTCCCCTGGAAAAGCGGTGTCTTCACTTCATTGATATTGGCACTGGCATCGGCTACGAAGAACACGAGCGGATACTTCTTATGGGCATCATAGTTTGCCGGCAGATAAAGATTGTATGGCATCTTATAGCCGGTTGTCGGATCTGTATACGTGAATTGCTTAAACCGGCTGATCTCCGGCTCCGCAGCTGCCGTACTGGCGATTTCCCGCTCGTTTGCTGCATAGATGGTCCCGTTGACCGCCCGGACTTCCCCCGTCTGCTGTACCCGCACCGACAGATCCGGCAGCTTGCGGTTCGAGTCCCGCGGCGCATCCGTTCCCTGCCCCGGTTTCTTTTCCTCCTGATGATGACCCGGCTGCTTGCTCAGATCTCCATCGTAGACCGTATTCGTATGGGCCAGCTCCAATACCACGTAGCGGCCGGCCACAGACTTCGCTGCCGGTTCCGGGTTACGGTTTACCGAAACCGCTGCTACCGTCTGTCCGGCTACTTTGAATGCCGCCGGCGAAATGCCCGGAGCTACCGGCTGCGGATATTTCAATACCGCATAAGCCGGCTTTTCTCCATCACCATACACTTTCGTGATCACGGATACGGACTGTATGCCCTGCTGCTGCTGCGAACCTGCAGATACCTGCTTGTCTGCGGCCTGCGCGGGCAGTACGCCCATAAATAACGTTCCTGAGCAGATACCTGCCAGCAGAACGGCTTTTTTCCAATCATTCATTGCCTGCACCTCATCATTCTCCTGCCATCATAATGCTGCGTTTTCCATTGGACCAGTATACGGATCGATTACCATTTGAAGCACATCAGGAAAACATCTGCCGCTGATACTAGCAAACCTTTATTAGAAAATGCTGCCGATATTTATGAGAGTTTCATGAAATTATAATAAACGGGCGTTTCCTGCATGATTGAATCATGCAGGAAACGCCCGTCGTCAGTCTGACCTGCCAGAGATCAGTTCTTTTCTGATGGATGCTTTTTCCTGGATAAAGAAGGAACGATACCGATAATACAAAGCACCGTGAACACCAGGAATGACAGCTCGATATTCCGGACCACACGGTCCGTCGCCTCCAGCCAGCTCCAGTCAATGGACAGCAGCAAGGTCACGATTGCAATGCTCAGGACCTGACCGACCAGACGCACCGTCGAGAGCATGGACGAAGCCAGACCATAATACTTTTTCGGTACGGAGCTCATGATAGCGTTATTATTGGGTGCCGCAAAGAAGGCAAACCCCGTCCCGACAATCAGCAGTACCGGAATCAGCAGCCACAGAGACCGCAGATAGACTGTCAGTGTAAAGCCCAGCAGCCCAATGGCAATGATGCCCATGCCCATTGAAGACAGCTTGGCGGCGGAATGATGATCCGAAAGCTTGCCCGTCTGCGGCGACAATGCCGCCATCATGACCGGCTGTACGAGCAGCATGAGTCCTGCTTCCCGCGAACTCAGTCCCAGAACCGACTGCAGATAGATGGACAGCAGGAAACTGATGGCAAAGGTTGCGCTGTAGTTCAACATCGCCGTGAGGTTCGACAGCGAAAACTCCCGATTTTCCAGCAGCAGCCGAATTGGCAGGATGGCCTGCGTGACCTGCAGCTCATGGAACAGGAAGCCCGCGAAGATCACACAGCCCACTGCCAGGCAGATCCAGGCATAGGACTGGTTCAGCAACTCGGACAGGCCATACATCATAAGCACCATCGCCAGCCCATAAAGAAGTGCCCCGAGCCCATCCCGGCCGGATGCCTTTTCCTCGATCCATTCCTGACGCAGGAAGCGCATGATCGCCAGAACCGTGACCAGACCAACAGCCGTAATGAAACAGAAAATGCTGCGCCAGCCCAGATAATAATTCAGCAGGCCTCCGAGGACCGGCCCAAAGGCCAGCCCGACATAGACCATCGAGACATTCCAGCCGATAGCCCGTCCCCGCTTGTCCGGCGGAGAGACCAATGTCAGGATCGACATGCTGGTCGCATAGATCATGGCTGCGCCGATACCCTGAACGGCCCGAAAGAACAGCAGTCCGCCCATCCCCGGAGCCAAAGCCACAGCCAGCGATGACACGGTAAAGAGGCTCATGCCCCACAGGAAGATCCGTCGCTTCCCGAGCCGGTCCGCCAGCTTGCCCATCGGCAGCAGGAATATGATGGAGGTCAGCAGGAATATCTCGATGACCCAGCCCAGCTCATTCGGAGTGGCCTGATACGCCTGCCCGATATCCGGCAGCGACAAGGTCAGCGCACTGCTCGTAAATGGCGTCAGGAATGACGACAGCATCATGATCCACAGGATTTGATTTTGCATCAGTACCGACCTCTCAGCCAACAACATTGACCGGCGTACCGGCCATGAACTGATGGATATCGTCGGCAATGATGGACACCAGACGCTGACGCGTTTCCATGCCCTTCCAGCCCATGTGCGGCGTCAGGATGACGTTGGGCATCGTATAGAGCGGATTGTTGTCAGCAGGTGGCTCCTGTTCCTGGACATCAAGGCCGGCACCAGCAATCTCATGTGCCTGCAGGGCCTTGATGAGTGCCATCTCATCGATCAATGCGCCGCGCGACGTATTGATCAGGAATGCGGTCGGCTTCATGAGCGACAATGCCGCTGCATCAATGACATGATGCGTCTTTTCATTGAGCGGGCAATGCAGCGAGACGAAATCACTTTCCCGCAGCATCTCCTCACGCTGACATAACGGATTCCCTCCTCATCGGGGCGCGGTGTGCGCGTCGCAACCAGCACATTCATCTCCATAGCCTGGGCAATGCGGATGACCTGACGGCCGATATGGCCGGCTCCCAGCACACCAAGTGTCTTGCCATTCAGCTCGATATGCGGTACCAGCAGATGCTGCGTGAAATTCTGATGATCCCCACGAGCCAGCATCGCCAGCTGCACCTGCATGGATGAGGCCAGATTCAGCATCAGCATGATAGCCGTATGCGCCACACGCTGCGAGCTGTAGGCCGGGATATTGCAGACCGTGATGCCTTTCGCCTTCGCTGCCGGCAGATCGATGTTGTTATAGCCCGTTCCGGCCTCAACCAGCAGCCTGACACTCGCGGGGAACTGCGCCAGCAGCTCAGCCGGAACCGGCAGTTCCTTCGTGACCACGACGTCAGCTCCCTGGATCCGCTGCAGCAGTTCTTCCGGACTGCTGTCCGCAAATACCTGAACATCATCTGACAGTGACGAAAAATCCAGTTTTCCATCAAAATTCATCTTAGCCGCATTGACGACAACCACTTTATAACTCATAGAGTTTTCCTCCTGCTTTTATACCTATTCCAATCTATCTTCTATTATATCATACTTCCGACCGCCAAAATGCCATGGTTTACCGTCAATCTTGTAGTATAATGATGCGATAAAGGAGTTGATTTCCCATGCTGCAAGACATTGCACCACAAGTCTATCATAATGAATTCTATATCCGGACACCGCAAAGCCAGGACCACTTCTTCTACATAAAAGATGGCAGGATCCTGCTGGATCCCACCATCGATCATTTTCCCTTTCCGTCGTTTCAGGCATTCGCACTGAAGCAGCCGGACATCTATCAACATGCCGACTATCTATTCTCCATCAGCCAGCATGATTTCTACCTCATAGATGAACAGGCCATCCAGTTGGACGAAAGCGACGGCTATCTCTTTTCCGCACCAACCATACTGCGGACACTCACCCCATCCTGGACCGGATTCGCCGGTGTCACCGGTACCCAGCTGCACCGGTTCTATCGCAGCCGTACCTACTGCGGCTGCTGCGGGCACAAGATGAACAAGAAAACCGATGAACGGGCCCTGATCTGCCCGGTATGCCATAATGTCGAGTATCCCAAAATCTCACCGGGCATCATCGTAGCCGTCACCGATCAGGACCGCATCCTGATGACCAAATATGCCGGCAGGACCAATCCCGAATTTCGCCCTGATTGCAGGCTTTACCGAGATTGGTGAAACGCTGGAAGAGACCGTCCACCGCGAGGTCATGGAAGAAGTCGGGCTCAAGGTCAAGAACCTGCGCTACTACAAAAATCAGCCCTGGTCATTCTCCGACTCCCTGCTGGTCGGCTTTTTCGCCGAGCTCGACGGCTCACCGGAAATCACCGCGACGCCTCCGAGCTGGCTACAGCAGAATGGTACAGCCGCGCAGAGATGCCGCATCATACGCTCGACATCAGCCTGACGCACGAGATGATCGAAGTATTCCGCCAAATGTGAGTCAGCGCCTTAGTGCTGCTGTTTCGCGAGCCGTTCCGGCAGGCGTTCAAAGAAATCCTCTCTCATGATCTCAATCGCATAGCCATCAGGATCCTTCAGGAAGTGCAGTCCCAGGGCTTCATTGACAAACGTTACACAGCCCATTTTCTGATGCACACGGAGCAGGGATTCATAGTCATCGACCCCAAAAGCCAGATGCGTCGGATTCTCACCCAGTTCATAACCTTCCGTCCGCCCCTTGGTCCAGCGGATCTCCAGCTCAAATTGATGCGCTTCATCCTGCAGATAAACCATGACAAAGTCCCCGAAATCCTGCCGCCGGTCTTCCTTCAAGTGAAGCGCCGCGTCATAGAATGCCAGTGACCGCTCCAGATCCAGCACCGAAATATTACTATGCGTAAAACGTATCTTCATACTAAATAGCCTCCAATTCAGCAATGAGCAGCATCCATAAAACCTGCCCCAGACCATTCTCCGGCTATATTATAGCATACTACTCACAACGATAAACTGGAATTTGAAGGACAGATTCAGGAAGTGAGACACAAGTGACGAGTAGGTAGGAGTTCAGCACGGGGTTCGGTGGAACTATTTTTTTGGCTTCCACTGAATGTCCCGCCCTGAGATTGTAGTATTTACTTAGCTAACGCGCCGGTACCACGGCGCCGCAACGAATCGACGGACCTAGACAGTACCTACGGCGTGCCAGCCTACGGCAAGTCGTTCCGGACGAAAAAAATAGTTTCCCCTCGCCCGCCGTCTGTCAGTATCGGCTTCTGAATCATTCTCCTTCTGACGGTAGGTCTTGGTTCGGTTCGAGCAGATTTGTTGGATTCCAGCATCAAAGGGAGAAGCAGCAATGCAGCTGATTTAGAGAAAAGCAGATATTGACGCATCGAGCCCAGCCGCGGGGGCAGAGGACAGCCATAAGTGGAGCTTTGATGTTTTGCGTGAAGAAGAATTTTTTTGTCTTCTATCGATCGTTTCAAAAGAGCGTCCGTCCAAACGAAGTGCGTTAAGCTGCTTTTGGAATGCTTCATTAAGGACAAAAAAATTCTTTAGCAAAACATCTAGGTGGAACGTTGGCTGCCCTCTGCCCCCGCGGCGGTCTTCTTTCCACGATCTCCGCGTTCCGTCGAATCTGTATCCTAAATAAGCAAATTCCTTGCGGTCAACGTCAGCCAATCGCCTTCGTCCTTCGGACTCACCTCTTGGGACGTTTTCGCGTACGACCTGTTACCCAATCGCTTTCACCCTCCGGGTTCATCTCTTGGACAGGTCAGTATTCCAGTTTATCGAGATGATGAATCTATTTCTTCCTTTATATGCTAAAGAGCCGAAACAGTAAAAACTGCCTCGGCTCTTCTTTTTATGGTTATCGTCGAGCACTCAGCTCTCTGATGTCTGATAGTCGACTTCCTCGCCAACCTTTTCGTGGGCCACCACTTTCTCCTCGAACTCGAAGCACTCCTGCGCAATATCATTGCTGAGCCACAACAGACAGATGAGATTCGGGATAATCATGAGGCCGTTCATCGTATCCGAGAAAGTTCCAGACCACGTCAAGGGTTGTCGTCGCACCAACAAAAGTAATCAATGCGAAGACTACCCGGTATCCCATGATTACCGGCCGTTTCTTGATCAGATACTCCAGCGCTTTCTCGCCATAGTATTCCCAGCCCAGGATGGTCGAGAACGCAAAGAGCGAGATTGCGATTGAGACGATCAGCTTGCCATAGTCACCAAATACCGTAGAGAACGCCATGATCGTGAGCTGCGCACCGGATACCAGCTTGCCCGTATCCGGATCCGTCATGCCGAGCACACCGGACGAAGCAATGACCAGTCCGGTCAGCATGCAGATGACCATCGTATCAAAGAACGTACCGGTCATATTCACATAGCCCTGACGGGAAGCATGATCCGTGCGGGCTGCAGGCTGCTGCAATCGGTGCCGAACCAAGTCCAGGCCTCATTCGAGAATACGCCACGGGCCACGCCCCAGCGCATCGAGTTGAACATCGAGGCAACGATAGAACCACCTACGCCGCCGGCAACCGAATCAAACGAGAACGCCATACGGAACATCTCTGCAATGCCAGCCGGTACCGCCGAAAAATTCGCGATGATGACGATTGATGCGGTAACGAAATAAAATGCCGCCATGACCGGAACCACAATACTCGATACCTTACCGATGCTGCGAATGCCCCGGAGCAGGATAGCCAGCGACAATACCGCAATGATGCCACCGACCAGCCAGGGCGGTATCGCATAGCTGCCATCCAGTGCCGCCGCAATGGAATTGGCCTGCGTCATATTGCCGATACCGAAAGAAGCCAGGACAACGAACGTTGAGAACAAGACCGCCAGCGTCCGACCGATATATTTATTGGAAATACCATTCTTCATCGCGTACATCGGACCGCCAGCCATCTCTCCGACACTGTTCGTCTCGCGGTACTTCACTGCCAGTACGGATTCTCCGTATTTCGTAGAAAGTCCAAACGCAGCGCTGATCCACATCCAGACCAATGCGCCCGGACCGCCAAGCACCATTGCCGTCGATACACCGACGATATTGCCGGTTCCGATCGTAGCCGAAAGCGCAGTCATCAGTGACTGAAAGGGACTGATATCGCCCTCATGATTATCACGCTTATGAACGACCATTCGCAAGGCGTACCCAAGGTTCCGCCACGGCAGGAACTTCAACCGGATGGTCAGAAAAATACCCGTTCCGACCAGCATTACCAGCATCACGGGGCCCCACACGAAATTATTGAGGTCTGCCAATAGTTTTGAAAAATCCATCTTATCATCCCCCAGATTACTTTTATAACAGAAAAAGCAATGTTGCAAAGATTATCTTTCAATCAGAAGCAACATTGCTTATATCCTATATAATATGTTATAATCGTCATTTTGTCAACATTATAAGTACATGTATCCATCATAAGAATATATAGCAAAATGTGCATATCTGATAAACATGTAATACAGTCACTTTCTAATCCTCCACTGACTGCATCCTGAAATTGAATTTCCCCTTATCCATACCTGCAATTCTGTTGTATAATGGTAATCATGAGTTTTTATTTTCTGTAAAGTGGTGATTTATATCATGGAAATATGGAAGCGTAATCTGTACATTTGCTGCACCGCCTCCTTTATCGTATCAATCGGCATGAGCCAGATGGCGCCAATCCTGCCACTCTATATTGCCGAGCTCGGCATCACGGATCCGGGTGATATTGCCCGCTGGGCCGGCATTGTATTTGGCTGCAACTTTATCAGCCTGGCCATCTTCTCCCCAATCTGGGGCCGTCTCTCTGACCGTTTTGGCCGCAAGCCGATGATCCTCAGGGCTTCGGCCTGGCTGGGCTTTATCATGATCGGTATGGGGCTCGCACAGAGTGTCACTCACCTCGTGATCCTGCGCCTCATGCAGGGCGCGCTCAGCGGATTCCAGGCTGCCGCCATCCCGCTGATTGCCCAGGAAACGCCGAAGGAACGCTCCGGCTGGGCGATGGGCATGTTCTTTACGGCCCAGGTGTCCGGCGGGCTCATGGGGCCGCTGGCTGGTGGCTGGCTCTCCGAGCTCATTGGCTACCGGCACACGTTCTTCCTGATCGGCTCCTGCTGCCTGCTGGGCTTCCTCGCACTGACGCAGCTGCACGAGAATTTCCATCCAGTCCCGGCAGCAGCTGCCATGAACCTGCGGGAAACATTCCAACGTTTGCCGCAGAAACAGGCTATAATCGGCCTGTTCCTTACAACGGTGATCCTGCATTTCTCCCTGACCTGTGTGCAGCCGATCCTCACAGTCTATGTGCATGAGCTCGTACCAGACTCTGATCATCTGGCACTCATCTCCGGTGCTATCTTCTCGAGCGCGGGCTTTGCCAGCATGATCTTTGCTTCCCGGCTCGGCAACCTTGCCGACCGTATCGGCTCCCATCGGATCCTGTTCGCCTGCCTGACGCTGGCCGGCTTTGTCTCCATCCCGCAGGGACTGGTCACAGCTCCCTGGCAGCTCGGGCTGCTGCGGTTCATCCATGGCATTGCCATTGCAGGGCTCATGCCATCGGCCAACAACCTGATCCGGCAGCTCACACCGCCGGTTTGCCTGGGCCGCATCTATGGCTTCAATCAGTCGGCTCAGTTCATCGGCATGTTCACCGGCGCATTCCTTGGTGGGCACATTGCCGCCGAGATTGGCATCGGCAATATGTTCTTTATCGTGGCTGCCCTGCTGCTCATCAATGCGGTCTGGTGCCGCTTCGCCATCTGCCGGCACCTGCCAGTTCCACGCTAAATAACCAACCATTTATAAAATAAAAAGGCTATTGCGCTAAAAAGATCCTGCTTAATAAGTAAGAATCTGATAGGCAATAGCCTTTTTACGTTCAACGGGTCAATTGCTGATAGGTTTCGGGGCGACGGTCACGGAACAGTCCCCAGGACAGACGCTCGGTACGAATCTGATCGAAATCAAATTCCGCGGTCAGGATCTCGTCACCTGACCGGCCAGCCCTGGTCAGGATATCCCCCGTCTCATCCGTGATGAAGCTGGACCCATAAAAGGTCAGGCTGGAGGACTGATTTCCATTCTCCGGACAGGGCGTCACGGTCTCCAGCCCATAGCGGTTAGCCGCCATCACGGGCAGGATATTCGCTGCCGAGTGTCCCTGCATCGTCCGCATCCAGTGACCGGAGCTGTCGACCTCAAGGATTGGCTCGCTGCCGATTGCCGTCGGATACAGCAGAATATCAGCCCCCAGCAGGGCCATCGAGCGGGCAGCCTCCGGGAACCACTGATCCCAGCAGATGCCGACGCCGACTTTGCCATAGCGGGTCTCCCAGACCTTGAAGCCCGTATTGCCCGGCGTAAAATAGAATTTTTCCTGATAGTAATGGTCATCCGGGATATGGGTCTTCCGGTAGACGCCCATTACTGAACCATCCGCATCAAGCATGGCAATGGAATTAAAAAGCCTCGTGCCATCCTTCTCATAGAAGCTGACCGGCAAGACTACTTCCAGTTCCTTCGCAACGGCAGACAGCCGCTTTACCGCCGGGTTCTCAGCGACGGGTGTGGCATAGGCGTAATAATCATAGCGCCGCTCCTGACAGAAATACGGACGCTCGAATAATTCCGGCAGCAGGATGATCTTTGCGCCATCAGCTGCCGCCTGACGTACCAGTTTTTCCGCATGCGCAAGATTTGCTGCGGGATCCGCCACACACTCCAGCTGGATGGCAGCCGTTTTTACCAGACTCATTTTGATAGGCCTCCTTTCGGTATCTGCTGGGTGATGCAATGAATATTGCCTCCGCCCAGCAGGATGGCCCGGGCATCGATGCCGATGACCTGCCGGTCCGGGCAGAGCTCCGTCAGCAGCTGCAGGGCCCGCTCATCGCTGGCCGCATTTTCACCGCCAAACCGGGGCACGATCACACACTGATTGGCAAAATAGAAATTTACATAGCTCGCGGCCAGCCGTTCGCCGACGATGCGGGCATCCTCCCCGGGCTCAAAGTGATACGAATGCATATCAGCCGCCGTTATCGTGATTGGATGGTCCGGGATAGGCAGCTTGTGTATCTTCAGCCGCCGCCCCTTCGCATCCGTCACCCGAGACAGATAATCAAATGTCTGCTGCGATAACGCATACTGCGGGTCATCGACCTGGTCCGTCCAGGCCAGCACAACCTCGCCCGGTGCCAGGAACGCACACATATTATCGACATGCTCGTTCGTCTCATCGTTATAGATGCCACGCGGCAGCCAGAGTACCTTCTCTACGCCCAGGGCCGATTTCAGCCGGGCCTCGATCTGTTCCCTGGTCAGTTCCGGATTGCGGCCGGGGCTCAGCAGGCAGGCTTCGGTCACGAGCAGTGTCCCTTCCCCATCCGTATGGATAGAGCCGCCTTCGAGCACGAAATCACCCAAATCATAACAGTCCAGCTGCAGGGCATCACAGATCCGACCAGCCAGCGCATCATCATTCTCCCAATGCGTATAAAGTCCATCAAAAGTGCCGCCCCAGGCATTGAAGCGCCAGCTGATGCCACGGACCCGCTGCCCATCCGTGACAAAAGTGGGCCCGGAATCCCTGGCCCAGGAATCCTCGGTCGGGAAAACGCACAGATCCGCCAGTCCGCCGACAGCAGCCCGTGCTTCATCTGCATGGGCCTCATCAGCAATCAGGATGACCTGCTCGTGCACAGCAATGGCCCGGATCACATCCGCAAAGGCCCGCTGCGCCGGGCGGGGATCAAGTCCCCAGCTGCCGGGGCGCACCGGCCAGATCAGGATTGTCCCGTCATGCGGGGAAAACTCTGCCGGCATATAGAAGCCTACCTCAGCCGGGCAGGGCTGTGGATTGATCATGACAGTCTCTCCTTAAAATCTTCATAGCCAAAATGGCGTACGACCTCAAGCTGCCCATCCTTATGCTGCAGGACGATGTCCGGCAGGGGCATCCCGTTGAAGGTATTGTTCTTCACCATGCTATAGATGGCCATATCCTCAAAAATCAGGGTATCGCCGATTGCCGGCATCGTATCGAAGCTGTAATCGCCGATCACATCGCCGGCCAGGCAGGTCCTGGCCCCCAGCCGGCAGGTATACGGCTTCTCTCCCGGCTGACCAGCATCCCGTAACGGCGGGCGGTATGGCATTTCCAGCACATCGGGCATATGACAGGCTGCCGAGGCATCGAGGATCAGGATGGGCAGCGTATTGTCGACGATATCCATTACCTGCGTGTAGAGATAGCCGGCATCCAGGGCAATCGCCTCGCCCGGTTCCAGATAGACCTCCACCGCATAGGTATCCTGTAGATGACGGACTGTCTTTTCCAGCAGAGCCAGATCATAGTCCGGCTTGGTGATATGATGTCCACCGCCAAGATTAACCCACTTCGCCTCATGCAGCAGCTGCCCGAAAGCAGCTTCAACAGCAGCCACAGTGGCTGCCAGCGGCTCAGCTCCCTGCTCGCAGAGGGTATGAAAATGGATGCCCTCGACACCAGCCGGCAGATGCTCCGGCAGATCCCGGCGCAGAATGCCCAGACGGGAGCCCGGGGCACAGGGATCATAGATAGCATGACCTTCCTGCGTCGAATATTCCGGATTGATACGCAGCCCGACGCTGACGCCGGCCTTCTGCCAGATTGGCCGGTGCAGTTCCAGCTGACGCAGGGAATTGAAGCTGATATGATCACAGATCCGGCACAGTTCCTCCATCTCGGCCGTCGTATAGGCCGGGCAGAATACATGCGTCTCGCCGCCCATTTCCTCAGCCCCCAGCCGCGCCTCATAAAGGCCGCTGGCGGTCGAGCCGGCAAGATACTGCCGGATGAGCGGATAGACCCGGAACATGGAGAATGCCTTCTGCGCCAGCAGGATATGGCAGCCTGTACGCTCTGCCACCCCGGCCAGGATCTGCAGATTGGCCTCCAGTCTTGCTTCATCTACCACATAACATGGCGTCTGTAATGGCTTCATCCTTATTCCACCACAACCGGATTTTCTTCGACAACCCATGGCAGTCCATATTGCGTCAGCATATCCATGTACGGATCCGGATCGAACTCATCCGTGGTCAGCGTACCGCGCTTGTTCCAGATGCCGCTGATCACCAGTGCCGTACCGATCATGGCCGGGACACCGGTCGTATAGCTGATTGCCTGGCTGCCCAATTCCTTGTAGCATTCCTGATGGTCGCAGACATTGTAGATATAGATGGTCTTTTCCTTGCCATCCTTCACGCCCGTGAAAATACAACCGATATTGGTCTTGCCGACCGTGCGCGGGCCAAGCGAAGCCGGATCCGGCAGCAGTGCCTTGAGGAACTGGATCGGCACGATCTCCTGCCCATTGAACTCAATTGGCGTAGTCGAGAGCATCCCAACATTTTCCAGGCACCTCATGTGTGTCAGATAGCTCTGGCCGAACGTCATGAAGAAACGGATGCGCTTGACGCCCGGGATATTGCGGGCCAGTGCCTCGATCTCCTCATGGTGCAGCAGGTACATGTCTTTCTGGCCGACCTGTGGGAAGTCATACTCCCGCTTGATTGCCATCGGCTCCGTCTCCACCCAGTGGCCATTCTCCCAGTAGCTGCCCGGCGCACTGACTTCACGCAGATTGATCTCCGGGTTGAAGTTGGTCGCGAACGGATAGCCATGGTCGCCGCCATTGCAATCGAGGATATCGATCGTATCGATACGGTCAAAGTAATGCTTCAGCGCATAGGCCGAGAACACGCTGGTGACACCCGGATCAAAGCCCGTACCCAGCAGGGCCGTGAGACCGGCTTCCTTAAATTTCTGATCATAATCCCACTGCCAGGAATAATCAAAATAAGCCGAGAACCCCAGCTCCTTGCAACGCTTCTCATAGATGGCGCGCCATTTCGGGTCTTCCGTATCCTCCGGCTCATAATTGGCCGTATCAATATAATGTACACCACAGGCCAGGCAGGCATCCATGATCGTGAGGTCCTGATACGGGAGGGCAACATTGAGCACAGCATCCGGCTGATAGGATTCGATGAGCGCCTTGACAGCTTCTACCGAGTCCGCATCCACCTGTGCTGTCGTAATCACGGTTGCCGTCTTGCCGGCCAATTTTGCTTTCAGCTCATCGCATTTCGATTGCGTGCGGCTCGCAATGCACAGTTCCGTGAATACCTTGCTGTTCTGGCAGCATTTCTGGATTGCCACCGAGGCTACGCCACCGCAGCCGATAACCAATAATTTGCTCATGATCTTGTTTCCTCCTCTGTCAATAGTTCTTCTACATAACGTGGCAGCATGAACGCGCCACGATGGAGATGCGTCGTATAATACCAGGTCTTGATATGCCGTTCATTCCAACGTTCTTCATTGAGATCCTTTAATGGATGATAGGTCTTTGAGGCAAAGCCGAACAGCCAGTAACCAGCCGGGCAGGTAGGGATATGGGCCTGATAGACCCGGCTGATTGGGAAACTGCGAAATGCTTTCCGGTGCATCGCACGGCAGGATGCCTCGTCTTCGTCGAAGAACGGGCTGCCATGCTGATAGACCATGATGCCATCATCATGGAGTGCCCGGTAGCAGTTGCCATAGAATTCCTTCGTGAACATGCCCGCCGTATGGCCCAATGGATCCGTACAGTCATTGATGATCAGATCATAGTAGTCCTTGCGCGAGCGCAGGAAGCGCAGGCCGTTGGCATTGGAAATGGTCACGCGCGGATCATCCAGCCCGCAGGCATTGTCCGGGAACCATTTCCTGCAGGCTTCGATGAACAGCGGATCTTCTTCCACCACATCGATCGACTCGATCTCATCGTAATAGGAGAGCTCGCGGGCCACGCCGCCATCCCCGCCGCCAATCACCAGCACCCGCTTCACATGCGGATGTACGGCCATTGGCACATGGACGATCATCTCATCATAGACGAACTCATCCGCCTCCGAAAAGATTACACTGCCATTCGAGCAGAGGAACCGTCCGAATTCCGGTGAATGAAACACGTCAATCTGCTGATAATCACTCTTGGCCGAAAAAAGCTGCTTATCGACCCGAATGGACATTTTTACATTGTCGGTATGTAGTTCTTCAAACCAGAATTCCATTTCAGTAAGTCCCCTCTTTCAGCACATTCAGCGTCGAAATATCCGGGCTTTCCGGACCCTGCATCGAGCAGCCTTTTTCCTGTGCATACTGGATATAATCGATGATTTCCTTCGTGATGATCTCCCCCGGTGCCAGGATCGGGATACCCGGCGGATAGCACATGACAAATTCACTGCAGATTCGTCCGGCGCACTGCCGGATGGGAACCGCTTCCTTGTCCGCATAGAACGCCTTCTGCGGTGTCGTCACGACAGCCGGTGTGATATACTCGGCCGAGAACAACGTCCGCTGCGGCTGCGCATAAAGCCGACGGATGTCAGCCAGCGCCCCCACGAGCCGCTCAATATCCTGGATATGGTCGCCGATCGAGATATAGGCCAGGATGTTATTGATATCCCCAAACTCGATCTGAATATCATACTCATCCCGCAGGAGATCATAGACCTCGATTCCGGCCAGTCCGATACTCTGCGTATGGACTGCCAGCTTCGTCACATCGAAATCATAAACGCTGCCGCCATTGATCAGTTCCCGACCATAGGCATAGTAGCCGCCGATCTCATTGATCTCCTCACGGGCATACTGCGACATCTCGGCTACCTTGGCAAAGGAGTCATGCCCCCTGAGAGCAAGATTCCGGCGGCTGATGTCGAGACTGGACATCAATAGATAGGACGCACTGGTCGTCTGACTCAGGTTGATGATCTGTGACACATAGCCTTCATTCACATCCGGCCCAAGCAGCAGCAGTGAACTCTGCGTAAGACTGCCCCCTGACTTGTGCATCGAGACCGAAGCCATATCTGCCCCGGCCTCCATTGCCGAGCAGGGCAATGTCTCATTGAAATAAAAATGCGTACCATGCGCTTCATCAACCAGGGCCAGCATATTATGGGCATGCGCCAGCTTCACCAGCGCGCGCAGGTCCGAGCAGATTCCATAGTACGTAGGATTATTGATCAGTACCGCCTTGGCATCAGGATTCTCTTCCATGGCTTTCTGCACATCAGCCAGCTCCATACCCAAAGGAATACCCAGTTTCACGTCGACCTTGGGATCGATATAGACCGGCTCGGCCCCGCACAGGACCAGTGCATTGATTGCACTTTTATGCACATTTCGCGGCAGGATGATCTTATCACCGGCTTTGCAGGCTGACAGCACCATGGCCTGCACAGCAGATGTCGTGCCACCGACCATCAGGAACGAATGCGCTGCCCCGAAAGCATCTGCGGTCAGTTCCTCTGCTTCCTTGATAATCGAGACCGGATGACAGAGATTATCCAGCGGCTTCATTGAATTCACATCAATACCGACACAACGCTGCCCGAGGAAATCCACGAGCTCCGGATTCCCCCGACCCCGTTTATGGCCAGGAACATCGAATGGAACAACATGCTGCTTACGAAAGCGTTCCAGCGCCTCATAGATTGGCGCATGTTTTTGATTATTCAGGTTCATTTTCCGCAAATCGCCTCCCACTGCAAGGGTCAAAAAAAGACAGTACCGCATAGATGCAGCACTGTCTGTGAATATCTCCAGGAATTGACTTGTATTTTAGGGTAACACCATTATGTCTACCTGCATATACTGGCCTGCTCTATTGAACGTTTCACAAGTGGTGTGCATCCGCACGTGGTTATGAAGTAACCAACTTATAAAATTGAGCTTTTAACTCGATCAATATGTGACGTCATTCGCCACGCCGGCAACGGCCAGCCCTGTCCGATGAGCTTTTCACGGAATCCAATCCGTATCAGGCCTAAGTATTGCAACGATAGATTAATGTGTATCTATCCGTTAAGTTCAGAACTAGTTTAACAAAAATAACGGAAATGTCAAGATTTTTTTACTTAGGACTGGAAACATCTTCCACGTGCAACAGATTTTTACCGGCTTGACGGGCTTTAGTCAAAGCATCTTCCAGTCTCTGACTGAACGCCTTATAATCTTCATTAGGCCGTATAGCCGCTATGCTGCAGTTGACTGACAATGGTTGACCATCCGGCAATATGTCCAAATCCTTGATATGATGACGAATGCGTTCTGCCACACGCACAGCCGCATTCACGTCCGTCGCCGGCAAAACTACCAGAAAGGTCTCCTCACTCCAGCGTCCCAGTTTATCGCTGTCACGAATACTGGCGTTTATGATATTGACTACCCCAGCGATTACCTGATGCACCAAAGCCTTTCCATACTTTGTCTCAATCTCTGGCAGATCCGCAGCAAATACCAGCATCGCAGAAACAGCCTCTGCAACGCCTGTCCGCGCCACACGCAAATGACCTAATACCCCAATTTCTCTTTGCAGCATCTTCTCCGTTGCCTCACGACTTTCAAACTGAATAATCGCTGGCTTCGACATAACCTGATCAATATCCTCATACTGGACAACACGATTCCGGCCATGCAATTTTGCTGCATAAAGAGCCTTATCACAAGCCGAGAACAACAAGTCGATAGCGCCATCCGTAATCGTCTGGCAATGCATCCCTGCACTGACGGTCAGACAGCCCAGATCCTTATCCGAAGAAAAATAATTTTTCAGACGATGCATAAATCTTTCAACGCGTGGCAAAATAACGTTTTTATCACTTGCGCCAAAAAATACCGTCAGGAATTCATCGCCACCATACCGGATATTGAACCCATCGGGGAATTCCTGTTGCATGAGTTCCCCGACAACCATCAACGCTGCATCTCCACTCTGATGGCCATAATGGTCGTTAAGTTCCTTGAAGTAATCCAGATCGAATACGATCATAAGTACCGGACCGGAACCATACTCATCCATCTTTTTAAGCAGATAAGCCCGATTGAACAGACTGGTCAGATAGTCCCGATAGGCCAGATCATGCAGAGTCCGCTCGTATTCACCTGCCTCAGTCACATCCCGCGCAATACCGATCGTGCCTATAATCTGTCCATCTTCTTCAAAAATCGGTGTCTTGTATGTTTTCAGCTTCCGCAGTCCATCCGCGCCCATGACTTCTTCATCAAAGATGCACGTTTTACCCGCTTTAATGACTTCTGCATCGGTATCCACACATACATAATCCGAACTTTCATATTCCTCGCGGGATATCCCCCAAATCGTATAATGATCCTGCCCACGTACCGTTTCCTTCGTCTTATTGACCCTTGCACAGAAGGCATCATTCACCTCCAGATACAGTCCCTGCCGATCCTTGAACCATATCATGTCCGGCAGCATATTAATGGTTTTCTGCAACCAGATATGTTCCAGCCAGGCATCTTTCTCCTCCCGCAAGCGGCGGACAAACCGTTCAAAAGTAATCCGATTCAATGCGCTGTTTTTCGTTGCTGGCCAGCAGGCATCCAGCAAACGCATATCGGCCTCAGACAACGATGCATAATCATTGTCCCAAAGAACCAGTTTGCCGACACTGCCGATCTTCTCACGTATTACGGGCAATGGATATTCATCTATCATTGTCTGGTTCAATATAACCAGCGGCTGTCCAGCCAACTGAATTTCATCAAGATCCTTTACCATATAGAATGCATACGTATAACGTGGCTCCGTGGGCACCAGTTTCCAGTCCAGTATTACGTCCTCAGGGATTCCAATAAGCCCGATTGTCAAGTTGACATGATACATACAATACCTTCCTCATTAACAGCATAAATATCCATTTCCTCGATTAAAATCTCATATAAGATAAAACTTCTACAATTTGAATGAAAATCCTTTATTTTCATCAAATTTTTTCTACTGTTCCCCTGATCTTCCCGCTATAATATCCCTGTATAGCAAAAGGGCACAGATAAACACCTGTGCCCACACACTTCACTACCCTGTAAAACAATGCAAATATCTTTTAACGGATACTGACCGACCGGAACACATTACGATCGCCTCTATGCCGGGAAACCGAATATTCAAAAGGCAATCCATCATCCAGAAAAGCAACTTGTTCTACCTCTAGTATCGGTAAAATACCCTCAATCTGCAGAGCTTTCTTTTCTTCCGCCGTCGGCATATCTGCCTTCACCGTACGATGAGCTGACTGAATCTTGAATTTCAGCTTTTTCTCGATATAGGCATAAATCGATGTCTCCAGTACACTTTTCTTGATTCCTGGAATCAGCTGAATCGGCATTTTCGTATATTCAATGACTACCGGTTCTCCATCCAGCTTGCGGACACGGATAATATCATAGACAAAATCCTCAGTCGTAATCTGCAGTTTGGCAGCCACAGCTTCATCCGGATGAACAATATCAAATCTCAGTATATCGGTCTCTACCTTACGATCACGATAAGTAGCCGCAAAACCGCTGAACTGATTGGCCATCCCCAGCTCCTTGACATCCTCATCCTTCAAGGATTTGATAAATGTCCCTGAGCCCCGACGCTTTACCACCAGTCCCTGGCTGACCAATGCATCAACTGCACGCTTGATGGTAATACGGCTTACTTTGTACTGCGCACACATTTCTTTTTCCAAAGCCAGCTGCTCACCGGACTGATACTTGCCACGAAGTATATCCTCTCGAAGATCTTCTGCTATTTTTTCATACTTTAACATAGACGTAATCCTTCCAAATTCGTATAAACTTCTTCTTCATTATATTGTATTATCTAGTATTAGTCAAAGGAAAGATACATTTTAAACAAAACAACATGTCTTTTTATTTATAATATCATTATTTAAATCGTTGACTAGTCTGCTCTTATTCAACAACCTTGTCCAGGTTATCTTTATCGATGATATAAGGAATACACAGATAAGCCGGCACTGTAATGACATTATTATTATAGGTTTTTACATCATTCAAACTCGGCTGAGTCCCCTCAACAACCGCTTTAATCATGCGAATGCATTTCTTATTGAGTTCATCCGAACTTTTTTTGATGGAAAAAGTCATTTTCCCCTGCCGGATATAGTCCAATGCCTTTTTATCCGCATCCTGTCCCGTTATAAATGGCCATTTACCGGTATAGCCATCAAGACCATCAACAATCCCATAAGCTATGCCATCAGAGGCAGCAACGACGATATCCAGTGATTTGCCGGCATACTGCGAAGCCATCATTTCTTTCAGGCGTGCTGCGGCATTCTTCGCATCCCAGTCCTGAGTTGCTGTAGCTGAAAAAGTCGTTTTTCCGGATGGAACAACCAGCTGACCATTATCAATGTACGGTTTCAGTATATCATATGTCCCTTTGAACATCAGCTCTGCATTGCTGTCTGTAGCGCTTCCTGAGAAGAATTCCAGATTGAAAGGACCTGCACCATTTTTCAGCTGAAAACGGTTTTCGATATATTTTCCCATGGCGGTTCCTACTCCTTCATTATCGAACGAGACAAAGTAAGAAATCGCATCGGTATCCTTTAGCATAGAATCATAACCGATAATAGGAATCTTTTTTTCTTTGGCTTCAGTAAGCTGTTTTTCCAAAGTTTTGCTATCACCACCAGCAATAACAATACAGGCGGTTCCTCCCTGGATTGCTGTTTCGACGGCCTCACGCTGGGTTTCCTCTGAATCAAAGAAGGTTGCCGTAACCGTATACCCCTCCTTTTCCAGCTGAGTTTTCATATCTTCCGCTCCTTTTTGCCAGCGTTCCGGGCTGTGTGAAAAGCAAAGCGCTACATTTTTTTGCGTCTTCGCTGTCGTATTAAAACCACAGCCGCTAAAGAGTAAGGTAATGAGGAGTAGGCTGATCAGGGAGAATACCATACCTATTTTTTTCATGGTCGCACACTTCCTTATAACTTGAATTTTGTTGTTGAATCCTGCAATTCCTGGGCAAGCCCTGCCAGCATTTGGCTGGCATTGGCAATTTCGTCCATAGACGCAGACTGTTCTTCGGTGGCTGCAGATACGGATTCTGTTTCTACAGCAACCTCACGACCGCTTTCGTTGATGCCATCCATCACAGCTACCAGTTCAGCAGCTTTTTTCGCGGAACGCCGGGCAGCGGAAAGAATGGCTTCTGAATTGCTGGTAAGTTCCTTAACTGCGCTGGTGATTGTTTCAAAAGCAACACCGGCCTTATTCACTACCTCCTTGCCACTTTGTACATCTTCGGTACCGTTCTTCATGCGATCAACCGCCTGGGTCGTATCGGTCTGGATACTCGCAATAAGTGCCGCAATCTGCTGAGCTGCCTGTCCGGATTCCTCCGCCAACTTACGAACTTCTTCCGCAACCACCGAGAATCCACGGCCGGCTTCCCCCGCACGGGCAGCTTCAATTGCAGCATTCAATGCCAACAGGTTCGTCTGATCTGCAATATTTGAAATCGTATCACTGATCTGTCCGATTTCCATTGACCGCTCAGCAAGCTTTTCTATGACAGCAGCCAACTCCGTAACCGAATCCGTAATCTGATTCATCTGCGTAACCGCCCCTGCGATTGCAGTTTTACCTTTTACGGCAATATCTTCCACACGGTGCGCTGAGTCCGATGATGCCGATGCGCTGTCCTCGAACCCACGGATATCTTCTGACATGACCCGGATATCCGCAGCCGACGAGCTTACAGCAGTCCCCTGCTGGCTAGTAGCCGCAGCCACATTGCCAATAGAGATTGCCACCTGTTGGGTAGCCTGAGCCGATTGACTGGCATTAGCTGTAAGCTCCTCAGAAAATGCCGCAACGTTTTCTGACGTTTTCTGGATATTGTGGATCAATGTACGCAAGTTGGCTATGGTATCCTTGTATGCATTCGTCAGGACACCAAATTCATCCTGACTTTTTGCTTCAACCCGGACCGTCAGATTGCCACTGGAAACTTCTTTTGATACATCCATGAGATAGTGAATTGAAACATGAATCGTTGAGCTCAGATACCAGGCCATAACCCCGGAAAGAACGATGACAAACAGGATAGAGAGAATCAGGGTGATTTTGGCCCGTGAATATTCTGCTGCTGCTGCAACATTTTCCTCATGAATGAAATCCTTGCGGTTATCGACAACGGTACTGAGCTTATTCGTGATTGCATCATAGTCTGTGCTGGAACGCTCCAGAAGCTTTAGTGCTTCAGGAGACTGGTTATTTTCAGCCAGTTGCATAAGTCTGGTTGAATTATTCTTATAGTTATCCCAGATCTGACGCATCTCATTGAAATCCTGGGCAGCATCGCCGGTAAGTGTGGGGGCCATCTGATCAAAGGTAATGTCGATCTGATCCCCTAACTTCTTCGTTTCCTGCGCCGCACGTACGCGATTCGGTAATGACGTTGCCGTCACGATAGCATATTCGCCCTGCCGGTAATTTGCCATAGCTGAGCTGCTGTCCGTAGCTGCCAGCACCCCCTGCAGATGTTCAGTTGCTATACGCATTGCACCATCATTAACTTTATTCAGGGTAAAGGCAGAATAAAGTCCGTTACAGATAAATATGATAATAAGCATACTGAACACAAGATAAAGCTTTTGCCGGATTGATAGTTTGTCCATAAACTTAGTGGCCTCCTTAAAACAGACAGAATTTCATTATTCCAGTTTCGCAGGTCATCAATACCTGCCAGGACAATAAGCCCCCATAATCCAAAATATCTGCTCATTAAAGAAAAAACTGCCCGGATAGGCAGTTCTTTCTTTAAATATGAAGAGTTACGTTAGGGGACACAAATGGGGTCTTTGGGGAATGTATATCAGAAACCGTTATGTTTGATAACATCACGGATCCAATAACCAGATTTCTTAATAGTCTTTTTCTGAGTAGCCAGATCCAGAGCAATGAAGCCATACCTGTTTTTATAGGCGTTCGACCATGACCAGCAGTCAATCGGCGTCCAGGCATGGAAACCAAAGCAGTTCGAGCCTTCTGCTATTCCCTTATGCAGCCATCCCAGATGTTCCTTGAAGAAATCAATCCGATAATCATCTTCCAGGAATCCTTCCGCATTGCGGTATTTCTCTTCGCCCTCTACGCCCATGCCATTTTCCGAGATATACCAGGGAATATTCCCATAATTATCACGGATATTGATAGCCACGTCGTAGATTGACCGCGGATAGATTTCCCAGCCGCGATAAGGATTCATGCGGCGTCCTGGCATCTCATAAGCAGCAAAATGTTTTTCTGGAAGCCATCCATGACTTTCATCGAACATTCCCTCCGGGGCTTTTGCCCGGAACGGCTGATAATAATTGACGCCCAGGAAATCCACCCGATTATTCTGGATGATTGCCAAATCTTCAGGCTCTGCCTGCCATAGAACGCCATCTTCCCGCAAGATCTTTTCCAGGGAGGCCGGGAATCTGCCCAGGACTGCCGGATCCAGGAATGATTTATTCTTGAAATCCTCAGCAAACGCTGCAGCCTGGACATCTTCCGGTGCATCCGACCGCGGGTACGCCGGCGTCAGATTCAGTACAATACCGATCCGGCCACCATGGGCCGCACACTCGGTCTTGCGAAATGCTTCGATAGCACCGGCAGATGCCAGATTCAGATTATAGAGTACCTGACAGGCTTTCTTGCCATCAACGAGATTCGGATAATGAAACTGATAAAGGTATTCGCCTTCTACAATGACCATCGGTTCATTGAACGTAACCCAGTTTTTGACCCGGTCGCCAAAGAGTTCGAAGCACTTACGAGCAAACAGTATGAAGAGATCCACTACATGCCTTGATTCCCAACCACCATATTTCTTATAGAGATCAATCGGCAGATCGAAATGATGCAGATTCATGATCGGCCGGATTCCATTCCGGCAGAATGTATCAATTACATCATTATAGAAGCGCACACCATCCGGATCCGTCTCACCAGTCTCGAAGTCCCGGATCAACCGGGTCCACTGTATCGAAGTTCGTACCGTATTGAGCCCGATTTCCTTCATAAGTGCGATATCCTGCGGATAATCGTTATAGAAATTGGATGCGGTATTTGGCCCTACCTGATTGAAAAAGGCTTGTGGATCTTTATCATACCAGTAATCGAAGACGTTCCGGTGTGCCTTATGGAACCTTCCCTCTGACTGTGGTCCCGATGTGGCCGCGCCCCACCAGAATCCGTCAGGAAATGAATATTTTTGTACCATCTGCTATCCCTTAATCCTTTTTCACGTGTTCATACATCTCTACCATAAGCTGTGCCATATCGCGTACAGCCAGAGATGACATGAAATGATCCTGTGCATGAATCAGCAGAATGGATTTCTCCACTGGCTGTCCATCACACTCGGCCGACATCATGGCCGTCTGGATATCATGTGCTTCACCAATCTCTTTGCCCGCATCAGCGATCTTATCCTTGGCAGCCTGCACGTTGCCATCCTTCAGCATATCACGTACAGCCTCAATAACCATTGACCGGCCTGTACCAGAATGCAGAATCAGTTGCATTGATTGTTCTACTGTTTTCTCGTCCATTGTTCACATACTTTCTGTTTAATTTGAGTCATCCTCACTTTCCTCATCCTTCAGCTTATTCGAAGCAATGACGAAAGGTGCATAAATAAAGACATCCATAACCAACCATACTACCTGCAGTAATCCACCGGCAATAGAGCCCGTTCCGATTGTACCGCCAAAGAACAATGGCATCGTCCACGGAACTACATACTTAAAGATTGGTACCAGACCTGCAGATACGACCAGCCAGCCTACAACCGTATTAGCCAGCGGTGCCAGGATATACGGAATCAGCAGAATCGGGTTCAGTACGATTGGCAGACCAAAAGCGATTGGTTCCTGGATATTGAAGAGCATTGCCGGGAAACCGAGTTTTGCAACGGCCCGCCAGCTGTCTTTCTTGGAAAAGATGAAAATCGCGATAACCAGACCCATGACATGCATAAGACCGGCTTCAAAGAATCCATTACTGAAGATATACGCTGCGTCGCCCGCCTGGTTAGCCAACTGTGCCGGCATATAAACCATATTCTGGACAGCTGCCGTGACATTGTGCCCATGAATACCAAACCACCAGAAAAACCAGACAATGAACTGATACAGCAGAGAGAAGCCGATGCCCTGGGAGAAGCCCATGAGCGGAGCCTGAATCAGTGCATAGATCAGATCATTCAATGCGGATTTGCCCAGCAGATTTCCCTGTGCCAGCAGCGTGGAGAAAATCGTGAACACACTCAGCGTGATCATGACCGGAACCAATACAGCAAACGACTGCGATACTGCCGGAGGTACGGTATCCGGCATCTTGATGCGGATCTTCTCATTCTTCGACAGTTTGACAAAGAGCCAGGATGCTATGGTTGCTACGATGATTGCCGTCAAAACGCCCTTGTTACCGAAGTAATCCAGGCTGAACGCGCCCATCTTGTCGCCCGCTTTGCCGATAACCTGCTGCGGCGTGATGATGATGAATGCACCGATTGCAGTCAATGCGGTAGAAAACTTATCGCCGCCCCAAATACCGCCTAAGCGATAGGAAAAAGCAGCTACCAGCAGGAATGAGAAGATACCAAAACCAACCGTGACTACATTGTTGCATAGTCCCTGCAGCACTTGCATCGTTCCGACGAAGCTCGATGCTTTATAAGCATCGCCAGTCAGGCCGCCCGAAAGGCTTTGTCCCAGATTCAAACCATTCTCGCCCATGATTGTCCCCCATGGATCCAGGACAACCCATTCAATGATTCCGAAAAATGATCCTACGATAATAAATGGCAGCAGCATAGAGAAGGCATCACGCATTGCCAGCAAATATTTGTTACCAGAAATCTTTCCGGCAAATGGCATCATGACCCGCTCAAAGGTAGAAATAAACGAACCCATCTCTATATTTCCTCCTACATAATGATTAAACCGGCATTCAGCTGTTGATCATAGCCAACGCTTTTTCCAAAACCTTGTCTCCTCGGATCATACCATAATCACGCATGTCGATTACAGCTACCGGACACTTGCCGGCTACGACTTTCTGCATATCACCCAGCATGTGACGAATCTGCGGTCCGAGCAGGACAACATCTGCCGTATCCACACGCTCATCCAGTATCTCTACCGAAAACGCTTCAATCGTGACATCTGACAGTCCCTTTTTCTCTGCAGCTTCCTGCATCTTCCTGACAAGGATAGATGTGGACATTCCAGCATTGCAGACCAAGTAAATGTTCATTTCGACTCCTCCTATTTTTTTCTGACCAAAAAGAAACGCTTACGCACTTGCTATGCTTTTTCCGTGTTCCTTCTTATTGCCAATTCATATTATATTTCATTGTTCTTCTTTTGTCAACAAAAGATATGTCTTTTATCAATTTTGTCATTCTCTATAAAGAAACCCTCTTTTTTCAGACCTTGCTCAAAATAAATGACATATTCCCCTGCAACTGATAATCCCCTAAGCCTGCTGGTAAAAATACCGATTCACCTTTGCTGAGAGACAACTTCTCCAGACCAGTAGTCAGCTCTGCCTGGCCATCCAATACCGTCAGGCACTGGAATGAATCCATACCTGCCTTGAGATTCAATTTGCCATCCAAATCAAAGTGATAGACCGTGAAATAATCACAGGCGGCCAGCAGCTCGCCCTGAGCCCCTGCCAACACATCAAGACGAGCAAGCGGCTTTACCGGATGCTGCGGTGGTATGCATTTCGTGACATCCAGCGCCTTCCCAACATGCAGTTCACGCGTATGACCATCCTTATCCCGACGGTCATAATCATAGACGCGGTAAGTCGTATTGGAATTCTGCTGGATCTCACAGATCAGAATACCTTTCCCGATAGCATGAAGTGTACCAGACTCAATAAAGAACACATCGCCCTTATGGACCGGCACCTGGTTGCATACCTCCAGCAGAGTATTATCCTGGATACGCCGACGAAATTCCTCTTTCGTGATTGTGTCCTTGAAGCCATAGATCAACGATGCGCCAGGCTCACAGTCCACGATGTACCACATCTCCGTCTTGCCATACTCGCCCTCTACCCGGAGCGCATACTCATTATCCGGATGAACCTGTACCGACAGATTGTCATGTGCATCAATGAGCTTGATCAACAAGGGAAAATACGAAAAACAGTTGGCATTGACGCCCAATACAGCTTTGCCTTCTTTTTCAATCCAGTCCGACAGTGTCATCCCCGCAGCTGCTCCATTACGGATGATACTCTTTCCGGCCTCATGGCAGGACAGTTCCCAGCTCTCTGCCACTTTAGCGAGATCGCTTTTCTTGCCATACTCTTCCTTCAATTTCGTGCCACCCCAAAGATAATCCTTCAAAGGTGCCTGCAATTTCATTGGATATAACATAAATACATTCTCCTTTCCATAGACTTATCCATTATATTTCTTTTTAAGTTAATTTTCAATATCTTTTATTTCATATGTCATGTCTTTATTTTGTAAATAAATAACCGGTCTGATTGGCTTCAAGACCAACAAAACCGGCTGTTTTGTTTTTTTATAACCGAACCGCCCGTCGCAAACGATCCAGCCCATCTTCTACCATATGACGCGGACAGGCAACATTCATCCGCAGATAACCCGCTCCGGCTGCGCCATACTGGCTGCCATTCGAAAGGAATAGTCCCGTCTTCTGCCGAATATCCGCAGCCAACTGCAGATCATCGCGGCTGATCTGCCGACAGTCCAGCCAGCACAGGTACGTAGCATGTCCATCCACCATGGTGATCTCAGGCAGTTCCTGCTGCAGATAGCCCCGGACCATCGCCTTGTTTGCTGCAATATACATCCGCAGTGCATCCAGCCATTCCCCACCGACCGTAAAAGCTGCTATAGCTGCCTGAATGGCAAAAGCATTCGGTTCAGCGCATTCATCGGTATTAAGCCCCCGCCAGACCTTATGCCGCAGCGCTTCATCCGCCGCAATAACAGCAGCTCCCTGCAAACCGGCAATATTGAATGCTTTCGACGGCGCCACACAGGTAATGCTGATGGCACGGCAAGTATCCGATGCCGAAGCAAATGGCACATAATCATACCCCGGATCAGTCAGGTCGCAGTGGATCTCATCGGATATTACCGTCACATGGTATCTGGCACACAGAGCACCAATCCTGGACAGATCTTCCCTGCCCCAGATGATCCCGCCTGGATTCTGTGGATTGCAGAGCAGCATCAGCGTGACCTGCGGATTGCTGAGTTTCTGCTCCAGATCCGTCCAGTCTATTTCATACCCATCGGCAGTCCGTTGCAGTGGATTCTCAACCGGAAACCGACCGTTATTGCAGATGCTGTTAAAAAAAATATTGTAGACAGGTGTCTGCACCAGTACCTTCTCGGCCGGTGTCGTCAGTTTACGGATCATACTGGAGATAGCCGGAACAACACCGGCGCAGAAGATCACAGACTCCGGCGAAAAAATCACCGCATGGCGCTGCTGCCACCAAGCCACGATGGCAGAATTCCAGGCAGGCGGTATCACCGAGTAACCAAAGACACCATGCGCGGCGCGCCGTTCAATGGCCTCCCTCACAGCCGGTGCCGTAGGAAAATCCATATCGGCCACCCACATTGGCAATTCACCCGCCCCGATCTCCCATTTATAGGCATTCGTCCCGCTGCGGTTGGTGACTGCATCAAAATCATATACCATGTCGATTACTCCTTATACCGTCTGTTCCATGGGAACTTCCTGGCGGCAGATGATCGTGGTCTTCGTTACATTCACCTTATCCGGCTCCATGATTAGTTCCCCGATACGATCTGCCCGGATCGTGCCACTGGTCGGATTCAAGACGCTGTCCACACCACCTGTGATATCTGCATCAACCGTACAATATTCAAAGGCCAGCGTCGTATTGATGAGCTTGCAGTTCTTCAACACCAGATTCTTGATATAGCAGAACCCCTGCAAACTTTCAATCGTACAATTCACCAGGGTCAGATTCTTCGCATTCCAGCCCAGATATTCACCCGAAATATACGAATCATAGATTGTGACATTCTCGCTGTTCCAGGCAAAATCCTTCGACAGGATCCGGGCATTATGGATCTCTACGTTCTTGGCCCCATCAAAGCTGTAATTGCCATACAAGGTAAAATGATCCAGCTTCATATCCTGACTGTTCATGGCAAAATAATTGCCTTTGACCAGAACATGATCCATCGTCACATCCTGACAATTCCACAGTGTCTCATCGGCATTCGGTATCGAAACCTGTTTCAGGACAATGCCATGGCAGCGCCGAAATTCCTTTGGGGCCTCAATCGTCACATCCTCAAAATGGACATCATCCGTATACCATACCCCCGCGCGTGCCATCTCAAAGAACACGCTGCTTTTTACCGTGATATGCCGACTGTACCAAAGAGGATACTTCCATTTGAAGCGCGCTCCCAGCAACTGGATCTGCTCGCTTTCCTTGAGCGGGGATTCTCCATCCTGAAACGTGCAGTCAATGAGCTCCAGTTCCTTTCCCTGAAACAATGCCCGTTCACCAGTAAATACTTCATTTTTATGTTGTTCCATATTTAAATTCATCCTTTCGATATGATCCTGTGATAATAAATCCGTTCAGATTGCTGCCAGAGCAAAAACAAGAACAGGCAGCCTCTCACACAGAGCTCGGTGCACATGGCAATCCAGACGCCGCGCAGGCCATACGACAGTGCTAACCAGGCTGCCAGCGGAATGCGTACGCCCCACATGCTGATAAAATTCACGATACTGGGCAGCAGCGTGTTGCCGGCACCGCGAAATATTCCGGTCACGACAATAGCCGCAGCAAAACAAGGCTCAGCAAACGCCTCAATACGCAGCACCTCCGTACCCGCAGCAATAACCCGCAGATCCGGTGAAAGCAGCGCCATCATCACCGGTGCCAGCCCATACATGAACAGGCCCATGACCAGCATCACAAACATGCCAAAGGCTGCATTGACCCAGGCCAGCTTCCGGGCAAGTTTCGGCCGGCCAGCCCCCACACTCTGACCAATCAGCGTAGCGGCAGCAGCCGCTACACCATAGCCCGGCATATAGCAAAGACTCTCGGCTGTGATTGCAAAGGAATTCGCGGCCAGGGCCACAGTTCCCAGCGGTGATACGATACGCGTAAAAGCAACATATGCACCACCCATTACAAATTCCTCGAACCCCATCGGCAAGGCCAGACGAAGGGCTTCGCGCAGTTCCTGCCAATAAGAAAACATCTGATTCTCCGGGCGCAGATGCAGCACTGGCGAGCGCTTCAGCAGGAACCAGAGCATTCCCACCAGGCAACAGGCCTCAGCCATTACAGTCCCCAAAGCAGCGCCAGCAACGCCAAGGCCAGCTCCCGGCAATGGAACAATCCAGCCATAGCAGTCCAGCTGCCTTGAAGGAAAGATCATCAATAAATTGAAGATGACATCCAGTATGCACATCATGACATTGAGCAGACTGGGAACCTGCATATTACCACTGGCCTGCAGCATCGCCCCCGCTGTATAATTCAAAGCCAGCAATGGCAGTGCTGCCATATAAATGGCAAAATAACGAGAGGCATCCTTCCGGATTTCGGCAGTCCCCCCGATCCATAACGGCAGGCTGCCACTGATTGCCACTGCCACTGCACCAAGGATTGCGCTGAACAGCAGGACCGTAAGCAGCCCATGCCGCATCAGGCTTCGCGCTCCGGCATTGTCATTGGCTCCAATACGATGTGCTGCCTGCACGGTAAAGCCCGTACCGACTGACAAGGTGAGCCCGCCCAGCAGCCAGGTGCTGGAATCAACCAGCCCGATGCTGGCTGCGGCCTCAGCACCGATCGTGCCAACCATCGACGCATCGATATACTGCATGATAACCGATGTGACCTTGGCCATGATAGCCGGAATACTGAGCTGAACCGTCATCAGGATCAGCTGACGCAATGTCAATGCTTTACCAGCCCGCAGCCGCCCTAAAAGATTTTCGCGCATAACATCTCCTCATACCTGTCTTACCCATCTATCAGCCTAACACTGTGAGTCGACTCCAAGTCAAGCATTTTTCTACTTAACCTCGTATTGAAGGGATTTACTCTTCCACACCCTATCCACTTATGAAGATTTTCGATAGATTTATGATATCCCATTTCTATATACTAACTCAAACTTCGCAGTTGTGAAACTGCCAATTAATTCTTAAATCAGCTTTCCAAAAATAAAATAGCATAAGCCATTTCCGTTTTGTATAATAAAGTCGTCAAACAAATCACAGCAAAAACGGAGGGCTTATGCCATGAATATTGTAGCACAAAATCATCAGTCCAGTGAACTCCTTTCCTCGAAAATCTCACATTTTCTTGAAGAATTTCAGGTTGGTAAGATTCTCAAATCCTGCAATGCGTATAAAGTACGCGGCTTTTCGGTAAAAGACGTCTTTCAAGTTGCCTTTGAAAATGCATTCGGCAGTAAATCGTTTTTTCAGAAGGAGAAGGAAGCTTCAGCATCCATCCCCTTTGCAAAAGATACGCTTTACCGCTTCATGAATTCCTGCAGCATTAACTGGCGAAAATTCACACTGCATCTTGGTGCTAAGGTCATCCAGAAAGTTGCTCCGCTGACTGACGAGAATCGCCGCAATGTGCTCATTGTCGATGATTCGCTTTTCAGCAGATCTCGTTCTAAGAAGGTTGAGCTTCTGGCAAAAGTTTTTGACCATGTAGAGCATAAGTATACGAAAGGTTTTCGCATGCTGACGCTTGGATGGAGTGATGGAAATTCTTTCCTGCCGCTCAGCCATTGCCTGCTGTCCTCAGCAAATCGTGAGAACCGCCTCCAGGAAGCATCCTCTGACATCGATGCTAGAAGCAATGGCGGCAAACAGCGTAAACTGGCTCAATCCAAAGCGACCAGTGTAGTCCTGACGCTTCTGAAAGAAGCAAAGACTGCACAGATTCCAGCGAAGCACGTTCTTTTTGACACTTGGTTCTGCTCGCCATCTTCCCTGATTCAAATCAAGGAAATTGGCTATGACGTTATTGCCATGTCCAAGAAATCGGAGAAAATCCATTTCCGTTACAATGGCCGTATGCAAAGTGCGCCAGCCATTTTTCGTTCTGCTACGAAGCGTCGCGGACGTTCTAAATTCCTGCTGTCTGTAGAAGTTGAGGCTGTGAAAGGCTCCAAATCCACACCGGTGAAATTGGTTTTCGTGAGGAATAAGAATAATCGCCAGGAATACCTCATCTTAGCTTCGACAGATGTCAGCTTGTCTGAAGAAGAAATTATCCAGACTTATGGCAAGCGCTGGAGTATTGAAGTCTTTTTCAAGATGTGCAAGTCATTCCTGAAGCTTGGAAAAGAAAGCAGAACTATGTCTTATGATGCTATGACAGCCCACGTATCTATTGTCTTTGCTCGTTACACGATGTTGTCGCTAGAACAGCGCCGAAATACAGATAAACGAAGCATTGGTGATCTGTTTTTTGCATCTTATGACGAACTGCAGGATTTACACTATATGGAAGCATTGCTCTTGGTACTGAAGACATTTGTTGACCAGATAAAAGAGCGAATACTTTTCATGGAAAAGGAATTGGATAAGATGCTGGATTCTTTCTTGAAAAATCTGCCAAATTTATGGCACAACTGTTTGAAACAGTGTGCATGAGTTTGGTATTTAATAAGTCACATTCCCTTGCCATGCATTACTGCAGGCTTGTTTGGGATGTGCGAAGTTTGAGATACTAACTCAAACTTCGCAGTTGTGAAACTGCCAATTAATTCTTAAATCAGCTTTCCAAAAATAAAATAGCATAAGCCATTTCCGTTTTGTATAATAAAGTCGTCAAACAAATCACAGCAAAAACGGAGGGCTTATGCCATGAATATTGTAGCACAAAATCATCAGTCCAGTGAACTCCTTTCCTCGAAAATCTCACATTTTCTTGAAGAATTTCAGGTTGGTAAGATTCTCAAATCCTGCAATGCGTATAAAGTACGCGGCTTTTCGGTAAAAGACGTCTTTCAAGTTGCCTTTGAAAATGCATTCGGCAGTAAATCGTTTTTTCAGAAGGAGAAGGAAGCTTCAGCATCCATCCCCTTTGCAAAAGATACGCTTTACCGCTTCATGAATTCCTGCAGCATTAACTGGCGAAAATTCACACTGCATCTTGGTGCTAAGGTCATCCAGAAAGTTGCTCCGCTGACTGACGAGAATCGCCGCAATGTGCTCATTGTCGATGATTCGCTTTTCAGCAGATCTCGTTCTAAGAAGGTTGAGCTTCTGGCAAAAGTTTTTGACCATGTAGAGCATAAGTATACGAAAGGTTTTCGCATGCTGACGCTTGGATGGAGTGATGGAAATTCTTTCCTGCCGCTCAGCCATTGCCTGCTGTCCTCAGCAAATCGTGAGAACCGCCTCCAGGAAGCATCCTCTGACATCGATGCTAGAAGCAATGGCGGCAAACAGCGTAAACTGGCTCAATCCAAAGCGACCAGTGTAGTCCTGACGCTTCTGAAAGAAGCAAAGACTGCACAGATTCCAGCGAAGCACGTTCTTTTTGACACTTGGTTCTGCTCGCCATCTTCCCTGATTCAAATCAAGGAAATTGGCTATGACGTTATTGCCATGTCCAAGAAATCGGAGAAAATCCATTTCCGTTACAATGGCCGTATGCAAAGTGCGCCAGCCATTTTTCGTTCTGCTACGAAGCGTCGCGGACGTTCTAAATTCCTGCTGTCTGTAGAAGTTGAGGCTGTGAAAGGCTCCAAATCCACACCGGTGAAATTGGTTTTCGTGAGGAATAAGAATAATCGCCAGGAATACCTCATCTTAGCTTCGACAGATGTCAGCTTGTCTGAAGAAGAAATTATCCAGACTTATGGCAAGCGCTGGAGTATTGAAGTCTTTTTCAAGATGTGCAAGTCATTCCTGAAGCTTGGAAAAGAAAGCAGAACTATGTCTTATGATGCTATGACAGCCCACGTATCTATTGTCTTTGCTCGTTACACGATGTTGTCGCTAGAACAGCGCCGAAATACAGATAAACGAAGCATTGGTGATCTGTTTTTTGCATCTTATGACGAACTGCAGGATTTACACTATATGGAAGCATTGCTCTTGGTACTGAAGACATTTGTTGACCAGATAAAAGAGCGAATACTTTTCATGGAAAAGGAATTGGATAAGATGCTGGATTCTTTCTTGAAAAATCTGCCAAATTTATGGCACAACTGTTTGAAACAGTGTGCATGAGTTTGGTATTTAATAAGTCACATTCCCTTGCCATGCATTACTGCAGGCTTGTTTGGGATGTGCGAAGTTTGAGATACTAACAACATAAATAAAGATTCCTAAATTGCAAGTGCAAGTTGAACAAAATTTTAACTCATAATAATTCTCAATTAGCATAGACTTTATCGAGGAAGTCATCGAAGAGTTCCTGCGATGTCTGGTAGCCGAGGATACGCCTCGGGCAATGGTTCATGGTGTCGGCAAAATAAAGTACATCCTCTGCATCGTAGTTCTCAATAGAAGCGCCTTTCGGGATAAACTCCCTCAGCATTCCGTTGTGACGTTCGTTGGAACCGCGCTCCCATGAACTGTAGGGATGAGTGAAGTAAACGTCGGTACCCCATTCTTCGACGCTGGAAAGGTCCTCAAATTCTGGGCCGTTGTCAGCTGTAATGGTCTTAAAAACCTGGCTGAACTTGTCACCATATACCTCGTGTAATTGTTCAATGGCTTCAGCAGCTCCGCAACGATTACGGCCAGAGACCTTTATGGCAATGTAGTTGCGTGTAACGCGCTCTACAAGCGTGAACACGACAGCTTCCTTACCGTTGCGCTTGCCCACGACCGTATCAGCTTCCCAATGGCCAATCTCCTTGCGCTCAGCAATCTCCTGCGGACGTTCCTCGATGCTGCGCCCCATCATGCGTTTATTCTTCCTGTTCCAACGTCTATGCTGCTTGCGGCTTAGCACCTGAGGAAGCTCGAAGAGCGAGATAGGAAGCTGCTGGGAGTGCAGCATGTTGTAGAGCGTTTTGGTACAGACCATGTCTTGGGGAGAGTAGAGCTCTTTGGCCTTGGCGTATCCGGCACAGGCATCCAACGACCAATGTTCTTTACGGACTTGGTCGATAGTCCAACGGATGAATGAATCGCAATGTCCATTCATGATTTTACAAGGCTTGCGGCTATTGGCTCTGTGCATTTCATACGCCTTCTGACCGCGCTTCGCGGTATAGACAGGGGCGCGGCCTTTCGCATGAGTTTTGACGGGCGTACCGCGTCGCAACTCATACATGACTGTAGTGTGGACGCATCCGATGGCTTCGGCTATAGCTCGGAGTGATTTACCTTCGCGTCGCAAAGCCTGAATCATGCCACGCTCATCGAGTGTGAGATGTTTACCGGATTTACGTGCAGCTTCATTTGTGGTAGAATTTGAGTTGTCCATAGTGTGATGACTCCTTTGAATAGTGTGTGTGTGAACTTCTATTCTACCATAAGTCAATGCACTATGGATATTTTTGAATTATTAGGTGTTCAACTTCATTTTACAACGAACCATAAATAAAGATTCGAATCCTCATCTCCAAGATCGTTCAACCACAGTTAGGCAAAAAGAGGGTGCCGTACGAAATCGCTTTCGTGCACCACCCTCTTCCAGTCTATTAATCTCCGCTTCTTTATCGCCACCACGGCACAAAGGACTGTCCGGGCACACCGATTGGGACCGTCTGTCCCAACATTGGCGTATAGCATGCATAATCATAGTCTGCTGCCGCAGCCGTAAACCGCTCGAATGGTTCCTGCCAGGTGTGTCGTGCAAGCGCAAACTTACCATCATGCATCGGCAATGCTGCACGAGCTCCGACCTCAGCAGCTGCCTGTGCCGATTGCTCCGGGAACATATGAATCTTGGCCCAGTCCTCATTGTATTGGCCATTCTCCATCAAGGCAAGATCAAAACCACCCACTCCGGCAAAACGCCGGCCGATTTCCGCAAAATGACTGCCATAGCCGCCATCTCCGCTGCAATAGACATGATGCGTCGGCGTCAGGAACGCAAATCCACACCATTCGGTCTGGTTCCTCGTCAACGAGCGACCAGAAAAATGCTGTGAGGGCAGCACATGCACTGAAAAATCCTCGCCCAGCCGGATCTCATCATACCAATCCCCCTCATGGATCTGTCCGGGCTGGAAGCCCCACTTTTCCAGGTGGCTGCTCACGCCCAACGGGCAAACGAACTGCTTGATCTTATCCTGCAAAGCCATTAGGGTAGGATAGTCCAGATGATCCCAATGGTCATGCGTGATTGCCACCAGGTCGATCTCAGGGAAATCAGCTGCCTGATAGATATTGGTACCTGGGAATGCACGATTCACAAAAAAGACCGGCGACGCATAATCCGAGAACACGGGATCGATCAGGATACGCCGACCGCACAATTGCAGATAAAAACTCGAATGTCCCAGCCAGACCACCAGGTCTTCCTCCAATGGGAGGCCGTACAAATCCGTTTTCTGGCTTGGCAGTGGCTGATCCGGTGTCCTGCCTGTCTTATCACCAAACAGAAACTTCCAGGTAGCAGACCATGTACTTTCCTGGCCAATCATCACCTCTACCGGCTCCAAACAGACAAACTGCCCGTTCTGATAATGTGGCGACTGCTGTACCCGTAGCAAATGTTCTCCTTTTGGAGTCTGACCAAAGGCCTCCCATGGATAACGGTAAAGCACACCAGTCGCCAGAGCCCCCGACAGCGCCAGCCCGCCTAAGATAAACTCGCGTCTCTGCATATATTCTTCCTTTCAGGAACTATGAATCCAGTTCTGATCACTAGTTACACCTATCTGTTATTATGCACCCAAACATGACCAATCGCCAATACTTATCAAACATAATCCGTTATGCCTTTATCGTATGAACCAGCTGTAAGGAAATAATAGCAATCAACAAAAACGATCATAAAAAATGTAGATTTGTCAATGATGTGAGACCTAAAAAATGACAAAATCCTAGAGGACAAACTGGTCTTCGATGTCTCGCATCAGGCCTATCCGCATAAGATGCTGACCGGTCGCAAGGACGCCTATCTCTATGAAGATCACTATGACGACGTCTCCGGTTACACGAATCCAGCAGAGAGCACACATGACTTTTTCAACGTTGGGCACACCTCTACCTCAATCAGTCTGGCGTCCGGTCTGGCCAAAGCCCGTGACCTCAAAGGCATGCACGAGAACATCATCGCCATCATCGGCTATGGCTCAATGAGTGGCGGTGAAGCATTCGAAGGTCTTGACTACGTAGGTGAGCTTGGTACGAACTTCATCATCGTGTTCAATGATAACGATCAATCGATTGCCGAAGTCCACGGTGGAATGTATAGAGCTTTCCGCGAGTTGCGTGAATCCAACGGCCAATCGGATCAAAACCTGTTCAAGGCCATGGGACTCGATTATCGCTTTGTCGCTGATGGAAATGATACAGAAGCCCTGATTGCTGCTTTCCATGAGGTCAAAGACATCGACCATCCGGTCGTCGTCCATATTGTCACCCAAAAGGGCAAAGGGTATCGTCCAGCCGAGGAAAATAAAGAGGACTGGCATTGGCACATGCCGTTCGATATTGAAACCGGCGAAGTGAAACAAGCCTTTGTCGATCCCTATGCTGAGCAGACGGCCTCCTATCTGCTCGACCGGATGAAATCCGATAAGAAACTGGCCGTCATTACCGCGGCGGTTCCAACTGTTATGGGCTTCACGAAAGACCGCCGTGAGGTTGCCGGCTCACAGTTCATTGATGTCGGTATCGCCGAGGAGCAGGCCGTGGCTATGGCCTCGGGCCTTGCCAGGAACGGTGCTCATGCGGTATTCGGCACCTACAGCACGTTCCTGCAGCGGACCTTCGACCAGATTTCCTAGGATGTCTGCATCAACAACAATCCAGCCACGTTCCTCGTATTCATGGCCTCGCTCTACGGAATGAATGATGTAACGCATCTTGGCATCTATGACATCCCGCTGTTGTCCAATATCCCGAATCTCGTTTATCTGGCCCCAACCTCCCCAGAGGAATATGAAGCTATGCTGGACTGGTCCATCAATCAGACGGATCACCCGGTTGCCATCCGCGTCCCGACACCAATGATTGGTTCCAGCGACCGTCCGGTACAGCAAAGCTACGATTCCCTCAACACCTATGAGATCACGCAAAAAGGCAGCAAGGTAGCCTTGCTCGGCCTCGGCAGCTTCTATGGTCTTGCCGAAGAGACGGCCGCACGCCTGCTGCAGCATGGCATCGAAGCCACGATCATCAATCCGCGCTTCATCTCCGGTCAGGATACAGCCCTGCTTGAACAGCTTAAACAGGATCACGATATTGTCGTAACCCTGGAGGACGGCATCCTCGATGGCGGCTTTGGCGAGAAGATTGCCCGCTTCTATGGCAAAGATTCCATGCGTGTCCTGAATTTCGGTCTGGAAAAGAAATTCTACGACCGCTATGATCCGAATGAACTGGCCAAAGAAAATCACCTGACACCTGACCAGATTGCCGAAGACATCCTCGCTTTACGCTAACAAAAAAGAACGCCCGGATATGGTAACTTTATGGGGTCACTACATTTCCCTACCATATCCGGGCATTCTTCTTTAATGAGTCCCATCATCCTGCACTCCTTGTATCGATATATTTAATCGGTTTTAGGTTGGCCATCCAATGCAGCGATATACGGCTTGATGTCCAGCAACGGACTGCCGTCAAGTGCTTCCACGCCCCGCACCGTGAGGAACCGTCCCTGACAATCGATCAGTTCTGCCACGCAGAACAGGATAGGATTGGGGCGATTCGGTGTACGGCAGGAAAACACGCCAGTCTTTGCCGTACCGCCACAGGGGATGGCCTGCAATCGGCTGTGGTCAGCACGATCTGCCTCATACAGGATAATCAGGTACTGATGCTTCCCAATTCCCAGCAGCCCATCTTCATACGCTGCATAGATTTCCAGCTGCACGATCTCCTCAGACCAGCGCCCCTGTCTTGGCGCATCAGCTAATGTCTTGTAGCTGCTATGAATGCAGCCGATTGGCCGAAGTTCCATTCCTATCATCCTCCATTAATCATTTCAGTCCCTTACTTTTTCTATATCATTCGACATGCTCCGGGAAAAACCTGCCGGCACGAGCCCGTAAATGCATGACCAGAAATAGCAGCGGGACTTGGACCGTCATTGCCCAACGTTGTATAATGAATCCTATAAGCCAGCTGACTACTGAAATAACGTTTCCAAAGAAAGGGCCTGCCATGAATATATTCCAACGACTGAAATACGAAGATACGCTGACCACTTCTGAACGACAATTTGCGACTTTTATCGAAAAACATACCGATATGGTACTCAACGGAAATCTGCGGGATGTCGTCAAAGCAGCCTATGTATCCAAGTCCATGATCCTGCGCTTCTGCAAGAAACTGGGACTCACCGGTTTCAAGGAGCTCAAGGTTCGATTGGCGCAGGATCAACGGCTCTCCCCTAATACCGTCGATACCAACTTCCCGTTCAATGAAAAAGACAGCCAAAAAGCCGTCGCGCATAAACTGCAGCAGCTCTACATCGATACAATCAAGGATACGGTCGCATCACTCCAGATGGATACACTCTGGGAGATTGTCCTGCGGCTGCAGAAAGCGAATCATATTGCCATCTTTGCCCAGGCACAGAACAGCAGCCTGGCTGAAAACTTCCAGCTGCGTCTGATGAGTCTTGGATATCAGATCAGCTTCAATGAATCCGAATATAAGCAGCGCTGTCAGGCGCTCATGACCGACAGGGACTCCGTTGCCCTGATCCTTTCCTATTCCGGGCAGATCGGATTTCTGTCGGATCTGTTGAAGATATTCCATGAACGACAGGTCACCACCATCTGGATTGGACGTGCCGGCAATCCCCGGCTGGCAAAGGCTACGGACTACCAGCTGTACATCAGTGATAAGGAGAACCTACGGCACCGCATTGCCCAATTCGCATCCAATCTGGCCATGCAGTACACACTGGACCTGCTCTACAGCTGCCTGTTCAAAGCCGACTATCCTCAGAATCTCCAATACATCCGGGATAACCTTCCCTATCTTGACACCCGCAATCTCAAATAACGAGTCAAAAGTTCCAGGTCTGCCCCACCTGTACCTCTTTTTTTGCTACTTAAGTACCAGTTTGCCCGCAAAACGCCTCATTTCCCTATCGCATTGCTTATAATAAGCATATAAACAAGTCCAACGCAAAAATAACAGCTGGGAGGAATACGATATGGCATTTCCAAAAGGATTTTTATGGGGCGGCGCAGTAGCTGCCCATCAGATTGAAGGCGGCTGGCAGGATGGGGGAAAAGGCCTCAGCGTCGCAGACATCATGACGGTTGGCGGCTATGGAAAACCGCGTGAGATTACCGATGGCGTGCAGCCTGGCAAGATCTATCCGAATCATGAGGCAATCGACTTCTATCATCATTATGACGAAGACCTTGCGCTCATGGGAGAAATGGGCTTCAAGGCCTTCCGTACCAGCATTGCCTGGACGCGTATCTTCCCTAATGGCGATGAAACAGAACCGAATGAAGCCGGTCTTCAGTTCTACGATGACCTGTTCGATGAGATGCACAAGAATGGCATTGAACCAGTCGTAACGCTTTCTCATTTCGAGCTGCCGTATCACCTGGTCAAAGCTTACGGCGGATTCCGCAGCCGGAAACTCGTCGATTTCTTTGTCCGCTTTGCCACGGTCTGCTTCGAACGCTATAAGAATAAAGTTAAATACTGGATGACCTTCAATGAAATCAATAACCAGCGCAATCTTGACGTCCCCTTCTTCTCTTTCACGAACTCCGGCGTCACCTACCGGGATGACGAGAACAAAGAAGCAGTCCTCTATCAGGTTGCCCATCACGAATTCATCGCCTCAGCAAAAGCAGTCATTGCCGGCCATAAGATCAATCCAGACTTCCAGATTGGCTGCATGCTGAATATTGGTCCGGCTTATCCGGAAACCTGCCGCCCGGAGGACAATCTCATGGCCCTGAAAGAGATGGACAAGACCTGGTTCTTTGCTGATGTCCAGTGTCGCGGCCACTATCCATTTTACGTACAACAGGAATGGGAAAACAAAGGATATCATATCAGCATGGAGCCGGATGACCTGGAAATCCTGGATGAAGGCAAGGTCGATTATTTTGCCTTCAGCTACTATCAGACTACCGTCTGCAGCGCTCAGGCATCCGGCAACAATGCCGATGAGTTCTCGCATGGCGCCGACAACCCTTTCCTCAAAAAATCCGACTGGGGCTGGAAAATCGATCCGGTTGGCCTGCGCTATGCCCTGAACCTGCTAGAAGAACGCTATGAACTGCCGCTCATGATTGTCGAAAACGGCATTGGTCTGCACGAGACAGCCGCGGACAAGCAGTCAGACGGTATGATCCATGATGACAGCCGGATTGAATACTTCCGCGCGCATATCCGCGAAATCAAAAAAGCCATCGAACTCGATGGTGTGAGCCTGCTCGGCTACCTTACCTGGGGCCCGATTGATCTGGTATCCGCGGGTACCGGCGAAATGGAAAAGCGCTATGGCTTCATCTATGTCGATAAGGACAATCAGGGAAAAGGCACGCTTGGACGTGAGCGCAAAAAATCCTTCTTCTGGTATAAAGATGTCATTGCCAGCAATGGCGAACAGTTATAAAAAATAAATCAGAACATCCCCGATGGTAAACAGCATTACCATTGGGGATGTTTTTTAATTCCCATCAAAAACGATTTACGCCAGAAGTTTCTGCAGTCGATCCTGCCAGCCTGACTGTGTCGGTGCACTGCCCTGGCCAAAATCCATCCGTCCGCCACCACGGCCTCCCAGCAGCGTATTGACCTGCTGCAGCAGTTCCTTGCCATTTTCCGTATTACCTGCCCCGAGCGCAATCAGATAGTTCACCCGGCCTTTGCTTTCATAGGCAACGACGGCCCGAGCCTTTGGCACTTCGGCCAGCCGTTGAGCCAGTGCCTTCGCCTCCGCTGCTTCCAGGTCATCTGACAAGACCGTCAGGCGTACCCGTCCATCTGCATCCGGTTGAGCGTCAGCCAGCAGATCCCGCACTCTGCCTTCGAGAAGCTGCTGGTTCCGTTCGTGCAGCTTCTCTTTAAGCTGCCGGATCTCTTCGCTTTGGCGGCTTACGCCATCCCCAATCTCTTCATCCCGGATGGAAAGGGCCCGGGCGGCCTCGCTCAGTGCGTCCATCCGCTGATTGATGAGCTGCAAGGCCAGCCGCCCGCACAGGAACGAAATCCGTGAGCCGTCCTTATGCTTTTCCGCCTTCAGCACCTTAACCAGTCCGACCATACCGGTCGTTGGCGGATGAGTGCCACAGCAGGTACAGACATCACTGCCCTCCACACTCACAATACGTAAAAGTCCGGTGATCTTCTCATTGAATTTCCGCATCGTAAGCTTTGCTGCCTCGGTATGCGCCATCCATTCCGCATGGATGTCCCGGTCCTCCTGAATCTGCTGATTGACCATTTCTTCAGCCTGGCGCACCTCCTCGGCGCTTACCTCTTTATTCAGATCGATGGTCACCAGTTCCGGATTCATATGGAAGCCCACATTGTCTGCCTGAAAAAGCTTCCAGAATGCATACGAAAGCAGATGCTCTCCACAATGCTGCTGCATGTGGTCAAACCGAACCGGCCAGTCCAGCACAGCCACTACCTCTGTACCGACTGAAATGGCCTGAGTCGTTTCATGCAGGATAACCTCATCCTGTATGCGCACATGACCCACCGGAATCCGCTGGTCCCCGACAATCAGCCAGCCACTATCGCTAAGCTGTCCGCCGCCTTCCGGAAAGAACACGGTCTGGTCCAGCACGATACCAAAGCCATCCTTGAATGGCTCACACGACTGTACTATGGCCCTGCATTCCCTGCACATTACATCCTCTTCAAATATCTTCTTACTCATAGCCAAAATATCTCCTATCATGATGCGATATAACCATCGTTATGCTTTCGTCATCAAGGCAGCCTTTCCCTGCCCCAAATCCTTCTTTTTCATCATTTCTTCCTCACGAAATAGCTCGATGAAATGCGTGGCTGCCATCGACAAATCATCTCCCTTGCGCCAGATCAATGTACTGGATGTGCTCAGCACAGGCTCTGATAGCTGCTTCACACACAGATCATCCATGACAAAATGAGAAGCGAATTGCGGAACAACCGCCACCCCCAGGCCACAGTCTGCCCAGGTCAGCAGAGGAATCAGTTCATCACTGACACACAAAACATTTGGTGTCCGTTGATGGGCCTCGAAATATTCCCGTACCAATCGTTCATATCGCCGATGAAGCAGCAAAGGGGCATCTCCCACCTCCAGCAGTGACATCTGCGCCTCGGTATCCTTCATATAGGATGGACGCATCAGCATCACGATCGCCTCAGTCGGAATCGGGATCTGCTCATACAACTCCGTATCCACCGGCAAACGCACAAAGCCAAGATCCACCAGCCTCAGCCGCATCAATTCCAGGATATGTGCCGGATCCCCCTGCCGCAGGTCAAACGATACCCGCGGATACTGTTCATGGAATGTCTGGATCCGCTCTGGCAGCAATAACCGCCCGGACGAGTGGATAATCCCGATTGTCAGCTTGCCGCAAATCCCCTCTCCGGTCTCACGGACCTCATTCACGGTCGAATGTGCCATATCCAGAATCTGCTCCGCCCGACGCTTCAAGACCTGCCCGGCAGACGTCAACCCGATATGCTTTTTGGTCCGTTGAAAAAGCTTCACGCCCATTTCCTTTTCCAGGGTAATCATCTGCTGGCTCAGTGGTGACTGCGTGATGTGCAGCCGCTCCGCCGCTTTCGTGACCAGCCCCTCTTCAACTACTGCCAGAAAATAGCTTAGTTGACGGATATCCATAATTTTATGCCTCCATAAGCAGTTGCAATACAACTGTAAAATAGCTATAATAAGTGTTTTTTATCTGTTTCAATCTTCGCTATAATACTACTTGGAAACAGGATCTGCGTCAAGATTCTTTTACTGAATAGACTAGCTCCAAGGAGGCTTTTTATGGAATTCATTACATTACCGCTGGCAGGGTTTCTGATTGGACTGCTGATCATTTCTCTGGGCGGTGGCGGTGGTGGCATTTATGTAGGCATACTCACTGCCTTCTTCAACGTCTCACCAGCTGTTGCGGCGGCCACATCCCTGGCCACCATCATCCCGACTACCATCATAGGAACGCTCAGCCATTGGAAAGCAGGCAACGTCAATCCCTATCTGGGACGCATCATGCTGCTTGGAGCCGTCATCGGCGCTCTGGTAGGCTCATCCTGCTCAGATCTGCTGCCAATCAGCCTGTACAACAAGCTGACCGGATTACTGCTGCTGGCACTTGGCGTGCAGATGCTGCTGTCCGAGCGGAACTCGCGGCGAAAACCGTCTCATGCCAACCAACCAAACAATTCCCTGACTGCACCACACGACAAACGTTCCATAGCCAAAGCGATTGCTTATGGCTTTCTGGGCGGCATGATGTCCGGCATCGTAGGCATAAGCGGAACCGCGCCTATCGTTGCCGGCCTTGCCGTACTGGGTTGCCGCCCGCTGGAAATCGTAGGCACCTCCGTATTTGTTCTGGTCGGGATTTCCATCACCGGCTTTCTCGTCCATCTGGGACTGGGAAACATCCACTGGACCTTCGTCGGCCTGCTGGTCTCCGGAACCATGATTGGTGCTTTTCTCGGACCTGTCCTGCTAAAACGGATCAAGCGCGCAGTCCTGGAACGGGTACTTCCACCAATCCTGATTATCCTGACATTGGCAATGGGCGCTATCGTTTTCTTAAAATAAGGCACTGCTGAATAAGGCACTGTGCCTTATTTTATTATCATCCATCAAATTTCTCCTGCTTCTGCTGCGATTCGGAAATCTGATGCTGACTGACCAGCAGGCTTCCAATGATAATCGCTGCACCTGCCAGTCCATATCCATCGATCCGTTCCTGCAAGAATCCCCATCCAAGCCCGGAGGGCTCTGACCGAAGCTCCCCGAATCTTTTGCCAGAAAACCAACCCCAGAAATACGAACGCAATCAGGAAGCGTATACCCAACAATGTAAACGGAGCAATACTCTCCAAACCAACCTTTTCCAATAGATACGAAATACTGCGAGCGGCAATCACTGCCGCCAACAGCAACTCTGCACAGCTGTTGCTCATGCTCCCACCCCCTTGTAATTTATTGGTTCTCAGTATACTATGTAATCAGCTATGCAAAAAGCGAAAATAAATCACATATGCTGTGAATAATATACACATTACATAAAGGAGGCAGCTGCAGATGGATACAGAAAAAAGTCGCGCTCTATTGAAGATCATTGAAACCGGCAGTTTCTCTCAGGCAGCCGAAGAGCTCGGGTACACACCATCCGGCATCAATCGTATGGTAAAGACAATGGAAGAAGAAACAGGCTTTCCCTTATTCACTCGCAGCACCGCCGGTGTCCAGCTAACCACAGAAGGACACCAACTGCTGCCAGCTTTCCATGAACTTGTCCACTGGCAGGAACAACTGGATCAACTCTGTGCAGACATACGCGGACTCAGTACCGGTCATCTCACCATTGGCACCTATTACAGCATAGCGGCCAGTTGGCTGCCCCAGATCATCCAGCATTTCCAGGCCAACTGGCCGGGAATCCAGATTGACTTATGTGAAGCAGGAAACAATGACCTCCGGCAACGGCTGGCCGATCATACCATTGACTGCTGCTTTTTCAGCGAATATCAGGGACAGTGCGACTGGATTCCCCTGCAACGCGACGAGCTCGTCGTCTGGCTGCCTAAAGAACACCCCCTGGCCAATGCTGCCTGCTTCCCCCTGGAATCATTGAATGGCAGCCCGTTCATACAGCCTTTGCCCGAACAGAACACCGACCTGGAGCGGCTGCTGCACACCCACCATCTCAGTCCGGATATCCGATTCACGACCAGTGACAACTACACCGCCTATTCCATGGTCGCTGCCGGACTGGGCATCAGCCTGAACAATGCACTCATGACAAATCGAGTAGGAGGCTGACCATTGTTTGACCAGCCGACCTCTCACACCACCGTGCGTACCGTTCGGTACACGGCGGTTCCTTAGTTTTCACATACTTGCTCATAATAGCTCGACATGGCTATATAGCCTTGTCGGGCTATTTCTTTGTTTGTGAGGACTGAGTTCAGCATTACTGCCGCTCTCCATATCCCCTTTCGGCAGTTGGCAAGTTCATGTACCTTCCATTCCGGCAATTTGTACTGCCTAATCATTCGGTACCTTGTCCTAACCTTCTTCCACTGTTTCCAGTAGATTGCCCGTATCCTTCTGCGAAGCCATTCATCTACCTGCTTAAGCATTCCCTTCATGTCCGCCAGCTTGAAGTAGTTTACCCAGCCTTTTATAAATCTGCTCAGCATAAGCGGTCTATCTTCGTTGCTTATAGCCTTCCTCCGGTTCGTCAGCACCCGGAGGCGGTTCTTCATCTTCACTAGCGACTTCTGGTGTACCTTGAAACGGCATTCGCCTTTGTAACGGTAGAAGCCATAACCAAGATACTTCACTCGGGAAATGTGTGCCACGCTGGTCTTCTCACGGTTCACTTTTAGGAACAGTTTCCCTTCTATGAATCGGATTGTGCTGGTCAGGGTTCTTTCTGCACTTCTCCTGCTCTTGCACAGTATCATGCAGTCATCTGCGTATCTCACAAATTTGTGGTTACGCTTTTCCAGTTCCTTGTCCAGTTCGTTCAACATGACGTTGCTTAACAGAGGGCTTAACGGCCCTCCCTGCGGTACTCCCTGCTCACTACGTTCAAAGACTCCCTGCCGGATTACTCCTGCATTGAGATACTTGTGAATCAGCGATATGACCCTGCCGTCTTTTATGCTTCGGGAAAGGACTTCTATCAGCTTGCTCTGGCAGACTGTATCGAAGAACTTCTCCAAGTCCATATCTACTACGTAGACATAGCCTTCATTCGCATATTTCTGGCATTGCCGTAGGGCGTCATGGGCTCCACGCCCCGGCCTGAAGCCGAAGCTGGATTCTGAGAATTGCGGTTCGTAGATAGGGGTGAGCACTTGGGCTATGGCCTGTTGTATCACCCTGTCTACTACTGTCGGTATTCCCAGTTTTCGGTATTTGCCTTTTTCTTCTTTGGGTATTTCTACCCGACGGACAGGGTTCGGCTTATATTTGCCGTCCTTTATCTGCTGAAGGAGGCTCAAGCGGTGCTCTCTAAGATACGGCAGAAGCTCATCTACGCTCATCTTGTCGATTCCGCCTGCTCCTCGATTGGATTTTACCTTTTGGTAGGCAACATTCATGTTGTCTCTTGAGATAATCCGCTTCAACAGACTGTCCGTTGGCAAGTCTGCAATGATGCCGCTCAATTCAGCAATCCTCACAGAAACAGGCACTCCCGCATATCCTTGCTGTTCCGCAGCTACCTTTTGCGGGCAGTCCTCATTATGAAGTTTTCTGCCTTTGTCATTCTGCTTGGTTACATTCATTTATTGACATCTCCTAAGGTTCGGTCCTTCCGAGATGGCCTATAGCCCACCTCGTACTATGACCCCAGCTGACTTCTCACGGTAAATCTTGTTTCAACCATGACCGCCAATATTATATGACATTGGTCATGTCCGTGAGACCTCCCCGGGTAAGAACGCACTCTTTCTCTCCATGTGTCTGCCACATTTACTATCCATGATTCCGTGTAGCTATTGGACTTTGGCCTGGTTTGCGGCCTTATCCTCATGAATTAGCCTTATGTGATTTCTGTTCGTCAGACCAGAGATTTGCTTACACCTTCCTTCAGATTCCACCTCACGATGGACACCCTTGGTGTTCAGCTATGACCTTCCCGCTACCGGGTAGTCTAGGGACTTTCACCCATTAGAGTGCGCCCATGCCGGGCGCACAAAGCAGACCAGCCTGCCAATAGCAGCATGGTCATCGTGATGATACCCGCTATCCTCACCCATACATTTCTTTGTCGCATAAATACCTCCTGGCGCGGAAAAAAACCTGTGCCCTGCATTCACGTTTGCCAATTAAAAATATCCATACTTATTATTTCATGGCTCCAGGCTCTGGTCAACGATCTCCTGCGCCATCCTCGCATAATCCTCCTGTGAAACGGAATCATGACTGATCATGCAATTAAAGCATAGCCCCGTATAGAGACCAGGATAGTGTAAAATAACTTGTGTAAACTTTAAGAGGCCCATAGAAAAAGGAACCTCATTCCTGTATAGTGTTAAGTGCAAACCAAGACACTACAGAAACGAGGTTCCCTAATGTCAAATCTTAACACAAAACTCATGCAAGCGCTAGTAGCAAAACGTTCCGTTGAAGATGTTTTTCGCCAGGAACTAGAAGATGCCATCAATCAGCTGCTTAAGGCTGAACTGTCCAGCTTTTTGGGCTATGAGAAACATAGCTCCAATGGCTGGGGCTCCGGCAACAGCCGGAATGGTTTTTATCCACGTGAGTTCCATACGGAATATGGTCTGCTTCAGCTTCAGATTCCGCGTGACCGCAATGGGCTTTTCCAACAACAGACCGTACCTGAGCGCAAACGGCAGGACGACGCTTTGGAAACTACCATCATCCAGCTCTATCAGCATGGAGTCACCACACGCCAGATCAGCGACCTGGTTGAGCAGATGTACGGACAGTACTACACGCCGCAGACCGTGTCAAATATTGCTAGCGCTGTAGAAACGCAGGTAGCAGAATTCCATAGCCGCAAGGTCAGCGGCCGGTATGCCGTCATTTACTGCGATGCCACGTATCTGAATCTCAGACGGGATAGTGTTGCTAAAGAGGCTTTGCATGTTATCCTTGGAATTACGCCGGATGGGCACAAGGAAGTATTGGAGTACAGCGTATATCCGACAGAGTCAGCAAGTAATTATGAAGACCTTTTTCATAAGTTGCAGGCTCGTGGTCTGGAGGATGTGCTGCTCTTCGTTACGGACGGCCTTTCAGGAATTCGTGAGAAGCTTCTGGAGTTGTTTCCAAAGGCAAAGCATCAGTATTGCTATGTACATCTTGCACGCACGATTTCGCGACTGGTCCGGCCTAAATTCCGTAAGGAAATCTTAGCAGATTTCAAGTTGGTATACCGAGCTGAAGACGCGAAGTCTGCTATGGAAAATCTTGGCAGGTTCCTTGATAAATGGGCCTCAAAGTATCCTAAACTTGCAAATATGTTTGCCAGTCAGGAAGGGCTCTTTGAATTTTACCGCTTTCCGTCCAGCATCCATCGCAGTGTCTACACTTCCAACCTCATCGAGAATAACAACAAAGGCCTTAAGCACCATGCAAAGCTGAAGGAGCAATTTCCGAATGAGGCGTCACTAGAGCGGTTCGTCTGTACATATTACAGTGATTATAACCGGAAACAATCAGCACGTGTCCATCTTGGATTTAATGCAGCTGAAAGCGATTTATTAAGCATGTTCGATGATCCTGACCGGTGAGAACAGCGCGGAATACTTGCAGGAACGTTTACACAATTAACTTGACACTATCTAGACCAGACCGGTTACAAACAAGCCTAATACCATAATACTAATGGTCTGTTTAAACAACAAAATCCCTCCTATTGTCCAATCCTTCCAACGATCATCATTTCCCCATATAGGCCGCGATCTCTTTCATGCGGTCACGCACCTTCACGTGGAATGGGCAGCGTGGCTCACATTCGCCGCATTCATTGCAGTCAGAAGCCCAGCGGCTGAGCGATGAATAATGATCTCTGGCCAGCGCGTCGCCGTTCTTTGCCAGATCATAATACTTGTTGACATCACCGATATTGATGCCTACCGGGCACGGCAGGCAGTGGTTACAGTAAATGCAGACACCTTCCATGGCGGCAGCCCCGGAACTGAGCACCGCACGATACTCGCGGTCAGTCGGACTTACTGCCAGATACTCCAGCGAAGATTGCATTTCCTTCATATTCTTTACCCCGGCCACGCAGGAAATAACCGCTGGCCAGTCCAGGCAGTACTGCACACACTGAGCAGTCGACATCGCCTGTCCAAAAGGACTGTCCGTCGCCGACAGCAGCTGCCCGCCACCATAGCATTTCATGACCGTAATCGCCGCCCCGCGTTTTTCTGCCTCCGCATACAAAGCCGCCCGGTCCGCAGCAACCCGCAGCCCTTCTGACGTATTCTCGAAGTCATATGCAGGGTTCAGACTGAACATAAACACATCAATCAGCCCGGTTGCAAGGAAACGCTGGCTGATCTCAACCGAATGTGAGGAAAAACCAATGTAACGGATTGTCCCAGCCTCTTTGAGTTTGACCGCATAATCCAGCAGACCATTATTGAGCATGGCATCATAATCATCATTCTGATCGACATAATGGATCATCCCGATATCACTGTCACCGCTGCCAAACAGCCGCAGCTGCTCCTCAAATCCCTTTTTTCGTCTCCTGCAGATTCCGCGTCCGATCCGTGACACCAGCCATATTATAATAGGAACCCAATATGGAGCTGTGCAATCACGTCCTTGCGGCGGCTCTTCATGCCCCCGCCCGATGGCTTCAGCCGGCCCGGCGGTCGGCATGATCATATCAACCAGATTGATGCCACTGCCCAATGCATAGTCTACGATCCGCTCCACCTCAGCATCCGATGACTCATGCAGGGACCCTACGCCCAGCGATATCGCGCTGACTTTCTGCCCGCTATGGGGAATCTCCCGATAGATCATTTCAGCAACAGCTGACTGACCAGATCCCTTAGCCGGGCCAGACTCATTTCCCACGGTTGAGCAGGCTGTCAAAATCATAAGTGCCGAGTGCCGCACCTACAGCGCCTATCCCTAATCCTTTGATAAAAGACCGTCTCTTCATTTGTTTCTGCCTCCCATCCGTTCCATTGCCCGACGCTGCAATCTTTTCTGCAGATAATAAAAGCCGGTTGCATATAACCCGAACACACACAACAGCAGCAGATAGTACACACCATTCGGCAAATGAGATGCTGCCGTGCCGAAGATATGCTTCATGACCAGACGGTCACCAACATGATCCAGACGCGAGGCCAGTACACCAGCCCAGCCGATAAGCACCAGCACCCAGAAACGTACGGATGGATGATGGTCCAACTGCCCGATGACCGGTAATCTCCGGATGCGCTGCCAAAGTGCCGGCCAATGCATCCCCAGATGCATGCCACCCAGGATCACCATAAGATACGCACTGGCAATATGCAGCTGATGCACGAAGATGCTGCGATGCAGGGGAACCCCCACCCACAGATCCTTGAACACGTAATTCGAAATAATGATGCCGGTCACCGATCGTAATCAAGAAACATACGACCAGCAGCCACCCCAACGCAGTCTGCAACAGCCGCAGCCGGTTCCATTTACCGCGAAGCATGCTGCCGAACCACCGATGATTCAATCCCAGATGCCAGCATACCCCGGCCAGCAGAATCAGTCCCAGCACCTCATGCCACATCTGCGGCAGAAAATGGAACCCCATCGTGACCACGATCACGATCAACATCGCTATATCCAAAACAAATCGTTTCATTCTCTCTCCTCCTTCAATGCCGTTCTCTATTTCCCATCGTATACCCTTGACTTAACTCCAAGTCAAGGATATTCAGCAGGTATTTCGATTTTTTACAACAATGCCCCCGCTACACTGAATAGCAGGGGCATGTGCACATTAAGTTGAATAATTATTTGAGATTATCCTGGAAAAAAGCCACCAGTTTATCAAACGGAATCTTGTCCATCTGATCGTACAGGTCCGTGTGGCTGGCACCCGGTACGACAATTTCCTGTTTCGGGGATTTCAGCTTTGCATAGACTTCATCCGCAAAATACTTGGAATGAGCTTTCTCACCAGTGATCAGCAAAGTTGGCCGCGGGCTGATCTGATCGATATTCTCCATCAGATTGAAATTGAAGAAACCATACGGTGTCGTGGAATCCCAGGCTGACTTATTGGAATTGATAGCCCGTGGATGGAAAGGCCCGGCCAATATAATAATCATAGAAATCCTTGGCAACCTGGCCTGCATCAGCCGGCATCTTATCCGGGAACAACGTATCACCGGTCTGCACGCTGCCATTTGCATCTACGCCCAGTTCATGGAAGCCACGGATGGACTGTCCGGTCTTGGCTTCTTCATCACGCATCTTTGCCAAATGCTGTTTGACGATTTCACGCTGCTCCGGCGTATAATACGCACCTTTGTAGTGATCGCTGATGCTCTCGGACATATCATACATCGCCGAGGTCGCCACAGCCTTGATACGTGTATCATTTGCCGTTGCCGTCAATGCCATGCCTGAAAGTCCACAGATGCCGATTGCCCCAATCTGATTCGGATTGACAAACTTCAGATTCGAAACAAAATCCACCGCTGCACTGAAATCTTCCGTAAAGATTTCCGGCGAGCCCATGTTACGGCGTGTCCCGCTGCTCTCGCCTGTCGTCGACGGATCAAAGGCCACCGCAACGAATCCGTTCTTAGCCATTTCCTGTGCATAGAGCCCTGAGGACTGCTCCTTGACCGCGCCAAACGGACCGCTGATCACAACCGCCTTATACTGTTTCTTGTTATCGAAGTTCTTCGGCAGATACATGTGGCCGGCCACGGTAAAGCCATAGCGGTTATCGAAGCGGACATTCTTTGCCTCGATGTTCTTATCTACCTTGAACACCCGCGTATCATTGTCGAGTTCCTGGATAGACGAATGCTTCATCTGTGACTCCTGCGCCAAAACCTTGGCCGGCGTTGCTGCCTCAGTTGCATTCATCCCCATAAAGCCAAATGACATCGTCCCAATGAGCAGCGCTGCTGCCAGCATGGATTTCTTGCTTTTAAATTTTTTCATCTTCAAATTCCTCTTTCCTTACTTCTGTTTCACATACTTACGGATTCCAATACTGCCTTCACTTCGATGCGTCAGCATTTCCCCTTGTCTCTTCTATCCCTGAAGGTTGATTTTATTTTAGCCGAATGCATATAATATGTCTAATGCTTATTTAAAATCATTTATTATACCTTCTAAGTATAATAAATCCTGTTTTTTACTTGCACTATATCGAATCTTCCATAAGAATACCCACAAAAGAAAAACGATGCCTGGAAAGCATCGTTTTAAGCAGGATATTCACCCCATGTGACGAAAGATATACCCATAACCGTTTCTAAGTGAAAGGATTGATGAATATCATGGAATTCCGCGTCTTAACCTATTTTTTAGCCGTAGCCCGGGAAGAAAATATCTCACGGGCCGCTGAGGCCCTGTGCATCACACAGCCGACACTCTCCCGACAGCTGGCCGAGCTTGAAGACGAACTAGGCATCAAACTGCTGGAGCGCGGGAAACGCAAGACTGTGCTCACAGACGCCGGCAGGCTCCTGCGCCAACGTGCCGAGGAAATCACCGCTTTGACCGAACGGACTCAGCAGGAGTTTCCAGCAGATTGGGGATGTGATTGCCGGTGATATCTATATCGGCAGCGGTGAAACACCAGCCTTGCAGCCCCTGGCAAAACTGGCCAAAGAACTGCAGGCCGATTACCCGCAAATCCATTACCATCTGTTCAGTGGCAAAGCCGATGATGTCATTGAACGGCTTGAAAAGGGACTGCTGGATTTCGGCATACTGGTCGAACCATCAGACATCAAGCAATACCACTCGCTGGAACTCCCGAATCCGGACCGCTGGGGACTGCTCATGCGCAAAGATGCTCCCCTTAGCCAGAAAACCACCATCCAGAATCAGGATGTCTGGGACATCCCTCTCATGATATCCCAGCAATCGCTTGCCACTCACGAGCTCTATCACTGGCTGCAGAAAGAGCCTGAGAACCTGAACATCGTTGCCACTTATAATCTGCTCTACAATGCTTCCCTCATGGTAAAAGAATACCTTGGATATGCGCTTTGCCTGGACCAGCTGGTTTATACCGGCCCTGACAGCCCCTTCTGCTTTCGACCGCTGGAGCCGCAGCTTTCCACTCATGTCTATCTGATCTGGAAGCAGAAGCACCGCCTTTCAAAAGTGCCCCAGCTCTTTCGCGACAAACTCATCGCCCGCCTGATCTAAAAAAAGTCCCGCAGATCCACCTTCTACGAGGGAATCTGCATTTTTTCCTATTAAGAAATGACTACGGCACTTTATTTATTTCTAGCATATATTTATCCTATTTTATATGCTACAATAAAGAAAAAGGCGGTGATTGATATGTTAATAGATACCAGCGCAATGGTCTCTATGACCGAAGCGAATCAAAACTTTTCTAAGGTAGCCAAACTGGCAGATTCAAAAGGCGCTATCATCATTATGAAGAACAATGCTCCCAAGTATATTCTGACAGAAATCCGTGGAGATCGTGAAGATATCGCTGACGATTCAGTAATCGATCACATCTCCCAGCAACTAATGACCAGGAATCAAAAAGCTTATGAGGTTCTGGCTAAATGATCAAACTGACTAAGCAACAGATACTGCACCTGCATGCTGCGCTGATTGCTACCAGTGGTGGCTCCACAGAACTACGCGATGAAGGACTGCTGGAATCTGCTCTGGCTGCGCCATGGCAGGAATTTGCTGGCATCAGCCAATATCCTGACGTTGAATCAAAAGCAGCCAGGCTTGGCTTCGGATTGATTTGTAATCATCCATTCGTAGATGGCAACAAACGTCTGGGCGCACATGCCATGCTCGTATTCCTGGCTGTCAATGGCATCCAAGTAAATTATACACAGGACGCTTTGATTAAAGTTGTGTTGCAAGTAGCAACTGATGTTCTGGATTGTGATGGCCTTCGGGATTGGATTCTTGCTCACCAGCAATAATGCTTCATACTGCAAAAACTGCTCAGTTGAGCACCACCTGACCTAAAAATCCCGCAGATCCACCTCCTACGAGGGAATCTGCGGGATTTTCTTGTATTGTTCCAGAAACAATTACTCCATTGCTTCAGTCGGGTTGAATCCTTTGGCCAGTTTGCAGTTGCAGGCATCCAGATAAAGGATCTCAAAGATCGGATTTTCGACGCTCTGATACATCTTCTGCACCAGCGGGTCAATCTTTTCCCAGCAGGCGGCTTTCTTGGCGGCATCCGTCACGAAATGTACTTCACCATTGATACGGACCGTATACTTTCCTTTCGGCTCCATATAGGTGAATGCTGCCTTCGGATGCGCCAGCAGCTGCTGGTAAACGGCTTTAGTGTTGGCTGTACCGAAATAGAAGCGACCATTCTCCTCATACTGAAACTCCCAGCCACGCCCCTCCGGACGGCCATCTTCAGCCACCGTTGAGAGAATACCATAAGTACCATTCGGCAGATACGACATAAATTCTTCTTTTTTCATCGTGCAATTCCCCTTTACATAATCCATGAAATCATTCTATCATTGAGTTCAGTTCACAGATCACTGTGCCTGAGCCATCATGATCCATTTTGTTTAGATATCTAAGTTTTAACCTGGCACAGCCCCACTGGGTTGTACCATTTCCGTCAAACGGCCCCTGCCAGACGTTCCAGCATCTGCCGCAGTTGTCCGGACATCCGCTGTGCCTCATCATCCGACAGTCCCTGATAGACAAGCGCGTTCATCTGATCCGAGATTTCACGGAATACCGGCTCCAGTGCCCGGCCTTTCTCTGTGATCCGCAGGAATGTCACCCGGGAATCTGCTTTGCTTTTTTCCCGAAGCACATAGCCCTGTGCTTCAAGCTTTCTGACAAGAACTGTCAGGGTTGGCCTCGTGCGATGGATGGCCGCCGCCATTTCCTGCATCGTATACTGCTTCCCCGTGAACAAGCGGGTCAGTATGCCACCATGTGATGGCACAATTCCTTCGATTCCATGCGCATGGAGTTCATCCACAATCATCCGGTTTGTCAGTTCGGTAATCCTGCTCATGAGCGCGATCATATTCCGCGGCTCAATCTGTTTTTTATTAGACATCTAAGTTTCTTCACCTCCTGAACACAATCTCATGATAACACGCAGCAGCTCCCCTGAAAAGTAGGCACTTCAAAGTGCTATAGTTACCTGAAGGAAACCATGCCTCAAGCTTCCGGCTCTTTTGCCAAAGCCTGGTAGCCCTCACCCCAGTCCCACATCGCATCCAGTACGGGCTTCAGGCTTTTCCCTAATTCGGTCAACGTATACTCTACCCTTGGCGGCACTTCCGGATAAACCTGGCGTACCAATAAACCATCCGCTTCCATCGAGCGAAGATTACTGGTCAGTACCTTCTGCGAGATTGTCCCCACACTCCGTTTCAGCTCACCGAATCGTTTGGTCCCACTGAGCAGGTCCCGCAGGATAAGGACCTTCCAGCGGTCACTGATCAATAGCAGCGTCGTCTCAACCGGACATGCCGGCAACTCTTTCCGATCAACCAAAATAAGATCTCCTTTCTTATATCAATCACGTGTCAGCAAAACCTGTAACTTTTGCTATCGCCCTGCTGCCTCGGACATGTTATCCTATAAGAAACACACAGGGAGGGTTCATTATGAAAGAGTATTCCTGCAGCAGCTGCATCTGTCGTGAATGCAGCCGCCGCACCAGCAAGAATTGCGCCAGCTGCCCATACTGCAATGGCTGTGACGGCAAACTCTGCTGGAGTGGCACAGGCTCAGCTGCAAACCATCCTAAAAGATCCTGGCTGCACGATATGATTGGTTCCTGGGCCAAAAACAACTGACAGGAAACACATCATGTCTTCCAGGCTCGAATTACCGCTATCATGATAATCATTATAACAACATCTATCTTCAATTCCAATCATTTACGTGTTATATTATAAACAGGTTTTTATTACATACGAACAGGAGCTGTGTATAATGAAAAAATTATTCCTGCTGGCACTGATGGCCTGCCTGATGGTGCCGATGACCGCCTTTGCTGCTGCGGAAAAGGTCAGTATTCAGGGCGATCATGGTAAATTAGCCGCTGTCATCCAACGCCCGGATGGCAAAAATAGCTATTCAATGGTCATGCTGATGCATGGATTCACATCCAACAAAGAAGATACGATCATAACCCATATGGCTGATGGCCTGGAAAAGAATGGAATTGCCTCCATCCGCTTCGACTTCAACGGGCATGGGGAAAGCGAAGGACGTTTTCAGGACATGACCGTTCCCAATGAGATTGAAGATGCCAAGAAAGTCTACAACTATGTGAAGGCACTGCCAGGCGTTACCTCGGTATCGATGGCCGGCCACTCCCAGGGCGGTGTCGTCACCAGTATGACTGCCGGCGAACTTGGCACGGATAAAGTCAAGGCTATCGTTCTCCTCGCTCCGGCGGCTGTGCTGCGTGAAGATGCCATCCGTGGTGCTGCCTACGGCGTGAAATGTAATCCGCTCGATCCGCCAGAATATGTCGAGATTTTCGGTGGATATAAGATTGGCCGCAACTACATCAAGACCGCCTTCAGTCTGCCGATCTATGAAACAGCTGCCGGTTATCAAGGCTACGCCTGCATGATTCACGGAACTGGCGATCAGCTAGTCCCCTACACCTACAGCGAGCGTTACGCACATCTCTACCCCAACAGTGAACTTCACCTGTTGCCTGGTTATGACCACAACTTCTCCCAGAACGTAACCACCGCAACCGATATCGCTGTGAATTACCTGAACAAACAGCTGAAATAATCGATATTCAGAACCCCAAAGAGCCAGTCGGATACAAGAATCATCCTGTATCTGGCTGGCTCTTTCCTATGATATTAGCCTATCTCCATTTTTAAGAAACGGCAAGGAGAATGCGTTTGCTTTAAGAACACCTGAACCGTGATATACTATATAATAATAGATATCTTCTACCACAAGGAGGCTTTTTCCATTAACAGCTCCATCTCTTTGGAATAAAAATTTCATCCTGCTGGTCTGCATGAACCTGCTGGCGCAAGCGGCTTTCAATCTCATTACGCCATTGCTTTCTCTTTATGTCCTGCAATTTGGTGCCAGCCTTGCTACAGCAGGACTAGTTGTTGGCATTTTCGCACTCACAGCGCTTTTGCTCGGCCCACTTGCCAGGCTGCTCATTGACCGTATGAATAAAAAATATCTGCTGATGACCTGCACATTCATCAATGGACTGGCTACCTTCGGCTATATGCTCGCGCCGAACACCGCTGCCATGATTTTTCTGCGCATGCTGCACGGGGTAAGCTTTACCGTTGCCATCTCAACAAACATGGGCTGGATCTCAGACTTCATTCCCCAAAAACGACTGGGTGAAGGCATGGGCTATTACAGCATTGGCCAGGTCATCGCCATGGCTGCCGCCCCGACTGCCGGCATCGAAATTTCTGACCGAATCGGTATCGACAGCACGTTTTTACTTGCTGCGCTGCTGCTGATTGCCGCCACGATCGGCATGAGCTTCATGCAAAGTTCCCCTGCTCTGCCGCATCCAAAATTCTCCTTTTCCTCCCTGCATCTGTCCGATATTATTTCTTTCCCGCTCCTGCCTCTTTCCTTGATTGGCGGTTTATTTTCCATGGGCAACGGCCTGGCCAGTTCATTTCTTGTCCTTCTCGCACAGGAACGCGACATTCCGAATATTGGCCTTTATTTTACCGTAAACGCCCTATGCCTCCTGCTTACGCGCCCACTGGCCGGCAAGCTGTATGACAAAAAGGGACGGACTGTCTTTCATCCTCTACCCGGCTCTGCTCTGTGCTATCCTGGAAGCCTTGTTTCTTGGCCATGCAGCAGGTCTGGGCATGATTCTCGCCGCAGCTGTCATCAAAGCCTTTGGCCAGGGAACAGCACAGCCATCACTGCAGGCAGAATGTCTGCGCCGTTCAGGCTCTGTTCAGCGTGGTCTGGCCGCCAGTACGTTCTTCATCGGCGCAAATTCCGGTCAGGGATTTGGCCCGCTCGCTGGCGGTGCAGTTGCCTCTGCCTTTGGCTATACTGCCATGTTCAATTGCAGTGCGGCCCTGCTTCTAAGCGGCATCGCTGCCTATTACTTCTTCGCACGTCAGAAATAGTCCGTTAAGGTTGTGTACCCATGCACATTCAGACGAATGGATACATTCCTGGCATATTCTCCCCATGAACCGACTTGCCATAAGGACACGCAGCTGCGCTGACCGGCTTTCATTCCACAGTGAGACTGCGATTCTCTTTGCGTGGCTTCTCTTTTGGATACAAGCCTTCATGATAACCTAATACGACAAAGCAACGTGCAATCATTGTTTCAGGAACCTTCCAATCTTGTAGCAATTGTTTCCCATAATCCGTTGTAAACGTTTCTTCTGCACGGGATACGATACAGGAATCAATCCCCAGTGAAAAAGCTTCCAAAACCATATTTTCCGCTATACAGAACGCATCTGCAACACTGAAAAGAAAATCTTCCTGTGCAAAAATGATACACACCGTTGGCGCATCATAAAAACCATTTTTTATCTTCGGATCATCAATAACGGACGGCTGCTCATCCGATACATGACTCCCCAGTAATTTGTCACGATCAAATGACATCATATTTGAGGCTTCACTACTTTGTGTGGGTAGAAAAGCCCTCTGCTAACTAAATAATTGAAAACCACCTGCATCCATGGTAATGTAGAAGTCTCTACACAAAAACATTCCAAGGAGGATGCACGTGGTTTCTACTTCTACATTATGCAAAAATCTCTTAAATGTCAAGAACATCATCATTGAGGACGTAAAACTTTGGTCGGATAAGGACGCTGTTCGCCATCTTACCATCAAGGCTACGCCACACAAAAGAGATCAGAATCGTTGCCCGATTTGCGGGGCAAAATGCCCTGGTTATGACACGGGTCGCATTAGCAGAACCTGGCGGGCTCTAGATTTCGGTGGCGTCATCGTGCAAATTGTCGCGGATACCTTACGCATTGAATGTCCTCGTCATGGCGTTCACGTCGCCAGCGTCCCTTGGGCTTATCCTGGGTCTCGCTTTACCAAAGAATTCGAAACGAGTACCGCCTGGCTAGCAACGCAGCTCAATAAGAGCGCTGTTGCTAGATATATGCGTGTCTCCTGGGATACCGTCGGCAAAATCATCTCTCGTGTCCGTGAGGATATAGAGCCGAACCTCAATGGCCGATTGGATGGTCTAGTGGAAATTGGCATCGATGAGACCAGCTACCGTAAAGGGCACAAATATATCACGGTAGTCGTGAATCATGCGACAAATACCGTTGTATGGGCCCATGAGGGACATGGCAAAGCCATCCTGACCTTATTCATGGAGAAGCTGAGTCAGCAGCAGAGAGAGTCCATCCGTGTCGTTACTGGTGACGGTGCCCGATGGATTACCTCCTGCGTTAAGGAATATTTGCCTAACTGCACCCGTTGTATTGACGCTTTTCATGTAGTGGAATGGGCCATGGAAGCCCTCGATAAAGTCCGTCGGCAGAGTTGGCATGAAGCAAAATCTGTTGCAGAAGCTTATGGCAAGCAAAGGAGAGGCCGTCCCAAAGTGAATGATGAAAAACACGCAGAGTTTTTAGCAGCTAAAAAGCATGCCCAAGCTATAAAAGGAGCAACTTATTCATTAGGTAAGGCACCTGAGAACCTTACTACAACACAGGAAGCCAAGCTGGAAATGATACAGCTTTCGAATAACCGACTTTACCGAGCGTATAAGCTGAAAGAGATGCTGCGACTCCTATTGAAGATGACTGATGTGGAGGCTGCCGAAAGCGAACTTACGCGCTGGGTGAACTGGGCACGGCATTGCCGAATCCCTGAGTTTGTTGAACTGCAACGGAAGATTATGCGCCACAAGGATCATATTCTAAACACCATACAGCTACAGGTCAGCAATGCCAGGGTTGAGTCCACAAACAACAAAATCAAGTTGATTATTCGGCGCTCATTTGGCTTCCGAAATATCCAGAATATGCTCGACATGGTGCTGCTAGTTTGTTCCAACTTAAATATTCCGCTGCCGAATCGTCCATAAGCCCATATCCTATAAGGGCAAACCAACATTTCATGCAGACATTTTACCCACACAATCTAGTGAAGAGCCAGAAATCTTACGTTTTACTGGAGCTGCAGCACGGCCGCGACGGCCTGCCATTCCTTCCTGACGGAGAACCCGGTAAAAGGTGGATTCTGAAGCGAGATACTGCCCCTTGTCAGCAAGTGCTGGTACAATTTCACAGGGAGGCATATCCTTGTAGTATTCCTGGGTAACCGTATCGATGATTTTCCGGCGTTCATTCTCACTTAGTTTGTTGGCAGGAGCCAATCGCTTGGCGGTTGGCCGTAAATCGGAGATATTTCCATGTTCTTTTTGTAATTTTTGCCAGCGGAAATAGGTCCGCTCAGTAATGCCGAGAGCCTCACAGGCCGCAGCACAACCAGCACCATGGTGCATGGCTTCTAAAATCAGCTGTACAGCATTTGCGCGATCTGGGGCGCTGATCATTCGTCCTCGTTGTCCCCCCAGATCGCATCGGCTTTTTTTCTTAGAACGAGTAAAGCTGCAGTTTCTGCTAGAGCTTTTTCCTTACGGGCAAGTTCTTTTCCCAGCTTACGGTTTTCCCGCTCGGTAGCCTTGAGTTCCTTGTGCAAACGGGCAGCTTCTTTTGCGACACCGCCATTGGCATTCAGGCACGCATCGCGCCAGGACTTGATCTGATCGACATAAAGGCCTTTCTTGCGAGCATATTCTGCCAAGGCTTCTTCATTCATACTGGCTGTTTCAACGACGATGAGAAATTTATCCTGCGTACTCCATTTGTCAGCAGGGCGTTCAAAGTCGCTGGCAGATGTTCCGTCTGTCTTTGCCTTTGCCAACCAATTGCGAAGGGTTTGTTCAGAGATTCCTTCGGCAGACGCCACCTTACTGATGGATTCATTCTGTGGAGGAAGTAGGCGTCGTAACACCGCCTCACGAAGTTCATTGCTATACTGCATGGTTGTCGAGCTCCTTTCTGTGATACTCATCTATGGTAACACAAAAGCTTTCATCTATCACTGACAACTATGCTAACACACAGGGGTTCCTTGGCTGAATAACCTGCATAGGTAATTCCACTTTTATAGAACGTCATAACCTCCCTGTAAAGTTCGTCCTCCTCAGCAGACGAATTCACTTTATAGGTGCCGGGCATAATATATACCGTATCCCCCGAAACTGCTTTTTCCTGCGCCCCAGCCAAAGTTGCCAAAGGATTATCCATCGTTCCACGATTCTGATCATAGCCTGACACACTGACATAATAACACTGACCATCTGCAGATACCGGTGAATTTATCCCCACAAGCAAAAAAATCCAAATCAGCAGGCAAAAAGGAATACCGATCCGAAACTTCCAATGTCTTGTCTTATGCCGGAAAAGCCGCATCCCCAACAATGCCCCAGCACAACCGCCCATAGCTGCACTCAGCAGCAGCGTAAACTCAGAAATCCGCCAGCGATGATGTACGGCACAATATTTGTCCCAACGGTACAGCCCCAATGTCAATAGGTTAACAACAGCCAGATAATACCAGCCAAATAATTGACTATTATCCATCAATATACATCTCCAAATCAATCATCAATGCATATATCCGGCAGTTGCACTGACGCATTCATCTACTTTCTTCCCTGTATTCCTTCCTCACGTTAAAACAGCCATTTCCTTATAGACACTGCAGCAGTTCCGGCCACGCTCCTTCGATTCATAGAGTGCCTCATCTGCTTTTGCATAAAATTCATTGAATGTCGTCTGTCCATCGGCCAACACCATTCCCATACTGAGCGTTACCGGTGTCCCATCAGGCATAAGAATAGCAGCAACTTCCTGCTGAATACGCTGAGACACCATGAGCGCATCATCTTTCGTATGAGCATTGGGCAAATAGATACAAAACTCATCTCCACCTAAACGACCAATCAGATCAGCCTCACGGGTCACTCGCACCAACACACTGGCAACATTTCTGAGGATCTCATCTCCCATCGGATGCCCGAAGCTATCATTCACCGTCTTGAAATGATCGATATCCATCATCAGAAAAGCACCATAGCCAGCAAAATTATCTTTAAGCTGCGCATCAACCTGTTCAACTATACTGCCCTTATTATAAAGCGCCGTAAGCGGATCACGACGAGCCTTTTCCAGTGCTTCATGGGAAAGATTGTAATAATACGTGATGACAGCAAAGAGAAGGAATGATACTGCTGTAATTGCCAGAACAAACTGCAACCCCCAGCCCAGCATGAGTTCAGACAGTCCATCCGGCATACTCCCCTGCAATGCCATCAAGGCCCGCTGGATCTGACTGATAAAATGCCAGACCAGGGCCAGCGAAGTCAGGAAAAGCCCCCCCACTAAACGCCAACAACAGACGTGATTTGGCAGTATCAAAAATCATCGTATCCGTCTGAGAGAAAATATGCCGAAATTTCTTTCCGGACGAACTGCAAAACAACCACAGATAAATTTGCGGCACCAAAATGGCTGCCAGGCAGCCATCATAAAGATTCGCCAAAGAAGCAATCCGCTCTATCAGGTAAAGCGGCGTAAAGCCAAGGCCCGGGAAAAATACATGAAACGACGCAAACACCAGCAAACCATGCAGACCAGTCAACAGATAACTTACCAGTCCGATCTTCAATCCTTCATGTGCTGTATGCTTTACCAGGCCAAACGCCCAGCCCGCAATCCAGCCAAGCAGGATACGAGTACCAACCGCTGAGACAATACTCCCCAATGGATTGCCACTCAGAAATGGCGAAAATACCCGATCAGCAGGAATAAAGGACAGATTCGTCGCGACACAAGCGCTTAAAACACCAAAAACAGCACCAAGAACAGCGCCGCCCCACCGACCATAAACCAGTGCTGCCAGAAGCACCGGAATATGCAATGTGGTCAATGATATGGGCGGCATACTGATAAAACCGAAACAGGAAAATGCCAGCACTGTTTCGACTGCACTAAGCAATACAATCGTATAAAAACGCCGCTGCCATAATCGTGAATGTATATCTAACATAATGAATAACATCACCTCGATTCCTTGATTCTATTGTACCAAAGAATCCATTGATATTACAATGTTATTGTATCAACATAATGCATACATCCCAATAGCCGATAGTGTAAAATCATTTGTGTAAACTCAAGTGGGGATAGAAAAAGGAACCACTTTTCTTTATAGTGTTAAGTGACCAAACAAAACACAAAGAAAGAAGGTTCCTTTATGTCTTATCTTACCACAGAACTTCTCACATCTCTACTCCAAGGCGGTGCTGCCGCCAATGAATTCCTTCGCAGCAAAATCGAAGAAGGTGTCAATGCCGTCCTCAAAGCTGAACTGGCAGGATTTCTCGGCTACGAGAAGCACAGTTCCGCCGGGTGGAATACAGGCAACAGCCGCAACGGTTCATATCAGCGCACCATCGTGACTTCGTATGGCAAAATCACGGTGGATGTGCCGCGCGACCGCAATGGCGAATTTCAATCGCCATTATTGCCGACGCGAAAACAACGTGTCGATTCGTTGGAGACTACAATCATTCAACTGTACCAACGCGGTGTCACGACGCGTCAAATCGCAGAACTTATCGAGCAGATGTATGGCCATTGCTACACGCCAGCTACCATATCCAAGATTGCAGCTGATGTGTCGGATCAGGTTGAACAGTTTCATAAACGACCAGTTGCCAAGCGATATGCCGTTATCTTTTGTGATGCAATGTATGTCAATCTCCGTCGCGACAGTGTAGCCAAGGAGTCTATCCATGTCCTGCTCGGCATTACGCCGGAAGGATACAAGGAAATTCTTGACTATGCCATTCTGCCTTCTGAGTCAGCGCTGAACTACGCCGATATGCTAAAGAGCTTGAAAATGCGGGGGCTGGAACAGGTACTGCTCTTCGTCTCGGATGGCCTTGTTGGTCTCCCAGACGCAGTACAGAATGAGTTTCCGCGTGCCAAGCACCAGAGTTGCTGGGTTCATCTCATGCGTGCTGTAAGCCGCCTGGTGCGGCCTTCTGACCGGAAGATCGTCCTGGATGCGCTTAAGCGTGTGTACCGGCAGGAGAATGCCGCACTCGCAAAACAAGAACTGTCAGCCTTTCTCGACTCGTATGGAACAAAGTACAAGCGACTTCATAAGCTTTTTCAGAATGAGTCCAGCCTCTTCTCGTTTTACGAATTTCCGAAGAGCATCCAGCAGACAATTTACACGTCAAACCTCATTGAGAACAACAACAAAGGATTTCGTCACAAGGCAAAGCTCAAGGAGCAATTCCCCAACGAGGATTCACTGGAACGATTCGCCTGCACGGTCTACTGTGATTATAACCGACGTTTTTCCGGGAAAGCGCATCGTGGATTTCAAGAAGCATATCCGGAGTTGTTGGAGATGTTCACGGATTAATCTTTCAGTCTACACTATAAAAGTTTACACATAAGAGTTGACACTACCCCATAGCCTTACAGCCCGTCTCGCAATTCTTCCCAAACACACCTTATATATAAGCGTGTTTATGGCAAATATAATACGCACCTCCGCAAAGCAGTGTGGTTCCTGCTGCCAGAAGATACAACCAATGAAACCCACAGAGCTCCAGCAGACCACCGTAAGCGTTAAATCATCAGGTGTCAGTCCTCCCAAACAAAAAGGCCAGCCAAGTTTGGCTGACCACTAGATCGGTTATTTGCAGTTTTGCTGGATTTCATCGGCCCAAGGAAGGACGCTATCCAGGAGCTCTGGATGAATCTTGAAATCCATATTCGGAAGCTTCGTGAAGAGATAGGTTAGATACTTGAATGGATCCAGTCCGTTCGCCTTGCTGGTCTCAATCATGCTGTAGGCCGCAGCGCTGGCTGCGGCTCCCTTCGGGGATCCGCTGAACAACCAGTTCTTCCGACCTATGGTGAAGTTCCGGATGGCCCGTTCACAGATATTATTGGACATGGCTGCTGCGCCATGGAGCAGATAGACAGATAAGCCCTCCTGATGATTCAGGACATAGTTTACGGCTTTGCCTAAGGCAGACTTCGGCGCTGTTTCCGGCTGAACTGTTTTCAGCCACATGAACAGCGCCTCCAGCTTGTCCTTTTCAAGCCGCAGACGTTCTTGCTGCCGTTCAGCGACGGGCAGCTCTGCCAATTCCTTGTCCAGCGCGAACAATTCATTGATCCGGTTGAGCGCTTGTCCACTGGTAGTCTCAGCAATCTCTTCCTTCTCTAATCCTGTCGGAATTGCCTCCACGAAGTACCGGCGGGCATGGACCCAGCAGAGTGCGTGTGCCTCACAGGAAATCTTCTCGTATCCGCTGTAGCCATCTGTCTGGAGGATTCCATGGAATCCTTCCAGAAAATCCGCAGCGAAGTTGCCACTCCGGCCCGAATGGTATTCATAGATACGAATCTGCCAGTTCACCTCATACTCTCCGTTAGTGTACACCCACATGAAAGACTTCGTAGTGTTCTTCCGGTTCTTCTCGTTGAGCACCTGGACTGGCGTTTCATCCGCATGGATGACCGGCAGCTGCAGCAGGTGCATATGCATCCGCTCCACTACGGGCATGAGCCAGTCTTCTGTCGGCCGGATGACCCAGTTCGACAGGGTAGCCCGTGAAAGCATGAGGCCGATGCCCTTCCACTCCTGTTCCTGTCGGTAAAGTGGCAGGGATAACAGATATTTCTGGCAGATGACATGGGCTACGCTGGATGGTGAAGCAATGGATTTTGCCAGGACCGGCTGCGGCATTACTGGTTTCTCAATCGAGAAATGGTCCTGCTTCCGGCACTCCAGGCACTGGAAGGTTTCCCGGTAGAAGTCGATGACCTTGATAGTCGCTGGGATAAACTGGACTTCCGTGCGGATTTTCTCCTTGCCCATGGAAGTGAGCGGCGCTCCGCAGCGCTTGCAGACCCGCTGATCTTCTGGCAGGGTGATGACCTGCTCTTCATGAGGGAAAGAGTTCAGGATTTCCTCCGTGCGTCCACTTTGCTTTTTCCGGCGCTGATGTGCTGGTACTTCAATGGTGGGCTCCGGAGCACTTGCTTTGGCCTCAACTTCCGCCTCGTTGAAGAGATTGATTTCCTCGTTGTCGCCGAGGACGCGTTTCGTCTTTTCGGTTTTTGAGCCGAATGCCATCTTCTTCAGCTGGGCAATCTGTTCCTTGAGATACTGGTTTTCCTCTTTCAGGTTCCGTTTCTCATTTGCCAGGGCATCTATCCGGTTTTGCATCTCTTGCTCGCGCAGGTCAGTCATGGGAAGCCTCCTTGTTTTTGCTCCTTCTATTGTACCGCAAAAAGCCCCGCAACGCCAGTAGTGGCGGGGGCTCAGCTATCCACAGATTTACGTAGTTATGCACATCTGCAGCTTAGATTGTACGGGTAGGATGCACTTTCTGGACGGCACGGGGCTGATCGATAGATAAGCCATCTGTAAGCCAGCGAAGCTGCTGCTCGGAAAGCTCCAGGATATCCTCCGGCTTGCTCGGCCACTGATACTGACCATTTTCCAGGCGCTTATACAGCAGGAGGAAGCCGGTCTCGTCCCAGAGCAGTGCCTTGATGCGATCTTTGCGCCGACCGCAGAACAGGAACAACGACGGCTGATGCGGGTCCATCTTGAAATGGGATGACACGATACTGGCAAGTCCGTCGATGGACTTGCGCATGTCTGTATGCCCACAAGCCAGATAGATATGGTCGGCAGATATCTCACGAGCTAACATGGTGGAAGCACATCCTGAAGAACTTGAAGCGTCTGTCGCAGAAGTTCCGGAGACGTCTGATCTGTAAGCTCAAACTTGATTGGACCATAATGAAGGAGCAGTTTTGGGACATTCTCCTGGCGATTCTTGACGGTGACGGTTGCTGCTGAAACTACAGCAAACTGTGTCTCAGTAACAGGCTCCTGGCTAGTGCTGGTAACTACAGGCTGCATCGCCACGATGGATTCGCGTATCTTGCGGATCCAGTAGTAGAAACGATTTTCTCGGATGGCATGCAGCTGGCAGTATGCCCGACCAGAAAGGCCACTAGCCTGTTGGTCTATGATGACCTTCTTCCATTGCTCGATGCTGTGCTGCGTTTTGATTTGTTGGATCTGATTCAATACAAGTCCTCCCCCAAAAACAAGTGCTTGGTTTTTTGCGTTTTTTGTGTTGTGTTTTTTATGTTTTTGACAAACACATTATCTCATATGGGAGGTCAATATTAAATACACCGTATTATTTGACGGTTACAGACCACCCAGCAGAAACGGACCTACCCCCGTACCGAATTCTGAAATTGAAAGCAGCGTCGACAATGCAATGCCAAAACGCTCCCTGGAAACCTTCTGGATTGCTAAAACCTGTCCCATGGCAGCAAATGTTCCGAACCCGACACCGCAGCAGATGGCAGCGATAATCATCACTGGAATCGTATGCATGATGCTGAGCAGCCCCAGTCCCAACGCGAACAGCAAAAATGACGGATACATAACCGAGTGGATACCCCGATGATCTGCAATCTTTCCGACCTGAGGACGAGATATGATGATAGCCAGCGAATAAACCAGAAAGAAATACTGTCCCGCTTCCAGCATGTCCAGTTCGGCTGCATAAGCAGAAAAGAAACTGAGCAGACTGGAATAACAGAAATAAATCACAAAGCTGATCAGCGCGATTGGCAAAGCCTTGAATTCAAAATAACTCTGCAGCCCGGAACCAGCAGCAGGACGCTGCCGGCTCAGTTTCCTCCCGTGGCACCCGGATACCTGCTGCCAGCAGGAAAGCCAATACAGACATCCCTAAGCTGACCAGCAATAAAGTCTCAAAACCAGACTGGCGATAAACGAACAGCCCAATAAACGGACCGATTGCCGATGCCAGTGTCGTACTGAGCAAAAAATAGCCCATTCCCTCTCCCCGCCGCGTCTTTGGTACCAGACAGGCTGCTAATGTAGAGACGGCCGTTGCACAAAATCCAAAGGCCAGACCATGAACAAAACGAATGATCGCAAACAAATAAATATTTCCGGCCAGAAAATAGAGTCCCTGCAGCAAGGCATAGAAAAGCAGCCCCCAAAGCATCATACGACGCTTGCCAATATGCTCAATCGTATGACCGGCGATCAATCTGGCCACCAGTGCCGCCAACAGGAAATCTCCTGCTGCCAGTCCGGCCGACGCATTGGATGCATTCATTTGTTGTAAGGCATAGATTGCCACAATAACCATAAACGAATAAAATACCAGATACATAAAAAGGCTCACGAAAGAGAGCCTTAAGAAATCCCTTGTCCATAATTTTTCCTGCACGATAAAGCCTCCGTCCACCATAATAATATTGTCACACCTGTGACAGATATATTATAATGAACTTGATTTACACGGTCAATCAAACCGGCAAAGTGCTACAAATCAACCAGTTCTGTGACACAAAATAAAGGAAAGGACCCTGGCTCATGACTATCACACATCAAAAAACGATCGAACAATCCCGTGCCTGGTTGATCCAAGCTTTCTTTGATCAGCTGACGCTCCATACTTACGATGCCATCACCGTTTCCAGCATTGCAGAACAGGCCCAACTCTCCCGCAGGACCTTTTATCGGCACTTCAAGACCAAGGATTGTTGTGGTAAACTAAAATTGTAACAGGGCAACCTAATAAGATATAATCAAATTATCTTAGAAAAGGAGAGTGCCTTATGCCACAACATTATGATCCAGAGTTTAAAAAACAGATTGTACGGTTGCACTTAGAAGAAGGTCGTACCATCATCAGTCTGCAAAAAGAATATACAGTTTCAAAAGCCGCCATTTCTAAATGGGTAAAACAATTTCGCGATGAATGCCAGGACAATCCTAAAGCCCAATCTGACTATAATTACATGAAAGAAAATCTTCGGTTACGAAAGGAGCTTGAAGAGGCCCAGAAGGAAGTGCTTTTCCTAAAAAAAGCTGCAGCATTCTTCGCGAAGGAGATCGATTAACGGCTTATCGATTTATCCAAACATATCATCCACTATTTGGCTTACGGTGGTTATTCCGCCGGATGAATATCTACCCTAACGCTTATTACAACTATCTTGCACAACGAAAGAAGGCGTATCAGCAACAAAAACACAGAATTTTGCAGAAGATTAAGGACATCTATCATACCTATAATGGCGTGCCAGGATATCGTACGATGCAGGTCTACCTAAGGCGTGAAGGAATAGTAATCAGCCGTCCAACCGTACATCGGTACATGAATCGAGAGCTTGGTCTGCTGGCTGTAGTTCGTCGGCGTAAGCCAAATTATTGCAAAGGACATGCTCATAAAGTATTTCCAAACCTATTGCAGCAAAATTTTACAGCAGAAGAGATCAACCATAAGTGGTGCACTGATTTTACGTATTTATTTCTTAGCAATGGCAGCAAGCGGTATAACTGTACGATTATTGACCTTCATGATCGTAGTGTAGTTGCAAGCATCACAGACAAAAAAATCACCAGCGACCTGGCAATTCGAACCTTGCAAAAGGCTATACAATCGCAGAAGCCGAAATGCCAGCAGCTTCTGCTGCATAGTGATCAAGGAAGCCAGTACACATCTCAGGAGTTCATTGATTTCTGTGCATCACAGGGAATCCAGCAGAGCATGAGTAAGGCTGGCTATCCATACGATAATGCCCCAATGGAACGTTATTATAATACCTTGAAAAATGAGCTTATAGAATTGCATTGCTACCATACAGATGAAGAGCTCACAAGTTCCATTGAAGAATTTGCCTATGGTTGGTACAACCATGGTAGGCCACATTCATATAATGATTATCGAACTCCTTATGAAGCTCGATGTCATTCTTAAAAATGTAGGTTGTACTGTTACAAAAATGCTTGACCACAACAGATGATCTGCTCCAACAATACCTGAAGAAACTTTTCGACCAGTATACGGAACGTTTATTGCAAAAAAAAATTACAAGGCATGAAGATACCTTGCAATTATTTTTCTCGTTTTGGCAAAACTATGCCTCCGAGTTGCGCCTGCTGCAAAAGCATGGCTTATATGAGCGGGTTCTATCGGTTGTCAATCAGTGGTATCCAACGATATACCGCGAGCTGCAAGTCCCCTGGCATATTGATGGCAGTCTCCAGGAAATCCTGTATGCCGCTCCCGCTGATGCTCCGGCACATCCACCACCAGGAAATCTGCCGCATAGCCAGGCTCGAGGCTGCCCGTCCTGCCGAAGAAACATCCTCCTCCTTTAGTGGCAAGGTAAAAAGCTTCCGATAAATGCAGTGGTTCGTCCTCTGGATGCAACATCGCATAGACCTTGGATATCTCTATCGCCCGGACGACCTCATCCGGCATGAACAGGCTGTTGCCTGCACCAATATCCGACCCCAAGCCTACACGCACACCTGCCTTCAATAGCTTTCGAACCGGCATGAGCCCGCTGCGCAGATTGAGATTTGAGTCTGGGCAATGAACTGCATAGACATCACACGCGGCCATACGCTGAACATCTTCTGGCGAAAGATAGATACAATGAGCCATCAAGGTAGGCGTATCGCCCAACAGATGTTGTGGTCAAGCATTTTTGTAACAGTACAACCTACATTTTTAAGAATGACATCGAGCTTCATAAGGAGTTCGATAATCATTATATGAATGTGGCCTACCATGGTTGTACCAACCATAGGCAAATTCTTCAATGGAACTTGTGAGCTCTTCATCTGTATGGTAGCAATGCAATTCTATAAGCTCATTTTTCAAGGTATTATAATAACGTTCCATTGGGGCATTATCGTATGGATAGCCAGCCTTACTCATGCTCTGCTGGATTCCCTGTGATGCACAGAAATCAATGAACTCCTGAGATGTGTACTGGCTTCCTTGATCACTATGCAGCAGAAGCTGCTGGCATTTCGGCTTCTGCGATTGTATAGCCTTTTGCAAGGTTCGAATTGCCAGGTCGCTGGTGATTTTTTTGTCTGTGATGCTTGCAACTACACTGCGATCATGAAGGTCAATAATCGTACAGTTATACCGCTTGCTGCCATTGCTAAGAAATAAATACGTAAAATCAGTGCACCACTTATGGTTGATCTCTTCTGCTGTAAAATTTTGCTGCAATAGGTTTGGAAATACTTTATGAGCATGTCCTTTGCAATAATTTGGCTTACGCCGACGAACTACAGCCAGCAGACCAAGCTCTCGATTCATGTACCGATGTACGGTTGGACGGCTGATTACTATTCCTTCACGCCTTAGGTAGACCTGCATCGTACGATATCCTGGCACGCCATTATAGGTATGATAGATGTCCTTAATCTTCTGCAAAATTCTGTGTTTTTGTTGCTGATACGCCTTCTTTCGTTGTGCAAGATAGTTGTAATAAGCGTTAGGGTAGATATTCATCCGGCGGAATAACCACCGTAAGCCAAATAGTGGATGATATGTTTGGATAAATCGATAAGCCGTTAATCGATCTCCTTCGCGAAGAATGCTGCAGCTTTTTTTAGGAAAAGCACTTCCTTCTGGGCCTCTTCAAGCTCCTTTCGTAACCGAAGATTTTCTTTCATGTAATTATAGTCAGATTGGGCTTTAGGATTGTCCTGGCATTCATCGCGAAATTGTTTTACCCATTTAGAAATGGCGGCTTTTGAAACTGTATATTCTTTTTGCAGACTGATGATGGTACGACCTTCTTCTAAGTGCAACCGTACAATCTGTTTTTTAAACTCTGGATCATAATGTTGTGGCATAAGGCACTCTCCTTTTCTAAGATAATTTGATTATATCTTATTAGGTTGCCCTGTTACAATTTTAGTTTACCACAACAGATGATAATAGGCATATACGTCCAAGTACGATGAACGCTCGGGGAACAAACTGGCTACCCAGGCGACTTCCTCCTGATTCTCGGCCAGATGCGACTGGACAGGCACCTGATATTCCTGGGCCATTTTCCCCAATCCGGTCAATAATTCACGCGTGACCGATGGTGCAAAGCGAGGGGTCAGGATGGGTTTTACCATCGGATCATCCTTCCATGCCTGCAGGAATTGTCGGGTCTGTTCTAAAGAGGTCTTCGTTTCCTCATGCAATCCTGCCGGTGCATTCGCATCCATATTCACCTTGCCAACAAAAGCCCTGATACCGGCCTGCTTCAGGAGCCGGCATAATAGTTCCGTACTTTCCGGATGTATCGTTGCAAAGACAGCAGCACTGTCGTCCCGTTGTCTGCCAGTTCACGAATGAAATCCGTGTAGATTCCCGCTGCCTTTGCAGGATCAGCAAATTGTTTTTCCTCGGGAAAGGTATACTGTTCCAGCCACTGAAGCAGTGTTTCATCCATCCCTATACCAATCTGACCATACTGCGGTGCATGTACATGCAGATCGACAAATCCAGGTATAATCAAAGCCCCCCGGTAATCCAGCACCGGAATATCCTGATTGGCCAGTGACTGATAAGGCCCGACTGCCTGGATACGCCCATCCTTTACCATAATGCAGCCATCAACCAGGGCCGAAAAACGATCCATCGTTTCCGTATAAATCAAATTGCCTCTGACAACATATTCTCCAACGTCTTCCATGTACTCCACATCCTCGTATAATATATTTTGTAAGCAAGATTTCCGCCTTGCTTACCAGTTAAAAACTTCTAATATGGAACTCCTGATGCTACAATTACTTTAGAGATTTGTGGCCAAGGTTACGTCTTTCACCTCCTGCGGCACCTATCGGTGACTGCTCGAAAAGCTTGACGCCTGCCTTAGTTGTCAAATACCGCTTACACAGATGTTGCGTCCCTGGGCGAGAGTGGTTTCCAGCAACGTTGCCTCTCACGGGTGAATGCTTATTAGCGAGGGTGCGGTCAGCAATTAAGATCAGGATAATTCCTTGTTCACTTTTCCAACGCTTAGCCGGAAAGGTGGTGGTTTACTTTGAAGAAGGCGGATCTTCTTTCTACTCTTTTTGTCGGGATTGACATCAGCTCCCGCAACAACGTTGTCGCACTCCTGGATTTTGAATCCCAGAAGACGCTTCAAAGCTTTGCGGTCGGCAATAATCAGCCCGGCGCAGTGGAACTTGCCAATCGGCTTGCAGATTATCTGCGTTCCCGTAAGGACCTTACTAAACTTGTGGTAGCTCTCGAATCTACGTCATTTTACGGCATACATGTCGCGAACTATCTTTCAGCCTGTGATGTCCTCGCTCCGTTCCACACTGCGGTATACTGCTTGAATCCGAAGGCCATCAAGAACTACAAAAAGTCCTTTATTGACCTTGGCAAGAACGACTATGTCGATGCCTTTGTCATCGCTGATTTCGCTCGTGCCAACCGGATTACTACCAAGCCTTGGCGTGGCAGTCAGTTCCTTGCTCTGCAAAGACTGACCAGGCATCGCCTGCATCTGGCCAAAGCGCTAACACGCGAAAAGGCCTACATGCTTTCCAATATCTTCCTCAAGTTCAGCGAGTTTTCGCTGCTCGATGCGGAAGATCAGCCCTTTTCCAATAGCTTCGGGGCTACGGCATCCTCGGTACTAACCGACTTTCTCTCGATGGAAGAGATTATTGAAATGCCTACAGAAGACCTCATCAGCTACATCTGCGAAAAGGGACATAATCGGTTCCCCAATCCGGAAAAAACAGCCTCCCTGCTTCAGCAGGCAGGCCCGCAACTCCTATCGACTGGATAAATGTTTGTATGAGCCGTTAACGGTCTCCATCGCCTCATCCTTCACACTGATCTCAACCTATGAAATTGAGATCAAGGCCGTGAATAAGGCCATCGAGAAGACGCTCAAGGGGATTGACCCCAATGCTTACCAAAGCCTTTTATCCATTCCAGGAATCGGGCCGGTCATGGCTGCTGGTATCCTGTCTGAGATTGGGTATATCGATGCATTCAAGAACCAGGAGGCACTGGCAAAATACGCGGGCCTCGTCTGGCGGGAGAATCAGTCGGGAAACTTCCAGGCTGACGATACACCACTCTCAAAAGCTGGCAATGCCTATCTCAGGTATTACCTGATTGAAGCGACCAGCCATGTAAAGAATCACTGCGGCGAATTCGCTGCATTCTACCAGAAAAAATATGATGAAGTAAAAATTCATCAGCATAAACGTGCACTCGCTCTTACCGCTCGAAAATTTGTCCGACTGATTTTTGGATTGCTGGCCAATCATCAGCTCTACTCTTCTGACAGAGTAGTCCAAGCTTAATATTTTCGAACATACTTTTCTTTTTTGAAATTTGAAAGAAAAGTCTTATTAAGTGCACTCATTTTCTGGTAATCCTTTTGAAATCTTTTCTTTTATGGGGTTGACATATTACCAGATTGCTTCACAGTAGATCCTATATCTCTATTATAAAGGATATGACCGTAATTGGAGCAACTATTTCATCTTTATGAAAAACACATGCGATTGCTCGAATCAGCAATCGCATGTGTGAACTCTTATAGCAACTTCAGGACTTCTTCTTTCGATAACACCTTACCATAAGAAACGACTTTACCATCTACTACCAGGGCAGGTGTCTGCATGACGCCATACTTCGCGATTTCCGCAAAATCGGTCACATGCTGAACCCGTGGCTCCCGGCCTGACTCCTTCAATGCTTCTATAGTGGACTGTTCCAGTGCGCGGCATTTATCACAACCAGAGCCTAAGACTTTAACCGGTGCATCCTGCTCCGCCGTCTCCGGATGACATTCCCACTTACACGAAGATGCATCCTTCTTCTTGCTGAAACCAAATAATCCCATGATGAAAACCTCCTCAATATCAAATAAACCAGCCCTGCAATAAATTAAACAAATAACCCACCAGGATAATCCCGATCGTGCAGACCGCAATGAAGGTCTTAAGCAGAGGGGCCTGTACCACTTTGCTCAGCATGATCATCGACGGCAGACTCAATGTTGTCACCGCCATCATGAACGAAAGGACCGTACCCAGATCAGCGCCTTTATACAGCAAGGCCTCAGCAATCGGTATCGTTCCAAAAATATCACCATACATCGGAACGCCGATAAGCGTAACCAACAACACGCCAAAAGGATTGCCTTTACCGAAAGCTCCTTCGATCCAGTCTGCCGGAATCCAGTTATGGATGATTGCGCCAATACCTACACCGACAAGAATATAAGGAAAGACTTTCCGAAAGGTCTGTACGACCTGATCCCTGGCATAAACCATCCGATCCTTCGAGGTAAGTGCTGGGGACGACAAGTCAGCACCGCCTGACGCCTGACGGACAAAATCTGCAACATAACGATCCATGCCAAGCTTCTCGATTATCGTACCACCAGCCACGGCAATCACCAATCCGACAACAACATAGGCTACGGCTACCTTGGCTCCGAAAATACTCATAAGAATAACCAGACTGCCCAAATCAACCATTGGTGACGAAATCAAAAAAGAAAACGTAACGCCAAGTGGCAGACCAGCACTGGTAAATCCCATAAAGATTGGTATCGATGAGCAGGAACAGAATGGTGTCACCGTCCCCAGCAAAGCCCCCATAAAATTCGCCCCAATACCATGGAAGCGCCCCATGATCTTACGGCTGCGCTCCGGTGGGAAATAGCTTTGGATATACGAGATCATGAAGATCAGCAAACAGAGCAGTACCGTAATCTTGATGACATCATAAAGAAAGAAATTCAGGCTGCCGCCAGCCGCAGATTGTACATCCACACCAGCTGCAGTCAACAGCTGTGCCAACAGCACATCCAGCCATTTCATGCCCAGAATCTGATTCTGGAAAAAGTCCCAAACCATAAAGTCCCCCTTACTACCGTTAATGCGACATCACATTTATGTCCATCAATATATCAGCATAGGCTTCGCCTGCTATCCGATTCCAGACAATCAGCAGCAGACCAGTTTGCCGATATACTCCTTGAACTCCTTGAACTTCTCGCAGTTCAGGGAATAGTGACACCATTTTCCTTCTTTTCTTGCCTGAACCAGATTGATGGCACATAGGATCTTCATATGATGCGATAACGTAGGCTGCGTAATCGAAAAACGCTCCAGAATATCGCAGGCACAACGCTCTCCCTGTGTCAACAACTGAACAATCTGCAACCGGTTCAAGTCACCGATTGCCTTGCAGATCAAAGCGGCTTCTTCATCTTTCATCATTTCACCTCACATTGACATCTATCTATGTTATAGCACACGTATAGATAGATGTCAATGTATTCATTGAATCCTACACCTTCATCGTTTATTTTGTTGCCTCTGCCGGCTCTGAATCTCCACCTGCAATGTCTGCAGGAGTAGTTTTCGATCAATCGGCTTCGATAAATGTCTGTTCATCCCGCAAGCCTGCACCTTTTTTACGTCATCTGTATACGCATCTGCTGACAGAGCAATAATCGGAATCGTCCTGGCTTCTGGATGATTGCTGACACGTATTGCCCTGGAAGCAGCATAGCCATCCATAACCGGCATGCGAATATCCATAAGCACGGCCGAAATCATACCACTGCCCGATTCGATAAAATGATTGACGCCTTCTTCCCCATTCGCAGCAGGAATAACGATCATCCCACTCTGCTCAAGAATTGCGGTCGCAATTTCACGATTCATCTCGTTATCTTCGCATAGAAGAACTGTTTTCCCTTTCAATAGTGTCAGATCTACAGACACAGTCTGTGCTTCCGCTATACGTTTCTTCACTTTATTAAACGACAGATAAACCGTAAATATCGTGCCTTTCCCCAATTCGCTTTGAACCTCAATACGCCCATGCATCAAATCGATCAGACGTTTTACGATAGAAAGTCCCAGCCCGAAACCTCCAATCCCCACTGTTTTTTCCGTACGTTCCTGTGAAAACGGTTCATATATCTTAGGAATGAACGTCGGTGAAATCCCCACGCCATTATCTTTTACCGTTAATTTTAGGCGGAGCTCACGCTTGGTTTCCTTCTCACACTCCATTAACAACAAGACTTCGCCATTAGCCGGCGTGAACTTTACCGCATTGCTGAGCAGATTGATGAAAATTTCTTCCACCCTTACTGCATCAGCACGAATTGTCGTACAAATTGAATTTATATTATCAAAAGCAAAATGAATATGTTTCACATCCATCATTGGCTGCACTGCCGTCATTATTCCCTCTGTGATTGTTTGACAATTTACTGGCTGCAAATGCAGCTTCGTGACCCCGTTCTCGATCTTCTGTAAATCCAGTGTATCATTGATCAATGTCAGTAATGTATTGCCAGCCTCACCAATCTTACGTAAATAATCCACCCGAACCTCATCTGAATCCGACTCCAGTGCCAGCCGATCATACCCCAGAATTGCATTCAACGGTGTACGCATATCATGACTGACATTGGCAATAAAATCCGATTTTGACTCATTCGCCTTTCTGGCTGCTGACAATGCAGCCTCCAGTTCCCGATTGGCTTTTTCGATCTCACGCTGGGCCCTCAATTCTGCCTGTGCAGCCTCATCGACATTGCGAGAAGTCATGATTGCATAATGCCCCACCGAATCCGTCCGCGCACGAATGATCCGCATCTCAAAATACTGCATTCCCCGCAAAGGCTTGACCTGAAAACGATAAGAATAGCCCTCCTGCCTTTTCAGCCGTTCCTTGATATAGTCACAGGAGCTGATCTGCAGCATGATCTCACGGTCTTCTTCCCGGACCATATCCTCTATGAATTTCCGCATAGCCGTCTGAAAAGGTAAACTGCGATATGCATAATCATACTGATCCTCATTGACAACATCATGAGCCTGCAAAATGATGAAAGTATCCGCGTCCAGGTCAATATGATAAATTGCATTATAATCCTGTACCAACGTCCGAACCATATCATCCTGCTTCTTCAGTGCAGTCTGCTGGCGCACGATATCTTCCAGGAACCGTGCCGCAAGGATACATTCACTGCCATCCTGCGCATCACTGACATCTATGATTGTAATTTCTGACGGGCACGTCCTCCCCTGATACATATGATGCGCCGTTACCGTATAGGTTCCACTGTCGACCAGCCGACGGCAAATTTCTTCCACCTGCAGCTGCGTCCATAACACGGTGCGATCCTGATCATTTATATACTGACTGCAATAGAAATCGAGAAATCCCCTATAGGTATTCGATTTCGACAAAGTCTGAGACAACAAAGGAACAAACGGCTCAGAGCTACGTGAAACCTCCACCCTGTCCTGTGAAAAATCGATCACCAACACTGCAAAATAATCTTTAGCAAACACATCGATCATATAATTCAATTTTTTTCTGAGATCCGACTTCGTGGTAATGATCGTGCCTTCACCTACAACAGTATGCCGCTCTCCTGATTCATTTTCTGGCATAATCTCATCTCCTGGTCTCATCATAATTCGTCCAATCATTGCCTAAATTCTATACTATCCGTAATATTTATTCAAGGCAATCAAGCAAAAACAGAGTCCGATACGCAGCTATACATACCGAACTCTGCTACTCTATGCTATTACACTATATGGTTCAAGACACGAATCTTTCGAATAATTCCCCCCGGTCATGGCTTATCACGAATCTGCTGTCACTACAGCTTCATCGTCACAGGTCTCAATCGACTCTTTCTTCAGTGTAAGCATAACAGCTCCCGCCAGGATCATACAAGAAGCCAAGGCAAAATAGCCATAATCATACGACCCGGTCTGTCCCTTGACCACGCCCAGCAGGTAAGGGCCGAAATAGCCGCCAAGATTCGCAATGGAATTGATTAATGCGGTCGCGCCAGCCGCAGCTGCTCCGCTCAGGAACGTAGTAGGAACGGTCCACCAGACTCCCATAGCGGCATAGACACCAACAGCAGCAATGCAGATACAGCCCAGGCTCAGGATTGGATCATTCACAAATGGTGTGATTCCCAAACCAAAGGCACCTATAAACATGGCCAGTGCCACATGCCAGCGCTTCTCCCCGCTTCGTGAAGAAGAATTCCCCCAAAGCACCTGTGCAATCAAAGCAATCCCCATAGGAATCGCAATCGCAAAACCGACCAGCGAAGCCGACCAGCCAGACAGCCCTTTGAGTACCTGCGGCATCCAGAAATTGAAGCCCCAAAAGCCAACGATCCACAAAAAATAAATGAGGCAAAGACGCAAAACCTTGCGATCGGTCAACGCCTGCATAACCGTATACTTGTGCACCTGCGTGATCTGTGCCTGTTCCTTTTCATAAGCAGCCTTCAGATAAGCTTTTTCCGCATCAGTAAGCCAGGCTGCTTTCTCCGGCTGGTCCTTAACCCAGAACAGGAAGACCAGCGTAAAGACCAGTGCCGGCAATGCTTCCAGCACAAACAAGGTCTGCCAGCCATGCATGCCGAAAAGATTCATTTCCAGCAGCCAGCCCGCAGTCGGGGCCCCAAGGATTGCCGCTACCAACAAAGAAGTCAGCATCGTCGATATCGCCTTGGCGCGTTCCCCAGCCGTAAACCATTTTGGGAACAGCACCGCATAAATGACCGGATACAGGCTCGCCTCACAGGCGCCTAATAAGAAACGATAAACATAAAATTCCGTCTGTGACTGCATGAATGCCATAAGTCCGCAAACCAATCCCCAGGTGAACATGATACGGGCAATCCATGTACAGGCATTGAACCGGGCCGCAACAAGTGCGCCTGGCACTTCAAAGAAGAAATACCCCAGAAAGAAGATGCCGGCACCTGCGCCAAAAATCTCCGGCGTAAGCCAGGGCAGATCCTTTGTCATCGTCATCCCTGCGTAAGCTACATTCACGCGATCCAGGTAAGCAATCACAGAAACAAGAAACACGGGAAAGATCACATGCAATTGACGTTTACGATACAGCCGTTTTAAATCGATTCCATTTTCCATACAAAAACCTCACTCTTTCGCTGTAATTTTATGTCTGTTGTAAATTTTGCGACTTTTATTTCTATGCTCACCTCTTTCTCTTTTGTGTCGTGAGTTTACAACTTTACACTAAATTTTATTTTTGTATTATATCACATCTTTTGTCACTATGCATATATTTTTCACAAACAGCACGGAATCTTCATATCAGCTTCGAGATTACCTACAATGGCAAAATCTATTTTGGTGCAGGAACCTTCAAGGCAGTCCGCCAGTATATGCAGGACAATCCCCAGATCGAGATCTGCATCAGTGACGGCAAAGGATTCCTAATGACCTTGACCATATATGAAAAAATGCTGTTGTCTCATTAGCAGAGGCAACAGCATTTTTCATATATGGTTCACTCAGCCAGCATCCGGCGCAGCATATCCAGTGCCGTCTGGGTTGACTGGAATTTGATCTGCTTCCTCGTACCGCTGAACAGATTCTTCTTTACCTCGGTGTGCTCCGGACCTGCAACGGCAATGTACACCAGCCCGACCGGTTTCTCCGAGGTGCCGCCATCAGGGCCGGCAATACCAGTAATGCCAGCGCCGAAGTCCGTATGCATCGCCTTTCTTATGCCTTCGGCCATCTCGCAGGCGGTCTCACTCGACACCGCTCCATGCGCTTCCAATGTCTTCTTTTCCACACCAACAAAATCGACCTTGACCTCATTCGTATAGGACACGACCGATCCCATCACGTATGCAGAGCTGCCCGGAACATCGGTCAGACGACTGGTCAGGAGGCCCCCAGTGCAGGACTCCGCACAGGCAATGGTCTGCTTCCTGGCTGCCAGGGCCTGCCCGACAACCGCCTCCATGTCCTGATCATCTGCAGCATAGATATACTGCCCGACGCGGGACCGGATTTCAGTCTCCATATCAGCAATAAGCCGTTCTGCCGCCGTCCGATCCGCTGCTTTTGCCGTAATCGGAGAATGACCCCGGTCGGGCGCACCAGCAGGGCAAGCGTTGGATTCTTCTGCGCGAGGATCAGATCTTTGATCTCCGTCTCCAGCGAGGACTCACCGATGCCGAAAGTATTCAATACACGTGAGACGATCACCGCCGGGAACCCATATTTTTCCTTCAGAAACGGCTTCAGGCTGCGCTCAAACATATCTTTCATCTCATGAGGCGGTCCCGGCAGATTGACAATCAGTTTATCCCCTTGTTCCATTGCGATGCCAGGTGCTGTACCCGCATAATTCTTGAAGATATGCGCTCCATCAGGAATCATGGCCTGACGCAGGTTATTCCCTGACATCGTCCACTGATGCTCCTCAAAATAATGGCGCATCCGGCCGACACATTCCTCATTGAGTGAAAGCTGCCGCCCGAAAATCTCTGCACAGATCTCTTTGGTGATGTCGCCCTGAGTCGGTCCAAGGCCACCAGACGTGATGACCATATCCGCACGGCTCAGTGCATGCTCTATCGTTTCCTTCATTCGTCTGCGATTGTCGCCGACGGTTGTCTGGTAAACCACATCAAAACCCAGTTTATTCAATTCTGCCGCCATATAAACTGAATTCGTATTGACGATCTGACCCAGCAGTAGTTCACTGCCTGTTGTCACGATTTCTACGATCAAAATAATGCCCCTCTTCCTGCTGATTATCGCATTGCACCAGTAAAAGCATACACGCATTGATGTTCAAGTTGCAATGTCGTCTGCTATAATTATTTCGTCAGTTCATCGCTTTTTCCTGCCCAAGGATTTTCGAATAACACTGATATAATCGATTTTTCCAGCAGTCTGGGGCTTTCCGATAGTCAGTCCACGTGAATCAACTCATACGATCCGCTTTTGCTCGGCACTCCCTATGACCTGCATTGCCGTAGGCTGAGCAGGACAATGATAGGTGCAGGAACCACAACCGATGCATTTTGCATGATTCACTTTGGGCAGTTTCCTGCCATCTTTTTCCTCCAGGGTAATCGCTCCCGTCGGGCAATGCAGGACGCAGTTCGTCACATTCTACCCCTTCGGTCAGGATCAGGCACTGTTCCGATGGTAAATAGCTTTTCCCATCTGTACATGCTGCTTTTCTGCCAGAGAAAGCTGGGGATCGCCCCGCTGGGACAGACTGCCCCACAAACGTTGCAGTTGTAATCGCAATATCCCTGAGAAAAATCAGCATGCGGTTGAAAAATCCCGCCCAGGCCATACTCCATAACTGCAGGTGTCAGTACCTGATTGGGGCAGCGGTCCACACAAAGGTGACACGCTGTGCAGCGATTTGAAAACGCTGCCTGAGAACCGGCACCTGGCGGCAGAACTGCCTTATTGTCGGCACTGCCGATAGCTGCCCCTGTTGCTGAGGCGGCTTTCATCAAGGCACCGGCAGCAGTTCCTGCGGCAATGACCGAAGCTGCGATCATTTCACGACGCGTGAACACAGATTCCGGAGCCTTCCCTTCAGGAATAACGGCAGGTTCTTTCACTGAAGGCTGCTTAGTGGCGGTAAACTGCAGGGCCTGCCTTGGACAAACTTCCATGCAGGAAAAGCAGTCCACACAACGGCTGGCATCGATTTTCCGGTTCTTCACATCAATACAGGAAGAACGGCAGCTTTTCTCACAAAGGCCACAGCCCACGCAGCGTTCCGGCTGGATACGCATACGAAAGACAGAATAACGGCTGATGGTCCCCAGTAAGGTTCCGATTGGGCAAACCGTATTGCAATAAATCCGGCCATAACGCCAGGCTGCAATGCCTATGAACAAGAAATAAACGAGAGCCAGCCCCAAGGCTGCGGCTCCCTGCCAGACGAAATCATACCCGGCTAAACCATAAAATTCATATTGCTCGCCCAGAGCCGCTGCGCCGTTCACAGACTGCTGCCAGATTGGCGTAAGAAGATGCGTGACCATACGGCCATAAATACTATAGGGATCCAGCAGCACAGGCAAAAGCGCCAGACCGCTGAATAAGGCAGCCGCTGTCACCAGCAGGATCCCATAACGCAGCCTGCGGCGTTCTTTGCGATAATGGAACTTCTGTCGGTTTTTCTTTCTCCGCTGCGCCAGCCACAAAATCATATCCTGAAAAATACCTAACGGGCACAGCATCGAGCAGTAGACACGACCGAACAGAACAGCTGAAATGAGAATTCCCAGCACAACCACGAAATTTGCTGCCAAAAGTGCCGGAAAAAGCTGTATTCTGGCAACGGGAAGGTCCAGCAGCCCCAGAAAAAGACATGTCATGGCGATAAAAGAAGCCCAGGCCAGAAGGAGGCGAAGCTTTACCAGCATATCAGATCTTCCCCCTTCCCGATGCGTTCAGGCAATCCTGGACAATGGTATCGATTTTCCGCATTTCTGCAGGGATATCGATATGCTGCGGGCAAAGCTCCAGACATTTCCGGCAGCGTATGCAATGATCTGCCCGCGCCGATTTTTCAATGCTGTTACGGTAATGCCGCAGGAATTCCGCCTTTTGCTTCTCGCTTGGTTTCCTGTCTTCATCAAGAAAGCCCAAAGAAGCGGCCCAATCATTGTAGACCTTGAAGTTACCCGGAATATCCACACCATAAGGGCAGGGCATACAATAACGGCAATAGGTACAAGCCACCGCCTGCAAGGCAACTGCATTGCCATTCGCTTTTTGCAGTACCATCTGATCTGTTTTGGACAGTGGCTTGAAATCAGACAATGTGTTGATATTATCCACCACCTGATTCAAATCACTCATTCCGGACAAAACCGTCACGACCTCGGGCTGTGAGGCAGCAAACCGGATGGCCCAGGAAGCAATGCTGCGATTTGGCTCGCGTTCCTTGAGCAGTTTTTCTGCGGATTCCGGCAAAGATGCCAGCCGACCACCGCGCACAGGCTCCATCACAAAACAGGGAACACCTTTCTCTGCCGCCTTTCGATAAAGACTGCCCATGATCCTGGTGCCTTCAGGTGTCTCCGTTTCTTCATTCCAATCCTGATAATTCAACTGGATCAATGTACAGTCCCAGGAAAAGTTATCCATAAGATACTCGAAGAAGGGAACATCCCCATGATAGGAAAAGCCAAGATTCCGGATACGGCCTCTGGCCTTCTCTTCCTTCAGGTAGTCTAATACGCCCTGCTGCAGATAGAAGCGGTCAAAATCCTCACGCTTATTCAGATAATGCAGGAAATAATTATCAAAGTACTCCACCCCGCAGCGATCCAACTGTTCCTGAAATACCTTCCTTAGCCCTTGCCGGACTGTCCAGCTCAAAGCCGGGCATCTTGTCCGCCAGGATATAGCTGTCACGCGGATACTTTTTCAGCACCCTGCCAAGAAACTCTTCTGATTTCCCCTTATGATACATGTAGGCCGTATCATAATAATTCACTCCATGGCGGTAAGCGTAGTCGATCATCTTTTCCGACAATTCCTCATCAATCACTTTCTCGCCATTGATGACCTGGGTAGGAAAGCGCATAGCGCCAAAACCGAGCAATGAAAGCTGCTGCCCGCTGGAACGATACAGCCGGGTATCCACTGCAGTTCCGCTCCCTCCCTGATTCGACTGACTCGCCCTTTGATCCGCATCCAGAAACGCAAGGATATCTTTGCGCTTGAACAAAGTCGTTATGCCTGCCAACCCCAACACCCCGCCGCCAATATATTTCAAGGCAGTACGTCGAGTCATCTTTTTTGTCATGCTCTACACCTTCTATGTGAATATCGATAATCTCTTTATGCATACAGCTTGATTGTACAGCATGAAGTTAACTTCAAGTCAATGGCTGCCGTTATTTCTTTTGAAGTGCCTCATCGAGTGCTTTTGCAAGTTCAAGGTCTGACTGCGGGTTCTCTCCGGTAATCAGTTCGCGATCACGGATGACATGGCTCTTATACATACCAGCATTCACGATCGTACCACCTGCCATCTGCAGTGCCTGCTCAATATGGAAAGGCATCTGCGTACCTTTATGCAGCTCTCCCGGCCACTCCTCCAGATCCGAAAGCATCGTCATCTGATAGCCTTCATAGATCCAGCCTTTTGACGCCAGCTGAGCGCCTTTGACATCATCGGCGGCAATCGTCTGACGGAACGATCCTGCCTGTGGCAAGGCAGCAAGCAATGCAACCGGACCATGACAGATTGCTGCAGTCGGCTTACCCTGTTTATGGAAATACCGCAGCGCATTTCCCAGTTCTTCATCCTGCATGAGATCTGTCATTGGCGCATGTCCACCAGGGATGAAGATCGCATCAAAGTGCGCGAGCTCTTCATTGGCTTTCTTGAGAGAAATAACCGGCAGTTTCTCAGTAAAAGCCTGTGCCTGCGCCCGCTCTGCTTCGCTGCCGCCAAAGAACTTTGCACTATTGGAACTGGCATCCATGACTGGACGCGCTCCACTCGGCGTAGCCATGATGATCTCATAGCCCTGCTTGGCCAGATATTGTGCCGGAACAGCCAGCTCATTCAAATAAAAACCAACGTCCATCTTCGTTCCATTTTTCAGCGCCATCGTCTGCTGGCTCGAAGCCACCAGCAATATACGCCCTTTTGCCGCTGCCTCAGCAGTATGTCCGGTAAAGAACGGCATCGTAAATACCATCGTCATAACCACTAAAAATAATTTTTCCATTCGTGTCACTCCTCCATATACTCATGTTCACATTGTCTTACTGTTCTCATTTTATCACCTCGAAAAGTACAGACAAGTACGCACTTTTAAGTACAATAGGATCCAAAAAGATACCATGGATATTTACGCTGTAATAAAGTAACGATATAATATAGAGTAACATCACGAAATCAGAAAGGATCATTTATCATGCCAAAAGAATCATGTTTCCACTGTCCTGTTGAGGCGACCCTTTCCGTCATAGGAGGCAAATATAAGGCGATCATCCTCTGGCATCTCATCGACAGCACGCTGCGCTTCAGCGAACTGCGCCGCTTCCTCCCCCAGGCCACGCCCAAAATGCTGACACAGCAATTGCGTGAGCTTGAAGCCGATGGCATCATTCATCGTGAGGTATACCCCGTCGTCCCGCCCAAAACCGAATACAGCCTGACGACCTATGGAAAAACACTGAATCCCATCGTACAGGCAATCTGTGACTGGGGACGCGAGCATATGGCCGATCAGATTCAGTAAGACACTTTACCTCGTACAGTATCTTTTTAGTAACTATAGTACTTTAAAGTGCATTCTTCACAAAATAAATCCTACCGTGTATGATGAATCCATCAGCTGAAACAACCGTTACGGTAAAATCATTTCACGAATCATATCAGGAGGAATTTATTATGTTAAACGAAATCAATTGGCCACATGAGTATCTGCCGGGAACAACCGATAACTTCGCTTCCAACGAAGTCATCGTCAAGGGAATCAACGCCGCTGAGGTCTTTTCGAATCTGATTGACACAAGTATCTGGACATCTTATTATGATAATGTCGCCGACGTTACATTCGACAATACCCAGGGTACAATCCTGGCACCGGATACTCGGTTCCGGTTCAAGACATTTGGCTTCCCGATTGAAGCCGAGATCACGGAATTCGAAGCCCCACATGACAGCAATCCGGGGCGTCTTGCCTGGCATGGCTGGGCAGATGGTGATGCAGAGCATCGCCTTGATGTTACCCATGCCTGGCTCATCGAGGATCTCCCGGAAGACCGTGTCCGCATCCTTACGCAGGAATCCCAGAAGGGCAAGCCAGCCAAAGACCTGCACGAGTCCAAACCAGATACGATGAACATCGGCCACCAGGACTGGATCAAGGGACTCGCAGCCACAGTTCTCGCTTCGAAAGCACAGTAAGCCAATGGCCGCCGTCTTCAGCTGTCCAGTCGAAGCATCTCTGAGTATTATTGGGGGCAAATACAAAGCCATCATCCTTTGGCATCTGATGAGCGGTACCTTGCGCTATAGCGAGCTCCGGCATCTCTTGCCCCAAGCCACGCCGAAGATGCTGACGCAGCAGCTGCGCGAGCTGGAAAAGGATGCGGTCATTCACAGAGAAGTATATCCGGTCGTTCCCCCAAAGACCGAATACAGCCTGACCGAATATGGGCAAAGCCTGTCCCCAATCATTCGGGCAATGTGTGACTGGGGCAGCCAGCATATGAGTGAACAAATCCAAGCAAGCTAGGAGGAAATCAAAATGAATTTTATCGACTTAGCCAAAGCACGCTTCTCTACCCGGAAATTCACAGCTCAACCGGTAGAAGATGAAAAATTAGCCCAGATCCTGGAAGCTGGTAAACTGGCACCAACAGCCAAGAATCAGCAGCCGCAGAAAATCTATGTCATCCGCAGTCAGGAAAAGCTGGATCGGCTGAATCAGCTGACACACTGCATCTATGGTGCAGGAACGGTCCTGCTGGTTGCTTATGATGATGATCTGGACTGGGATAATCCCATGGAAGAGCAGGTTTCCTCTGGTGAAGTGGATGCCGCTATCGTTGCTACCCATATGATGCTGGAAGCAACCGAACTCGGCCTCGGCTCCGTATGGGTTGGCTGGTTCCCACCAACCGAGACGGCCAAAGCCCTGGGGCTGCCAGCCAATATCAAGCCGGTCATGCTGATGCCGCTTGGCTATACAGCAGATACCTTCCAGCCATCACCTATGCATAGCCAGTATCGTGAGGCTTCAGCCATCGTCACCGAGCTTTAATGAAAAAGGAGTGTTACTGAATCATGAACTTTCATTTTGCCCATAACAACTTCAATGTCCTTGATCTCGACAAAAGCCTGAAATTCTACGAAGAAGCCTTAGGCTTCAAGGCTGTCCGAAAATTCAACGGTCCCGGCTTCATCCTGGCCTACCTTTCCGACGGCGGGCAGACCCCGCACGAACTGGAATTGACCTGGCTGGAGGACCGTAAGGCCCCCTATAATCTGGGTGACAACGAATTCCATCTTGCCGTAGCTACAGAAGACTTTGCAGCAGCTTATCAGAAGCACAAGGATATGGGCTGCATCTGCTATGAAAATAAAGACATGGGAATCTATTTCATCAATGATCCCGACGGTTACTGGATCGAGATTATCCCAGCAAAATAACGATAAGGATTTACCACAAAGGCCCAGGTCTATAAGCCAATCTTATAGACCTGGGCCTTTGTTATTCATGCAGAATTAGCCAATGAAATTAATCTTCCGGATAAGCCTTGACGGTATCGATCTCAAAAAGATTCCCACCGACTGCCTGCTGGATCATTTCCTTGCCTTCTCCGGAACAATTCAGATTTCAGGGCGATCTCAGTAGAAGAACTTATGAAAAAGGACTTGCCGAAGCAAGTCCTGAAAGTCTCTGTTCACAGACCATTTTATTTTTCCGTAAGAAGCGATTGCTCTAACAGCGCCGCAAAATCTTCAACATAATCCTTTACCGTATCCGCTCGCCAAAAGGCATAATACTGCCTTTGAAGCTGCTTTCCATTCTGGAAAACAGGCACATACCCCACCATATTCTCCCTTTGATGAGGTTTGCCTATGAATTCAACTGGCATAAAGCCTCGGCCAGATACCACCATCAGATGTGCTTCCTCCAGACTTTCAGCAAAAAGGAAATCGCTTTTTACCCCCATATATTCCCGATAAAAAGTTTCCTCTGTTTCTGATTCCTCCTTAGTAGAAATCAGGATACATGGGGTATTCTTCAAATCCTCCATCGACAAGGTATCCAACTGCAGCAATGGATTTTTCACAGCAAGCTCTACATAAAAATTTCCATTCACCAAAAAACAATTCACATATCTTTCCGATGGCGTACGACGCAAATCATTGATCACCAAATCTGCTTTTCCCGTCCGCAGATGATTATAAAGTTCCTCATGTGTACCACTCAGGATATGCAGTACTACATCCGGATGCTTAGCCTGATAACACGGAATTGTCTGCTGCAGTTCATCCCCCTGATAGTTTTTCAGATAGCCGATGGTCAAAGTCTGCTCTACGCCTTTCGCCAGTTGTACGGTTTCCATACAAAGCCGATCAAAGTCATTAATCAGCACAAGACTTTTCTTATAGAAATATTCCCCGGCTGGTGTCAAAAAGAACTTTCCCTAAATTGCAAGTGCAAGTTGAACAAAGCTTTAACTCATAATAATTCTCAATTAGCATAGACTTTATCGAGGAAGTCATCGAAGAGTTCCTGCGATGTCTGGTAGCCGAGGATACGCCTCGGGCAATGGTTCATAGTATCAGCAAAATGAAGTACATCATCTGTAGCGTAGTTCTCTATAGAGACGCCTTTGGGGATAAACTCTCGCAGCATTCCGTTGTGACGCTCGTTGGAACCGCGCTCCCATGAACTGTAGGGATGTGTGAAGTAAACGTCCGTGCCCCATTCCTCAACGTTAGAGAGGTCCTCAAATTCCGGACCGTTGTCAGCTGTAATGGTCTTAAAGACCTGTCCAAATTTATCACCATACATCTCGTGCAGCAGCTCCATGGCTTCAGAAGCCCCGCAGCGGTTACGGCCGGAGATCTTTATGGCAATATAGTTGCGTGTAACGCGCTCTACCAGCGTGAATACGACAGCTTCCTTACCGTTGCGTTTACCCACGACGGTATCGGCTTCCCAATGGCCGATTTCCTTGCGCTCGACAATCTCCTGTGGGCGTTCCTCGATGCTGCGTCCCATCATGCGATTATTCTTCCTGTTCCAGCGTCTATGCTGTTTGCGGCTTAGTACTTGAGGAAGCTCGAAGAGCGAGATGGGAAGTTTCTGGGAGTGTAGCATGTTATAGAGTGTCTTGGTGCAGACCATGTCCTGAGGAGCGTAAAGCCCTTTGGCCTTGGCGTATCCAGCACAGGCATCCAGCGACCAATGTTCTTTACGGACTTGGTCGATTGTCCAGCAGATGAATGCCTTACAACATTCATGCATGATTTTGCAAGGCTTGTGGCTGTTGGCTCTGTGGATCTCATATGTTTTTTGGCCGCGCTTAGCGGTATAGACTGGGGCGCGCCCCTTAGAATGCGTCCTGGCAGGCGTACCCCGCTGTAGTTCATACATGACTGTAGTGTGGGCGCATCCGATGGCCTCGGCTATAGCCCGGAGTGATTTGCCTTCGCGCTGCAAAGCCTGGATCATGCCACGCTCATCCAGCGTGAGGTGCTTGCCGGATTTACGTACAGCTTCATTTGTGGTAGAATTTGGGGTGTCCATAGTGTGATGACTCCTTTGAATAGTGTGTGTGTGAACTTCTATTCTACCATAAGTCAATGCACTATGGATATTTTTGAATTATTAGATGTTCAACTTCATTTTACAACGAACCAAAAAGAACTTTCGCTTTTCACGTTTCAAAAGCTCCACGCCCAGTTCCCGCTCTAATGCCTGGATTTGCTGCGATATCGCGGATTGAGAAATAAAGCATTCTTCAGCTGCCTCCGTAAAACTTTGACAGCGAACGACTGCCTGAAAATATTTTATTTGCTTGATCACAAATTATTCCACCTTTGCCAATCAAATTACACCCCTGATAAATAAAATATTCTCCATAACCGCCTGTTTTCCTTTAAGCAACTAAATCAAAAACTCAGCACGCCCCTTCAGCCATGCCAGTTGCCGATCCCGGCTGCAATGGCCCATAGTAGAAGGATGCGGTAGCACCGCCATCTGCCAGGAACGTCGCCCCTGTGATGAACTGTGCTCGTTCGCTCATGAGCAGTTCCGCCACATTGGCAATTTCATCAGCAGTCCCCGGACGGCCTGCCGGACATTTGGCAAACATGTTCTTATAGAAATCGCCACGGATTCCATTGAACTCATCGATGGCTAACGGCGTCACTATGATACCCGGAGCAATATCGTTGATGCGTGCCCCACGTTTTCCCCATTCAACCGCCTCATACATTACACGCTTCTCATTGCAGCGTTTTGCCAGCTGATACGCCTGCAGGGTGTTTTCAATCCGTTCCGGCTGCAACAGCTCCAGGTCCAGAAGTTCCTCGGTCGGCGTAGTCGCCAGCGCACGATCTTCCTCCGGACTCAGCTGCTTCATGCGGAAGCCGGACTGCGAAGAAATCACGATTCCCGCACCGCCCTCTTTGATGACCTTGCGAACCTCCTCCAACAGCACTGCCGTACCATAGAGATCCACCTTCAGGATTGTCTCGATGGAGGCCTGTGAGGGAGATACGCCTGCACCATTGACCAGATATTTGATTTCTCCATAGGTCTGTGCCTCCGCAAGCATCCCCTGGATGGATTTTCTCGAGGAAAGATCCATCTCAAAAGGAACGGCATCAAACCCGGCATGATTCATGATTTCTGCAATTACTTGAGGCTTCACTACTTTGTGTGGGTAGAAAAGCCCTCTGCTAACTAAATAATTGAAAACCACCTGCATCCATGGTAATGTAGAAGTCTCTACACAAAAACATTCCAAGGAGGATGCACGTGGTTTCTACTTCTACATTATGCAAAAATCTCTTAAATGTCAAGAACATCATCATTGAGGACGTAAAACTTTGGTCGGATAAGGACGCTGTTCGCCATCTTACCATCAAGGCTACGCCACACAAAAGAGATCAGAATCGTTGCCCGATTTGCGGGGCAAAATGCCCTGGTTATGACACGGGTCGCATTAGCAGAACCTGGCGGGCTCTAGATTTCGGTGGCGTCATCGTGCAAATTGTCGCGGATACCTTACGCATTGAATGTCCTCGTCATGGCGTTCACGTCGCCAGCGTCCCTTGGGCTTATCCTGGGTCTCGCTTTACCAAAGAATTCGAAACGAGTACCGCCTGGCTAGCAACGCAGCTCAATAAGAGCGCTGTTGCTAGATATATGCGTGTCTCCTGGGATACCGTCGGCAAAATCATCTCTCGTGTCCGTGAGGATATAGAGCCGAACCTCAATGGCCGATTGGATGGTCTAGTGGAAATTGGCATCGATGAGACCAGCTACCGTAAAGGGCACAAATATATCACGGTAGTCGTGAATCATGCGACAAATACCGTTGTATGGGCCCATGAGGGACATGGCAAAGCCATCCTGACCTTATTCATGGAGAAGCTGAGTCAGCAGCAGAGAGAGTCCATCCGTGTCGTTACTGGTGACGGTGCCCGATGGATTACCTCCTGCGTTAAGGAATATTTGCCTAACTGCACCCGTTGTATTGACGCTTTTCATGTAGTGGAATGGGCCATGGAAGCCCTCGATAAAGTCCGTCGGCAGAGTTGGCATGAAGCAAAATCTGTTGCAGAAGCTTATGGCAAGCAAAGGAGAGGCCGTCCCAAAGTGAATGATGAAAAACACGCAGAGTTTTTAGCAGCTAAAAAGCATGCCCAAGCTATAAAAGGAGCAACTTATTCATTAGGTAAGGCACCTGAGAACCTTACTACAACACAGGAAGCCAAGCTGGAAATGATACAGCTTTCGAATAACCGACTTTACCGAGCGTATAAGCTGAAAGAGATGCTGCGACTCCTATTGAAGATGACTGATGTGGAGGCTGCCGAAAGCGAACTTACGCGCTGGGTGAACTGGGCACGGCATTGCCGAATCCCTGAGTTTGTTGAACTGCAACGGAAGATTATGCGCCACAAGGATCATATTCTAAACACCATACAGCTACAGGTCAGCAATGCCAGGGTTGAGTCCACAAACAACAAAATCAAGTTGATTATTCGGCGCTCATTTGGCTTCCGAAATATCGGAATTGTCAAGTAAAGTGTGTAATTTAATTTAAATCGATGCCTGATATTTTTGTACCATAGCACCGACGCGTTCATCAATAACCAGCTGGTTCATCACCATGGCCCAGTTACGGATCGAGTGACCGCGCCATTTCTGGTAAAGTTCCTTGAGCCGCAGATAGAACACCTTGAAAACAGCGGTTTCGCTGCTGAAAGACCCCTTCTTGGTAACCTTACGGAAGCTTGAGTTGACGCTTTCTATCGCATTGGTCGTATACATGACACGACGTACGTCACTACCGTAATTGAACAGCTGCTCAACGTGCCGGAAGTTGTCCTTCCACACACGAATGGCCCCCGGATACTTACTCCAAGCATCACAAAAGCGCTCAAACTCAGCCTGAGCTGCTTTCAGATTGACCGCTCCATAGATCTTCTTGAGCTGGGCAGTAAAGGCTTTATAATCCTTGCTGGGCACGTATTTCAGGGAGTTGCGGATCAAATGCACGATGCAGCGTTGCACGACAACATTCTTGAAGATGGACTTTGCTCCATCCTCGAGTCCGCTTACACCATCCATCGAGATAAAGCCGATATCCTGAACGCCACGGGATTTGATTTCATCAAACACCTGCATCCAGCGATGCTTGCTTTCCGTATCGCCCATCCATAAGCCAAGGACATCCTTTTCTCCGTTTAAATCGTAGCCTAGGATAACATACACAGCCTGATCAGAAACACCCTGATCCGTACGCATAGAAACGTAGATACAATCGACAAAGACAAAGGGGTAGAATGCCTTCAGCGGCCGGTTTTGCCATTCCGTCAGTTCATCTAGGATACAATCTGTGATATTGGAAATCTGCCCTGCCGACAGTTTGAACCCGTAGATTTCGTCAATTGTGGAAGCGATATCTCGCTGGCTCATACCACGGGCATACATCGCGAGCACCTTGCCCTCAATGGAAGAGACATCCTTCTGACGTTTTTGCACGACTTGCGGTTCAAAGGAACCGTCACGATCCCGTGGGACATGGACGGGAACCTCTCCTGCGGATGTCTTGAGCGTCTTGTGCGTATAACCGTTGCGGCGATTGGCCGTTTCCTTTTCGCCACGCTCATTCGCCTCATAACCGAGATGATTTTCCATCTCACCATTGAGCATAGCCTCAAACATGGGGCCAAAGACATCCTTAAGGGCATTCTGCATATCTTCAACGGTCTTGGGTTTATATTCGCTGATGATAGCCTTAGCCAGGGACTCGCCACGTGTGGGTTGTTTCTTTGCCATAATTTCATTACCTCCGCATGTGTTTGACATCCCCGACGGGGGAGCATAATCTAAACTGCTGTTTTCTTACTTACACAGTTTATTATACACTCCCGAAATATCCAGAATATGCTCGACATGGTGCTGCTAGTTTGTTCCAACTTAAATATTCCGCTGCCGAATCGTCCATAAGCCCATATCCTATAAGGGCAAACCAACATTTCATGCAGACATTTTACCCACACAATCTAGTGAAGAGCCAATTACTTCGGCATTTTTCAGGTTCTTATCCCCCAGGATAATCTTCTTGCCGCAGCCCGTACGACGGGCAATCGCCATAGAAATCTGTCCAGCCCCGGTTACAATCATTACGTCTTTTTTCATTTTACTTCCGCCTTTCTTTTGTCATATCCTGATTTCTTGTCTTTATTCTAAATCCTGACCGCCTAAGGAACAATTCGCGTTTACAATGGGCTTCATGATCCAGCTGCAGCATACGAATAAATTTCACGCACTGCTGTTGATAGAGCATATCATGCTCCACAAATTTCGTGATTTTCTGCACCAGATGCTGTGCCTCTTGCAAAGAATACGCATTACCGGAACAGGCTATCGCTGCCGACAACAAAAAACGCTGCAAGGCATACTGAAAAACCAGAAAAATCCATTGGTCTGCCCCATCAGCCTTAAAAAGTAAATTTCCTGCTTTGAACACCTGATTCACCAGATAATTTTCTTCAGCTTGTGCATGCACCGTAAAAAAAGTCGACTCCGCTGCGTTGCAGTCCTTCTCATATAAGGAAATCGTCCTGGAAGTAATCTGCTCCCCGAGCGCCCAATGAACAAAGAACCAGCGGGTCAGGTCCTTTAATTCATCATCTTCTATGTTTTGCAAGCGGTGCAACAGCAGTGAACGCAGGATTTCCAGCTGCATAGCTGGCTGACTCTTCCTTTGTCCATATTGAGCCCGTACCTTTTTTCGATCAGCCAGGACAGACAACATAGCATCTACCATAGCGAAAAATGCAGGCTGCGAATCATCATTCAGACCGGCAGCCTGCCAGAAAAAATGATTTGCCAGATACAGTCGTTCCTGTACCCGATACTCACGCTGCTGCAAAATGGTAATCAAAAAATTACGGAAAGATATCCCGCATTGACTGCTTTCCTGCCGGTACCGCAGCCCCTTGAACTTTTCCTGTGCAACCGAGCGGGACGAAAAGCACAGGGGCTGATCTGACAGGACCAGTTCTGAGGCCATAGGGCAGGAGAGCTGTAAGGATACTTCTGCATATCCGTCTCCCCAAAACTGTACCACTCGTGGATGCGTGCGGCAGGTTTCCGATAGATTTTTCTCCTCCGTATGACGCTGGATCATGCACAAGCCATCCTTACGCAGATATGGGCAGGACTGTCTTTCAGTAAGTTTCACCCGTGCAAAAGGAATCGTACCATCCGCAGCAGGTTCTTCATTCCGCAATACATTTTGATGGAAGGCTTCGCGTAAGGCTGTATCCTGACTCTCACGGTAGCGGCTGCAGGCTGCCTCATCAAAAATAATATCCCAGCCCGAACAGCACGTGTCCGGGCATGCATCTGCCAGGCAAGAGAATTTTTGCATATATTCTGGTTCAATAAGCTGCATTCCTGTTTCCTCCATGATCTCAACTATCCCTTTTCAGCACCTGCCGCCCAAAATACAGCCAACAGCATCACGAATATGATTTGATTCTACTCAAGCATCCTCCAGCAGACTTTTCTGCAGTTCATGAATCCATGCCTCAATTTCGGCCTCCGGCGTTTCCATCCGGCTGCCACCTGTTGAATCGAACTTCACCTGCATAGCCTGCGCAAATTCTGCCCCCGCACAAGCTTTCTTGATATCGGCAATGACATGTCCTGGCCAACCGCCATTGGTCATAAAGGGGATGACAGTCTTGCCCTGCCACTCCACTGCGTCCAAAAACGTTGCTACTGCTGGTGCCATGGTATACCACCAGGTCGGCGTACCAACTGCAACGACATCATAATCCTGTACATTGACCGACAGGGGCTGAATAGCAGGTTTATACCCACGATCCACTTCATCCTGTCCCTGCTGGACTACCTCGTCATAACTTCCCGTATAAGGCTGCACGGTTTCAATGCGGACAAGATCTGCCTGCAGTCCCGCCTGCAGCTTTTTCGCTACAGCCTCCGTATTGCCATTCGACCAGGAATAATAAACGACCAAAATTTTTTTCATCACAGAATCGCTCTTTTCTTTTAGGATATTTTCATCATACAACTTGAAGCTAACTCCAAGTCAATAGCTTACCCGGCAATAAATTTACCTAAAAAAACAGATTTCCCAATATAAAAAAAGATGAACGGTCTATTGCTTTCTTTTGCAATAGACCGTTCATCCTTTTATTCAATTACTAAAAATCAAACCGAATCTTTCAACCGGACCTTTGCCTTGGTATCCTGTCGCTTTTTCTTCCCCTTTCCCTGCACAATCCGGTAGCTTGCTTCTATTAGTTGCATGATTTTCTCATCGGAAATGCATTCATTCAGCAAAATGGAAATCCAATATTTCTTGTTCAGATGATAGGCAGGATAAATCCCATCGATAGTAAATAAAGATTCTCTGGACTCCGGATCGACCTTGATATCCAAAACATCGATCTTGCCTTTTCCGACCGTAATCTTCCCTTGATCGACATGCATGATGATTCCAAACCATTTCTGATTCTGCTGGTTGCGAAAAACGCCATGCTGCGGTGCACTTTTCCATAGGAACTCTGGTCTTATTCCATATTTTTCCCGTATAAGGAACGCAATCCGGTTCGCCTGCGCTGTGGAAAAATCATCGTTGATATAACAGTTTTGCCGCACCGCCTGCAAGACCTGACCATAGGCCTCCCGTACTTTGCCGACGAAAGCTCCCGTCATCCCCTCGATCCGGATGTTTTGATAGACCTCTCCCGTTATGGACTCAATGACTTTTCCCTGCAGTTCTCCTGAAAAAGAGACCAGAAGGTCCACCAGAAACTCTTGATCCAGGATGTCCACGCTATACCGATAGCCTTCCGCCGTCTTCCGGAACCCATAGTCCACCATTTTCTCAGTGTCCGGATGCGCCCGTTCAAAGAATCTACTTTCCAGATCGATCATGTTGCTGTCTCGCTTCCTTCCATTGCTTGATCTGCACCAGCCGTTCCTTGTAACGTGCCTCTGTCCCGGCTGTTGTTGGCTGGTAATATTCCCTTCCCAAGAGCGAATCCGGCAGGCATTGCATATCCGTCAGTTTCTCCTTCGCATCGTGTGCATATTGATAGCCCTTCCCATAACCGATATCCTTCATCAGTTTGGTCACACCATTGCGGATAACCAATGGGACTGGTTCTGCTAACTGCGAAATCGCATCCTTCTTGGCCGTTTCATACGCAAGATACAATGCATTAGACTTTGGTGCCAAAGACATATAGACTACGGCCTCGGTCAGATGCACACTGCATTCCGGCATCCCGATGAAATGACAGGCCTGATACGCAGCAATCGCAATTTCCAGTGCCCGCGGGTCAGCCAGACCAATGTCCTCACTGGCAAACCGGGTCACACGCCGCGCGACATAAAGCGGATCTTCCCCGGCTTCCAGCATGCGGGCCAGCCAGTAGACGGCTGCATCCGGATCTGAGTTCCGCATCGATTTATGCAATGCAGAAATGATATTATAATGCTCTTCGCCATTCTTATCGTACAAAAGTGACTTCTTGGCCGTGCATTGTTCCAATGTTTCTGCACTGACCAGGATCGATCGATCCGCCTGAACATCACCATTCAGGATCACCATTTCCAACGTTGAGAGAGCCGTCCGGGCATCGCCATTAGCAAACACGGCAATCGCCTGCAGCATATCCTCCGTAATCCCTATTTTCTGTGTCCCGAATCCCTGTTCATCCTGCAGGGCATGATGCAGCAGATCCATCAAATCTTCTGTCCGCAGCGCCTGCAGCATAAAGACCTTGCACCGCGACAAAAGTGCGCCATTGATCTCAAACGAAGGATTCTCCGTTGTTGCCCCAATAAGGATAATACTGCCTTTCTCTACAAACGGCAGAAACGCATCCTGCTGTGCTTTGTTGAAGCGATGGATTTCATCGACAAAAACGATTGTCTTCTCCCCATACTGGCGATTCTTCTCAGCCTTCTGCATGACGACACGGATATCCTTGATGCTGCTTGTCACCGCAGAAAAATCTATGAATGCCGCCTTCCATTGGACGAATAAACGACCAGGTAGAATGGATAACATGCCAGTCATCGGATTCTTTCTGAAATACCTCAACGCAATTATACTGCATATCAATCAGGGTTGTTTTTGCAAAAAGCTGATAAGTCAATACTGCCATATCCGTCCCGAACTGTACGCGTGGACAGCAGAAATCATAGTGCTTGGCAAAAAGTTTTCCTTCAATCGTATCCAGGAAAGCAATGATACTGTCATAACCTTCCACCCGATCTGGATTCGCCCCATCAAAATAAGTAAAACTATGCTTTGACCAAAGCTCACGATAGCCCGAAGTATCCCCGTTGAACCATCTGTCCAGTGCTGCCTTTTCCAAACCGGTTACTATTAAAACTTCAGGGAAAATGGAAGACACAGATTCTTTACGAACTCTGCATCCACGATACAGTCCGATTTGGTGAACTGCAAAGGGCTTTATCGGGCATTACAAATACCATGTTAACCAACTCTTTGCGCGAACTGGAAAAAGATGGCTTCATCAACCGCAAACAATTCAACGAAATACCACCTCATGTCGAATATTCGTTCACGGATAAAGGACGCGATCTCCTTCCCATCTTCTATTCCATTATGGTATGGGGTTCAAACACGAATCCGATTAATGTCTGCAAAATTTTCTATTACAAGTGCATGTACTTCCCTGATTTATTTTTCCAGCATGGAGGTACAGTGTGGACAACGCACCGCATCATCTGCTACAGGCTGACGGCAATAGGGGCAAAGTCGTGGCTCGGGGGCTGGCTTTGCTGCGGGCATAAGACGATTGATCTGTTTCACGACCAGAAATACCGCAAAAGAAATGATCAGGAACTCAATAACCGTATTCAGGAATGCACCATACGCAATGACAGGAACATTAGCAGCCTGAGCTTCCTGCAGTGTCTCTACATGCTTAGTACTTAGATTGATAAAGAAATTGGAGAAATCCACGCCTCCAAGCAGAAGGCCCAAAGGCGGCATAATAATATTATTGACCAATGAACTGACAATCTTTCCAAAAGCGGCGCCAATGACAACGCCGACGGCCAGATCAATGACATTTCCCCGCATAGCAAAATTTTTAAACTCGTTGATAAACTCTCTCATCGAAATACACCTCTCATTTTTTATCCTATTTAGATCTATTATACCAAAACAGGGTTCAATATGCGCCCCACATACTGAACCCTGCCTGATTTTTTCACATATTATTCTAAAATATAGAGCTTTCAACCACCCTAAATTTTTTCCGGGATTAAATCTGAAACTTTGCCGCTGCCTCTTGCAGCTTTTGTGCCATGTCTGCCAAAGCCCGGCTTGCATTAGCAATCTCCTGCATTGTAGAAGTCTGCTCCTCCGTTGCTGCTGATACAGTCTCAGACTCCCCTGATACCTTGCGGCTCATCTCGTCGATTGTCTGCACAGCCTTGGAAATTCGATCTGTATCGCCAGCCAGCCCCTGAACAGTCTGGCTCATTTTAGCTGATTCGTCTGACACTTTATTGACCATGTCCACTATATTATTGAATGTGTCACCAGCCTGAGTCACTGCGTCGGTACCGCTTTTCACCCGATCATTTCCGGTCTTCATCGCATTTACCGCCTGCTCAGCAGATGTCTGTATCGCACCAATGAGCTCGGCAATACGTCCTGCTGCATCTTGTGACTGTTCGGCCAGCTTGCGTACCTCATCAGCTACCACAGCAAAGCCTCGACCATGCTCCCCAGCTCTGGCCGCCTCGATAGCCGCATTAAGTGCCAGCAGATTGGTCTGCGCAGCTATCTCAGAAATCGTATCTACAATTGTACCGATTTTCTTTGATTCTTCGCCAAGGCCAGCAATAACCTCTGCCGACTCCCCCACCGCCGTTTCGATGGAGTGCATCTGCTCAACAGCCTTGCCTACCTCCTGGCTTCCATTGCTGGCAGTCAGACTAGCAGACTGGACCGTTTGATGCGCACTCGCAATAGAATTTTGGAATTCATTCATATGCAACGCCAAATCACTGGTTCTGCCACCTGCATCATTTACTGAAGTAAGCTGCGCACCACAGGACTCTGCAACCTTCATAATAGAGTCTGCTACCTGACCACTGACCGAGGCAGATTGATCTGCACTTGCAGTAAGCTCCTCGGAAGCAGATGCTACATATTCTGAAGATTCCAGGATTGTCTTCATAAGCTTGCTGATATTGGCTCGAAGTTCACGCACTGCGCGGCTGATCTGTCCAATCTCGTCAGGCCGCTCCATAAGAGCTTCAATCTCGGTTGAACTTACGGTACGAAAATCTCCTGTTGCTAATGTATTCACACGCTGTGCCATGAGCTGAATCGGACGCCCGATTTTCTTTCCCATATAAACACCGAACATTACCAGTAATGCTTCCAGAATCAACATGTAAAGGATCACGCGCACAATTCCACTACGAAGATCACTATTCTGCTTTTCTGACTTCTGTGCGATCTGTGCATCAATGTAATCAATCCAGACCCCCGTCTCAATTACCCACTGGTAAGGTGTAAAAGCAGCAGAATAATTCATTTTAGGCAGCGGTTCGGTTGTATTGGGTTTTGCAAACATAAATTCGGTATAACCACCACCATCCTTCTTGCCATTGGCAATAATCTCCTGTATGAAATGCTTACCATTCGGATCCACAGCATTAATACGTGATTTCCCCTCTGTATCGCGTCCAAGCAGCACCACATTTACCCCATCATAGGTATCAATTGCAAAATACCCGGCCCCATCATCATAACGCATGTCACGAATCCGATCGGCGGCTTCCTTTTTTGCCTGTTCAGGTGTAAGTATACCCGAGACCGAGCGGAAGGAGAAAGCCTCCTATGCCCGCAAAGTTGGCCAACTCACCATGCAGGTGGATTGGTTGAAAAAAAAATCTGAGGAAATTCTTGGACCGGACTACGAGAAACAGTATTCTCCAAAACCTTTCGAGGAGTGAGTGCAAGGAGCTTTCCCTTCGGAAAGCAGCGAAGCTGCTCGGCGTCAACCGCACAAGCCAATACTACCACCCCAAAGAGAACACTCCATCAGATGAAGAGCTGGAATGCAAGCGCATCATCGATCGTTTCCACACGGACAATCCTGCCTGGGGCGCAAGGCAGCTGGCCTCGCAGCTGCAGCGCCTCGGGCATCAGGCCGGACGACGCAAGACAGCTCGCTATATGCGCGAGATGGGCATCGACGTCATCTATCCGAAGATGAACCTTTCCAAGCGGCAGCAACAAGCGCAGGTGATGCCCTACCTGCTGAAGCATGTGGATATTCAGCAGCCTAACCAGGCATGGTCCATCGACAAGCCTGTTGTTTCTGATAATAACTATTGATGACGGAAATAGCTGACTCCGTTTGCAAACGCAGTTCCCGTTCAACAGTTTCCCGCAGCTCTTTCTGATAAGTTTCCAGCCCCTCATTGCTTGTCTGAATCATGTTGTGAATAAAGAATCCACTAATAAGCAGGGTCGTAAGTACGGACACTCCTACAATAACCAGAATCAAGCGCATCTTAATCGTTTTCATAACATCCATCCCCCTTAAAGGCGTCTGTTTCAAGGAAACATTATCAGTCTCCCCTCTAAAACGTTATCCCTAAACATCTTTCTTTAATTACTATATTCTCTACTCATAAATAAAATCCTGCTCATTTATATTTTTTATTGCGAATTTGCAGAATATACTATCAATAAATAGATTAAACGATACGTACCCTGAAATAAAAAACAGGCGAACGAAAAGCCTCTATCGCTTATCGTTCGCCTGCTGATTTTATTCGTTATTTCAGATTGGCCTTAAAGAAGGCATCCATCTTGTCGAAAGGAATAACATTCAGGTTATCGTACAGATCCGTATGAACTGCACCCGGAATAATCATCAGTTCCTTGTTGTTCCCTTTAAGTTTCTTGAATGCATCCTGCGAGAAATACAGGGAATGTGCTTTCTCGCCATGGATCATCAATACAGCACTGCGGATCTCATCACTGTGTGCCAGGATTGGCATCGTCATGAAAGCCAGGGCTGTCGTCTTATTCCAACCGGCATTTGAATTGACTGAGCGCACATGATAACCACGCTTCGTCTTGTAATAATCATGGTAATCCTTCACAAAAGACGGAGCATCAGCCGGCAAAGGATCGACTACACCGCCAGCCTTGGCATAGGTCCCATTCCGATAGTCCTCAGTACGCTGCGCGTTCAGCTTTTGGCGCTGAGCATAGCGCTCGTCAGGTCCCATGGCATCGAAATAACCATTCGTTATCACACGGGTCATATCATACATCGTCGAGGTAACCGTGGCCTTGATACGGGTATCCATTGCCGCGGCGTTCAGTGCCATACCACCCCAGCCACAGATTCCGATGATACCGATGCGATCCGGATTCACGTTATCACGCGTTGATAAGTAATCTACTGCTGCCGAAAAATCCTCGGTATTGATCTCTGGCGAAGCCACATCGCGTGGTGTTCCTCCGCTTTCACCGGTAAATGACGGATCGAACGCAATCGTCAGATAGCCGCGTTCCGCCATCTGCTGCGCATAAAGTCCTGAGGATTGCTCCTTGACCGCACCGAACGGTCCACTGACGGCAATCGCAGCCAGTTTGCCCTTGACATTTTTCGGCTCGTAAAGATCAGCTGCCAGTGTAATGCCATACCGGTTATGAAACGTCACCTTGCGATGATTTACCTTATCGCTTTTTGGAAATACCTTATCCCATTCCGTCGTCATCTTCAAATTCGCCTCTTCTGTTTTCACCTGTTTCATCAAGCCCTTCGTCGATGGTGACGTTTGATCAGCAGCTGACGCCGAACTGATTCCGCCCCCAGCCACAGTCACGAATATTCCCAGGAATGCCGCTGCCAATAATTTTTTTACCTTGAATCCTCTATTCATATACTCATTCACCTTTCTCTATCTCTGTCCAGCTGATAAAGCAAATAGTCCAGACAATCCAGCTGCTTCTGCCCCACATGGATATCACCTAACAGCTTTTTTCGTTGCTGCTTAAGTAACCGTTCGATTTCCAACTGATTGCTTTTCCGAAAACCTTCCATACAGCAGGTCACGGTCTGAGGATCACAGCCCGCATCCACCAGATTCTGACGAAACATCGCACTGCGATCCATTACGCTTGCCATCGGTCCTACCACCTTTGTCATGACCATCATTTTTGAGCTCATCCTTATTATAGCCTGCGCTTATACTTATTACCAATATCAATATTTAATCTATATCTATTATTGTTTTTAATAAGTTGTCATGCTATCATAATGTACTCGAGGTAATGACGCATGGATATGAATCTATTGAGAAACTTTGTGAAATTGCCCGCGAGGGCAGCATGACAGGTGCGGCAGAAGCCCTGCATATCTCACAGCCTACGCTGTCCGTACAGATGAAAAACCTGGAAAAGGAATTCGGTAAACAGCTGTTCCGGAAACAAGGCCGGAATATCATCCTCACCGAAGAAGGATTCCTGCTGCGGAAGCGTGCCGAAGACATTCTGGATATCATGGATAAAACCTACGCAGAATTCCAGGAGATGAACCTCCTGGATGGCGGCGATGTACGCATCGGCTGTGCCTGAATCCTATCTGATCAAGCACCTGTCCAATACCATCAAGACACTGCGTCAGGACTATCCCCGTCTCTATTACCACATTACCAGCGGTGGCACCGACGTCGTACTTGAGCGGCTGGACCGCGGCATCCTGGACTTTGCCATTCTTGTCGAGCCGCCAAACCTCACCCGATACAACTACATCGAGCTGCCCGGCTGTGACACCTGGGGACTTGTCATGCCAAAAAGCGCATCCGCTCGCACAAAAAGCCGCCATCTGCTTCGCTGACCTGATCGGCTATGAACTCATCGTTTCTGAACAATCCCTCAAAGCCGATTTTCCTCGCTGGTGCGGCGACCATATCGACCAGCTGAACTTTACCGGGTTCACGAATCTGTTCTATAATGGCACCGTTTTCGTCAAAAGCGGTCTTGGCCTGCTGCTGACCTTTGAACATCTCGCAACCGATACCGAAGAGCTTTGCTTCCGCCCGCTCACCCCCGTATTGGAAAACAAGCTGTATGTCGTCTGGAAGAAATATCAGGTATTCACGCCGATTGCTGAAGTCCTGCTGAACGCTCTGCAGAAGAATTTTGCCCATAAAACGATATAGAAATAAAAAACATCTTGCGAAAATAGCCTGAACACAGCTCAAACTATTTTTGCAAGATGTTTCTTGCTTATATACGAATTGGAAATTTCAGCAATTATCCCTTATGCTGCTCAGTGAAATAGACCTTGTCCAGGATCTCGCACATCTCAAAGACCAATGCATCGCAATGTGCTTTCTTGACCAGACCTTTTTCCTTCGCCATATCCAGCAGTTCTGCACAATTCGTAGCTGCATGACGCTGCTGAAAGGCCTGTATTTCCTGTAGGGCAGCTTCCTTGCTCAGACCTTTCATCCCCAGAAGCATCAGCGTTGCACTCAACGCTCCACAGGTCGAGCCATGCAGCATGCCCGCACCGAAAAAGCTTCCGAGTGCCTGCGCCTTTTCCGCCGTCAGCCCGACTTCCTTTGCAAACGAGCACAACAACGACTGGGCACAATTGAAGTGTACATCCGTCCGCTGCCGCAATTTCTTTACTTCGTCTAAATGATTCATCTTCATATCATATCCTTTACGTATAGTGTATCCAGTCTGCACAATACTATAATAGAACTATAAATTAAGACATTGTCAGACAGCTCTCTTAATGAATCTCGTGGTATACTAAACCTGCCAAGAGAAAGGGGAGTCATCATTATGTCACGTACACGTCGTAATTTCAATGCAAAGTTCAAATCCGACCTTGTTTTAGAGCTTCTTAAAGGCGAAAAGGATCTCAACACCCTGGCTTCAGAGAATAGTATCCAACCCAATCTTCTTCGCAACTGGAAGAAGGAATTTCTGGATAAGGCCAGCGTGGTTTTTGATGATTCTCGTGAAGACAATCTGAAAGATAAACTCGCAGCTGAACGTAAGGAAAAAGCCTCCTATGCTCGAAAGGTTGGCCAGCTCACCATGCAGGTGGACTGGTTGAAAAAAAATCTGAAGAAATGCTTGGACCTGACTACGAGAGTAAATTTACTCCGAAGCCTTTTGACGACTAAATCCAATACCTGCAGAGATAGGCCTATAGAGCTGCCCTCAATCCATGATGCAGCTCATCTGCTGGGAATCAATCGGACAAGTGTGTATTATGCACATAAGGTTTATGAGCCGTCTGAAGATGAACTCACATGTAAGCGTATAATCGATCATGTTCATACGGATAATCCTGCCTGGGGAGCCCGTCAGCTTGCCACACAGCTTCAAAGAGCTGGATATCCTGTTGGTCGACGTAAAACTGCACGTTATATGCGTGAAATGGGAATTGTATAGTGGCACGTTTGTCAAGACCAAAATCGATAAATTTCTAAATGTATCAGGCAGCAGACATTGCAGCATTGAGCAGCAGTGCCGGGAAGTAGCGCTCTGCTGGCGGGACGTTCCCGATGGCTGAGTGGCAGCGCTGGAAGTTATACACGTTGATGTAGTTGCGGATGGCCTTGCGAGCCTCCCGGATGTTGCGGTACTGCGTGAGATAGGCTTCCTCATACTTGAATGTCCGGAACCACCGCTCAATCTTGATGTTGTCGGCCCAGCGGCTCTTGCCATCCATGCTCTGGCGGATCTTGTGTTCCTTGAGGAAAGCCTTGTACTCCTTGCTGGTGAACTGGCATCCTTGGTCGGAGTTGAGAATCTGCGGCTTTGCTATACGGAGAGCCTTCCTTACGGCGGCAATGACCATCCGGGTGTCCAGGGTATCGTCCACCTCCCAGCCAACAATGCAGCGGCTGTACCAGTCGATGATGGCTGTCAGATAAACGAAACCGTGCTCCAGGGGAATGTAGGTGATGTCGATGGACCATGCCTGGTTAGGCTGCTGAATATCCACATGCTTCAGCAGGTAGGGCATCACCTGCGCTTGTTGCTGCCGCTTGGAAAGGTTCATCTTCGGATAGATGACGTCGATGCCCATCTCGCGCATATAGCGAGCTGTCTTGCGTCGTCCGGCCTGATGCCCGAGGCGCTGCAGCTGCGAGGCCAGCTGCCTTGCGCCCCAGGCAGGATTGTCCGTGTGGAAACGATCGATGATGCGCTTGCATTCCAGCTCTTCATCTGATGGAGTGTTTTCTTTGGGGTGGTAGTATTGGCTTGTGCGGTTGACGCCGAGCAGCTTCGCTGCTTTCCGAAGGGAAAGCTCCTTGCACTCACTCCTCGAAAGGTTTTGGAGAATACTGTTTCTCGTAGTCCGGTCCAAGAATTTCCTCAGATTTTTTTTTCAACCAATCCACCTGCATGGTGAGTTGGCCAACTTTGCGGGCATAGGAGGCTTTCTCCTTCCGCTCGGTCTCGAGTTTTTGATTGAGGTTGTCCTCTCTGGAATCATCGAATATGATGCTTGCCTTGCTGAGAAACTCGTTCTTCCAGTTCCGCAAGAGGTTCGGCAGGATTTCGTTCTCAGCCGCCAGCGTGTTGAGGTCTTTCTCACCCTTGAGCAGCTCGATGACGAGATCGGATTTGAATTTCGACGTGAAATGACGGCGCGTGCGTGACATGATGATTATCTCCTTTTTCATTGATCGCCTCCAGTATACCACGAGATTCACATTAAGAAATAGTTTCGAAGTTGTCTTAATTCATAGTTCCATTATAGACGTACATCGCTGCCGTAATTGAACAGTTGCTCTACGTGTCGGAAGTTGTCCTTCCACACACGGATGGCTCCCGGATACTTACTCCAGGTATCACAGAACCGCTCGAACTCAGCCTGGGCTGCTTTCAGATTGACTGCTCCATAGATCTTCTTGAGCTGTGCGGTAAAGGCCTTGTAATCTTTGCTAGGCACGTATTTCAGTGAGTTACGGACTAGGTGCACGATGCAGCGTTGCACGACGACATTCTTGAAGATGGACTTCGCTCCATCTTCAAGTCCGCTTACACCATCCATCGAAATGAAGCCGATATCCTGAACTCCGCGGGATTTGATTTCATCAAACACCTGCATCCATCGATGCTTGCTTTCTGTATCGCCCATCCACAAACCAAGGATATCTTTTTTGCCCTTCAAATCGTATCCCAAAATAACGTACACAGCCTGGTCTGAAACACCTTGCTCCGTACGCATGGAAACGTAGATGCAATCAACAAACACAAAAGGATAGAATGCCTTCAGTGGCCGATTTTGCCACTCGGTCAGCTCATCCAAAACACAATCCGTGATATTGGAGATCTGACCGGCAGACAGCTTGAAACCGTAGATGTCGTCAATGGTCGACGAGATATCCCTCTGACTCATACCACGGGCATACATGGCAAGCACCTTGCCCTCAATGGAAGAGACGTCCTTTTGACGCTTTTGTACGACTTGAGGCTCAAAGGAGCCATCCCGATCACGTGGAACATCGATTGGGACTTCTCCTGCGGACGTCTTGAGCGTCTTATGCGTATAACCGTTGCGGCGATTGGTCGTTTCTTTTTCATTACGCTCATTAGCCTCATAACCGAGATGATTTTCCATTTCACCATTCAGCATGGCCTCAAACATTGGCCCAAAAACATCTTTAAGGGCGTTCTGCATATCTTCAACGGTCTTGGGCTTATATTCACTGATGATAGCCTTAGCCAGGGACTCGCCACGTGTGGGTTGTTTCTTCGACATAAATTCATTACCTCCGCATGTGTTTGACATCCCCGACAGGGGAGCATAATCTAAACTGCTGGTGTCTTACTTACACAGTTTATTATACACTCCCGCTCGATGTCATTCTTAAAAATGTAGGTTGTACTGTTACAAAAATGCTTGACCACAACAATCAGACAGATATCATACTGTTCCTCGACTTCCTTCATAGCCTCACGCAGAATATTCTGCTGGACGATATCCTCATCTTTGATGATAACGACATTGGCATCCAGCAGCGCCTCTGAGCTCGGCACAATATCAATCTTCGGATAACGGGTATGCTGGATTACCTCTGACAAGCCCGCCTTCTGCAGCAGGATATCTGCCAGCGTCCGTCCCTCTTCAATACCAAAGAATTGCGTATCATTGCCCTGATCATCGTTATCGATGACCAGCACCCGTAAATCACAGCTTTCTGCCAGAGCATAGGCAAGGTTGACTGTGATGGTCGTTTTTCCTACGCCGCCTTTTTTGTTAATCAAGGAAAATGTCTTCATTTTTCTTCATCCTTTCGCTTAAATCAATAGAAATCCAAGCGAAAATCTGCTATAATGTTTATATCAATTCAAACACTATAGTGGACTTCCACTTGGAGACCTTGTCAGCGCCAACTGACAAGGTCTTTTTCTTTTACCACATTCTCTTTATACGGATCAGGACACCGTCCAGCTTGATGTAAGGATTCTCGATGAAATGATACTCCGCACAATCGTATTCCACCCGCATGGGCTGCCAAGTCAGCAGTTCATCATCGTCTCCCAGTTCATGATATGGAGCATATACTTCGCAGGTAGAACCGCTGGTCAATTCCACGTCCGTTCCCTCGATGCCATACCGGCCTGACGGCAGCCTGGACAGATAACCGCTTACCCGGACGTCCGCATGCAGCATCTGCAAAAGATTCACTGCCCTGCTAACCGAACTGTTTTCGATGATTTCCAGATATTTTGCCAGTGTACGCTCTTCCTCAGTTGCTTCCCGTGGATCGAAACATGCGTCCATCCACTCCAAGTCCTTCTGCAGACCTGCTAAAGATGTTTGAACTTCATACATCCGAGCTGCCATTCCTTCACGTAACATTTCTTTTTCCCCCTTTAAATTTAGACAAAAAAACAGCGTTCAATATGTATCATACATATCGAACGCTGCTACACGTTTTACCTATCAGTTATGTCTTCACCTAAACGAGATCAAGCACCACAGAAACATCATAATAGTAAATTATGTGTTTCTTTCGGCCAAATGCTGCCTTATCATTCACAGATATATGTGGGTAGAAGCATTGAAAATCAAGGACTTCTACGAGGTAAGAGCATGTATTCACTCCGTTCAAGCTTCGAAAAGAGCGGTCGCAAATTCTTGCGCGTTGAAGGGGCGCAGATCCTCGACGGCTTCACCGACGCCGATCCATTTCACTGGCATGGAGAGCTGGCTCTTGATGCCGATGACTACGCCGCCTTTGGCGGTGCCGTCGAGCTTGGTGAGGACCACGCCGGAGATTGGTGCGGCCTTGGTGAAGAGCTCGGCCTGGCTGATGGCATTCTGGCCGGTGGTCGCATCGAGGACCAGCAGAGTCTCATGCGGGGCCTCGGGAATCTCGCGGCCGATGACGCGGTTGATCTTCTCCAGTTCCTGCATGAGGTTGGATTTGGTCTGCAGACGGCCGGCCGTATCGATGATGAGAACATCGATGTTGCGGGCCTTGGCTGCCTTGACGGCATCAAAGGCTACGGCAGCCGGGTCTGAGCCTTCTTCATGCTTGATAACCTGGGCGCCGGTACGCTGGCCCCAGACCTCGAGCTGATCGATGGCGGCAGCGCGGAAGGTATCGGCAGCGGCCAGCATGACGGATTTGCCCTGCTCTTTGTAGTAGGCACTGAGCTTGCCGATAGGTCGTCGTCTTACCAGCGCCATTGACGCCGATGACGAGCAGCACGGTCGGGCCTTCTGCGGCCACGCGGGTCGTATCTTCCCCCTTGGTGAGGATGGCTGCGATCTCCTTCTGCAGGAATGGCTTGAGGTCTTCCGGCGTGTTGATCTCTTTTTTCTTGATGCCCTTGCGGACGGCCTTTCATCAGCGTATCCGTTGTCTGGACACCGACATCAGCCATGATCAGGGTTTCTTCCAGCTCATCGAGGAAATCATCATCGATATCGGCATAGCCGATGACCAGTTTTTCGATCTTATTGGTCAGGTTTTCACGGGTCTTGTTCAGGCCCTTCTTCAGTTTGTCAAAAAATCCCATTTTAGTCCTCCTGGTCAAAAAACAACCGGTTTATTCTATGTCATCCAGACGCACGGACAGTATCTTGGATACGCCGGCATCTTCAATGGTAACGCCATACATCGTATCGACCGATTCCATGGTGCCTTTACGATGCGTGACGACGATAAACTGTGTATGGTCAGCAAATTCCTTCAGGAAGCTGCCGAAGCGTACGACGTTCGCCTCATCCAGTGGTGCATCGATCTCATCGAGCACGGAAAATGGCGATGGCCGGTAGCGCAGGAACGAGAAGAGCAGCGCAATAACGGTCAGCGCACGCTCGCCGCCGGACAGTGCCGACAGGTTCTGCCGTTTCTTCTGCGGCAGGGTCACGAGGATGTCGACGCCTGTATTGAGCACGTCGTTCTCATCCAGCAGCTTGAGTTCTGCCTTGCCGCCACCAAAAAGCCGTACGAAGATCTCTCCGAAATAGGCCTGGATCTGGACAAAGGCATCTTTGAACTGCTTCGTCATGGCCTCATCCATTTCCGAAAGGATCCGTTCCAGATCTTCTTTCGCCTCGATGAGGTCGCTGGACTGCTTGTGCATGAACTCATGCCGCTTGTTCAGTTCTTCATATTCTTCCAGCGCATTCGGATTGACCGGGCCCAGGGCTCGGATCTCTTTATCCAGTTCATTCATGCGCTGACGGATATCAACAGCCTCCATGTCGAGGGCTTCCTCAGCTGCACGTTCAGGCGTCAGGCCGTATTCCGTAAGAATGGTTTCCTGATAGTCAGCCAGTGCCAGCTGGAGCTTGGTCTCGACCAGTTCCAGTTTATGGATCTGTTCCTGGACCTGATTGAGTTTACGCGCCGCTTCGTGTGCATCTTTATCGGTCTGCTGACTGGCCGTAAGCTTTTCCATGCGCTGGGTATAGAGCGCGTTCTGCGCCTCCTGCCCTTCGTCATAGGCCTGTTGCCAGGTCTTGTTCTGACCGGCAATCTCTGCCAGCCGGGTGACGCTTTCAGCCAGACCGTCCAGCAGCTGCTTCTCTTCGGCTTCATTGTCGCGCAGGGCCTGCTCACTGCGGGCTTTGTCCTTCGTACGCAGCAGCAGGTGTTCCCGGCTGCGCATGGCTTCCTGCTCCAGGACAGCCCGCTTGACCTCGCGGTCCTGGATATAGGTCGACAGGTCCTCGGCATCCTGCTCCAGATCCTCGAGCTCGATGGCGATGTCTTCTGCCTGTTTGCTGGCTTCCCGATAGGCCTGCTCGGCCGCATGCACCGCCCGGGAGGCCATGACTTTCTTCTCCTGGATGCGTGCAAAGGTTGCCTTGAGTTCTTCGGCCGCTTTGGCCAGATCTGCAACCTGCTGCTGCTGGCTCGTGAGGTTCTCCCCCAGCCGCTCGATCGTCACGCGCAATTCCGCCCGATGGACGTTCGCCTGCTGGAGTGCTTCCAGTGCAGCAGTCTGCTGCTTTTCGGCAGCTGTCTGAGCCTGCTCAGCCGCAGACCGTTTAGCCGTGAGCTGCTGCAGGTCCTGCTGCCAGCCGGAGATACTCTGCTTCAGCTGCTCGATTTCCCCATTCCGGTTCAGGAAGCTGGCTTCCTGATGCTGCCGGCTGCCTCCGGACAGTGAGCCGCCCGGATTCAGGAGCTCGCCTTCCAGCGTGACGATACGCAGGCGATAGCCTTGTTTCTTCGCCAAAGCCAGCGCATGGTCAAGGGTATCCACGACCAAAGTACGCGACAACAGGAAATCGGCGATTTTCCGGTAGGCCGGCTCGGTTTTCACGAGCTCATTAGCCCAGCCGACAACGCCATCCTGCGCATCAAAATGAATGGCCTGTGGCTGCCGCACGACAATGGTCGACAACGGCAGGAAGGTCACGCGCCCCTGCCGTTCCCGTTTGAGGAACGCAATGGCTGACTTGGCCGTATCCGTGTCTTTCGTGACGATATTCTGCAGGTTGCCGCCCAGGGCAATCTCGATAGCCGTGACATAGTCCTTTGGCACATCGATGAGCTCGGCTACTGCACCGGCTACGCCGCTGCGCCAGGATTCATGGCTCTTGAGCACCGCCTTGGCGGCCCGGCCGAATCCTTCATAGGCCTGCTGCATGCGGGTCAGGAACTGCACCTTGCTCTGTGCCGATTCGATCTGCTGCTGCGTGGCCGCCGACTGATGCCGGATCTGTTCCAGTTCCTGCTCTGCCGCCTGCTGTGTTTTAAGAGCCTGCTGCTGAGCCGTCACCCGCTGCTGGATTTCCTGCTCCTGTGACTCGCGCTCAGCAGTGAGCTTCTGGCGAAGTTCATTGAGTTCATCCAGTTTCTGACGGGCCTCGGCCAGGGCCTGTTCCCGTTCTTCCTGCCCGCCGCTGCCATTCTCGATGTCGCGCTCGATGACCGCCAGATCCTGCTGCGCCTGGACCAGTACGGACTGCTTCTCTTCTTTGAGTGCTTCCGCCGCTTTATCTTTTTCTTTCTGTTCCCGGATCCGCTGGGCAAAAGTACGGGCTTTTTCCTTCTCTTTGGCCAGCAGTTCATCCGCCAGGGCCAGGTCCTTCTTCTGACCGGCTTCCTGCTCGGTAAGCTGCGCCATCGCTGCAACAGCCTGGGCGATCTCATGATTGAGCTCGTTACGACGGTTCAGTATCCGCTCCTTCGCGGCATCGCTCTGATCCTGACGCTCCTGCAGGGTTGCCATCTCATTGGACGCGGTTTCGATCTTGCGCCGAACGGCTTCATTCTTCTCGCCCTGCGTCTGAATTGCCTGCTCCAGGTCGATGATTTCTTTACCCAGCTGTTCCTTGCGGGCAGCAATGGCTTTCACCCGGGTATCTGCTGCTACCGCCTCATCACGGGCAGCAGCAAGTTTCCCATCATTGTCGATCTTATGCTGGCTTTCCCGCGCATAATCCTGCGAGAGCCTGGTCAGCTTGCAACGCTGATACTCTTCATGCAGCCCGTTATAGACACGGGTCTTTTCGGCATGCCGGGCCAGCGGCTCGAGCTGTGTCTCAATCTCGCGCAGGATATCCTGCACGCGTACAAGGTTATTCTCGGTATCTGTCAGTTTCCGGACCGACTCCTTCTTGCGGTTCCGGTATTTCGTGATGCCGGCGGTCTCCTCAAAGAATGCCCGCCGCTCTTCCGGCCGGGCATTGAGGATATCATCAATGCGGTTCTGGCCGATGATGCTCATGCCATCATGTCCGATGCCGGTATCCGCGAAAAGGTTATAGATATCCTTCAGACGACAGCGGGAACGGTTGATGTAGAACTCGCTCTCGCCGCTCCGATAGAGGCGACGGGTCACGACTACCTCGCGGAAATCAACCGGCAGTGTGCCATCATTGGCAAAGAACAGGGATACTTCCGCTACGCCCAGTGCCTTGCGTGAAGCCGAGCCGGTAAAGATGATGTCTTCTGCTTTCGTGCCACGCAGGTTGCGGACATTCTGCTCGCCCAGTACCCAGCGGATCGCGTCCGTGATATTGCTCTTGCCGCTGCCATTCGGCCCGACAATGGCCGTAATCCCCTGGTCAAAATCTATGGTAATCTTGTCTGCAAAGGATTTGAATCCGTATGCTTCCAGACGTTTTAACTGCAATCCTTACACCTGCCTGTTCAGTGCTGCCGGAAATGCTGCTTGAAATCCGGCGTATCTGTATATTTCTTCATGAAATCGATAAACTGTGTATCGACGACGGACAAGGTCTTATGTTCCCCCCAGTACAGGGATACCCTCACTCCCATACTGGATTCCAGCGGCTTGCGCACAAAGATCTTCTCCATACGCGTAACAAAGTTCGGCAGGATCGATATTCCCATGCCGTTGGCGACCAGCTGCTTGATGGTCTTAAGCTGCGAGGTACAGAGCACAACATCCGGCACGAAGCCTGCCTGGCTGCAACGGTTATAGACTTTCCGATACTGATAGGTATGTGGCTGCTGCATGATGAACTTCTCGTTGACCAGATCATCAAAGCAAACGGTTTCTTTGCCTGTCAGCGGATGATCCGGCGGCAGACAGATGCTCATGGCATCCTCCAGGATAAGCAGCTCATTGCCGCTCGACTCGTCCGCATCGCCTAATATGATGCCAAAATCCAGCTCACTGAGACTGGCCCGCTCCTTGACTTCATCCGAATCGCTGTATTCCTGGACATCCAGCGTAATATCGGGAAATACGCTCTGAAACTTGGTAAAGAGGTCCGGAAACAGATAGGCCTCTACCATTGGCGGAATGCCGAAATGGATAGTCCCCCGGGAATCGGACCGGTAGCGCATCATATCCTGCTTCGCGGTCTCTGCCGCCTGCATGATACGCTGTGCATGCAGCAGAAAAGCCTTGCCTTCCTCAGTCAAGCTCACATGCTTCTGGCTTCGGTCGATCAAAGTCAATCCCAGCTCGGATTCCAGGGACTTGATGGCTTTGGTAACGGATGGCTGCGAGACATGCAGGACCTCAGCGGTCCGTGTAAAATTCTCCAGCTCACTGATGGTACAGAAATACTCCAGCTGTCGAAACTCCATTGATGGTTCCCCCATACATTTGAGACTTGTACTAATGATACGCTCAGTTCTATAACGGTGCCCGGACAACCCATTTCTATGTCTATTGGATTCTCATTTTAGGCACAATTCAACATATTTCATTATACTATAGCTTTAAGTTATTATCCAGTAAAAAATTAAAACCTTCCCCGAAAGGAAGGTCCTAATACTATAGCAGTCCCAGGTTCTTCATCGCGGTCTCAACCTTGTCGGTATCAATTGGTTTCGCCGCATAGGCATCACAGCCCAGTTCCAGTGCCTGATCCACATATTCCACATCTGCCAGAGCAGTCATCATGATAATGCAGGTGTGCTTGAGCTGATGCTGCTTTTCCAGCACACGGATCGCTTTGAGTACCTTGAGCCCGTCAACCTTTGGCATCATGATGTCAAGACACAGCAGGTCATACGGTTTTTTCTGTTTGATGGCATCCATGAAGCAATCCAGTGCCTCCATCCCATCGACAGCTACGTCACACTCACCATAGCGGGTGAGAAATTTCTTCAGGAATATCCGGCTGAGCCGGTCATCTTCTGCTACCAGTATTCTCATTCGCACGCATCTCCTTCATCCAGCTTCTGCTCACAATATGCCAGCAAACTGGCAATATCGCCCACATCCTCTTCCTTTTTTTCAGAAGCCTCCGGGCCAGCTGACTGCTTATTCCAACGCGTATTGATAAAAACAGTACGCTCCCGGCTTTCCTCTGACTCTCCTGCTGCTTCACGCAAAGGCATCCAGAACGCGAACTCGCTGCCGCAATGCGGCGCAGAATGTACTTCGATCTGACCACCCATACTCTCCACCAGATCCTTGACAATCATCAGTCCCAGACCGGTCCCGCCAAACTTCCGCGTAGTCGATCCATCCACCTGACTGAATGGCTTGAAAAGCTTCTTCTGTTCCTCAAAGGACATGCCGATGCCCGTATCCCGTACGGCAAACCACAAAACCGCCTGATCGCCCTGCCTGCGCTTCTCGCCCTGTACCGTGATACCGCCGTCTGTGGTGAACTTGACGGCATTGGTCAGCAGATTATGGAAGATCTGACGCAGCCGCATCGGGTCGCCCGTAATATAATGTGGCAGCTGCTCATAATCAGCCGGCCGGAAATAGAGGCCCTTACCTTTCGCAACCTTGCGATGCACCAGACAAACACAACGCAGCGTCCGCCGCAAATCAAAATCCAGCTGTTCCAGCTCCATCTTGCCGCATTCCAGTTTCGAGAAATCCAGGAGATCGTTGATGATGCGCAGGAGATCTTCCGAGCACTGTTTGGCGCTCAGCAGATTTTCGCGCTGTTCCTCATCCAGCCGGGTACGCAGCGTAAGATCGATCATACCATTCATCCCATTGATCGGGGTCCGTATCTCATGGCTCATATTCGCCAGAAACTGGCTCTTTGTCTGACTGGCTTCTTCAGCCGTCCGCCGAGCCGCATCCAGGGCGGCCTCCCTTTTTTTGCGCTGGGATATGTCCACTATAGCCACGATGATCTGCCGGCCAATATTGGACTCTGCCTGGGAAAAGAACACCTTGAGCCATATTGGCTCTGGTGCACGACGACTATGCATGGCCGCTGTGACTTCGCTCTCAAAATGCTCATCACGGATTGCAGCCTCGATGTTGCGACGAATAGGGCACTGCCTGCAGGCATGTCCATGACCACAACCACTGCGAAAGCTGTTCTCACAGCGGAATGCATCACCGAACTGCTGTCCGATAGCGTCGTTATAACTGATTTCCATCGTCTCCAGGCCCGAATCATTGATGTCGACAATAGCCCCCTGATCATTCAATACACAAAGCCCGACCTTAGCGGCCGAAAAGACAGAACGCATATAAGCATGATCATTCTCGACCTTCAGTTCCAGCCGCCGCAGATGGGTCACATCCCGCAGGATCACCAGGCAGCCGCACGATTCACCGGACATGTTTCTAAGCGGTGAACAGTTTGCTGACAAATAGACCAATTCCTGAAGCGGGCCACGTAAGATCCCGATATTCCTGGAAAGCCCCACCACGCGATTCTCATGGATGACCTGTTCCAGGGGACTTGCATACCGCTGCCCGGTACGCAGATTGAGCAGAGAACAAATCTCATGAAAGGATATCTGTTCCCTGACCATCGATCTGTTCCCGACAGCCCAGGATCCGGACAGCAGATTGATTGATGAAGGTCACCTGTTCCTGACTGTCGGTAAGGACAATACCATCACTCATACCTTCCAGCATTCCTTGAAGAAGTTTCACAGGAATACTGCTGGCGTCTTCATTGATCATGCGCATGTCCTCCTTCCTGCTGTGAGTGCTGTGTCAGTCCCATGATAGTCGGCGCAATAACGGATAATGGCAGTTGCCGCCGTACGGCCCCAAGCTCATAGGCCACCCGGGGCATCCCGTAGACTACGCTGCTCTGCTCGTCCTGTCCCAATGTATCCGCGCCATGCTTCCGCATAGCCAGCAGGCCATGACCGCCGTCGTTGCCCATTCCGGTCAGGATGACCCCCAGCGCGGCCTTGCCAGCTGCAACAGCTACCGATTGAAACAAGACATCCTCCACTGCATAGGCCAGATGTGAAATCTCATCAAACATCATCATAGCCGCTGAGCCTTTGATCGTATGCATCGCCCGAAAGATCTCATTCACATCCTCCGGCTGAAAACTACCACTGTCCTCACTGGCCAGTGCCCGCTGTTCCAATTGCTCCAGGAACTGTCGGGTCTCGTAAATAAAGACTTCTACCATTGGTTCATGTTCTGCCACAGGGCTTCCCTCCCCCTATCTGACTATCCCTAAAAACCCAATCCTGTCTTAAATTTTTATACAATTAGCACTATTCAATCACTTTCTCCGTATATATTCCCTATAAAACAGAAAACTCCTACCTGTTTTCTGAAAAAAATTAAATTTTTACGTCAGAATTAGAACCTGCTGTCATAATTATTACCTGAATTTGCAATAAAATACCGGAACAGCCAGCCTACGCTGAACCGTTCCGGTATAAAAATCAATCATTATTTATATTCTGCCGCCAGTTTCTTGAAGAGCGGCAGGGATTTCTCAATGGTCTCCGTCTTGATGCAGTATGCTGCGCGGAAATAGCCCGGACAGCCGAAGTCCTGTCCCCGGCACCAGCAGCAGATCATATTTCTTCGCCCGCTCACAGAACGCATAATCATCTTCCTCCAGGCATTTCGGGAAGAGATAGAACGCGCCCTGCGGCTTCACGCAGGTAAAGCCGGCATCGATAAGCCCTGATACAGGAGCTGCCCGTTCCGGACATACGTGCTGATATCGATGGCATATCCGCGCAGCGCCCGATGACCAGCTGCCAGAGTGACGGCGCATTGACATGCGTCAGCACACGGGCTGCACCGGCAATCGCCCCATAGACCTTGCCGAAATCAGCCACCTCATCCGGCACGATGATGTAGCCAATACGCTCGCCCGGCAGCGAGAAGGACTTGCTGTATGAGTAGCAGACCAGCGTATTCTCATAGTATTTCGGCACATACGGCACCGTATAGCCATCAAAGGCGATCTCACGATACGGCTCATCGGAAATGATGAAGATCGGATGATGATACTCCGCTTCCTTAGCCCGCAGGATATCGGCAACCTTCTGGATGGTCTCTTCCGAATAGACCGCCCCGCTTGGATTGTTCGGCGAATTCATGATCACCGCTTTCGTATGACTCGTCACCCGCTGCTCAAAAGCAGTAAAATCGAATCTGCCAATCCTTCGGCTGTGCCGGCACAACCACCAGCTTGCTGCCGACCGACTCTACGAAAGCCTGATACTCCGGGAAGAACGGTGCAAACGTGATGAACTCATCCTCCGGCTGCGAGAGCGCCCGGAAACAGATGGTGATAGCCGCAGCCGCACCAGCTGTGAGGAAGAAGTTCTTACCGGCAAAATGTGTGCCGAAACGCTTATTGACGCTCTTAGCCAGTGCTTCACGCGCAGCTGGATTGCCCGGTGCCACCGTATAGCCATGGATTGCACTCGGCTCCATATTCGTCAGGATATCGATAGCCGCGTCCTTGACAAACGCCGGCGTCGGCACATTTGGATTGCCCAGACTGAAATCATAGACATTCTCCTCGCCCACCTCAGCGGCCCGCTTCCGGCCGAATTCAAAAATGGTACGGATCGTGGATTTCTTCGTGCCAAGTTCATACATCTTCTGATTGATCATAGTCTGTTCCCCTTTATCATAAACAAGCTGTCTTTCCAGCAAAACGTTGTTTACATTTTAACATAATATACGCATAAAAAAAAGAGGAAGCAAACACTTCCTCTTCCACTATCAATCGGTAAAATACTGCATGGACGTTTTCTTCCATTCTTTTTTCGAATAGAGCATCGCATGCTCGCTGATCCCGCAGGTTTTAGCAATATCGGCAACGATGGCTTCGCACTCCTCGCGGCTGTGCCCATGCACCATCGTGTAGATATTATAGGGCCAGCCTGGGGCCGTATTGCGATCGTAGCAGTGCGACACGGACGGACAGGCTGACATCTGCTCAGCGATCTCGTCCAGACGCTCCGGCGGGACCACCCAGGCAACCAGGACATTGGCGGAATAACCGACTTCCCGATGGCGCAGCACAGCGCCCATCTTGCGGATCTTCTTCTGCTCTTCCATCGCCTGCACCCGGGCCAGGAATACCTCTTCGGGAATACCGATCTGGTCAGCCAGCTCCTTGTACGGCTCCGCTACCAAAGGAAATTCACCCTGCAGAGCCCGGACAATCTTCTTATCAAGTTCTGTTATTACATTTCCTTCTGCCATGGCCATTGCTCCCGTCTCACCCTCAATGCAGCTTAAACTGTACATTGATCTTGTATTTTTTGTTTGATTTCAGATTCAGCATGGATTCTACCCCTGGCAGGGTCTCCACTTCGCTAAGGATTGCCTGCTCCCGTTCAACGCATGGTGTAATCAGGGTGAACCAGAGATTATACTTGCCTTCACGCTCATAGTTATGCGTAGCTCCAGGGTAACGGTTGATTGCCTCAGCTACCATCTGCATACGATCCGGCTCAACTTTGAGCGCGACCAGCGTCCCCTTATAGCCCAGCCGGGTCGAATCAAAGAACGTACCGATGCGGCGCAGATAGCCGGCAGCCTTGAGTTCCTGCAGCCGGGAAAGAACGACCTGTTCTTCCGTGCCCAGCTGTTCCGCCAGTTTCGCGTAAGGATGTCTGCACACCGGCAGTTTTGCCTGCAGCAGATTGAGTAAAGATTTGTCGAAAGCCGTAAGTTCCATCATGATTGTTCCTCCCCTGACATATACGATATGAATCCCTTTATCGTCATGTTCCTTATTTTCTCACGATATGAACCCGATTCATATTTCTTTACTCTTATTCTACCAAAGAATCCCCAATGACGTCAAGTAAATCTGAACGGCCTTCATTTTTTAATGAGGAGTACGGCAGTACCGACACTTCCTGGATGCCCAGCTTGCGCTTGATGGCATCGATATTCTTCTGCTTGGCATTCTTGCCGACCTTGTCGGCCTTCGTGGCCTACGATGAGTACGGGGATATCGTTCTCCACCAGCCAGCGGAACATATCGACATCCGAGGCCATCGGCTCATGACGGATATCGATGAGCTGACAGACGAATTTGAGGCGTGGCGAGGTCAGCAGATATTCCTCGATGAACTTGGACCAGATCTTACGCTTTTCCTTGCCGGTCTTGGCATAGCCATAGCCCGGAAGATCGACCAGGTAGAACGCTTTGCGCCCCTCTACTTCAGCCACCTTCAGGCCCACTTCAAAGAAATTGATGGTCTGGGTCTTGCCCGGATTCGACGATACACGGGCAAGATTATTGACGCGGGTAAGCGAATTGATCAGGGAGGATTTTCCGACATTCGAGCGGCCAATGAATACGATTTCCGGCAGGTCCTCGGTCGGATACTGTTCTGGTTTTACCGCTGAGGCAATATACTGCCCCTGCGTGATGATTACGCGGTCTTTTTCTTTCATTACATTTCATCTCCTTCATAAATAGTTATGCCTTCCTCATGGAGGAAGGCATATTCTTTTTACATCAATGCAGTTTTCAATACTTCATCCATGGATTCTACTGGCACAAATTCCAGCTTCTCCCGGACAGATTCCGGGATGTCTTCAATATCCCGTTCGTTCTGCTTCGGCAGGATGATGGTCTTCATCCCCTCGCGATAGGCAGCCAGGACTTTCTCCTTGAGCCCGCCAATCGGCAGCACGCTGCCACGCAGGGTGATTTCACCGGTCATGGCTACGTCGCTGCGCACCTTGCGGTTCGTCAGGGCAGAGATCATCGCCGTTGCCATCGTGATACCGGCTGACGGCCCGTCCTTCGGGATGGCGCCTTCCGGCAGATGGATATGGATATCGTCCTTCTCATAGAAGTCATCCGGCAGGTTCAGTTTCTCTGAGCGGCTGCGGATATAGGTCAGGCCGGCCTGAGCCGATTCCTGCATGACATCGCCCAGCTGACCGGTCAGGATCAGCTTGCCCTTTGCCCTTGAGCACGGAGGCCTCGGTCGGCAGGATTGTCCCGCCGACTTCGGTCCAGGCCATGCCGGTCACAACACCGACCTCTGGTTTCTTGTTCGCCTTGGTATCCAGGAACTTGGCCTTACCCAGGAAGTCCGTCAGATTCTTCCTGGTCACCCGGATCGGTTTCTCGCTGCCTTCAACGATCTTGCGGGCAGCCTTGCGGCAGACCTGGCCAATGATCCGTTCCAGCTCACGCACACCGGATTCGCGGGTATAGTCTTCGATGATCTTCGCCAGCACCCCGGCACCGAAATGGATGTCCCTGGTCGTCAGGCCATTTTCATTCCGCTGACGGGTCTGTAAGATAGCGTTTGGCAATCTCCAGCTTCTCGATCTCGGTGTAGCTGGAAAGCGTAATGATCTCCATGCGGTCACGCAGGGCCCGGGGAATATTGTTGAGATTATTCGCCGTTACGATCCATAGCACCTTTGAAAGATCAAATGGCAGCTCAATGAAGTGATCGCTGAACGTGGAATTCTGGGCCGGATCAAGTACCTCCAGCAAAGCCGCTGACGGGTCGCCATGATAATCGGCTGACAGTTTGTCCACCTCATCGAGCAGGAACACCGGATTCTTGGCTCCGACATCACGTATGCCTTCAATGATGCGTCCCGGCATCGCCCCGACATACGTCCGGCGATGTCCACGGATCTCGGCTTCATCACGGATACCGCCTAAGGAGGCGCGGATAAACTTGCGGCCGGTAGCCCGGGCCACCGATGCCGCCAGTGAGGTCTTGCCGACGCCCGGCGGGCCGACCAGGCACAGGATTGGTGCGCTCTTGTCTTTGGCCAGCTGATGTACGGCCAGATAGTCGAGGATGCGGTCCTTGACCTTCTTGAGGCCATAGTGATCATGATCCAGCACTTTCTGAGCACCAACGATATCGATATTGTCCTCGGATTCCGTGTTCCATGGCAGATCCAGCAGCCAGTCCACATAGTTGCGGATGACACTGGTCTCGGCATTCATGTTGCTCATCCCATCGAGCCGGTTCAGTTCCTTCTCGATGGTCTTTTTCACGTCTTCCGGATAATTGCCCTCAGCGATCCGCTTACGGCCTTCTTCAATTTCCTCGGTCTTGCCTTCTTTTTCACCCAGTTCCTGACGGATGGCCTTGATCTGCTCCCGGAGATAGTACTCCTTCTGGATCTTGTCCATCTGTTTGCGGACCTGTCGGCCGATCTTCTGTTCAAGCTGGAGGATCTCGAGTTCCCGGGTCAGGACTTCATAGAGCTTCTCCAGACGGGTCTTGATATCGATTGCAGCCAGGAGTTCCTGACGCGTTTCCAGCTTGAGGTTCAGATGGCTGGCAATGAGATCAGCCAGACGTCCGGCATCGTCGATGATTGCAACGGATACCAGCGTCTCCGGCGGGATCTTCTTGGACAGCTTGACCCACTCTTCAAACTGATGTACAACGGCCCGGTTCAGGGCCTCCATATCCATGGAGGTATCGATTGCATCCTTGCATTCTTCGATATCGACCTCGGCATAATGCTCGGTCTCGCGATAATCGCGGACCACGGCGCGATACTTGCCTTCGACCAGGACGCGGACTGTATCGCCCGGCATCTTGATGAGCTGACGGATTTCTGCGACCGTGCCGACCTTATACAGGTCCTCCAGTACCGGAGAATCCACTTCGGCATCGATCTGCGCCGTCAGCACGATTTCGCGGTCCTCGACCATCGCCTGTTCCAGCGCGGCCATCGAGCGCTCACGCCCGACATCGAGATGTATCATCATATAAGGGAACACCATCATGCCGCGTAACGGCAGTAATGGCAGCGTGCGTAACTCAGCCATATCTCTTCCCCTCCTTTTTTATCTATAATGTTAAACAAGGCGCTGCTAAAGCAGCGCCTCATCTTATTCCTGCCTTCAGGCAGATGCTTCTTTACCGCCCTTGGCTTTCTTATCGATCGTCAGGACAGGGTCTTTTTGATTATTGACGGTTTCCTTCGTCACCCGGCAGGCTGTCACACCTTCAATCGACGGTACCTCATACATAACATTACGCATGAGCGCCTCGATAATGGAGCGAAGTCCACGGGCACCAGTCTTGCGCTTCAGCGCTTCTTTGGCAATCTGGCGCAGGGCATCGTCATCAAAGGTCAGCTTCACGCCATCCAGCTCCAGGAGCTTGGCGTACTGCTTGACCAATGCGTTCTTCGGCTCGGTCAGTATGCTGACCAGTGCATCCTCATCCAGCGAATCCAGCGTAACAACCACTGGCAGACGGCCGATGAACTCCGGTATCAGACCATGCTTCAGCAGGTCTTCCGGCAGCAGCTTCCGCAGGGACTCGCCCACGCTGTGCTGCTTCTTTGATTTCACCGGTGCGCCAAATCCCATCTGCTTCTGCCCCAGTCTGGCCTCGATTACTTTATCGATACCATCAAAGGCACCACCACAGATAAACAGGATATTGGTCGTATCGATCTGGATCAGCTCCTGATGCGGATGCTTACGCCCTCCCTGAGGCGGGACCGAAGCCACCGTACCCTCAAGGATCTTCAGAAGTGCCTGCTGGACGCCTTCACCGGACACATCACGGGTAATGGACGGGTTCTCCGATTTACGGGCAATCTTATCGATCTCGTCGATATAGATGATTCCGCGCTCGGCCTTTTCCACATCGTAATCCGCCGCCTGAATGAGTTTCAGCAGGATATTCTCTACGTCCTCGCCCACATAGCCAGCCTCGGTCAGATGCCGTGGCATCAGCGATTGCAAACGGGACATTCAGTATCTTCGCCAGCGTCTGAGCCAGCAGCGTCTTACCACTGCCAGTCGGTCCCAGCATGAGGATATTCGACTTCTGCAAGTCGACATCCTCTGTCTTGACCGTGCCGAGATTGATCCGCTTATAGTGGTTATACACCGCTACAGCCAGGCTCTTCTTGGCCTCATCCTGTCCGATTACATACTGGTCCAGGGTTGCACGGATGTCCTTCGGTTTCGGGACGTCCTTCAACTCGACTCCTACATCCTCGCTGAACTCCTCCTCAATGATCTCGTTGCAGAGTTCAATGCATTCATCGCAGATATAGACGCCAGGACCGGCAACCAGCTTGCGAACCTGTTCCTGAGTCTTACCGCAGAAGGAGCATTTCAGTTGGCCTTTTTCATCCCCAAACTTCAACATGACATCCCCCTTAATCCTTTGATTCCGTCTTCTTGCTCTTCTTCGGGCGGGCAATGACTTCATCGACAATGCCATATTTCTTGGCTTCTGCTGCCGTCATGAAGTTATCACGTTCCGTATCCGCAAGAATCTGCTCCTGATTCTTCCCGGTCGTATTCATGAAAATCTCATTGATGTTCTCACGGATACGCTGGATCTCACGAGCCTGGATCTGGATGTCGGTAGACTGCCCCTGAGCACCGCCCAGCGGCTGATGGATCATGATACGTGCATTCGGCAGCGCAAAGCGTTTGCCCTTGGCACCAGCCGTCAGGAGCACAGCTCCCATGCTGGCAGCCTGCCCGATGCAGATCGTCGATACATCCGGTTTGATATACTGCATGGTATCATAGATAGCCAGACCGGCGGTGACCACACCACCAGGACTGTTGATATAGAGATGGATGTCCTTATCCGGATCCTCAGACTCCAGGAACAGGAGCTGAGCCACCACTACATTTGCTACATTGTCATCAATCGGGCCGCCCAGGAAAATAATGCGGTCTTTGAGCAGACGCGAATAGATATCATACGCCCGCTCGCCCCGGTTGGACTGCTCTACTACCATTGGTACATAACTCATAGGAATACCCCCATTTAAAGGGAACTATTACTCAGCAATGCTGTCAATAATGAACTGCGCCGTCTTCTTACGGAGTACGGAAGCAGCCAGATCGCCGATACGTCCCTGCTCTTTAATGATTTTCTGGACCTGCTGCGGCGTAGCGCCATAAGCAGCTGCCATGCTGGCAACTTCAGCATCCAGATCCTTGGCCTCAACCTTGATATCCTCAGCTTTGGCAACTTCTTCCAGCATGAGATCCGTCTTTACGTTCTTCTCAGCCGTTTCACGATAATCCTCACGGATCTTGGCAATGTCCGTACCGGCATACTGCAGGTACTGCTCCAGCTTCATGCCCTGCTGCTCAAGGCGCATAGCCATTTCCTGGATCATGGACGTTACGCGGTTGTCAATCATGACAGCCGGGATATCTACCGTGATGTTCTCCGTAGCCTGCTCGATAACAGCAGTCTTCTGGTCATTCTCAGCCTTCTTCTCGGCATTCTCCAGCAGGTTCTTGCGGATATCTGCTTTGAGCTCGTCGAGCGTCTGGAACGTGCTGACTTTCTTAGCCAGTTCATCGTCGATTTCCGGCAGCTCTTTATGCTTGATGCTGCGGACCGTGCACTTGAACATAGCGTCTTTGCCAGCCAGCTCTGCCGAATGATACTCTTCCGGGAACTTGACCTTTACTTCTTTTTCTTCGCCGACTTTGGCACCAACCAGCTGCTCCTCAAAGCCCGGGATAAAGCTGCCGGAACCGATCTGCAGCGGATAGTCCTGACCCTTGCCGCCCTCGAATGCTTCGCCATCGACGAAACCTTCGAAATCAAGCGTCGTGAAGTCGCCATTCTCTACAGCTGCGCCCTCTGGAGCCTCAACCATCTTGCCCTGACGATCCTGGAAGTTCTTGAGCTGTTTCTCAACGTCTTCATCAGAAACTTCAGCTGCAGCCTTCTCTACTTTCAGGCCTTTATAGTCGCCCAGTTTTACTTCCGGACGCGGCGTAACCGTAGCCTTGAAGATCAGGTTTTTGCCCTCTTCAAGGGTAACGATGTCGATATTCGGACGCGTTACCGGATCGATCTTCTGATCATCCAGTGCATCGCTGAATGCTTTCGGAGCAATAAGATCGAAAGCTTCCTGCAGGAGGGCATCCATACCAACGTTGCGCTCTACGATTTTACGCGGAGCTTTACCTTTACGGAAACCCGGGATATTCACACGATTAGCCAGGCGTTTTGCTGCACGCTCAACTGCCTTGGAAACTTCTGCTGCCTCAACCTCAATTGTCAGAGTAACCTGCTGGTTCTCTCCATTTTCTGCCGTAACTTTCATTGTCTGAAATGACCTCCTGTATTATCTGTTTCGTCGGTATTGACTTTATTCAGCTCTTCAGCCGCTAATATGCCATACTTTTGACATAATATCACAAAACGCGCAGAAACACAAGGATTTCTGCGCGTCTTCATGAATAAAAGTCAAAAAATCAATATTGGGTTACTTGATAAGATTCCCCATGCGGGAAAGCGGTGTCGTCAGATCAAGATGACCGGACAGGGACTCGACTTTCTTGCCTTCGACCAGAATCTGTACGTTCTTGACCTCCGGGAACTCGGTCAACGTATTGACTACCGAGCCAACGAGCATTTCCTCGCCGGTAGAACCGCCCACGAAATTCTTGACCAGTGCCTGCGTAAAGTCGACATAGGCCGTATCCCCATGGACTTTGACGCTCTTCAGCTTAGCCTGTTTCGGAATGATTGTCGTCTGGCCCTTCTCTTTCGTCCCTTCCATCAGGGATTCCATTGCAGCCGTATATTTATCAACCTTGTCCGTCTTGACCGTCCGCTTGACCGCAATAAGCTTCATACCCTGATCATCCGGATAATAGACCTTGACGGTAAGACTGGTATTCTCTTTCTTTGCCGCCGACGAGCTTTCCGGGCTCCCGGCCTTCGCATTGTTTTCTGCCGTTACCGATGATGCAGAACCATTATCAGTTCCCTTCGCCGTCTGATTTCCGCAGCCGGCAGCCACGGTCATGGCCAGCACCAGCATCGCCAGCAGGATGTATTTCATCTGTCTCATCATATCACCTCATATCTTTCGATTCCATAGCGCAGCTGCCTGTCACTGAAAATAACGGGCAATCGCACGAACGATTGCGGCAGCCAGCTTATTCTGATAGTCTTCGCTATTCAGCAGCTGTTCTTCCCGATCATTCGTGATAAATCCAAGCTCAACCAGCGAAGCCGGTACATTCGTATGCTTGATGACGTAGAAATTCGCGGTCTTGACGCCACGATTCAGCAACCCACCTGCTTTCTCCAGCTCCTCATTGAGCAGCTGTGCCAGACGGGCACCATTGGCTGATGGCTCATAGTAGTAGGATTCCATGCCGCTGGCCGCCGGATTTGAGAAGGCATTGCAATGAATGGATACGAACAGCTGCGCCCCTGGCGCATAATTGGCCATATTGCAGCGGGCCTGCAATTCCTCCGTCGCTGTATCATTCGGTGCATAAACGTCGATATCCGTCTTGCGCGTCATGATTGTCCTGGCACCGGATTGTTCCAGAATACTGCTGACCTTTTTGGCTACAGACAGGGTCACATTTTTCTCCATAACGCCAGTCGGGCCCACAGCACCACTATCGCTGCCGCCATGTCCCGGGTCGATGACGATGACATGTCCGGCTAACCCTGACACGGTTTCAAACCCTTTGGCTGCTGTCTGCGGCTCCAGGATCTCGATTACCAGCCGGTATGGCTTCCTTGCCTGGCGGTCGACTTCGGCCGTATAGACCTTATAATTGGCCGTATCCACATCACTCAGCAGATCGACCCGCACCTGCGTATGGCGGTTCTCCATCTCCGACAGCTTGACCGAACGGGCCAGTTTGCTGTCCAGGCTGATGTCCTTCCGGAGTTCTCCTGGTGTGGTATTATCCATATCGACAATCAGCTGCCGGTTCAGGTAAGTACGCGACGATACCGAATACTCAAGATTCCGGCGGTCCATACCGATCTCGATGCGCAGTGCATCGCGTCCGTCCACCTTCACCTTGGATGTCTGGAAATAATTGAGTTCATGGACCGGCGTATGTCTGGCAGCCTCAGTTGCTCCCGGCAGCACCAGCAGCAGGCAGGCCAGTACGATACTGGCCAGACCGGCCCAATGGAATATATGCTTCATCAAACTATTGCCTCCTTAATCGTTGAGAAGATCCTGTGCTTCCTGCTCCGCCTGCTCGGTTGCTTCCTTATCATAGGAAATATCAAGCTTCAGATAATCTCCCTCACCGACCTCAGCCGGCAGATAAGCCTTGGGAAAGTTCACTTTCTTCATGTCGTCTCCCAGCAGCAGCACAGCCAGCTCGCCTTCAAAACGATCGATATACGCAGAAATCATTGTGCATCCCCCTGTTCCGGCTTGATACTATATGTCTGACCATCGCTGGTCACCGTAATCGTACCATTCTTATCCGTCTCAAAGATCTGCAGCTTCATCGCCTGGAACTTCTTCATCGTCTCCTTATGCGGATGACCGTAATCATTGCCAATCCCACAGGAGATAAGTGCCGCCTCAGGCTTTACCGCCCGCAGGAACGCCGCCGATGAGGAAGTCTTGCTGCCATGATGGCCGGCTTCAGGATATTGCTCTTGAGTTCTGACGAATAATTGGCTACGATACCCTTCTCTTCATCAGCTCGGCATCCCCCGTGAACATCATGCTGAATGCACCAAAGGTCAGACGACCGACCACGGATTCATTGTTAGGATCATGCTTATAGCCCTTGGTCGTCCCCTTCTCGACCAGCTCAGCAGAAGGTGCAAACACCTTGAACGTCACACCATTGCCAAAATCAAGCGTATCGCCGGCCTTGAGTCCCTGATGCGCAATATTCTTCTGTTTCAGCAGCTTCATATAGCGGATATAGATCTTGGAATTGGACGGCATACCATCATCGTAGACAGCCCCGACCTCATAGTCCTTGAGTACCACGCCTTCTACACCACCGATATGATCAGCATGCGGATGGGTCAGGATCAGCTTGTCAATCTTCTTGACCCCGGCTTTCTTCAACTCATTCCTGAGTTTCTCCTGCTCATCCAGGTCGCTAGTATCGATCAGCACCGTCTGCTCGGCGGTCTGGATCAGAATTGCATCTCCCTGGCCGACATTGAGCATCCTGATGGTCAGATTGCCGCTTGGCTCGGCTCCATTGGCAGCAGCCGCCGAGCCGCTGCCCGACGACGCCCCCGAACTGCCCGCAGAAGAATTCCCTCCACAGCCGGTCAGGAAGGCCATTGCCAGCAGGAAAAGGCCCAATATCATACCAATACGTTTACGCATTACTTGTCACCTCATAAATCATTCATCAGATCCGTTTCAGGATATACCGGTTGATTCCGTCGGCCACACCATCCTCATCTACCGTAGACAGCACATGCTCAGCCCTGGCCTTCAGTTCCGGCCCCGCATTGCCCATGACCAGACTGTGTCCGGCTGTCTCCATCATCTCGATATCATTGAGTCCGTCACCGAATGCATAGCTGTCGGTCACCGGGATATTCATATAACGCAGAGCCTCCAGAATACCTGTCCCCTTGGAAATATCCGCAGAATAAAGCTCCATATATTTCAGCAGGGTCGGATCGATGAGCCCTGTCAGCCCCGGCCAGGCCAGCAGTTTCTTGAATACACCATCAGCCCCCGGCGTATCGCAGAGAAACTCCATCTTGCTGACCGACAAGGTATCCAGATCATACTCGCGCACAAAACGGTTGATGTCGATATCGATTGCCCGGTAGACCTGCTCAAGCCCCTTATACTCACGCTTCAGATACACCTTGGGATAGCTCTCCAGGATATACTCGATCTGATGCGCCTCCGCAATGGCAATGATCTGCTTCACCGTCGCCATGGGCAGCGGTTTCTGAAAGATCACACGACCATTCAGCAGAACAGTCGCACCATTCATCACGATAAATCCGTCGAACAAACCTGAGTCCGTCAGCTCCGGATCCAGATAAGCCCAGGGACGACCACTGGCAATAAAGGCATGATGCCCGGCTGCCCGCAGGTCCCGGATTGCTGTCCGGACCGTATCTGAAATATGGGTCTGGCCATTGTGGATATTGATGAGCGTCCCATCGATATCAAAGAATACCGCTTTGCTCATCTCGACCTCTTTCCTGGTTTCTTTCCGGTCTTATAGATATAGCAGCGGACAGCGAGCAGCACGAACCAGATGCCGAAGCAGCCGGCATAAAGCTCATCCATCCAGGACATATTGCTGTAATCGATCTCAAAGGCAAACAGATAGATCGCAATGACCGCGATCAGCAGATCCATTGGCTTGATTGCTTGATGTAACCAATTCAAAATAAAAGACTCCAATCTCTAGCAGCATAAAGTACATATACCTCTATGTTACTAGAAATCGGAGTCTCATTCAAGCGCTATTTCCGCTTATTCTATTCGGTTATCGGGCATTCACCTGCAAGGATTCCGCCTTGCTTTGAATTTTCTGCTCGGCAGACAGCAGTTCTTTGGCTGCAGTCAACTGACGCTCAACCTGACTATAGGAAGTACCGCCCAGCGAATTACGATTCCTGACACAGGTTTCCGGCCGGATGGCTTCTTTGATGTCGGCCTCAAAGAGTGGTGACAGCTGCTGGAATTCCGCCAGCGTCATATCTTCGAGATATTTGCCTTTGGCAATGCAGTCATGGACTGCGGTGCCGGATACTGCATGGGCCTGACGGAATGGCATCCCCTTCTTTACCAGATAATCCGCCAGATCCGTTGCATTGGAGAAGTCCTCGGTAACCGCCCGCTTCATGACATCTTTTCTGACTTTCATGCCACGGATCAGCTGGGCATAGACTGCCAGACTGAACTTCACCGTATCAATGGCATCAAAGATGCCTTCCTTGTCTTCCTGCAGGTCCTTGTTATAAGCCAGCGGCAGCCCCTTCACCGTCGTCAGCATGGCCATGAGATGACCGATGACACGGCCAGTCTTGCCACGAACCAGCTCGGAAACATCCGGATTCTTCTTCTGAGGCATCATCGAGGACCCCGTGCAATGGGCATCATCCAGCTCGACGAAGGAGAATTCCCGTGAACACCACAGGATCGTCTCCTCCGACAGGCGGGACAGATGAACCATCAGGATCGAAGCAGCTGCGAGGAACTCCATGATGTAGTCCCGGTCACTGACCGCATCCAGGCTGTTGCCATAGATGTGCTCAAAATTCAGCTGCCTGGCCACAAACTCCCGGTCGATCGGGAACGTCGTCCCCGCGAGCGCACCAGCCCCCAAAGGCATGATATCTGCCCGCTGGTAGACACCCTCGAACCGGGCGAAGTCACGGGCGAGCATCCCGAAATACGCCAGCAGATGATGGGCAAACAGGATTGGCTGTGCCCTTTGCAGATGCGTATAGCCCGGCATGATGACATCCTGATTCTTCTCAGCGGTCTCCACCAGCGCCTGCTGGAGGTTCTGGATCTCCCGCTGAACCTCAGTGACCTGACGGCGGATATACATATGCGTATCGAGCGCCACCTGGTCATTACGGCTGCGGGCCGTATGCAAACGGCCGCCTGCCTCACCGATCGCGTCCGTCAGACGCTTCTCGATATTCATATGGATATCTTCAAGATCCACAGAGAAATCAAAGCTGCCCGCGTCAATATGCTTCAGGATATCCTTCAGCCCCTTGACGATTGCCTCTTTATCCTCATCCGTGATGATCCCGCATTTGGCGAGCATCGTCGCATGGGCGATGCTGCCGGCGATATCCTCATGGTACATCCGCTTATCGAAGCCTATGGAGGCCTGGAACTCATTGATCATCTCATCGGTGGTCTTTGAGAACCGACCGCCCCACATTGCCTCACTCATTTCTCATTCTTCTCCTGCATGAGCGCACGAACCTTGAGCGGCAGGCCAAAGAGATTGATGAAGCCCGTTGCATCTGCCTGATCATAGACATCGTCATGCTCGAAGGTGACGAATTCCTGGCTGTACAGGGAGTACGGCGACGTAGAACCAGCGGACATGATGTTGCCCTTATAAAGCTTGAGCTTTACCTGACCCGTTACGGTGCGCTGCGTGCTGTCAACGAATCCGGCCAGTGCCTCACGCAGCTGGCAGAACCACATACCATCATAGACGAGCTCGCCATAACGGATGGCAACCTGCTCTTTGTAATGGAATGTTGCACGGTCGAGGCAGAGATACTCGAGCTCACGATGTGCATAGTACAGCAGGGATCCGCCCGGGTTCTCATAGACGCCACGGGACTTCATGCCGACCAGACGGTTCTCGCAGATATCGACGATGCCGACACCATTGCGGGCACCGATCTCGTTGAGCTCAGTCAGCAGTGCAACGGCACCAAGTTTCTTGCCATTGACAGCAGTCGGTTTGCCCTGCTCGAAATCGATCGTCACATACTCTGGTTTGTCCGGTGCATCCTCCGGAGCCTTGGAGATCAGGTACATGCTGTTATGCGGTGCATTAGCCGGATCCTCGAGGTCAGAGCCTTCATGCGACAGATGCCAGATGTTGCGATCCATGGAGTACGTCTTGTTCTCGGTAGCAACCGGAACGCCATGTGCCTTGGCATACTCGATCTCGGAGGAACGGGAATCCAGATCCCATTCACGCCACGGAGCAATGATCTGAATGTTCGGAGCCAGTGCCTTGACCGTCAGCTCGAAGCGGACCTGGTCATTGCCTTTGCCCGTCGCGCCATGAGCAATGGCATCCGCGCCCTCTTTCTTGGCAATCTCGACCAGCTTCTTGGCAATGATTGGACGGGCGAATGACGTGCCCAGCAGATATTTGCCTTCATATACGGCACCAGCCTGAAGCGTCGGCCATACATACTCCTCGAGGAATTCCTGCGTGAGATCCTCGATATATACTTTGGAAGCACCGGATTTCAATGCTTTATCATGAACGGCATCCAGCTCATCGCCCTGACCGATATCGGCGCAGCAGGCAATGACCTCGCAGCCATCATAGTTTTCTTTGAGCCAGGGAATGATAACGGACGTATCGAGCCCGCCAGAGTATGCCAGGACAACTTTCTTGATCTGTTTTGCCATAGTGAACAACCTCTTTCCTTTTAATCTTCGTATTCAAAATCGGATGTATCAGTCAGCCATGGTCAGAGCCATGATTGCTTTCTGTGTATGCAGGCGGTTCTCCGCCTCATCGAAGATGACGTTGGCATTGGCCTCAAATACATCCTCGGTGATCTCTTCGCCACGATAGGCCGGCAGGCAGTGCATGACAATGACGCGTTTATCGGCTTCATTGAGCAGTTCCTGATTGACCTGATACGGTGCAAAGATCTTCTTGCGGGCATCATGCTCGGCTTCCTGGCCCATGCTGGCCCAGGTATCGGTCACGATGATATCCGCATCCTTCACGGCTTCCTTCGGATCGGTGACCAGCGTGATGGACGCGCCGGTCGCCCTGGCATCCGCGATCGCGTTCTTGGTGACGGTCTCATTCGGACGGTAATCCTCTGGTGTAGCTGCCACGAACGTCATACCGACCTTGGCGCAGCCATACATGTAGGAGTTCGTCATGTTGTTGCCATCACCGACATAAGCCATCTTGAGGCCCTTGAGGTCCTTTCCCTTATGCTCCTTGATGGTCAGCAGGTCTGTAAGGACCTGGCAGGGATGCAGGAGGTCAGTCAGTGCATTGATGACCGGGACGCTGGCATACTCAGCCAGTTCCTCGACACGGTCATGGCCGAAGGTCCGGATCATGATGCCATCGAGATAACGGGACAGCACCCGGGCCGTATCCTTGATCGGCTCCCCGCGCCCGAGCTGCAGATCCCGGCTGGACAGGAACAGCTGCCTGCCCGCCGAGCTGATACATGCCGGTCTCAAAGGAAACACGGGTACGCGTCGATGATTTCTCAAAGATCATCCCCAGCGTCTTGCCCTTCAGCAGATGATGCTCGACACCAGCTTTCTGCTTGGCTTTCAGCTCAGCAGCAAGTGCCAGGATCTCCTGAACTTCGTCCACGGACAAGTCGTGGATAGATAACATATCTTTTCCTTTTAGCATATATGACCTCCATTACTGTAACTTAAAGTCCGTCACTAACGCATATTATACTACCTTTTATTGTACCTGTACAGTGGACGGTAAAAGAAAATACTGTATACCTGACAACAAAGAAATCATGCGTATTGGGCCAGTACACCATCCATGATGCCCGTGACCTCATCCACCTGCTCCTGCGTGATGATAAGCGGCGGGATGAAGCGCAGGACCTTGCCGGCCGTGCAGTTGATGATGGCTCCCTTGGCCAGGCAGGCATTGACGATATCGCGGCCATGCTCGGCTGATGAGAGCTCGGCTCCGAGGATCAATCCCTCGCCACGGACATCCACGATGAGCGACGGATATTTCTGCTGCAGGAGCTCCAGCTTCTGCTTGAAATAGGCGCCAACCGTGCGGACATGCTGCAGGAAGTCCGCTTTCGGCACGGTATCCAGCACCACATTGGCCGCTGCACAGGCCAGCGGATTGCCGCCAAAGGTCGTCCCGTGGTCGCCCGGCTTGAAGGCAGCCGCAACCGCATCGGTCACGATGAAGGCACCGATTGGCACGCCACCAGCCAGCCCTTTGGCCAGCGTCACGATATCCGGCTTCACACCATAGGTCTCATAGGCAAAGAACGTGCCACTGCGGCCGATACCTGCCTGGATCTCATCAAAGATCAGCAGCGCATGGTATTTGTCGCAGAGTGCGCGTACCTGTTTGAGGTAGTCGCCTTTCGGCGTATAGACGCCGCCCTCACCCTGGATGGTCTCCAGCATGACTGCCGCGGTCTTCTCGCTCATCATGGACTCCAGCTCGGCGATGTCGTTATAGTGGACATAGTCAAAGCCGGCCGGCAGCGGGCCGACGCCCTCATGATAGTGCTTCTGCCCCGTAGCCGTCAGCGTCGCAATCGTACGGCCATGGAAGCTGTCCCAGGCCGTGATGATCTGGGATTTCTCCGGATCGATCTGATGCGCATACTTACGGGCAATCTTGATTGCCCCTTCGTTGGCCTCGGCACCAGAGTTGCCGAAGAACGCCTTATCCAGGCCGCTGAGCTTCACGAGCTTTGCTGCCGCATCCGCCTGTGGCTGCGTGTAATAAAGGTTCGAGCAGTGGATCAGCTTACCAGCCTGCGTCGAGATTGCTTCCACCAACGGTTTATAGCCATGTCCCAATACATTGACGGCAATCCCGCCCAGGAAATCAATGTATTTCTTGCCATTGACATCCCATGCATAAGCGCCCTCGCCGTGATCAAGAACAATCTGATAGCGGTTGAATACCGGCAGATAGCTCTGCTTGTCTTCCGCGAATATTTCCTTATCTGTCTCGTTCATATTCATTCCTACTCCTATCCTGCCTGGATCAGCGGACGACCTGTGTCCCTATACCCTGTGAGGTGAATACCTCCAGGATAATGGAATGATCCAGCCGCCCATCGATGATATGGGTCTTGCCTGCGCCCTGTTCCAGTGCGGTCAGGCAGGCCTCAACCTTCGGAATCATGCCGCCGGCGATGATTCCCTCCCGGATATACTGTCGGGCTTCGGGCAGATGCAGCGTCGAGATGAACGTGCTCTTATCCTCAAAGTCCTTATAGATGCCCTCGATATCCGTCAGCAGCAGCAGTTTTTCCGCCTGCAGTGCTCCGGCAATCTCAGCCGCCACATAATCTGCATTAATATTGTAGCTTTCGCCACCCTTGCCGACACCGATTGGTGCAATCACAGGGACATAGCCCTGATCCAGCAGGTCCTCAAGCAAAGCTGTATTCACCTGCTCAACCTCGCCGACATAGCCAATATCAACCTGCGTCGGCTCATTGCCTTCATAGACCGTCGCCATCTTCTTGCGGGCCTGGATCAGTCCCGCATCCTTGCCGCTGAGCCCGACAGCGCGGACGCCACGGTGATTCAGCAGATTGACGATCTCTGAGTTGACCTTGCCGTCAAGCACCATCTCAGCGATCTCGACGGTTTCCTCGTCAGTGACCCTGAGTCCGGCCACGAAGGAAGACTGCTTGCCGACCTTCTTCAGAAACCCGGTAATATCCGGACCACCGCCATGAACGATGACCGGCCGGATCCCGACATATTTCATCAGGGCGATATCCTGCATGACCTTCTCTTTGAGCTCATCATTGACCATGGCATTGCCACCATATTTGATGACGATGGTCTTGCCATAGAAAGCCTGAATATAAGGCAATGCCTCTACCAGGATAGACGCCTTATCTTTTGCGCTAAACGTAAGTCATTCCCCCGATCAGGTGTGATACTCCCCGTTGATCTTCACATACTCATAGGAGAAATCGCAGGTCCAGACCGTAGCCTCACCATCGCCGTCTCCCATATCGATATCGATTACGATATCATGCTGAGCCATGACCTCACGCAGTGCCTCTTCATCGAACGCCACGCCAACGCCATTGGCATAGACCGGAATGCCGCCAAACTTCACCACGGTCTTCTGCGGATCCATCGGGATACCGGCATAGCCGACCGCACAGATCACGCGGCCCCAGTTCGGATCCTCGCCGAAGAACGCCGTCTTGACCAGCGGGCTCTTGGCTACGCTCATGCCGATCGTCTTGGCATCGGCAAAAGGACTTCGTGCCCTTGACGTTGACCGTCAGGAACTTCGTCGCGCCCTCGCCATCAGAAGCGATGCGCTGAGCAAGGCCCTGGCAGATATCCTGCAGAGTCTGCTTGAATGTCTCATAGTCTGCATCCTTCGATGTGATTTCCGGATTGCCGGCCGCACCATTGGCCAGGACGATGGCCATATCATTCGTGCTCATATCACCATCGATGGAAATCATATTGAAAGAAACTTCTACCACCTCGGAGAGTGCTGCCTGCAGCAGTTTGCTGTCGATGGCCGCATCCGTCGTGATGAAGCAGAGCATCGTAGCCATATTGGGCTGGATCATGCCCGAGCCCTTGGCAATCGCACCAAAGCGGACCTTCTTGCCGCCCAGCGTGATCTCCGTCGCGCAGGCCTTGGAATACGTATCCGTCGTGATGATTGCGTTGCCAGCCTTCTCGCTGCCATTTTCGGACAGGGAAGCAGCTGCCTGCTTGAGGCCTTTTTCCATCTTATCCATCGGCAGATTGACGCCAATGACACCCGTAGAAGCTACGATGACATCATCCGCCTGGCAGCCCAGGGCCTCAGCCGTAATGGACTGCATCGCCCTGGCATCCTTATCGCCCTGCTCGCCCGTGCAGGCATTGGCACAGCCGGCATTCGCCGCAATAGCATGAGCCTTCCCGGTCTTGACGACCGCTTTGGAAGCAAACACCGGTGCAGCTGCTACAGCATTCTGTGTAAAGGTACCGGCAACTGCGGCTTCCTTTTCCGTATAGATCACGGCGACATCGAGGTTGCCGCTCTTCTTGATTCCTGCTTTGACGCCTGCGGCCTTGAAGCCCTGCGGGAACGTTACGCCCGCTTTGGCATGCTGTTCACTAAACATATACAAAATCCTCCTAAAATTGGATAGTCATTATCATGGATACATCGGTACGAAATCAAGCCCCGTCTTCTCATCAAAGCCGCAGGCAATGTTGAAGTTCTGGACTGCCTGTCCGGCTGCGCCCTTCACCAGATTATCAATGACAGAAAGGGCAATGACCCGGTGCGTACGCGGATCGATGTGCCAGGCGATATCGCAGAAATTCGAGCCACGGACATTCTTCGTGGACGGGTAAGCGCCGCGCCCCAGCAAACGGATGAAATATTCCTTGCCATAAAGCTTCTCATAGGCTGCATCAACCAGTTCCTCGTAACACCCTCCCGGAGTGTCGCATAGCAGGTAGCCAGGATGCCGCGGGACATCGGTACCAGATGCGGTGTGAAGTTGATCAGCGTCTTCTCACCGGACAGATCCGTGATGGCCTGCTCGATCTCCGGCGTATGTCGGTGCTTGGCCACGTTGTAGGCCCGGAAATTATCATAGAGCTCCGGGAAATGATTCGGCTGCTTGGCCGAACGCCCGGCACCGGACACACCGGATTTGGCATCGACGATGATGGTATTCACATCGATGAGATGCTGCTTGGCCAGCGGTGCCAGAGCCAGGATACTGGCCGTCGTGAAGCAGCCGGCATTGCCGATGATCTTGGCATCGCGGATATCCTCGCGGTAAAGCTCAGCCAGACCGTAGACGCGCTCCGCATCCATATGCGTATGCGGTACATGATACCAGGCTTCATAGACTGAGGTATCCGTAAATCGATAATCAGCGCCCAGATCGATAATGCGGACAGGTTTCCCCGCCAGCGCACGGCCGACCTCCATCGCATGACCATGCGGCAGGCCGATGAAGACGAAATCACTGTCCTCTCCGATCGCCACAATATCCTTCATGCTCTCCAGCTGCATATCATACAACCCTCGCAGATGCGGATACAGATCACTGATCTTCTCCCCTGTATGGCTTTCCGAAGTAATATGGACTACCTCAGCCTCAGGATGGCTGTAAAGAATACGCAACAACTCAGCACCGGCATAACCGGTTGCCCCCAGGACACTGACCTTCATACTGTCTCCCCCTCAATCATGTACTGTCATAACGGATAGCAAATCCGTGTTTTGTCTATTGCAACTGTACACTGTAAAGTATGTTTATAATTATACATCTTTAATGCATATTTTTGCAACCCCTTTCCGGTAAAATATTCACAGATTCGCGAAAAAAGCTGAAACCATGGTATAATAGGGCTTATTGATATCGGATAAGGAGTTTGTAATGAAAAAAGCTAAAAAACGGAAGATCTATTGGAAACTGCTCCGATTCATCTTCTTCCTGTTCCTTATTTTCTTCATCGCCTTCTTCCTGGCCGGTGGTACGACACTATTCGCGCCGCGGACCTGGCAGCATGTCGGCGACTTCCTGCCCAAGCTGGACAGCCAGCCGCCTGCCATCCAGCAGCTCGACGATCCGGTAAGGATCAGCACGGCAGACCGGATCAGCCGGTTCATCTTTCTCAAGCGTGCTGTCGAAAGCCGCACGAACCGCGAAGGTTACGTGAAGCTCCGGGACATCCCGGATTCCCTGCAGCAGGCCATCGTGGCCGTTGAAGACAACCGCTTCTACAGTCATCACGGCTTTGATACGGAGGGCATCATCCGGGCCACACTCGTCAACCTCCAGTACGGCCAGATTGAGGAAGGAGCCAGCACGATCACACAGCAGCTCGTGAAAAATCTCTTCCTATCTCATGAGCAGTCCTTCGGACGCAAAGCTGAAGAACTGCTGCTGGCCCTGGATATGGAAGCCAACTACTCAAAGATGAGATCCTGGAGCTCTATCTGAACACCATCTACTACGGATCCAACTACTATGGCGTGAGCGCAGCCTCGGATGGCTACTTCGGCAAGAAACCTGCTGACCTGCAGCTGCCGGAGGCCGCCATGCTCGCCGGACTCCCAATGCCCCATCGGTCTACTCCCCTTACGTGGATTTCATGATGGCCAAGAAACGGCAGTTCGTCGTCATCGACTCCATGGTCCGCTGTGGCTATCTCGATGAAAGCACCGCCGAATCCGCCAAGATCAAACCGATCTATCTGGCACACTAAACACAGGTATAGAAAAAAAGACAGCACTCCATCACAGAGTGCTGTCTTTTTCTTATTTCTTTTTGCTGTTGTCTTTCAACTGATCCTGGGCAGAGTGCTCGAAGTGTTTGTAGAACTGCTCGCTAAGGTTCGTGAACGTATCGACGGTATCGCCTTCGCTGCGATTAGCTGCAATCTCATAGGAATACAGCAGCTGGTTCGAACCAGCCTTATAAACATCGAAGAAGAACGTCGTACGGCTATTGTTGGCAACCGTGAGAACGACATATGCATCCGCATACTCTGCCACATGCTCCTTATAAGCTTTGGCAGATTTACGACGGTCCAATGCCTTGATATCGATATTCGCTGATTTCTTGATGCCCTCTGCTACCGTATCATACGATACAACATAGCAGCGTGCTACACGACTGGAATCATAGACAATCTGCGTCAGCATATCTTTGCTTGGTGCTTTCGTATCAAGCTGCTGATAGAGCGGCGAAGCCACAGCCAGACGTTTGACCGTCGTGAGATCTGCGCCGTCCTGAACGGTTACCTTATCCGAGTTGGCGAAAGCCACCTGAGTGCTGAGCACGACCATGCAGGCAATTACCAGCATCTGAACGATTTTTCTCATGGATCTTATCCCTCCAGATTATAAAATTTTTCGCGAATTCATTTCGCACTATCCTATATTTTACACTATTTCCACTAATTCTGCCACAAAAAATCAAGATTTATTATTGCAGCACAAACATTTCATGCAACTTTAATGAAGCGTTCGCTGTCTCATCCCTGTGGATAGAGCCGCCGTTCTACCTCTTTGGCGGTCTTCGTCACAGCCAGTCCACTCCGCCTTCGCTCGTCTCACGCAGGCTCTTCGGCAAAGCCCGGCCGATATGGTTCATCGCCTCGATGACCTCATCCACCGGAATGACCGACTGAATGCCCGCCAGCGTCATATCTGCTGCCAGCATGGCCTCGACTACCGCAAAGCCATTGCGCTTCACACAGGGAACCTCGACAAGCCCGGCCACCGGATCACAGACCAGACCCAGGAGATTCTTGATGGACAGCGCCGTGGCATTGCCCACCATCGCCGGTGTACCACCGGCCAGCTCGACCAGTGCGCCCGCTGCCATGCCGGCCGCGGTACCGCACTCAGCCTGACAGCCGCCCTCAGCCCCGGCAATCGAGGCGTTCTGATCGACGACCATCCCGATGCCTGCCTGCCGTGAAGAGCGCCCGGATGATGGCCTCGTCCGTGGCGCCGTGCTGCTCACGGGCTGCATAGAGCGCTGCCGGCACGATTCCGCAGGAACCGGCCGTCGGACAGGCCACGATCCGGCCCCATGACCGCATTGACCTCACTGATCCCCACGGCATATGCTGCTGCCGCCAGCACCTGCTCTCCCATGTAGCCCTGCTGGCGATAGTCAAACAGCCGCTTGGAATCGCCCCCCGTCAGCCCGCTGACCGAATGCTCCTGGTTCTTGATGCCGCGCTCGATCGAAGCCTGCATCACCTGCCAGTTCGTCTGCATGCCAGCGAGGATCTCATCCTTTGACCGCTGCGTATCATGCATCTCCCGGGCAATGACAATCTCATGGATTGGGAGATCCTTTTCCGCTGCCATATCGATGAGCTCTGCCATCGTATTGAAATTGATCATTCTCGTTCTCCATCCTCACGTATCAAATGGCCGGAATCGCAAAGGCATTCTCTACCTCATAAACCTCACGGCATTCCTCCACTACCTCATCTGCCGGCTGGTCATCCAGCTCCATGATCATCATGGCCGTTTCTCCACGATTCTGCCGGGACACCCGCATGAACGCAATATTCACCTCATACCGTGAAAGAATCTGCGTCACCTGCGTGATGACGCCGGGCCGGTCCCGATGGATCGTGATCAGCGCCGGATACTGCCCCGTCAGCTCAACCGCATAGCCATCAATATTCGTGATCATGATATTGCCACCGCCAACCGATGCACCGCGCACACGGGCCTACGCGGCCAGGTCACTCCGACCAGATAGATCACCGCCGTATTCGGATGAGCGTCCTCCAGATTGACCGTCTGGAACCGGTAGTCCATGCCCTGATGCCTGGGCAAGCGTCAGAGCCTCACGGATGCGCTCGTCATCCGGCGTAAAAGCCCAGGATACCTGCAATCAAGGCCTTATCCGTGCCATGACCGCGATACGTCTGGGCAAACGAGCCATGCAGATTGATCTCTGCCCTGACCGCCGGTTCCCCCAGGATCTTTCGCGCCATGAGTCCCAGCCGGACCGCACCAGGCTGTGTGCGAGCTCGACGGCCCGATCATCACCGGACCGACGATATCAAATACACCATGCATGCTCTCACCTCAATCAAAGAAAAGGACGCCGCCAGCCGAAAGCTGACAGCGTCCTGCCTTATTGCTTCTCTTCTATAATTATGTAGGATCCGTTATTTCAACAGGCCATGATTGCGCAGGGCAGCCTCAAGCTGCTGCTCATGCTCCGGCTCCATCTCGCAGAGCGGCATACGCAGCGGTCCGGCTGCATAGCCGAGCTTGCGCATTGCAACCTTGACCGGAATCGGATTGACCTCGCAGAACAGCGCATCGATGAGATCCGCATAGCCGATCTGCATCTTCATCGCTTTTTCCGTATCGCCATCGAAGTAAGCCTGGCACATATCATGCGTCTCCTGCGGTGCCACATTGGACAGCACCGAGATTACGCCCTGACCGCCCAGCGAAAGGATTGGGACGATCTGATCATCATTGCCGGAGTACAGCACGAGATCATCACCGACCGCTGCCCGCAGGCGCAGGATCTTCGACAGATCGCCATTGGCCTCTTTGACCGCCACGATATTCGGATGCTTGGCGAGCTTCACATATGTCTCCGTCGTGATGCCGAACGCCCGTGCGGGACGGTACATCATACAGCACGATTGGGATATTGATCGCATCGGCAATAGCCGTATAATGAGCCAGCAGTCCGCGCTGCGTACATTTATTGTAGTACGGCGTCACGACCAGCACAGCATCTGCGCCAACTTTCTCTGCATACTGGGAGAGCTCCACCGCATAAGCGGTCTCATTCGAGCCAGTACCGGCAATGACCGGGATACGGCCCTTGACCTGATCGACCGCATACTTGATGGTTGCACGATGCTCTTCATCCGTCATCGTAGCCGACTCACCGGTCGTCCCCTGTGATGACAATCGCATCCGTTCCATTCTTGATCTGGTCCTCGATGATACGGCCCAGCTCCGGGAAATTCACGCCATCCTCGGTATACGGTGTGATAATGGCAACGCCAGCACCTCTGAAAATTGGTTTTTTCATGAAAAAGCCTCCTATACGAGTCTTGTTATAATTGACACTCTTTTCTACTAATTATCACATGACAGACAAGGAAAGTCAACGCTCTTATCACGCATTTCCTGCTTCCTTCTGCGTTTATAATGCCGGCTTTCACTGCACCGAATACATCCTTATTGGCCTCGATCTTCTCCTGACCGCCGAATACACAGATCACATTGTCCTTCATGCAGGTATCCACCAGATCAGCCATCGCCCGGATATCCTGCTGCCGGGCATCAAGGATCTGGTTCCGGCTGCAGCTGGCGATCCGCCTTGGAAATCCCGCGCAGCCAGCAGGTTGCAGCCGCACTGCCCTTCATCTGCGGCGTCAGCGGCGTATCGATTCCGCTCATCGTACCGATGATGAACTTATCCATCTCCCGGTCCGAAGCCTCGAAATGGCGGACATAATCCCCCGTACCATCGAATACATCCAATGTTTCCTTGAGATTCGGGTCACGGTAAGAACCGAAATACAGCATACCATTGCGGTTAAAGCTCGTGAACGCCCCATAGGCACCACCCTGCACCCGGATCTTCGTCCAGAAATAATCATAGCGCAGCAGCGTCTCCAGCACATGCATCGCTCCCGTAAACGAATAGCCATGCCGAAGGAAATTAGCCCCCTTGCCGACATACTGCACCCGGCTCGAAGACGTCAGGCCCTCATTGAGCGCCTTGAGATCCCAATGATAGTTCTCGGCAGAATACACAGTATCCGACAAGAGCAGCTGGAACGGCTCAAACTCACAGGCAAAATCCTCATAATCCGCCTCAGGAGCCGTCACGCTGACAATCAGATTGCAACGGTTGAACAGCCTTGGCAGCAGCTCAGCAAAGACATGCTGCATCCTGACCAGGCTGGCATCAAAATCCTGCTGAAACTCCTTGACGAACTGATAGAATGGCAGTCCGCCCTCATCCGCATAACGACCGGCCGGGGACAGATAGGCCGCCAGCCGCGAAGAAACCACCTGATGCGCTGAGCGCTGGAGATTCAGCTCCATCGCCGCCTGCTCCTGCTCGAGCAGCTCACGGATACGTTTCTTATCCACGAACCGGCTGGTCAGGAGGATCTCCTGCAGCAGCCCCAAAAGCTGTGGCAACTTCTCCTTCAGGACCTTCGCCTTGACCTTGAACTTCGGCTGGCAGGAATCCGGCTGGGCATTCTGCGTATACGTCACCACATCATAGCTGATGCCGCCCGTATACAGATTCTTGAGATTGGCCAGCTCGGCATAGGTATGATCCGCTGTATCGACACTGCCGATCAGCTCTCCGAGCAGGAATGCATACGGCAGCTGTTCCTGCGGTACCGTCTGTGCATCAAAGAACAGCGTCAGATACACGATGCCATTCGTCTCGACATCACTGAACAGTACCCGGGTCGTATCCAGCTCACGCACATCAAGTGGCAGATCATAGGTCTCACGGCGAATATCCGACAGCTTCAGCACCGGATCGTCTTCAGCGCTTCCTCCGTCTCCGGACTCTGCTGCCGTTCCTTCAGTGTCTTCGTCGCCGCAATCACCGACTCGATCTCCGCCGGACTCATTGCTGCTTTCTTCTGGGCCAGCAGCTTTTCCTGCTCAGCCTCACGCTCCGCTGCCATCGTCTTGCTTGGTGCCAGCGTCAGCAGCGTCCGGTGCGTATTGTTCAGGAACAAGCGGCGGATCAGGTCCTCGAAATATCCCGTATCGAGTCCGGCCTTCATCTCTTTCAATACCGACTCATAGCCCAGATATGTCTCCGGCTCGCCATCATACAGCCAGGTCTTCATGATCCGGATACCATAGATCAGTCCCTTCGGTGCCGAGCCGAAATCCGACTCGCGCAGACGGAACTCCAGCAGGTTGATGGATGCCTCCATCAGCGTGCGGTCCAGCCCCTCATCTGCGAGCTTCCGAAGCGTATCCATCACCAGTGTATAGAATCGCTCCGCCCGGTCTGCCTCGGCATTATTGATCACAATGCTGAAATACGGCTGCAGCAGATCATCCTCAAAATTCGAATCGACATCCTTGCCCAGCTGTGCATCGATCAGCACCTTACGCAGCGGCGCTGCAGCCGTGCGCAGCAGTGCATGCTCCAGGATCTCCAGCCCCATCATATCCCTGGCACCAAGCGAATCTCCCGTCACCCAGTTCAGGGAAAGGAACGTCTTCTCTGCCGTATCCTCATCTGCACTGACCGGATAGCTCTCCGACCGGCGGACAACCTCCGAAAAAGCCGGCTGGCGGTCAATCTGCGACGGAACCGTGATCCGATCGAAATGCGTCAGATATTCCTCATCCAGATACGCCAGCTTACTCTCGATATCCATATCTCCATACAGATAGATATAGCTGTTGGACGGATGGTAATAGCGGCTATGGAACGCTACGAACTGCTCCTGCGTAAGCTGCGGGATGGCCTCCGGATCACCGCCCGACTCATGACCATAGGTCGTATCCGGATAAAGAGATGCCATAATCCGGCTCTCCAGCAGATCATCCGGTGCCGAAAGTGCCCCTTTCATCTCATTATAGACAACACCGCTGTACGTCAGCGGCTCATCCGGGCTCTCAATCTCATAATGCCAGCCCTCCTGCATGAGCACCTGCGGATTCTCACGCATCGACGGATAGAACACCGCATCCAGATAGACATCCATCAGATTCTGGAAATCCTTGTCATTACGGCTGGCCACCGGATACATCGTCTTATCCGGATACGTCATCGCATTCAGGAAGGTATTGAGTGACCCCTTCACCAGCTCGACGAACGGTTCCTTCAGCGGATACTTGCGGCTGCCGCAAAGCGTCGAATGCTCCACGATATGCGCCACACCCGTATCATCCACCGGCGGCGTCCGGAATGAAATCGAGAACACTTTATTATCATCATCATTCTGCAGGAAGAACAGCCGCGCGCCACTCTTCTCATGCTCAAACGTCCAGGCAACCGAGTCTGTCTCCGGTATATCAACCTTCTTCAGCAATTTGAATCCATGAATCCTATCTATATCTTTCAACAAAAACGCTCCTTTATATTGTAAACACTTGTTTCCTATTATATATCATACAAGCTTACAGTAGCAAGCCTTTCAGTTCATCACGGGTCACTGCATAAGTCCCCAGTCTGGCCACAACACGGCTGGCTGCCAGATTCGCCAGATACGCACCACTCACCGGCTTCAGGCCACCGGCCAGTGCCATCGCAAAGACCGCCGCCACCGCATCCGTTGCGCCCAGGACATCGAACAGTTCCTGTGCCTGCGTCGGGATATGCGTCGTCAAATCCTCGCTGATCAGGGACATTCCCTTATTGGAACGCGTCGCGATCACATTCTTGATCCGGAACTTCCGCAGCAGATAATGCCCCGCCTTCTCCACCATCGCATCCTCATTCTCGATTGGCTGCAGCAGCTGCTGATTGATGCGCTTCATATTCGCCACCACATAATCTGCATGCTTGTAGTTCACCCAATTACCACTGCTCATATCCACCACTACCGGCACGCCATGATTATGACAAAGCTCAATGATCTTCGCGCAGGTCTTATCACTGCAGGCCCCATTATCATGATCCGAGATGATCACGCAATCCAGGCTTTCATTGAGCTTATCCGCAATATTACTCTGGAAGCGGTCTGCATCCCCGCCCTCTACCGGCCTGACCTCCTCGAAATCCAGTCGGAACATCTGCTGATTATTGCTGACCACACGCACCTTCGTCGTCGTCGGCCGGTCCGTATACACCAGACCACTGTCATCAATCCCGCAGCCACGGAACTTCTCCACCATGCTTTCGCAATGCTGGTCATTCCCCACAAAACCGGAGATACTCGTCTGACAGCCCAGCACCGCCAGGTTATAGGCGATATTCGCGCCACCGCCCAGCTTCTCCGATGTCTGCTGCACCCGCGTAATCGGAACCGGAGCCTCGCCAGAGATACGCGTCACTTCCCCATAGTAATACTTATCGAGCATGATATCCCCCACGACCAGCACCTTGCACTTGTCCGGTTTATGCTCCAGGAATGTCACCAAAGCCTGCTTATCCATGACTGACCTCCTCAATGTCCATTGTTACTCTTAACTCATATTCGCCCACCAATGGACAATCTCCTGCAAAAAGGCAGTGACAAATACATCACTTATTGTCAGCGAACAAGATGTATACATGCCTTACCTGTTTGCCACAGCGAACGTATGTTGTATAACAAGCTTAGTAGAACATATTTTCCCATTATCTATCTCTATGTTTCATGATATAATAAAGGAGGAAAACATGACTACACGCAAGACTTGGGAAGAACTGGATATCACCGACGATTACCTGTTCAAACTTATTATGAATCATAAACACATATGCAAACGCATGATTGAGAAGATCCTACGGATCAAGATCCGAGACCTTCGCTACATCGAAGAAGAAAAGACCCTAAAGTATCAATACGATAGCAAAGGAGTCCGCCTCGATGTATATGTCGAAGACGACCAGAATACCGTCTACGACATCGAAATGCAAGTGCGCAAGTCCTACGATGACAGCCTAGCCAAACGTACCCGCTACTATCAGGCAATGATCGATCTGGATCTTCTGCAGGAAGGCGCTTCCTACAAGCAGCTGAATCCATCATTTATCATCTTCCTATGCCCATTCCCCCTGTTCGATGGCCTGCGCCATATCTACACGTTCCGCAGCCTCTGCCTACAGGATCCCGAACTTGACCTGAACGATGGAGCCACCAGGATATTCCTGAGCTCCAAGGGAACCATGGATGATGTCGCCCCCGACGTAGCGAATTTCTTATCCTACATGAATGGCACTCCCAGCAACGATGAATTCGTCCAGGAGATTGCCGCCACCATCCAGCAACTGAAAATGAACGAAGAAGAAAGGATGAACTATATGACCTTTGAAATGAAGCTCAACGAAGAACGTGAAGAAGGCCGTGAGGAAGGCCGTATAAAGGGGTTTGAAGAAATTGCCATAAAGATGTTGCATAACAAAACACCGATCCTGGAAATTCAAAAACTTACAGACCTCCCCGAATCACGCATCCTGGAACTCGCCAAGGAAAACAATCTCATCTGACCACATTCACGTCCCCAAACAGGCCCGGCATCAGACAATCATCTGATGCCGGGCCTGTTTCTTTTCAAGGTCACAGATTGGCTTTCCGCTCTTGCAGTATCTGCTCCAATGCTTGAAACAACTGAATATGATAATGACGGATCCGATAGAAAACATCATCCGCATCTTTCTCATCATAAAGATGTGATGTAATATTCCAGTCCTGCAGAATCCTCACCCATCCTTGTTCATCAGTAATCAAATGATTATGGAAAGCCTCACGCATAACCGCCTTAGGACTATTAATATCCAAAACATCCTGCTGTAGCAAATATTCCCTGGCCGTTTTCCATGCCAGTTCCGTAGTGAATTCAAACCGCTGTATCGTACCATCACGCATCGTCAAGCTTTCACTAGTTTCTGTTTCCTGTAGTGCTTCTTCCAGCCGTTCAACAGCCTTATGAAAGTTATCCAGCTTTGTCTGAAACTTATCCAAAACAACGACCCCTTCTCGCAATATATTTCCATAAAAAGGTGTTCCCTTATGATGCAGCTTGATAAACACTACATCCAACTTACTCAACGTAGGCATCTCATCAAGCACATCTAAAAAGCCAGCTTCATCCCCGCCAGGATCTGCATATATCGCCAGGTCATAGTCACTATCATCCGTATTATCCCCCTGGCCCTTGACCCAAATAACACGACCTTATGAATAAACGGATACCGCCGTGCGGCATCTCTTATATCCTGCAGTACCCTATCCACATCAACCGCCCCTCTCATAACAATCTATCCTCATTCTACCCCACACCGAACAAAATGTATACATGCCTTACCTGTTTGCCACAGCGAACATATGTTGTATAATAAGCTTAGTAGAACATATTTTCTCATTATCTATCCCGATATTTCATGATATAATAAAGGAGAAAAAACAATGACTACACGCAAGACTTGGGAAGAACTGGATATCACCGACGATTACCTGTTCAAACTTATTATGAATCATAAATACATATGCAAACGCATGATTGAGAAGATACTTCGGATCAAGATCCGGGACCTTCGCTACATCGAAGAAGAAAAGCCCCTAAAGCATCAATACGATAGCAAAGGAGTCCGCCTCGATGTATATGTCGAAGACGATCAGAATACCGTCTACGACATCGAAATGCAAGTGCGCAAGCCCTACGATGACAGCCTAGCCAAACGTACCCGCTACTATCAGGCAATGATCGATCTGGATCTTCTGCAGGAAGGCGCTTCCTACAAGCAGCTGAATCCATCATTCATCATCTTCCTATGCCCATTCCCCCTGTTCGATGGTCTGCGCCATATCTACACGTTCCGCAGCCTCTGCCTGCAGGATCCTGAACTTGACCTGAATGACGGAGCCACCAGAATATTCCTAAGCTCCAGGGGAACCATGGATGATATCTCTCCTGACGTAGCGAATTTCTTATCCTACATGAATGGCACTCCCAGCAACGACGAATTCGTCCAGGAGATTGCCGCCACCATCCAGCAACTGAAAATGAACGAAGAAGAAAGGATGAACTATATGACCTTTGAAATGAAGCTCAACGAAGAACGTGAGGAAGGGCGCGAGGAAGGACGCGAACAAGGCCGTATAAAGGGGTTTGAAGAAATTGCCATAAAGATGTTGCATAACAAAACACCGATCCTGGAAATTCAAAAACTTACCGACCTCCCTGAATCACGCATCCTGGAACTCGCCAAAGAAAATAACCTCCTCTGACCGCCTCCACAAAGCAAACAGGCCTCGAATCAGATCATTCATCTGACTCGAGGCCTGTTTCCGTCTTCATTATCCTTTTTTACGCTTCAATTCCATTCCGTCCGGCAAATCATTCAACGCATACTCACAGCACTGCTGTACCAGATTATTCATCGATACGCCCTGTGATCTTGCCACCGCATCCAGCTGCTTCACCAGATCTGCTGGTAAGCGGAACGTCTTATTTACCATCTCCGGACTGTTCTTCACCACAAACACGCGACCACACTTCTTTCCTATCTAATCTCAACCCAAGTCAATCTGATTCATCATCCACAACCATCTGAGCACCGCACCCACATCTACACCTTAGAAAAGTAGGTATAAGTCCGCCGCAGTCCTTCGGCTAAGCTAACGCTCGGCTGCCAGCCATCACCAAAGATCGTGATATCCTGCCTCTGCGCAATCCTTTTGGCAAAGATACTAATCACACCGCCTTCACCAGAATCGCCCTGGCGCTCACCATAGACATTCGCAAATCGCAGAACTACATAATCAAGACCATAAAGCTGATGATAGAGATCCAGATAATGCTCACCGATCACCTTCGTCCCCCCATAAAAGAACATGAGATGTAATGCCTCATCCTCCCGCACTGGGAGATTGGACTTGCACGATATCCTGATGACGAACATCCTGCTTCCAAAACGTAAAACCTGATGCCGGCAAGTGCTCACGCACCCCCGCACTCAAATCATCCAGCACAGTAACCTCATGCCCATCAGCCAACAACTGCCGCACCAGGTGCGAACCGATAAGCCCCGCACCACCAGTAACTAAAACCTTCATAAGCTCATTCCAGTTCCTTTTCATTAAAGAATTCATTCTCCACAGCTATACAAAGCATATGATATACCGGTAAATGCAATTCCTGAATGCGATATGTCTCATCATCCGGTACACAGATATTGATATCAGCCAAGTTCTGCTCCATAATCTTGCCCCCAAACTTACCAGTAAGCGCAATGGACATCATCCCCTTTACCTTGGCCAGTTCCAATGCATAAATTACATTTGTCGAATTACCTGAGGTAGATATAACAAGCAATACATCTCCCTTATTTCCCATTCCCAATATCTGTTGAGCAAAAGATAGGTCTGGCGCCTGGTCATTAGCAAAGGCGGTATTGAGCGCGACCTGATTCACCAGCGACAAAGCCGGCAATGCCCCCTGCAGGTTATTCAGCAGATAATCTGCATGTGCAGGAGCTGCTGCACGAATCTTTTCAGCCATCTCACCGCCTAATTTCCGCGGTAACAAGAACCCCTTCATCAGCTCACCTACAACATGTTCAGCATCTGATGCTGAACCACCATTGCCGCAAACTACCAGCTTTCCCTGATTGCGATAGCAGTCACAAATCGCCTCTACTGCAGAGCGAAGGGATGCCTCACAAGCCATCAAACTAGGATATCTATCTAATAAAACATCAACAGCCTGCATAGTTTTTTTCTTTACAGCCATTTAACTTACTCCCTTCGTAAAAAATCGCAAAATTCTTTCATATCATTGCAAACGACCTCTGCAACCAGCACCTCAGTCTGTTTTCCTAACGCATCAAAAAACGTTCCTTCACCTGTCAAAAGTGCCGTATGGCAACCTGCATTTCTTCCACACTCGATATCCCGAGCAGAGTCACCAACCATCCAACTAGCCGCCAAATCAATATTAAAATCCTCAGCAGCCCTTAGAATCAATCCTGGTTTGGGCTTACGGCAGTCACAATCGATCTTCAGTTCTGAAATCTCGCCAGCAAAACCTCTATCAGGATGATGCGGACATACATAAATTCCATCTACATAAGCCCCCTGCTGCCCCAGCAAGGTTTCCATCTTTTTATGGATGTCCTCCAAACCTGTAAATGAAACCTCTCCTCGGGCAACCACCGGCTGATTCGTAACTACAATAACCAAGAAGCCCGCTGCGTTGAATTCACGGATACTCTCTGCCACACCTGGCAGAAGTTCAAACTCA
>JAKVOG010000002.1 GCA_022482925.1 Selenomonas sp. | reverse complement strand
GGACTAGCATGTGTTTTTATAAAGTATATTGACGTTGTGTTGTTGCTTTGTGTATTCCCCTCTTTATTAGGTAATGTTCTATTTCCTATTTGGTATTATCAAGGTGTACAACAGATGAAATTCATCACGTGGTTCAATATAATAGCTAGAGCTATTTCGGTGGTTGGTATATTTGCCTTAGTAAATAATACATCAGATTATTATTTAGCTGCATTTCTCCAGGCAATTACACCATTATTGGCGGGTATTATATCACTGGTTATACTAATGATTACTCATAGAGAACTATTTTGTTTACCATTATGGTCGGATATATCGGATAAATATAGCGAAGGTTGGGAAATATTCATTTCAACGATTTTTATCAATTTATATACGAATAGTAATATTGTTATTTTACGAATATTAACGAATGATACATGCGTAGGTTATTATTCAGCAGCAAACAAGATTATCGAAGTACTGAAAGGTGCTATGATGCCAATATCTAATGCAATTTTCCCACATGTATCAGTATTGGTGCAAAAATCGCAAAAAGAGGCAATTATCTTTTTAAGAAAGGCAGTCAGAATTATTGGTGGAGTCAGCTTTGTCCTATCTGGTTCCATGTTCTTAATGGCAGATTTTGTTGTTCAACTGATTATGGGAGGGGCGTATACAGATTCGGTACAGATATTGCGTATTATTAGTTGTCTGCCTTTTATTATTGGATTGAGTAATGTGTTCGGGATACAGACAATGGTGGCGTTCGGGATGCAAACGTTGTTTAGCCGCATTCTAATGCTTTCAGCAATGTTGAATTTTATTCTAGTATTTCCGATGGTTTATTTTTGGCAATCTATAGGAATGGCCATTACAGTAGTTCTTGTCGAATGCTTTGTCACGATTACAATGTATCTAGCATTATACAAAAAGGGAATAAAGCTATTTGACAACTGCTGAAATATTATTGAATACGACATATTGTAGATACCAGTAATATTTCAAACTATTATTTGTTGTGCTATTGTAATATAAACAATCAAAGGTAAACCTTATAATAATTTGGTAAATATAATTATGGTATATCTTAGGTAAATTTCAAGGGGGATTATTCATGTATGATTATCTAATTGTAGGAAGTGGCTTGTTTGGTGCAGTTTTTGCACATGAGGCACATAAGGCTGGAAAGTCAGTGCTGGTCATCGAGCGTCGGGATCACATAGGTGGAAATATCTATTGTGAAGAAAAGAGGGTATTAATGTCCATCAGTATGGGGCACATATTTTCCATACGTCTTATCGGGATGTGTGGGAGTATGTGAACCAATTCGTGGAATTCAATCAATATGTAAATTCGCCGATAGCAAACTATAAAGGAGAACTATATAACCTCCCATTTAACATGAATACATTCACAAAGCTGTGGGGCGTAGTAACACCTGACGAGGCAGCTGCAAAGATTGCGAAGCAGCGTACAGCTATTGCTGGAGAGCCACAAAATCTGGAGGAACAGGCGATTTCACTAGTTGGGACAGATATTTATACAAAATTAATTAAGGGCTATACTGAAAAACAATGGGGGCGCAGCTGTACCGAATTACCAGCATTTATCATCAAGCGGTTACCAGTACGGTATACCTTCGATAATAACTATTTCAATGATCGATATCAGGGAATACCAATTGGCGGCTATAATAAACTGATTGATGCTTTACTGGACGGGATTGAGGTTCGTATGGAACTAGATTATAATGAACGTCCAGATGAGTACACATCTATAGCTGAAAAGGTAGTGTATACGGGACCAATTGATGCATATTTCCATTATTCACTTGGACAACTCGAGTATCGTGGATTGCACTTTGAAACAGAACGGTTAGACGAAAAAAATCATCAGGGTGTAGCGGTAATGAACTATACAGAGCGTAAAGTTCCCTATACTAGGGTAATTGAACATAAGCATTTTGAATTTGGCACACAACCAGTTACATATATAACACGAGAATATCCAGCTGATTGGAAGCCAGGAGAAGAAGCCTATTATCCAGTTAATAATGAACAAAATCAACAGCTATATCATCAGTATGTAGCTTTAGCACAACAAGAAAAAAATGTTATATTTGGTGGTCGTTTGGCAGAATATAAATATTATGATATGGATGATGTCATAAAAAGTGCTTTATCATGCGTTGCACAGGAATTAAAATAAATTAGTGATGGGGAGATCATGATGATAAAAAATTTCGTAAAGCCGTAATTCCAGCGGCAGGATTTGGAACACGTTTTTTACCAGCAACGAAGGCCACTCCAAAGGAAATGCTGCCGATTGTAGATACGCCAACGATTCAGTATATCGTGGAGGAAGCTTTGGCTAGTGGGATTGAAGAAATTCTGATTATCAGTGGGCATGGCAAACGTGCAATTGAGGATCATTTTGATTCTGCACCGGAGCTGGAATTGGAATTGAAGCGCAAAGGGAAGTCTAAGTTTCTAAAAATCGTTCAGGAAACGGCGGATATCGATATTCATTATATCCGTCAACGGGCTATGCGTGGCTTAGGGGATGCAATCCTTTGTGCGAAATCATTTATGGGAGATGAGCCATTTGCAGTCCTACTCGGAGATGATGTGGTCTATACGGGGGATGGGAAACCGGCTCTGCGCCAATTGATGGATGTGTACGAACAGACCGGTGGATCGGTTTTAGGATGTCAGATCGTTCCCAAAGAACGAGTGTCAGATTACGGCATTGTAAAGGGAATTAAAACTGAGAATCATCGTTTACTGCAAGTGCAAGACATGGTAGAAAAACCTGCCGTAGATGAGGCGCCAAGTCAAATGGCAGTACTTGGAAGATATATCATCACGCCAGAGATTTTCTCAATTTTAGAGGGAACCAATCCTGGTAAAGGCGGGGAGATCCAATTAACCGATGCCCTGCGTATTTTGGCTCAAAAAGAGAATGTTTATGCGTACGATTTTGAAGGAATCCGTTATGACTTGGGGAATAAGCTTGGCTTTTTAAAGGCAACCGTAGAGTTTGCCTTAAGAAGAGAAGATATACAGGATTCGTTTAGTCAATATTTGAAGACTGTTATTCATCAACTCTAATTGTATGGTTCTATCAGAAAATTAGGAGAGTAGGATGTGACATTGCTATGAAGTTAGTGAATTTACGATATTTGCGAACAAAATATGGGTATTCACAGACGGAGATAGCAAGTCGGCTGGGGATTACGCGTGCAGCTTATACGAACTATGAGAGTGGAACGCGTCAGCCGGGGCTGAAAGTGCTGCTTCAGTTGGCGGAATCTTTATGCGGTTTCGATGGATGAGTTGGTGGGACGTACACCGAAGGCAGAGCATGCGTCGTTGCTGCCGATTGAGCATGAGGTCGTCGCGCAGTATCGACAGCTTACACCAGCAGGACGGACTGCGAGTGATGAATCAGATGGAATTTGAGTTAGCTTTAGATAGGAAAGAAGTGTGATTACATGTTTGTGGTGAAGAATAGTCCTGAGATGATAAGCAAGACATTCCGTCTGTCATCGGATCTGGTGAATAAGCTGGATGAGGTAGCAAAGTCACAGGGTGTATCGATGAATAATCTGGTGCAGCAGTGCTGTGAGTATGCGCTGAGTGATCTGCCGACAGGAATGGAACAGCGCCAGAAAAAAGGGTGATCAAGTCTGGATAGCGTCCTTTCCTGGAGCGCTGAAAGCCAATACTATAAATAAGCCGGCTTGCAGAAGGTATCTGCAATCCGGCTTATTTATACGATGCAATTTAAATTTTACCTAAAACATTAGAGCAGGCCATGGAGGCGGCCGAGTTCATTGAGTTTTTCGAGGGAGAGTTTAGTGTATTTTGCGATAAGATGCATATCCATTTTGTCGCGGAGCATCTCCAGAGCTGTTTTTTCGGTTGCTTCAGAACGGCCCTGTTCGAGACCCTTTTTGATACCTTGTTCAATTCCACGGCGTTCAATGCCTTCACTGAGATTACACATGTGATCGACCTCCTGTTCAAGTGTTGTAGTCATGGCGATATGGAAGTTATTTTGCAGGATTTGTTTCTTTTCGATGGCGTTTCCTTTTTGCAGGAGCAGAATGGAGAGGAGGTTCAATACGTTGTCCTCTTCTGGCGGAGGCGTTTCGCTGAGGCCAATCATCATGACGTTGATGAGGTCATAGTTCAGCGGATTTGCTTTGGCGGTTCCATTACGAATATTATATAACATATGTTCTGAAATGGGAAGAGAATATAGATATACTTCATAATTCTCCCAAGCAATCCGAAATTATAAGATAAGAATGAGATGGCATGATATATGTTTTGCTGTACGAGAGGGGTTTTCTTTTTTATTTTCATATGCTATAATAACTATAACATTTTCACAAACTAAAGAGATAAAGAGAAAAAGATTTACATTGTTTTAGAATAGGAGGACCTTATATCATGGTGAATCCGAAGTTGAAGGATGAACTGAATGACCAGTTGTGCGAGGCTATGTTGTCCTTGCAGACGGTCGATGAGTGCTATCAGTTTTTTGAAGATATCTGCACGGTCAGTGAGCTCAAGGCCATGTCGCAGCGGCTGGAGGTGGCCCGTATGCTGCAGCAGGGGCATACCTATGAAGATATCGTTGCCCGTACCGGGGCCAGCACGGCTACAATCAGCCGGGTGAAGCGGTGCCTGAACTATGGCGCTGATGGATACGGTATTGTGCTGGAGCGGCTGGATGAAAAAGGCGTGTAACCGGAGTTACACGTTGGATCGAGTCGATGGATGCAACCCATCACCGCGGTTAGCGGGTCCTCCCTTCTAAGGGCGGACCTGGATAGTATAGATTACAGAATGGAGAGAGACGGATGAATAAAGAGAAGCTTGTACTGGAGATACCTTATGGAACTCGTGATTTTTTGCCGATTGAAGCAGCAGAGAAACGGGCCATCGAGACGACGCTGGCCAGCCTGTTCGCGGACTGGGGCTATGATGAGGTTGTGACGCCGACGATTGAGTATCTGGATAATCTTACGCTCGGCAGCAACCATACGCTGGAGCCGCATTTGTTCAAGCTTTTCGATAAGAATAACCGCACCCTGGCGCTGCGTCATGAGATGACGACGCCGATTGCCCGCCTGGTGAGCAGCCGTCTGCAGGATTATCCGCTGCCTCTGAAGCTTTCCTATATCAGCAGTGTGTTCCGCTATGAGCAGACCCAGACGGGGCGTCAGTGCGAGTTCTATCAGGCTGGCGTTGAGCTGATGGGCAGCACGAGTGCATTTGCGGATGCCGAGGTGATTGCGCTGGCCATCCAGGGACTGCTCCATGCAGGACTGTCAGAGTTCCAGATCTGCCTGGGACAGGTCGAGTTCGTCAACGGGATCATGGAGCAGTATCAGCTGTCGGATTCCGTCAAGGATCAGCTCAAGACGGCGATGGAGCAGCGGAACCTGGTCGAGTTCAATCAGATCATTGAGGATCAGGAACTGCCGGAGACGGCCAAGGGCTGTCCTGCGGAAGCTGCCGCTTCTCAATGGCAGTGCCGATATGCTGCAGAAAGCATACGAGCTGGCTCTCAATGAGCAGAGCCGTCGGGCGCTGGATAACCTGTCCGAGATCTATCGTCTGCTGCAGGCTTATGGCGTCGAGCAGTATGTTCGTTTCGATCTGGGCATCATCCGTGATTTCAGCTATTATACGGGCATGGTATTCGAGGCCTATACGCCGGGGCTTGGTTTCCCGCTTTGCGGCGGCGGCCGTTACGATCATCTGCTGTCGGACTTTGGCAGCACCTGCCCGGCGACTGGCTTTGCGCTCGGGATCGAGCGCATCCTGCTGGCACTGGAGCGTCAGGGACTGGCCAAACCGGATCAGTCAAAGGATGTCTATCTGAGCTATGCGGCGGGTAAGGCTGCTGCTGCCATCGAGCAGGCCGGCAAGCTCCGTCAGTCCGGCAAGGTGGTCGAGCTGGCCCTGTCGGCCCAGACTGAGCAGGCGGCTCAGGAGTCCCGGCAGCTCAAGGGCTATAAGGAACTGGTATATCTCGCATGATCCAGCGTATCCGTCAATTCTGCCGCGCGATGACGGCACAGCTGACGCCTGCGGACCGGATGTATGTTGACGAGCGGCTGGAACCGGCGGCGAGGGAGCTTTACTATGCGATGCATCCGGCCGATCAGGTACATGCGCTGAATGTGGCCCGGACGGCCGCCCGGCTGGCGGAGAAAGAATCATGGTCCGCGCCGGATCAGGCGTTCCTGATCCGCTGTGCCCTGCTGCATGATGTGGGCCGGCGAAAAAGGGGATATGGATGTCTGGGGCAAGGTGTTTGCGGTCCTGGTCCATCATTTCCTGCCGGACAAACTCAACCGTTGGCAGAAGGATGTCCGTCGCTCCTGGCGGGACTATCCCGGCTATGCGCTGTATGTGTATGTGCATCATCCGGCCATCGGAGCCGCCCGCCTGGAGGCAATCGGCTGTCCGCGTGAAGCCGCTGTTGTGAGCCGGCATCATGAGCAGCAGACAGCGGAAGATTCGCCGGTTCTCATCCTGCTTCGTGCCGCAGATGAACAGAATTGACCAGAAAATGTAGATTTTACGGTTGACGTTTACAGTATTACATGTTAGTATAGTTTCATGCTACTACTTTAAATAACTAAAGCGTTTAGATATAGGAGGCCTTTATGCAGTCAAAAAATATGGATTATCTGACCATCGCCCTGCCGAAGGGTAAACTGTTCTCCCTTTCTGCGGATCTGCTGGCAAAGATCGGTTATACCGCCGAGGGGCTTTCTGATAAATCCCGGAAACTGGTCATCACGAACGAAGAGAAGAAGATCAAGTTCATCATCACCAAGACGGCCGATGTACCGACCTATGTGGAGTATGGGGCGGCTGATATCGGCGTCATCGGCAAGGACGTGCTGCTGGAATCCGGCAAGGACGTCTATGAGCTCTTGGACCTTGGTTTTGGCAAATGCCATCTGATGATGGCGGTCTTCAAGGCGGAGAAACGGGCGAAGCTGACCGACTATGCGCATACCCGGGTCGCAACCAAGTTCCCGCATATCGCGGAGCAGTTCTTCACGAAGCATGGCATGCAGATGGAGTACATCAAGCTGAACGGTTCCATCGAGCTGGGACCAATCGTCGGCTTGTCGGAGAGCATCGTCGATATCGTCGAGACAGGAACGACACTGAAGGAAAACGATCTGGAAGAGATTGCCTATATCATGGATGCCAGTGCCCGGCTGATTGCCAACCGGGTCAGCTTCAAGATGAAGTTCGACCGCATCAATACGATGGTAAGTGATCTGCGTACAATACTGGAAAGCGGGGCTGCAAAATGAGAATCATCAAAGCAAGTGAAGTGGGCGAGCGGGAAGTAGAAAGCGATGCTGACCAAGGCCGCATTCGATGAGGTCGAGCTGAACCCGAAGATCCGTGAAGCCAACAAGAAACTGTTTGGCGAGGACCTGAGCGCTGCTGAGCTGGTCCGCCGTATTGTCCGCGATGTCCGCAATGATGGCGATAAGGCAGTCATCCACTACACGAAGCTCATCGACCGGGTGGAGTTCCAGCCGGAAGATTTCCTCGTCAGCGAGGCGGAGTTCGCGGCAGCTGAGGCCGAGGCAGACCCGAAAGTCGTAGAATCCCTGAAGAAAGCGGCTGAGAATGTCCGCCGCTATCATCAGGAACAGAAGCCGAATTCCTGGATGACCTACCGGGAGCAGGGCTCGATCCTCGGACAGTCGATCATCCCGCTCGACCGGGTCGGAATCTATGTACCGGGTGGCACGGCGGCCTATCCGTCATCGGTCATCATGAATGCGGTGCCGGCCTCGGTGGCTGGTGTCGGTGAAATCATCATGATGGTTCCGCCAAAGAACGGCAAGATCAATCCGTACGTGCTCATCGCTGCCCGCGCAGCCGGCGTAAAGAAGATCTACAAGATCGGTGGTGCCCAGGCAATCGCAGCGATGGCTTTCGGCACGGAGACGATTCCGCGGGTGGACAAGATCACGGGACCGGGCAATATCTTCGTCACGCTGGCCAAGAAGGAAGTCTATGGCCATGTTGACATCGATATGCTGGCTGGTCCGAGCGAGATCCTGATCGTGGCCGATAAGACGGCGGATCCGGTCTATACGGCGGCTGACATGCTGAGCCAGGCTGAGCATGACCCGCTGGCCTCGAGCATCGTGATCACCGATGATGCTGAGCTGGCCCAAAAGGTCGCAGCCGAAGCTGAGAAGCAGCTCGCGAAGCTGCCGCGCCGCGAGATTGCTCAGGCTTCGATTGACCGCAACGGTCTGATCGTCATTGCCGAGGATATCATGCAGGCCATGCGCTTTGCAAATGTCTCGGCACCGGAGCATATGGAGCTTCTGACGGAGCAGCCGTTCCAGCTGCTGCCGTATGTTCGTCATGCCGGAGCCGTATTCCTTGGTGCGTACTCGCCGGAGCCGCTGGGCGATTATTTTGCCGGCCCGAACCATGTCCTGCCGACTGGTGGCACGGCCCGCTATTACAGCGTACTGAATGTCGAGACATTCATGAAGCGCACGAGCATCATATCCTATACGCAGCCCGCCCTGGAGGCCGTCAGTGATGATATCATCCGCCTGGCCGAGACCGAGGGCCTGCAGGCTCATGCCAATGCAATCCGTTTGAGGAGGAATTGATCGTCTATGTTGAAATACCGTACTGGTTTAAAAGATATGCCATCCTATGATGTGGTGGAGCGTGACTGGACCATCAAAGTCAACGCCAACGAATGCAACATGAATCTGCCACCAATGGTCGAAGACCGTCTGATGGGGCGTCTGTCCCGGGTCGCGTACAACCGCTATCCGAATGAGGAATACGATGCCCTGCGTGAGCAGATCGCCCAGAACCACAGCCTGCAGAAAGAGAATGTACTCATCGGCAGCGGCTCGAGCGAGATCATCGAGAAGCTGTTCTACTGCTTTGGCGGTACGAAAGCGAAGAAGATCGTCTATCCGGAGCCGTCGTTCTCGATGTACCGGATCTATGCCAAAGCTGCCCAGGCGCTTGGCGTCCCGGTTGCGCTGGAATCCGACTACACGCTCGATCTCGAGAAGTTCGTCAACACGGTGAATGAGAACAAGGCCTGGCCTGGCCGTGCTCTGCAACCCGAACAATCCGACCGGCAATGGCTTTTCGGTCAGCGATATCGAGTATATTGCCGACAACATCCACACCAACTGCGCCTTCCTCGTCGATGAAGCTTATATCGAGTTCTATGGCCGCACGTCGGTCAGCCTGCTGAAGGATCATCCGAACCTCATCATTGCCCGGACCTTCTCCAAGGCTTATGGTCTGGCTTCTGCCCGTGTCGGCTATATGCTGGCCAGCGAGGCCATTGTCAACATGATCGACAAATCCTATATGCCATATCATATGAATGTCCTGTCGCTGGCTACGGCCGATATCGTCTATCAGATGCGTCATGAGTATGTGCCACGTATCCAGATGATGATTGCCGAGCGTAAGCGCATGAGCACGCTGCTGGACAAACTGGCCGGATTCACGGTCTATCCATCGGAAACGAATTTTGTCCTGGTGCATTATGCCAAAGCAAAGGAGCTCAATCAATATCTTGAGAGCAAGGGCATCGGCGTGCGCAGCTTCGGCGATGCACCGGGTCTCAAAGACTGTCTGCGCATCTCAATGGGACTGCGTGAGGAAAATGACCGCTGGTATGCAGAAATGAAGGCATTTGTGGAGGGACGTGTATGAGCAGTATCCGTACAGCAGCGGTCGAGCGCAAGACCGCCGAGACCGCTATCAAACTGGTCCTGAATCTCGATGGCAGCGGCAAAGGGGTTATTGACTCCGGCATCGGCTTTTTCGATCACATGCTTAATCTCATGACGGCGCATGGTCTGATGGACCTGACGCTGGCCTGTGACGGTGATCTGGAAGTGGATGGACATCATTCGGTCGAGGATATCGGCATCGCGATGGGGCAGGCATTCCGGCAGGCCATCGGCGATAAGGCCGGTATCCGCCGCTATGGAACATTCTATCTGCCGATGGATGAGGCGCTGGCGCTGGTTTCGCTGGATATCAGCGGCCGGCCCTTCCTGGTCTATGATGGCGGTGAGATGGCGCCGATGATTGGCGGCTTCGATACCGAGCTGACAGAGGAATTTCTGCGGGCATTCGCCGTCAATGCCGGTATCACGCTGCATGTAAAAGTCCTTTATGGCACGAATTCGCATCATAAGGTCGAGGCAATCTTCAAGGCATTCGGTCATGCCCTGCGCATTGCAACCGAAAAGGACCCGCGTGTGGATGGTGTTCCCTCGACGAAGGGGACACTGCAGGGATAATTCCGGATTCTAACGTTCAGAGGAGGAAGCACATGATTGCAGTAATAGATTACGGAGTCGGCAACCTGTTCAGTGTGGAGAAAGCGTTGGCTGCACTGGGTGCAGAGGTCCGGGTCACCAGTGATGCCGCTGAGATAGCCGCGGCTGACAAGATTGTCCTGCCAGGCGTCGGTGCCTTCGGTGACTGCATGAAGAACCTCACCGCCACGGGACTGATCCCGACCATACGGGCCTGCGTCGCGAAGGGAACTCCGCTGCTGGGTATCTGCGTCGGTCTGCAGATCCTGTTTGAAGGCAGTGAGGAATCCCCGGGCGTAGCGGGGCTCGGCCTGCTGAAAGGCATGGTCCGGAAAATCCAGGCACCGGGACTCAAGGTGCCGCACATGGGCTGGAACAGTCTGATCATCACCGAGCCACGGCAAAGCGTCGATCTCTTCAGGAACCTTTCGGTCAAGCCTTATGTCTACTTTGTCCACAGCTACCATGCAGTACCGGCTGACCGCTCGATCATCACCAGTGCAGCGGTCTATGGTGAGCTTTTGACGGCGTCGGTGGCCGCTGGGAATATCCAGGCCACGCAGTTCCATCCGGAGAAATCCGGCGATGTCGGACTGACCATCTTGAAGAATTTCATTGAAGGCTGAGGAGGGTTTCTTATGCTTATTTTTCCGGCAATCGATATCCGTGGGGGCAAATGTGTCCGCCTGCTGAAAGGCGACTTTGCACAGGAGACCGTCTTCTCCGATGATCCGGCCGCTATGGCCCGGAAATGGCAGCAGCAGGGCGCCCGGTTCCTGCATCTGGTCGATCTGGACGGTGCACTGGCCGGCAAGTCGCAGAACCTTGCCACGGTGAAAGCCATCCTGGCCGCTGTTACGATCCCGGTTGAACTGGGTGGCGGCATCCGGACGATGGAGAACGTCGATGAAGTCCTGGCCCTTGGCGTACGCCGGGTCATCCTGGGCTCGGTCGCCGTCCGTAATCCGGAGCTGGTCAAGGCTGCCTGCGCGAAATATGGCGACCGGGTCGTAGGTCGGCATTGATGCAAAAGATGGTATCGTGGCCGTGGATGGCTGGGGTGTATCGGGCAACGTGCAGGTCGGTGATCTGGCCCGTGAAATGGGCAAGGCCGGGGTGCGCACCATCATCTATACGGATATCGCCCGCGACGGCACGCTCGAGGGCGTCAATGTCGAGGCTACGGCCAGACTGGCCCGCGAGAGCGGCATTCAGATCGTGGCTTCGGGCGGGGTAAAATCCGTCGAGGATATCCGGGCCCTCAAGCCTTATGAGAAAGACGGCATTGAAGGCGTGATCGTCGGCAAGTCCATCTATATGGGAACGCTCGATTTACAAGAAGCTATTGAAATTGCCGGCAAGGAGGGATAAAATGTATACAAAGAGAATCATTCCTTGTCTGGATGTAAAAGATGGCCGTGTCGTCAAGGGAACTAATTTTGTCGGCCTGCGCGATGCCGGTGATCCGGTCGAGCTGGCGGCCCGCTATGATGCGGAGCGCGCCGACGAGCTGGTGTTCCTGGACATCACGGCGTCCAATGAGCAGCGCAATACGATGGTCCAGGTGGCCCAGGATTGTGCGTCTCAGGTATTCATTCCCGTTCACGGTCGGCGGCGGTATCCGGACGGTCGAGGACATGCGGCGCATGCTCAAGGCTGGTGCCGATAAGACGTCCGTCAATACGGCGGCAATAAAGAACCCGGACCTGATCCGCGAGGGGGCTGAGAAATTTCGGTCGTCAGTGCATTGTCCTGGCGGTAGATGCCCGGCGCAGCGGTGAGGACCGCTGGGAGGTCTATGTGAACGGCGGACGTACGCCGACCGGTCTTGACTGCATCGAATGGGTCAGGAAGGCGGTTGCCCTTGGGCGCCGGCGAGATCCTGCTGACCAGCATGGATGCAGACGGTACCAAAGATGGCTATGATATCCCGTTGACCCGGGCCGTGTCGGAAGCCGTCAATGTACCGGTCATCGCCTCAGGCGGTGCGGGTGAGCTGGAGCATTTCTATGATGTGCTGACCATCGGCAAAGCTGATGCGGTACTGGCTGCCTCTGTGTTCCACTATGGCAAGTTTACGGTAAGGCAAGTGAAAGATTATCTCAAATCTCGTGGCGTGGAGGTAAGATTCTAATGGATAAAAACATTGATATTTCTATGGTGAAGTTTGACGAGAAGGGTCTGGTTCCCGCAGTCGTACAGGAAGAGAACGGGCAGGTGCTCATGCTGGCCTATATGAACAAGGAATCCCTCGAGAAAACCCTTGAGACCGGCTATACCTGGTTCTACAGCCGCAGCCGTCAAAAGCTCTGGAATAAGGGCGAAGAGTCCGGCAACAAGCAGAAGGTCAGGGAGATCTCCTATGACTGTGATGGCGATACGCTGCTGATTCGTGTACATCAGACGGGCGTGGCCTGCCATACGGGCACTTATACCTGCTTCAGCGGCCGCAAGCTGATGGGAACCGAGGAAAAGGGCGTGGCGATCGTTCCGCCGGAGCCACAGACCTCACTGGCTACAGTCCTCAACGAGCTCTATCATGTCATTCAGGATCGTCAGCTGAATCCGGTTGAAGGTTCCTATACCAATTATCTCTTTGAAAAGGGACAGGACAAGATCCTCAAGAAGGTCGGCGAAGAAGCCGTCGAGACGGTCATTGCGTCGAAGAACAACAGCAAGAAAGAGGTCCTCTATGAGATGGGGGATCTCTGGTATCACTGCCTCGTCCTGCTGGCTTATCATAAGCTGAGCCCGGATGAGCTGCTTGGCGAGCTCATGAGCCGCCGCAAGGGTGGCACCTATCACCAGTTCACCGGCAAAACCGGCAATCGTCCGGATTTATGATTGGCCGTTTTGCCTGTTAAGGAGGGGAGACCCGTGAGCGATACGGAACATATGGAACATACAAACCATCGAAGAACAATTCATGGCGGATACGACCCTTGAACGGAATCCAACGACTCCGTTTGCCCAGGGGACACCGCCGCCTGTACCAGAAAAGCCGGTAGCACCGGGAACAAAGATCATTCCGCTGTCTGATCCGGAACTGCTGCCGGATCAGACCGTGAATTTCCTCGAGCTCATCGAACTGCGGGCAACGGTCCGGCAATACAGTGATGTGCCGCTGACCTTCAAGGAACTATCTTATCTGCTCTGGTGCACCCAGGGCGTCAAGATGGGACTGCCGAACTGCGGCAGTGCCCGCAATGTTCCATCAGCCGGCGGGCGGCATGCCTTTGAGACCTATCTGTACATTCAGCATGTACAGGGGCTTCATCCGGGGCTGTATCGTTATCTGGCTTTTGAGCACGCACTGCTGCCACTGAGTACCGATGAAGCAGCGGGAGAGCAATTCCGCTCCGCTTTCCGGGCCAAGAATATGACGGCCAATAATGCGGTTACCTTTGTCTGGGCCGCAGTCCTGGAACGCATGACCAACCGGTTCGGCACCCGTGCCTACCGCTATCTGTTCCTGGATGCCGGTCATGTCTGTCAGAACCTGTACCTGGCAGCACAAACCATCAAGACCGGTGTGTGCGCCATCGGTGCCTTCTCAGACGATAAACTGAATCAGGCCCTGGGGCTTGACGGCAAAGCAGAATTTGCCGTGTACGCTGCCTCCGTAGGCCGGATCTGATTCATAAATAAAAGGTGCTGTTGTACCAACGTATTTTTGCGCTGGTCAATGGCACCTTTTTGTATAATGGCATGATGTTATTGAAATAATTTTACTTTCATGCTTATATATCATATAATATAAAGCGTGAAAGTAAAAACAAAAGAGGTGACAATAATGCCTTCAGCTAATGAATTTTTGGAGAAAGTCCGGGAAAACCACGGCGTTGTAACATCAGCTCAAGCCACTGCTTTAGGGTTCGCAAGAGGAAGCTTGAAACATCTGACAGACACAGGTCGATTGGAAAAGTCTGCACGCGGCGTATATAACTTGCCGGAAAGTTGGGGGGATGAGTTTGTAGAACTGCAGGGGCGCTTCAAAAGAGGAATCTTCTCATATGGTACAGCTCTTTTCTTATGGGGATTGACCGATCAAACGCCAAATGTTTTTCAGATGACCTTTCCACAGGGGTATAATCTTCGCAATGTCAAGGCCGAGGGGGTACATTGCTCACAGGCCAGCAAGGGAATATATGAGATGGGGATTTCAGAAGCCATAACGCCGGTGGGAAACAAGGTACGGACATATTCTGTGGAACGAACACTTTGCGATATACTACGCGGAGGTAACGGCGCAGATATCCAACTTGTGACGTCTGCGTTCAAGCAGTACGCAGAGAGGCAGGAAAAGGACCTGCCCAGGTTATCCGAATATGCGAAACGCTTGCATGTAGAAGACAAACTCAGATCGTATCTGGAGGTGTTGCTTTGAGACAAGTAAAAAATACCATGCAATTCAAGGCGATGGTCAAAAAAATAGCCAAAGATAAGCATATCTCGGCTCAACTGGTCTTGCAGAACTATATGTTGGAACGTCTCCTTGAGCGGATTTCCCTGTCGGCCTATAAAGAGCATTTCATTTTAAAAGGCGGATTTCTGATTGCAGCCATGATGGGATTAGACACGCGAGCAACAATGGACATGGATGCAACCATCAAGGGAATGCCCGTTAACGAAGAAACTGTGCGTTCCATGTTTGAAGATTTCTGCCGGATTGATTTACCAGATGAGGTGAGCTTCACTTTCAAGCATATTGGCAAAATTCGTGAGGGCGATGATTACAATGGCTATCGCGTGGCGTTGACCGCTAATCAGCCACCTATGGCCGTGCCATTGAAATTGGATATTACCACAGGAGACTGCATCACACCCCGCGAGATGGAATTCTCCTATCCCTTACTAATGGAAGAACGGCGCATCCGTATCCTTGCCTATACACCTGAGACAGGTTTTAGCAGAGAAACTGGAGACGGTCATCTCATGTGGCGACCAGAACACGCGTCCCAGGGACTATTATGATATTTTTATCCTGTCGAGGCTCAGGAGAGATAAAATCAGCCATGAAATACTGTCTAAAGCGCTTATTTCAACAGCTGAAAAGCGTAGCTCAGGTAAGGTGTTGCAGAGGTATCGGGAAATTATGTCCACGGTTAAGGCAAGCTCACCAATGCAGCAGTTATGGAAAACATATCAGCAAAATTTTTCCTATGCGCAAGGACTTGAATTCGAGGCTGTGTGTGATGAAGTGGTAAATATCCTTTCAGAGATATCGAAGGATTGAACCGTTTCTAAAATACAGATCAGATGTGGAAGAAGTTCATGCAGCGCATGGTGAGCTTTTTGGCATCTTCATTTTTGTTCTTGATCAGGTACTCCAGCGTATAGACGTAGAAGAATGACGAGATTGGCACGAAACGGCGGCCTTTGCGGAAATTGCCCCATAGCAGCAGTTTCTGGTACAGTTTCCCGATGTCATCACGGGTGATCTTATAATTTTTCATGATACGCCGCAGCTTGAAATCGCTCAGGCAATAGCAATAGATTTCCTCGATGAGTTCCTTGTTCTGCAGGTCGTTGATGTACTTCTCGATCAGGCGGTTGGTCTCTGAGGACCGATGCAGGGAATGACGCATCTCGAAGAAGAAGATCAGGCACAGCACGATTACGATAAGCCAGTAGATGATAGTCAATGAAAACACCTCATATTATTTGGATTTGAATCTGTTTCCAGTTTAGCACAGAATCCGGTAAACTGCCAATTTGTAGACGCAACCAACCAAATTTGACAACTCGAAAGAAAACTGTTATGATTCTAGTCGTTGCATCGGATAGGGATTAACGGTGCAGGGGGATGTATCTATATTCGTTTTTAATAAGGAACTGGAACAGAGGAGATCTTTACATGAAAAATCTTGAATGGTGCGAACTGACGGAACGTTTCTATGCGTTCAAAGCAGTTGCTGATAAGCTGGGATTCTATATCCCGGAGACGAATGGCATGGAGCAGAGCCTGGAAGAGTGCCGCCCGTTTGCCGATGATCAAAGCGTGACCGAACAGGTGCGCAGCGTACGCGAGGGCAGCCTGCCGAAGATCGATTTCAACGAGCTGCTGGGTGCAAAAACACCGGTGTTCGACGAGAACGACGAGCTGGCACATGCCTGAACCGTATACGACAGATAAAGACACGGCCATGCAGCCCCTGGGGGTACACGGCCGTGTCTTTTCATTTCCCTGCATTCCGGCCGGAATGCAGGAATCCATAGTTCGATGACGAATAGGAATACAGGAAAGGAAGTGCTGATCTTGAAACGTTCATTACTTGCAGTCTGTACGGCAATCTGCCTGCTGACCCTGCCCGGCTGCGGGCAGGCTGCCGATACAACATTTGCCACGGAAGAAAATCCTGCCAGCACAGCTTCAAACGTGCCAGCGCAACGAACGGTTCCCCGGCCGGACATCGTCGATAAGCCGATCCTCTGGAACGGGACCCGTGAGCAGCTGATCCGCGAATATACGCAGAAGCATTACGGGAAGGAGCAGCTGGAAATCGTACCGCAGGCTGTGGTCGTGCATTGGACCGGCGCCTCGACCTGGGAGGGAACCTACAGCTGGTTCTATAAGGAAGCAATGGCCAACGGGACACTCAATGTAGCCTCGCAGTTCCTGGTCGACCGTGATGGCACGATCTATCAGCTGACTCCGGCCACAGCATTCTGTCGCCATGCCATCGGCTACAACTGGTGCTCGATCGGTATCGAGAACGTAGGCGGGGCCGATGATACGGAAAACCTCACCGAAGCCCAGCTGCAGGCCAATATCCAGCTGATCCGCTACCTGCACCAGCAGTATCCGACCATCCAGTATGTCTTTGGTCATTACCAGCAGGTCGCAGCACATGCCAGTGGCCTGTACCATGAGGATGTGCCCGGCTATCATTCGGTCAAGGCAGATCCCGGCCCACAGTTTATGCGCGGCCTGCGGGAGAATCTGAGTGGGGATGGACTGGCCTTCTATCCGGAATGAATCAATCCGGCACAGCCAGATCAGTTCTCCGTCGCAGGAATCGTGCACAGATGCTTATCCACGTGATTCAGGATCTCGCAGCCATCCCTGGTGACGAGGACCAGGTCTTCGATACGTACCCCGAAGCGTCCCTCCAGATATACGCCCGGTTCGATCGAGAAGATCATGCCCGGCTCGACCGTATTATCGTTGACAGAGCTGACATCGCCCTGCTCATGATCCGTCTGGCCAATGAAATGCCCCAGACGATGATTGAATTCTTTTTCATAGCCGGCCGCAGCCAGGAACTTGCGTGCTTCGGCGTCAATAGCGGAAAGCTTCACCCCCGGACGGATGAGGCGTTCCGCTTTTTCATTTGCCTGACGGACCAGCTCATGGACCTTCGCAAACTCCGGATCAGCAGCTGTACCGCAGATGAACGTACGGGTCATATCTGAGCAATAGCCCTCATAGACGCAGCCCATATCGATGAGTACGCACTCGCCATCCTTTAGGATGGTTCCATCCGGTTCATGATGCGGATCAGCGGCATTGGCGCCGAAAGAAACGATCGTCGTAAAGCTCGTTCCCTGTGCGCCTTCCTCGATATAGCTGCGGTCAATGAATTCGGCCGCCTGTTTCTCACTCATACCGGCTTTGATGAAACGGAAGGCCTTCTCGATCACAACATCATTGATGCGGGAGGCTTCCTTCATCAGGCGCTGTTCCTCGGCATCCTTGATGGCGCGGCAGTCATCCACGGCAGCAGAGGCCAGTACCGGAGTGACACCGGTGCGCTCCACCAGCGGGATCAGGAAGCGGGCAGCCCAGGTCTTGTCGATGCCCAGACGGCCGTTGTCGATATGGGCAGCCATGAGTCCGATGGAGTCATCGGTATCACTGAACCACACTTCCTGATACGGTGTTTTCGGCACTGTGAAGAGATGGTTCAGGAAGAAGACGTGCTGCCCGTCCGTACGGATCAGGAACGCAAACAGCCGCTCGTATGGCTCGACACAGATACCGGTCAGGTAGCGGATGCTCATCGGGTCCGCAACCATCAGCTGCGACAGGCCCAGTTCCTTCATATTCTCGATTACACGTTCAATTCGATTCTGCATAGATTCTTTCCTTTCTATAGAGGAGCTGTATCGGATATTGCATCAGAAGTCAATGTAATGAATGTTCCATGAAATGATGCCCCCGGTTCTGGATATAGCCGGGGATCAGCAGGATAAAGCTGAGACCCAGGCCGATGAAGAGCGGGCTGACCGGGCTGTGCAGGATGGCTGCGGCAATGGCGACCAGCGTCGACAGCACCATCGAGGCAATCGCCCAGTGGCCGGCAATGGCATGTGGGCGGAAGATGGCCAGCGTCAGTGGCAGGAAGATACCGCCGCCACGCAGGGCCATGGACAGATAGTTCCAAAAGAGAACCTGCGAGCCCTCATTGAGGATGGCGATGCCGGATGACAGGATGATGACGCCAAGCACGACCACCCGGGTCAGGCGCAGCTGATTCTCCGGTCTCGTCACATGGAGTGCCTTGGTCAGGATATCCCGCGACAGCATCGTGCCGATGCCGAGCGACAGCCCGGCAATCGAACTGATCAGCGACAGGACGATACCGCCCATGGCAATACCGCCGATCAGGGTCGGCTGATACTCGAGCAGGTAGGTCGGCAGAACCAGGATAGGGGAGACCTCCGGATGCGTGGCATGCATATACATTCCAATCATCGCGCAGGGCAGACCGACCGGAATCGTAATGAGCGCCGCCGTAAAGGCACCGATTGAGGCCGTCCGCGGGTTGGAGGCCGAGAAGATGGCCTGGATATAGGTCTGCGTGCACAGCATCCCCACGATCAGGGAGAACAGACTCGTCAGTACATTGGACAGGCCGCTGCCGAACAGGCTGAACCAGGGATAATCCGGCAGAGCGGCCATGATCTCCGGCTGGGTCTGGATGGCATAGATGGCTGAGCTCCCCGCCAGGAACAGGCTGACCCAGACAATGACCATCTTCAGGATCCCGCCGACACCGGCGCTCTTCATTCCGCCGAAGAAGCTGTACGAGGCGACGAGTACCAGCAGAATGCCGGCCGCAGCCCAGTCCGGGATGCCCAGGATGACCATCAGGATCTGGATGCCCGGCAGGCAGCTGGCTACGGCACTGAACAGGATACCAGCGGACGAAGCGATGCTGGTGAAGTTCCCTGAGGCTTTGCCATAGTTCAGGATCAGATACTGGGAAACCGTCTCCAGCGAGGTACGCCGCAGCGGGCGGGCATAGAAAAGCCCCATCAGGATCAGACTCAGGCCGGTTCCGATGGTGAACCACCAGGCCGATAAACCGATGGTAGAGGCCAGCTGGGCCGTGCCGACCGTGGCACCACCGCCCACGCAGGTACCGGCAATACTGCCAGCCACCAGCGGCACACCGGCAGCCCGTCCGCCCAGACTGTAGCCCTCCGCAGATTTCACCGAGCGGGCCGCATAGATGCCGCCGCCAATCACCACAGCAATCGTAGCCACGATGAGGATGAACTGGCTAAAAGATAAGTCCATTATGAAAATACGCCTCCATTGACATAAAAAAGGGTCAATGCAAAATGTTGTGGGATGCCCTGACGTAGTAAATTTCTAGTTGCAAAAAGAGAATTCCTTTTTATCATAAGAAATAGGCAACATCCATGATAAGAAAGGAACTCTCTCGCCATGAATTATACTGCATCCCACGCATATGAGCAACTTGAATTTGATTTCTCTGCACCGTCCTACCTCTTAATCCCTTCTGCCCTCCCTGGATTCCACAATACAGATACCAAGCGCTACAACAGCATTAGCGGTGCTATCATCTATCTCATGAGAGGGAGCCAGGACATTCTTCCAGAGGACGCTGTCTGCGCCTCATGCGGCGCTGCCATGCATGTGCACAGCAACAGGGAGATCGTCCTTTCCCATCTTCGGTTCGGCAAGGCACTGACGCAAATCTCTGTTACGAGGAAACGTTTCTTTTGCCCATCCTGCGGAGCATCTCATATGCAGCACATCCCTTATTGCTCAGATCATCACCGCATCACGAAAGAGCTGGAGGCTTACGTCTGTGACCTGCTTGCCCTCGGCACATATACCAACAAGCAAGTGGCCGAGCTTTGTGGTCTGCACCAGCATACAGTAAAGGCAATCGACAAACGCAGGCTGGAATCCCTCTACGTCAAAGACGGAAAGCTCGTGAAGCCAAAGCATTACGCCCGCTTCCTTGGGATAGATGAGTTCAAGTTGCATGACGGACATCAATATGCGACCCATATCATAGATATGGCAACCGGACATGTTCTCTGGATTGCACAAGGGAAAAAGAAGAAGGTCGTTTACGACTTCATCGAGCATGTCGGTATGGATTGGATGCGCCATGTTGATGCCGTCGCGCTGGACATGAACTCGGATTTTGAAGAGGCGTTCCTGGAAAAGTGCCCGCACATCCGTCCTGTCTTCGACTATTTCCATCTTGTGAAGAACTTCAATGACAAGGTGGTCAGCGAAGTTCGCAAGGATGAGATCAAACGACTCATGGAAGAGGGAAAGGAAGAGGAGGCACGGATGCTCAAGAGAAGCCGCTACATCCTTACGGCCAACCGCGAAACGCTGGCGAGAAAGGACGCTGAGTCCGCAGCAGGGAAGGTGTTGCGCAAGGAGAGCAGGTTGTTTGCTACGCCGGAAAAGAGACGAACAGGACGGTATCTATCCCGGTACGAGGAACTCATCGCGAAGAATCGTCTGTTCCTGACGGCGGATCTTGTAAAAGAGGCGCTGCGCGAAGCATATACATGCAGGAATGAGTCAGACATGATTGCATGCCTCAACACTGTCCTTGATTTGTGTAGCGAGACGAAGAACAGGAGGTTCCTATGGTTTTATCGGTTGATACAGACACATTTCGATGGGATTGTCGCCCATGGGAAGTTCCACATTGCGAACGGCAGAATGGAGGGGTTGAACCAGAAGATAAAAACCATGCGCCGCCACGCCTATGGCATTGCGGATGATGAATATCTGTTCCTGAAAATCATGGATTTAAGCCGTGCGTCGTATGTGCGGAATCCAAAATCCCACAACATTTTGCATTGAGCCACAAAAAACAACGATAAATCAAATTATAGCAGAAATAAGGCACAACTTCCATTCCTGGCTTTGCCATGCAGGCCTTTTGTTCAATCCTTACAAAGGAATAGCCCTGTCAACCGAACACCAGGACCAGTAATTCGTTGACAGGGCTTGCAGCTTAGAATTTGCTTCGATGGGGAATCAGTATGGCCAGTGAACGGTAGACCATCAGGAACAGGCTGATCTCCAGCGGATAGCAGAGGACGTTCTTGAGCAGCCGGCTCATGAATATCGCCCCGGCGGCCTTCTGATAGAACAGCATCAGCCATAGGGTATTGAGTCCCAGATGGATCAGGACCGTGACCAGCAGGAAGGGGAGCCAGGCCGTCTTCCATGAGATTTCCCGCTGATAGAAGAAGTGCCCATAGATCCAGCCCGTCAGGAATGCAGACAGGGTAAAGCCGGGGAAAAAGATGCTCATGCCCATCGCTGCCGTCCCGATGATATCAGCCAGAGCGGCAACGATGCCGGCCTTCCAGGGCCCGAACATCGCACCGAACAGAGCCACCGGCAGGAACCCGAACGTGATATGGACGAACGTGGTCCGGATCGAGAATACATAGGACAGGAGCACGGTCAGGGCAGTGAATACCCCCGTATAGACAATGGTTTTCGTCGTGATTCTTTGCATCAAAAAAGACCTCCTCAATGAATGCTTCAGCACGTTGCTGCATCATTGAGAGGTCCTGTATCTCGCCTATGCAACAGCGGGATGCAGTGGCTGTACCGCAAGCTTTCGCTTTTCGTCCGGATGACAACTCCCCGTTCATCCGGCACTTAACGCACAACGACTTACTCTGTTTACAGGTTTTCACCTGTACGGCTCTATTATACCACAAAATGCCCGATCTGCCATAGCGATCGGGCAAAATATACCTGCTGCGGCCAATCAGTTGGCAGGGCACAGACTGGAGGTCAGATAGTGGATATACTGCTGCCTGACTTCATGATGCTTGCGGCGGCTGATGGGAACCAACTCCCCGTTCTTCAGCTGGAACACATCCTTATCAGCCATATCAATGCAATCCATATTGACCAGAATATGATGATAGCACTCCATGAACCGCGCATCATCCTGCATCTGTTCCAGGCATTCCTGATAGGTATTGCTCGTGACGAGCTGTTCCTTTGCCAGATGGATGACCGCCGTCCGCGTATTATTGCAGTCGATATAGAAGATCTGGCTGAAGGGAATCCTGACCGGGCGGACGCCAACCTGTACCGTGAGCTGCTGATTCCTGGCCGCGATTGCTGGCAGACAGTGGTCGAGGACATGCGCGAGTGCCGCCAGATCCGCCGACAGCGGCTTCATCAGATAGCCAGCGGCAAAGACACTGTATCCATCGAGCTGATGCTCGACACTTGTCGTGAGAAATATGATCGGCGTATCGATACCCTGCCGGCGCAGCTTGCGGGCGGCATCTATCCCAGTCAGCTCATCCATATAGATATCCAGGAAAATCAGCTCGAATTCATGATCGGGCTGCAGCAGCATGAAATCTTCCGCATTGGAAAATTTCAGGAATGACAGCGCCGGCACCAGCAACGGATAGTGCACAGCAAAATATTGCCGCAGCACCTGTTCCAGTTCCCGGCGTACCTCAGCCTCATCATCAACGATGGCGATATCCATAGCCCATTCACTTCCTTTTGATCGATAGTATAGCTATATTTTATCATAAAAATGCCTGAAAAACTATACAGATTACAGGGAAAGGAAAATGAGGACAAACAAAAAACGTTTGTCAAGCCCCAATTTAGCGAAAAAAACGACCACTTTTGCAAAAAAACCGACCACTTTTGCAGAAAGGGTTGCTTTTTCCGGTGAAAAGTCCATAATGAAAAGCGAAAGTGAGCTGACGCTGCTGATCGTGCGAAAAACCGTACGATTGCAGCGCCAGCTCTTTTGCATTGAATGGATCAAAACAATCATTCAATAAAGAAACAGGAATCGAAAGGAAGCAAGCAAATGATCAAGGAAAACAAACTGGCACTGTGCATCGGCGCAGCGCTGACCGCAGGGGTATTCAGCATCGTACCGGCAGCCTATGCCATGCCACAGGCAACCGGAACGAATGCCACAGCCAACCAGGCTGCCGCAACAATCGCGACAACCGGCAATACCATGGACATCCAGGGGAAAACGCAGAACAACATCCTGAACTGGGACAGCTTCTCCATCGCCAAAGGCGAGACCGTGCAGTTCGATGGTGGCAATAAGACCAATAACTACCTGAACCTCGTCAACGGCACGAATATGTCGGAGATCTACGGCACGATGAAAGGCGGCAACAACGTCTACCTCATCAACCCGAACGGCATCCTGTTCGGTGCGGGCGCGCAGGTCAATGTGGGGCATCTCATCGCGTCGACGCGCACGTTGAACGATGCAAATCTCGCGGACTTTGCAGCAGGGAAGAATCCGATAACGAACAGTACGGCCACAGAGGCTACCGGCGACATCGTGAACATGGGCAAACTGCAGGCGTCAAGCGTAGTGCTCGAAGGCAAGGATGTACGCATCATCAATACAGCGGACCTCACGGATGGCACAGCTGTCCTGCAGGGCGCGGATGTCACCATCAAGGCGAGCCGTGAGGCGCGTATCGGCTATGACACGGACAAGACGACGAATCGCGATTTTTCGATTGGCGATAAGACCGAATCAAAAACGGTGCAGGACTATGCCACGACAGCCGACAATCAGACGAAATCGGCGACCACGCTGAAATGGACCGTCACGGCGCTTGACGGCACGACGGCGAAGAACGGCTATGACTACATGCGCGTGAATAGCATCTATGATCTGCAGAATATGGATGCGAATCTGAGCGGGAACTATATCCTCGCGGGCGATATCGACGCGAGCAAGACGGCGACCTGGAACTACGATGCGATCAGCCAAAGCTATCTGGGCTTCAGCCCGGTAGGAAATCGTACCAATCGATTTCAAGGTGCGTTTGACGGTTTCGGCCATACAATCAACGGCCTGATGATTAACCGGCCGCGGCAGGACTATGTGGGTCTGTTTGGCAGTTCGCTTGGTGCCATCAGCAACCTGGGACTTGTCAAGGGGACTGTTACCGGCAATCGCAGCGTTGGTGGTGTAGCTGGTGGTGCGGGTGCTATGACAAATGTGTACAATACCGGTGATGTGACTGGCAATGGCAATTATGTCGGCGGTGTAGCTGGCAGTGCGGGTGCTATGACAAATGTGTACAATAAAGGCACCGTGAACGGTAGCGGCAATTTTGTGGGCGGTGTAGTTGGCACAACCAGTAGTGCTATGACAAACGTGTACAATACCGGTGATGTGACTGGTACCGGCGATTTTGTTGGCGGTGTAGTTGGCAAGACTTATGATGCTATGACGAATGCATACAATAAGGGCACGGTGAAGGGAACCGGCACAGCATCCCAACAGATTGGCGGTGTAGTTGGCTTTGCCGATCTTAAAGCTAAGCTGACAAATGTGTACAATACCGGTGATGTGAGCGGAGTCACTTCTGTTGGCGGTGTAGCTGGCGAGACCAAGGGAACTTTGCAGACCGTGTACAATACCGGTGATGTGACTGGTAGCGGTGATTCTGTTGGTGGTGTAGTTGGCGAGACTTATGATGCTATGACGGATGCATACAATAAGGGCACGGTGAAGGGAACCGGCACAGCATCCACGCAGATTGGCGGTGTAGCGGGTAAGGTCAGTAGTGCTTCTGCCAAGCTGACAAACGTGTACAATACCGGTGCTGTGAGCGGAGCCACTTCTGTTGGCGGTGTAGCTGGCGAGACCAAGGGAACTTTGCAGACCGTGTACAATACCGGTGATGTGACTGGTAGCGGTGATTCTGTTGGTGGTGTAGTTGGCGAGACTTATGATGCTATGACGGATGCATACAATAAGGGCACGGTGAAGGGAACCGGCACAGCATCCACGCAGATTGGCGGTGTAGCGGGTAAGGTCAGTAGTGCTTCTGCCAAGCTGACAAACGTGTACAATACCGGTGCTGTGACTGGTACTGGCACTCCTGATTCGGTGGGCAGTATAGCTGGCGTGACCACTGCTACTATTACAAATGCCGCCTATAGGACGGGCAGCGCTGCTTCTGCGGCAGGAGGCATGAAAGATACCGGTTTTACGAATGTCAACAGCTATACGCTGGAGCAGATGAAGCAGGCAGACACCTATAAGGACTGGACAGACTTCAGTACCAACTGGCGCATCTATGACGGCTATACGACGCCGCTGCTAAGGGCATTTCTCACGAAGATCACGGTGAGCAGTACGGGGCTGGCAACGCCGGTATACAACGGTCAGGCACAGCAGTTGTCTGCTGAGGACCTGAGCTACAGTTCCACGGTAGATATGAGTAAGGTGTGGGAAACTGCGCAAGCAACGCAGACGAATGCGGGCCGTTATTCACTGGCGAATATGCTGTATTCCTCGCAGGATGGCTATGACTTTACCAGTACGGATTTCTATACGATCGCACCGAAGACCATCACGGCCACGGTCACCGGCAGTGTCACCAAGACCTACGACGGCACGACGACCGCTGCGGCGCTCGGCAACGATTATCAGCTCACGGGGCTCGTCGGACAGGACCGCGCGACACTGACCTCAGCGGCTGGTACCTATAACAGCAAGGATGTGGCGACAGCTGATACGGTCACCTATGGGGGCCTGAAGCTGAGCAACACCAATTACACATTGGGTGTAACCTCGATTACCGGTGCAGGCACGATCACGGCGAAGACCATCACCGCTTCGCTCCACTGGGTGAAGGAGCTGAATAAGGTCTACGACGGCAGTACCTCGTCAGACATCGGGACGAACTATGATTTGAACGATGTCCTATCAAATGATACGGTCCATCTGACAGCCACTGGCAACTATGACAGCAAGAACGCGGGACTTCAAAATGTCACCTACACCAACCTGAAGCTGGATAATGGCAACTACCAGCTGGCAAGTACCGCGACCTCGCTTACCGGCATGGGGACGATCACACCGAAGACCATCACCGCTACGCTCACGAAGACAACGGGACTGGATAAAGTCTATGATGGCAATGCTTCATCGGCACTCGGCACGAACTATGCCTTTGGCACAAACGATATCGTGTCCGGCGATACAATCCATCTGACCGCAACTGGCAACTATGACAGTCAGAACGCAGGAGATAGAAATGTCACCTATAACAACCTGAAGCTGGATAATGGAAACTACCAGCTGGCCGATACCATAACCTCATTTACGGGCACAGGCAAGATTACGCCGAAAACAATCACCGCCACGCTCACGAATACGACCGGGCTGGACAAGGTCTACGATGGCAATGCTTCATCGGTACTCGGTACGAACTATGCCTTTGGCACAACCGATATCGTGTCCGGCGATGCGGTCCATCTGACAGCCACTGGCAGCTATGACAGCCTGAACGCGGGGGCTCAAAATGTTACCTTCAGCGGTCTGAAGCTGGATAATGACAACTACCAGCTGGGCGTGACCTCTCTTACGGGCACAGGCAAGATTACACCGAAGACCATCACCGCCACGCTCACGAAGACGACGGGGCTGGACAAGATCTATGATGGTAATGCTTCATCGGCGCTCGGGACAAACTATGCCTTTGGCGCAACCGATATCGTGTCCGGCGATACGGTCCATCTGACAGCATCTGGCAGCTATGACAGCAAGAACGCGGGGGCTCAAAATGTTACCTTCAGCGGTCTGAAGCTGGATAATGGCAACTATCAGCTGGGCGTGACCTCGCTTACTGGCACAGGCACGATCACGCCGAAGACTATCACCGCCACGCTCACAAAGACGACGGGGCTGGACAAGGTATACGATGGCAATGCTTCCTCGGCACTCGGGACGAACTATGCCTTTGGCACAAACGATATCGTGTCCGGCGATACGGTCAACCTGTCAGCAACTGGCAGCTATGACAGCAAGAACGTCACGGACGCTAAAAATGTCACCTACACCAACCTGAAGCTGGATAACGGCAACTACCAGCTGGCGGATACCGTGACCTCATTTACGGGCACAGGCGCGATCACGCCGAAAACCATCACGGCTGCGGTCACCGGCAGTGTCACCAAGACCTATGACGGCACGACGGATGCGGATAAACTCGGTAGCAATTATCAGCTCACCGGGTTCATTGGACAGGACAGTGCGACGCTGACCTCCGCGGCTGGTACTTATAACAGCAATGCGGTAAACGGAGCAAATACCGTTACCTATGGCGGCCTGTCACTGGACAACAAAAACTACACGCTCGGCGAAGTGACCTCACTTACCGGCGCAGGCACGATCACGCCAAAGACCATCACGGCCACGCTCACGAAGACGACGGGGCTGGACAAGGTATACGATGGCAATGCTTCCTCGGCGCTCGGGTCGAACTATGCCTTTGGCACAAATGATATCGTGTCCGGCGATACAATCCATCTGACAGCCACTGGCAGCTATGACAGCCAGAACGTCATGGACGCTAAAAATGTCACCTATACCAACCTGAAGCTGGATAATGGCAACTACCAGCTGGCGGATACCGTGACCTCATTTACGGGTACAGGCAAGATCACGCCGAAAACCCTCGCGGCTCAGGTAACCGGCAGTGTCACCAAGGTCTATGACGGCACAAAGGATGCTGCGGCACTTGGCAGCAATTATCAGCTCACCGGGTTTGTCGGGACAGATAAAGCGACCTTGACCTCTGCGGCTGGTACTTACAACAGCCAGAATGTAAACGGGGCGAATACCGTTACCTATGGCGACCTGTCACTGGACAACAAAAACTACACGCTCGGCGAGGTGACCTCACTTACGGGTGCAGGCACGATCACGCCGAAGACCATCACCGCCAGTCTGAGCGACACCGTCACCAAGATCTACGACGGCACGACTCAGGCCGATGCGTTTGGGAGTCACTATGTATTGGATGATGTCCTAACGGGCGATACCGTCAATCTGAGCGAAGCTTCACAGAAACAGACGGGCATCTATAATAGCAAAAATGTGAAAGAGGCTTCCACCGTTCAATACAGCGGCCTCCAGCTGGCCGGTTCGGACGCAGGCAACTATACGCTGGCCTCGACCAGCATCAGCGGCACAGGCAAGATCACGCCGAAGACCATCCAGACCATAAAACTTGTTGGTACCATCGACAAAACGGATGATACTACAAACGCGGCCGATCTGGGGAATCACTATCAGCTGGGCACGGATGTTCTCAGCGGTGATGTCGTACTCTTATCGGGTGAAGGACATTATGAAGATGCAATCGTAGGGGATAATAAGAAAGTATCCTTCCAGAATTTCCAGCTGACCGGAACAGACGGTGCAAACTATGCGCTGCCGGCCAATCTGGTCTTGTCCGGTTATGGAAGTATCCTGAAGAAAGGCGTACCGGGCGAAAATGATTTCCGGGCAGATCGTCCACAGGATATCGCATTGAATGGCTGGTACCACGGTGTCGAGCGCTCGGCCATGAGCGGACTGCCGTTCCGTATCGAGCCGATGAGCGCCGGTTACCCGCAGCTGCCGGGCATGCCGCAGGAGGCAGCGGCCTGGTATCGTTCACCGCTCTACCTTGAACTGACGAATGGCGGCATCAGCCTGCCGGGCGGTCTGTCCATTGGCAGCAGCTCTGGTACCACCACAAAAGATCTCTGGGATGGCTGGACATTGACTGAGTAATGAGATAATCCGGTAAATACAATAAATCATGCGAGATACATGCGAGATAAAGGAGCTAAAACATACAATGAACGCAATGGATAAGAATAGACTCTCGAAAAGGATACGCAGAAACAGCCTGCTGCTGGGAACGATACTGCTGGCACTGCCGGGCAGTGTCCTGGCGGCACCATCTCTGCCATCGACCCACACCCCATCCCTGCCGGAGCAGCCGGCGGCCAATCTGGAGAACGATCAGGCCCAGCCCGCAGCACCAGCCATCAAGGCCCGGTTTACCCTGCAGAAGATCCAGGTAGATGCCAGCGGCCTTGACCTCAGCGAAGCCCGGCTGGAGCAGCAGACCAGAGGATTCCTTGGTCACGAGATCACGGAAAAAGAACTGGGCGAAGCCGTCCAGCGGGTCACGCTGTACTGCCGCCAGCACGGCTATCCGGCAGCCGCCGCCTACCTGCCTCCGCAGAAAAGCGGGCAGGGCATACTGACGGTGAAGATCCTCCCGGGCCGCTATGGTGAGATCCGCGTCGAGAATCAGAGTAAGCTGAGCCAGCATCTCGTGGACGGCTGCCTCCACGGACTGAAGACCGGAGATATCATCCAGTCCAAGAACCTGGAAACAGCCCTCTACAACATCAGCAATCTTGGCGGTGTCCAGGCAGCGGGGATGCTGAGCCCTGGCAAGATCGTCGGCACCAGTGACATCACCGTCCGGGTCAAGGACGGGAAGCAGGCCAGCTATATCCTGTACAGCGAGAACTACGGCAGCAAAAGCTCCGGCCGCTACCGCTACGGCCTGCAGGGGACCTGGTCTGACCTCGACCTGCATGGCGACAGCCTGCACATCGGCGGACTGCTCTCGAACCATGACCTGCGCAACTACAACATCGGCTACGAGAAAGCCGTCGGCCATGCCGGTACCAGGGCAGGCCTGAGCGTAAGCCGGATGGATTATGAGCTGGGTGGCACCCTGAAGGCAATCGGCGCCAAAGGCAAGGCCAATACGGTCAGCGTCTATGGCACCAGCCCACTCTGGCAGACCGCCAGCAGCAGCCAGTCGATCAGCTATGGCTACGACTATCACGACCTCCGCGACGATCTGGACCAGTATGGCCTGTCCGCCAAGAAGCACAGCCATGTATTCCATGCCGGTGTGAACGGACGCCAGCGTCTGGGACAGAGCAGCTGGGCCTACGATATCACGGCCAGCATGGGCAGCCTGATGATGGACTCGGACTATGCCCGCACTCTGGAAAGTTACAGCCATACGGCAGGACAGTTCACGAAAGGCGTCCTGAGTCTGAATGGGCAGCAGCCGCTCGGCCGTGACTGGGATCTGCAGGTAAAGCTGCAGGAACAGAAAGCCAGCCGAAACCTGGACAGCTCGGAGGAAATCTATCTGGGAGGAGCCAATGCCGTAAGAGCCTATCCGCAGGGCGAAGGCTCCGGCGACGAAGGCTGGCAGGGAACCATGGAACTGCGCTACCATACGCATGTACCGGGACTTGTCCTGAGCAGCTATCTGGACGGCGGCCATGTAAAGCTATCGCGTGACGGTGAAAGCGGCGGTGAGACGCTCAAAGGCTGGGGACTGGGAATCAGCTACAGCCAGCCGGGCAACTGGTTCGCCCGCTTCGACTATGCCCGCCGTATCGGTCTCTGTGAGAACGCCAGCAATGAGGCAAGATCCAAAGCCCGCATGTGGTTCATGCTGGGGAAAGTCTGGTAAGTTTTTTAGACAAAACCTGACCGTGCATTAAGTCGTAGAAACAAAAAATCCCCCAGGTCAGCCTAAACCGGCAACTTTGGGGGATTTTTTGATGATGGCTCATGATCTTTTGCAGGTCAATGATCGAACCAATATTGGTTTGTCAAGCCCCAATTTAGCGAAAAAAACGACCACTTTTGCAAAAAAACCGACCACTTTTGCAGAAAGGGTTGCTTTTTCCGGTGAAAAGTCCATAATGAAAAGCGAAAGTGAGCTGACGCTGCTGATCGTGCGAAAAACCGTACGATTGCAGCGCCAGCTCTTTTGTATTTGTATTTCATGGATGCAAAAGATATTCATGAGAATAAAGCTTAGAGAATCAGGAGGATATTCAGGATGAAAATCAGGACGAACAGAACCGGAACGATGACGAAGAAACAGCAGAAACGGCTGGCGGGGAAACTGGCGGCGGCTTTTGTACTGGGCAGTGGCACCTGGATGGCAGCGGGGATGCTGACCATGCCAGCGGCTGAGGCATCGGCTTCGGACAACACGGTGACGATCACAGATGTGAACAAGGACGATGCTGGCAACACGATCACCGTCAATAGCGAGGGCTACTATAGTGGCACGCTTGTCAAGACCAAAATCGATAAATTTCTAAATGTATCAGGCAGCAGACATTGCAGCATTGAGCAGCAGTGCCGGGAAGTAGCGCTCTGCTGGCGGGACGTTCCCGATGGCTGAGTGGCAGCGCTGGAAGTTATACACGTTGATGTAGTTGCGGATGGCCTTGCGAGCCTCCCGGATGTTGCGGTACTGCGTGAGATAGGCTTCCTCATACTTGAATGTCCGAAACCACCGCTCAATCTTGATGTTGTCGGCCCAGCGGCTCTTGCCATCCATGCTCTGGCGGATCTTGTGTTCCTTGAGGAAAGCCTTGTACTCCTTGCTGGTGAACTGGCATCCTTGGTCGGAGTTGAGAATCTGCGGCTTTGCTATACGGAGAGCCTTCCTTACGGCGGCAATGACCATCCGGGTGTCCAGGGTATCGTCCACCTCCCAGCCAACAATGCAGCGGCTGTACCAGTCGATGATGGCTGTCAGATAAACGAAACCGTGCTCCAGGGGAATGTAGGTGATGTCGATGGACCATGCCTGGTTAGGCTGCTGAATATCCACATGCTTCAGCAGGTAGGGCATCACCTGCGCTTGTTGCTGCCGCTTGGAAAGGTTCATCTTCGGATAGATGACGTCGATGCCCATCTCGCGCATATAGCGAGCTGTCTTGCGTCGTCCGGCCTGATGCCCGAGGCGCTGCAGCTGCGAGGCCAGCTGCCTTGCGCCCCAGGCAGGATTGTCCGTGTGGAAACGATCGATGATGCGCTTGCATTCCAGCTCTTCATCTGATGGAGTGTTCTCTTTGGGGTGGTAGTATTGGCTTGTGCGGTTGACGCCGAGCAGCTTCGCTGCTTTCCGAAGGGAAAGCTCCTTGCACTCACTCCTCGAAAGGTTTTGGAGAATACTGTTTCTCGTAGTCCGGTCCAAGAATTTCCTCAGATTTTTTTTTCAACCAATCCACCTGCATGGTGAGTTGGCCAACTTTGCGGGCATAGGAGGCTTTCTCCTTCCGCTCGGTCTCGAGTTTTTGATTGAGGTTGTCCTCTCTGGAATCATCGAATATGATGCTTGCCTTGCTGAGAAACTCGTTCTTCCAGTTCCGCAAGAGGTTCGGCAGGATTTCGTTCTCAGCCGCCAGCGTGTTGAGGTCTTTCTCACCCTTGAGCAGCTCGATGACGCGATCGGATTTGAATTTCGACGTGAAATGACGGCGCGTGCGTGACATGATGATTATCTCCTTTTTCATTGATCGCCTCCAGTATACCACGAGATTCACATTAAGAAATAGTTTCGAAGTTGTCTTAATTCATAGTTCCATTATAACTATATCGCCGGCCATGCTGCGGAGAGTGGGACCGAGAGCACGGCCAGCAACAACAAACTGACGTTCAGCAACGACGGCACAATCACGACGAGCACGTTCCCTTTCCGGATTGTTGCAGGCCGTGTCTTGCAGAATGGGGCGGCATCAGCTGTAAATAATACGATCACGCTCAATACCAATGCCGCCATTGCCGCTAATATATTCTATGGCGGTCTGGCTTTTGTAAATGGCGGCTATACCGACAAGGCGACCGCCACGGGGAATACGCTCTCGCTGGAGAAAGGTACCCTGAGCGGCAGCGGGGTCGTGCTTACCGCAGGCAGTGCCACGGGCTATACCGCTGAGGCCACCGGGAATACTCTGTCCATCAGCGGCGGCACAGCGACTGGCCTGTATGCGCTCACTGGCGGCGAGGCCATCAGTGCGTCCGGCGGCAGCGTGTCTGCTGCGAACAATAGCATCAAGGTCACAGGTGGTACGCTGGCCGTAGCCGGTGATATATGTGGTGGTGATGCGGAAAGTAGTCAAACCTCGTCCGCAGCGATCACGGTAGATGCATCCGGCAATGCGGTCACCCTGAACGATGCCGACGTATCCTATGCAGGCACTATCTATGGTGGCAAGGCAAAGGGAAATACGCTGGCTGCCGTGACCGCTTCCACGAATACCGTGACCATCCAGGCAGGGACGTTCAAGGGTTCATCCATCTATGGCGGTTATGGGGATTCCGGTACGACGGACAAAAGCGATGGCAATACAGTTACGATTACCGGCGGCACATTCGCTTCGGGTACGGCAATCACCGGTGGCTATGTGAGCAGTTTTACTGCCGGGGCGTCGTCGAGCCGCCATAATGTGGTATCCATCACGGGAGGAACAGTTGCCGGATCCATGAATCGTGTGTATGGGGGCAAGGCTGACGCAGGGAACTCGAATGTCACGGATAACACGGTGGAGCTGGATAGTGCCAATGTATCGTATAACACCGTCTATGGAGGCTATGCACTGTTCTCGAAAAATGTTGAAGCGACGGTGAGCAACAATGCCGTGACCATGAAGGCCGGCACCGTTAGCGATAGCATCACCGGCGGCGAAAGCTGGTTGGCCAGCAGCGACAAAGCCACGATCAGCAGCAATACCGTGACGTTGGAGGGCGGCGAAGCCAACAGTATTGTTGGCAGCTATGCCCAGCTCGGTGGTACCGGCAATACGGTTGCGATCACGGGCAATACCGTGAACCTGAACGGGGGGACATGCCACCTGGGTTTGGGGTGGTCGGGCAGCTGATACGACAACGGGGTCCACCAGCACGATCACAGTCACGGGCAATACCGTGAACCTGAACCAAGGCAGCATCGGTTTTGTTTATGGTGGTGAGATCGATGTGAACAGTGGGGTGTTCAGCGGTACAGCTACGATCGCAGGCAATACCGTGAACCTGAATGGCGGTTCCTGCGGTGCTGTTTACGGAGGCAAATCGACGAGCACTGGCGTAATCATCCGTGACAACATCATCAACTGGACGGGCAGCATCGTCAGCGGGACGATCTATGGCGGCATCGGTACGGTCTGCACCGGCAATACGCTCAATGTCAAGGGCATCGGCCTCACAGCCGGGAACCTGAGCAATTTCTCGACCATCAACTATATACTGCCAGCCAGCACGGCAGATGGCACTACGGTCATCACCTTGACGGGAACGGAGGCGACTGACCTGACCGGAACCACGGTCAATGTCGATACCACCGGAGCCTCGAGTCTCAAAGGGGGAGACACCGTGACCCTGCTCAAGACCAATGGCACGCTCACGACCTCGGACACGACGCTGGGCGGTACGCTCAAGCAAGGCGTATCTGCAACCTATACGCTCAAGCTTGCTGCCGATACGAACGACCTGAAGCTGCAAGTAGTCGGCGGTGCACTCAAAGCACAGACCAAGAGCCTGGTCGAGACTGCCGCCGGAATCGTATCGCAGGTCAACAGCGGGGCAGATTTCCTGGCGGGGACCTGGTCCATGAATGCTGCTGATGCAGCCGGAGCAACGCCGGGATCCTATACGCCGGTATTCGCGGCGAGCGGCAGCAATCTGCGCGCCAACAGCGGCTCCTACGTGGATATCCACGGCCAGAGCATGGCGCTGGGATTCGCGGCCGAGCTGAAGGATCATACCGGCACCCTGCTGCTGAGTCCGATGGTCGAGTATGGCAAAGGCAACTATACCTCGCATCTTGATGACGGCACGCGTGGCGACGGCAGCTCGCATTATTTCGGCGGCGGCATCTACGCCAGACAGATGCAGCCGGACGGGCTCTACTATGAGGGCAGTCTGCGGGCAGGACGCACCACGGCAGACTATCGCTCCTATGACCTTGACGGTGCAACGGGAACGAGTGACGGTCATGTGAGCTATGACACGGATGCCAGCTATCTGGGCGTGCATGCCGGCGTAGGCCAGCTGCAAAAACTGGCCGGTGGCGACACGCTGGACTACTATGGCAAATATTTCTACAGCCACACCGGCAATGACGATGTGACCCTGTCGAGCGGTGAAGCCTATCACTTCGATGCAGTCGAGAGCCAGCGCATACGTCTGGGCAGCCGGTTCACGCATAAGGTCAATGCCCAGTCCTCCCTCTATGCAGGTCTGGCCTACCAGTATGAATTCGACGGCAGTGCCCAGGCGCACTATAACGGCTTCAGTACAGCCTCTCCATCGCTCAAGGGCAGCAGCGGGATGCTTGAGCTGGGCTGCCATCTGAGACCATCGGCAGAATCCCGCTGGCTCATCGACCTCGGCCTGAACGGCTGGTCCGGCAAACAGCAGGGCGTGACTGCCCAGGCTGGCGTACAGCTGGCCTTCTGAGGTCAGACAGCAAAGCATCGAAAGGAGGTGAGGGAACGATCAGGGGCAATAACCCTTGAAAACCTGGCGGCAAAGTGGCTCAAGCTGAGTCGCATAAAAATAATCTTATTTTATAAAAGGAGACTTTATGATATGAAAAAATCTGTTGCAGGGAAAAAGAATGTTACGATGAACAAGGTAATCTGTGCTTTGGGGCTGTGCTTGTCTGTGGGGGCAACTGCTTCGGCAGCGCCGGCTGATAGCTATGATGCCGGGAAGGTTTCTATCGATTTAGGAACGGCTCTTTCACCGACGCTGGATGTTTCGCCGGGAAATTCCTTTGACGCGAAAAATAATTTTTACGGCGGTGTGACGGTCGGACTTGGACATAATTTTGCTCTGCAGTATAAGTATGATAAGACAGAAGCAAAGGAGGTCAATACCTATTATGATGCTTCCGGCTATACGGAAAAAGATAATGGGAAGGTAACGGTCAATACCGTTAATGTTCTGTATAAGGTCAACCCTGCGGTTTCCGCGTATGTAGGAAATCGTCATGCAGCGGGCGAGATGCACAACCAATGGGGATATTATGACTATGATGGCAGCTTTGTATCGGATGCAGAGACGCGTATATCTGCCTCAAAGAACTATGCACAGGCAGGAGTGATTGGTCAGGTCAAGCTGGCCAAGGACCTGTCAGGCTGGGGCGATTTAGGAATCGGACCGGATCTGCTGACCTGTGAGCTGGGAGTAGGCTACCATATTACCTCGAACCTGGCAGCCAATGTTTCCTATGACTATGCGAAGTACAAGGATCTGGCATCCTATGCGGGTCATGATTTCGATATCACGACGAAAGGCTGGAAGGCTGGTATTACGTTAAGTTTCTAATGCCGGACCAACAGGAATGACCAATATAAAACCGAGGGGCTCATGTAAAGCTGCATGAGTCCCTCGGTTTATGTTATTCCAGGATCAAATATAACGAAGTGATGAACTGGTCGCTGCCGGGCTCGAATTCAGCGAGGCCATGATAGTTTTGGACGACGCTTTCAACGGAAGAAAGTCCGGTTCCCTTGCCGTTGCGTTTGCGGGAATAAAACTTGCCATCTTTCTGTTTATACGTCCCGTCATAGCGGTTCCGCATATAGATGAGCAGCTTATTATCGCGTAGATGAGTAGTCATCGTGATCTTACGTTGATCCGCGGGCAGATGCATGGATGCTTCTATGGCATTTTCCAGCAAATTGCCGATAATGATGCAGAGGTCACTGTCCTGGATCGTTCCGTTCTTTTTGGCAATAGCCGTCAACAGCAGGGTGATATCGATCTGCTGCTTTCGGGCGAGCGAACGGTAATATAGTGCCACGGAATTCACGACGAAATTCTGGCACAGGAACAGTTCCTTCTCTATCGGGATCTTAGCGGTCAATTCGTTGATATACTGCTGCAGTTTTTCCTGATTTCCCTGCTCACTGTAGCATTTCAGTACGATAAGCTGATGCCGCAAGTCATGGCGCTGCTGCCGCAGGACTTTTTCATGCTCCGTAAGGATCTCATACTGCGTACGCTGTACGTCTGTCTGCCGGGCAGCCAGCAACAGATCAAATTCCAGCTGTTTCTTTTCTTCTTTCATCTTCAGGGTCCGCTGGACAAAGCGTACACAGAGAACACCAAGTGAGAGGATGAATAGGAATACGCCAAGCTGGAAGAACAGCGATAAGGTATTCGTGAACCGCAGACGATAATTGATCAGCTCCATGATCGAGAAGAATGCCAGGATTCCCATCGGCAAAGCGAATTCCTTGGCGATGGAATTCCCATAATGCCAGCTGGCCCATCCCAGCTGCAGCGAAAAGATCAGCAGGGACAGCGGCAGCAACAGATGGAAGAAATACATGCTCTGGGCAAATCCGATCACACTGGCATATTGCAGTACCATAGCGGTCAGGATAGATCCCTGGATGATACGTACTTGCAGTTTCAGCAAGCCGGGATGCTGGAGACTCAATACTTGGATGCCGAATCTCATCAGTGGCATGGTGCAGGTGAAGAGCCCCAGGAACGACAGGAGGTACCAAAGCGAAGGATAGGGGAACACTATGCTGGTCAGGTTGCATTCGCTGAAACTCCAGATACTGACCGAAATCGAAAACAGGCCGAGCTGAAGGAAGGCCTGTGACAGCCCTTGCTCGTGAAGCAGGACAGAGGCCATGATCAGCAGGAGACTCAGGATCAACAAAGATAAAGAGAACAAATAGGAAAGGACATTCTGCTGAAATAACGGTGCCATCAACTCTGGCCGTGCTCCCATCGAAATCAAAGGTACGGTCAGCTCAGAGCGCTGATTGGGCGAATCATATTCCAGCTGAAGCGTCACTGGTTTATCCTGCTCGGGCAATGGCAGGAGGCAGATCTGCGTAGGCGGGTCAAGGAAAAAATCCGGGTAACTGCCAGGCTGACCGGATTCGTAGATCAACTCATCATCGACGTACAATCGGAAAGGCGCATAAACGGATTTGATCATGATGTAATCTTTGGGACGTATTGTTGTTGTCGTTGTCAACGTGATCCGTGTATGGGCGTTCAGATTTGAGAATATGTATGGCAGTCGGACAGACTGTAATGGTTTCCCTTCCTGATGAACCTGCCAATCCGCCAGCGGAAGCAAGGGCTCAGGAGAAGGTGAAACCTCCTGCTGGTAAAAACTGGCCGGATACAGCAGCAGTACCAACAGAACGACGAATATCGGTAAGAAATAACGGTCCTTCAATATATATCCCCTCATCCTAAAACAGTTACATTATTCCCTTATATCGGGAGCGGAAGCATCAAGCAACCACAGAATCCCGGAAAGTTCCTTATCCCTATAGGATACGATCAGACGCTGGTATGCCGCCGATGGATATATACGATGCCTTTTGCAATATAAGGAAAGACCATCATAATGAATAGCAGCCGGACCAGCTGGTATGCAGTCATTGTGGAGATATTCGCTCCCACAACCAGTGCCGTGATTCCCATCTCTGCCAGGCCGCCTGGCGCTGTGCTCAGGAATGATGTGGCAAACGATTCTCCAGTCAGCAGCGCAATCACGGTTCCGGTGCCCATAGATACCAGCAGGACCAGCAGAATCCCACTGAACAGGACTGGTCCCATGCCGTGGTAGCTGGTTATCTTCTGCAGGTCAATGCTTGAGCCGATATAGGATCCCACGCAAAGCTGGGCAATATTCAGGATATGGATAGGCACTGCTGGTGCCGGTGTCCCGGATAAAATGATATATGCTGCCGTACTGAGTATCGGTCCCAGCAGAGTAGCCGTCGGTAGATGGATGAAGCGGCCGATCATGGCCCCGGCAATCGCGACGACGGCATAACTGATGATCTGTTCCGTAGACGCAGCCGAAAGCATCGATGCCGCTGCCCCGGTACCGCTTGCTGCGTTATCGGACAACACGTGGATCGTGAGGAACGGAATCGTGAATACAACGGCCAGCATCCGCATCGTCTGCATGATAGTCACAGCCGTAAGGTCTGCATCCTCAATCTCGGCGGCCAGTATAACCATCTGCGAAAGACCGCCGGGGACGCAGCCCAAGAGGCAACTCGTGAAGTTTATCCCTGTCTTCCGATACATCAGCCAGCCGGTAAATATTCCCGCACTTACGGTGATCATCGTAGCCATCAGCATCAGAGGAAGCTGCGCGACAATCGCCTGCAGCGTAGCCGCTGTAAACGGCCGTCCCATGGCATAGCCAAGCAGAATCAGAGCAATGTTGCGGATCCGCAATGACCAGCGAAGCGGATGTTTCTGCACCAGCCCTGCAATAGAAACCGCAGCAATCGGTCCCAGGGTCCAGGGCAGCGGGGCATGAATTTTTGACATGATAATACCGCCAATGATAGCGATCATCACGGTTTTCAGATAAGGCATAGTGATTTGACTCCATGTTACAGGCTGGATTTGCAAACGAACAACGAAACATAATGCTTTTATTTTATCACGAATGCTGTCTGGATTTCAATGCACATATTGCGGTATATGCCGCCAATAGGGAAAAGGGGCTGGTGAATGCAGGATTTAAGCTTCAGCAAATGGATTTATGGCTTTCCGCGCATGGGATTGGCGCATGCTGGCTGCATATGATGACACCGGATCAGGAAAACGCTATGGCCAATGTGATGCGTATCCAAAACTCCATGTAATGGATATAGGTATAGCCCTGTGCCACCTGTATCTTGCGGCTTCCCATGATAGCTTATTTGGCGGCTTTGAACGTGAACAGGACGGGATATACAAGAAGGATGCAGAGTATATTCTCTCCGTGAAAATGTAAATCATCTTTTATAGGTCAGGCCCACGATAAAAAGGCATGCAACATTACTTCCGATAATTTATACTTATCGGAAGTAATGCGTTGAAAGCGAGCAAAAGGCTTAAAAGCTGCCCGGTATATATCCGCTATAAAATCAGCATCAGGTTTTCCTGGAGATCTTTACTTTTAACTACAGTATCTGTTCCAGGACGCCAATATGTCATCTTTGGTTGTCTTTTTACTCTATTTTGTAGATCATAGGCCTATTATGTGTCTCAAAAACAGGCTTATCATGCTGTTTTTGCTGTAGGCTTCCTGACGCTCGTTTTAAGGCGTATAGACGAGTTCTGCATAAACTTGTATGCGTTGCTTATTTTAAAACGCTTATATCGCCTCTTATTTAGTTGCTTAATTCAACCACACAGCTGAATATCTGTATCTTATGAATACATTCCCCTCCTTGCCCATATTGGTTGCTTTTCTTAATTTTCTGATTTATAATAAGGATAATCAATTACAAGAAGGAGGGATTATTCCTATGGATGCTTTGCTATTATCCAGATGGCAATTTGCCATTACAACAACGTATCATTTCTTGTTTGTTCCACTTACACTAGGGACTCTCAATCTTCGTGGCCTTGTTGGAGACTTGCTATATCCGAACCAACAGACCGCATTGGAAGGAGACCTGTCGGCAACTGGTGAAATTCTTTGGTACGCTATTCCTGATCAATTTTGCCATGGGCGTTGTGACTGGTATCGTCCAGGAATTTCACTTTGGAATGAACTGGTCGGAGTATTCCCGTTTTATGGGCGATATATTCGGTGCGCCGCTGGCACTTGAAGCACTGACCGCCTTTTTCCTGGAATCTACTTTCCTGGGGATTTGGGTCTTTGGCTGGGATAAGTTGTCACCAAAGCTTCATTGTGCCTGCATCTGGATCGTGGCCATCGGCAGTAATCTGTCGGCGTTCTGGATCCTGGTTGCCAATTCGTTCATGCAACACCCGGTAGGCTTCGTCATTAATAATGGCCGGGCCGAGATGACGGACTTCCCTGCCCTCGTGACGAATCCGTATGTGATTGGTGAATTTTCTCATACGCTGTTTTCCGGCATTGCTACCGCAGGCTTCCTGGTTCTGGCTGTCTGTGCCTGGAAGATCCTGCATGATGAGGCTTCCCGCCATGCCTTTACTCAGGTATTGAAGGCTGGCACGCTCTTTACTTTCATTGGCATTATTGGAGTAATGGGCAGTGGGCATCTGCATGCACAGTATCTGGCTCAAGCCAATCCGATGAAACTCTCTTCTATGGAAGCTTTGTGGGAGAATGCCGATCCGGCACCGTTTGCTGTGTTTGCCAATATCGATCAGGAAAAGCATCAGAATACGTCCGAATTCCTGATTCCAAACGCATTTTCCTTCATGCTTTATAATAAACCGACTGGTGAGGTCAAGGGTATCAATACGTTGCAACAGGAAGAATCTAAGATGTATGGGCCGGGCGAGTATCGGCCGGATGTCACAGGGCTGTTCTGGAGTTTTCGCATTATGCTGGCTGCCGGTGGACTGATGATGCTGGCTGTCCTGATTGCTGGTTTCCTGGCCTGGACGGACCGCCCACTGGCGATTCCATCATTCCTGCATGTACTGCCCTGGCTGCTTCCGTTGCCATTCATTGCAAACTCGGTCGGCTGGTTCATTGCCGAGGCTGGACGTCAGCCCTGGATTGTGGTCGGATTGCAGCGGACGGCTGATGCTGTTTCGCCAAATCTGACCAGCACGGATGTCTGGCTGACGATGATCGGCTTCACGGTGATTTATCTGCTGCTGGCGATTGCCGCGCTGTATATCGCCGTTCGGTTCATCCGTCATACGTCCGTCCGTTCCGAGGAAGGGAGTGATATCTGATGGATCTCCAAATTATCTGGTTTATCCTGATTACCGTCTTATTTACCGGATTCTTCTTCCTTGAAGGATTCGACTACGGTGTCGGCACGCTCTTGCCGTTCCTCACTCCTCATGACAAAGAGCGTTCACAGATTATCCGGACCATTGCACCGGTATGGGATGGCAACGAAGTCTGGATGATCACTGCCGGTGGTGCATTATTCGCCGCGTTCCCACATGTCTATGCGACGATGTTCAGCACGTTCTATCTGGCACTCTTCCTGATGCTGGTTGCCCTGATCCTGCGTGGTGTCGCTTTTGAGCTGCGTAGTCGTGATGAATCACCCTGCTGGCGGCATTTCTGGGAAGGCGCAATCTGTTTTGGCAGTGCCGTTCCGGCAATCCTCTGGGGGATAGCGGTCACGGATCTTCTGCGTGGTCTGCCTATCAATGAGCATATGATCTATCAGGGTGGTTTTCTGGACCTGCTTTCTCCGTATTCCATCTTCGGTGGGTTGACGTTCTTGTTTGTTTTTGCATTCCATGGTGCAGCTTTCCTTACCCAGCGTCTTCAGTCTTATGGGCTGATGCTTCAGGCCAGAAAAGCAGCCATCCGCTGTGGCGCCATGGCAATCATCTGCTATCTTGTCTGCCTGATTCTGACAATGATCCAGACGGATCTGTTCCATAGCCCGCTGGCAGCAGTGCTGCTGCTGGGGGCTGGAGTGCTTTTCATCCTGGCCTATCTCCGCTTGTTCCAGCTGCATTTCCGTCAGAGCTTCGTGCTCAGTTCACTGACCATCGTCTGCACGACGGTAGCATTCTTCAGTGGATTATTCCCACGGCTTATGGTATCGAGCCTGAATCCGGCCTGGAGCCTGACGATCACCAATGCATCCTCGACGCCATACACGCTGTCGATCATGACGGTTGCGGCGCTTTGTCTGGTACCGGTTGTTCTGATCTACCAGATCTGGACCTACTGGATCTTCCGTAAACGGGTTGGTTCAGAGGATACCGAGTATCATTGATCGTTTCTATCGACTTATTTTGACACAGGAATTTGAGGCTTATGCGAAACGGAATCTTATACCAGTCACTTCAATTACACAAACGGATATTCTTATCACTCTGCGTGTTGGAGCTGGTTCATGGGCTGCTGATTCTTGTCGCAGCCTGGTCCGTTACCCATATTCTTGCCCGATGGATTCCTGAAATGAATTATACGCAGGAACCAGCATCAGATTTTCTGATGCTGGCTTTTGTGTTGCTGGCAATCACGCTGGTCCATCATCAGCAGCGAAACCGTCAGCGGAGCCTGTCTGATCAGGTCCGTTCGGACTGTCGTCACAAGCTGCATACCAGTTTACTGACACAGGAACAGGATCCATTGACGTTCCTGCCAGTGGCTCTGGAGACCATTGATGCACTTGACAGCTGGTTTACGGTTGTTCTTCCCTGCATCTTGTCCCTGGTCATCCTGGTGCCCATGATCCTGGTGGCGGCAGTTGTCCAGGATCCATTGACGGCGCTGATTTTCATGGTAACCGTTCCGATTGCGCCATTCCTGCTGTACCTGATCGGGCAGCTGACTCATTCAGCGAGCGAGCGACAATGGCATGAGCTGCAGCAGCTATCCGGCGGTTTTCAGGAATTGCTGCATGGCATGCTCACGCTGAAACTATTCCTTCAAAGCAAAGCCCAGCAGGAACGGTTACGTGAGCTCAGCCAGTCATTCTGTCAGGCCTCGCTTCAGGTCCTGAGACTGGCATTTGTTTCATCGTTTGCTCTGGAGCTGATCACGACACTGTCGATTGCGCTCATTGCGGTCAATATTGGCCTGCGGCTATTGAATGGTGCCCTGACTTTTCCTACCGCGTTCTTCCTGCTGCTGCTGGCCCCCGAATTCTATCAGCCGCTCAGGCAGGGAGGCAGTGCATTCCATTCGGCAATGACGACGTATACCGCCGAAAAATCGCTGCATCATTTTTTGAACAGCTGCGATTCCCAGCTGGATGGACAGCATAAGCAGCTGCAGGTTCCGCCCACGATCCGGACGGTCGCCTTATCTTTTCACTATCCAGACACCCAGGCGCTTGTCCTGCAAGACCTCGACCTCACATTTCCGGCAAATCATACGACAGTGCTTACGGGGACCAGCGGTGCCGGCAAAACGACCTTATTGCGCTTGCTGGCAGGCCTCTCTCAACCGACGGCCGGACATGTCCTGCTGAATGAAGTGCCGCTCGATCAGCTGGCTCCGGATAGCTGCCATAAGCTGGTCAGCTATGTTCCGCAGGAACCGCATCTCTTCACGGCCTCGCTGGCAGACAATGTCAGCCTGTTCCAGCCTGTGCCCCATGAGCGCATCCGGCAGGCTTTACGTCTGTCCTCGCTTGAAGAGTGGGTCAGTCACCTGCCAGCGGGACTCGATACCCGCCTGGGAACAGATGGAGTATCGATTTCCAATGGCCAGTGCCATCGGTTGGGACTGGCGCGAGCCATCATCCAGAACCGGCCAATCGTGTTGATGGATGAGCCGACGGCCGGTCTGGATGAAGCAACCGAGCAGCAGGTTCTGCTGGCCCTGTCGGCGTTCTGCCGTCATCGGACTATGATTCTGGTCTCACACCGGCCGGCAGTCATGGCCTGGGCTGACCATCAGATTGAACTCAGCTGCGCAAAGGAGGAGCAATTATGAACCGGTCTTTACTCCGCCCTTTACTGGCGCTTACAACAAAAACAGATCTGCTGGCTGCTCTGCTGGCCGGTTTTCTGTCCGCAGGCTGCAGCATTGGTCTTATGGGGACTGCCGCCTGGCTGATCTCAAAAGCGGCTCTGCAGCCGCCGCTTTATGCTCTTACGCTGGGAATCACGATGGTTCGGGCCTGCGGCATCGGGCGGGCATCATTCCGTTATCTGGATCGCTGGTTCTCCCATAGTCTGGCATTTCGCTGCTATGCCAAGCTGCAGCTCAGGCTCTACGATCAGGCAGAAACGGTTATCCCGTTGCGGGATGGTGCTCTTCATCAGGGCGAATTCCTGCATCAGCTTTTGGACAGCTGCGAGACTTTGCGTGATTTCTATCTGCGGGCATTGCTGCCATTTGGAGTGACCAGTCTGTTGACGCTTCTATGCCTGCTGGCGTTATATAACCGAACACCTGTCGGTACGCTGGTGCTCGGCATTCTCTGGCTGCTGCATCTGTTCCTGCCGGCATGGCTGGAGCCAGCTGTTCCGGCAGTTGCTGCGTCAAAACAGGATTATCGCTCGGCAATCATGGAGATTGGCAGTGGCGGAGCCGAACTTCTGCAGACCGATAACCTCGAACCGCTCTTTCCGTTGCTGGATCAACCAGCTGCGAGATTCCAGCAAGATCAATGTCAACAAACCAGCCGCCAGGACCGTACAGACTCCATTCTTGAAGCCGGCCGTCATCTTTCTTTTGTTTTTCTTTTCTACGTATTGTCTTCAGCCATGCTGCAACAGACAATAAACGGCATTGAGCTGGGTGTCTGGCTGCTGGTGATCCTGGCCTTGTTTCAGGAATACCAGCCCTTGTCGGTTGCTACACGTGTCTGGAGAGAGTCTCTTAGCGCAGCTGATATGCTGCAATCTCCTGCCGACAACGGGCAGTCAGCCGAGGACTCTCACCCATATATTCCGGCTGGTAATGAAAAGCTTCCGCTGCTGGCTGTAAGACATCTTTCCTTCGCCTATCAGCCCGGCGTCCCCGTCCTGAAGGATCTGAGTTTTACCCTGTGCCAGGGGCAGCATACCGCTATTCTTGGTGAAAGCGGATCCGGAAAGACCACACTTGCCTGTCTGCTATTACGCTTCTGGCTGCCGGATCAGGGAACGATTTCCCTGCGGGGACAGGATTATGCGGAGCAGTGTCCAGAAACGATACGGGCAAAGTTTGCAGCCTCACTGCAAGGCTGCAGTTTATTCAGCACTTCCTTGCGGGACAATTTCCTGAGACTTCATCCTGACTGCCAGGAATCCACCATTTGGCATAGTCTGGAGCTTGCCCAACTGGCTGATTTTGTCCGGCAGCTGCCGCAGCAACTCGATACGCCACTCGGCCTGGATGCCTGCCGTCTCTCCGGAGGTCAGCGCAGCCGGCTGCTCACTGCACTCGCCCTGACCAGCCAGGCTCCAATCCTGTTGCTGGATGAACCGACTGCCGGTCTGAATCAGAAAACTGCCCAGGCTATGATGGCAGGTATCATTCAGGAACTAGACAGTACTGGAAGAACCCTGCTTATCATTACCCACGACCTGCCGCTGGCCGATCAGCTAGCCCAGGTCATCTCACTCACGTGAGTGAGTTCAGCAGCGAACTGCCGAATAAGACAGTTTGCAATTTTGTCCACATATATCGCAGGACTTTCCTAGCGCCAATCGTTGAAACCGTCTATAATGTTCTCTATAGGAATTATCCATCCTGACGAAGGAGGTCATTTATTATGGAGCAATTATTTGCTGAACTCAACCACATTTTTTCTTTTGTCATCCCTTTATCGGATTTCTTTTGGGAATTTCCAACCAATATCAGTTGGTATAAGTCGATACCGGTACTGGGGAATTTCTCACTGGCCGTTATCTGCCTGTTTGGCGCAGGTCTGTTCTTTACCTGTCGCACAGGGGCAATCCAGATTACCCATTTTGCCTCGGGCGTTCGTCTGCTGGCTCAGCGTAAAAGCCATGAAGCGGGCATCTCCGCATTATCAGCTTTCCTGCTCAGCTCAGCCATGCGTGTCGGTCCTGGCAACATTCTCGGTGTAACCGGTGCAATATCGGTTGGTGGTCCTGGTGCCCTGTTCTGGATGTGGGTATCTGCTACCGTTGGTATGGCAACAGCTTATGGCGAGGCCGTGCTGGCCCAGATCTTTAAAGAGCGTAAAGATGAAGAATTCGTCGGCGGTCTGCCATTTTACGGCCGCAAGCTGCTGCAGGACCGCAAAGGCGGTTGGTATCTGGCTTTCTCTCATGTACATCATCTATGCGATGTGCTGCATTCCGGCCCAGGGCTACAATGTCGTTTCTTCGATTGTCCAGATGGGCAGTCTCATGCTGGGAACGACATTGCCAACCTGCCGGCAGTGCAGGCTATCGTGATTTCCATCCTTATGATTGCGATGACTGCCTGGATTGCATTCGGCGGCATCCGGATGGTTACCCGGGTCACTAACGGTATGGTTCCCGTTATGGCCATCCTTTATCTGCTGACAGTACTGTTGCTTACTCTGACCAATCTCGATCAGCTGCCTTACTTCTTCTCGGCAGTGTTTGGTGGAGCTTTCTCTCCGGATGCCATCTTTGGCGGTCTCTTCGGAACGGTACTGGTACAAGGTGTAAAGCGTGGCCTTATGTCGAACGAAGCTGGTCAGGGCACGATCACGATGGCTGCAGCCTGCGCTGACAACCAGCATCCCTGCGAGCAGGGCCTGGTCCAGTCCATTGGTGTATTCCTGGATACCTGGGTCATCTGCAGCTGCACAGGGTTCGTAGTCATCATGGCGCATCCATGGGCCGGTGCAGACGGTACTGCCTGGATGGCACTGGACAAGCTGCCGAAATTTCTGGCCTCGGCAAGACAGCTGACACCAGCGGCTTCATTGGAAACGATCGTAGCTTTGCTGATCTGTTTCTGTTTCTGCCTGTTCGCCTTTACCTGTCTGGTCGGTATGATCAGCTTCTCAGAGATTGCCGCGAACCGGATCAGCCGTAAGGCATCGGTCATCAACACCGTTCGTCTGACAGGCGTCTTTATTGCCGCTTTCGGCATCTGCTGTTCCCTGGCAGGTATCGATCTGGGCAACCTTTGGTCGATCTCTGATCTGGGCAATATCCTGATTGTCTTCACGAACGTACCGCTGCTCATGATTGGCAGCAAGTATATCCTGCGAGCCACCCGACACTTCAAAGCCGCAGATGGCTCGCCGTTCACTTCCACTGTCATTGGCTGGAAGAGCGGAGCCCTTTGGTGGGATTCCAATGAGAATCTTCCTAAAGAAAATTGTTCGCCTGATGGACAGCCCGTAACAGAATAACCGGATATTTGATATCAAAAGAACCCGGAACCGCCTATCCAAGCGATTCCGGGTCTTATTTTATACAATTTTCAGTATCAAGCCATTACCGATCAGCGGTACTGCAGGTCGCGATTGCCGCGGCGCACTTCTTCGGATACTGGCAGGCTTGCTTCATAACGGCGAATAACAACAGTGGTCGTCATGACACCAGCCAGCAGCACGATAGCTGCGAGCAGGATGACGCGCATCGAGGAATTATCCGAATCCTCATCGCCATCGAACAGCCCCCCCAGTCCTTGCTGTACGGTATCCAATGCCGGGCCAAAGCTCTGAATGGCATTGTAGGTATTATAGGCCTGTGCAAAAGTATTCCAGCCGGCCAATCCAAGATTCATCAGAGATTTATCCCGGGCAAAATTGATCCAGGACTGGATCGTGATGAAGATTCCCGAACCAATGGCCGGAATAATGATCAGCAGATAGATCAGGCTCATCAGTACAGACAGCATTTGCGGCGGAAGATAACCTGTAGACACAGCAATATAGGCTACAACGATTGCATAGACAAACGTAAAACCGACAGCTGACTGGATCGCACCACACCATGCCAGGATACGAACCCAGCCACCAACTGCTTTCGACTCTGCCCAGACACGGCCGACATTACGGGCATTCAGGAAACTGATGACCAGATTAAGGATCATCACTCCGATTAATAACAACATAGACTTGCACGTCCTTTCAAATTAAGCATCTTTATATCATATAATCGAACAGATCCACTCAGCGCAGGCTTCCTACGCTGCTGATCTGCGAAGTAACATCGGATAGTCTGGCTACCATGACCTGCTGATATGCACTCGATGCATGGATAACCATCGGATTCCCATTCGGATCAAGCCCAAGATACAGCATGACATGTCCAGGCTTGAAAATCAAAGCTCCAGAACGTGCTTTCGCCGGATTATCAGTCTGAACAGGCATGGCCAGTTCCTGCTGATCGGCATCACGCGGGATATGGATTCCCATGCTGCGATAGACATCCTGCACAAAAGCAGAACAGTCAACACTGTCCTCCAGGCCCCCCCAGCCATAAACATCGCCCATGAATAAAAAGGCCTGCTGGATAACCGTATTAGTACTGTATGGCAGATAGCCAATATGGAGCGTACGATCGAATTGCGCTGGTGTGTTATGGATTGCCAATGTACCATCAGCCGTACGAACCGGCAGTTTCAGGGCAATACGCCCATTATGGTCCATGATACAGGGAATCACAGCTCCCATCTGATAGAGGGCCTGTCGTCCGTCTGCATCTGCAATGGTTTTCTTATGATCAGGTCACCACCGCAAAATCAGCCGGTTTTGCATAACTAAGCCAGGTATTGTTGTCGGTAAACGCAAGTTTATCACGATCAATCCATCCCTGATAATCACTGGATTCTACGTATGAGAAATTTCCGTCCTTACTATCGGCCAGGACAACCACCGGCTGGGCCGGATCGATTGCCGTTCCCTGCAACCGGTCAAGGCTGCTGTCCGGAGAGTTCGTCCAGACAGCAGCAGACGGCAGCAGACGGATATTTCCCCGCTGTGTCGTCACAGCATAGCGGGTATTGATCTGTACCGGCAGCTGGTCGACATTACAGTTATCCCGAACAGCCATCCATTCCTCATTGGTCAGAGAATGGCCCTCTGTATAAACCGATGGCCGCTCTCCACGCCAGTAATCCTGCATCGCCGCGTAGACACGCTGCTGCACCTGCTGTCCGGTCAGCACCGCCGGATAGCTGACCAGATCACGCAGGGAGGAAGAACGCTGCTGGATTGATTCATTGATTTGCCGTACCTGTTCCGGAGCCATAGTATTGGTTCCGTCATGTATCTGCGCAGTCTTCTGCCAGTATTCAGGCGTCGACATAGGTCCTGCCTGTGCCAGGCCGCCTGTCACAGGCAGCAAGGACAGGCCACAAATGAGGCCGAATGCGCCCATGATCCTGATTGGGTTCATTGTTTTTGGGTTCTCCTTATTGTACACCTGCAGCCGCCGCCAATTCATTCAGAAAGGCTCGCGCTGCAGTTTCTGATATCACTGCTTCTTTATCATGTGCCCGGACATCACTCAGCTGGCTCTCAAAAGTCTGACGCAAGTCTGACGAAGCAGCCTTATGGGAGTGGGTACTCAGCAATGCCAATCCGCTCTGATCCGCTGCAATGATCCGCAGCAGCTGCTGCAGCTGTGGCTGGCATTCTTTCAGGGTTGCCGCCGGCAATGCCGACTGCAGCTGCTGTACGGACTGTGATAAACTTTCCAGCTGCTGCCGGACTTCCTGGGCGGCTTTTTGCTGTTTCTGAGAGTCACCAGCAGCCTGCCAATAGGCATCCATGCATTTGCGTAAAGCTGCCCCATCGGGGCGTCCTACCTTCGCCCAGTTATTCTCAAGATGCTGAGACTGCCCGGCTACCTGCTGCATAGCTGGTGCCAGCACACCATATTGTTCACGAATGGCTTTTTCCCAGGACTGCTGCGGCTGATAGCCAGCCGGATCCAGTGCATAATCGGCACCGGTAGCCAATGCAATCTTTGACAGCTGCTCGTGTTCCATAGGATTAAAGAAAATAGCCGGAATGTTTCCCTGTCGTGGCAATTTTTCGATTGGCCCCAGTGCCAGCTTATTCTTCATGTAATCGGTAACCGGATAATTCCACCAGATGCCAAGCTTCCGGCCATAAAGCTGGTCCGCAGCCGACAGCTGCGTATCCATGATGCCTTCGCCAACTACCTGTTCACCCGTATAAAGGACCAAAATATCCGGTGATAAAGTCGTGGAAAAATCATAGCTATAGGATTTCATTGTCCCATTCTGCTGCATATCCTGAAAAAAATACTCTGTCGGAACCGTGATAAGCGATGCCGTCCCCGGATGTGTCTTGATGAAATGCTCATCCAGCCAATTCAGGAACTTCGCCTGTCCTTTGCCATCCTTTTCTTTGATATCATCAAAGAAAATTGCAAAATCACGGACGCCAAGATCGTACATAGCCGAAAGTTTCGTCTCCATAGCCAGCTTGTCTTTATAACCGGCTAAACCGGAGAAATGAACATCCAGGCCCGGCGATACAGCAAAAACGAAGCGCACGTTCTGTGATTTTGCAGCCTGCACCAGACTGCTCAGTTCCGCCATCTTATCCGCCGGATACGGCTCACGCCATTTTGCCCGATGATAAGGATCGTCTTTAGGCGCATAGATATAGGCATTCAGCTGGTGTTTGCCACAAAATGCCAAAATATCCAACCGCTCCGTCTGCTGCCACGGTGTTCCATAAAATCCTTCCACGACGCCCCGCAAAGGAATCGGCGCCGCTGATACTACAGCCGGTATGCCACCTGCCATGATCATAGTTAAACCGCCCAGCATGCCAAGCAATAACTGCCGGCGGATCTTCGATACCGTATAAGTCATAAAATACTCCCCTGATTCCATTAATCCCTAACGTATAGATACTATCATAACAGCCAAAAATCAAACTTTGATGAAAATATGACGGTTATTCAGGAACTGCACGATTGGCAGCCAGCAAAGCAGCCATAAAATGTCGAATAACAAGATGCTGAACGGCAGGTCAACGATTCCTTTTACCGTACATTCCCATACCCAGGGATAAAATGGATGCTCTACAGATGGATAAGGAATTGTCCATAAGAATACAAGCACCCGATCGGGGATGACAAACATGAACAAGGCATTCATACCAAATGCCTTGCACGGGCTGAGCAGCCCCCCCATAAGGCCTGGCATCAGACTGAATCCAATCTGCAGGAATCCGATCAGGAACATGAAGATTCCGCTGGTAAGCAATACATAGGGAGCCGTCCAAAGCGGTTTACTGATGAGGTCCACCGTACTCCAGAGCCAGCCAGCTGCCAGAAAAATCGCTCCATAGACAAACAGTCCTGCCACCCGCTCAAATGTTGGCGCATTAGTCGTGCTCAGCCGTCGGCCTGCCAGTTGTCCGAACATCATCGAAGCAGTTGCAGAAATCGTACCATACAGCCCCTCAGGATCGAAATGCGCATTCAGATAGCAATGTGCTGGTCCGGGGAATAGACCATCAATCAACATGCTGATGTTCATATCAGGACTAAACGGTGCTTCCACTGCATATAAATGGAAACATAACGAGTATACCGCCAGCAGGGCAAAAGCCATCGCAGCAATCATGCGTTCACTTTCCAGCCACCAGCAGAGCAGCATACCAAAAAAATAAACCAATCCCAGACGCTGCAGCACGCCCAGGACACGACCGTGTTCCATTATTTCCTGCCCTAATGGTGCTGTGACCAGCTCCGGAGTCAATAAGTGACTGAACAGGATTGGCAGCTGATTCAGCACCAATCCCAGCAGGAACAGTAACAGAGAACGCCTGAAAATTATGCCAAACCTGGCTGCCACACGATCACGCTGATGACGTGGAAACCAAAGTGCTCCGGCTGCCCCCATAGCAAATACAAACCCCGGGAAGGCCAGGTCTGCTACCGTCAGACCAGACCATTCAGAATGGAGCAACTGTGGATAGGCATGCTCAAACTCCGGCAGCCCATTGACCAGGATCATACAAACAATAGCCAGACCGCGAAAAACATCCAGTGCCACCAATCGCTGATTGGTCTTCAATGACATCATGATGGTTAATCACTCCTATAATAAATTTAGTGAATTTCCTATTTTGCACAGATTTTACATACACATTTATTTAATTCGTCACATATAGGAAAAATCCTGCTTTGACTTTATGGATAATTATCGAATACCACATAACGTCAATAAAAGCAAAAAAATCAAACAAATTTTCGAAAATATATTTTATAGAGAACATACATGTGGTATAATACAGCCATAGTAGATTAATTACGTTGTTAGGGGGCAGTGAATATGCGTAAAACGCAGACTTCCGGTGAACGCCAGAAAGAGATCTTTCAATATATCAAAGCCTTTCTGCTTGAAAAAGGCTATCCGCCATCGGTTCGTGAAATTGGCAAGGCGGTTGGTCTGAAGTCCAGCTCGACAGTCCACGGATATCTCTCCCGTCTGGAAGAGAACGGGCTGATCAAACGCGATCCTACCAAGCCCCGTGCCATCGATATCCTTGACGAGAAACCATGGGGTAAGAATATCCCGGTACCTCTTGTTGGTACCGTTACTGCCGGACAGCCAATCCTCGCCGAACAGAACGTTCAGGATGTCTATTCGTTCCCGCAGGGTCTGCTCGGAACGACGGATGAGACTTTCATGCTGAAGGTTTCCGGTGAGAGCATGATCAATGCCGGCATCTACGATGGCGACTATGTCATGGTCAAACATCAGGACTCCGCCAATGACGGCGAGATCGTTGTTGCCCTCGTCGATGAAGAAGGCGCTACGGTCAAACGCATCTATCACGAAAAAGACTGCATCCGTCTACAGCCGGAAAACGACCACATGAAGCCATTCTATGAAAAGAATGTCAATGTCCTTGGCAAGGTAATCGGCATCTATCGTCAGATGTAAGATATATCGGATACAAAAGCCCATCAACTTTCCCGGTTGATGGGCTTTTTCTATGGGTATAATTATTCAATATGCGTTATTGATCCAGATCTTCGATGGCCTGTGCTGCTCCCATGATCCCAATCATGGCATGTTCCATCGTCAGTCCACCCTGAAGGTAGACATTGTATGGTGCCCGCATCGGTCCATCAGCACTGAACTCAATCGAAGCTCCCTGGACGAACGTACCGGCAGCCATGATGATCTTATCCGCATAGCCCGGCATATCCCATGGCTCCGGTGCCGCATACGAATCCACCGGCGAATATTTCTGAATGCCGCCACAGAATGCCACCATTTTCTCTGCCGTACCGAGCTCAATGGCCTGGATGATATCGCCCCGGACATCTGTCGGCAGCGGCAGCGTCTTGTAACCCAGGTTAGCAAACATACCAGCAGCGAACAAGGCGCCTTTGATTGCCTGCGCAACGACATGCGGCGCAAGGAAAAGCCCCTGGAAGAGCAGACGGTTATTGGCCAGGCTCGCACCCAGCTCATCCCCCATTCCCGGTGCCGTCAGGCGATAGGAAGCCAGTTCGACCAGCTTGTCCCGGCCGACGATATAGCCGCCAGTTGGTGCCAGTCCACCGCCTGGATTTTTGATGAGCGATCCCGCCATGATATCGGCTCCCACCTGCGTCGGCTCCAGCGTGTCGACAAACTCACCATAGCAGTTATCGACAAAGCAGACACAGTCCGGTTTGATCCGGTGAACTTCAGCCGTGATGGACCGGATATCCTCGATGGACAGCGGATTCCGCATGCTGTAGCCACGGGAACGCTGGATCTCTACCATTTTCGTATGCTCCGTGATGACCGACTTAATGCCCGCCATATCCACCTTGCCATCAACCATCGGCAGCTCATTATAGAGCACACCGAACTCTTTGAGGGAACCCGGGCTCGGGTTGTCGTAGCCGATGACCGTCTGCATGGTATCATACGGTTTGCCCGTCAGCGAAACGAGCTCATCGCCCGGACGCAGGATGCCGAAAAGCACCGTAGCCAGCGCGTGCGTCCCTGAGACGAACTGCGTCCGTACCAGCGCACGCTCAGCGCCGAAGATCTTCGCATAGAGCTCCTCGAGCTTGCTGCGACCGATATCATCATAGGCATAGCCGGATGTCGTATTGAAATGCGCTTCTGAAACCTTGCATTCACGCATGGCGTCAAGCACCTTGAGCGTATTGACTTCGGCGACTTCATCCACGTGATTGAACAACGGCTGGGATTCTTTCAGGACCACTTGCTTGAGGTCCATGATCTTCTTAGAAAATGGCAATTTATACTTACTCCTTTATCTGATAGGGAATGAAACGATCTTTCTCTGAGAGCGGCAGGCTGACGAGCAGCCTGAGTCCCTTCGGCGACATATTCGGTCTCCCGAACAGCGTTGAGCGCATGCAGTTTCGTGATGACACCACCATCCTGGAAACGGAACCAGCAGGGTCATCTGGACCTGGCTTTCCTGGAAGAAACTTTCGATCTTCTGCTGAAGCTCATCCAGATTCTCCCCGGTAGCAGCTGAAATGCAGACCGCTTCCCGGTCATGCATCATCTGCTCACGCAGATGGGGACTGGCGATACGGTCCACCTTGTTGAATACGAACAGCGTTGGTTTGTCTTCTGCTTTCAGTTCCTTGAGAACTTCGATGACGGCCTCGATCTGCTGCTCGTAATTCTCATTGCTGCAGTCCACGACATGCAGCAGCAGGTCGGCTTCCTGGACTTCTTCCAGCGTAGCCCAGAACGCCGTAACCAGCGTATGGGGCAGTTTCTGGATGAAACCGACCGTGTCTGTCAGCAGGATCTCCTGCTTTTCCGGCAGGACCAGATGCCGCGTCGTCGGATCCAGCGTGGCAAACAGCTTATCTTCTGCAAATACGGCCGAATCCGTGAGCTTATTGAGCAGCGTTGACTTTCCGGCATTGGTATAGCCTACCAGGGCCACGAGCGGAATGCGTGATTCCTTGCGCCGGGTCCGGTGCAGGCTGCGGTTCTTGCGCAGGCCCTCGATCTGGCGCTCGATGTCATGTATCTTCGTATAGATACGGCGACGGTCTACCTCCAGCTTGGTCTCACCCGGTCCGCGCGTACCGATGCCGCCGCCAAGGCGGGACAGGACCAGGCCCTGCCCGCCCAGACGTGGCAGGTTGTACTTGAGCTGTGCCAGCTCGACCTGCAGTTTGCCTTCACGCGAGCGAGCCCGCTGCGCAAAGATATCCAGGATCAGAGCCGTACGGTCAATGACCTTGATGCCGAGGATCTGTTCCAGATTATGCTGCTGGGACGGCGTCAGCTCATCATCGAGGATCAGCAGCGTGGCATCCCGTATTCTGGATTTCCATCGCAATCTCGGAAACCTTGCCTTTGCCCAGAAAAAGGGCGGCATCCGGTTTTTCCTTGCGCTGCGTGAATCGGCCAACAATGACCGCACCAGCCGTATCCGCCAGACGTTCCAGCTCGGCCATGGATTCCTCGATAGGGCCAGAGCGCATGCCCGTACGCTCCACCCCGGCCAGGATTGCACGTTCCTCATCAGTCCGCCGTACTTTTGGTGGTCAGGGCATTGAGCTTCTTGTTGACGACCGTGATCAGCATATTGAGGTTGATCTGGTCAAGTATCTTTTCTGTGGCCGGACCATAGACCGAGAGCACCGGCGTCCCGTCTTCCTGCAGGTCGCCGGTAAAGAAGCCCATACTGCCGATGATCTTGCCATCCTGTCGTCCAATCGCGGCCATGCAGTCAAAACGCAGCCGGCGCAGCGAGGAAAGATCCGGCTCGCTCAGGCGTACATCCCCGCTGGGATGTGTGTGTACGCAGCGGATGCCCGACAGACTGTGCTCCGAGCGCGCCTGGCGCTGGACTTCCGGCAGATCGACGGTATCCGCATCACCGAGTGACACCTGTACGATCTTGCCCTGACGATTCATATAGACCGCTACTTCGCGGTCCAGTATATCCGTGATTGCCAGCATGCGTTCATTCAGCTCATGCGTCGACAGCTGACCAATCGGAACGCTGAGTGTATAGAGGTCCTCGAGTTCCTTCAATAGGTAGGTTTTGATGTTTCCTAAATCACCATTGACCTGCATAGATTCTCCTTTTCTTTGACGGAGTCATTACCCGCGATTGACAATATTGGCGATATGCTTGAGCGTGATGGACAGTGTGCCGTCATCATTGTTATTGAACTCCACATATTCCGTGTTATCGAAGTAATCCGTCGGTATGGTCAGCTCAATGCCGGTATCGGTCTTGAGCTTATGCTTGCATACTTTCTTGATGGTGGCTTCCTGGTCCATCTTGACCGGTTCCGTAAAACCGGCATCCTTGATGGCGTTGTCGAAATCAGCCTGCATGGCCGGATTCTCCCGAAAAATCTCCTTGCCGGCATCCACCAGGTCAAGTTCATCGCTTTCCTGCATGTTTTCGGCCACATAGCTCTTGACCGCCGCTTCCGTGCTTACCTTGTCCTGCCCATAGGCTTCGGCCACCTTGGCAGCCGTCTTGCTCAGATTCTTGATGGCCTCCTTCGGTGAAGGCGCGAGACTGCATTCCAGCAGGATCTCCGGGAACACGTAGATGGAGTTGCCATCGATGGTATACTTCTTCGAATTGACCGAGATCGCCTTTGTTTCGGTATTGATGAACGCGAATTCATCCATCTTCTGGGTCAGGTTCGGCATGATGGAATAATGATTGATGATCTCGTTCTTGATGCCGTTTTCGGTCTGGTTGACCTGATGCGTATAGCCGATATGGCTGTTCGATTTGAACACCGCAATCTGGCGCTGGTCATCGATGCGCACATCGGCCACGATAACATCTGCCGATGCCATCTCTTCGGCATGGGTGAAGGCATCTTCGAGCATATGCGTAACGGCTTTGGAGAACGGGACAAAACTCATATCACCGGCGAGATATTCGCCCATCATCTTCTGGAAGGAACTGTCATCATAGAACGTTCCCGGTTTGGCTTCCTGACTGCCCCAGGATTTCTCGATGTGCTTCAGGAGGAAGGTCTCGATGCTGTCCTGTATGGTCAGCTCCTCATCTGAGTAGACGGTCATCCCTGAATTGAAATCCAAAATGTGCAGAATTGCCTTATCGATAATAATCACGCGTTTTCCTTCTCCTTTGCTTCCTTCTGTTTCCGTTCCGCAGCCTGCTGCTCAGCCCAGCTGCGGACCTGCTTCAGGCGGGGAATCATCCGGTCATGGAGCTTCTCTTCCAATTCCGTCAGTTCATTGGAATCAAAATCATAATTTACGTCCGGGATATTCCAGATACGTGCCTCCGCGAAGAATTCATCCCGGTAGATATTGTAATAGACCGTAAAGCTGCTTTCGAGCGAAAAGTCCACATAATCAATGATGATATACGAACCGTTATTGATCTTCACTGGCTGAGCCGGATGGATATAGAGCGTAAAACCTTCCAGTGTTTCCGGCAGCTTCTTTCCGACCTCCCAGGTCGTGATTCCCTTATCATGGGCAATGCTGCTGAGTGTCTTCGGATTGAATTCCACCATATCCAGCAGCAGCTGATCGAACTGCTTGTTCAGCAGATCTTCGAACACGGACAGGCTGGGAGTAATGAACTCGATCCGGCAGAACTCGATCAGGCCAATCTTCAGACAGACCTTGTATTCATTGGTTTCCTCGTGAAAATAGACCGTCACGCTCTTATGCAGTTCCTCATTGAAATAGCGGTACAGCGTATACATATCCTTGCCGATGGCAGCCGTCCTGTCCAGTGAGAACCCATGCCATTCCTCGGGGAGATCCTGCATATACTGCCAGTCACCGGTCTCCTGCCGGACCCGTTCAATCGTCTCATCTTTCATGCTGCTCACCTGCCTCGATCCTGTTATTCGTAACTCTTAAATTATACGACAAAAACCGATGCCATTCAAGCGGCATCGGTTTGATCAGAATAGTACAGCGTACAGGCTCAGTGTTTTCCTGTGCTGCCACGTTTTGTCATGGGAACGCCCTGTTTGCAGAGTGGGCATTCGGATGGCTGGTACGTTTCAACGTTCAGATGGAGCAGAGCCGTGCAGGGAACATCCCCGAAGCTGACCTTGCCACCACTGCGGTCAACCAGCATGCTGACCGCTACCGGGATGCCGCCATGAGCCTTGACTACATCGATGACTTCCTTGATGGAACCGCCCGTGGTGACGATATCCTCAACGATAAGCACGCGCTCGCCCTCATGCAGGGAGAATCCGCGGCGAAAGGTCATCTTGCCGTCCACGCGCTCCGTGAAGATTGCACGTGTTCCGAGAGCCTTGCCCGTCTCATGAGCCAGCAGGATGCCGCCGGTCACCGGACCGACGACCGTCTCAATCCCGGCATCCTTGAATTTCTCTGCCATGGCTTCACAAAGCTGCTGAGTATATTTCGGATGCTGCAGCACATTGAACTTCTCCACATAATGCGGACTGTGCAGACCGGAGGTCAGCAGGAAATGTCCATTCATGATGGCATTCGTCTTGATCAGTAAATCTTTTACTTCCTGTTCCGTCATTTATTTCATTGTCTCCATTTCTTTTAAAATCGCTAAAGCAGCTTGCCGCGGATCTTCAGCGGCGCGGATTGGGCGGCCGATGACCAGATGACTGGCACCGCGCTGCAGGGCTGCAGCTGGTGTGGCGATGCGGCTCTGATCGTTCACGGCTGAGCCGGCCGGACGTACGCCCGGTGTCACGATCAGGAAATCCGGACCGCAGGCCTCGCGAATGAGCGCTGCTTCCTGTGGCGAGGCTACGACACCATCCAGTCCTGCCTTGCGGGCCAGTTTTGCCCAGCGCACGACTGCAGATTTTATCGGCAAGGCCTGACCAATCCCGTCCCAGTCATCCTGATCGATACTGGTCAGGACCGTAACGGCAATCAGCTTCGGGCAGGGAACATTCCGTCTTGCCGCTTCCTCATGCAGACGATCTGCCGCCGTCTGCATCATCGTATAACCACCGCTGGCATGGACATTGAGCATTGAAGCCCCCAGTCCCATAAGGGAACAGAGCCCCCCCGCTACGGTATTCGGGATATCATGGAGCTTCAGGTCAAGGAATACATCCTTGCCCTGAGCCCGCAGCCAGGTAACCACCTCACCGCCGACACTATAGAAAAGCTCCATACCGACTTTATAATAGGAGACACTATCGCCCAACTTATTGACAAGCGCACGCACGTCTTCCATCGTGTGGAAGTCCAGAGCGGCGATCAGTCGTTCATCTGCCATAACCGGCTCCTTTCTTATTCCATTGGCTCAGCCAAGTTCAATTTTACCTACGAGATCCTGGATATGATCGATATGGTTTTGCACCAGATAGTCATTGAGTCCATCACAGATCTTCATCGTAACGGCCGGATCCATGAAATTCGCGGTTCCGACAGCGATTGCACTGGCACCGGCCAGGAAGAATTCTACTGCATCCTCCCAGCTGGTAATACCGCCCATACCGATGATTGGCACCTGGACGGCCTGTGCAACCTGCCAGACCATACGCAGCGCCACCGGTTTTACACAGGGGCCCGAAAGGCCGCCCGTGATATTGCCCAGTGTCGGTTTACGGGTACGGATATTGATTTCCATGCCCATCAGCGTATTGATCAGCGAGATCACATCAGCGCCGGCAGCTTCGACGGCTTTGGCCATCGTCACGATGTCCGTCACATTCGGCGACAATTTCAGGATAACCGGCTTTTTCGTATGGCTCTTCGCTTCCCGTACCACAGCCGCAGCTGCCTTTGGATCGGTTCCGAATACGATACCGCCCTCCCGGACATTCGGACAGGATACGTTGAGCTCAAGAGCCGCTACGCCGGGGCACATCCAGCATTTCTGCCAGGATGCCGTATTCTTCCGCAGGTACTGCCGGAGATATTCACGATGACATTCATATCATAAGCCTGAAGACGCGGCAGCGTTTCCTTGAGGAAAATCTCCACCCCGGGATTCTCCAGACCGATGCAGTTCATCATGCCCATCGGCGTTTCGGTGATGCGCACGCCATCATTGCCACGGCGCGGCTTGAGCGTCGTGCCCTTGACCATGACGCCGCCCAGGCGGTGCAGATCGACAAAATCGGCAAATTCCTCACCAAAGCCGAAGGTACCGGAAGCCGTAAGTACCGGTGTATTCATGGCTATACCAGCCAGGTTTGTCTGCAGGCGGCTATCCGCAAAATCAACAGTTCTGCTCATGCGAACACCTCCCCGGACTCAAATACCGGACCATCCTTGCAGACTTTTTTACGCTGCCCGTTCGTCGTATCGATCGAGCAGGACAGGCAGGCACCAAGACCGCAGCCCATACGCTTTTCCAGCGAAACCTGACAGCGGATGCCGTGTTCCCGGGCAATCCTGGCAATGCCTTTCATCATGATCTCCGGCCCGCAGGCGACGATCAGATCATAGGCATTATCCTGCAGAAGCTTCGGCAAAAGTGTGGTCGTGAAGCCTTTCGTGCCCCGCGAGCCATCATCCGTCGTGCAAAAGATCTGCCCGGTGACCGGCTGATACAGCTTTTCCCAGAACAGCTCATCGGCAGTCTTGCCGCCCATCAGCACATCGGCCCGGCCCTGCATAGCTGCCGCATAAAGGAGTACCGGTGAAAGTCCCATGCCACCGCCGACGATCAGCGGATGGTGAGCGGTCATATCAAAGCCATGTCCGAGCGGTCCAAGCACATTGACAACTTCGCCGTTGACGAGCTCCGAAAAGGCTTTCGTCCCCTTCCCTACCACCCGGTAGATGAAGGAGATCGTGCCTTTCTTCTCGTCGACCTCGGCGATGCCGACCGGACGGCGCAGGACGAAGCTGCCCGTCAGCAGACGGAGCTGGACAAACTGTCCGGGCTCCGCCTGACTGGCGATAGCTGGCGCTTCAACGACCATGCGGAATACATCCGCAGCCAGTTCCTGCTGTGAGAGAATCACAGCATCAACAGCCAGCTTAGGCAAGATCATCACCGCCACCTACATAGTCCTGGATAGCCAGCGAGTAGACCAGCCGGCGCTCACGCATGAAGGACAGGACGCGCAGGACTTCCCAGGCCGTATCCAGCGAGGTCAGGCAGGCAATACCATGCTCGACCGTAGCGCGGCGGATCTTGAATCCATCTTTCAGGGAATGCTTGCCCTGCGTCAGCGTATTGATAACCATATCGATATTGCCATTCTTGATCTTCTCGATGATATCGGTGCTGCGCTCGTGGACCTTGCCGACGATCTCGACATCGATACCCATCGACATGATGGCTTTTGCCGTTCCTTCGGTGGCTGCAATCTTGAAATCCAGCTCCGAGAAGGCCTTGGCCAGCTGCATCATCTCTTCTTTATCCTTGTCGGCAACCGTGAAGAGCACACAGCCCTTGGTCGGCACATTGATGCCGGAGCCGATGATTGCCTTGTAGAGGGCGCGGGCATAGTGATAATCGATGCCCATGACTTCACCTGTGGACTTCATCTCAGGTCCGAGGGCAATGTCGACATCCGTCATCTTCGCAAAGGAGAATACCGGAGCCTTGACCGCTACATACGGTTTTGGCGGTACCAGACCCGAACGGTAGCCGAGCTCCTTGAGCGTCGACCCCAGCGCGATCTGCGTTGCCAGGTTGACCATCTTGATATCCGTTACCTTGGACAGGAACGGAACCGTGCGGCTTGAGCGCGGATTTACCTCGATGATGAATACTTCGTCATTGACGACAACAAACTGGATATTCAGCAGACCCTTGACATGCAGGGCTACTGCCAAACGTTTCGTATAATCGATGATCGTGTAGATGACCTTGGAGGAAAGCGTCCGCGGCGGATAGACCGCGATGCTGTCGCCTGAATGGACGCCGGCGCGCTCGACATGCTCCATGATTCCCGGGATCACCACATCGACGCCATCGGAGATGCCATCGACCTCGACCTCAGTACCCTGCATGTAACGGTCAACCAGTACCGGATGATCCGGCGTGACCTTTACCGCACGGCTCATGTAGTCGCGCAGCTCGTCTTCGTTATAGACGATTTCCATCGCACGGCCGCCCAGTACGTAGGAAGGACGGACCATGACCGGATAACCGATATTGGCTGCACCGACAATCGCGTCATCCAGATTCGTAACGCTGATGCCCAGCGGGCGCGGAATCTTCGTCTGGGTAAGCACTTCATCGAAGCGCTCACGGTCCTCGGCCCGGTCGATATCATCGACCGATGTCCCGAATACCTTGACCCCGGCTTTCTGCAGGGAAGCCGCGAGATTGATGGCCGTCTGGCCGCCAAACTGGACGATGACGCCCTCCGGCTTCTCCTTATCGATGATGTTGAGTACATCCTCGGTCGTCAGCGGCTCGAAATACAGCCGGTCTGAGATATCGAAGTCCGTGGAGACGGTCTCCGGGTTGTTGTTGATGATGATAGCCTCAATGCCCATCTCTTTGAGCGCCCAGACCGAGTGAACCGAGCAGTAATCGAACTCGACACCCTGTCCGATGCGGATCGGGCCGGAACCAAGCACAACCACCTTGCGGGCCGTTGAAGTCTCGACCTCATCCTGCTGCGCATGGAATGTCGAGTAGTAGTACGGCGTAGCCGCCTCAAATTCGGCTGCGCAGGTATCGACCATCTTGTAGCAGGGCAGGATATTCATGCTCTTGCGGATCGTCCGGATCTCATCGGCAGACTTGCCCGTGATCTCAGCGATCGAGACATCGGCCAGACCGACATTCTTGGCTGCCAGCATGTGTTTCGGAGTCAGCGGCTCCCTGGCCAGCAGGACTTCTACATCCGTGATGTTCTTGATCTTATTGATGAACCACTTGTCAACCTTCGTGATCTCATGGATCTCGTCAACGCTCGCGATGCCGCGGCGCAGGGCTTCGGCAATCACGAAGATGCGTTCATCGTTGATGCGCGCAAGGTTCTTCTTGACGCGGGCATCATCCCACTCGTCCATCTTTTCCATATGCAGGCGGTGCACGCCGATCTCCAGCGAGCGGGCGGCCTTGAGGATTGCTCCTTCGAAATGACGGTCAATGCTCATGACCTCGCCCGTAGCCTTCATCTGCGTGCCGAGCGTACGGTCAGCATAGACAAACTTGTCGAACGGCCAGCGCGGGAATTTGACGACACAGTAATCAAGTGCCGGCTCGAAGCAGGCTTTCGTCTTCTGGGTAACGGCATTGGTGATCTCATCGAGGGAATAGCCGATGGCAATCTTGGCCGAGACCTTGGCAATCGGATAGCCGGTAGCCTTGGAAGCCAGTGCCGAAGAACGGCTGACACGCGGGTTGACCTCAATGACATAGTAGCGGTTGCTGTCCGGATCCAGTGCATACTGCGCATTGCAGCCGCCCTCGATGCCGAGCTCGCGGATAATGCGCAGACTGGCGCTGCGGAGCATCTGATATTCATGGTCCGTCAGCGTCTGCGAAGGAGCCACAACGATGGAATCGCCCGTGTGTACACCAACCGGATCGAAGTTCTCCATGTTGCAGACCGTGATGCAGTTATCATTGCCGTCACGCATGACTTCATACTCAATCTCTTTCCAGCCGGCCACACTGCGCTCGATGAGCACCTGGCCAATCATGGAGTAGTTGAGACCCTTGATGACAATATCGATGAGTTCTTCCTCATTATCCGCGATACCGCCGCCCGTTCCGCCCATCGTGTAGGCCGGACGCACGATGACCGGATAACCGATGGAGTTGGCAAACTCGACAGCAGCCGGGACATCCTCAACAATCGTGCTTTCAGGAATTGGCTCACCGAGTTTCTGCATGGTTTCCTTGAACAGCTCGCGGTCCTCCGCTTTCTTGATAGCAGTGAGCGAAGTGCCCAGCAGTTCTACCTCATGCTTTTCCAGGATGCCGCGCTCGGAGAGCTGTACAGCCAGATTCAGGCCAGCCTGTCCGCCCAGGGTTGCCAGCAGGCCATCCGGTTTCTCCTTGGCGATGATCTCTTCCAGGAACTCCGGCGTCAGCGGTTCGATATAGACCCGGTCAGCAATATGGGTATCGGTCATGATCGTAGCCGGATTGGAATTGACCAGAACGACTTCCAGACCCTTCTTCTTTCAGCGAACGGCAAGCCTGTGAGCCTGCGTAGTCAAATTCTGCTGCCTGACCGATGATGATCGGACCAGAGCCGATAACCATTACCTTTTTAAGATTCTTTTTCTTTGGCACAGCTTATTCCCCCTTCAGCATCGTCCAGAATTCATCGAAAAGATACATATTGTCATCCGGGCCCGGCGATGCTTCCGGGTGATACTGTACGGAGAAAATCGGCATGCCGGTGTGGCGTATGCCCTCGACCGTGCCATCATTGACATTGATATGTGTGACTTCCAGCGGCAGGTCCTTCAGGGAATCCTCATCCACCGCGAAACCGTGGTTCTGGGAGGAAATCTGTACCCGTCCGGTCAGCAGGTTCTTGACCGGCTGATTGGAACCACGGTGTCCGAATTTCAGTTTATAGGTTTTTGCGCCCAGTGCTCTGGCCAGCAGCTGATGTCCGAGGCAGATACCGAAAATCGGCTTCTTGCCCAAGAGCTTCTTGATCTCCTCGACAATCTCCGGTACGTCAGCCGGATCCCCGGGACCATTGGACAGGAAAATCCCATCCGGGTTCATGGCGAGGATATCTTCTGCTTTCGTATCAGCCGGCACTACTTCGAGCCGGCAGCCCAGATTGTGCAGGGATTTCAGGATGTTCTGCTTGACGCCGAAGTCCATAGCCACCACGAAGGGAGCGTCAGCCTGCTCGGCTTCCATCGTATAAGCTTCCGGTGTCGTGACCTCCATGACCACATCCTTCTTGATAGGAACCGCGAAAAGCTCATCGATTTCCGTCTTGGCCGCATCATCCGGCACGATGATCCCTTTCATCGTACCAGCGGAACGGATCTTGCGCGTTACGGCGCGGGTGTCCACATTGTAGAGGCAGGGAATCCCCTGCTTGGTCAGGAAATCGGCCAGGCTTGTCTCATAATGCCAGTTGCTGCCTTCCTCGCAGAGCTCGCCGATGACAAAACCGTTGACGAACGACTTGCGGGACTGCATGAAAATGTCCGCAATGCCATAATTGCCCACCATCGGATAGGTCAGCGTCAGGATCTGACGGCAGTAAGACGGGTCCGTCAGGCTTTCCTGATACCCGGTCATGCTGGTATTGAAGACAACCTCACCGGTTGCCTTGATGTTGTTCAATAATTCACCGGAAAAGACGCTGCCGTCTTCCAGAATCAATTTACCCTTCATGTAAACACCTCATTTATCTGTGTTAAAGTACTTTGCCATCCTTCATGACGATCTCGCCATCGACTACAGTCAGGATTGCTTTACCTTTGAGCGTACGTCCTATAAACGGTGAGTGGCTGCCCTTCGTGTAGAATTTCGCCGCATCGACCGTCCAGTCGAGTTCCGGATCGATAACCGTGACATCGGCCTTTCGCGCCCGCTGCCAGTGTACCGCCGTCCAGACCAAGAACCTTTCGCCGGCTCCCAGGTCATCTTGGAGATGATCAGCGGCAGGTCCAGCTTATCCTTATGATAGAGATCCGTCAGCATGATTCCCAGGGAAGTCTCCAGTCCCGGGAACCCGCTCGGTGCGTAAACATATTCACGGTCCTTCTCCTCCTGTGCATGCGGGGAATGGTCCGTGACGATGGCATCAATCGTACCATCCTTGAGCCCTGCCAGTATGGCCTCACAATCAGCCTGGCTGCGCAGTGGCGGGTTGATCTTCGTCGACGTGTCAAAGAGATTGACACATTCATCCGTCATCGTCATGTGCTGCGGCGTTGCTTCAGCCGTAACACGCACGCCGCGTTTCTTGGCCTGACGGACGATATCCACCGCCCGGGCCGAGCTGATATGCGCGACATGAACGCGGGCACCGGCATACTCAGCCAGCAGGACATCACGGGCTACCGCAATATCCTCAGCGACGGTCGGGCGGCCCTTGAGTCCGAGCATCGCACTGCGATGGCTCTCATTCATGACGCCTTCTTCCACCAGCGATGATTCCTCATCGTGGTTGATGATGACCTTGTCGAACGTATGGAGATAGTCATAGGCATTGAGCAGCACTTTCGCGGTCGGATCGAAATGACCATCATCCGAGAAAGCTACCGCACCAGCCTGGATCATATCACCCAGCTCAGCCAGTTCCTTGCCTTCCTGATTCTTCGTGACTGCTCCGATGATCTTCACATGGACGCAGGCAACATCCTCAGCCCGTTTCTCCAGACTGCGGACCAGCGCGGCACTATCGAATGACCGGTTTCGTATTTGGCATCGTGCAGACCGTAGTGAAACCACCGGCAGCAGCAGCTTTAGAACCCGACTCGAAGTCTTCCTTCGCTTCCTGCCCCGGCTCACGGAAATGCACATGCAGGTCAATAAGGCCCGGCGTCACGATCTTGCCAGCAGCATCATATACACTTGCGTCGCCAGCATCAAGATTCGCACCAATTTCCTTGATCTTGCCGTCTTCAATCAACACATCAGCGATCTCATCGAATTTCGTTGCCGGATTGATGACCCGGCCATTCTTGATTACAAGTCTCATTCCTGTTTTCCTCCCGTCAGAACCAAGGTAAAGAGTGCCATACGGACTGCTACGCCATTCTGTACTTCTTCCTGGATCGCAGAGTTCTTGCCGTAGGCCGTAAACGGAGAAATCTCCCAGCCCTTATTCATTGGCCCCGGATGGAGAATCAGCACATCATCCTTCGCCAGCTTCAGCCGCGTGTCATTGAGACCAAAGATGCGGGCATACTCGCGGGTTGTCGGGAACAAACCGCCCTTCATGCGCTCCAGCTGGATACGCAGGACTTCGATGACATCCGCATTGGCGATGGCATCCTCGATGCGCTCATGGATCACAATGCCCGGCTCCTCATAAAGGAAACGCGGCAGCAGTGTCTTCGGACCAGCGATGTGGACTTCGATGCCCATCTTGCGCATGCCGTAGATATCTGAGCGGGCTACACGGCTGTGCAGCACATCCCCGATGATGGCAACCTTCAGCCCCTCCAGATGCCCCTTGTGTTCCTGGATCGTGAAGAGATTCAGGAGACCCTGTGATGGATGGGCATGCGCGCCATCACCGGCGTTCAGGATAACCGGGCTGACGACGCGGGAAGCGTATTCAGCTGCGCCTTCTGCCTTGTGGCGCATGACGATGGCATCCACGCCCATGGCCTCGATCGTGTAGAGCGTATCGCGCAGGCTCTCGCCCTTGACGATGCTGCTGGATCCCGATGTGATGTTGACCACATCAGCGCCCAGGTACTTGCCGGCCAACTCAAACGATGTACGGGTACGCGTGCTTGGCTCATAGAACAACGTGACAATGGATTTACCGCGCAGTGTCGGTACCTTTTTGATGTCCCGATGAATGATGTTCTTCATTTCCTTTGCGGTTTCAAGTAGAAGGCGGATCTCCTCCGGGCTGAAATCTTCCAGACCCAGGATGTTCTTGCCTCGCAAGGATACATTGTTTTTCTCCAAGTCAATCACTCCTTAACATGTTGACAATCATAATTATACATTAAACGTGCATAAACTTTCAAGGAGAAATCCATTGTCTTTTAAAATCTACTGTTTCAGCCAGTGTACTGTCGCGCTCATCTTCAGACAAATGATCCGCTATCCCGCCATCTGCGTTGTCATCGTCAGTTGGCATAGCCACCGCTATGCCGCCATCCTCTTCCTAGCATCTGGCAGAATATCGAATCATTTGTTAACTTGAATCCGAGCGCGATAGTACACTAAAAAAGAGCTTTCCTATGCGTATGCATAAGAAAGCTCTGGCTTTACAATAAACTTATAGCGTAATCTCTAGCTCCTCTTATGCGCATCACAGTACGCATCTTAAAAAGGCAATGTATTCTTTTGTCCTTGAGCAGCTCTCGTCTGCTTTGTGTTTTATTATAGCCTGTCCATCAGGGAAAAGCAAGCATTAAAACAGTTTATTTCAAAATAAGCAAGGACACCTGTCCTGCTCGGGTCAGGCCTCTGCCTTTTCCTGCAGCTGATGGCGACAGCCACGCGGAAAAGTCCACATAGCTGCCGCCAGGCAGACCACTCCGATGATCAGCAATCCGCGGATACTTGCCGCATACTGCGGCGACGCTCCGGACAAAAACAGATCACGTACCACATTGGAAAAATACGTCAGGGGGAACAAGTGAGCCAGTGCCTGCAGTCCCGGTCCCATCGATTCCATCGGCCAGGTATAGCCGGACAGGATAAAGGCCGGTACCGGATACATGATGATGCCCCGGATAAACTGAACTTCCGTCTGGAACAATGAGGCAAACAGCATCACGAATGTCATGGCGGCAAAGATGAATACCGCTGCCAGCCCCATCAGTGTTCCCAGCGATGCCTTCAGCGGAATCCCCATGACATACTGCGTCACAAAGACGACCAGTCCATAGGAAACCATCGCCAGGCACCAATAGAAAACGCCCTTGACGATGAGTTTCTTCCGCGGACTCAGCGCATCCGGATGCTCATATTCATAGAGCACGGAAGCCCCAACCGCAAAGAATATGCCCTGCTGGAACGCGACCATAGCCAGTCCAAGCAGGAAAAAGAATAAATATCCCTGCGTTGCATTATAGAGTACACGCAAGTGGACCTGTACCGCTGCTATCCGCTTGGCCAGCGTAGTCTCGTTTCCACCGGTCCGCAGTGCCGTCTGTCTGGCAGCCGTCTCATCCGATAGCTGCGCCACGATATCCTGTATGGCAGAGCTGGTCACATTTGTCATGATGATATTGGAACCATTGACCATGAAGAGCACCGTACCATAGTTACCGGTCTTGGCTTTCCTGGAAAAATCAGCCGGTATACCAATGGCAGCAAACGCCTCTTTATTCTTCAATGCTTCCTGCATTTCTTCCTGCGTGCGTACATAGCGCGTGACACGGAAACTGTCACTGTCCTCTACCGCGGTAACCAGCTGACGGCTCAGTTTCGTCTGGTCCGCATCATAGATGACACAGGGCACAGCCTTGACCAGATTTGGCAGGTAAAGCATGCCGAAAACCAGCAGATAGGCCAGGGCCGCACCAAACAGGAAGGACGGGCGGCGCGCATCATGCAGGGTCTGGCGAAATTCCCGTTGAAACAACTCCAGCCACGATTGCAATTTCATGTCGGATCCCCCACTTTCTTCCAGCTGAAATGCCGGCGCAGGACAAATATCCCCCAGGCCAGCAGCCCACATAGGAGTCCGCCCAGTATCATTTTCCCGCAGTTCGCGGTCAATGACGGTGCATACCCCATCAGCAGGATATCCCGCAAGGTATCACCGCCATAAGTCATCGGCATCAATGCGCCAAAGATGGCCGCATACTCGCTCATGTCAAAAGACGGCCAGGAAAGGCCACTGTACAGAAGGCCAGGCATGATGTACAGCATCGGTGCCTGGAACGAGAGTACCTGCGTGGGGCTGCAGGCGGAAAAAAGCAGCAACACCCCACAGACGAAGAAACAGAATGCACCACCAAGAGCAGCAGCATCCAGCCAACTGCCAGCCATCGGTACCGCAAAGCAGTGTATCGCAACAAACAATGAGATCAGGTAGCCTGCCATGGCCAGCAGCCAGTATGGAATCCAGCGCACGGCCAGATGAAGCCAGGCTGCGTAGTTCCAGTCATAACGGCGCCGCAGAAGCTCCGTGATCAGCAATGGAGCAATCGTCAGCATGATGCCAATCTGCAGTCCATTCATCATCAGACCGGATAACATGAATGGTGTATAACCATTCGTTGGGTTGCCGAGGATACGGACGCCCAGACGAATCGGATATACGGAATCCATAGCCTGCTGTGGCAAGAGACCGGCACTTTCCAGCATCTTCTGACCAATAGCGACCGTATAGGTACGGGCAATTTCCTGGGAAGCTGTCATCGCTGCATTGGCAAACATATTATTGGCCGAATTGACCATGAGCAGCAGATCTGCCCCCCGCCCCAGCTTGGCATCTCTGGAAAAGTCCTTTGGAATCCCCAGTGCGACTTTCGCCTGCCCGGAATTGATTGAGTGCTCCATCTCTTCTTCTGAGTCTGCATAGGCCACGATATTGAACCGCTCCGAATCCGCATACATCTGGATCAACTGCCGGCTCATACTGCTCTGGTCCTCATCATGAACCACCATGGATATCGTATTGACGACATTGTCATGATAGACCATGCCAAAGAGCAGGGTAAAGGCCAGTGGCAGACCAATCAGTATGGCTGCCAGCGGAACCCGCCCGCCCAGCAGGTATTTCACTTCATCGCGGAACAAATGCCATGCTTTGTTCAGCCCGGTCATTTTGCCTCACCCACCAGACGGAATCGCATGCCCGGACGCAGTTCCGGCGCATTCACCTGAATCTTCACATTGAAGCTCACGATATCCGATTCATCGCCACGCTCACTGGTTGCCCGCTGCGTCGCGTACTCGGCTTTCTTGCTGATATCTGTGATTGTGCCGGTCACTTTGGTCTTGCCATCGCGTGCGAGCAGTTCGACATCCTGATCGACCTTGAAATCTCCCAGCTGCGTTTCCGGTACTTTGATATCCACCCAGTTGTCTTCCGGATCCTGTACAGCAACCAGTGGCGTACCAGTTGAGATCATCGAACCTTCTTCGATATACTTCTTCGTGATCACACCATCAAAAGGCGCCTTGATCTCGGTCTCGTCCAGTGAAACCTCCAGCTGTTCCAGCTGAGCTTCTGCCTGGGCAATCTTCTTGGCCACAGCCGACTCGCCAGCCTGGTTTACGCTGGTGACCATCAGGCCGGAGGACGCCTGGGCAACTGCACTGTCCGCCTGAGCATAAGCAGCCTGGGCAACGTTATATTTCGTTGCATACTGCTCATAGACCTGACGGGATACGGCACCACTTTCTACCAGATCCGAATAGCGCTGATAGTCGGATTCGCACAAGGCCAGATCCGCCCGTGCTTTATCCCGGGCAGCCTGTGCCTGGCTCAGTGCCGAAGACGATGTCCCGGACTGCATCGAGGTCGTAGCCGAAGCCTGAGTCTGCTGTGCCTGCAAGGCCTCGATCGCTGCATTCAGCTGATCCTTCTGTGCTTCCAGATCGCGCTTATCAATGTGGGCAATGACCTGCCCGGCTTTGACATGATCGCCTTCCTTGACCAGCAGCTCAACCACACGGCCGGAAATCTTTGAATTAATATCAATTTCCTTGGCGTCAGCCCGCCCCCAGGTCACGTTGTCATCTTTGCCCGATGATTTAGAGCCACAGCCTGCCACAGACAACAGCAACGCTGCCAGACAAAACATTGCCGCCCACCATTTTCCTTTTTTGCTTAAACTCATTTCTTTCATTTATGCCACCCTCTCATTGAACACGTTCAAAATTATGGTAAAATTTATCCCCGGGCAACTGTTTCTGCCAGGGTTTAAACTATTTTTCTGATCAAATATCCTGAATTGGCGCCTCAACCAATTGCTGGGCAATCGTCTCCCAAAGATCTTCCTGCTCCAGTATCCGGACCTGGATTGCCTGAATCTGTTTCGGATCCACACCGAAGAGCGTCAAGGCCATCTCAATCAATGCCTTACGGCTGGCCCCCGGCGATATATCACGCTGAAAATACAGCTCGGCAATACAGGCCCTCATGGCTCCCTTGATGAGCAAAGACTTACGATAACAGGTATCACGATCCATCTCATAGGCAGTACCATCAAACAGATGATGCGCCAGCAGCATGAACTGCTCAACCATTTGCTCAAATATCTGCTTGGAACTATAGCCCGTGAAATACGCGTCACGGATCAGCTCATCTTCTTCCATTTTCTTAAGCTCCACTTCACAAACTGCAGCATATTTGAATACCGGAGATTCTCCTGCGCAATAATGATCAATGCGTGTAATACAATTCTTGGTAATCGACAGGTACAAAGACTGGAAAATGTCTTCTTTATTCCGGAACAGGTAGTAGATACTCCCCGTCAGGATGCCGGAATGCTCCACGATCATCCGAATTGTCGTCTTGGCATATCCGTACTTCAGCAGCAGTGTCTTCGCGCTTTCCAATATCCGTCGACGTACCTCTTCGGTATGCTCCAGCGGCAGATTCTTATTTTTCATCACATCGACAACCTCCAAGTCGTATGGTTGAACACGTTCAACTCTATTATAAACAAATCGTCTTTTTTTGGCAAGGGCATCTTCCAATAAAAATAACTGCCGCAGGACCCCATCCTGCGGCAGCAATACTGTTCAATTAACCAATCAGGCTTCATCAGCCAGGACAAATTCTTCCTCGGCGTAACCATAACGGGCAGTAACCCGGTAAATCAGATGATCGTCTATCGCCCCACGGATCGTGATATGGTCAAGATCACGCAGCATGGACTTGATATCCATGACGGCTGCCATGCTGCTGATGTAATCAACCGCACGGGCCATCGTTACCTTATGACGTTCCGGCTCGATAGCACCTGCATGATAGATATCCATACAAACCTTTTCGTCACGATTGACCGAACGACGGCAAAGTTCCGGTTCCCAGGCATTTGTGATTTTCTTGACACGCTCAATCTGTTCCATGCTGATTCCATAACCCCTGTCTATATGAACTATATTAAATCTGTTAATTCTCTCAGTCCATATCATAACAGTTCATAAAATCGACGTCAAGGACTTTTTTCCTAATTGCGTGCCTGATTATCTTAAATATTGAACGGTGCAAAAAGCTTCTTCATATAATTGAAGCCTTTATTGATAGACTTGATAAGTGGTTCCATCGTCTTCGGCTGGCGAACGGCCAACTGCAGGACTTTATGCCGAAGTGAACGATATTCGGCATCGAATTCACGCAGCTGCTCTTCCATTTCCATCTCCACCGATACCGACGGGATATTGGATGGCTGTACCTCCGATGCCCGGCCATTGATTTTCACGACATCGCCACGGAATGGTACATAGACTTCTTCGCCACATTCCTTCTGGATACGGGCTTTGAGCGCTTCCTGAGACTGTGCCTCACCATGAACCACAAAGACCTTGGCTGGCTTTGGATCCTGAAAATTACTGATCCAGTCCATCAGCTGGTTTGCATCCGCATGTGCTGAGAAACCATCCAGCATCTGGATCTGAGCTTTGACCGCTACTTCTTCACCCAGAACCCGGACACGTTTCATTCCCTCAACCAGTCGACGGCCCAGGCTGCCCTCAGCCTGATAGCCAACAAACAGAATGGTCGACTCCGGCCGCCAAAGGTTATGTTTCAGATGATGCAGGATACGGCCGGCATCTGCCATGCCAGAAGCCGAGATGATGATAGCGGAGCCCTCTGAGCTATTCAGCGCCCGGGATTCCTCAGCCGTTTCACAGACACGGACCTGTGGGAACTCGATTATCTTGCCACGCGCTTTAAAGAGCTTGATCGCATCCTCATCGAAGTCCTCAAAATTCTTCATGAAGATACGGGTTGCATTAATTGCCAGCGGACTATCCAGGATAATCGGAATGTCACCATCCAGCCGCCCGGCCTTCCACATATTATAGAAATAATAGAGCAAAGTCTGGGTACGTCCTACCGCAAAGGATGGGATGATCAGATTGCCACCACGATCCATTGTATCGTTGATGATTTCCAGCAATGCAGTCTCCTTATCGTAGATCTGATGAAGCCGGTCGCCATAGGTGGACTCGACCACCAGGAAGTCTGCCCCCCGGACAATAGTCGGATCCTTGATAATTGGCTGATTTGGCTGCCCAAGATCCCCCGAGAAAACCAGTTTGGTTGTCTTGTCGCCTTCTGTCACATAAAGCTCAACAATAGCCGACCCAAGAATGTGACCGGCATCATGGAAGATGACCCGAACATTATCCCCTAGCATAAAGGCATTTTCATACGGCATGGAAATAAAGTGCTCAAGCGCTGCCGCCGCATCTTCCAGTGTATAGATGGGCTGGACTGGCTCTTCACCACGACGCCGGTTTTTACGTGATGAAAGTTCCGCATCGGCTTCCTGGATATGTGCTGAATCAGGCAGCATAATCCGAACCAGATCACAGGTCGCATGTGTACCATAGACGGTGCCCTGGAATCCCTCCTTTACCAGCTTTGGAATCAATCCGCAATGGTCGACATGTGCATGCGTCAGTAAAACCGCATCGATATCAGCCGGGTTAAAGGAAAACTCCTCATAATTCAGCTCACGGATACGCCGTGCGCCCTGAAACATACCACAATCAATCAGATAATTTTTTTCCTGCGTTTCCAGCAGATAGCACGACCCAGTCACTGTATGGGCTGCTCCTAAAAATTCTAGCCGCATAAGAATCCTCTCCTTTCGATCCTCTATATCATTAATATTCTGACTTTCATAGTGAATTCCTGCCTATAAAATAAAAAAAGACACAAAGCTGTAAAAAGCTCTGTGTCCTCAATATGTGTCCTTGTTATTTTTCGCCGATCATGCGGACTTCCGGATGAAGTTCCACGCCGTGTTTCGCCTTGACCTGACGCTGCACTTCATGGATAAGATTGACCACATCCGCTGCAGTTGCACCGCCAGCATTGACCACGAATCCGGCATGTTTCGTCGATACCTGCGCACCGCCGACCTTCAGCCCCTTCAAGCCGGTCTGATCAATCAGTGTCCCGGCAAAGTAACCTTCCGGCCGCTTGAATGTACTGCCTGCACTTGGCATCTCCAGCGGCTGCTTGCTTTCACGACGATGAGTATAATCTGCGATCTTGGCGCGAATTTCCGCCTCATTCCCCGGCTGCAGCTGCAGCTCCACCTCACAGATGGCTTCCCCATTGGTCTGGAAGATACTATGGCGATACCCGAGCTCCAGTTCATCCCGCTGATACGTCCGGATCTCGCCATTGAGCGTCACAGCCCGGACTACATCAGCCACATTCTTCGTTTCACCGTCATAGGCTCCGGCATTCATGAAGATCGCACCACCGACGCTACCCGGAATCCCACAGGCATACTCCAGCCCGGTAAGCGCATTTGCCGCTGCACACTCAGAAACATCTTTCAGCAGTGCACCAGCTCCGGCAATGATACGCGTTCCTTCACAGCGAATAGCAGACATAGGCGCACTGAAATCCAGCACAACTCCACGGATTCCCTTATCACGGACCAGCAGATTCGAACCATTTCCAAGAATCGTCAACGGTAATTCATACACCCGAACCAGCTTCAGGACCTGCTGTACCTCTGCCAACGAAGCAGGAAAAATCAGGCAGTCCGCCGGACCACCAATCTCAAAAGTCGTATGCTTGCTCATCGGTTCATCACAAAGCAGCTGCTCCGGCTTCAGGAACTCCTGACAAGCCTCAATAAAACGCATATCTATCTTCAATGGTTTTCATTCCTATCTGTCAAAATATCATACTATGATTCAGACCGGCACACCAGTATCCGATCATTTCTTCCACATCCGCAGCCCGGGGCCAGCCTCAGCCAGATGCACAAAGTCCATTTGCCGCATTGCCTCATAGGCAACGATGGCAACAGAATTCGATAAGTTGAGCGAGCGGGCCTCGGCAATCATCGGAATCCGCACACAGCTATCCCAATGCGCATCAAGGATCTGTTCCGGAATCCCTGCCGACTCCTTACCAAATACCAGCATATCATCCGGTTCATACTGAACTTCTGTATAAGCATGTGGCGCCTTGGTCGAGCAATAATAAAAGTTATGCCCGTGGTACATTGCCAGAACCTCAGCGAAGTTTTCATGATAATGGACTTTCACTAAATGCCAGTAATCCAGTCCAGCCCGCTTCAGATACTTATCATCAGTCGAAAAGCCCAGCGGCTTGACCAGATGCAGCTCCATACCCGTAGCAGCACAGAGACGCGCGATATTTCCCGTATTTCCCGGAATCTCCGGTTCAATCAATACAATATGCAAAAGATGTACACCTCGAAATTTCTTTTTCAACGTTCCTTATTATAACGAATTCCCTGCATAAAAACAACCCATCAGAGCCGCTTTATGCTCTGATGGGTTGTTTAACTGCTTATAGCCGCTTCTTATTTAAGAACAGCACCCGTGCTGGCCGACGTCGTCAGCTTTGCATACCGGGACAGATAGCCATGCTTGATCTTTGGCTCTGGCTGCTTCCAGGCGGCCTTGCGTTTAGCCAGTTCTTCGTCACTGACTGCCAGTTCCAGTTTACGGTTGGGAATATCAATCGTGATGACATCGCCATCCTTAATCAGACCAATTGGCCCGCCTTCCATTGCCTCTGGTGAGACATGACCGACACAGGCGCCACGGCTGGCACCACTAAAACGGCCATCCGTGATCAGACCAACCTTCAGTCCGCGTCCCGTGATAACTGCTGTCGGATTCAACATCTCCTGCATGCCCGGGCCACCTTTTGGTCCTTCATAGCGGATGACTACAACGTCCCCATCATGGATATCACCAGCCATGATTGCCTCACAGGCTGCTGTCTCCGAATCATAGCATTTGGCTTTACCCTGATAGGTCTGCATATCATCAGCTACCGCCGAAGCCTTGACTACCGCATAATCCGGTGCAAGGTTGCCCTTCAGAATGGCAATGCCCCCCTCTTTGCGATACGGCGCATCCACACTATGGATTACCTCGCGGTTCAGGACCTCGGCATCTTTGATCCGATCGCCCATCGTTCCGTTCACCGTCAGGGCATCCAGATGAATGATATCCTTCCGGGACAGCTCATGCATGACTGCAGAAATACCGCCAGCCTCATCCAGATCCACCATGTGATGATGTCCACCTGGGCTGAGTTTCGTGATATAAGGCGTACGACGGGAAATCTTATCGAAGAGCGGTGCTGGCAGCTCAATTCCAGCCTCATGCGCAATCGCCGTCAGATGCAGGACCGTATTGGAAGAACCACCAATGCCCATATCAACCGTAATTGCATTCTCAAATGCTTTCTGCGTCATGATATCACGCGGCTTGATATTCTTTTCGATCAGATCCATCACCACTGCGCCTGCACGTTTTGCCAGCAGACGGCGAGCACCATTGTAAGCAGCTGGAATCGTCCCGTTGCCCGGCAATGCCATGCCCAGGACCTCAGTCAGGGAATTCATCGTATTGGCGGTGAAAAGCCCGGCACAGGAACCACAGCCTGGGCAACATTTCGCCTCAAGCTCCGTCATTTCTGCTTCGGTCATATCACCAGCAGCGAATTTACCTGCTGCCTCGAAGGCCTGACTGACACTGACATCCTGACCATGATAACGACCTGGCAGCATCGGGCCGCCGGACACGACGACAGCCGGAATATTCAGGCGGGCAGCCGCCATGAGCATCCCCGGTACAATCTTATCGCAGTTCGGGATAAGCACGAGGCCATCAAAACCGGAAGCCATCGTCACAGCTTCGACTGAATCCGCAATCAGCTCACGGCTGGCCAGCGAATACTTCATACCTGTATGTCCCATGGCAATGCCATCGCAGACACCGATCGCCGGGAACTCTACCGGCGTTCCCCCCGCGGCAGCCACACCCAGCTTAGCCGCCTCAGCAATCTCACGCAGATGAATATGTCCAGGAATAATCTCATTGAATGAATTGCAGATACCGATCAACGGTTTCTTCAAATCCTCCGGTCCATAACCATTTGCATGGAACAGGGAACGATGCGCGCAGCGAGTGGCGCCCTTCTTTACGATGTCACTTCTCATTTTTCAACACTCCTAATCCAAGAGATATCGTCCGTCAAAATGATATTGTCTGTTTCAGCAGCACATATGACGATACAGTCTTAATACATAGTTACAATTCTATCGCATATTGTGTATGAATACAAGAGACATTCGTTAATTTTATTAGAATTCGATTCCCTGCTGAGCTTTGATCCCCTGCTGATACGGATGCTTAATCAGCTTCATCTCCGTTACCAGATCGGCACGATCGATTAATGCCGGCCTGGCATCACGGCCCGTCAGAACAAGATGCAAACCAGCTGGTCGTATATCGAGCAGTCGCAGCGCCTCTGCCTCCGTGATCAGGCCGAATTTGATTGCATAATTGATCTCATCGAGAATGATGAGGTCCCAGTCCCCACTCGTGATTGCCTGCTCAGCCTGTTTTAGCGCCCCGGCTGCTGCCTGTCGGTGCTCAGCCTCATCGGTATCACCTTTGTGTGTGAACCCCAGACCACACTGCTCCACATGTATCCGGCCTTCAGCCTGTTCCAATACCGAAATTGTCTTTAATTCGCCATAGGTCCAGCCGCCTTTGATGAATTGCAGGATAAGAACCCGCATACCATCCCCCCAGGCCCGCATTGCCAGCCCCAGTGCTGCTGTTGTTTTTCCTTTGCCTTCACCCGTATGAATCAACACTAAACCGTGCTTTTCCATCCACATCACCCCTGATTTATGTTATACTGAAATATATATGTTATTATATACGTGAAATATAAGGTAGTGTCAACTCTTATGTGTAAACTTTTATAGTGTAGACTGAAAGATTAATCCGTGAACATCTCCAACAACTCCGGATATGCTTCTTGAAATCCACGATGCGCTTTCCCGGAAAAACGTCGGTTATAATCACAGTAGACCGTGCAGGCGAATCGTTCCAGTGAATCCTCGTTGGGGAATTGCTCCTTGAGCTTTGCCTTGTGACGAAATCCTTTGTTGTTGTTCTCAATGAGGTTTGACGTGTAAATTGTCTGCTGGATGCTCTTCGGAAATTCGTAAAACGAGAAGAGGCTGGACTCATTCTGAAAAAGCTTATGAAGTCGCTTGTACTTTGTTCCATACGAGTCGAGAAAGGCTGACAGTTCTTGTTTTGCGAGTGCGGCATTCTCCTGCCGGTACACACGCTTAAGCGCATCCAGGACGATCTTCCGGTCAGAAGGCCGCACCAGGCGGCTTACAGCACGCATGAGATGAACCCAGCAACTCTGGTGCTTGGCACGCGGAAACTCATTCTGTACTGCGTCTGGGAGACCAACAAGGCCATCCGAGACGAAGAGCAGTACCTGTTCCAGCCCCCGCATTTTCAAGCTCTTTAGCATATCGGCGTAGTTCAGCGCTGACTCAGAAGGCAGAATGGCATAGTCAAGAATTTCCTTGTATCCTTCCGGCGTAATGCCGAGCAGGACATGGATAGACTCCTTGGCTACACTGTCGCGACGGAGATTGACATACATTGCATCACAAAAGATAACGGCATATCGCTTGGCAACTGGTCGTTTATGAAACTGTTCAACCTGATCCGACACATCAGCTGCAATCTTGGATATGGTAGCTGGCGTGTAGCAATGGCCATACATCTGCTCGATAAGTTCTGCGATTTGACGCGTCGTGACACCGCGTTGGTACAGTTGAATGATTGTAGTCTCCAACGAATCGACACGTTGTTTTCGCGTCGGCAATAATGGCGATTGAAATTCGCCATTGCGGTCGCGCGGCACATCCACCGTGATTTTGCCATACGAAGTCACGATGGTGCGCTGATATGAACCGTTGCGGCTGTTGCCTGTATTCCACCCGGCGGAACTGTGCTTCTCGTAGCCGAGAAATCCTGCCAGTTCAGCTTTGAGGACGGCATTGACACCTTCTTCGATTTTGCTGCGAAGGAATTCATTGGCGGCAGCACCGCCTTGGAGTAGAGATGTGAGAAGTTCTGTGGTAAGATAAGACATAAAGGAACCTTCTTTCTTTGTGTTTTGTTTGGTCACTTAACACTATAAAGAAAAGTGGTTCCTTTTTCTATCCCCACTTGAGTTTACACAAATGATTTTACACTATCAAATATAAAACAAAATCCTCTTTAGTTGGTGTTATTTATGAAGAAATTTTCGCTTTTTTTGATTATTATTATCAGTTTTACCATATTCTCTATCTTTGTTGCTGAAAAAACAGATCTGTTTGGTTTGCAGGGCATGCATCTGGAGACCTCCTTTGATGAACATGATGGACACATGGTCCTGACCTGGGATCCATTGCCTTACCCCTGCTTCTATAAAGTCGACACTTATTCAAAAACCACCGGACTGGTCGATGGTGAGCCAGAATACCATTTCTTTACCAGTGGCCTGACTACCAGTTCATCCATTGAAGTACCACGCAGTGGGATACCAACCAGCTACCGGGTAACTGCCTATGGACTATTTGGTGCTCTGACACCGCCTTCAGAACCGATAGAAAATCCGATCTATACGAAAACGCCACCGGCTCCATGGACGATCTATCATTATACCGAAGACAACCCGGCCAGCCTGATGCCATTTCTGGTCTGGCATGCTGTACCAAATGCGGTCTGCTACGAGGTGGAACTGCTGTCCGGTCTGCCGGATCAGGAGAACAGTGTCGCACTTTCCAAAACCAACCATTTGGAAAGCACCAATCAGATCTTTACCAACGGCTGGCAGGCAGACCTTAAGAAATATGCCTCCCGCAAATTCATCTACTGGCGGGTACGGGCTCTGGACATTCATCACAACCCGATTGGAGCCTTCTCCAAAGCGGAGCCGCTATACATCGATGCATCACTGCCACAGCCAGATCATCCGTTGCTGAATGACTTCGACGAGATGCCCAACTTTGAAATGCCGATTTATCCGGTTTACCAATGGATTCCATTGCACGGCATAAATCGTTATGAAGTAGAGCTCATGATCCAGCCGCCAGCCACGGAAAATGATACAGAACCTACGGCTGACCGTATCTGGAACAAAACCGTCGACTCTGCTGCTGCCTGCTATGATGAATACGCCCGTCCCTACGCCGGCGATTACTATTGGCGCGTACGGGCAGTTGACAAACAGGGCAACAGCATCAGCCCCTGGTCTGACACGGCTCATTTCATCGTCAAACAGCAGGAAGAGCGTGTCCCTGTCGCCGTATTAGGCGACAGCATCACCCATGGCGGCGGTGCCGTATCCAACTCACCGGCTTCACTGGAATACAGCTACACTACCTATTTTGATTTTCCCTGCCTGAACCTCGGACGCAGCGGTGATACCTCCAGGATGACGCTGGAGCGCTTCGATCAGGATGTCCTGCCCTTCAAGCCGGTGAACCTGCTGATTCTTACCGGGACCAACAGTCTGCGGGCCACAGAGACCAGTCCGGAGTCTGTCATCAACGACCTTGCTGCAATCAAACAGAAATGCGAAGTCAATAACATCCGCCCGATATTCCTCACCTTGATGCCTGTAAATCCGGCAAATATCCAGTTTGCCTTCCATGTCCCGACCGATCCAAACTGGGAACTCAAACTGCTAAAGATCAACAGCTGGATCCGCCAGCAGGATTATTACATCGATCTGGAACCATATTTCTATGATCCGGCGCATCGTGTCATGGACAGCGGCTTCTCCACCGATGGACTCCATCCGGATGTCCGTGGCAAAATGCTCATGGGCGAAATCATCAATCAAAACCAGGACAAACTAAAACGATAAATACATCACCATAAGATAAACAGGCCCCACATCAACAATTTGATGTGGGGCCTGTTCGTACCGGATCAATCTTTATTCAGATATGGACCATACCACGGCATCCTGCGCTCAGCCGCCACCGTCGTAGGCTCTGAATGTCCGCTCAGAAGCGTCATATCAGCCGGAAGAGTCAGAATCTCTTTGGCAATACTGGACAAAAGCGTTTCTTCACTGCCACCTGGCATATCCGTACGGCCGTAGCTGTTCAGGAATACCGAATCACCAACAAAGGCAACGTTATCTTTCAGATTGTAATAAACGCAGCCATCGGTCGTATGTCCTGGCACTGGCACGATATGGAGCCGATGCTCCGGCGCAGCCTCAAGGTTGACATCCGTATCATCTTCCAGATACGTCACATCCTTAAGCCGGATTGGTACATTGGTCTGCGCTGACAGATTCCAGTCCGGATTATCCGCATAAGCCCGTCCATTCGCCTGCATGCAAACCGGGATCCCCCATTTTTGCTGTAACGCAATGACTGCGCCCATGTGATCGAAATGTCCATGCGTCAGCAGAATCTTGTCCACAACCAGTTCATTCTCTTTCGCCACCCGGATCAGCTTGTCTGCCTCCGCACCCGGATCGATAAGAAAACTATGGTGAGTATCGTCATCACTATAAAAATACGCATTCGTTGGGATATATTGTGCTACAGTTGTCTGTAAAATCATAGTCTGCTCCTTGTCGGTCGTTTTTACAAAACCTCTACTATTAACGGGTTAATAATCGCTTTCAGTATACGTGCAACGAACGGTTTTGTCAACGAAGCAGGATCTACCAAAATTCCACCTGGAATACCCTTATAACGAAAAAAGATTACCAGCTCTTCTTAAGCATCACCGATGCCTGAACATTCTGCTGAGAATGGCCCTGCTCCAGCTCGATATCACCTAAAAGATTCCAGTTGTCTTCCTGCTTCTGCTCAGCATGCACGCCCACAACCAGCAGATTCTTGTCAAGGCCGCTGCCACGCGCAATGTGCTCCGTGCCTCCGTCCATCCAGTGTACCGGATAGGTTGGATCGCTGCCTGAGAGCACCCGCTTGTAGCCAACATGCACCTCTATTTCCTCATCCTTCATCCGCTTCTCAAGACCGAAGCCAACCGTGGCAGCACTGTAGGTGCTGCTGCCGCTGCCCACACTCTGATTCCATACGCCAGCACCATTTTCGTTGTAGCCATCCTGGCTGTAACGAACCACCTGAGCCTCTCCGTAAGGCTTGCGATGCCAGTCATGGGCTTTTCCGCAGTCCGTATCATAGGTATAGCGGCCGCCGAGCTCAATGGTATTGCTATTGTAGCTGCTTTTGGCCATATAGTTTGCTCCAGCATTGATATAACGCTTCGAGTCGTTGTTCTGGCGACCGGCATCGAGGTACAGAAAAATCTGGCTTGGGCCCTTTTCCCGAATGCCATAGATACCCAGTCGATAATCCTTGTTCTTAAGACTGCTGTTCACAGCTGCAAAGGCATTGTCCCCATAGCTGAAGAATTCGCCCAGACGCCAGTCATAGCTGACGGAATGATCGAAACCGAATGAGGTGGCAAAGCCATGGCCATTCGTCCTGAGACGCTGTCATAACCCGCAGTATCTACCTTATAGAGTGCCTGGCTGCCATTCGCTGCCGAAGCATAAGTCGTATCCAGGTCTGACGAGGTCAGCCGCTTGGCATTGAGCGTACCCAGACCATTTGTTGCCAAATCAGCATTGACGAGTCCCTGACCGAATACTACACTCATCGGTACATTATCATAAAAATATATCGGTAAATTGCAAGTGCAAATTGAACACTAATTTAATCAAGAAATATTATCAATAGTATAAACTTCATCGAGAAAACGGTCGAATAGCTCCGTTGGCGTATGGTAGCCAAGAATGCGACGCGGACGCTGGTTCAGCATATCGGCCATATTCAAGACATCTTCATCGCTGAATGGCTCTATCGATTTACCCTTGGGAATGAAATCCCTCAGCAGACCATTATGACGCTCGTTTTGAGGGCGCTCCCATGAGCTGTAAGGATGCGCGAAATAGATGGCGGTGCCTAGGCTCTCAAACTTGGATAATGTCTCGAATTCCGGGCCGTTGTCAGCGGTCATCGTCTTGAATACCTGACTAAAACGCTCTTTGCCGTATAGATCCTGCAGCTTATTCATCGCATCCTCAACACCGGCACTGGTACGTCCGGAGATACGAATAGCTATGTAGTTGCGCGTTACCTTTTCCACAGCAGTAAAGGCAACTGCCTCACGGCCTTCCCGTTGTCCAACGACCGTATCGATTTCCCAATGACCGATCTCGGTTCCTTCGCTGACGATAGCCGGGCGATCTTCAATACTACGGCCTTTCATGCGCTTGTTCTTGCGATTCCATTTTCGGTGTTGCTTACGCCCCAGCGCTTGTGGAACATCAAAAAGAGAAAGCGGCAGCTTGCCAGCCCAGAGCATATTGTAGAGCGTTTTGGTGCAGGGAATCTGCTCCGGCTGAAACAAGTTTTGCAGCCTGGCATGGCCGACACAGGTATCCAATGACCATCGGTTCTTGCGGACATGTTCCACCATCCATTGAATGAAGGGCTCGCAGTTATCGCTGTCAAGTTTACAAGGACGTCTAGCATTCCTGCGATGTTCCTTGTACGCCTGCTGGCCGCGCTTAGCCGTATACTTTGGCATTCGGCCACGGCCGCCTTTACGCTCTGGTGTTCCACGCCGCAGTTCGTAATGAACGGTAGTGTGAGCACAACCAACCGCGGCAGCAATGCCACGAAGCGAATAGCCCTGTTCATGGAGTGCCTGAATCATGCCACGCTCATCCAGCGTAAGGTGGTGACCCTGTTTACGACTTCCCTCGATTGTGTTAAAATTGGATTGATCCATAGTGATTACTCCTTTGTTTGTGTTGTTTAGCAAAACCATTTTAACACAGGAAGTCACTATGGATTTTTATTTTTTGATTAACTGTTCAACTTCATTATACAACCGACCATAAAAATATATCCGCTTCAAATTCAGATTTCCATCTTGATCACAAAGCTGATTATCCGTGACCAGTTTCGTATATAGCTCCTCATCCCATCCCGTTACCTGCTTGATCAACGCTTTCCATCCGGCCTGAGTTGTCGGTCTCACCGTCGGGACATAGCAAATGATATTTATACCGTAATCAAGGACCTTACCAAAAACATTGCTTGAACTCATTATCGTATACGTTGGCCGGGAGGTATCTACAGGATATGCCGATGTCGTAGATAACACCACATCGGCCAGCTGCTTGGCACTCATATAAGGATATGCCTGCTGCACAAGCCCCAGTACACCACACACCGCTGGCGTAGCCATAGAAGTACCGCTCATATATAACGTCTGCGCCGCATCCAGGGACCATGCTTTGGTCGAATAAATATCCCATCCTGGCGCTATCAGGGAAATATCCTCTGTAAACATCGCAAGGTTGCTGAAATAGGCTGGACCATTGAAGGTTTCATGCTTCGTGCCATCATAGGGGGAACATGCCAAAACAGACAGGATACTATTTCTATCCGTAAGTCCATAGAATGTACTGATTCCGGTATACAGCGATGTTGATAAATACCCTTCATTTGAGGCGGGACTGTCAAGTAAAGTGTGTAAATTAATTTAAAAAGATGCCTGATATTTTTGGACCATAGCGCCGACCCGTTCGTCAATAATCAGCTGGTTCATCACCATGGCCCAATTGCGAATCGAGCGCCCTTGCCATTTCTGGTAAAGTTCCTTGATTCGCAGATAGAACACCTTGAAAACGGCAGTCTCGCTGCTGAAAGAGCCTTTCTTGGTAACTTTACGGAAGCTCGAGTTGACGCTCTCTATCGCATTGGTTGTATACATCACACGACGTACATCGCTGCCGTAATTGAACAGTTGCTCTACGTGTCGGAAGTTGTCCTTCCACACACGGATGGCTCCCGGATACTTACTCCAGGTATCACAGAACCGCTCGAACTCAGCCTGGGCTGCTTTCAGATTGACTGCTCCATAGATCTTCTTGAGCTGTGCGGTAAAGGCCTTGTAATCTTTGCTAGGCACGTATTTCAGTGAGTTACGGACTAGGTGCACGATGCAGCGTTGCACGACGACATTCTTGAAGATGGACTTCACTCCATCTTCAAGTCCGCTTACACCATCCATCGAAATGAAGCCGATATCCTGAACTCCGCGGGATTTGATTTCATCAAACACCTGCATCCATCGATGCTTGCTTTCTGTATCGCCCATCCACAAACCAAGGATATCTTTTTTGCCCTTCAAATCGTATCCCAAAATAACGTACACAGCCTGGTCTGAAACACCTTGCTCCGTACGCATGGAAACGTAGATGCAATCAACAAACACAAAAGGATAGAATGCCTTCAGTGGCCGATTTTGCCACTCGGTCAGCTCATCCAAAACACAATCCGTGATATTGGAGATCTGACCGGCAGACAGCTTGAAACCGTAGATGTCGTCAATGGTCGACGAGATATCCCTCTGACTCATACCACGGGCATACATGGCAAGCACCTTGCCCTCAATGGAAGAGACGTCCTTTTGACGCTTTTGTACGACTTGAGGCTCAAAGGAGCCATCCCGATCACGTGGAACATCGATTGGGACTTCTCCTGCGGACGTCTTGAGCGTCTTATGCGTATAACCGTTGCGGCGATTGGTCGTTTCTTTTTCATTACGCTCATTAGCCTCATAACCGAGATGATTTTCCATTTCACCATTCAGCATGGCCTCAAACATTGGCCCAAAAACATCTTTAAGGGCGTTCTGCATATCTTCAACGGTCTTGGGCTTATATTCACTGATGATAGCCTTAGCCAGGGACTCGCCACGTGTGGGTTGTTTCTTCGACATAAATTCATTACCTCCGCATGTGTTTGACATCCCCGACAGGGGAGCATAATCTAAACTGCTGGTGTCTTACTTACACAGTTTATTATACACTCCCTGGCATGAAGCATAGTTTTTCTAAGAAAGCCTATCCTTGGGACAATGCTTGCATCGAGTCATTTCATGCGCTCATAAAGCGTGAATGGCTCAATCGCTTCAAGATATTAGATTACGAACAGGCACGACGCCTTGTATTTGAATACATAGAGTCATTTTACAATACTGTGCGTATACACAGCCATTGTAACTATATATCGCCTAATCAGTTTGAGCAGCTTTATGAAAAATCATTACGCAAAGACTAAAAAATGCTCAAATGGACAATTGTCCATAAAAATATTAAGAAGTTCTCATTTTAATTTGTGCTAAATCTTGACATAGCACCACAACAAGGCAAAGCAGATGGAAGCCTGACAGATGATCCCGGATCATCGTAAGCCTTTTCTCAATCACAATATACATAAAATAATTCCTCGCTTTCTATTCCTATATATTCATTCGCCATCAAGACAGCGTCTCCTTTAATCTTATTTCTTTGTTCAAGTTAATTCCCTTACGTTGCAGATTTTCCAGACATTGAACCAAATACTCTGCATCATGTTCAGGGTATCCTTTCAGCAAAGGCCCAGAGACTGGAGTATACGGTGCATATTGCAGGACCTTGCCACGATAGCGAGCATCCAGCCAACAGGGATCTGGATCATAGCCACGTCGTTTCATTTCAGCCATGACCCGGATGTGATAGTCATAGAGCATTCGTGGTGAATAGCGGAATACATAATTCACGGTAGCATGTGGGCGGCCCCAGCCCCTTCCACGCAATGCGCAGCACTCGCGATGCTGCCCCAGCAATTGCTGCCGTGGCAGACATTCAATTAAATCAACATGCCATAAACGCATATCTATCTCCCCCTATAAGGACATCCGATACGGCCATTGGACAGCAACTTCCATCCATTATCTATACTATATCATATATGCGCAGAAATAGACGACACCCCGAAGATAAACTTCCAGATCTATCCTCGAGGTGTCTTTCAATTATATTTATGAGGCTTCACTACCATGTGTGGGTAGAAAGCCGGGCTAGTTAACTGAATATAGAAAAACCACCTGTATCCGTGGTAAAGTAGAAGTTCCTACACAACTCTTCACTGGGAGGATACAGATGGTCTCTACTTCTACTTTATGTAAGAATCTTTTAAATGTCAAGGGCATCGTTGTCGAAGATGCCAATGTTTGGTGTGACGAAAGCAATGTCCAGCACCTTCTTATCAAGGCCCGTCCGCATAAGCGCCTTCAGCATCGCTGCCCTCACTGTGGCTGTAAATGTCCGGGGTACGACCATCATGGCATTACGCGCAGATGGCGTGCTATGGACTTCGGCGGTGTGCTGGTTGAGATTGAATCTGCCTGCCCGCGTATCTGCTGCCCTCAGCACGGTGTCGTAGTTGCCAGCGTCCCCTGGGCTTTCCACAACTCTGGCTTTACCAAGGATTTTGAGTACAGCACTGCCTGGCTGGCCACCCAGCTAAACAAGTCTGCTGTAGCTGCCTACATGCGTATTGCCTGGGATACTGTAGGCAATATCATCTCCCGGGTACATCAGGACATCGAGCCGGATATGCACAAGCGCCTAGATGGCCTCCGCGTTATCGGCATAGATGAAACCAGCTACCGTAAAGGCCATAAGTATCTCACCGTGGTAGTCAACCATGAGAACAATACTGTGGTCTGGGTGCATGAGGGAAAAGGTAAGGCTGTCCTTACGCTCTTCATGGAACTTCTGAGCAAGGAGCAGCGGGAATCTATCAAGGTTGTCAGTGCTGACGGTGCCAGATGGATTACGGACTGCGTAAACAAGTATCTGCCAAATTGTGAGCGCTGTGTAGACGCATTCCATGTGGTGGAATGGGCTATGGAGGCTTTGGATGCTGTCCGCAAACAGAGTTGGCACGAAGCTCGTGACGCTGCCCAATCTTATCCGAAGCGTCAGAAGGCTGGCCGCCCCAAGAAAGATGACCAGCAAGCCGCTGAGGCCGCTGCCGCCAAGGAAAAGGCTAAATCCATCAAAGGCGCTACCTTTGCGTTAGGCAAGGCGCCAGAGAACCTAACTGAGACTCAGAAGGCCAAGTTAGAACTCATCCAGCTCTCAGACAACCGCCTGTACAGAGCATATAAACTCAAGGAAGCCTTACGGCTCATCCTTCACATGACGGATGTTGAGGAGGCAGATGCAGCGCTTATCGGATGGGTTAAATGGGCACGGCACTGTCGAATCCCAGAGTTCGTGGAGCTACAGAAGAAAATCATGCGGCACCGCGAGCATATTCTGAACACCATCCGTCAACAGATTAGCAATGCCAGAATTGAGGCAAACAACAATAAAATCAAGCTGATAATCCGGCGCTCATTTGGCTTCCGGAATATACAGAATATGCTCGATATGATACTGCTGGTTTGCTCCAATATAAACATCCCCTTGCCGAATCGCCCGGCAGCCTATACGGCATAAGGCGTTAGAAAGATTTTTGCATGGTGGTTTTACCCACACATGCTAGTGAAGAGCCAATTAAATTAGCTTTATTTTTTACAGAGCACTCCAAATTAAAATCACGGAAGCCCTTATTCTACAGCTTTTACAATTTTATCAAATTATCAGAATTATCAGATTGTATAAAATGTCCTACGGTTCTCTTCAATACACGCAAAATCATACCCCCTTATAAATTTTACAATACCATAATATTATACACCATCTCCAACAACTTTTCGCCATCAAAAAAGCTCCCCATATTACTGGAGAGCTTTTGTTGCTTTACATACGACAGCTATGTCCGAATCGGTCTGTGATGAAGCATTGATGATACTTACAACGTCAATTCAGCTCAAAACAAATCATCATTCTCTTTCCCTGTCCTGCCTTCTCTCAAAGATATATCTCCGGCGACAATCGGGGAAGGGTTATGCAAATTTTCAGGCCTTTTGGCCGGGCTGCTTCGGCCCATACTTCGCCTTGCATCCCCTCGATGATTTTCTTGGTGACAGCAAGTCCCAGACCGTTGCCCTTGGCAGCAGCGCTTCTGGCTTTGTCGGTACGATAAAAGGTCTCAAACAGCCTCGAAAGTTCCTCAGAAGATACCCCACGACCTCCATCTGTAAACTCAATCTGATAGGCATTACCCTGTATATGCAGGTTTATGTTCAGCCAGCCATCAGAGCCTTCCTCTTTGTATTTAATGCTATTGCTGAGGATATTATCCAGTACGCGCCGGAACTGGGTAGGATCGATCCGGACCAGTATCGGCTCAACTAATGATGCATCGACCCTGCAAGTCAACTGAAATCCCTGCTCAGCCAGAACATAAGCCTGACTGTCTACAAATTCATTGAGCAGTTCAGCCAGGTCTACGATCTGCCATTGAAACACAACTTTGCCCAGTTCCAGTTTCGAGAACAGGAACAAGTTCTGCACCAGCTGTGCCATGGACTGGCTGGTTCTCCTGACCAGTTCGAGATAATGACGCTGTTTTTCGGGCGTATCTGCTATTCCTTCCAACAGCCCGCTGGTATAGCCGGTGATCTTGGTCAGCGGGGTCGCCAGATCATGTGCGATTCCTGCCAACAGTTCCTGACGGTTCTTTTCATAGACCAGCCGCAGTTGCCGGTTTTCCTGCAGCTGCTGCCGCATGGATTCAAATACAGCTGCGGTCTCACCGAGTTCATCAGAACTATATACACGAACAGGCTTCTCATAATCACCATGCTCAATGCATTTGGCCGACTGACGCAGTTCCTCCAATGGTGCCAGGATTTTACGTGAAAGGTTTCTGGCCAGGAATACCCCAGTTATGGCAATCACCAGGACTGCCATAATCATAGCAACGACAGCAATATTTGCCAGGATATCTTCAATGGAATCCGGGAAGTAACTTCGCCCGATTTCAAAAGGAACCGGTCCAATTGCTACCGCTATCGACTGCTCATCTTCTGAAAGATAGCGAAACATCAGTCCCTTTTCATCCCAAACAAGGGCATTTCCCTGCTGTGGCGCGAGCTCATAGGAGTCTGCCAGTAAGGAGTCAGCCGTTCCCGGGATCGTCTCGTAGACTTCCTGCCCATTATCCAGAACTGCAACCTGAATCCCGGCACGCTCCAATGTGGCAACATGTCGATGGATTGCTCCTGCACTGTTATCCTTCCATTTCCAATCCACATGCGCCCGCAGATGACTGAGTCCCAGCTGGATTGCTGCCGAATCACCAGCCTCCGGCCATACAAGCTCAATTTCACGATCCCGGAAGTTACCTGTCGCCCGCAATCCCATAAAAATGCCGTACTACTGATTACCAGAAGCAGTACAGGGAACTAATACCATAATAAAATTATTGAATAACAGACGCTTGCGAACCGATAAGTGTGCCAGATGCCACCTGCTCATACGCTGTCCTGCCCCCGTTCCTTATTGCGAAACGATAACCAGCGCCACGAATGGTTTCGATATAATAAGGATTGGCTGTGTCGGTTTCAATTTTCTCCCGCAGCCGGTTGATATGAACAGCAACAGTCGCTGTATCCCCCAATGCGTCCAGCCCCCAAATCGTTTCAAACAATTTATTCCGGCTGAATACGATGCCACGATTCTGCATGAGGAAAACCAAAAGCTCAAATTCGCGGTTCGGCAGCATAATCTCTTCGCCGTTAAGCAGGACCCGATGCTTAGCCGGCTCCACGATAAGACCACCACACTTCAGCTGCTCCGATAGTTCGGATTGATCGGCGTTTTGCTTGAGCTGTTCATAACGCGCCAGATGTGCCTTGACCCGTGCAACCATTTCACTGGGACTGAAGGGCTTCGTCATATAGTCATCTGCGCCCAGACCGAACGTACGGATCTTATCAATGTCAGTCTGTCTGGCCGATACGATTACGATAGGGTAATCATAATGCTGCCGGATATCCCGGCAAAGATTGAATCCATCGAGCCCCGGCAGCATGAGATCAAGAATCGCCAGGTCAAATGCTTCGGACATAGCCACTTTCCTGCCTTCAAGGCCATCGTTAATGATGGTTACCTGCATCTGTGATGCTTCCAGGTAGTCGCGTTCCAGTTCAGCGATTTCCTGATCATCTTCGATAATCAATATCTTTTTCATGCATTTGTTCTCCATTCTCATGAAAGCATTCAGCCGTCACTGCAGCTGTTCTCCAGAATCATACCTTCTTATTTTAGCACGAATCGCAATAGGCTGTATTCTTTATTTTCTGTTATGCGCACGCCAATAGCCAATCAACACCACACCAGCAGCCATCCCGGCCTGGATCAGCATAGCCGCCCAGTCACCGGCAGCATTGGTAAGCATCGTCCCAATGATCTTATCGTGCGCAATCATAGAGCCGGCCGTCCATCCCAGCAATCGCAGAGCCGGCATAGAGGACGACCGGATAGCGGTCCATGATGCCGCCAATGATGGTGCTGCCACCGACAATGATGGGGATACTGATCAAGAACCCCAGGACAACCAGCAGGAAGCTTCCATGAGAAGCGCCCGCAACGGCAAGAACATTGTCAACGCCCATGGCCGCATCCGGCAACAATGATCGTCTTGACTGCCGCTGACAAGGTTATCTGCAGCCTTGACATCTCCAGTCTCATCAGCCGGCACCAGCAGTTTCACCGCAATTGGCAGCAGGATAAGTCCGCCGATTGCCTGCAGATACGGTATGGTAAGCAGCCATACCGCAATCAACGTCATGACCAGACGGATTACCACAGCACCTGCCGTGCCGATGAATACTGCCTTGCGACGCAGTTCTGGTGACAGCTTATTGGCGGCCATGGCGATGACTACGGCATTATCGCCGCCCAGCAGCAGGTCCAGCAGGATCAGGGATCCCAGCGCAGCCAGAAAATCCATAGATACGATACTCATTTCCATTATAAAATTCCTCCTAATTAAACAAAAGAGACCTCCGCATGGTATCCGAAAAAACGGGTATCATACGAAAGTCTCACCTATTGCAATCTGCAACGCTGTCACCAGCCCGCCAGCGGACATGATTGTTGATGACAACCGCGAGGTTACTCCCCTTCGCTATTTGATTGTAACGTAAGTATAACAGACGGAAATATCAGCTGTCAAGACTCTTTATCGGCCAGCAGATCTTCTATCTTGCGTTTGATCACATCAAAGGCCACATCGTTGAGCCCGCTGTTGATGACAATATCCGCCAGATTCTTTGTCGGCTCAACGTACAGATAATGCATCGGTTTTACGGTCATCAGATATTGCTCGATGATGTTCTCAAGATCGCGTCCCCGCTCATTCATATCACGAAGCACACGGCGCAGGATCCGTTCGTCGGCATCAGCCTCGACAAAGATCTTGATGTCAAAGAGATCACGCAGACGCTCATCCTGCAGGATGAGGATACCCTCTACGACGATCACACGGCTGGGATGTACTGCAACGGTCTTGTCTGAACGTGTATGCTGGGTGAAATCATAGACCGGACACTGGATGCTCTGCCCCTGTTTCAACGCCAGCAGGTGTTTGACCAGCAGCTCGGTCTCCAGCGACTCCGGGTGATCATAGTTGATTCCCTTGCGATCCTCGAACGGGATATCATCATGCGGCTTATAGTAATTGTCGTGATAGATCACCGTTATGTCTTCACCAAAAAAGCGTTTCAAGCGGTTGGTAAATGTCGATTTACCCGAACCTGTACCTCCTGCAATGCCAATAATCGTTGTCTTCATTTTTGGTGGAACATCTCCTTTTTTCTGTTCAAAACATATCTTTACCAGTATAACATGGTGAAAACAGAAAAACCAGCCCTGAACGGAATGGATTCCCGCTGAATTCGTGCTTGACGACATGTTTAGCATGGTATATATTGAAACTAACAAGACAAAAAATCGGACAAAGGAGGAATTGACCGCCATGCCAAAAGTGACACGAGACGATATTCCCAACTGGTTTCAACGCCAGACAGGCTTCGATGTAGATGTCGAGGAACTGAAAAAAGCGGCCGAACTGGACCGGATTGCCTGCGCAGACGAACCAATGAAGCTGATGCGTGAGCTCTGGGGCATCACGCCACGGGACTGCGAAAATCTGCTTGGCGCCCCAAGCCGGACCGTCGAGCAATGGTTTCACACCAAGTCTTCCCGCCCGGCTTCATGGGTTATCCGTCTGATTGTCGAAAAATGCGCCGAGCTTCATGCCAGGCGCACAGGACGTTTGTTGCGAAAAAAATCCCGGACACACAAAAACTCGCGGTGGTAAAACCGCGAGTTTTTTATTACCTTAACTGAACAACTCGATCTGGTCGCTTTCTCCCATGCCATCCAGGGCGCCATGCTCACGCAGGATCTCGATATTTGTCTTCGAGATACCCGTACGGCGGCGCAAATCCTCGATGCTGGTAAAGATACCATCCCGGCGTGCCTCAACGATGCTCTGGGATGCCTTGGAGCCCATACCACTGAGGCTGGCGATCGGGGGCAGCAGGGAATGATCGTGGATGACGAATTTCTCCGCTTCAGACTCATAAAGATCCACATATTCGCAGCTGAAACCGCGCAGATACATTTCCCAGGCCAGTTGCAATACGATCAGTGTCGCATTCTGCTTGGCATCCAGTTTCTTTTCCTTGGAAGCCTGCTCCAGTTTATGGATCTGCTCGCCTACATATTCCTGACCGCGGGCGATGACATTGGCATCAAACTCGGCGGCACGGATGGAGAAATAAGCGGCATAATACGCCAAAGGATAATGGACCTTACAGAATGCGATACGGAACGCCATCATAACGTAGGCTGTCGCATGTGCACGCGGGAACAGGTACTTGATCTTCTGACAGGAGTCGATGAACCATTCCGGTATCTTGCCGTCATGGAGTTTCTCTACGACTTCCGGAGCAATTCCCTTGCCCTTACGGACCTTCTCCATTCGTCTTGAATGAAAGCAATGGATCGATGCCCTGATGAATCAGATACATCATGATATCATCACGGGCCGAGATTGCATTCTTGATGGTGCACTGGCCGCTGCGGATCAGATCCTGCGCATTGCCCAGCCATACATCCGTACCATGAGAGAAACCGGAGATACGCACAAGATCCGAGAACACATCCGGCTGCGTATCATCAATCATCTGCCGCGTGAACGGCGTACGGAACTCCGGGATGCCGAAAGTGCCTGAGGTTGCCCCCAGTTCTTCCGGTGTCAGCCCAAGTGCCCCGGTTGAGTTGAAGATGGACATGGTTGCCTTATCATCAAACGGAATCGTCTTCGGATCCCGGCAGGTCAGATCCTCCAGCATCTTGATCACGGTCGGATCATCGTGTCCCAGGATATCCAGCTTGACCAGACGGCTGCTGATGGAGTGATAATCGAAATGCGTCGTAATGGTACCACAGTTCATATCATTGGCCGGATGCTGGATTGGCGTAAAGAAATGCACATCCATATTACGCGGCACAACCATGATGCCGGCCGGATGCTGGCCTGTCGTGGACTTGACGCCCATACAGCCATGCGCCAGCTTGTCGATATAGGAGATATGCTTCTTGACGCCCTTTTCTTCAAAGAATTTCTTCACATAACCGAAAGCGGTCTTATCCGCTACGGTCTGAATCGATCCGGCACGGTAAACATTGTCTTTGCCGAACAGGATTTCGGTATATTTATGAGCTACCGGCTGATAGGCACCGGAGAAGTTCAGATCGATATCCGGGACCTTATCGCCATCGAATCCCAGGAATACGGCAAACGGAATATCATGTCCGTCCTTGATGAGCGGAGTCCCGCAGACCGGGCAGATTTTATCCGGCAGGTCATAGCCACAGCCATAGGAGCCGTCCGTAATAAACTTGCTGTAATGGCAGTGCGGGCAGCGCCAATGCGGCGGCAGCGGATTAACCTCGGTGATGCCGGTCATCGTCGCAATGAACGAGGAACCGACGGATCCACGGGAGCCAACCAGATAACCGTCATCATTTGATTTCTTGACCAGCCGCTGCGCGATAAGATAGAGCACCGAGAACCCATGACCAATAATCGGCTTGAGTTCCTGCTGCAGGCGTGCCTCGACGATTTCCGGCAGGTTTTCACCATACATGGATTTGGCCTTATTGTAGGACATCTCCTTGATCTCTTCATCGGCACCCGGAATCATCGGTGAATACAAGTCATCCGGAATCGGCTTGAATTTCTCGATCAGCTCATTGATCTTGCGCGGATTCGTAACAACCGCTTCATAGGCGGCTTCCTCGCCGAGATAGTCGAATTCCTTCAGCATCTCATCTGTCGTGCGCAAATAGAGTGGCGGCTGCATTTCAGCGTCGTCAAATCCTTTGCCCTTCATGAGGATGGCACGATAGATATTGTCTTCCGGATTCAGGAAATGCACATCACAGGTAGCGACGAGCATCTTTCCGAGTTTCTTCGCCAGGTCCGCAACTTTGAGATTGATATCGATGAGGTCCTGATCGGTGTTGATATCCGGGAATTTGTCGCTGCGCTTCAGGAAGTCATTGTTGTGGATTGGCTGGATCTCCAGATAATCATAGAAATCCGCAATCTCCAGCAGCTGTTCCTCAGCCTGCCCCTCAACGATTGCACGGATCAGCTCGCCCGCCTCACAGGCTGAGCCCACGAGGATACCCTCGCGATACTCCTGCACGATCTTCTTGGGAATACGTGGCTGACGATGAAAGTACTTGACATGAGCCAGTGAAACCATCTGATAGAGATTGCGCAGCCCGTTCGGATTCTTCGCCAGAAAAATGATATGGTTTGCCCGTTTCTGTTCATAATCATCGCCAGTCAGGTAACCTTCCATCCCGTAAATGATCTTGATATCGAGGTTGTTTTCCTTGACGGTCTTCGCCGCGTCCGGGAATGCCTGCACAACACCATGATCGGTGACCGCAATGGCCGGCCAGCCCCAGCGGGCGGCCGTTTTTACGAGGTCCTTGACCGATACTACTGCGTCCATCGCACTCATCGTCGTATGGGCATGCAGCTCGACACGCTTGACCTCGGCATTATCCTCCCGCTGCTGTTTCTCCAGCTTGGCCATCGCATCCACGAACAGAACATATTCATTCATATAGGTATCAAATTTGACGGAACCACGGACACGGACCTGCATGCCATCCTTGAGCTTGTCCATAACGTCATCATAGTCCTCTTCCAGACCATTCTTGCCCCGTTTCGGTTTGAAAAACTTCTTGCAGGCGATGCCATTTGACTCATCAGCCAGGCAGAAGCTCAGAAGCTTCGTCCCAGTCTTGAACTCGATGCCCTTGAGACCCGAGCCCGGCCCTTCCCCGATAAAACCTTCGAGAATGACATTCTTCGTCTCTCCGTCCAGCTCGTCGATCAGCTTACGCTCCCCCATGACGCCACGGCCAAAGATGAGATTGCCCGCGCCATGGACAACGACCGGTTTGTCAAAGTCTTCATGATGCTTCGGCATAGCCATCGGCTTATCCGCCGGCTTCTCCTTGGCACTGACTTTTGGTGCTGCCTTGGCTTCAGCCACCCGCTCCTTACGGAGGGCTGCCTGATACTCTGGTGTATTGAAGCTGTCATCGACTTCGAGATTCTGCAGGACTTCATCACTGGCATTGCACTCCACCGGGCAGCGATAGCCCAGCAGCTGCTTGATTGCCCGACTCATCAGATGCGTGATGGAATGCGCGCGCATAATTTCGCCGCCCAGTTCGCCTGGCACATCCACGATAAGCCGGCTGCCATCCACGCTGTACTTGGAGCGCTTGAGCAGCTGGAATACGGTCGGATTGCCCTCGGATACCATCGTAACCAGTCTGGTCCAGATCTTCTGGATCCCGTCCTCGATATCGATGACATCCTGATAGAAAATGACCTCAGACAGCTGACACTGCTTCCGAATCTGCGCAGCCGCATCCTGCAGCAGTGCATCCGGTATCAGCGTCTGGCTCATCAGTGCGATTTCCCAGCTGTTGGTCTGGCCGCAGACTTCGACATGGCGGATAACAGCTGACTTCAGAAGCTCTTTCTGTTCATCATCCAGTGTCATGCCCTGGACCAGCTGCCAGAATGCATTTTCTTTTTTAGGTACAATCCGAAACTTCTTCATACCTTATTTGCTCCTCAGGGATATAACTCCCGATACTTCTTCTGATCACCGATAACCTGGCGGACATAATCGCGGGTTTCCTTATAGGGAATCGCATCAATGTCCTTGAAGTTATCAGACCAGTTGTTCTCTTTCATCCAGTCATGGACGTTGCCACGGCCTGCATTATAGGCCGCCAACGCTAAGATATCATTACCATGGAACTCCCGCTCCAGACTGGATAAATACCAGGTCCCATAGCGTATATTCCGATCGGGCTCATGCAAAGCCTCGATACTATAGCCTGTGTCTCCCAGCTGCTTTGCGATCCACTCTGCCGTATCCGGCATGAGCTGCATGAGTCCCACCGCCCCACGGTGTGAGTGTGCCTCATGCTTGAACTTACTCTCGCTCTTGATAACGGCTGCCGTCAGGTTACTATCCACCTGATACATGTCCGCATACTTCATGACGGTTTCATGATATGGATATACATAAAAATACTTCCGTTGCACCGGCTCAAACTGCAACACGAAGTACGCACTGAGACTTACGATAAAAATATACAACGCCACGCAAAAACAGGTCGCCATGCGCCGTTGAACGCGTCGCTCTTCCTGGACCCTTTCATGAAAGTCCTTCATGGGTCCACTCCTTCCATAACCGGTCTGCCTGTTCAATTACTGCTGACCGGTCCCCATTATTGTCAATGAGCCACTTCGCCCGTTTTTTCTTTTCGGATAATGGCATTTGTGCACGAATGCGTGCCAATGCTTCCTCATGTCCATAACCATTGCGGGCCATAAGGCGTGCAAGCTGCACAGATTCGTCTACATAGACCAGACAGGTCCCTTCTGCCATTTTATCCCATCCGGACTCAAAGAGCAATGGAACATCCAGCAAAATTATGGCCGCTCCCTGTTCTTTTTTTTGCTGCAGGCGGAGCTGCATTTCAGCCCGGATGAGCGGATGGGTGACCGTGTCGATCCATTCTTTTTCTACGGAGCTACTAAAGACCAGCTGACCGATAGACCGCCGGTCGAGTTCGCCATCCGGCTGCAGGATTTTCCTGCCAAAATGGTTTACATAAGCGGTATAGATTGTCCCGCCTGGCCGCGAAAGATCCCGGGCTATCGCATCGGCATCAAGGATCACCGCCCCTCTGGTCTGCAAATAACCGGAAACGGTGCTTTTACCACTCGCAATGCCGCCGGTCAGGCCAATTACCCGCGTCATTGGACAGCCTCCTGACAGTGCGGACAAAAATGAGTTCCCCGACCGCCGACCGTAATCTTTTCGATCGGCGTGCCGCAGTTTCGGCATAGCTCCCCCTTGCGGTTATAGACCATCAGGTGGTCCTGATGATGTCCCTGCTTGCCTTCACCATTCTGATAATCACGGAACGTCGTCCCACCATCTTCAATACCAGCTGCAATCACGCGATTGATGGCCGTAAAAAGGCGCTGACACTCTGTGGCGCTCAGACTCATAGCTGATCGCAAGGGATGGATTCCCGCCAAAAACAGCGACTCATCAGCATAGATATTTCCGATGCCGCCAATGACATTCTGATTGAGCAACAATGTTTTGATTGGCGTGCGCCGCTTACTGACAGCTTCCAGGAGATAATCTGGCGTAAAATCGGCGGACAGCGGCTCCGGCCCCATCTCACTGAGGCCATGCAGCCGCCAGCGCTCGCCCGGCGGCAGCGCATAAACAGCCCCCAATGTACGGGTATCCCCGTACACCAGCAGGCTGCCATCATCCAGCTGAAAGAGCAGCCGGGCATAGCTGTCATGGCTTTGTCCTTCCGGCTCATAGACCAGCCGGCCGGTCATCCGCAGATGAAAGACCAGTTCGTTGCCATTATCCAGTTCCATAAGCAGATATTTGCCCCGGCGCTTCACATGTTCTACTGCCCGGCCAATGGCCATGGCACGATAGCCTTCCGGCGTCGGCCACTTGATCTGACGGGGCAGCAGGATTTCCAGATTCATGATGCGATGACCAGTCAGCTGCTGGTCAAGGTAGCGGCGAATGATTTCTACTTCCGGCATTTCCGGCATGTCATTTCGCCTCCGCCCAATTTTTCCCACTATGGATATCGATGCTGAGCGGCACATCCAGATTGACCACATGCTCCATGGCATCACGCAGGATTCCGCTTACCTGCTCGATTTCCTCCTGGCAGACTTCCAGCACCAGTTCATCGTGTACCTGAAGCAGGATGCGGCTCCTGACGCCAGCCTCTTTCAGCTTGCGGTAAGCAGATATCATCGCCAGTTTGATGATATCTGCTGCCGTGCCCTGAATCGGCGTATTCATCGCCATGCGCTCAGCCAGGGAACGCTGCATGAAATTCCGGCTCTTGATGGCCGGCAGTTCCCGACGGCGCCCGAACATCGTCGTCACTGCGCCATTCTCATGGGCCTTGGCCACCGTAGCATCCAAAAACGACTTGACGCCCGGATAGCGCTCAAAATAACTCTCAATATAGCTGCCCGCTTCTTTCTGTGGAATATGCAGATCCTTGGCCAGTCCATAGGCACTGATGCCATAAACAATGCCGAAATTAACAGCCTTGGCCTTGCGGCGCAGGTCACTCGTGACCTCAGCCAAAGGCACGCCGAATACCTCAGAAGCCGTACGGGCATGGATATCCTGATTCTGACAGAATGCATCGATGAAGCTGGCATCGCCTGACATATGCGCCAGCAGGCGCAGCTCGATCTGCGAATAATCCGCTGAAAGCAGGCAGTCATAGCCCTCACCCGGCTCAAACAGAGCACGGATCGTCTTGCCTTCCTCCGTGCGCACCGGGATGTTCTGCAGGTTCGGATCCGAGCTCGAGAGCCGCCCCGTTGCCGTGACCGTCTGGTTGAAGCTCGTATGGACACGTCCGGATTCCGGATGGATCAGCTCGCCAATGCCATCGAGATAAGTGGACTTCAATTTGCTCCAAAGCCGGAAGGCCAGCACCTGCTCGACGACCGGGTGCTGGAAGCGCAAAGTCTCCAGTACCTCAGCATTCGTCGAATAACCGGTCTTGGTTTTCTTGACTGGTGGCAGTTCAAGGCGCTCAAACAACACCTCCCCCAGCTGCTTAGGCGAGTTGATATTAAACTCGGTTCCGGCCAGCGTATAGATATCCCGCTGGATCTCCTCGATGCGGGCACCGACCTCAGCAGTCTTCGCCTCCAGATGCTCACGGTTCACATAGACGCCGTTCTGCTCGATAACGGCCAGGACTTCCACCAGTGGCAGCTCGATGTCCTGATAGAGCGAGGTCATACCAAGCGTCTCAAGTTCTGCCGACAGTTTCGCCTGCAGTCTGCCCAGCAGTCTGGCTTCCCATACCGCCTGCTGGACCATATCCTCAAACTGTTCCGGTACGGCATCTGAAGGAAAATACTGATGTGAGAGATTGCTCAGCTCGTATTTCGTGAATTCCGGATGCAGCAGGTAATCAGCCAGCTGCGCATCAAAGAACTGTTTGCCAGCGGGAATGCCCGCATGATAATAAGGCTTGAGTTCCCACACAACCGCACAATCTGCAGCTTCAATGGCGGCCAGCAGTGCCTGCCAGCCTTCACCATCCGCTGACACGAAGCCAGCCTTATCCCTGCCCGGCAAATAGACGGCCATCCCGGACAGCCGTTCAAACGGTGCCTGACCCTCAAAGATGCCGCTCAGAGAAAACTGCTTCATTGCCGGCAGCAAAGCCTTGATCTCAGCAGCTGACCAGGTTTTATAGGACAGATCCGCCGGTACCAGCTCTTCTGAAACCATATCCAGCGTAAGCTCGCCATCGGACGTCTCGCCGTAGAGCTTCGTGAAGTTTTTCCAGACCGCCCGCAGTTCATAGCGCTCACAGAACTGCTGCATCTTCCCATGATCCGGTGTGATGGCATAGCTGTCCATCATGAGTCCCAGATCCGGCACCTGCAATTCAATCGTTGCCAGTTCTTTTGACAGGACAGCCTGCTCCTTATTCTCCGTCAGGCGCTCTTTCAGCTTCTTACCGGCTACTTTGTCAATATTAGCCAATACATTTTCCAGCGTTCCATACTCCAGCAGGAGTTTGGTCGCTGTCTTTGGACCGACTCCCGGAACCCCCGGGATATTATCAGACGTATCTCCCATGAGTCCCTTAAGATCGATCAGATGGATTGGCGTAAAACCATATTCTTCCTGAAATACCGTCTCATCATAAGCTTTAAGTTCCGATATTCCCTTCTTGGTCAGCATGACCCGAAGGTTTGGACGCACAAGCTGCAGGGCATCACGGTCACCGGTCACGACCATGACATCATGTCCCTTGGCAGCTGCTTTGACCGCCAGAGTACCGATGATATCATCGGCCTCATAGCGCTCCTTTTCAATGAATGAAATGCCAAAAGCTGCTGCAAATTCATGCAGCAGCGGGATTTGGGCGAGGAGCTCTTCTGGTGTCTTGTCGCGCGTTCCCTTGTATTCCTGGTAACGTTCCGTACGGAATGTCTTTCTTCCCTTATCAAAGGCCAGGACCAGACGATCCGGCTTCAGCTCTCCCAGCAGCCTCGTCAGCATGTTGGAGAAGCCAAAGATCGCATTCGTAGGTTCGCCCTGGGAATCCGTCAGCGGCGGCAGCGCATAAAAGGCCCGATACATCAGGCTGCTGCCGTCCAAAATCACAAAACGCTGGCTCAACAGAATTCCTCCTCTATATGTTCAGTTTGTTGGATTCGATGTTTATTTTGCTTTTACCGCAGTTTTGGCCGGCTCCGTTGTCGTAACCGTTGTTCCTGTCTGCGAAGCTGCCGGTGCAGCCGTAACTGCTGCTGGCGTCGTAGTCGTAACAGCTGCCGGTGTCTCGTCCTGAGCCTGCGTCATCGTGTAAGTCTTATTTGCAGCCAGCGTTCCGGTTAAATGGAACAGCGTGTTGGCATCATCAGCATTACAGTACAGGACATCCTTTTTGTTGAGGCCAGGTGCTTTACCCAGTGTACTCGTGAGCGTCCCCGCCTTCTCATCCCAGCCAAGATTAACCTTAACAGCATCAGCCAGATCAATAGCCGGCAGATACGTAATGCCATTCTGGACAACCGCCTTGTTCTTCAGCTTCGTGCCATTGACAAAGAGTGGATAAACCTTCGCGATATACGTCGGGTTGCCATCCGATGCTGCAATCTTCGCCTCGATGTCCTCATCAGACACGAAATTGCCTACACCATAACCAGTCAGCCATTTATTGACATCCGCAGCCGTCAGTGTCTGCCAGCCGTAACCATCCGGATAAATATAGTAGACCACCGTATCATCCGGTGCTTTCTCTACGACCACACGGTTATAAGTGATCTCAATCGGCGTACCGACCTCAACCAAATCGAACAGTGCCTCAACATCTTCTTCGTGCATACGAACGCAGCCATTTGAGACATAATGTCCTACCGAATCCGGGTGATTCGTGCCATGGATTCCATAGTTGCCATTGAACTGCATCCAGCGATAGCCCAGCGGATTTGACTCACCGGATGGAATGGAATATCCCGACCCCGGATCCGTCCATGTCGGATTGACATCCTTGGACATAACCTTATAATAGCCCGTCGGTGTCGGCGTCGAAGCCTTACCAGGACCAATCGGATAGAGACGGATCTTCTCCGCGCCCCTGAACAGCGACAATGAACGCGCAGCCAGGTTGATGGAAATCTTCACGGGTTCCTCTGTCTGCTGAGCCTTAGCCGGCTGAGCCGTACTCGTCTGAGCTGGTGCTGCGCTGACCTGCAGTGGAGCCATCCCGGCAAGCGTTCCCGAAATCATCATAGCGCCAAGCATACCGGCGCAAACTTTTTTCAACATGAAACAGAATCTCTTTTCTCTAATGAATTTTGACGATACAACAGGGTAAAGTCACCTTATTATCCTACCATCTTTAGGGATTTTTTGCAACCAAAAAGGGACTGCATGAAAAAGAGGCTAAGGCCCATATAGATAAAGACCTATATAAGCCTCAGCCTCATTAAATCAAGCTTCAATCAATTCCTGTGCTTTCTTCTCCGGTACAGGTTCATAGCGGTTGAATTCCAGCGTATAAGAGCCACGCCCCTGTGTCAGGGAACGCAGCTCCGTCGCAAAACGATAGAGCTCAGCGGCCGGGATCAGTGCCTGAATCTCACTCATATCCTTGCCTTTGCTGTCTACGCCAAGGATATGTGCCCGCTTACTGTTAAGCTTGCCCATGACATCACCCATATAGTACTCCGGGGTGCACACCGTAATCGTATCAATCGGCTCCAGCAGCTGCGGCTCAGCCTCCATGATGCCCTTCTTGATAGCAATAGCCGCTGCGGTCTTAAAGGCCGCTTCCGATGAGTCTACCGCATGATAGGAACCATCATAGAGATTGACCTTAACGTCTACAACCGGATAACCGGCAAGTACGCCTTCTGCCAAAGTCTCCACTGTGCCTTTCTCTACAGCGGGGATATACTGACGCGGAACACTGCCACCAAAGATTGTCTCTGTGAATATATTCCCTTCACCAGCCGGCTGTGGGCTGATCTCCAGCCAGACATCGCCATATTGCCCATGCCCGCCGCTCTGCTTCTTGTGCTTGCCCTGAACCTGTACACTCTTACGGATGGTCTCCCGATAAGCGACCCGGGGCTCCGCCAGCATAAGCTCAGCACCGAATTTACGCTGCAGCTGCTCGGCCAGTACTTCCAGATGCACCTCACCAATGCCGCGAATCAGCATTTCCCGTGTCTCGGCATTCTTGGTCAGGATCAGCGTCGGATCTTCATCCTGCTGCTTGGCAAGGGCACCGAACACCTTATCCTCATCGCCTTTCTTTTTCGCCGAAGCAGCCATCTCCAGCATGGCTTCCGGATAAAAGATTCCCTCATACTGAATTGCATCACTCTTATCACAAAGCGTATCTCCGGTATTCACATCCTGAAGTTTCGTTGTCACAACAATGTCTCCGGCTGCTGCCATATTCAGGTTATCCTGACGTTTGCCCTGCAGAGTAAAGATGGTTCCCACACGTTCTTCTTTATCCTTGTTCGGATGATAGTAGGCCGCATCGCCACGCATCTCACCAGACAGGACGCGGATAAAGCTCTGGCGCCCAACAAACGGATCAACCACAGTCTTGAACACCTGTGCCGAAAATGGATCTTCTGTGCTGCGCTCCTTGATCTCGCCACTCTCCGGATCCGTACCGATTGAGACCTTGAAATACGGCGTTGGCAGATACTCAACAATCCCATTCATGAGCTTCTTGATGCCAATGTTCTGCTTCGCAGAGCCACAAAATACGGGGAAGATCTTGCCGGCCTGGATGCCCTCAATCAGGGCGGCTGCAACTTCAACCTCCGTGATTTCTGCCCCTTCGATATACTTCTCAAGCAGTTCATTATTGAACTCTGCTACCGCTTCAATCAGTTTCTGACGGGCTGTCTCCACATCGCCTTTAATGTATTCCGGCACATCATCCTTGATCACTTCATTATCGTGCGTCACGATCTTCATATGCAGGGACAGCAGGTCCACAACCCCCTGAAAAGCGGCTTCCTTGCCGATTGGGATCTGTACCGGAACGACGCCATCGCCAAAACGCACCCGAAGCTCTGCTACCACACCATCAAAATCCGCATGCTCCCGATCCATCTTGTTGATGAAGAAGGCCCGCGGCAGTTCGCTTTCCTCAGCCATCAGCCATGCATTTTCCGTGCCGGACTTGATACCGGATGATGCTGAGATCACGATAAGTGCGCTATCCGCTGCCGCAACTGCACCTTTCACCTCGCCAACGAAGTCCGGATACCCCGGAGTATCGATGAAGTTAAGCTTAAAATCCCGCCACTCGCAGGCTGCCAGTTTGGCATGGATTGTCATGCCGCGTTTCGTTTCCTCTGGCTCAAAATCCAGTGCGCTGCTGCCATCTTCAACGCTTCCCAGCCGTTTGGCTGCTCCGGTATTGAACAGGCAGGCATCCAGCAGGCTGGTCTTGCCTGTCTTGCCATGCCCCAGTACTGCTACATTGCGAATGTTCGTGCTCTTATAATTCTTCATCGACGTTCCCTCCTATTATCTTTAATATTGTCTATATTCTCTGAAAATACAATTTATCCTGCTTCTGTAGTCATATTTCTATCGGATTTTGGAAATAATGCCGCACATCAGCTAAAATCATATCCCTGATACGAAAAAAAGCGGAGTCTCCTCCGCTTTTACCTATTCTTGTTCTTCCAGCCGCATGAGCAGGAAGATATAATCCGATATCCGGTTCAGGAACAGACGATCACTCTCAGGCAATCGTCGTTTCCCCGGGACAGGCGGCATGCACAGCGTTCAGCCCGGCGAGCCGTCGAACGGGCCATGTCAAGCATCGCCCCGGCCTTCGTATCACCAGGAACCAGGAACCGGGTCAGGGCCGGCAGGCGTCCTTCCACAGCAGCGATCTCCTGCTCGATTGCAAGGACCATTTCCGCCGTAATATACGGCTGCTGGCCACAGCTGGCAAAATCTGCCATAAGCTGAGACAGCAGCTGCTGCAGCTTCAGGATACGTTCCCTGACTTCCGCTTTTTCAGCAAAAGCCCGGGCCATTGCCAGTGCCGAACCCAGTTCATCGATCGTGCCATAGGTTTCCACCCGCTGACAGTCTTTATCGACACGCTCACCCGTATACAGACTGGTCTGTCCCTTGTCCCCGGTCTTCGTCGTAACGCTCATCGCGTCAACACCTCAGCCTTCCATCACCTGATAATCCCCATCAAGGATCTCTGTCTCATTAAAGAAGATATGATCTCACGATTCGCACTCTCCGGACTATCCGAAGCATGGACCGCATTGCGGCGGCCATTTGTCGCAAACTGCTTACGGATCGTGCCTTCTTCAGCATCAGCTGGATTTGTCTTACCATGCAGCTTACGGACGCGGGCAATCGCATCTTCACCTTCCAGCACGATAGCAATCAAAGGTGCCGATGTCATAAAGCCAACCAGATCCGGGTAATAGGAACGACCGATATGCTCTTCATAATGAATCGATGCCAACCGCTCATCCATTTTCAGGAGTTTCATACCGACAATTCGGAATCCTTCCTGTTCATAACGCTTGATGATATCCCCACTATTGTGATTGGCAAATGCATCTGGTTTGATGAGTACGAGTGTTTTTTCCATGAGTAGGTCCCCTTGCTATATATTATTTCTTGTTTAAAGTAGTTCTGCCTTGTAATTTTCAGCCACTTTGCGATAGTTCAGCGCCGAGGCATGCAACGCCTCAACCTCATCATCACGCAGCGCCCGGACGATCTGGGCCGGATTCCCATAAACCAGCGAATTGGCCGGAATCTTCTTATGCTGGGTAATCATTGTGCCTGCACCGATTACGACATTGTCCCCAATCTCCGTATAACCGAGCAGGATGGATCCCATCCCGATCAGGCAGTTATTGCCGATCTTACGGGAATGGATTACGGCATTGTGTCCAATAATGACTTCATCCCCGATTTCTGTCGGTGTATCCCACATGACATGAATCGTCGCATTATCCTGAATATCGGAATTCTTGCCAATGGTAACCTTCTGGAAATCTCCCCGGATTACGGTGTTGAACCAAACACTTGACCCTTCGCCGATTGTCACATCTCCGACTACTGTGCCGGATGGAGCAATGAACGCACTGGGATCGATTTTTGGTGCAATGGATTTATAAGGTATGATGTTGCTCATGAGTACCGCCTCCTGAACTGATTGAATTAAGGCTGTCATCTTTATGTTGATACAACCCGTTGACTTAATTATAGCGATTTTTTAGAAATTTAGCAACTTTTATCGGAAAATCCCGACTCAACCAATACTATTCGATAACTAACAAGTTGCTGATTCCGTATCCATTCGCCAATCTGCTTCCCGATAAGTCCTGGAGGACAGTCCCGACCGTTAATCTGTTTCATTGCCGCCAGAAAGACTTCTGCATATTCCAGATAATAAGGCAGACTGTGATGATCTGCCCGGATCACCGCCTGAAATTCAGACACCGTCAGGACCGAATGATCCAGCGACAGCAGCAGATCTACGATCTTGGACTCTTTCCCCAGGCGCGGTGCCCGCATGTGTTCCCGAATGACAAAAAGTCCCCCCTGCAGCCAGTCACGTGGCAGGGTCATCCGTGCATTCCACTGGTGCAGCACCTCCTGGCCGCGCTGCTCATGCCCATAATGGTGCGGCTCCATGGATCGTGGAGTCGTTCCCTTCCCAAGATCATGTACCAGTGCACAAAAACGGGCCCGTATAGAATCTGTTTCTTTCGCCACGGTATCGACTACCAGCATGGTATGCTCAAAGGCATCGCCTTCCGGATGAAAAGCTGCTGGCTGTGTCTTACCGATAAGGGCTGCCAGTTCCGGAAAAGTAGCCGTCAGCAGCTCCGCCCGGGCCAGTGCCCGGAAAAAGAGCGACGGTCTGGCTGCTGCCAGTGCCCGGCGCAGTTCATTGAGCAGACGCTCCGCCGGCTCTGCCGCCAGTTCTTCCCGGCAGGCTTTCATATAGCGATAGGTCTCCTCTGTAATCGTAAAGCCAAACTCTGCCGCCTGCCTGGCTGCCCGCAAGGCCCGGACCGGATCTTCGCAGAAATGTGCCGATACTGCCCGTATCCGATGCTGCCGGACATCCTCTGCCCCGCCATAGGGATCGTGCAGCTGCAGCCCCGGCAGCTCCATGGCCATGCTGTTCATCGCGGTATCCCGACGGTAGAGATCGTCTTCGACTGTCACCTGCGGATCATACACAATCGCGAAGCCCCGATAGCCTTCACCGGTCTTCTGTTCTTTTCGGGCAAAGGCAATCTCACATTTCCTGTCATCGACGGTCAGCAGGAACACCGGAAAAGAACGGCCGACTTTCTGAGCCTGCGGAAAAAGCTCCATGAAAGTCCTCTCGGTTATCCCTGCGACCATGTAGTCCTTGTCATGCGGTGTCATACCACGCAGCCTGTCCCGCACCCAGCCACCGACAATATAGGCCCTGGCTCCAGCCTGATTCAGTTTTTCTGTAAAGCATTGCTCTGTTATATTCATCATGATTTTATTCTACCATATTCTGTCAGAAATAGAAAAAAGACCCTGCAAATACAGAGTCTTCCTGTTCAATGATTCAATATATGTGCTCCACGGGTATCCAGGTCCATAATAAGAATCCGTGAATCTACATCATGTTCCCTGAACGCACGCTTCATCGCTTCACCGACCGCCTCTTCGCAGTGGCTGCGTTCCGATGTATACGCAATGAGGCATGGCCCGGCACCGCTAAGATTCGCGCCGATTGCCCCAGCTTTACGAGCTGCTGCAAACACCTCATACATACCAGGGATCAATGGTGCCCGGTACGGCTGATGCAGTGCATCGTCAAATACGTTTCTGAGGAATTTCTCATTCCCACGGCACAGCGAAGCGACCAGCATGGATGCACGGCCGATATTGTTGACCGCATCCTTCATCGGTACCTGCTCTGGCAGGACCGCTCTGGCTTTCCGTGTTGACAGCGGAAAATCCGGTACCGCCACCACCAGCTTCATACGGAATTTCGGCAAAAAGGAGAAGCACTCCACCTCACCATCCGTCACAATGCTGACTGTGAAACCGCCAAATATAGCTGGTGCTACATTATCCGGATGTCCCTCAAGCTCCGTAGCAAACTGCAGGAGTTCCCTGCGGCTGTACCGGTTGCCAATGAGGACATTAGCCGCCTTAAGACCGGCGACAATTGCAGTCGCACTGCTCCCGAGTCCGCGGGAAAGTGGTACATTGTTTTCCATATGGATAACAGCACCAGCATACTCTTTGTCCTTCCCAGCCTTTTTCAGCAGATACTGAACGAACGCCAGACGATGTTACGATTATCACAGGGAATATTCTGCGCACCTTCTCCTGTGATGGTGATACTCAACCCTGGCTCTTTCGTCAAGGCAAGCTCCATATCATTATAGACCGTACAGGCCAGGCCAATCGAATCAAAGCCCGGTCCACAATTGGCACTGGTGCCCGGGAACCCGGACACGAATGCTGCGATAGCCCAATCTGTTTACCCCCGTTCCTTTTCCACACGGATCATGTTGCGAATCTCATCAACAACGGACAAGCTCTTTAGAACCTCAATAGCCTTCTCGATTTTCGCATGCACCACCGTATGCGTGATGGCCACGATCTCAGCATGATCAACAACATTCCGCTTGGTCTGATGACGGATCTCAGGCTGACGCCAGCATCGCCGAACGCTGTCGCAACATAGCCCAGGACACCAGGCTTATCATCAACCAGCAGACGGACATAGTAAGACGACTCGGTCTTCTCCATCGGGCAGAACGACTTCTGCTCATAGCAGGTACAGCGGACGCGTCCAAAGGTATTGTTGACAATATCCCTTGATGCATCAATGATATCGGACACAACTGCCGATGCCGTCGGCAATGAGCCCGCACCCTGTCCATAGAACATCGCTTCACCAATGGCATTTCCGCGCACGTAAATCGCATTGAATACCCCATTGACCGCAGCCAACGGATGTTCCTTCGGCAAAAATACCGGATGAACCCGCACATCCACGCCGTTGGCAGCTGAGTCCTTACCCACGGCCAGCAGCTTGATGACATAGCCCAGATTCTTTGCATAGTCGATATCATCGGGCGTAATCTTCGTGATACCTTCAATCGAGACATCTTTAAGCTCTACACGGGTATTGAACGCCAGCGAAGCGAGGATGGCAGCCTTACGGGCAGCATCAAGTCCATCGACATCAGCCGCCGGATTCGCTTCGGCATAGCCTTTTGCCTGCGCCTCTTTCAGGACCGTATCATAGTCACTGCCACATTCTGTCATCTTGGTCAGCATGTAGTTGGTCGTACCATTGACGATTCCCATGATCTCTGTGATCCGGTTCGCAGTCAGACTCTGCTTGAGCGGAGTGATGATAGGAATACCGCCACCCACACTGGCCTCAAACAGAAAATCAACATCATTCTTCTCAGCTGAATCAAACATGTCCTTGCCAAACTGAGCCACAACATCCTTATTGGCTGTTACGACACTTTTTGCCGGCTTCCATGGCCCGAAGCATATATTCACGGGCCGGATGCAGACCCCCCATGAGTTCCACAACGATATCGATTTCTTTATCGTCCAGGATGTCTTCGATACAATCTGTAACGTTGTAACCCTCAAGAACTGGACGTTTCTTTGTCAGATCGCGCACCAAAACTGTCTTCAGCTGAAGCTGTGCGCCGACGCGTTCGGCAATCTGCTGCTGGTTCATTTCCAGCACTTTGATTACACCAGAACCAACGGTTCCTGACCCTAACAGTCCGATCTTAATCACCTTTTGCATTCGACACACCTTCTTTCCCTATTACGACTGACCCAGAACTTCCAGACGTTTGACACCATCGACCATACGCAGCTTATCGAGCAGCGCTTCCAGATCAACCGACAGGTTTGCCGTCTCAATAGAAACCGTAGCATTGGCCACACCCTGGAGAGGAATTCCCTGATTGATGGTCATGACACTGCCGGAATCTGATGAGATCGTATTGAGCACACTGGAGAGTACACCCTTCTTATGCTCAAGCAGGAACGTTAAGGTAACGATCTTGTTCTGACTGGCCTCATAGAACGGGAACACGTAGTCTTTATATTTGTAGTAAGCACTGCGCGAAAGCTCCATCTTCTCGACGGCTTCATTGATTGTACGGGCGTCGCCGCGTTTCAGCATCTCTTTTACTTTGATGGTTTTTTTGATTGCTTCCGGAAGGATTTCTTCACGGACCAGGAAGAATCCACTTTTCTGTTCATTCATATATTACGCCTCCAATGGATAGTTTTCTACTCACAAAAGATAGTATACCACAACTCGTGGACTATTGCCAATACGATTTTGCCAAATGTCCATCGAAACATGTAAAAAGGACATAAATCAAATTCAGATTCATGTCCTTTTTGTCAACGATGACCTGCTTTTATCTTACTTTCGGTTCCGCTGAGCAGACGACCGATATTGGCATGATGCCGGATAATGATAAAAGCTGCAGCCAACACGCCAAAGCCGATGTATTCGCATGGATAGTGCATACCCCAGGCCAGCAACGGCACCAGCGCAGCAGCAAGGATCGACCCCAGTGACACATAGCCGCTGAGTTTTACGATTCCCAGCCAGACCAGAAATACGATCAATGCCGGAACCGGCATGAGCATGACGATGACGCCCAGCCCGGTTGCAACCCCTTTGCCGCCCTTGAATTTCAGGAACAACGAGCAGGAGTGTCCAACAATAGCGAGTACACCACCCAGCACCATCGCCAGCGGCGTCCCCACCAACAGTGAGCCAATACCGACACTCAGGAATCCCTTCAGGAAATCCAGCAGGAAGATCAGGAAGCCCGGCCCTTTGCCCAGTGTGCGCCAGGCATTGGTCGCTCCAATGTTGTGACTGCCATGTTCCCGCAGGTCGATATGCCAGAAAAGCTTACCGAACACAAGCCCGTTCGGGATTGACCCGAGCAGATATGCCAGCAGACAGGTGATGACCAACTGTTCCATTACAGGTCATCCTCCTCATCGCGGGCACGGACAATCATGCGGATCGGCGTCCCCTCAAACCCGTACATCTCACGCAGACGATTCTCAAGGAAACGCAGGTAGGAAAAATGCATGAGCTCCGGATCATTGACGAAGATGATGAATTTCGGCGGCTTTACATCAGCCTGCGTCATGAAGAGAATCTTCAGGCGGCGGCCACGATGCATCGGCGGCGGATTAATGGAGACTGCATCGCGGATCAGCTCATTGAGGACGCTGGTCTTGATACGCATGGACTGCTGCTCAGCCACATACTTCACCAGATCCGTCACACGGCCCACACGCTGACCGGTTAAAGCCGAGGTGTAAAGTACCGGTGCATACTGCAGGAATCCAATCTCTTCACGCAGATCATCCGTGAATTTCAGGGTGGATTTATCATCCTTATTAGGATAGATATCCCATTTATTGACCACAATAACGACGCCCTTGCCGGACTCATGCGCATACCCGGCAATCTTCTTATCCTGCTCGGTTATGCCCTCAGAGGCATCGATCAGCATGAGTACGACATCGGCGCGGTCGATTGCGCGCAAAGAACGCATGACGCTGTAGCGCTCCACCGGCTCATCAATCTTGCCGCGACGGCGCATACCAGCCGTATCAATCAGCATGAATTTCATGCCATCCTTGACAAAATGCGTATCAATCGCATCACGCGTCGTTCCGGCAATATCGCTGACGATCACGCGCTCTTCACCGAGCAGCTGATTGACGATGGACGACTTCCCGACATTCGGGCGGCCGATAACGGCAATGCTGATCTCATCCTCATCTTTCGTCTCGGTATCATGCGCAGGAAATGCTGCTACAATTGCATCGAGCAGGTCACCAAGATTCATCGCATTCGAAGCCGAAAGTGCAATCGGATCACCAAGCCCCAGATTGTAGAACTCATAGGCATTCACCTCAAGCTGCGGGCTGTCGATCTTATTGACGCCAAGGACCACTGGCTTCTTCGTGCTGCGCAGGAGCCTTGCCACCTCTTCGTCCGCAGTCGTCAGGCCGGCACGGCCATCGACCAGGAAAAGGATAACGTCCGCTTCATCCATGGCAATTTCTGCCTGCTGACGCATAGACTTAAGAATATGATCACTTTCGTCAAGCTCGATACCACCGGTATCGATCATGGTGAATTCATGATTCAGCCATTCTGCATCGAGATAGATACGGTCACGGGTAACGCCCGGCATATCATCAACAATAGATACACGTTTCTTTCCGATCTGATTGAACAATGTCGATTTGCCCACGTTCGGACGGCCAACGATGGCCACGATTGGTTTACTCATTCGATTACCTTCTTTCCTTCTTTATTCCACCGGCTTCGTATAGCCGGCATTACTCTGCCAGGTATAGGCAGTCTCATTACTTCTATTCTTATGATAGCTGTTCCAGTCCGTCAAAGCCTGATGATAATCACGGCCCCCCTGTACCGGCTCAACGCGGGCATCAGGGAACTGAGCGGCAAATTCTGCCAGTGACATATCATCCAGGAAAATATCCTCACCGGAACGCAGAGCCGACTCCGGAATCAGAATGCCCTGACGCGGACCGTCCAGTGATTTCAGCTTATTCAGGATGTCATGAGCTGTCAGCAGACCGGAAACGTTCACCGTATGACCGAAATGCTCATTCTCGACTGGTACAATCCGGATATGCAGATTTTCATTCTGCACAGACTCCGCCAACTGACAGATAACCGGCGATACTGCCGTCCCCGTCACGACATCCAGGTAAACCGGCTCATCGTATACAGCCGGTTCCGGCTGCTTAGCTGCGGCCGCATCCCAGTCATTGATAAAGCTGCGGGTCAGGCCAATACCATTATCAAGCTGTGGGAATCCGTCATAGAATTCCGTTGTCGGCACTTCACGCCCAGCCAGGAAGTAGAACTCATCCCCCAGATAAATGAAGGTACGGCCGTTTTCCTGTTGCAGTTTGCGCTGCCATTTCTCCACTTCGTCGATGACTTTGGCCGCTGCCGTTGCATCGAACTGTTTTAGCGGAAATGGATCATCACGGAATTTCGTGATGCCAACGGGAACGATTGCCATAGAAAGCGCATGCGGACGCCGCGCAACAATCTCACGAATACTGCGCTCCAGTTCAGCACCATCATTTAGTCCATTACAAAGCACGATCTGCGTATGATAATCCGCACCGGCCCGCTCCAGCTGATCCAGCTGCCGGGCAATCTGTGCGGCCCCCTTGCAGCGCAACATCTGCGCCCGGAGCTCCGGATTCATGCACTGGATTGAAACATACAGCGGTGACAAATGGAACTGCTCAATACGTTTAAAGTCATTTGGCCCCATATTGGTCATGGTGACAAAGTTGCCATAAAGAAAGGATAACCGGTAGTCATCATCCTTTATAGACAAGCTGCCCCGCATGTTCGGCGCAATCATGTCAACAAAACAGAAATAGCAGTGATTGGCACAGTTGCGGATACCATCGAATACCGCTGACTCAAACTCTACCCCGAGTTCTTCGTCAAAATCTTTATCAAAGGATACCATTTCCTGCTCCCCATCCGGGTGCTCGACCAGCAGATCAATTTCTTCATCTGCCATGGCAAAGCTCAGATCGATGATATCCCGTAAGTTCTGCCCATTGATGGACAGGATCTTATCTCCCGGTGTCAGCTCCAGCTCTTCGGCCAGGCTCCCCGGATTTACGCGCAGGATCACGCCTGCGTATTGCTTGCTCATACGTCAGTCTCTTTCGTCTCAATCCGATTCCTATTGGATTCATTCAAAAACAAAGGAGTGATGCATGTGTCATCACTCCTCTGAGTTCATTCTATCCAGTTGATGGTTTTAACTGATAATCAGTCTTTAGCCTTCGTGATGGAAAGCGAAATGCGTTTGCGCTTCATGTCGATACGCAGAACTTTGACTTTGACTTCATCGCCAACATGAACAGCTTCATCAGCACGCTCAATGCGTTTTTCAGCCAGCTCGCCCATCGGAATCAGGCCATCAAAGCCCGGCTCGATTTCCATGAATGCACCAAAGTCAGTCAGTTTGATGACTTTGCCTTCGATGATGTCGCCTTCGTTATACTTCTCAGCATTGTCGAGCCACGGATCACGCATCGTGTCTTTTACGGACAGGGAGATACGTTTTGCTTCCTGATCAACGCTCTTGACGAATACATCCAGCTCCTGACCTACTTCGAGGACATCAGACGGATGTTTTACACGGTGCCAAGCAAGGTCGGAGATATGAGCCAGACCATCTACGCCACCGATATCGATGAATGCACCATAGTCAACGATACGTTTAACCGTACCACGAACCGTCGTGCCAGCCTCGAGCGTGGAGAAGATCTCGTCCTCTTTCTCTGCACGTACAGCTTCGAGAAGCTTACGACGGGAAAGAACCAGACGCTGCTTATGTACGTCGATCTCAATGATTTCGCACTCAACCGTCTGACCAACATAGATCGACAGGTCTTTTACGAAATGGAGCTCCATCTGGGAAGCCGGGATAAAGCCGCGCAGACCGTTAACCGATGCAACGAGACCACCCTTGACAACCTGATTGACCTGAGCCTGAACGTGCTCGCCACGCTCCTGAACAGCTTCCATATCCTTCCAGGCAACCATACGGTCAGCCTTTACCTTGGACAGGATGCCGCCATTGTCGCCACCGAGGGAAACAACATAGACATCAATCTTGTCGCCAACCTTGACAACGTCCTCAGCGGACTCCGGAGCCGGGTAAGCCAGCTCTCTCTTCGGGATAGCAACTTCCTGCTTATACCCGATATCAACATAGGCTTCATCGCGGGAAACCTGGATGACCGTACCTTCAACAACCGTACGCTCCTGGATGTCCGGCATCGTGTTCTCTGCTTCTGCTAACAATTCTTCCATACTCTGTTCTGACACTTTTTATATACCTCCTTGATAATCCAGTCAGGTGTTGAAGCACCCGCTGTAATACCAATTTTTTCAATTTTATCAAACCACTCTTCCTGCAGCTCTGCCGCAGTTTCGATGTGATAAGTCCTACATTTCTCTGCACAAATCTGTGCAAGCCTCGTTGTATTAGCGCTATTCTTACCGCCAATCACGAGCATGAGATCTACCTTCTGAGCTAGATCCACCGCTGCTGTCTGCCTTTGATCCGTCGCTGTACATATCGTACGCAGTATCTTGAGCTCCCTGGATTTCTCCAAAAGACAAGCCGTTATCCTCCGGAACTTCGCCCCGGAAAACGTCGTCTGACATACGATACCAAGCTTGGCACAAGGCTCAAGCGCTTCTGCTTCCTCCTCCGTCTCTATAATCTCTGCCTGACCATCTGACCACTCAAAGATGCTACGGACTTCTGGATGTTCCCTCTCGCCAATGATGACTACATGATAGCCTTCATCAACAAGGGATCTTTGCCGAAAGCTGTGCCTTCTTGACATGAGGGCAGGTTGCATCTACCAGCTCGAGTCCACGTGCAGCCGCCTCAGCATATACCCGAGGGCCTACTCCGTGCGAACGGATGATGACCGTTCCTTTTCCCATATCATCCAGCCGATCCACGGTCCCTACGCCCTCACTTTTCAAGCGTTCGACCATTTGCGGGTTGTGAATGATTGGTCCCAATGTACAAGCGGTGCCATCAGCGGAAGCATTCTCTCTGGCAATCATAATCGCGCGTTTCACGCCATAACAGAATCCCAGATAATCTGCTAAAATAACTTCCATACATCAACCACCATAATTCATTCATGTGAAGAAGAAGAGTATTACCTCCTCTTTTTCACAATCTACTGTACAGTTTAGCATAGATTAAGCTTACAAGCAAACTATTTTTCATATTTCAGCGATTTTTTTCTTTTATTTCCGCAATGCGATCCATAATAGACTGCGAAAAAGGCTTCCAACTGTTCTTTATCCTTGCGGTCTCCAGCTAAAGGTCCATAGGCGTTCCATAGACGACCTTGAGTTTCGGGAACCAGCCGCCATTCGCGAAGATATGATCCGTGCCAATGACCGCAGCCGGTACCACCGGAGCACCAGTCATCGACGCAATGAGTCCGACCCCGGCTTCAGCCTTGCGCATATGCCCGTTGCGGCTGCGCGTCCCCTCAGGGAAAAGGCCAAGACATTTTCCCTTGTTTCAATACCTGGATAGCCTGCCTTGATAGCACCGCGGTCAGCAGCGCCTCGCTTGACGGGGAAATGCATGACAGGCCGTGATGGCACGCCCAAACACCGGAATCTGGAAGAGTTCCAGCTTGGCCATATAGCTGACCGGCCGACTCAGGAATGCGGCCACGAGTGGCGGGTCCCAGTTGCTCATATGGTTAGCGGCCAGGATGACTGCGCCATCCTGCGGCATATTTTCCCGGCCAATGATCCTGGCCCGGAAAAGCAGCGTAAAGAACGCCTGAAACGTGATGCTTAAAATTCGATACAACATGATGCATTCTCCTCACTGACACATTGCCAGAATCCTGGCTACGACTTCCTCGATGGAGATTCCCGTCGTATCCAGCAAGGTTGCATCTTCAGCCTGTACCAGTGGCGAAATCTCACGCTCACTGTCTGCTTTGTCGCGGGCTGCAATATCCTGCTGCAGTTTCTCCAACGGAATATCGTAACCCTTTTCCTTCATCTCTTTCCAGCGGCGATGCGCACGTTCCTCGATGGAAGCCGTCAGGAAGATCTTGACATCGGCATTGGGCAGCACATTGGTCGCAATATCACGGCCATCCATGAGCACACTGCCGCGCTCGGCCATCTTGCGCTGAAGATCGACCATCTTGACACGAACTGGTCCAAGTGCAGCAACCTGTGAGACGATTGCACTGACTTCCGGCGTGCGGATAAGGGCACTGACATCATCATTGCCTACCGTCACCCTGGTCTTACCATCAATATACTGCAGATTCACATCGATATCCTTCACGACATCCAGAATCAGTTCATCCGTAACCGGCTCGTGACGCTGAAGAGTCTTCCATGCCACCGCCCGGTACATCGCGCCCGTGTCGATATACGTATAGCCAAGCTCCTTCGCCGCCAGCTGTGCGACCGTGCTCTTGCCGGCACCAGCCGGCCCGTCAATTGCTACAACGAGATTCTTCATTTTCTGAGTTCCTCCAAGGTTTTATAGAATGTAGGATAGGAAATATTTACACAGTCCGGATTCTCAATCGTCACGCCCTCACCAGCAGCCCCGAAGATAGCCAGCGACATCGCGATGCGATGATCGTCGTAGGAAAAAGCGGACGCCGACTGAATTGATCGGCCGCCATGGATCACGAGACCATCCTCAGTCCCCTCGATCGCGCCCGGTGCCAGCTTATTGAACTGATCCGTGATGGCCTGCAGACGATCGGTTTCCTTGACCCGCAGCTCACCGGCACCGGTGATGACGGTATCGCCCTCAGCAAAGAGAGCGGCAACGGCAATAACAGGAATCTCATCAATAAGCCGTGGCATGATCTGCGCTCCAAAGGATACTCCATGCAGCGTTCCATAGCTGACACGGATATCGGCTGCAGCCTCGCCGCCACTCGTGCGTTCATTAATCAGCTCAATGTTTGCCCCCATGTCCTGCAGTACATCGAGTATACCCGTACGGGTCGGATTGATCCCCACATTGCGAAGCAGTAAGGAACTGCCCGGTACAATGGCACCAGCCACCAGCCAATAAGCAGCTGAGCTGATATCCCCCGGCACCTCAATTGATTCCGGTGCTTTAAATTCCGTTACCGGATGGATTGTGACAGCCGTGCCATCCTGTTCAGTATGGACCCCGAACGCATCCAGCATGCGTTCCGTATGATCACGCGAAGTAAACGGCTCAACCACGGTTGTGTCTCCTTCGGCATACATTCCGGCCAGCAGGATAGCAGATTTGACCTGGGCACTGGCCACGGGACTCTCATAGCACATCCCCTGTAGTTTCTTCCCGGCCGGGACAATGGTAATCGGCAGTTTTTGATTCTGCTGCCGCCCATAAATTTGTGCCCCCATCCGGGCGAGTGGCTTGATGACACGTGCCATCGGCCGCTTATGCAGGGACGCATCCCCGGTAAAAGTAGTCAGGAATGGCTGTGGTGCCAGGATTCCCATCATGAGGCGCAGCGTCGTACCGGAATTTCCGGCATCAATAATCGTATCCGGCTCATGCAGACCATGCAGACCGTGGCCGGTCACAATGAGCTCCGTATCACTGAGGAACTGCACATCAGCTCCAAGTGCCTCCATGCATTTTGCCGTAGAAAGGCAGTCCTGCGCATGCAGAAAGTTCGTGATGTGCACAGGGGTACACCCCAATCCGGAAAACATGACGCTCCGATGTGAGATGGATTTATCACCCGGTATATCGATCGTTCCCTGCAGACCGGTTGCCGCTTTTTCTATCGTTTTACTATCCATTCTTCCAGCTCCTCTATGATTGATCGTTGATTAGTCATTCCAGACGCTCCAGTTGCCGGCTGCTGCGCCCATCGAGAACGCCGCCTGCAGATTATACCCGCCGGTATAGGCATCGACATCGACCACTTCGCCGGCAAAATAAAGGCCGGGCACCAGCTTCGACTCCATCGTCTTCGGATTGATTTCCTTGACCGATACACCACCAACCGTTACGATGGCCTCAGCAATCGGCCGGGTTCGCGTGATGGTCAGAGTCAGATTCTGCAGTGTCTCGACCAGCCGATGCCGCTCCTCAACCGTGACCTGATGAACCGGCTTATCCGGTTCAAGAAAAGCATAATCCAGCACCGGTTCAATGAGCTTATGTGGCAGGATATCGACCATGGCATTTCCCAGCTGCTTCCGCTGGTATTTCTCAAAGTCACGCTGCAGGCGGGCGTCCAGTTTCTCCTGGCTCAAGGCCGGCTTCAGGTTGATGCACAGCTCGACCAGATTGCCCGCATCGAACAAATACCCGGATGCCATGCGGCTGAGTGACAGGATAATCGGCCCGGTCACGCCAAAATGCGTAAACATCATCTCGCCGAACATCTCCTGTACCTTTTCGCCATTGACCAGCAGCGTGCCCCGGACATTGCGCAGGGAAAGCCCCTGTACATCCTTGACCCAGGTCTCCTCTGTCTCGAGCGGAATCAGTGAGGGGCGAATGGGTTCAATCGTATGTCCCAGTGCCCGGACCATCTCATAGCCATCGCCCGTGGAGCCGGTCCCCGGATAGGAAGCACCACCGGCACAGAGGATCACGGCATCCGCCCGGCAGACTGCTCCGCTTCGCGTGCGGACACCTGCCACATGACCATCCTGCAGCTGGATTTCCCTGACAGCCGTATCGAGTTCGATCTTCACACCCAGTTCATGCAGCCGATGCACCATGGCATCTACCGCATCCTGCGCCTTATCGCTGACGGGAAATACCCGGTTGCCGCGCTCCACTTTAGTGGGAACGCCCTGCCCCTCAAAGAAGCAGATCACATCCTGATTATCAAATGCGCGCATCGAGCTGTTCAGGAATGCCCCATTGCCATGGATATTGCGGATGATTTCCGGCACATCGGCCGCATTGGTGATATTACAGCGGCCCTTGCCAGTGATCATCATCTTGCGGCCAGGTTTCTTCATTTTTTCCAGCAGTGTAACCTGGGCCCCGTTCTCAGCCGCTTTGATTGCAGCCATCATACCGGCTGGTCCAGCGCCTATCACTAAGATTTCTTTCATCGTTTCAACCCTGCCAATCCATAAAGCGCGGTAATCTCTTTTGCCGTCAACGGACGATGCTGCCCCCGCTTCACACTGGACAGATCGAGTCCGGCAAAGGCCACGCGCTTGAGGGCCTTCACATCACAGTGAATGGCCGCAAACATGCGGCGCACCTGCCGGTTGCGGCCTTCATGTATCGTAATGGATACCTTGCTTTCGCCATTTCCCTGTTCCATCAGCTGTACGATTGCCGGCGCGGTCGGACCGTCTTCCAGCTCAATGCCATGACGCAGCTTGTCCAGGACTGTTTCCGACGGTTCCCCTTCAATGCGGGCTACATAGGTCTTTTGGACTTCGAACTTTGGATGCAGCAAGCCATTCATCAGCGAACCATCATTGGTCAGCAGAGCAGTCCTTCCGTATTATTATCCAGACGTCCGACCGGATAGATACGTTCTCCGACCTCAGGCAGCAGATCCAGCACCGTCTTCCGCCCCCGTTCATCTTTGGCAGTCGACAGATATCCTTTGGGCTTGTTGAGCAGGAAATAGACGTGCTGCTCCGGTGACTTCAGGACCTGCTGATCGACCATTACCGTATGGACTGCCGGATCGAACTTCTGCCCCAGTTCCCGGATTACCTTGCCATCTACCTTTACCCGGCCCTCCAGAATAAGTTTTTCAGCCGCCCGACGGGATGCAATCCCCGCCTGGCTGATGATTTTCTGCAATCGTTCTTCCATTAAAAAATTCCCTTCATCAGCTTCTGAAACCATTCATGCAGCGTCATCCATATCGTATGACGTTCTACATCCTCAGCCGCAACGAGATCCACCGAAGCTTTTCGCTCGCCGTCACAGTAACAGACGACCTTACCAACGACATCGCCCTGCTTGACCGGAGCCACAACTTCTTTGGGTATCTCCAGTTTCTTTTCGAGCTTAGCCGTATGTCCATCCTGATGCGCAGCTACCAGTGAATCCGCTGCTTTGAGTTCCAGCTGCCCCTGACGCGCATCCGCTATATCCACTTTCGTAACGACTTCGCCGGCCTTGACGAGTGTCTCCGGCGTTGCTTGTGCAAAACCATAGTCCAGTAATGCAATCGAGTCATTCCACATATAGATACTATCCAGCACTACAGCGACCAGCTGCATGCCATCCCGCTTGGCAGCGGATACCAGACAGCGGCCAGCCTTCTCCGTATAACCTGTCTTGACGCCGTTGCTGCCCCGGTAAAGCCAGAGCATCTGGTTCTCATTGCGGAATTTCTTTGCCGGATCCTTAACCCAGTCATAGCTGGCCTCCTGCCGACCGACAATCGACTCAAACTCAGGCAGACTATAGCCATAAGAAGCAATCACGGCCAGATCGTGAGCCGTCGTATAATGGTTATCATCCGGCAGGCCATTCGGATTAACGAAATTCGTATCTTTCGCCCCAAGCGCCTGCGCCTTTTCAGTCATCATACGCGCAAAAACAGGCACAGAACCAGCGATATGCTCGGCAACAGCGATTGTTGCATCATTACCGGAATGCATCATCATACCGGTCAGCAATTCCCTTAGCGGAATCTTATCGCCTTTCTCCAGCCAGAGCGTCGACCCCTCTGCGCCGGCCGCATTACCGCCCACCGTCACAATGTCATCAAGATTGCCCTTTTCCAGAGCAAGGATAAGCGTCATGATCTTGGTCGTGCTGGCCGGAAACCTCCGGGCATTCATATCACGCTCATAAAGGATCTGACCTGACACCGAATCCATCACTACGGCCGAACGGGCCGTAAGCTTCTGAAGCGGATCTGAAGGACTGATAACCAGTCCCGGTATCGCCGGCAATGTTGGCTGATTATACACCTTATCGGCCGATTCTGCGACTGCTGATCCCAACAGCGGTCCACCGGCAAACGAAAAACTAAAAGTCCCCAGCAGCACTGCTGCCATGGCTTTACGGGCGATCACTCGTCTCAATACTATACACTCCAATTCCCAACCGATCCTTACCGGTCTCTCTTAATCAATACAATCAATTGTATCATTGCCATTCTTCCTTGGCAACAATACAACAAAAACTTCACCGTTTCTTGACTGCGCCTTCCCCCAGCAGATCTTTCAGTGCCTTCAGCGTTTCGTCGCTGCCATCCAGACCAAATTCATTCCCAAGCTTTTGCCAGCGGCCCTGATGAATATACACGACATGGTTTCCCGGATGCTGCGCCATAACCTCCTTCAGCCTGGTCTGCACTTCATCAGCAGCCTCGCCTTCTGGCAGCATCAGATAATACTCCGGCTGATATTCCTGCAAGGACCAGAGCCGGTCAGCCAGCACCTTAACGCCATCGTCTGTAACATCCACCTTGCCCTGGATAACCACCGGCATATCCGGTACCAGGAGATTCACATGCTGATAAAACGTCCGCGGAAACACGGTGACTTCGAGCTGCTCCGTATAGTCCTCCAGCGTCGCAAAACACATCGTCTCTCCTTTTTTTGTGGTAATCCGCTTGGTCTCAATCAACATTCCGCCGATACGAACGAGCTGCTTATCTTTAACCCCGCCATGCAGCAGGAAATCAATACGCGGCAAATTGTCGAGCTTATCCTTATACTGGTCGAGCGGATGGCCCGTGATGTAGAAGCCCTGTATTCTCTTTTTCCCAGTTCAGACGTTCCGCCTGGGGTGCTTCTTCGATATCCGGCAGCTGCAGATCCGCTGCTGCCCCCATGATCTCGTCACTGAAGAGTCCCATCTGGCCATTCATTGCATCTTTCTGCTGACGCTGAGCCTCACTGACTGCGGACTCCAGCACCGCCAGCAGCTGGCTGCGCTTTGCGCCCAGCGAGTCGAATGCACCACATTTGATCAGACTCTCGATGACGCGCTTGTTGACATTGCTCATATCAACCCGGGTACAGAAATCCAGCAGTGACTGGAACGGACCATCCTGAGTACGGGCAGCCGCGATATCCTTGATGGCCGCCTCACCGACATTGCGGATGGCTGCCAGTCCCGAAACGGATGGCTTCGCCATCCACGCTGAAATAGGCCGAACTGGCATTGATATCCGGTGGCAGAATCTGGATGCCCATGCGCCGGCAAAGTTCGATATAAGTCGGTACCTTCTGCGTATCCATGATGCTCGTGAGCATAGCCGCCATAAATTCAGCCGGATAATGTGCCTTAAGGTACGCCGTCTGCCAGGCCACCAGCGCATAAGCAGCACTGTGGGATTTATTGAACCCGTAATCCGCGAAATGCGTCAGCAGGTCGAAAATCGTATTGGCCAGGCCCGCTTCGATCTGATTGGCCGCACAGCCCGTTCAGAAAGTTCTCCTTCTGTGCCATCAGGAATCTCATGCTTTTTCTTCCCCATTGCGCGGCGCAACAGATCGGCCTGTCCCAGCGTAAATCCTGCCAGCACCTGCACGATCTGCATGACCTGCTCCTGATAGAGCACGACACCGAATGTTTCCTTGAGGATCGGCTCCAGCAAAGGATGCATATAGGTGACTTCCTTCTTGCCATGGCGTCCGGCAATGAAGTCCTCGACCATGCCGCTGCCCAGTGGTCCCGGCCGGTAAAGAGCCACGGTCGGATCAGATCCGCAAAGTTCTCCGGTGCAAGATCCCGGACTAAATTGGTCATGCCGCTTGATTCCATCTGGAATACGGCCCCCGTCCGCCCCTCACAGAGCATCTTCGATGTCGTCTCGTCTTCCAGTGGAATCTTATTGATATCAACCGTCTCGCCACGAGTCTTCTTGATATTGTCCAGCGTATCGCTGATGACTGTCAGTGTGCGCAGTCCCAGGAAGTCCATCTTCAGGAGGCCCAGCGCCTCGACATGGTCTTTATCAAACTCCGTCACGAGCGTGCCATCCGATACCGATACCGGCAGATAGTCGGTCAGCGGGTTACGGGCAATCACGACACCAGCGGCATGCGTCGAGGAATGACGTGGCAGTCCCTCGACCTTGCGGGCCAGATCGAGAAGCCGCTTTACCTCAGGATTTGACTCATAAGCATTGCGCAGCTCCACCGATCCCTTAAGTGCCTTGTCCAATGTAATCTTGAGTTCATTGGGGATCAGTTTGGCGATATCCGCCACCTGCGCATACGGCATATTGAGCACACGCCCCACATCCCGTACGGCGCCCTTGGCTGCCATCGTACCAAACGTGACGATCTGCGCCACATGATCGTAGCCATAGCGTTCCTTGACGTAATCGATGACTTCCTCGCGGCGGATATAGCAGAAATCGATATCGATATCCGGCATGCTCACGCGCTCCGGATTCAGGAATCGCTCAAACAGTAATTCATACTTCAGCGGATCCAGATTCGTGATTCCGAGCAGATAGGCAACGATGCTGCCGGCTGCCGACCCACGTCCCGGGCCGACCGATATGCCCACTTCACGGGAATGATTGATGAAATCCCAGACGATCAGGAAATAACTGTCATAGCCCATACGATGGATGATGCCCAGCTCATACTCGAGCCGCTGGCGGACAGCCTCAGTCGTCTCCGCATAACGTGTTGGCAGGGCATCCTCACAGAGTGCCCGCAAATAGGCCTCATCATCCGCATACGGCGCCGGAATTGGATAGAATGGCAGCTGGATATGACCGAATTCAAAGTCAACCTGACACCGGGCCGCAATCTTTGCCGTATTGGTGATCGCCTCCGGATACTCCGGGAAAAGTGCCGCCATCTCTGTCGGCGATTTCAGATAATAATCGTCACTATTGAACCGCATACGGTCCGGATCATCAACCGTCTTGCCCATCTGGATGCAGAGCAGGATATCGTGGAACTCACTATCCTCCCGGCGCACGTAATGGCAGTCATTCGTCGCCACCAGACCGATATCATATTTATGAGCCAGCTCGATAAGCCCCGCATTGGATTTACGCTCCTCCGGCAGCCCATGATTCTGGATTTCCAGGAAGAAATTATCCTTGCCGAATATCGACAGGTACTCCTGCACCAATGCATCCGCTTTCTCTTTATTATCCTGTATCAACGACCGCGGGATCTCGCCAGCGATGCAGGCCGAAAGGCAGATGATTCCCTCATGGTACTTCCGCAGCAGTTCCTTATCGATACGGGGCTTGTAGTACATTCCCTCAATATTGGCCAGTGAAACCAGCTGGACCAGATTCTTATAACCGGTCTGATTCTCGGCCAGCAGGATCAGATGATAGTATTTGACCCCATTGACCTCCTGACGATCCTTTCGATCGCCGGGCGCCAGATAGACCTCACAGCCGATGATCGGCTTGATGCCCTGTTTCTTACATTCTTTATAGAAGTCAATCGTGCCATACATGACACCATGATCCGTAATGGCAATCGAGTCCATTCCCAGTTCTTTCGTTGTCGCAATCAGGTCCTTGATGCGGCTCGCGCCATCCAGCAGACTGAACTCCGTATGCACATGAAGATGTGCGAATTCATTATTTTCCATTGCATCCCCATCTATCATACCAGCACCCACAGGTGCGTAAATAATCGCAAATAATGCTATCTTATCATTCTACCATAAATATCGGCATAGAAAAAGCATCCGCCGAAACGGATGCTTAGATTCTCTGTATTACCTCAGATCTCCATGATGATCGGCAGGATCATCGGGCGGCGGCGGGTCTTCTCAAAGAGATAACGGCCAAGTGCATCGCGGACATTTGACTTGATTGCCGCCCACTCCTTGACATTCTCATCCTCGCAGCGTTCCAGCGCCTGCTCGACACGGGCCTTTGCCTCGTCCATCAAAGCCTCAGACTCACGGACATAAACAAACCCACGGGATACGATATCCGGGCCGGATACGACACGATTCGAAGCCTTATCCATCGTCACAACAACGATCAGGATACCATCCTGAGACAACTGGCGACGGTCGCGCAGGACAATGTTGCCGACATCGCCGACACCAAGTCCATCAACCATGACCATACCGGCAGTTACCTTGCCAGCGACCATGCCCTTATCGCGGGTGAACTCAAATATCTGACCATTCTCACCCAGGAAGATGTTTTCCTTAGGCATGCCCAGTTCCTGTGCCAGCTTGGCATGCTGAACCAGATGATGGTACTCACCATGGACCGGCATGAAGAATTTCGGACGGACCAGGTTATGCATGAGCTTAAGCTCTTCCTGACTGGCATGTCCGGAAACATGGACACCCTTATCGCGGCCATAAACCACGTTTGCACCCAGACGCATCAGATTATCGATAGTCTTTGCTACGAGCTTCTCATTGCCCGGAATTGGCGTAGCCGAAATGATGACCGTATCATCCGGCACGATCGTGACCTTGCGGTGATCCGACATCGCCATACGCGTCAGAGCGGACATTGGCTCGCCCTGGCTGCCGGTCGTTACGATGACCAGCTGATCGGCGCGGAAATTGCCGATTTCATCAATGTCGATGATCGTGCCTTCCGGCGCCGTGATATAGCCCAGTTCCAGCGAGATGCCCACAACATTGACCATGCTGCGGCCAAGTACTGCCACACGGCGTTTATAGCGGACAGCCGTGTCGATGACCTGCTGGATACGATGGACATTCGAAGAGAACGTTGCCACGATAATGCGGCTGCGGGCATTATGGAATGCCTTATCAAACGATGCACCAACGGTACGCTCACTTGGCGTATGCCCGGCACGCTCTGCGTTCGTGGAATCCGCCAGCATGAGGAGTACCCCTTTGTTGCCGAGATCCGAGAAGCGGCGGAAATCCGTCATCTTGCCGTCGATTGGCGTATAGTCAAGCTTGAAATCGCCAGTATGCACGATCATGCCGACCGGCGTCTTGATAGACAGGCCAACCGCATCCGGGATGGAATGATTCACGCGGATAAAGCCGACACTGAAGCAGCCGACATTAATGATGTCGCCCTGCATAACCGAATGCAGATTGCTCGAATCCACACCGTTCTCCTTCAGGCGTCCTTCGAGGATGCCCAGCGTCAGCCGCGTGCCATAGACTGGTACGCTGATCTGTTTGAGGACATACGGCAACGCGCCGATATGGTCCTCGTGTCCATGCGTCAGGACAATCGCCTTAATCTTGTCACGGTTCTCCAGCAGATAGCTGATATCCGGGATAACCAGATCAACACCCAGCATATCCTCTTCCGGGAACATGAGTCCCGAATCGATCACCAGGATCTCATCGTCCACACGGATAACCGTCATGTTTTTACCGATTTCCCCAAGTCCTCCAAGGGGAATCACTTGTAGTTTTTGTGCTCCTTTAGCCAAAAAATTACACCTCCAAATTGTGTTTTTATATATTCTATTGCGTCTATGCAATTATGGTCCGTTCAAATAACGTGTTCCTATAAAGATTTTGTAATCCCCATCCGATCAAATCATTCCTTACTATTTTATCATTCTCAATAACAGATTGCAAATAGAAACACAGAAAAAGAGCGATTGCAATAGCATGGGACAGGCTTGATAAATCAAGCCCCTGCACTATATGACTCGAATCATATACCAAAAGAAGCTGTTACACCTAAGATTCCGCTCATAGCACATACTTATGAGCAAAATCTTAAGTGTAACAGCTTCTTGTCTTAATCTATAGCAATCACACCATAATGGACGTTGCTGTACTTGCCACCAGCCGTCTGGATAAATCCCAGCCGGGCAAATTCCTCGCTGCGGCTGCTCTCCTTCATGACCACCCGATGGCGGGCCACCCGGCAGGCTTCGGCCACCGTCTCGGGGTTAAGAGCCCGTTTATCTGCTACCGTACGCAACGGATCAAGGCTCGTACTGTCCATAAAAGGATGCCGGAACATGGGATCGAAATAGATCACATCAACTGAATCATCGGCCTGTCCCTGCAGATAGTGCAGCGCATCATCACAGACTGTCTTCACCCGCCGCATCGCTTCCAGGATATAGGGACTATCACCATTAAAATGTGCCAGGCCCCGCCCGACCACGGCCTCGATGAGTGACTGCGACTCAATACCAGTCACCCGTCCCTCAGGTCCGACCGCGTAGCTGGCTACGATTGCATCAGCCCCGAAGCCCAGTGTACAGTCAAGGACAGACATACCATGCTTCAGCTCCATCGCATCAACCATGCGGTCCGGATCGCCGCCCCGCAGATTCTTCAGGCGCAGATGCGCCATATTCGGATGGAAGAACAGTTCTCCGCCCGGTGTCTCGAGCATCAGCAGTCCCTGCTTCGCGATCAGCACGAAATCTACTCCGTATTTCTCCTTAATGGCAGCCAGCCCATCATTGCGCCGGTCCACATAGGGAATCCCCAGCCGCTCCGCCGTCGCTCTTGCCAGAGCTTCAGCATCAGCCGAATGCTTACGGGCAGTTGTCACGATTGCTGCATCGTTTTTATTTTCCTGCATAAACCCTCTCAATCCTCAAAAACCAAACCCGGTACGCTTGAACATCTTGGCCAGATCCTCACTGCTGAATTTGAGGATGGTCGGCCGCCCATGCGGGCAGGTATACGGGAATGCCGTATGCGAAAGCTCCTCCAGCAGGATCTGCATCTGCCGCAGGTTCAGTTCCTCCCCGGCCTTGATTGCGGCCCGGCAGGCCGTCGTCGCCAGGCAGGCCTGCCGGATTTCCTTGGCCGTCGTCTCATGCATCTCGCCGAGTGCCGTCAGGATCTCACGGATGATATCCTCTGCTTCTCCCAGTGGTACATCAGCCGGCACCTCGATGAGACGGTATTCGTTATCGCCGCAGGCTTCCATCTGAAAACCAAGTTTGGCGAAAAGTTCCTTATTTTCTTCAACCAGTGCCGCTTCCTTCTCATCAAATGACAACAACTGGTGAACCAGCAGCTGCTGCGAGGGAATTCCGTCAGCCATGGCCGAAAGCTTGTCAAACAAGATGCGCTCATGAGCGGCATGCTGATCGATGATGTAAAGTCCCTTGAGATCCTGCGCAATGATATAGGTCAGATCGACCTGCCCAATCGGAACGAGGCTGCCCTCTGAAGCAAGGATGCCCTCTGGCACAGCTGACTCTGCCGCCACCTCAGCTGCCGGTTCTGGCTGTGCTTCCGTGTTTTCCGCCACCTGCCCGGCTATTGTTCCGGGGTACTCATGTGTCTCCCGTTCCTTCCGCAGCTCCGTCTGCGCCTCCGCAAAGCTCAGGCCGGACGAACCAGCTGGCCGGCGGACCGCCTCATAGATGGTCTGCGGAGCGGACGAACGCCCCATACCGCCCCCGGCCGGTCTGCTGCCAGCATTCGGTACCGATGCCGGCGGCATAGGTGCACTGGCCGGTACGAAATGCATCGGCTCCATGACATAATGCGCCTGCGGTTTCTCGACGACCGCCGCCACCTTCATTGAGACTCTGCCCGGCCGGCCGGATCGCATCGAGGACCGCCTTATAGACCGCCTTGAAAGATATGGCTTTCATCCTCGAACTTCATCTCGCTTTTCTGCGGATGGACATTCACATCGATACTGCGCTGCGGCACCTCAATATTCAGTACCGCCAGCGGGAAATCCGCTTTTCGGGATCAGGGACCGGTAGGCATTATCGATGGCCTTGGCAATGGCCCGGTTCTGGATGATGCGGGAATTGACGATATACGTCTGCCAGCCGCGGCTGCTCTTAAGCATCGACGGCTTCGTGATGAAACCGCTGATCTTCACATCTTCACTCTCGAGGTTCAGGGCGAGCAGTGAATCCATCACATTCGCCCCATAGATGGCCCCAATCGTATCGAACAGGTTGCCATTGCCCGGCGTTACGACCGAGACTTTGTTGTTATTGATGAAGTGGAACTCGATATCCGGGCGGGAAAGCGCCAGTTTTACGATGAAATCGTTGATCTTCGAGCCTTCCGTATGCGTCGTCTTGAGGAATTTCTTGCGGGCTGGGGTATTGAAGAACAGATCCTCGACTTTGATGGTCGTTCCGAGACCGCAGCCCGTCTCCTGGATATCCGGCGTCTTGCCACCGCTGATGTCCACGCGCGTGCCCAGGTCATCCCCGGCCTGACGGGTCAGCATCGTGAACCGTGAGACCGAGGCGATGGTCGGCAGTGCCTCACCACGGAACCCCAGCGTCCCGATGGTATTGAGGTCGGACACCGCCTGTATCTTGCTGGTTGCATGACGCAGGATGGCCAGTTTCGCGTCCTCAAGGCTCATGCCCTTGCCATTATCGGTTACACGCATGAAGCTGGTGCCGCCGGCCATGATCTCCACTTCGATACGGTCAGCGCCTGCGTCCATAGCATTCTCGATCAATTCCTTGATCACCGATGCCGGCCGTTCTACCACCTCACCGGCAGCAATTTTATTGATGGTATTATCGTCTAAAACGTGGATTAAGCTCATGCCTGTCCAGCCTCCTTCTTTGCCTGCTCCTGCAGTTTATAGAGTTCGTTCATTGCCTCGAGCGGCGTCATGGTCATGACATCAAGTCCCAGCAGCGTATTGCTGAGGCTGCTGGCAAACAGTGATCCCATCATCGCATCATCAGCTGCAGCCGCCTTGCTGTCCTGTTTCTCTGCCCGCGCTCCGGCCTTGCTGACCCTGGCCGCCGCAGCAGCCAGTTCTGCCCCATGCTCGTCTTCCAGTTCGGCCAGGATTTCCTCGGCCCGTTTAGTCACGGTTGTTGGCAGTCCGGCCAGCCGGGCCACATGGATACCATAGGATTTATCCGCCGAGCCCGCGACAATCCGGCGCAGAAACGCAACCTGCGTCCCGCGTTCCTTGACCGCAACGCAGAAATTCTTGATCTTGTCGTCTTCCAGATCGGTCAGCTCATGATAGTGCGTCGCAAACAGCGTCTTGGCATGAACCTTCCGCTCGATATGCTCGATAACCGCCCGCGCGATGCTCATGCCGTCGAACGTACTGGTACCACGGCCGATCTCATCGAGGATGACCAGGCTGTTCTTCGTCGCATATTTCAGGATCTGCGCGACTTCATTCATTTCCACCATGAAGGTACTCTGTCCGCTGACGAGATCGTCGCTGGCCCCGATACGGGTAAAGATACGGTCGACCGGCGAGATTGCCGCCTCACGAGCCGGGATGAAGCTGCCAATCTGCGCCATCAGCGTAAGCAGTGCAGCCTGACGCATATAGGTGGATTTACCGGCCATATTCGGGCCGGTAATCAGCATGATCTCGCAGTCGTTGTGGTTAAGCTTCGTGTCGTTCGGCACGAACAGATCCCGGGTCAGGATGCGCTCGACCAGCGGGTGGCGGCCATCCTTGATGGAGATCTCTCCATCCGTCGTCATGCGCGGCCGCACATAGTTGTACGTCGTTGCCGCCTCAGCCAGGCTGACCAGCACATCCACGATTGCAATCTCATGCGCGGTGGACTGAATCTCGGTCAGCCGGGTCTTGATGGTCTCGCGGACCTCCGTGAAGAGATTGTACTCGATGTTGACGATTTTCTCCTGCGCCCCAAGGATCTTCGTCTCGAACTCCTTGAGTTCCTCGGTGATATAACGCTCGGCATTGGCCAGCGTCTGCTTGCGGATATAGCGGTCCGGCACGAGATCCGTGCCGCTGTGGCGCACCTCGATATAATAGCCGAAAACTTTATTGTAGCCGATCTTCAGCGACTTGATGCCCGTCTCTTCCTTTTCCCGCTCCTCAATCTCCTGCAGCATCGTCTTGCTGTCATGCGAGATCCGGCGGTATTCATCCAGCTCCTCATTATAGCCGGACTTGATGATGCCGCCCTCGCGCAGCGAAATTCCCGGCTCATCGACAATCGAGCGTTCCAGAAGGTCGACCAGATCATCGAACGAGCGGATGCCCTGCTGGCAGGTTGTCAGCACCTGCGAGGTCACGCCTGCCATATGCTGCTGGATACCCGGCAGGCACATAAGCGAAATCTTGAGCGCAATGAGGTCACGGGCGTTGGCCGTCCCGACCTCAATACGGGTCAGCAGGCGCTCGAAATCATGGATTTCCTTGCAGTCCGCCCGCAGGCCGCCCCGCAGCGAGAAATCATTGGTCAGTTCCTCGACCGCATCAAGCCGCCGGTTGATTGGCAGGACATTGAGCAGCGGATACTCCAGCCATTTCTTGAGCAGACGACTGCCCATCGCGGTTTCCGTAAAGTCCAGCACATCGAGCAGGGTGTCCTTCTTGCCGCCATCACGCAGATTGCGGGTAATCTCCAGATTTCGCAGCGTATAGGTATCCACCACGAGATTTTCCGAGGCATCCAGGAACGTCAGCCGATTGAGATGCGTCAAATCCGTCATGACCGTCTCATGCAGATAATCCAGCAGCGTCGCTACTGCCTCTCTGGCTTCCTCGTTATCCGGGCGGGTTGCCGCATCGAAATGCTGGACGATCCGGTCATCCACCGCCCGGGAAATTTCCGGAATCGGCGTATACGAGCAGCCGGGCAGACGCAGATCCGTGAATTCCTTCAACTGTGGCAGGAACGTCGGTTCACCGACCACCAGCAATTCCGGCATAGCCAGCCGGTAAAGCTCATCGAGCAGCATCTGCAGACGGTTGCCGCCATCGTAAATGCCATAGAAACACTCACCAGTCGAGATATCCGCGCCCGCCAGCACAATATCTTCCTTATGCTCATAGACCAGGGCAATATAGTTATTCTGTGCATCCTTGAGCGCAGATTCCGACAGGACCGTACCCGGCGTAATGATCTTGATGATTTCCCGTTTGGTCAGCCCCTTGGCCTTCGGATCGCCGATCTGCTCTGCGATTGCCACCTTGTAGCCACGGCCCACGAGTTTGTTGATATACGTTTCTGCCGCATGATATGGCACGCCACACATGGGGGCCTTATCCTTATTCCCGCTGCGGCTGGTAAGGGTCAGCCCCAGTTCCTTCGAGACAATACGGGCATCATCAAAGAACATCTCGTAAAAATCTCCCAGACGGAAAAACAGGATCGTATCAGGATGCTGTTCTTTCGTTGCCAGATACTGCTGCATCATCGGCGTGAGTTCCATTCGTATACCTCCGGTAATCTATATTTATTCCATCATTTCATGAATCAACGCGTTCACCCTTGAGGACCCAGGTCTGCGGCTGCGTGATCTTCACCTGGATAAAATCTCCGGCCTGCTCCCCGTTATGTGGGAAAAGCACGATCTTATTCGTGCGTGTACGGCCATTCCAGACCGCGGCATCATGTTTGCTCGGACCCTCAACCATGACCTCCATGACCTTATTCTGAAGGGACTGATTGATCTCAAGGCTGATCGTATTCTGCACGGCCATCAGCTGATTCAGCCGCTCTTTCTTCACCGCCTCATCCACCTGATTCTCCATTGCCGCCGCCGGCGTACCGGAGCGTTTCGAGTAGATGAACGTATAGGCCGAGTCGTAGCGAATCTCCTTCAGGAATGCCAGCATCGCCTGAAAATCTTCATCCGTCTCTCCGGGGAAGCCGACAATCAGGTCCGTAGTGAGTGCCGCGTGAGGCAGAGCCTCACGAATGCGGCGAACCAGGTTCCGGTAGCTTTCCACGGTATAGACACGGTTCATTGCCTTGAGGATCCGGTCGCTTCCATACTGCACCGGCAGATGGATATGCTCGCAGAGATGCTCACCATCACGGATAGCCGCAATAACTTTATCGCTGAGATCCTTCGGATGCGAGGTCATGAAGCGCACACGCCGGATTCCCGGCACGGCATCAACCATCTTCAGCAGATCAGCAAAATCGGCCTGCTGATGATCCTTACCATAGGAATTGACATTCTGCCCCAGAAGCGTCACTTCCTTATACCCCTGCGCCACAGCCTGCTCTACTTCCTTCACAACATCTTCCGGCAGGCGGCTGCGCTCACGGCCACGCACATACGGCACGATGCAGTACGTGCAGAAATTATTGCAGCCATACATGATCGGCACCCAGGCAGACAGAGCGCCGCTGCGCGCCACCGGCACATCATCCGGCAGTTCCGTCTCTCCGAGCTGCGTATCCACCACATGCCCATGCTCACGCTGAATTTCCTGCACAACCTGCGTGAGCTCATGGACCTTGTTTGTCCCGAGTACGAAATCGATATGCGGTGCCCGCTTGATGAGCTTGTCGCTCTCCTTCTGCGCCATGCAGCCCGTGATGCCAAAGATCAGCTCCGGATTCTGACGTTTCAGATGCTTGATCTCGCCGATCTTACCGTAGACCTTGTCCTCCGCCGTCTCCCGCACGCAGCAGGTATTCAGCAGGATAAGATCGGCAGTATCCATCTCCTCCGTCCGCTCATAACCGATTGTCCGCAGCTGCCCTTCCATACGCTCGGCATCACTGATATTCATCTGACAGCCATAGACGCCAATAAATGCTTTTTTCTTCATATCCATACCAGGTAAAAACCCCCGTTCAAAAATCCAGCTAAGACTATATTTTATCATATTTAGAGAAGGGATGAAAGAGAACCATACTCAGTTTGTATGATATCCTTTTTACACAATATATTTACATATTGACAAATATACATGTCATAGTATATATTAATATGCATACTACATATTCTTTATGAATATGCTTCAACCATTAGACAGGAGGATTCAGCATGAAATTAAAATTCAAACTTCCCGGGCTTGCCACACAGATCTTTCTCGGGCTTTTATTTGGTATACTGGTTGGCGGTGCTTTCCCGGAACTGGGCAAGCAGCTCAAGCCGCTCGGTGATATCTTCATCCGCATGATCAAGATGATTGTCGTGCCACTCATCTTTAGTTCACTCGTGATGGGCATTGCCGGTACCGGCGACTTCAAGAAGCTCGGACGGCTCGGCGGGAAATCGATCCTCTGGTTTGAGTTCGCCACCACGATCGCCCTGATTGTCGGTCTGGTTGTCGTCAATGTGCTCCAGCCTGGCATCGGAGTTGCCATTCAGGCCGGTGACAGCACGGCCATCGCTGATGCAGCCAAGAAGGGCATCGACCATGTAGCCATGCTGGTGAATATCGTCCCGACCAACATCGTGGATGCCATGGCCCGCCAGGATATGCTTCAAATCATCTTCTTCTCCTGCTTCTTTGCCGTCGCCGCTGCCGGCTGTGGCAAAGAGGGCGAATCCATTATTACGCTCTCAAAATCCATTGCCCACATCATGTTCAAGTTCACCCATTATGTCATGTGTGTTGCTCCAATCGGTATTTTCGGCTCGATCGCCTATACCGTCGGAACATACGGACTCGGTATGCTGCTGCCACTCGGCAAGCTGATCCTTTCCCTCTATGCCGCACTGATTCTGTTCCTGGTCATCATGATGGCCATCGCCTCTGCTTTCACCAAGATCAACATGTTCCACTTCATCGCTGCGCTGAAAGAGCCCCTTATTCTGGCTTTCACCACAGCCGCCAGTGAGGCTGCTCTGCCGATTGCCATGGAAAAGCTGGAGAAACTCGGCGTACCGAAACATATCGTCAGTTTCGTCCTGCCACTGGGCTATACCTTCAATCTTGACGGTTCAACACTCTACAGTGCTCTGGCCACCGTCTTTATCGCTCAGGTCTATGGCGTACCATTCCCGATTGAGACTCAGCTGCTCATGCTTGTAACTCTCATGTTGTCGACCAAGGGAATCGCCGCTGTCCCGGGTGCCTCGCTGATCGTCATTGCCGGCACCGCAGCCGCCTTTGGCCTGCCAGTAGAGGGCATAGCCATCATCCTTGGCGTAGACCGCGTACTCGACATGGCCCGCACCGTCTGCAACGTCACCGGCAACTGCATTGCCTCGGTCATCGTAGCCCGCTGGGAAAAGGAAATGAGTCCGGAGGCCCCCAGCATTGCCTACAAAGCAGCACTGGATGGCGGCAATGACTGATAAATGAATATGAAAAAGCACCAGTTCGTCAGTGGAATGACAAGACTGGTGCTTTTTTTGTGCTTATTTGGTATGTACTTATTTTATGACCTGCATTTCCTGCAGACGGGCGTTGACCAGATCGATCCATTCGCCATGGAAACCGACTTCCATCAGCAGTTCGTCCAGCGACTCAATCCGTGGCTGTTCCAGGAACATGAGTACCCGCTTCTTCTCGATCAGACGATAGATATAATAATCCGTCGGAATCTGTCCCTCGGCCGGGAAGGCCACGGTATACTCATGGTACATCTTATCATGCATCGACTCAAATACCGCCGTGGAACGCGCGGCATAGGCTTTCCACTCCTCCGGCAGGTCATGGAGCAAGCTGCGGATCTGCGTCTCGATTTCCCCGGTCTCCGTCCGATAGGCATCCAGCGCCTGCTGGACGGCCGTCGTATCCTCGAGCATCACCGCACAGATGAAGTCACGGATTCGCATTGAAATCACTGAGATTATACTGCAGGAAGTCTTCCGGCTGCTTCACGGCCTGCCAGCCAGTTGCTGAGGCTTTTCTCCATTGCCGCCCGCGCTTTGGCTACAACCAGCTCATCTGCATCATGAAGGACGCTTGGCCAGATTGACTGCAACCTGTCCCGGCTCCGTACTCGTGAATACGGTTCTGGCTGCACAAGCCCGGCACAAGCCGATGGCTTCATTCGTGAACGGCTTGCCTGACTCAATCTCCCCCATGAACGGGAAAGGCTTGCCCAGCTTGTCATAGACCTGACGCTCCCCGGCCAGCTTTCCCTTGGAGTAATAGGTCAGCGGGCGCGGTTGATAGGCTACCTTCGTCACCGCCTGACACGCTTCGCAATGGTATTCCTTATCCACCAGATTCACGGGGATATCCCGCTGCGGATTGGGCTTGAAGAATGCATAGGGCACAGTCTCCACAAAGCAGTAATTGAAAACATTTAACAGATTATCCGTAATCCGGGATGGTTCATTCGACATCAGTGAACAACTCCTCATTTATAATTGATCGTTATGCTTCATTATAACACATACACCCACACAGCAAGAAATCGGATTATTAAATACGATTTCCGGGATTGCGCTATCCCTGTTGCCTCAGCAACAGGTTTTCCAGAACCGGACGATCTACTTTTCCCCGGTCATTCAGTGGAATCGTCTTCAGGAAAAGGATTCTGCCCGGTACATCGACAGCGGGCAGCTCATGACGGATCATTTTTCGCAGCAGAGCCTCATCCTGTTCTTCCGCGACCAGAAAAGCAACAATTTCATGCCCGCGCAGGGAATCTGCATACGGAAGGACTACTGCGTCCTGTATCCCCGTAATATTCTTCAGCTCAAGTTCCACTTTCGTGCAGCTGATCTTAAAGCCACCCTTGTTGATCCAGTTTTGGCGGCGGCCCGTAAAGATCAGTTCGCCAGCCTCATTGAGATGTCCGGTATCCTCAATCGTAAATGGCATTGGCGTCCCGCTTACATGATATTTCGTAGTCACGTAGATCGTGTCTCCCTGGATATCCAGCTTCACCCCTGGGAACGGCTTGCCGAGATTCATCGGATCACGGGCCGGGTCCTCGCAGACCGCATAGGTGATGTAATTCAGCTCACTCGCACCATAATAAAGCAGAATCTGCGCCTGCGGCACGACCGCCTGCAGCTGCTCAAGTGCAGTACGACTCAGCAGTTGCGAACCGGTGAAGACCACTTTGATTGCTGTCAGCGGTTCCTTCACACGTTCCAGCCAAAGCTGCAGCTTGGCCGGCACCAAATACAGAACATTCACACTGCCTTGTATCAGGAGCCTCTGCCATCTGCGCGCATATAGGGAATCACTCGTCAGTACCATGCCACCTGCATACAGCACCGACAGGAACGTATTCATATTGCCTGTAAAGCTCAGATTTCCCTGCAGAAAAAGCCGTGATGCAGCCGTCACCTGAAAAATGCGGTTCTGTTCAGGAAAATACCCGGCCCAGCTTTCATACGTGCGGTACATGACCTTCGGCGTCCCGGTCGAACCGGAACTCAGCACGCCCAGACAATCCGCCTCTTCATGCCTGCATAAGGGAAATGTATAGCGCCTGACTTGAACCGGGCTTCCCGGCCGGATACAGGCCTGCAATCGATTTTCCCGGACGATTTCCGCAATCGCTTCATCTTTCAGTCCATGATGCAGCAATACAGGCAGACAGTCTTTCTTTTGCAACGCAAAAAACAATACAGCCTGTGCAAAAAAGCCCCTGGCTTCGACCAGCACACTGCCATCCAGCTCAGGTAATTCCTGGGCGGTCTGTTCCACTTCCGCCTGAAACTCCGCATAGCTCCAGGCCTGCTCATCCACCTGCAGGAAACATTTCCCGCCATATTGTCTGGTCCGCTCACATAATAGCTCATAATAGTTCATCGACAGGCCTCCACCAGAACTGCTTCTCCCATACCGCCGGCTCCGGCAATGGACAAGATGCCATAATGCCCCTGCACATACTGCAGGGATTTCAAAAGATGCAGCAGCAGTATCGTTCCCGATGCGCCGTAAGGATGCCCATAAGCCAGTGCTCCACCGAAACGATTATACCGTTCGACCAGTTCCGGAAAACGGCGCGAAAATAAGACATCAATGACCGCAAATGCCTCATTGAACTCAATCGCATCCATAGCCTGGTAAGAAAGCCCGGCCTGCTCCAGCAGACAATCTGCCGTGCGCATTGCTCCACGAGGGCTTTCCGCCGGATCTCCGCCAACAGCGGCCACAGCCAGCATCCTGGCCAGCGGCTGCAGCGCATGCGCACGGACATACCGCTCCGAGCACAAAACGGCCAGTGCCGCACCATCATTGATCAGGCAGGAGTTTCCCGCATTGGTAAGCGACTGTTCGCCTAAAAGTGGTGGCAGACGATCCAGCAGACGCTGGCTCATATGTGCGCGGATGCCATCATCTTTCTGCCATTCCTGAATGGGTACGATACAGTCCTGTAAAAGGCCGGCTTTTTGCGCGGCAGCCGCCCGCTGATGACTGCGCAGCACCCATTCATCCAGTTCCTGCCGGGTGACCTGCTCGGTCCGGGCGGTGCGTTCCGCTCCCTCCAGCATAGCCGTCTGGGAAAACTCGCCCGGAGAAAACTGTGCCGTCTTATAACAGCCCTGCGGGAAAAGCGCATAGCGGTCATCCTTTGGATCATACTGCCGCATAGGCTGCAGGGATGAGCTTTCAATCCCGCCCGCTATGTAAACATCGCCCTGACCGCTGGCCAGCTTGGAAAAAGCAAAATCCAGCGCAGCAGCCGCCGATGCACACTGCATATCCACCGTGCAGGCAGGCACAGCCGGATCCACACCCGCCTCCAGTGCCATAAGGCGAGTAATATTTCCACCAGTACCGACTGCATTGCCACAGAAAATACCATCCAGAGCCTGCAATGGATAGCGCTGCAAAAGAGCCTCCAGAACCCTGGCACCAAAATGCTCGGGACGGATGGCTTTGAACCGACCATTTTTCGTAACAATAGGCGTACGCAATCCGCCCAGAATATAGACCTTTTCCATACTCAGCGCCCCCTATCTTTGCCCGATCCGGGCAGTAAAGACTCTTTTTTCTCCAACAAAAGCCAAGATTCCTTTACCGTCCTCCTGCAGCCAGACTGTCTCAGCTGCAAAGACCGCCTGATGAAAACGCAGTTCCACATCCCGATCGGGATATTTGTCCATGACAGCTTTCAGCAACAGAAGCCCCGGCACAACCGGGCAGTCTCCCTGATGGATTCTGTTGGTATCTCCCACCTGCCTGACAAAGGTTTTGATCTCCGCCGCAGAAAACTGTTGGCTCACCCCTGTCTGCACACTCGTATCGGCCCGGCTTTCCTTCCGGAGCGGCGGCTCCCCGCCCAGCATAAGCGTCACCCCAAGCTGCTCCTGTCTGCCATCCTCAGCAGGCGCAGCAGCATTCCAGCTGCTGGAAATGACGCCCCGTCTTGCGGATGAACAGCCCCGTCTTTCCATTTGACGAGGATCTGCGCCAGGATGCACGAGCGATGACCGAGCCCTGATACTCGTCTCCTTGCAGGGTAGACAGCATTCGGGCCAGCTCCAAAAGTCGGTTCATTTTCCCTCGCCTGTCTTTCCTTATCCATGAATTTACATGAAATAAAAAAACCTGAAAGAAACTCTCTCAGGCTTGCATTTCATTTTGGAGGCGACATTCAGAGTCGAACTGAAGATAGAGGATTTGCAGTCCTCGGCCTTACCACTTGGCTATGTCGCCAAAATAAAAATGGAGCGGAAAACGAGGCTCGAACTCGCGACCCCCACCTTGGCAAGGTGGTGCTCTACCACTGAGCTATTTCCGCATACAATATAAAATTGGAGGCGACACCCAGAATCGAACTGGGGAATAAAGGTTTTGCAGACCTCTGCCTTACCGCTTGGCTATGTCGCCGGTAAATGGAGCGGAAAACGAGGCTCGAACTCGCGACCCCCACCTTGGCAAGGTGGTGCTCTACCACTGAGCTATTTCCGCATAAATGGCGACCCGAAAGGGACTTGAACCCTTGACCTCCGCCGTGACAGGGCGGCATTCTAACCAACTAAACTACCGGGCCATCCTTTTTGTTGCTTTCGTTCAGCAACATGTATTATTATACGGATAAGGGGATTGATTGTCAACACCTAAATTGAAATTTTCTTGTAATCAGCGTTTCTCATCAGGGATTCGTTACGATGGCCGTGACCTTGCGATAAACGGACCGGTCCATATCAACAGCCAGACGCCAGTTGCCATGTTCCAGACGGGTCATGACATCATTTCCTTGAAGCTTAAAATAAACCAGACGCTCCGGTCCTACTGTTCCTTTAGCGGTAACATTCTTCACTTTCGCCTGCCAGAGATTCCCGTTTCCATCCACAGTCACAGAGCCTGCTGCAATAAACAGCTTTGTCCCTTCAAACGTATATGCTAATTCATCCACAGCGGGTATTACCGGCTGTGCCGCAGGTTTCACGCTTGCCGGCAACTCTTTTTTTTGTTCTGCTCCTGTCGTCGGGGTCTCTACCGCCTCACTTGTTGTTTTCGTCTCCTGACTGACCTGTGCATTGTCCGGACTGGTACCAGGCGTCCAAAAGAGCATCGCTCCAGCCAAACCTCCCACCATCAACAGCATTGCCAGGATTCCATAGATTTTTTTCTTGTGCTTGATCTGTTTCATTTTTCTCCACCATATTAGTTGTTTGCTTCCTGCCACTATTATACAGGAAAGAACCCTAAGTCGACAAGTCTGGAAGTCGGATGGACTTTTCATTGCTGTATACGAAAATACTGCAGGCGAAACATGCCTGCAGTACAGATAACCTTATTTTTAAAGATCTTCATGGACTTCCGTGAAATAAATCACGGTAACCGTGTCTTCCATCTGGATGCGACGCTGATAGATATGCTCAAAATCCTTTGCCAGCTCTTCTTTTGAGTTGATTTCAGGATTCTGATGATCCAGATCATGCGAGGTCAGTGTCCCCATCGTCTTAACCATTACCTTATCCAGATATGCCGGATAAAGCTTATGCTTTGGCTCCCCCTTCTTGCCCGCGGTCATCCATACGATCGAGCCCTCCGGGTAAAGCTTGCTTACGTCTCCAAGGCGCACGGTACAATTCTTTGTACGTTCCATCAACATTTTTTTGTGTTTGGCTGCCTGAAAATTCAATGCCATCATGATAAAGCATCTCCAATCTGTTATTTTTATCCATTTGGATTCCATATTATGTTAATATTGTTATATATTCGCTTTATTATAGCAGATTTCCTGCCAGCTGTGAAACTTTATTTGTAATAATGTAAACATATTCTTTCCTGCTCATTTATGATAGAATAGAACACATCCGATTATCTATTTTACGAAACAACAAGGAGGCAAAGATTATGCTTAATCTCAAACGTCTGGCACTTGTTTTCGGTGCCATCATGATGCTCGCTGTCGGGACTGCCGCAGCAGCAGAAAACGTCCCAGCCCGTCCGCTGCTCTCAGTCGATGGACAGGGTACAGGAACTGCCACTCCGGACATTGCGACAGTGACGATTGGCGTTGTAAGCCATGCCAGCGATGCCGGCAAGGCACAGAATGATAACGCCTGGAAATCCGATCAGATCAACAAAGCAGTCAAAGGCCTCGGCATCGATAGCAAAGATATCCAGACAAACAACTATTCCTTCCAGCCGACCTATCAGATGAACACAAATCATAAGAATGAGATCAATGGATATACGGTAAATAACTCCATTATCGTCGTGGTACGCAACATTAAACTGACAGGCAAGGTCATTGACGCCGCACTACAGGCCGGTGCCAATGAAATCAACTCACTGGATTTCTCCGCCAGCAACACGCGAACCGTGCGCAAGGAGGCATTGTCCAACGCTGTACAGGATGCCCGGGATAAGGCCGATATCATCGCCCAGAATCTTGGCAAGCGTATCGTCGGCATCCAAAATGTATCCGAAAGCACTGGTTACATGGAATCCCGCCGTTTCAACAATGCCATGCTCATGTCAGCAAAAGGTGCAGCGGATACAGCCATTGAGCCGGGCAGTCTCTCACTCAGCGCCCGTGTCCACGTGGATTTCATCCTCAGCGACTAATCCTACACATAGCAACCAAAACTAAAATGCAGTTTAGCTGTATAATCCAGGAATAAGGAGTCTTTTCGTTTCATGCAAGAATCTACGCAGACAGCAGTAAACAAACCGCACAAGCCACGACTGGCAGCCATTGAATATATCCGTGGCATATCTATGATGGGTGTCATTGGCATCCACGTCGGCTCGCAATATCTCGGCAATACCGCAGCCAATATCAATTTAGTCGCCTTGTTTGAGGTTGCCAGCCGCTTTAGCGTACCAATCTTTTTCTTTATCTCCGCTTTCGGTCTGTTCTACAATCTCGATATGAATGCTCCGTTTGACTACCGTTACTTTCTGAAACGCCGTTTCAAGACTGTACTGGTTCCTTATCTTGTCTGGTCCATTTTTTATCTGGCCCACGATGGTCTTCTCTATGGCGTCGGCTTTCCAGATCCACTGCACCTGCTGACGATCCTGTTCTTCGGCAATGCGAAATACCAGTTATATTTTCTGGTCATCCTGCTCTGGTTCTATCTGCTGATGCCGGTCTGGATCTGGATGGTCCGCCGGGCTAGTGCCGTCAATCTTACACTACTGCTCATCGCACAGCTGGCCTTCGATTACTGGTCCAGCTTCAGCGTAAGTTTCAATATCTTTGTCTATGGACTGCCAGACGGCTCCTGGCTTAAACCTTTCTTTATGTACCGTCTGAACTACTGGGTGCTCCACTACATCTTCATCTTTGTTCTGGGTGGGTGGCTGGCCGTTCACATCGGATCCTTCATGAACTTCATGCGCAACCACCGGCTGGGCATTACCGTCTTCTTCTGGGGCAGTCTCGCCGCGCTCCTGGCTTACTACTACCAGCTGATCTTTACCTCCGGCTATACGCCGATGGAAGCGATCAATACCGCGCATCAGCTGTGTCCTGCCGGTATCTTCTACACAATTGCTGCTTCGGTGTTCTTCTTTACGATTTTCACCTACCAGCACTACCCGGCCTGCCTTAACCCGCTCCTTCATCAGCTGGGAAAACACTCCTACTTTGCTTATCTGGCCCACCCGGTGGCTATTACCTATCTCGGCTTAGTTCTTCAACATTATGGACGCATCATGACTGCTCCATTGGCTGTTGCCTTCTATTGTGCAACGCTGATCCTGGCCATGCTGGCTGCCATGGTATGCCGGAAGATTGGTGAATCCTTCCCACTCCTCAACGAATGGACCATCGGCGTCTATCCGAAGAAGAAATAACTACAAATAAAACAAAAGCCACGTTTCCGTAATTGAAACGTGGCTTTTGTTTTATTGTACCATGAATTTCCGATCAAACTCCGGCATCCATTGACCCGTCTTATGATTGAAGGTCTTCACCTCAATCCGGTCCGGATAGAGATACAGCGAGTTTGTGGTAATCTGTTTGCGGTCCATACAATCATTATGGATATCATAGGTATGCGCATTATACTGATTGATGCCCACAGCCGCATAGCTGGCATTCGTGCAGGGCGTATGCGTATGGCCGGATACCCACAGCATGACCTGTGGATTCGCATCAAGCAACGGATGCAGGCGATCCTCCGGCATCGCAATCGCGCGCTTGGTATTCACCGAGTCACTATAGTCCAGCAAGGTCTTATACAACGGTCCATGAAAAAAGATCAGGGTCGGAGCCTGCTTATGATCCTCCAGGTCAGCCGTCAGCCAGTCCAACTGCTCAGTGCCAATAGCTGTCGGCAAGGGGCCATCCTCGGCCGACAGGAAGATCAGATGATACTTCCCGACCTCTTTCGTGTACCATCGCTTCGGCAGCTGCCAGAAGGTGCGGAAATATTCCAGCTTGCGTTTCCAGCTGGCCGCATCAGCCAGGTCCGGCTTGCCATTTGCCTTTGGCTCATCCTTATACAGAAAATCATGGTTGCCATTGATGACCCAGAGCTTGCGGGTAAGCCGGCCAAAGAACTGCCGGATATAGGCATATTCTTTGGGGACAGCCCGCTGCTCGACGATATCCCCCACCACAGCGACTGCATCGGCATCGTCCCAGGTGTTGATATCCTGTATGACGCCATTTTTCGCGGCCAGAATAGCCTGCTGATCTGACTGCTTCGGATGCTGGAGCACCCGTACGGGCAAATGAGGATCTCCCAGCACCACCAGCCGATAGTATTCCCGGTCTTCCGCGCGCACCAGTTTCTGCCAGCCTCCCAGACAGAATGCACCGATTCCAATCACCATACTGCGAATAAAGTCACGACGGTTCATCATAATAACCTCTCCTTTTAAAACAAGCGCACCACAGCAGAATTCAGCTCCTGCCAGGATGCGCCTGTTCAATTATCCAACGAAAGATAATATTAAACCTTATGGAACTTACTGTTTTGCAATCTTGTGGATGGTCTCGATAATCAGGTCAACCTGCGGTTTCACCGTCTCCAGCAGTAATTTTTCATTTGGGCTGTGGATATCGATTGTCGTTACACCGATTGAAACCATATCAAGATTCGGGTTTTTAAGGAAATGCCAGCCGCACTCAAGACCTGCATGAATCGTTTCTACCTTCATTTCCGAGCCATTCTGCTCTTTGAATGTCTCTGCCATGATCTTAGCCAGTTTGCTGTCCTTATTTTCCTTCCAACCTGGAGACTGCGTACCGATATGAGCCGTAAAGCCAGTCAGTTCAGCCCATTCTTCCGCCATGAAACGGAACTCATCCAATTTCTGATCGACAGCAGAACGCGGGAAATACTGTACAGCCACTTCGCCGTCATCCATCGTAACTACGCCCAGATTAGCCGAAGTCTCGACCAGCCCCGGAATAACCGTAGACATCGCATAGACACCCGTGTGAAGGATTGTCAGCAGACGAATCAGACGTGTCGTGTCCTCAGCCGCAATGACCTGAGCCGGCTTCCCAACGCTCGTAAGCACGAAAACCATATCCGGGTCCACATTGCCATACATCTTCTGGAAACGCTCCCGCTGATCATTCAGAACTGCCTCGATGTCCGCCTTAGGCAGATTGGTGACAATCACCGCCTTAGCATCATTCGGGATTGCATTACGAGCTTTGCCGCCCGTAAATGTTGCCAGTTCCACATTGCCCTTTGCCTGCAGCGCAGCAAGTGCCATCGCCATCGTACGCAGTGCATTGCCACGGCCATCACCGATACGCTCACCAGAATGACCGCCCAGCAGTCCCTTGACCTCGATGGTCCATGCTGCCGAACCAGCAGCAGCCGTATACGTCAACTTGCGCGTAAAGTCCAGATTCACACTGCCAGCACTGCCAACCGTCAGCTCATCCACATTTTCCGAATCACAGTTGATCAGATAGCTGGCATCCGTCAGGTGGCTGGCCGCCAGATTGATTGCACCAGTCATGCCCTGCTCCTCATCAACCGTCACGATCATACGCAGCGGACCATGATCCTTAGCGTGTCTCATGATATAGATTGCTTCAGCCACGCCGATACCATCATCAGCCCCCAGGCTTGTCCCCTCAGCCTCAAGATATTTCTCACCACGAATGAGCTTGATGGCATCCTTCAATGGATCGAATGCATAACCTTCCTCAGCAACACAAACCATGTCCATGTGTCCCTGCAGAATCGTAAGCGGAGCCTTTTCGAATCCCTTACTTGCCGGCTTATCGGCAATGATATTATTTTTCTCATCCTGGATCACTGCAAAGCCCGCATCCGCCAGATATTTCTTCAAAAAGTCGCTGACCGCCTGTTCATGACCAGACTTACGTGGAATCGCTGCCAGGTGCTTAAATTCGGCTAATACGCCTTCTAAGATCTCATTGTTCTGTTCCATTGGAATACCTCTCAATCCAAAATTATAATGGTGTAAATTATAAACACATAAATGAGACCAGACAATCCCCGCTGGAGACTGCCTGGTCTCATCAATAACGCACGAATACGGGCAGCAATTAATCCGTCAATGCCACGGTCATCGCTTCGGTAACATCAACGCCATTCGGCACATAAAGCACAATCTGGCCAGATACACGTTTAGCACATCCATCCAGCACATAGCAGACACCATTAACAAAATCACAGATACGACGCTGCTCATCTGCCTCAATCTTCTCATAGTTGACCACACAAGCCTTGCCAGCCTTGAGGTCATCAGCAATAGCCGTTACCTGATCAAAGTTGCGCGGTGCATAAATCTGCACCTTGAGTTCTGGCGTCTTTGTCGTATGAACAGTTAACTGCGGGCGGGATTTCTCCACCTGCGAAACAGTCCCCCTTGTGTAGCCAGGGCGCTCTACCTGAATCGAGTCACCATTCGATACCTTATACTCTTCTGTATAGTTGGATAAAGTTGGCTGCTTACTGGCAACTGCATGAATCGACGCCTGCTGCTTCCTGGTGTTGACGACTTCGTCCTCAAACTCTTCTACATCATCAAGCGGCGGCATAATTACATCCACCAATCCCATCACTTTATCTTTAATTACCGAAATACCACCCATATCATCTCGCCCTTCCAATAGTTCGTATTATTTCGTTCGATTTTTAAAAATAATCTCTTAAATCCCATTTAACTACTACTATGATACTAATATGATATCATAGTTCTCTATAAAATGCAAAAGTCCTGCCGAAAAAATAATATTTTTTCGGCAGGACTTTAATATTCATCTGATATACAGCTTAGTTACAGATCAATTATTTACGATTCTTGGCATTACGACCACGAACCGTACGATCCAGGATAGATTTACGCAGACGGATATGCTCCGGCGTAACCTCTACGAGCTCATCATTATTGATGTACTCGATAGCCTGCTCCAGGGACAGGAGACGTGGCGGCGTGATACGAACTGCTTCATCCGATGAAGACGTACGCATGTTGGATACGTTCTTTTTCTTGCACGGATTGATATCAATATCATTCTCGCGGGAGTTCTCGCCGACGATCATGCCCTCATAGACTGCCTCGTTCGGGGAGATGAACATCGTGCCACGATCCTGCAGCGTAAAGATACCATAAGCCGTCGTCTCACCCTGCTCAAAAGCAACCAGTGAACCGCGCGTACGGCCCGGGATGTCTCCCTTGTACGGTGCATAACCATGGAATACATGGTTCATGATACCGTTGCCCTTCGTGCTTGTCAGCAGCTCTGAACGGAAACCGATCAGACCACGAGCCGGGATCGTGAACTCAAGACGCATGTAACCAGCCGTCTCTGTCATGTTGACGAGCTCAGCTTTACGGGTTCCGAGAGACTCCATGACAGCGCCCATGAATTCCTGCGGTACTTCGACCGTCAGATTCTCGATTGGTTCACAAAGCTGACCATTGATGGTCTTGTAAACAACCTCTGGTTTTCCGACCTGCATCTCATAACCTTCACGACGCATCTGCTCGATCAGGATCGACAGATGCAGCTCGCCACGACCGGAAACCTTGAACACATCGGCAGAATCCGTCTCTTCAACCTTCATGGCAACATTCGTCTCGATCTCCTTGAACAGGCGGTCACGAATGTGGCGGGACGTAACGAACTGCCCCTCACGGCCAGCATATGGGCTAGTGTTTACACCAAACGTCATCGACAGCGTCGGCTCATCGATATTGATGGACGGCAGTGCCTCCGGGTTCTCAGCGTCAGCTACCGTATAACCGATGCTGACATCGCCAAGACCAGTCAGGGCAACGATCTCGCCCATACCAGCCTCTGGCGTCTCAACACGCTGCAGGCCCTGATAAATGAATACCTTGCCAATACGCGCTTTCGTCGTCTGGTCGCCATTGATAACAGCAACATTCTGATTCGTCTTTGCCTTACCACGGATGATACGACCAATGGCAACACGACCAACGAACGGGTCTGCTTCCAGCGTCGTAACCATCATCTGCAGTGGGCCTTCCTCATCACCATGCGGTGCCGGAATCTCCTTGATGATCGTCTCCATCAGCGGCTCAAGGTTATCGTTATCATCGTCCATCTTGTATTTTGCAATACCATCACGGGCCGTCGCATAGATAACCGGGAAGTCCAGCTGATCATCATCGGCATCAAGTTCCATGAAGAGTTCCAGGACTTCATCATAGACATCATCGACACGCTGATTCGGCTTATCGATCTTATTGATGACAACGATTGGTTTCAAGCCCTGCTCCAGAGCCTTTCTGAGCACATACTTCGTCTGCGGCATCGGGCCCTCAAAGGCATCGACCAGCAGCAGAACGCCATCCACCATGTTCAGTACACGCTCAACTTCACCACCGAAGTCCGCATGGCCCGGGGTATCAACGATGTTGATCTTGATATCGTTGTACATCAGCGCCGTGTTCTTCGACAGGATCGTGATGCCGCGCTCACGCTCGATGTCGCCAGAGTCCATGACACGCTCCGCAACCTGCTCATTGGAACGGAATACATGACTCTGCTTCAGCATCGCATCAACCAGCGTCGTCTTACCATGGTCGACGTGGGCGATGATGGCGATATTTCTCAGTTTTTCATTCGTGCTCATTCTTGAATTTCTGCCTCCTATAAATAAAGGATACAACTACTGTATCCCTTCAATCATTGCAATATCACAATTCTATCACATCTGTCTACCGTTAGTCAATATAGCAGCAGCCAGAAAAAGGAGCTGACACCTGTGCCAGCTCCCTCATAGTTCGATCGGCTCAGAGCCCTGCTTCCTGACGAAGCGTCTCAGCCTTATCAGTATGTTCCCACGGCAGGTCAACATCCGTACGACCAAAATGACCATACGCAGCCGTCTGCTTGTAGATTGGGCGCCGCAGATCCAGCATCTTGATGATGCCAGCCGGACGCAGATCGAAATGCTTGCTTACCAATGCTTCAATCTTTTCTTCATCTACCTTGTTCGTTCCGAAAGTATCCACCATGACCGAAACCGGATAAGCTACGCCAATCGCATAGGCCAGCTGGATTTCGCAGCGTTCAGCCAGACCGGCAGCCACAATGTTCTTGGCTACATAGCGGGCTGCATAGGCTGCACTGCGGTCAACCTTCGTTGGATCTTTACCCGAGAAAGCTCCGCCACCATGACGTGCCCAGCCGCCATACGTATCGACGATGATCTTGCGGCCGGTAAGACCGGAATCCCCCTGCGGACCACCAATGACGAACTTGCCCGTCGGATTGATGAATATCTTCGTATCATCCAGCATGAGTTCAGCCGGAACAACGGCTTTGATGACATGCTCGATCAGATCTTTACGGATCTGATCAAGCGACACATCCTCATCATGCTGCGTCGAAATAACGATCGTATCCACTGCTACTGGTTTGCCATCCTCATAAACGATGGTAACCTGCGTCTTGCCGTCCGGACGCAGATACGGCAGTGTGCCATTCTTGCGAACCTCCGTCAGGCGGCGTGCCAGGCGATGTGCCAGGGCTATCGGCAGCGGCATGAACTCCGGCGTCTCATTCGTAGCATAACCGAACATCATGCCCTGATCGCCTGCACCAACGGCATCTGCTTCATCCATCTTGCCCTCGCGGGACTCCAGGGCCTGATTTACACCCTGAGCAATATCCGGAGACTGCTCATCCAGCGATACCAGGATACCACAGGTCTCTGCATCAAAACCGTACTTCGCACGGGTATAACCAATCTCACGGACCGTATTGCGGATGATTTTCGGAATGTCTACATAGCAATCCGTGGAAATCTCACCAACAACATGCACCTGACCAGTCGTGACCAGTGTCTCACAGGCTACACGGCCCTGCGGGTCCTGCGCAATGATAGCGTCAAGGATGCTATCGGAGATCTGGTCCGCCATCTTATCCGGATGACCTTCCGTCACCGACTCCGACGTAAACAGCATACGTTTCTTACTCATGATCCTACCTCCTTGATAGAAAAACAATAGATGCGCTGAACCTTCTCAAATTCCGTTCAAGTTTAAGCAAAAAGAAAAGCTCTCATTCACAATGAGAGCTTCTAAATTTCCGCTCTCATCTTCTAGGCTTAGCCTAAAGGAATTGGCACCGTTCCATAAAATATGATGGTTGCCGCGGTTTCATAGGGCCATTCCCTCCACCGCTCTAGATGAGTTCATATTCAGCTTTAATATAATTATATTCTAACGGATATGCATTTCTCTGTCAAGCACAATTATGAATCTAATTCATTTTCCCTCCGAACTGTAGCATGTTTTACAATATATCCGTGCTACAGTTTTTATTCCTAAATTGCAAGTGCAAGTTGAACAAAGCTTTAACTCATAATAATTCTCAATTAGCATAGACTTTATCGAGGAAGTCATCGAAGAGTTCCTGCGATGTCTGGTAGCCGAGGATACGCCTCGGGCAATGGTTCATAGTATCAGCAAAATGAAGTACATCATCTGTAGCGTAGTTCTCTATAGAGACGCCTTTGGGGATAAACTCTCGCAGCATTCCGTTGTGACGCTCGTTGGAACCGCGCTCCCATGAACTGTAGGGATGTGTGAAATAAACGTCCGTGCCCCATTCCTCAACGTTAGAGAGGTCCTCAAATTCCGGACCGTTGTCAGCTGTAATGGTCTTAAAGACCTGTCCAAATTTATCACCATACATCTCGTGCAGCAGCTCCATGGCTTCAGAAGCCCCGCAGCGGTTACGGCCGGAGATCTTTATGGCAATATAGTTGCGTGTAACGCGCTCTACCAGCGTGAATACGACAGCTTCCTTACCGTTGCGTTTACCCACGACGGTATCGGCTTCCCAATGGCCGATTTCCTTGCGCTCGACAATCTCCTGTGGGCGTTCCTCGATGCTGCGTCCCATCATGCGATTATTCTTCCTGTTCCAGCGTCTATGCTGTTTGCGGCTTAGTACTTGAGGAAGCTCGAAGAGCGAGATGGGAAGTTTCTGGGAGTGTAGCATGTTATAGAGTGTCTTGGTGCAGACCATGTCCTGAGGAGCGTAAAGCCCTTTGGCCTTGGCGTATCCAGCACAGGCATCCAGCGACCAATGTTCTTTACGGACTTGGTCGATTGTCCAGCAGATGAATGCCTTACAACATTCATGCATGATTTTGCAAGGCTTGTGGCTGTTGGCTCTGTGGATCTCATATGTTTTTTGGCCGCGCTTAGCGGTATAGACTGGGGCGCGCCCCTTAGAATGCGTCCTGGCAGGCGTACCCCGCTGTAGTTCATACATGACTGTAGTGTGGGCGCATCCGATGGCCTCGGCTATAGCCCGGAGTGATTTGCCTTCGCGCTGCAAAGCCTGGATCATGCCACGCTCATCCAGCGTGAGGTGCTTGCCGGATTTACGTACAGCTTCATTTGTGGTAGAATTTGGGGTGTCCATAGTGTGATGACTCCTTTGAATAGTGTGTGTGTGAACTTCTATTCTACCATAAGTCAATGCACTATGGATATTTTTGAATTATTAGATGTTCAACTTCATTTTACAACGAACCTACAGTTTTTATTATCTCCAAAGACAACATGAAAAAAGCCGCGATCAATGTCGCGACCCTCTTCGCACTTGTTTTAATGTAGAATAATACTGTTAACTATAGTTTGTATTTCCGAAAATCAAAATCCAACAGCGTTTCCTGATTCTGCCAACAATATTCCTGATTCTTCTAATTTTATAAAAGTAGACTCCAAATCCTGGGTTATTCTCCCCCAGGCATCATCAGTGTTGACATCTTGTCGTAATACACCTATCTCCTCTACCAGCTCCTGGATTTTCTCGCACAATGAATCATATCCCATTGACTCATACTCGCTCACCAGTTGCCACGCCCCCTTTTAACAAAATACATTCTCCTTAATCTCTAATGTATCTCTAATTATAGCTCACGCATTAATATTATGCAAACGTTTTCCGTAAAAAATATGTGTTAAGCCATTCTCGATCAAATCCATCTATCCTCGAAATATAAGCCTCTACAGCGTACCGTAAGCGTAAAATCATCAGGTGTCAGTCCTCCCAAACAAAAAGGCCAGCCAAGTTTGGCTGACCAGTGGATTGGTTATTTGCAGTTTTGCTGGGTGTTGTCGGCCCAATTGTAATACCTTAAGCATTTCGTTCCTGCTTGATTACCCGCGAACGGATTACCTCGTTCTTTTGGAACAGCTTGTTCTTCATCATCGCTTTGAGTTTGGCATCACTCTCGATGATGAAATTCGAAAGTTTCTTGATGTCTTCGTCATCCAGTGTCGCCAGCATGCCTTCGTGCGTATGCCCCTTGACCAAAGCGAAGTTGCCAAACACGAGGTCCGGGCCCCTCCGGATCAAGATAGCTGCGCTCGGTATCTCCCTGGACATAGAGCGAAACAACGATTTCCTTCTTGTCCTTCGTGAAGATCTCATCATCGTAGAAAACGGTATAATCCACGCCCTGACAGGTGAATGGGAAGCTGGCCATACCACCAATATCTGCGCAGATTGCCCTGGCCGGTAGACTGCAGATCGTCTGCCTCAGTCTCAGCCATGCGCACATTCCATCCATCTGCTTCTTTGCAGGTCAGGTATCTCATCATTTTTCTACTCCTTCAGCCGCTGGCAGAGACTCTGCCAGGTGGTCAAGAATGATTCCGGCCAGTTCTTTCTTGCTCATCAGTGGATATTCAGGTCATCGTGCCGTCTTTTGCAAAGAGCTTGATACGGTTCGTATCGACGCCGAATCCAGGCATCTGTCTGCGATACATCATTGGCAACGATATAGTCCAGATTCTTCTTCGCCAGTTTCCGACGGGCATATTCTTCGACGTTGCAGGTCTCAGCAGCAAAGCCGATCAGCACCTGCTGCTGCTTCTGCTGCCCAAGACCAAAGAGGATATCCGGATTTCGTTCCAGATGGAGCACCAGCTCATCGTCACTCTTCTTGATCTTGTCCGCTGCAACCGTCTTCGGCCGATAGTCGGCTACCGCTGCTGACATAATGACTGCATCCACTGCCGGATAACGCTCCATCACCTCAGCCTGCATCTGACGAGCCGTATCAATTCGGATCGTCTCAACGCCAGTTGGATCTGGCAGTGAGGACGGGCCGGACACCAGGACGACTTCTGCGCCACGCCTGGCTGCTTCAGCCGCCACAGCATAGCCCATGCGCCCTGTAGACCGGTTGCCGATGTAGCGTACGGGATCCAGTGGCTCAATCGTGCCGCCAGCCGTCACGAGAATCCGGCGTCCCGTCAGCGTTTGTTCCTGCTGGAAAAACGCTTCGACTTCCCGAACGATATCACACGGCTCCGGCAGACGGCCCTTGCCGTTGATGCCGCAGGCCAGATGACCGGATGCCGGATCGATGATATGAAAGCCGCGCTGCTGCAGCTCGGCGATGTTGCGTTGGGTGACAGGATTGTCGTACATATTGGTATTCATGGCTGGCGCAATGAACACCGGTGCCTTGGTAGCCAACAGCGTTGTTGTCAGCATATCATCAGCAATGCCCACTGCCGCTTTGGCAATGAGGTTCGCCGTAGCCGGAGCGATGAGTACGAGATCCGCCAGATTAGCCAGAGCGATATGCTCCACCCGGAAATGCGTAACCTTGCTCCACATATCCGTCGTCACCGGCTGACCACTGATTTCCCGGAAGGTCAGCTCAGTGACAAACTCTGTGGCTTCCCTGGTCATGATGACATGAACCTCAGCCCCGGCCTTACGGAGCCGGCTGGCAACCTCTACGGCCTTATAAGCTGCAATGCCCCCTGTGACCCCAAGGACGATTTTCTTGCCGCTTAACAATTCCATGGCTCAAAGATCCGCCTTGGCAATCTTATAAGCAATCTTACCCTCAGCGATCTCTTCAAGAGCATTCGTCACGCTCTTGGTCGAACGCTGCTTGATGTCTTTGACTTCTTCGCCCTCGACCATCTGGCGGGCACGCTTGGATGCACAGACGACCAGCCCATACCGGCTGTCTACTTTGGACATCAGTGTATCCGTGGACGGGTTGACCATGCTCATTTCTGGTTTGCTGCTTACTTTCATTATTGTTCCAACTCCTCAATCTTATCCTGGTTTCTATCGATACGGCAGTGCTCAGCTGTCATGATGCACTTGATATGCCGAACGGCATTCCTTACGGTATCATTAACGACAACATAGCCATATTTCCTGCCAACAGCGATCTCTGCTTTTGCTGCGCCAAGGCGCTTGGCCAGTGACTCCTCCGTCTCCGACCCGCGGCCGCGAATGCGGCGCTCCAGCTCACCAATTGATGGCGGCAGCAGGAAGATGAACAGCCCATTCGGGCACTTGTTCATGACATTCAATGCGCCCTGGGTATCGATCTCGAGCAGGATATCCTGCCCCTGATCCAGACGTTCCTGAATCTTTCCCAGCGGTGTCCCATAATAGTTGCCATACACATTGGCATATTCGAGGAAACCACCCTCCCCGATCATTTTCTCGAACTTTGCCTTATCCAGGAAATAATAGTTCTTGCCATCAATCTCCCCCGCACGCGGTTCACGCGTGGTCGCGGAAATCGAATACGCAAGCTCCGGCGTCTGCGTCAAGAGTTCATTGCAGACTGTCCCTTGCCTGTTCCCGACGGACCGGAAACGACAATCAATAACCCTTTATTCATGCTTGTGCTTCGTCTTCTTTCTCTTTGATTTCTGCCCGGACCTCCGTATCGTCATCATCATCCACACGATGCGCCACGGTCTCCGGCTGCACGGCCGAGAGAATGACGTGATCGCTGTCCATGATGATGACTGCCCGCGTCCTGCGGCCATAGGTCGCATCAATCAGGCGCTCACCATCGCGAGCTTCCTGTATGATCCGTTTGATTGGTGCCGACTCAGGACTTACGATTGCGACGATACGATTCGCCGATACGATATTGCCAAAGCCTATGTTGATGAGTTTGATATCCATGCTGACATCCCCCTCTTCCTATGCAGTCATGCTGCATCTGGTTTACTCGATGTTTTGTACCTGCTCCCGCAATTTCTCGACTTCACTCTTCATATCAACGACAATCTGCGCAGCCTCAGTACTATTTGCCTTAGAACCAATGGTGTTTGTCTCACGATTCAGCTCCTGGATCAGGAAATCCAGCTTACGGCCAACCGGTTCCTCCGCAGCCTCAATGATCTGGCGGAACTGCTGGAAATGACTGCCGAGCCGTACGACCTCTTCGGTGTAATTAACCTTATCGGCATAAAGCGCGGTCTCCTGAATAATACGCGTTTCATCAATATCCGCTTCGGACAGTGCTTCTGAGACTACCTTCTGCAAATGGTCACGATAGCCCTGCACGATGGCAGGTGCCAGCGCATGAACCTGATCTTTCATCTGCTCCAGCCGGTCAATACGATGCAGAAAATCCTGACGGATATTCTCGCCCTCAGTCTGACGCATCGCATCAAACTGGGCCAGCGCATCCTCCATAGCCTGCAGGAGAACCGGCTCCATCGGCGAAATGTCCGTGTCGCTCTCTACCTGCAGGATATCCGGAAAACCGGCAAATGTCGCTACATCATCAGGACGCGCCACATGGAGCATATCACTCATATCATTGAGCGCCTGATGATAGGCCTGTACCAATCCTTTATTTACCCGGATGCTGGCCTGACTCTCCCGCTTATCTGTGAAATTGATATAGATATCCATCTTGCCACGGGCTGCCACTGCCTTGATCGTCTTCCGCAGTGCATCTTCCCAGGGATTCAATTGACGCCCCATATGGAAGTTCAGTTCCAGGAAGCGCTGATTGACAGCCTTCAGTTCAACAGACACCTTATAGGCTTCCGTCTCCGCAACGGCTGCACCAAACCCGGTCATACTCTTCAGCATAAGAAATGCCTCTTTTCTACTGATTTGTGCGTTTTTCTTAGTTTGTCAGCTCGCCGGTAAATACCAGCTCAGCCGGGCCGGTCATGAATACATGTCCATTTTCAGCCCATTCTACGATAAGCTTGCCGCCATCGAGCTGCACTTCCACCTTACGGTCGGTCTTATCATTAAGCACACCAGCCACAGCAGTTGCACAGGATCCCGTCCCGCAGGCAAGCGTGATTGCTGCTCCGCGTTCCCAGACACGCATCCGTACATGGCTGCGGTCCTTCACTTCAACAAACTCGGTATTCGTCTTCCGTGGGAAGATCTCATGATGCTCAAACTGTGCGCCCAACTGCTCGATCGGGAAGTTCTCGGCATCATCGACAAAGATGACACAATGAGGATTGCCCATGGACACGCCAGTCATCTGATAGGTTTTTCCGGCTACCGTGATCGGCTGATTGATGACTTTCTCACCATCATGCCCTACAACCGGGATTTCTTCGCCCAACAGATGCGGCTTACCCATATCTACCCGTACGCCCGTAATCTGACCATCCGCAAAGACCAGTCTGGGCACAAGAATACCTGCGCCTGTCTCAACCGTGAACTCTGTCTTTTCAGTCAGACCATAGTCATACAGATACCGGGCAAAACAACGAATTCCATTGCCACACATCTCTGCTTCACTGCCATCCGTATTAAAGATACGCATACGGAAATCAGCCTGATCTGACGGCAGTACGACCAGGATACCATCAGCACCTACACCGTAATGACGGTCACAGACCCGGCGTGAAAGTCCGGCATAGTCCGCCGGCTCTTCCTTCATGCAGTCCAGCAACACAAAATCATTGCCACAGCCCTGCCACTTTGTAAAATTTTTATTCATTGGAGATACCTCCTCCAGTTTGCTCTTATCATACCATTATATTGATTTTTCCCATCTTATGCAAGCATTCAGGCGTAAAAACACGAAAAGCCGACGAAATCCGCGCTTTCTCACGAATTTGACCCACTCCCCGCTGAATGTTATAATCAAATTTAGTCTATATAGAAAGAACGAGGAATATACCATGAGTCTTGATGGCTTTTCCATGCATCCGCTGGTACGTGAGCTCAATACGAAGCTTGCTGGCGGCCGCATCGATAAAATCACACAACCGAATAAACAATCCGTAATCCTGTCCGTACGGCAGCCCGGGCAGAACTATCTGCTTCACATTTCCATAAACTCACAAAATCCATCGGCTCATCTGCTGGAGCGTAACCTGGAAAATCCGCCAGAACCGCCCGTGTTCTGCATGGTCCTGCGCAAGCAGCTGGAAACCGGCCGCATTGCTGCCATCCGGCAGCACGGGCTGGATCGTCTGCTGCTCATGGATGTCGATTCCCTGGCGGCAGGTGGCCAGATTATCACCAAAACACTCGTCATGGAGTTCATGGGCAAATACAGCAACATCATCCTGATTCAGGATGGTATGATCATTGACGCCCTGCGCAAGATTGGCAGCAACAGCAGCCGTGTCCGCACGGTCCTTCCCGGAGACAGCTATATGCTGCCGCCGGGCCAGGACAAACTGGACCTTTTCACCGTTGACCAGAACGACCTGTTGCAGCGAATCCAGCAGGATCCGGAACAGCGGCTCGATAAAGCAATCCTCAATACCTGCATGGGTTTCGGCCCGGTATCGGCCAAAGAGGCCTGTTTCTCGGCCGGGCTTGCCCCCAGTACCCGGATCAACACCCTGGAAACAATCGATTTCAAGGCGGTGCTCGATGCACTGGCTGAGATCCGCACCGCTGCTGAAGCAGAGCAGCCCGAGCCAGCCCTGCTGCTTGATGCCAATAAGAAACTGCTGGCAATGGCTTCCTTCCCGCTGCATTATCTGCCGGACGCGGCAGCATTGACCTTCCCGTCAATCAGTGCCATGCTGGAGCGTGCCGACCATCTGGCCGGCAGTTATGTACTTCCGGATAAGGACCGTTTCCGTAAACTGGTCAAGAATGAACTGAACCGCGCGGCAAACAAACTTGCCAAACTGGATGATGAGATCGAGGCAGCTGAAAATGCCGACGAATACAAGATCCGCGGGGATAATCTCATGACCTATCAGTATCAGTTCAATGACCATGAGGACAAAATCATCACAGTCCCGAACATCTACAGTGAAACCGGTGAGACCATTACCATCCCGATGGATCAGCGCTTTGGGCTGGTCCAGAACATGCAGAACTGTTATAAGAAATATGACAAGCTCAAACGTGCCCAGGAACTGCTGCGCGTCCAGCGGCAGGAATGCGAAGCCAATATCACGTATCTGGAAAGCATCGAGGCTTCACTGCTGGCTTCAGCCAGCCTGGCTGAGATTGCCGAGATCCACAATGAACTGGTCGAATCCGGCTACCTGCGGGAAAAACTTAAACGCAGGAACAATGACAAGCCATCCCATCCGTTCCATTTTGAGACACCGGACGGCCTGACAATCCTCGTAGGCAAGAACAACTACCAGAACGATAAGCTGACATTCAAGACGGCCAGCTTCAATGATACCTGGTTCCACACCAAGGATATACCGGGCTCACATGTCATCCTGCGCAATGCCGGTGCCGAACTGACAGAAGACAATATCCTGCTGGCAGCCAATCTGGCCGCGCATTTCAGCAAGTCGCAGGGATCATCAAAGATCCCGGTCGATTATACAGAAATCCGCTATGTGAAGAAACCATCCGGCAGCAAGCCGGGATTCGTCATCTTCACGAATCAGAAAACACTCTACGTCACACCGGATGAAAAAGAACTGGCACAGCTCCTTGCCGGTGCCCAATAATAATTTGTAATTTGAGTTCAACTAAAAAACGTGGTCTTGTTCCCGCACAACAGGCGGAACAAGACCACGTTTTATTTTTAAGCTTCTTTTATTTCCCGAATCACGACTTTTTCGGATCCATCCGTGTTTTTCAGCTGTACGCTGACCACCTCACGGGAAGATGTCGGCACGTTTTTGCCCACGAAATCAGCCCGGATTGGCAGTTCACGATGTCCCCGGTCAATGAGCACTGCCAGCTGGATCGTCTTGGGACGTCCCATATCAATGATGGCGTCAAGTGCAGCCCGGATTGTCCGGCCAGTATAGAGCACATCATCGACCAGGACAACGGTCTTGCCCGCAATATCTACTGGCAGTTCAGTCGGATGGACGATTGGCTGATAGGAAAGCGTCGAAAGATCATCACGATAAAGCGTAATATCCAGTACTCCGACTGGCGGCTTCTTTCCCTCGATCTCCTCGATAACTGTCGCCAGACGTTCAGCGATAGGCACCCCGCGGGTGCGGATCCCAACCAGGATGATATTGTCTACCCCTTTGTTCTTCTCCACGATCTCATGTGAGATACGGGTCAGCGCCCGGCGGATTCCCTCAGAGTCCATCAGGACCGTCTTATCCGTTAATACTGGCATCTTCACACACTCCTCATTCGTTCTGTTTTGCCTTTGCCCGCCTGTCACGCAGTGCGGTCAGGATCTTCTGCATATCCTCCGGCAACGGTGCCTCAAACCGCATCTCTTCGCCTGTAGATGGATGGCGAAGCGTCAACGTCAGCGAATGCAGCGCCTGTCCCTCTATCGCAAACGGTGTCGACTTGCGGGGTCCGTATTTAGGGTCATTGACCAGTGGATGGCCAATACTGGTCATATGCACACGGATCTGATGCGTACGACCGGTCTCCAGTCGACATTCCACCAGCGTATAATCACCGAAACGCTCCAGTACCTTAAAGTGAGTAACTGCCGGTTTGCCATTCTCCTGGACAATGGCCATCTTCTTGCGATCCGTCAAATGGCGACCAATGTCCCCCTTGATGATACCGGCTTCTTCCTTGATATTCCCATGAACAATGGCCCGATAGATACGATGAGCCGATTTGGTACGGATCTGCTCCGCAAGATCAACATGGGCTTTATCATTCTTGGCACAAACCATGACCCCTGAGGTATCCTTATCCAGACGATGGACGATTCCCGGACGGATCTCACCATTGATGCCCGAAAGATCGTGACAATGAAACAACAGCGCATTGACCAGTGTCCCCGAATTCACGCCTGAAGCAGGATGCACGACCATCCCGCGCGCTTTATTGACCACGATGATATCCTCATCTTCATAGAGGATATCGAGCGGAATATCCTCTGCCTTGATTTCCACTGGTTCAGCCTCAGGTATCGTCAACGTAATACGTGCTCCATCATTCAGCTTATAATTGGCCTTACGCATCTTACCATCCACCAGGGCACTGCCCTCCCGGATCAATTTCTGCACGTGCGCCCGGGAAAAGTCCGGCTGCTGCCGCACGAGAAATACATCCAGGCGCTCACCGGCCTGGTCGGCTGTATAGGTTACTGATTCTGACATATCATTCATCCGTCTCTTTCATCTTGACCATAATCGCATAAATCATACTGGCAACACCAAGCACAATGGCAACATCCGCCAGATTAAACACCGGCCAGATACGGAAATCAAAAAAATCAACGACCAGCCCGCTGCGGATACGATCGATAAGATTTCCTACGGCACCAGCCAGCAGCGATACGCAGCCATAATGAAAATAAGCACACTGCCGTTTCAAATGTGGATAATACCAGCAAAACGCCCCGATGATAACAATCCCTGCCAGGATAAAGAACCACTGCTGATGCTCGAGCATGCCAAAAGCTGCTCCGGGATTCAGTACATAGGTGATGTGAAAGACTCCATTAATGACAGGAATACTCTCTCCCGGCACCATATTTGACGAAACATAAAATTTTACTACCTGGTCCAGTAATAACAGGACCGCAAACAAACAAATTGCCATTGTTTACAGATTTCAGCCTTCCTGCTCCTCTTTTTTCATAGCGGCAGCGGCCGGAGCCGGCTGCTGCTCCTGAATCGCCTTCTGCAGCGGTTCTGCCTGCGTTCCCGCGGCCTTGAGCTGATGTTCTTCCCGCTCAGGATCTGGCAGCATATCCAGTGTCTCACTGACCACAGCGAGTTCTGACTCCATCGCTACCTTGATCTTGCGCAGGAACTGGTTCTTTTCCCGGACCAGGCGATCATATTCCGCAACGATTGAGCGAACCTTATCGGCTGCTTCATCCAACTGCGACTTCGCATGCATCTCCGCTTCGCGGCGCATATTCTGGCACTCCTTGGCTGTATTCTCACGCATCTCTTCTGCATTCTTACGGGCATTCGTCGTGACTTCTTCTGCCGTTTTCTGTGCCACCAGCAACGTATCTTTCAGATTCTTTTCCAACTGCTGATATTGTTCATTATCCTTCTTGGACCGTTCCAGGTCTTCCTTCAGCCGGTCATTCTCCCGGAACAGCTTCTCATAATCGTTGACCACCTGATCGAGGAAATCATCAATTTCATCCTCGTCATAGCCACGAAAACTGCGTTTAAATCTTTATTATGAATGTCCATTGGTGTAAGCAAGATGATTATCTCCTATCTGTATCTTTGTTCCTGCGATTCTCATAAGTAGCGCTTGAGTACTACTACCGTCCGGCCCTTCTTTGTCTGCCACGTACTTCTGCCACTTCCAGCCGCCCACGGCCACGCATGGAAAGGATGTCCCCTTCCTTGACGTTCTGTGAAGCATTCTTCACGGCTGCCAGTTGAGCTTCATCTTATCGGCAGCAATATCTGCAGCTGCCCGGCTGCGTGATGAGCCGAATCCGGATGCCGCAATGGAATCGATGCGCAGGGATGCCACGGTCGCCCGAATCTCCTTGCAACGTTCTTCCTTCGGCACGATGTCAGCCAGATCCGATGACTCACAGCTCACCCCTACTGCCCCGATCTTCACAAGATTGAGCAGCAGATAGTCAGCCATCTTGCCATCACAGATGATCTTCACCGAATCGTTGGTTACCAGCAGATCGCCCAGACGATCACGTTCAATGCCGAGTCCCATGAGGAGCCCAGCACATCGCGGTGCGACAAACGCGCAAACTGCCCGTTCCAGGCAGCCCGGATGCACGCAATATCAAAACCTGCCGGCGTGCCTGCAAAATCTTCATGCACAAACATAGCCCGGGCACGCTCGGCCCCCTGATAGCCGCCATTGAAATCAACCCGGATATTGCCATAGTTGGCTGCTACCGTTTCGGCAATTTCCTGCCCGAATGGATCAAGGAATTCACTGATACGGAACTTCTGGTTCCGCTGTACCGCTTCTGCCAGATCCACCAGCTTAATAACCGTTTCTTCTCCTTCGGTCCCTTTATAGAATCGAATCAGTTTTTCTTTCTGTTCATTTGCCATAGTTACCTGATATCCGCCTCTTATTTCTTCAGCCAGGGCATCTCTGTCGATACCTTGCGCTCATCCTCTGTATAGCTGACGTTGACATTGCTTGGTGCGCAAAGGAATACATTATGCCCGACCTTCTTGATCTCGCCATTCAGCGCATAGGTCGTACCGCTGATGAAGTCAATGATACGCTTGGCATCTTCTGCTTCGTCTTCTCGAAATTGATGACGACCGGTTTCTTTTCACGCAGATTATTCGCCACCTGCTGCGCATCATCAAACGTCTTCGGTTCAATGACAATAACCTTCATCTTGATACTGTTGACCACATTTTCCCGCGCCGATGCTGCCGAATGGAAATCGACCACATTACGGGAGCCAGTCCTCACGCCCCATGCCCATTCGTTCTTCCTCTTCATCCTGCTTGACTTCCGGCTGACGTCCCAGCGTCTCATCCTCCAGGTTCAGTTTATCGTCTTCTGGATCCAGCAAGCCCATCTTGCCACAGACTTTATCAATTATGCTCATTTTATCCACCTCAAATTAGTATTGGCGTGGTCCAAAGATGGCTGTGCCAACCCGGACGATATTTGCGCCTTCCTCCACGGCAATACGATAATCATGGGTCATACCCATTGATAAATATGTAATATTCGCCGTCGAGTAAGGAATCTCCTTTACCCGCTGATAAATTTCATGCATTTTCCGAAATAAAGGCCGACAAGTCTCGACCTGATCATAGTTCGGTGCAATGCACATGAGTCCCCTTAATCGCAGATTTGGCATCGTTTCGATGCAATCCAGCAAGCCACGCAGGTCCTCTTCATAGATCCCGGATTTGCTGGCTTCCTTCGCCAGATTGACCTGTACCAGAATATCCTGTACCTTTCCCGATCTTTCCCGCTTCCTTATCAATAGCCCGTGCCAGATGCTCGGAGTCCACGGAATGAATCAGATCAAAATACTGCACCGCCTGCCTGGCCTTGTTGGTCTGCAAGTGACCGATAAGATGCCAGGTCACATCCCGCTGCAGGGTATCCTTTTTCCCGGCAGCTCCTGGATACGGTTTTCGCCGATATCTGCAGCTCCGGCATCGATTGCCTCGCGCATTTCTTCTATGCCATGATTCTTCGTCACAGCAATCAGCCGGACCGATTCGTCCTGTGGAACCAGCGTACGACGTGCCCGGGCCTCATCAATAGCCAGCTCTACTTCGTGAAGCCTGTCTTTTATCATGCGATTACCCCCTATTGAAATGCTCAATATTTGTTCAATGCAATAACAGCTGCCATACGACCGGTCTTCCCACCATCCGCACGATAGGAGAAAAACCACTGATGCTTGCAGGCCGTACAGGTATCTGCCCGATCGATATGTTCATCCGTCAAACCTGCATCAAGCAGCTGAACCCGGTTTGCCTGCCAGAGATCCAGTTGATAGGCACCTTCAGCATTCTGCTGAAGCAGCTCATCATGACCAGCAAACGCGGTCCGAAACTTTCCGGCGACTTCATCACCGACCTCATAACAGCAGGGACCGATTGAAGGACCGATTGCCGCCAGCAGTTCTTCCGGCCTGGTCCCAAACTCCTGCTGCATGCGTAGGACAGTCTTCTGGGCGATTTTCTGAACCGTTCCTTTCCAGCCACCATGAGCAATGCCCACAGCCCGATGCTCAGGATCAAGGAACAGGATGGGCGTACAATCCGCAAAACAGAGCATCAATGGCAACCCCGGTTCATCGGTAATAAGCGCATCGGTCTGCGGAATCGAATCACTGTATTCCCTTGCGCCCCGTCCGGCCTGCTTGCGGCTGACCCGTTCGATATGATCGCCATGTACCTGTTCTGGTGTCACCAGTTCTTCTGCCTTCAATCCCAAAGCATGAAAGAACCGCTGCCGGTTTTGCCAGACTGCCTCTGGCAAATCCCCTACATGTAAAGCCATATTCAGTGAATCATAAGGAGTCTGACTGACTCCACCCAGGCGGCCAGTCAGCCCATGGGTGCAAAGCTCCTCTGTCAGAAGCGAAAATTTGCCGCGCCAAAGATTATCTCTCATGTGTTCCAGCACAAAACTCATATCATCATACCCTCAATTCAGCAGACACCACAGCGATGACAGCCTTTGAAGCATTGCACAGTCGGCTTCAGTTCTGCTGCCTTCTTCAATTCATCATAGATATAGCTGCGGGCGAATCCCATATCGAGCACGTCCCAGGGGAATACTTCATCCTCGGTCCGTTCCCGATACAGATAATCCTCAGCCCGCAATCCGCAGTCCCTCAGCGCCCGCTTGAACGCCTTGCTGCCTCCAGACTGGGCTGCCTGCAGCAGCGCCTCGCCAACCTGCCGGTCGCCCCGTGCCAGCACGCCCTGGATATAGGCCTCCTTGGGAGACTCGATATTCACCACGATATGCTTGCGTTTCCTGAGCGACTGCGCAAGATGCTTCAGCGCTTTCTCCACATATTTCTTATCCGCCATCGGCTTTCCACTGAATGGTGTGAACGGTTTGGGAATGAACGGATTGACACTGAGCGTCAGCGTTCCCTTGCTGCCACGTTCCTCCATATAGTCCTTGAGACGGTTTGCCAGGTCGATGATAGCCTCAACATCTTCCTCCTGCTCAAACGGCAGCCCTACCATGATATACAGGCGGAAATTGCGGATCCCCGCAGCCAGGCCCAGATCCATTGAGGTAAACAGATGTTCCTCTTCTATTCCCTTATTGATGACAGCCCTCATCCGCGAACTCCCCGCCTCAGGTGCCATCGTCAGCGTCTTCAGACCACTTTCAGCCAGTGAGTCCACAAGCTCCTTCGTCACGGAATCTGCCCGGAATGATGCCACCGACATCGACAGCCCTTCGCCCAGGATCTCTTTGCATAGTGCATTAATCTCCGGATAATCTGAGATTGCCGCTCCCATGAGCCCGATACGCTTGCCAAGACTCAGGGCATCTTTCACTTCTCTGGTCACCACGCCCAAAGAACGGTTGCGTGGCCGGCGGAAACAATAGCCAGCCATACAGAATCGGCAATGCCGCCCACAGCCTCTGGCCGTCTCGATCAGATAGAAGTTGAACTCGGTATTTTCCGTGAGTACGACGGTATGCGCAGGATATTGATCCAGATCTGCCACCCATTGCCGGGAAACTTTCGCTGGTGCCGCAGCTGCCGGCACGATCTCCTGCAGCTGGCCCTGCGCATCATAACAGTGTGTATAAAGCGATGGCACATAGACACCAGGCACACTTGCCAGTGCCTGCAGCAGTTCTTCTCTGCTGGCACCGGCCTTGACGGCCTGCTCATAGGACTCCATCAAGGCCGGCATGATGACCTCACCTTCGCCAATGACAAAGGCATCGACCACCGCTGCTAACGGCTCCGGATTAAATGTCGCACAGGGACCGCCGGCGATAACCAGCGGGTCCCGCTCTTCCCGTTCAGCAGAACGAAGTTTAACCTTGCCCAGCTGCAGCATCTGGATCACATTGAAATAGTCCATCTCAAAGGAAAGCACAAAAGCAATGATGGGAAACTCATACAACGCCCGCTGATTCTCAAGGCTCATGAGCGGCGTACGCGTATTCATATAATGCTGGATTTCCTTGCGTTCTGGCAGGAATACCCGCTCACAGGCAGTATGTTCCCGCTTGTTCAGCAGCTCATAGATGATATGCAGGCCAAGATTGGACATCCCGACAAAATAGGAGTTTGGATAAACCAATGCCACGGCCGTCCGGGAACCAGTTGGATACCGATAGTATCCTGTTTCCTGATCCAGCTGTGCTTTCAATTCTTTCCTAAGTTCCCAATCCAATAGCTGTATTCCTCCGCAACCTTAATCTTACTCGTCCTGTTTCTTCTCTTCCTCATCCTTATGCGCCTGAAGGACCTTGAGTTCCTCCAGGAAACTACTGATATCCGCAAATTTACGGTAAACAGATGCAAACCGGATATAGGCAACTTCATCGAAATCCTTGAGCCGGTTCATGATCAGCTCGCCGATTTTTGCTGAAGGAACTTCCTGATCCATCGTATTGCGGATATCCCGCTCAATATCATTGACCAGTGCGGTAATGCGCTCAATGGATATATCCCGCTTGTCACAGGAACGGATGATGCCGTTGAGTATCTTATCACGCTTGAACACTTCCCGGCGGCCATCCTGCTTCACGACCATAAGTGGCAGTTTTTCCACTACCTCATACGTCGTAAACCGCCGGCCACAGGAAACACATTCCCGGCGGCGGCGGATAGTCGTTCCTTCCTCTGCTGCCCGGGAATCGATTACCTTGCTGTCATCTTCTTTACAATACGGACATCTCATCGCCGCACCTTCTTTCCCTGCTGATTTCTGCTGTTACGAGTATTCTTATGATCCTGCATCCGGTTGGAATGTTTTCCCCGCCCGGTAGGTCCGGACTGATTATCCCGGCTCTTTGGCCGAACCAGGCACCTGGCATCAAAACCGATCAGGTCTTCACGCCCGGCAATATGCAGCGCTTTCCGCACGATATCGTGATTCTGTGGCAGCCAGTACTGCATGAGCGCCCGTTGCATGAGCTTATCCTCATATGACTTGGCCGTGTAGACCTTCTCACCAGTCATCGGATCGATACCGGTATACCACATGCAGGTGGAGAGCGTCCCCGGCGTAGGGATGAAATCCTGCACCTGCTGCGGGTGATACCCCATGTCCCGGATAAATTCCGCCAGCTCTATCGCATCTTCCAGTTGGGAACCTGGATGACTGGACATGAAATAGGGAACCAGATACTGTTTGAGCCCCAGCTTTTCATTCATCTTGCGGAACTTCTCAACAAAACGCTCATAAACCTTACGGTTGGACTTGCCCATCATCCGGGTCACCCGATCCGATATATGCTCTGGTGCAATCTTCAGCTGGCCGCTGATATGATACTTGCAGAGTTCCTCCAGGAACTCATCCTTAGCCAGCAGCAGATAGTCGAATCGTACCCCTGAGCGGACAAATACCTTCTTGACCCCTGGCAGTGCACGCAACCGGCGCAGCAGCCTGATGTAGTCACTATGATCGGCTGTCAGGTTCTGACAGGGGATTGGCGACAGACACTGCTTGCCCCGGCAGGTTCCACGCTCAAGCTGTCCATCACAGCTCGTACGACGGAAATTGGCTGTTGGCCCGCCAACATCATGGATATAGCCCTTGAACCCCGGCAGTTGTGTAAGGATCTTTGCCTCACGCAGCAGCGAAGCCTGGCTGCGCCGCTGGATGATCCGGCCTTCATGGGAGATGATCGCACAAAAATTGCAACCGCCAAAGCAGCCCCGCTGGCTCACCAGACTGAACTGTACCTCCTGGATTGCCGGAATGCCTCCATCCTTATCATAGATTGGATGCCAGGTCCGCTGATATGGCAGATCATAGATCTCGTCCATCTGCTCTTCCGAAAGTGGGCGGGCCGGTGGATTCTGAACCACACACCATTCATCATTCTGCTGAGCAAGTTTACGCCCACGAATTGCATCCTGCTCAAGGTATTCAATCTTGAATGCTTCAGCAAACTTCTGTTTGTCCTTTGCTGCCTCTGCATAAGCTGGCAATGGCAGATAATCCCACACATAGTCCATATTGGGCACCCGATAGCAGGTACCCTGAACGTCCTGGATATTGCCGATCTCTACGCCCTGCTGCAGATCAGCCGCAACCTCCAGCAGCGCCCGCTCACCCATGCCAAAAATCAACAGGTCAGCCTGGCTGTCTACCAGGATTGAACGCCTCACCGTATTCGACCAGTAATCATAATGTGCCAAACGACGCAGGCTTGCCTCGATGCCGCCAATGATAATCGGCACATCCGGATAAAGCTCCCTCAGGCGGTTGCAGTAAACAATCGTAGCCCGTTCCGGCCGAAAACCGGCCCGGCCGCCAGGTGAATAGGCATCCTGATGACGCATCTTCTTGGCTGCCGTGAATTTATTCAGCAAGGAATCCATATTGCCCGCAGAAACAAGAAACCCCAGCCGTGGTTTCCCCAGGCGGTCGAAATCCCTGGTAGAATGCCAGTCTGGCTGGGGAATGATTCCTACTTTATATCCATGTTTTTCCAGCAGCCGGCAAAGAATAGCCGGTCCAAAGCTGGGATGATCCACGTAGGCATCACCAGACACGAAAACGAAGTCCAGCTGTTCCCAGCCCCGTTCCTGCATATCCTTCCTGCTGATTGGCAAAAATTCATTCATTATTTCTTGCTATCCTTATTATCCTTGGCATCAGCGTCAGCAACCGGTCCGTCCGGCGTGTAAGTCTTCTCAACGACCTGTCCTTTAGCGCCAAGCTTCCCCAGTGACTGCTGGTTCAGCGTCACTTCGATTGCATCAGCGTTACCAGCAGTAATTACAATCTTTTCCTTGCCCTTCCAGGTCTCGCTCTTACCTTTTTCCATCGTACCTTCATAGACCGTCTTGCCGTCTACGGTTACCTGTGTCCAGCAGCGATCCGTGAACTTAGCAGCCAGCTCAACGCCGTCAGCCTTCTTAGCTTCTGGCTTCGCAGCCTCCTGCTGTGGTGCCTTGGCCTGCTGCGTTGTCGTTGCCGCCGGCTTCTTCGTGGCAGCGCTGTCGTCACTGCTCATAAGATAATACGCACCACCGGCTACAGCCAGCACAACCGCCGCTACGAGCAGCATATTCTGTTTCTTATGCGAAGACTCAACCCGCTGACGGAAATCCTCACCTGTCGCATAACCTGAGCCACTGGGTCTGACTTTCGGTGCTGACGGTGCCTGCTGACGGACACTTGATGCAGGCATAGCATCAGATTGAGACTGCTGTGCGGCCTGCTCTTTCGCTGTCTCAGCGGCAGCCACCACATCCGGATGATTTTCTTCCATATAGCGTTTCACCATAGCCGAAGCATCCATTTTCAGGAAGTTAGCATAATTGCGGATAAAGCCTTTTGTATAGACCTCACCCGGCAATTTTGAATAATCTCCGGCTTCAATCGACTCTATATATAACGCACGGATACTCGTGCCCTTCTCTACATCGTGAACCGTCAAGTTCTGTTTTTCGCGTTCTGCGCGCAGCGTATCACCTATCATAATCGCTCAAAAACCTCCCATGGTATTGTGGTCATCATGCATCGACTTGCTTCAAGCACTACCACACTCCATTATACATAAATGTCCTGCCCAATACAAATTTTTTTCCCCGGAAGCAGGAATTCCTATGGAACCGCATCTGCTGCCCAATATACAAAGACCGCCAGCTTTCGCTGACGGTCTTTGTATATTTCGTTCATTGCTGACTGAATCCATAATCCAGCAATGCCGCAGCCTCTGTGAACCGTGAATCTTCATCATTGGAATGCATGACCACGACCAGCAGTTCCCGGCCACCACGCTGGGCAGCAGCCATCAGGCACCCCCTGGCTGCACTGGTCCACCCCGTCTTGCCGCCAACACAGCCCGGATAGCTGCGCAGAAGTTCATTGGTATTCTCACAGGATAACTGATGTCCCTGTGGCTGGATATAGTAAATATTTGCCTCATTCGTACCTACGATCTTACGGAACTGTGGATTTTTCATTGCATATACTGCCAGTCTGGACATATCCCGTGCGGTCGAATAATGGTTGCTGTCCGGCATGCCGTTCGCATTGACAAAATGACTATTTGTCATGCCAAGATCCTGGGCCTTTCGATTCATAAGCATCGCAAAATAATCAATGTCACCACCGGCCAGTGACTCCCCCACTGCCGTTGCGCAGCCATTATCCGAAATCATCATCATCTGACGAAGCAGATCCCCCATGCGCAGCTGCCAGCCAGGCTGCAGCTCGGTACATTCTACATTGGCTGCATTGCTGCTGGCCTCTACAATCCGGTCCATCTTCCCATTCTCAAGGGCCAGGATACAGGTCATCATCTTCGTCATACTGGCCGGATATTCCCGTTTATCCGCATTCTTCTCATAAAGCACTTTTCCACTTGCCTCATCAATGACGATAGCGGCATCTGCCGTAATATCCGGCGCGGCTGCAAACGCTGTAACAGCCAGTAAGACCTGCAGCATTGCTATAACGATTCCTATTCTGATTATTTTCCTGAGTAACATGGTTTTCGCTTTCCTTATTTATTTTCTTAATATTTATTTTCTCAATGTCTCTACGATGTCCTTCAGCGTCCTGACAAAAAGCTGGAGTTCCGCCTGCGTCGTAAAGCGGCCGATACTGACCCGCAAAGCAGATGCAGCCTGTATCCGTGTCTGCCCCATAGCCAGCAGCACATGCGAGGGTTCCAGAGAACCTGCACTGCAGGCGCTGCCCGCCGACACCGCAAAACCGGCCATATCCAGGCGGATCAACAGGGTATCATGGGACAATCCATCCAGACCAAAATTCACATTCCCCGGCAGCCGGTACTGAATCGCACCATTGATCCAGGCCCCGTCAATCCTGCGGATCTCCTGTATCAACCGGTCCTGCAGTTCTGACAGGCGTTCCCATTCTGCCCCCAGTGATTCATACGCAAGCTCAGCTGCTCGTCCAAGACCAACGATACCGGCCACATTCTCGGTACCGGCCCGCATGCCGTGTTCCTGTTCCCCGCCGTGAATCAGACTGTCCGGCTGGAATCCCCGCCGAAGATACAGGACTCCGGTCCCCTTCGGTCCATAGATTTTATGCCCGGATAGCGACAATGCATCAACATGCAGTTCATCAACAGCCAGCGGAATATGGCCGGCAGCCTGAACTGCATCTGTATGGAAAAAGATTCCCTGCTGCTGCAGCCAGGCCCCGATCTCCGCAATCGGCTCGATGGTCCCCACTTCATTATTCGCCGTCATAACGCTGACCAGGATCGTATCCTCACGGACCGCCTCCTGCACCGTTTTCGGCATGATACGACCATCAATATCCACGGGCAGATAAGTTACCTGAAACCCAGCCTGCTCCAGATAGCGGCAGGTATTCAGGACCGCCGGATGCTCGATCTGCGTGGTCACGATATGGCTGCCTTTGCCTGCCCGACGCAACGCCAAAGCCATCCCCTTCAGGATCCAGTTATCGCTCTCGCTGCCGCCACTGGTAAAGAATATCTCTGACGGATCAGCCTGCAGCAAAGCAGCCACCTGCGACCGGGCAGCCGCTACCGCCTTACGGGCCACACGCCCAAAGGAATAGACGCTCGACGCATTGCCGAAATGATCCGTAAGATATGGCATCATTGCCTGCAGGACACGCTCATCCAATGGCGTTGTAGCAGCATAATCCAGATAAACCGGCTTCATCGCGCACACCCCACATGTTCGTGCCCCTCATCATTTTCCAACAAGGTACGCAGGGTAATATTATTGAGCACTCCGCTGATGCTGTTGCAGACCTTTTCCCAAATACCACGGGTCACGCAGGCGCAGGCTTTATCACAAAGCTGCTCTTTCGCCTCAGCATCAGCCAGCAAACAATCGACTACCGCAATCGGTCCCTTCGACCGTCGTAATGATGGCCCCGATCGTAATCTCTTCCGGTGCCCGGGCCAGCATATAGCCACCCTGTGCGCCACGGATGCTCTTGACCAGGCCCTCGCGCCGCAGGGGCACCATAAGCTGTTCCAGATAATTTTCTGAGAGTCCCTGGCTCTGTGCCACGCTCTTTAAAGATACCGGCCCCTCACCGTAGCGCAAGGCCAGCTCGTAAAGTGCGGTTACGCTATATCTTCCTTTTGTTGATATCTTCATGATCCACCTCTGAATCCCGAGTGATTTTGTCGGATTTTATCTTTCCAATATAGCAGAAAGGCGCGTCCCTGTCAAAGCCGATTCAGAACCGTTCCGGCCAGCACTGATGCAGATACTCACTGAGACGTTTTTCCGCACCATTGCCCGAGGGCGCATAATAATGCGCTGATGACAGTTCCTTTGGCAGATACTGCTGGCGGGTAAAATGCCCCGGATAATCATGCGGATAAATGTAGTCCACGCCATGACCGAGTTTCGCTGCGCCCTTGTAATGTGCATCCCGCAGATGAATCGGCACCGCACCGCAGTTGCGGGACTTCACATCCCTGAGAGCCGCAAATATTCCCTCACAGGCCGCATTGCTCTTTGGTGCCGATGCAATATAGGTCACAGCCTGCCCGAGCGTGATCTGCGCTTCCGGCAAGCCGATGAACTGCACCGCGTTGGCCGCATTCATGGCCACAACCAGTGCCATAGGATCGGCATTGCCCACATCCTCTGATGCACAGATTACAATGCGGCGGGCAATAAACTTCACATCTTCCCCCGCAGCCAGCATCCGGGCCAGATAGTGAAGTGCTGCATCCGGATCGCTGCCCCGCATGCTCTTGATAAAAGCCGATACCGTATCATAATGGTTGTCGCCCTTCTTATCATACCGCTGCACTTTCTGCCCCAGGATTTCCTGGACCATATCCATGGTGATCTCGCCACCACTGAGCGGCAGCATTGAAGCTGCCCCCTCCAGGATATTCAACGCCATCCGGGCATCACCGCCAGCCATCTGCGCAATCGACAGCAGCACTTCATCTGTCACCTGCAGTGCCTGGCTGCCCAGCCCCCGCTCCGTATCCTGCAGCGCCTGCCGCAGGATCTTTACGAGCTGCCCGTCGTTAAGCTGATAGAGCCGCACGATACGAACACGGGAAAGCAGTGCATGATTGACCTCAAAGAACGGATTCTCCGTCGTCGCCCCGATAAGAATCAGCCGTCCATCCTCCACGTACGGCAGCAGAACATCCTGCTGACTCTTGTTGAAGCGATGGATCTCGTCGATGAACACGATCGTATGCTTTTGATAATAGCGGCGCTGCTCATCCGCTTCCTTCACAATCTGCCGGATATCCTGAATTCCCGCAGCTACTGCATTGAGCTTGTGGAACGCACTGCCGGTCATGCCGGCAATCATCTGCGCCAGTGTTGTCTTGCCCGTCCCCGGTGGTCCATAGAAGATCATCGAAGAAATCTGATCATGCTCAATCATCTGCCGCAGGAACCGGCCATTCCCCACAGCCTCCTGCTGCCCCACGAACTCCTGGAAATTCCGCGGCCTCATCCGTTTCGCCAATGGCTCAAAAGGCTTCATCGATCCACCGGCAGCACCACTGTCGGTGGGTGATGAAAAACCACTCGTTTCCGCGGCGGCAAACAGGTCCATACCACTGTCCATACCTTTATCCGCCATCCTGATCAGCCCTTTCCCGTCGACCCGAAGCCACCCTGCCGCAGGGCTCCCTGACCGGCCTGGTCCTCATCTGCTGTCAGATATTTACTGAAAATGCCCTGTGCAATACGATCGCCCTTCCGAATAGAAAAGGCCTCCTGTCCGCGATTCCAGAGTGCAATATAGATATGCCCCTCATTATCCGCATTATCATAATAATCCGCATCCACCACGCCAACGCTGTTCACCAGTACAAGCTGATGCTTGACCGCCATACTCGAACGAATATGTATGGTCAGCACTTCATCCGGCTGCATATATGCCTTAATACCGGTTGGTACCATCGCCTGCTGCCCAGGCTCGATCACCATCGCCTCCCCGGCCTCAAAATCATAGCCGGCACTAGCGGCTGTCTTACGAACCGGCACACGAACGTCCCGCGCCTGCCAGGACGTCACGATCTCAAATCCTCTTATCTTCATTTGGTTCTCCTCATTCTTCATCTATAGATAAAGGCCCTCCCTCAGGAAGGCCTCATCATCGTTCACGTTCAATTCTCTTTTTCTTCACGCTTATCCGTGCTGAATATCCCGCCAACCGGGTGTGCCGGAGTAATCGTAGAGATTGCATGCTTATAGACCATCTGCTGTTTACCCTGGACTTCCAGCACTACCGTGAAATTATCAAAGCCTTTGACATTTCCCTTGATCTGGAACCCATTCATCAGATGGATCGTCACCGCCACATTTTCCTTGCGGACCTGATTCAGGAAGCTATCCTGCAGATTGATTGCTTTTGCCGGCATAAGAACCCCTCCATGTATCACAATATCTATAAGTATTCTATTTCATTTGGAAAAATCCTGCCACATCAGCAAAAACCTTCGTCAAAAGTTCCGCCTCAGGAATTTCATCCACCATGTACCAATGAATATATGGCATCCGCCGGTACCAGGTCAGCTGCCGTTTGGCAAAATGACGGGTCGACTTCTGGATCAGCTCCACCGCTTCCTCACGGGACATCTCCCCCGCCAGCCAGGCTGCAGTCTCCTTATAGCCGATTCCTTTCATCGCCTGCATCTCACGAGTCACACCAGCCGACAGCAGGTGCCGGACCTCATCAGCCAGTCCATCCTCAAACATATTGAGAACCCGCTGGTTGATCCGGTCATAGAGCGCCTGCCGCTCACGATTGAGCCCAATGACACAGACATCATAGCACAGACTGGCCGGCTCACTGCCCTGCCTGGTCTGCGATATCTGCTCGCCGCCAAAGTGGACTACTTCCAACGCCCGGATCACCCGCCGAAAATCGTTGACATGCAGCCGCGCCGCCGCGGCCGGATCAGCCTGGGCCAGCAGCTCATGGACATATTCACGTCCCCGGCTGCGTCCCATTTCTTCCAGCTGCTGCCGGTATTCGCTGTGCGCATCCGTTTCATTGAACTGATACCCTTCAAGCAACGCCTTGATATACAGCCCCGTACCGCCAGCCAGGACAGGAATCTTTCCCCGTTCATTAAGTGCATGGATGATGGGCTTTGCCCGATCTACGAAATCCGTCACATTGAATGCCGCATCCGGCTCCAGGATGTCCACCAGATGATGAACCACTCCCTGTTGTTCAGACACGGTCGGCTTAGCAGATCCGATATCAAAGCCGCGATAGACCAGCATCGAATCGCCCGACAGGATCTCCGTGTCCAGTTTCCGGGCCAGCTCAATCGATAGCGCCGTCTTCCCAACTGCTGTAGGCCCGAGGATAACGATCAGTTTTTCCCTGTCTGCCGTCATCAGTCCAGCTCAATCGTTGCCGCCGGTTCCACAATATGGACTTCTGCCCGGGACATCGCCTCCGTGAGTTCCTTATAATGACGAACATCCTGATTGATGACTGGCCAGGTGTTATAATGGACCGGAATGACATGACGGGCATTGAGCCACTGTGCCGCGAGTGCAGCATCTTCCAGCCCCATGGTGTAATTATCGCCAATCGGCAGGATCGCATAATCGATCTCATCCTTACGGCCGATGAGCTGCATGTCGCCGAATAATGCCGTATCACCAGCGAAATAGATCTGCAGACCGCCCATGTAGAGGACATAACCGCAGGCAATTCCGCCAGCTACACCTGAACTATGCTTGGCCATGGTCATACGAACCTTGCCAAACGGCAGGTGCAGTGAGCCCCCAAGGTTCATCGGATGCTGTCTGAGCCCTGGAACCCGCTCCTCGCAGATCCCGAGCACCTCCGGCGTACTTACCAGTTCCGCACCATTGCGGCCGGCAATCTCCGGGGCATCGCCCAAATGATCGCTATGCGCATGAGAAATCAAGATGAAGTCACAATCTACATCCTCTGCTTTGACCGCGGCCTTCGGATTTCCTGTCAGGAATGGATCCACCAGTACCTTGTACTGTCCATCATCCAACAAAAAACAGGAATGACCGTAATATGTGAAATTAACCATAGCTTTCACGCTCCTTCTTGGTTGCTCCTTCTTTTTTTACGTGCTATGCTATAAGCACTATTAATATTATATCACAATTGTTTATCAGATTGTCGGACACCACAGATTTTTCATTGCAATCTAACCGGCAATACCAACATAGAATCGAGGTTCACATGAGCATATCCCAGTTGGATTTTCCCCAGCTTTCTGTGACTTTATCCCGCACAATAGCGTCACAGCCCTGGCTGCTGGTCACCGGCGGCCGTCCTCCAGCGGCTCCCTGGCTAAAAAGCATTGCCGCAGCCTTTCCGCAGTTATGGTCCGCCGACCATGGTATCGATGCCTGCCAGGCAGCCGGCTGCCAGCCAATTCACTGGACTGGCGACGGTGACAGTATCTCTGTGTCCGCCCGCCAGTGGCTAAACGAGCTTCAGGTCCCTCAAAATCCGCTGCCAACCGATAAGGATTTCACAGATACTCAGATTGCGTTGACTGAAATGGCCAATGCCGGCGCCGCCGGTGCTGTCATTACCGGTGCCTTTGGCGGGCGCTTCGACCATCTATACAGCACGTTGTTCGACTGTGCCCAGCGTACACTGCCCTGCTGCCTGATCGATGACCAGGAAGCACTGTTCTATGTCAGAGCCGATAGTCCGCTGACCTTTCACTGTCACCAGCAGCCAAAGGCACTTTCACTGATTCCCTTCACGGAGTCCTGCCATGGTGTCACAATCAATAACGTCCGCTGGACGCCAACGCCAACGCTGCGCCAGGATAAGCCCAGTGCCATCAGCAACGAAATAACCAACGCCGATCAGCCAGTCACCGTCCGCGTCACCGCTGGCGTATTGGGTGTGTATTTCTACTGGGGCACGCACTGATCAATCCCGGAACTTCCGCTGTCGCACGGCCTCATAGAGCACAATAGCTGCCGACATGCCAACATTCAGCGATTCCGCCTGACCATACATCGGAATATAAGTCTTTACTGCCGCTTGCAGCAGTTGTGACGATACGCCACTGCCCTCATTGCCGAATACGATCGCACAGCTTTGGCGAAAATCCTGTTCAAAATGCGGTCTGGCCGTTTCATCCAGCGCCGTCGCATAAAGTGCGAGCTGATGCGCATCAGCAAAAACCAGCAATTCCTCCGCAGTGACCTCACTGCAGACCGGCAGATGGAACAGGCTGCCCATGGTCGAGCGGACCGTCTTTTCGCTGAATACGTCCACCGAACCATTCAGCAGGATCACGCCATCCGCGCCAACCGCATCCGCTGTACGGATGATCGTCCCGGCATTACCGGGATCCTGTACCCCATCGAGAACCACATAAAGTTCTGTTCCCGCCGCCGGCAAATCGTCCAGGCGGCTTTTTTGCTGTGCCATGACCGCCAGTATCCCCTGAGGCGTATCCGTGCTGCCGATCTTCTGATAAACCGCTGCCGGCACTTCATACAACGGACAGTCCCGTTGCTCCAGCTGAGCCAGCAGGGCTTCGCCCCGAGGCTGACTGCTCAGCTCCGGCGTATAGAACGCATACTGCACCGACCATTCCGAAGCTGATGCCATCTCGACCAGACGGATGCCCTCCGCTACAAAAAGGCCTTCCCTGTTCCGGTGTCTGCGATTCTGCAGACTCGCTGCCAGCTTGATCTTCTTATTCGACAAACTATCGATCCGTTCCCGCACGTTTATTCCTCCCATTCATCCTGTTGATTATACAAGAAACGGGTTTGACAGAATCCATGATTCCATCAAACCCGTTTATAACAACCTGTAGATTACAGGTTCTCTTTTGCAACAGCAACCAGCTGGGCAAATGCTTTCTCGTCAGAGATAGCGAGATCAGCCAGCATCTTGCGGTTAACTTCAACGCCAGCCTTGGTCAGGCCGCATACCAGACGGCTGTAAGAAATGCCGTTGATACGTGCAGCAGCGTTGATACGAGCAATCCAGAGACGACGGAAGTTGCCCGTCTTTGCACGACGGTCACGACGTGCATAGTAGAGAGCCTTCATCAGGGTCTCATTTGCTTTTTTGAACTGTTTGCTCTTGGAACCTTTGTAGCCCTTAGTGAGCTTCAGGATCTTCTTATGACGTCTATGTGCAGTCACGCCTACTTTTACTCTTGGCATGGTTTCATCCTCCTATAAAACGAATCGTAGTCTCAAGTCAATGTCGCAATTAAGCGTACGGAAGCATTCTCTTTACGCGGCCGAAATCAGCGGACGTAGCCAGAGCAGCTTTACGCAGGTTACGTTTACGTTTCGGGGTCTTCTTCTCGAGAATATGGCTCTTGAAAGCCTTGTTACGTTTGAATTCACCACTACCCGTTACGGTAAAGCGTTTTGCAGCAGCTCTGCGAGTTTTAATCTTTGGCATTACTGTTTTCCTCCTTAGTCTCAGTCATATCCGACTTCTTGGGTTTCGATGGTTTCTGCATTTTAGGTGCAACGATCATCGTCATATTTTTTCCTTCAAGTTTGGCATTGCGCTCGATGGATACAAGTCCACCCAGCTTCTCAGCTACACGGCCCAATACCTCTTTGCCGAGCTCCGGATGAGAAAGTTCTCTTCCGCGGAACATAATCGTCACTTTGACTTTATTTCCCTCTTCGACAAAGCGAAGCGCATTCTTCAACTTGACGTCAAAATCGTGTTGTTCAATGTTCGGGCGAAGCTTGACTTCTTTAATGCTGATAACTTTCTGTTTCTTCTTTGCTTCTTTTTCCCGTTTCTGCTGTTCGTATCTATACTTACCAAAATCCATGATACGGCAGACCGGCGGTTTTGCCTTTGGTGCAACCTCAACAAGGTCAAGATGCTGCTCCTCCGCCATGCGAAGTGCCTCGCGGGTCGGCATAATGCCGAGCTGCTCACCAGTTGCGCTGGTCACACGCACTTCACGGATGTGAATTTCTTCATTGATGCGTAACGAGTCTCTGCTAATAGTAGCACACCTCCTGATAAAACATTTTATTTAAACAAGAAAAGAGGCGACACAAAGCCACCTCTCAAAAACTCATGCTATAAACCCAACTGATCAACATCAGCAGGTGAGAAGCGGTGGCTCCTTCTTGTTCACGACTCAATTAGTATAACATGCAACTATGGTCGTGTCAACATGCATTTTAGAATTTATCTTCCTTGCTGGCAATCTTCTGCTGCAGGTAAGCAATGAATGCGTCAACACGCATCGTCTCACTGTCCTTCTCGCCATATTTACGGACAGCAGCCGTCTTATCGGCCACTTCCTGATCACCTACGACCAGCGTATACGGCGTCTTCCTGACCTGACTCTCACGAATCTTGTAGCCAACCTTCTCATTACGGTCATCTACCTCTACACGCAGGCCAAGATCGAACATCTTCTTCTTGAGCTCGTAGGCATAGTCTGCATGCTTGTCCGTGATCGGCAGGATACGTACCTGTACCGGTGCCAGCCATGCCGGGAATGCGCCGGCATAGTTCTCGATCAGAATACCGATGAAACGCTCGATCGAACCATAGACTACACGATGCAGCATGACCGGACGATGCTTCTCGCCATCTTCGCCCACATACGTGAGGTCGAACTTCTCCGGCATGAGCATATCCAACTGGATCGTGCCACACTGCCAGGTACGGCCAATGGAATCACGCAGATGGAAATCAATCTTCGGGCCATAGAATGCGCCATCGCCTTCATTGACGATATACTTCAGGCCACGATGCTCCAGGGCATTACGCAGTGCATCCGTCGCCTTTTCCCAGATCTCGTCAGAGCCCATGGAATCATCCGGACGCGTGGAAAGCTCTGCCGTATAGGAAAGACCGAACGTGCTGTATACTTCATCGAAGAGGTCGATCGTATGCTGGATCTCTTCTTCGATCTGCGCCGGCGTCAGGAACAGATGTGCATCATCCTGCGTGAAATTGCGGACACGGAACAGGCCGTGAAGCTCACCGGATTTCTCATGACGATGCACGAGGACCGAGCTCACCAAGGCGCAGCGGCAGATCACGATAGCTGTGCTGATGCGTCTTATAAACCAGCATGCCGCCCGGGCAGTTCATCGGCTTGACCGCATAATCTTCATCGTCGATCTTCGTGAAGTACATGTTCTCCGCATAATGAGCCCAATGACCGGACTGTTCCCAAAGCTTGCGGTTCATGATCATCGGCGTCATGATTTCCTGATAGCCATAACGACGATGCACTTCACGCCAGTAATTGATGAGTTCATTGCGGATCGATCATGCCATTCGGATGGAAGAACGGGAATCCCGGACCTTCCTCATGCAGGCTGAAGAGATCGAGCTCTTTGCCCAGTTTACGATGATCGCGTTTCTTGGCTTCCTCCAGCATCTTAAGGTACTCGTCCAGGTCAGCCTGTTTCTCAAAAGCCGTACCATAGATACGCTGAAGCATCTTATTATGCTCATCACCACGCCAGTAAGCACCAGCAATGCTCTGCAATTTGATGGCCTTGACCTTGCCCGTCGAAAGGACATGCGGACCAGCGCAGAGATCCGTGAACTCGCCCTGCGTATAGAGGGAAATCGTTGCGTCTTCCGGCAGATCATTGATCAGTTCGACTTTATAGCCTTCGCCTTTTTCCTCAAACATCTTGATTGCTGCTGCCCGGCTGACTTCCTGACGCTCAAGCTTCAGGTTCTCCTTGACAATCTTCTTCATTTCTTTTTCGATATCCTTGAGATCTGACTCGCTGAGCTGCTTGTCCATATCGATATCATAGTAGAAGCCGTTATCAATAGCCGGTCCGATCGCCAGCTGTACTTTATTGTCCTTGTACAGACGTTTGACAGCCTGTGCCAGGATATGGGAAGCCGTATGACGCAGTGCCCAACGGCCATCTGCCTCCTCAAATGTCAGGAAATCCACCTGGCAGTCCTGATCAAGGATCGTCGTGAGATCTTTCGTCTCACCATTCACCTTGGCAGCCAGGACCTTTTTTAGCCAGGCTGTTGCTGACCTGTTTCACGAAATCCAGAATGCTCGTACCCTCATTGACTTCACGAACAGCGCCGTCTTTCAACGTAATCTTTAACATGAAAATACCTCCCTAATGCCTAAATAAAAAAACTTCATCCCTCATATATAGAGGGACGAAGTTTAAATTCGTGGTTCCACCCTGATTGCTGCCAGTCACCGACGACAGCCACTCAGCTCCTGTTAACGGAAGAGGACCCCGTTCTATCCTACTCACCAGTCCGGGTTCGAATAGACAGCTCAGAAGTGGTAGCCATAGGCGCTATCCCGGGATGTTCTCACCAACATACATCCTTCTCTTGGAGACGCTCACTTACAGTCATGTCTTCTTCAATGCTTTTTGCTTGATAGGTTTCATTATAGAAGTCCTGTTCCCTCGTGTCAAGACATTTCCATCATTTTTCTGCAAGCTCATTTCCTGCCGAACGTTTCAATACCGGAACCTGTATGTTCTGCCCGGCAATGAGCCCGCTTCCATCTGGCTGCAGCCCATTCACATCAATGATTGCCTGCTGAAGTTCAGCTGCCTGCTTCTCATCGTTGGTATAGCGATGTGCCAGTTCCCAGACGCTGTCATCATGCTTTATGATGACGGTATCAAAATCACTGCTGTGAAGATATGCGTTCGTTAAATGGAACGGCATCATCATCATCATAAATAAAATACTAACAAAACCTAATATCAATTTTCTATTCCACTGCTTCATCTTCGCTGCACCTCTCTCAACAGATATGATACACATACACTTAAGAACGTATCTTCTTGAAAAGTATGTTCTGTGAACTTTTGTTCTTATTCTAGCATAGAACACGCATTCGTGCAATACCTGCAGCGAACATTTTTTCGCTTGTTGGATATTTCCTTGTTTGCTAAAATAAAAGACAGAAAGGAAGGACGTTTCTATGAACATCCATGGCGCAGTCATTATCGAACAGGGCGTTACGTTTGCAGTGATCTCAGTCAAGCAATCCGCCACGATGTACACCGCACGTCTTGTGCAGGCCCGGCAGGAACTATCCCAGTTCTTCCCCAATATGCCAATTATCCTCATGAGTCAGGACGAGCACGGTACACCACATTACTACGGACGCAAAGATATCGTAGAATTCCTGAAGACCATCCGACTCGACCAGATTCCCTGGAAAGTCTATCATGTCTACTGAAGACAAAAGAGAGCGGCGTGCAAATTGCACGCCGCTCTCTTTTGTATCCAGAGTAAACTACATTATCGATTGATTCCTATAGCCGCTAGATCTGTTTCCGCCCGTACCAGGTTATATACATTGCCGGTAGAACAAACAGTGTCAGCACCGTTGCCACGAGCAGCCCGGAACCGATTGCCACGGCCATCGGCCCCCAAAACAGATTCATCGCCAGTGGAATCATCGCCAGGATAGCCGCCATTGCCGTAAGCAGGATAGGCCGCAGCCGACTTTCAGCTGCATGGATAACAGCTTCCCGCACATTCTCACCAGCACGCTCATGCTGTCCAATCTGATCGATCAGAATAATGGAATTCCGGATGATAATGCCAAAAAGTGCCAATATCCCCAGCATGACCACAAAGCCAAACGGGCGCCCGGTAAGCAGCAGTCCGGCAGTAACGCCAATCATCCCCAGCGGTGCAGTCAGGATAGTCATCAGTGCCTTGACTGGATTCTGCAGTTGTATCATCAGCACGATCAAGATAATCAATGCCATGATCGGCACCGGATCCAAAAACAATCCAGTTGTAACATCACTGTCATCAGAGACACCATCATATTTGATTGCATAGCCCGGTGGCAGGCTCGACCGAAGCTCTGACAGTCCTTCATAGACATCAGTGGCCACATCCTCTCCAGTCTTCTTGCCATTCACCTCCGCACAAACCTGGATTGAAGGTTTCCCATCCTTGCGATAGATCTCGCCATCCTCCAGTTCCATTGATGGCGTTGCCACCTGCCCCAGCGGAACTGTTTTACCGCCAGGCAGCTGAACCGGAACCTTCATCAGATCATCAGCCGGTGCCGCCTGATTTCCTTGAAGACGGAAAACGATTGGCAGTAAGCGATCCCCCTCCTGATACGCACTGATGGTCTCGCCCTCCATCGCCCGTTTCATATTCAGGCTCAGGCTCTGGGCCGTAACGCCCAGCTGACGATTGTGAGCTGCATCCGTAGTCAGCTGAATGCCCCGTGCCAGTCTTCAGATTCACATTACGCACAGCCGAATCCTGTCTCATCCTGGCCGCAACCTGCTCCGCAATCTCCTTCACTTGTCCAAGATCCGGCCCTTCTACCCTCAGCATCGTTGGATAATCAAACGAATCTCCCGTCAGGATCACTTTCTGATGCGATTTGATTTCCGGGAACTTCTCCTGCAATAGCTGCGTGATATCCTGTTCCAGTTTCTGCCTTCCGGCCAGATCTTTGGCAACCAGTACAAACTCAGCAAAATTCGGTTTGCCATTAGCTGGCTCAAAGGTCAGTACAAACCGCGGTGCGCCTTCACCTGTATGATAGGTATAATAATCCAGTTCCGACCGGTTATTCAGCTCCTGGGCAAAACGGGACGCCACACGCTCTGTGTTTTCCGCGGTTGACCCCGCTGGCAGTTCCAGCTGCACAATGAGATCCAGCCGCGTAGAGGCAGGAAAATATTCCTGCCGCAGGAACTGCAGCCCGCCAATAGAGCAGGCGAATGCCACCAGCGTAACCAGCAGAACAAGTTTCTTATGTTCGATCACACGGACCAAAGCCGCATGATACCAGCTGTAAAACTGCTTTTTCCACTGACTAAACCGCCCCTTTTCCTGAGTTTTGCCCGGTGTGATGAAATGTATTCCGCATCCTCAAAATCCACTGCTGACTGTGCCTGCACAAAAGACAGGTTCCCCGTCGTCAATGCAAAAGCAATGATCCAGGCTAATTGTTTTTGCTTTTTCATACTGCATACCTCCCTGTTGTTACATCCTTACCTATTTATCGATTCAATTCCAGCGAAAAATAAGGGTTAGCATTAAAAACCGCCGTCAAAGCAATAATTATTCAAAATCTTCTGCTATAATTATATATATTCTATTCGTGCTTCAAGCTTCTATTCCCTGCTAACAACAAAAAAACACCGCACGTTTATACGTACGGTGTCTTTTATATCCAATGTTACGAAATCATCAGATCATGTTCTTGCTGTAGGAATCGTAGAGAGCTTTGAGCTCCTCTACCTTGTCATACATCTCAACCTGCAGGCCGGATGCCGTTGCATAGTCGCCTTCGTTGAGGGCATTGATGAGCAGCGTGAAGAGCGATTTCTCATCGATGCTGTCCTTGGCGAGATAGCTGCGAATGCCGTTGATCTTGTTCCAGTTATAGGAATCCTGATCCGTCACGAAATCCGATTTGATCTCTTTGGCAGCACGAACGATGTCGCGGTTCTCCGGAATGATGCGAGCAATGAGCTCCGTCTTCCAGCGCAGCAGAGCGCCGCCGCGGAAGGCATTGATGATGACATCATCCAGTGCACCACCGGCCATGAGGACTTTCGTCTTCTCCGGATAGTTCTCGAAGTTCTGCATGTTCTCCCAGACTGTAGCTGGTGGAGCACCGAAGAGGCGATCGCGCTCTTCATCCGTGTAGTCCTCGAATACATCATCCTCACTGCGGTAAGCACGGTCCTTCTCCAGATAGAAGCCTTCTTCGCCAGCTTCCTTGGAGAGCTCGCCGAGCAGCTCAGCCGTAGTATGTTTGACCGCAACCTTGACGCCATCGAGGCAGGCGGAATAGATAGCCGCCAGTACGAGATACGTATTCGTGTACGGGTTGCAGGCACGCAGCTCGAAACGGGTTGCATACGGGTTGCCCAGATCACGGATGAGGCCGGCCAGGATCGTACGGTTACGGGAAGGAACCGTCGGCTTATGTCCCAGGGACGTTACGATGCAGACTGGTGCCTCAAAGCCCGGTTTCAGGCGGTTCAGGGAATCATTCGTTGCGGAAACGAACGGGTTGATGGACTCATAGTTCTTGAGCATGCCCATGATGGAACCATAGCCAACCGAGCTCATGAAGTCTTTCTTCTGATCATCCGCCGTGAACAGGTTGTGCAGCTTGCCATCTTTCGTGATTGCAGCCATACCGATATGCGTATGCTCGCCGTTGCCAGCCAGACCGATCATCGGTTTTGCCTTGAAGCTGACCTCGAGGCCAACGGAACGGAAGGTCTCTTTGACTACCGTACGGACAAAGATCTCGTTATCAGCGGCCTGCAGTGCATCCGCAAAGCGCCAGTCAATCTCGAGCTGCTCACAGACATGCGTCGTATGACCGTTCTCATCGATCTGGGCCTTGAGGCCACCGACCTCTTTATGGCCCATCTCGACTGAAAAACCATATTTATCAAGTTCCAGCAGGCAGGCTTCCATAGCCGTACGGACAATGCCCTGCGTGCGCTCCCAATACTGCTCCTGCATGACCTGTGATGCGGACATCTCTTCGATTGCTGCATCCTCCAGCGGCGTCTTGACCCAGAACTCAAGCTCCGTAGCGGAAGTGAAGGAAATATCCGTCACATCAGCACCATTGATGCTCTCGAGACCGGACATCTTCGGGTTCTCTTTGAAGAGCTGCAACAGTTCTTTCTTGACATAGCTCAGCGTATCTGCCAAAACAGCACGGGCATCAACGCGTTTGCCATCATGGATCAGGAATGCCGGGATGCGCAGCGTACCAACCGGTTTCTCCGTTTCTTCATCGCAGAATTCCATATTGTAATCCACGAACCACTTGACCGACGAATCGATCGGCATATCTACTTTTGCATTGTTCAGCGTAGCGATACCAGTCAGCACAACGGAAGAACCATCTGTCTGAACAGCCGTACCGGCATAGAAATCATCGATATCTTTCAAGAAGATACGCATCGGAATCTTTTCATCCGTATCATTACCGGCCATATCTACACCGACCAATGAAACGAATTTAATCTCAGGATGTGCCTTGAGGCTCTTGAGCACATCTTCCTTACTGGAGTTTGCCGGGATCACATACAGTAAATCTTCCATCACATACCATCCTTTTCACAACTTTAACAGAGACACAGAAAAAGCCATACCGAACAAGCCTCCCATTACTCACGAATACAAACCAGGTATCTTCATACGCCTGACGCTCCATGATAAAACGGACCGGACCTTATTCCGCATGGCTCCATTGCCATTACTTATATGTCTTTCAACAGTGTCTATGATAGCATACTCAAATTCGTTTGTAAAGATGTTTCATCGTGTATACTTTATCTTTGCCTGAACCTGGGCTTCAAAATCATTCAGCCGCAAACCAAAGGTCTCCTGGAAGGCTTTCTGCCCATCACCGCTGCGGCGTACCGCTTCCTGCCAATCGATGAGCGACCGCCAGCCAAAACGGTTCACCAGCTCGGCCGTCGCATATTCCGCCAGAATTGAAGCCGTATCATCACTATGCCGCTCGGCCACCTGACGGAATCCATCCGCCGTGACCATCTGACTCAGCTGTGGCTGGCTGCCCCCTTTCTGCAGCGTATCCTTCCAGGACCGCTGATAGGCCGCAAGCGACCCCAGTCCGATCTCCCCCAGCCGCGCAACGCCCATGACATAACCGGCTCCACGGGTCAGCCATTCAATATCGTGCTCCGGCTGGCCTTTCCGCTGCGCCTGCATGATGCGCATGAGCATGACACCCATGCTGAATACCTGCTGCCGGTCTTCCTCGAGCTGACCAACGTTCACCAGAATCGTACTGCCATTCTCAATCCAGAGGCTGGATCCGGACAGTTCTTTGGCCTTGTCTTCAGGAATCCCGCAGTAGTCCTTCACCGCAGCCATCAGATCCTGCTGGTCTGCCGCCAGGACAATCTGATATTCGCCATGGAGTTCCCGGCCGAAGCGGCTCCGGAACAGCTGCTGGGTCAGATCCGCCTGCTGGGTCAGCGACTGCACTACCGTATCACTGACTCCCTTCCGGGCGATGAAATGCAGCACAGCCGTCCGGGCCTTTTCCTGATTCCACCAGGTATCGAACTCCGCCAGAAAAGCATCCAGGCTCACGCCAAACGTATTCTTGAATGCTGCCTCGCCCTGACGCTCCTGACCCAGCTGCCGGAAATATTCCACCAGCTTTCCGCCTTCCTGCCCTTTGGCATAATGTTCCAGCAGATACCAGGTCATGAGATCTGCCATCTGATAGGAATGAAGATCCTTGGCCATCAAAGCCTCACGCTGTTCCAATGTATTGTGCTGCAGTTTTTCCGGAGCAACCGCCTTTGGTGCGCTCATGAGATCAGCCTTCGTGTCCAGCAGCCATTTCTCACGGCTCTTGCCGCCCAGCTTCTCAGCCAGCGCAGCACCGGTATAATCTGCCGATCCTTCTTCCAGCCAGAACAATGCCCGCTCATCCGTGTCATTGCCCTCACTGAGTTCATACTGGACCTGATGGAAAAGCTCATGCGCTGTCGTGCTCCAGCGATCACTGGCACCGGACATAACTCCGGCTTTGCCATTGATTGCTGTGACCGCCCGCTTGCCGCCCGACCAGCCGCCGGAGATGGCAGCAATATTCTTTGCTTCTTCCGGCTTCAGCTCAAATTCGCGCTCCAGAACCTGCTGGTATACCGGCTCTGATGCTGCTACATAAACCTTGACCGAGCGCTTAAGTTTGACCCCCATCTGTTCCTGCAGGACATCATTGAATGCCTTTGCCGCCTGCTGGACATCTGCCATTGTTTTCTGCTCCGGGCTGCCCTCGCTGATGACCTCGATCGAGCCGTCACCACGGGCAGCCAGTCCAAAACCGGCCGGCAGCCGGCCTTGTGCCAGGAGCATACCAGCAGCTGCGCCTGCCAAAAGAAGCAGGACAAGAACAATTCCCAGTTTTTTCATATTACTCCCTCAGACTCCTTATCGATGCTGCCACCGGCAGGCATAATGTTCAATCAGGTCAATCACGCCAAAGAGCAGCAGACCGATGAGACTCAACACTACGATACCTGCATACATTTCCAGATAGTTGACCCGCAACCAGGCATCCATGATGAAATAGCCCATCCCATACTGTGTCCCGAATGTTTCGGTAAAGAACAGTACCGAAACAGCCGTTGCCATGGCGACCCGGACAGCCGTGATGAACTTCGGCAGGGAGGCCGGCAGGATGATGTCACGAAATACCTGCATGAACGAAGCGCCCAGGGAATACAGTGGATAATAGGTCTCCTCCGGAATCGTACGGATTCCGTCCCGTACCGCTATGACCACCTGAAATACGATAATCAGGAAAATCATGATAACTTTTGACAATTCCCCGAGACCGGCCAGCAGCATGAGAATCGGCAGCAGGGCAATCTTCGGGATTGGATACGTCAGATAGACCAATGGGGCCAGATAACGATCAGTACGCTGAAAGTACCCCATGACTACGCCCAATGGATAGCCGACCAGTATAGCCAGTGCCAGCCCGGCCGCAATGCGCCACAGGCTGTATGCTCCGTGAATAGCAATCACCGGCAGGAATACATGACTAAGTTTCATGAACACCTTATCCGGCGCAGGAACGATCGGCAGTTCCATCAGCAGGGCGATGCCCCACCAGGTGACCAGCAGGAACCCCGCTCCCAGGATATAGGAACGCAGGACGATTTCCCCTTTATTCATGCCTGCACCCCCATTGCCTTGATCTTTGCCCGGAGCTGCTGCCCCATGGCAAAGAATTCCGGTGAGCTGCGCTTCTCACTGCTGCCACTGAGCGGATTGTCCAGGATCTCAGCCACCGAGCCCGGCTGGGCCGACATCCGTACGATCTGCTGTCCGAGGTAAAGCGCCTCTTCCACATAGTGCGTCACCAGCATGGTCGTGATGCCGCTTGCCTGCCAGAGATCCAGGAACACGGCCTGCATTTCCTCCCGAGTAATCGCATCAAGCGCCGAAAAAGGCTCATCCATCAGCAGGATATCCGGATGCAGTAAAAACGCACGGGCCAGTCCGACACGCTGCCGCTGTCCCCCCGACAGTTCCTGCGGATAGCGATGCTCGAGCCCCTGAATGCCGAGCCGGGCACAGAGTGCCGTCATCTCACGGTCCGTATCCGCGGTCAGCGCATGCTTGATGCGACAGCCCAGCCGGATATTGTCGGCAACATTCTTCCATGGCAGCAGGCCATAGTTCTGCGGCATGAAACCAATCTTCATCGTCCGGGGATTTATTGGTTCCCCGTCAATCTGTGCTCTGCCTTCATATTGGAAGATCAGTCCGGCCACGACCTTCAGCAGCGTGGACTTGCCACAGCCAGAAGGCCCTATAACGGCACAGACCGTCCCTTTCGGAACGGTCAGGCTGACATCATGCAGGGCAATATTTGTTTTTCGACCAGCCTTGTAGCTGACGGATAAATGTTCTACTTCTATCATGATGATTCTCTTATTTCAGTTTTTCACACGGTTAACAATCATTTGCTTAATAAATCAAGCACGATATCCTGATAGCTGTACGTTTCCTGCACAAGCCCCTTGCTGTTGAGCCACTTGATGCAGTCCACCACATCGGATTCCTTCGGCAGAGCTGCCTTATGATACTCCGGCAGTTTCAGTGCCTCTTTCGCCGTTGGCGGGAAGCCGCCTTTCTCGATGACCAGATCGATATATTCACTGCGATCAGTCTGATTCAGGTAATCGACAGCCTTATTGTAGGCACGATACATGGCCTGAATCTCCGCTTTCTTGCTGTCAGCCGCCTTGGAAGTAAACAGGATCACACCCGGATTGATGCCGAGCTCATCCGATCCCGTAACGAACTGACAGCCATTATGCACAGCAATACTGGCCATTGGTTCCGGCAGCGTCGCGGCCGCCAGTTTCCCATTCTGGAGCATCTCCAGACGGGTCGGTATCTGCGGGATGATGACCTTATTGATGCTCTCTCCGGTCATATTGTCTTTGGCCAGGATCTGATCGGTCACATACTCAATGATGGTATTACGCGAAACCGCCACATCCTTGCCTGCCATTGCCTTGACATCATGGATGCCGGATTCCTTGCTGGCAATCAGCTTGTAGCTGCCATCGGTAGATGAGGTGACTTTCACATCAAAGCCGCCCGATTTGGCAAAGGCAACTGCCAGCATATCCGATACTGCGCCATCAAGATTGCCACTCTGAAGCGCCGAATCGCGGTCCATCGCACTCTTGTACTGCTGGATCTGTACCGTAACGCCTTCTTCGGCAAAGAATCCCTTCTCCTGCGCGATGATAAACGGCAATGAATCCGTATCCGGCATAAGACCGATGGTAATCGGCTGCAGGTCCTTTTTCGCTGTGGCATCCTGTTTATCGCTGCCGCAGCCGGCCAGTAGTAATACTGACATCATAGCGATGCATAATACGAGAAGTTTCTTCAACACGTTACACTTCTTTCCCTGTCCTTATTTTGACAACCAGCCTTCGAGCATGCCTGCACCCACTTTGGCATAATAGATTGCCTGATCAACAATGCCCTTGTTCTCTGCATAGGCGCTCTCTGCCTTGGCTTTGAGCTGACCGGCTTCCTGCTTCATGGAGGACACCGAGTCAATCTTGGAATTGACATCATCCAGCATCTGCTGGGCTTCAGAAATGGATTGCTTCACAGAAGCCGCATCCGTATCGGCCTGGGCACTTTGCTGCTTATTCTGCTGTACCTGATCATTCCGCTTGGCTTCTTTCCCGGTCACCTTGTCAATCAGCTTGCCGATAGTCGAGCCAGGCGCACTGTCTCCGAGCTGCTCATTGCGGCCCTTGGCCCGGCTGGATGAATCTTCAAGCTGAGCTTCCTGGCCTGCAGGTCCTTCTTCTGCTGTTCCAGCTGTTCACGGCGGGCCTTGAGATCTTTTTCCTGATCCGCCAGTTTCTGTTCCCGGTCCTTCATCTGCTGCTGTTCATACTGACGCTGGTTCTGCCTGGCCGCCGACTGATCCTGCGAATAACCGGCAATCATGAAGCCGATCAGCAGTGCTGCCAGAAAACCACCGCCCAGCATCAGTCGCTTCTTCCGTTTGGGCGTCAGCCAGGATTTTTTTTCTGGTTGCCCATCTTTGTCTTTACCATCATCCGGCGACAGTTCCCGGACGCCATTTGCATTGCCAGCCCCCGGCTGCCGCTGAGGAATCGGTGGCTTGATGTCTGAGGTATCATCTGAGACCGGCGGCATAGACTGAGTATCCGACAGTCTTGGCTTGGCAGCAGCAGGCGCCCCGCCCTGCTTCATCCGACGCATATCGTCCGGACTCATATATTGCGTTTTTTCCAGATCGTCTTGTTTCATGGGATATTATTTCTCCGCTTCTTTATTGTCATTTTCTTTTTTTGCTTCCTGCTGAAGCATGAATGCATGCTCTTTCTGTATCGTCATACACAGACGTTGCAGCGTCCATAGCATATTGAACGGCGTCACCACAGACTTGAACCGGATATGAGGAACGCCGGCTTCCTTCAGGGCCATCAGGACCTCATCCAGCCGTTTGTTACGGATATTCTGCAGGATCATCACTTCATGCGGGAATACGAATGTATCCTCTGCTGCCGGTGCAGCTGCACTCTTGAAGCCCTTTTCCCCTAACAGGTACCCGACTTTCTCGCGCCAGGCCTCATCCGGCAGTACCCGGGAAGATATCCCCAGCTTGTTCAATGTCTTGCGGGCCAGAGCCAGCTTATCCTCATCTTTGAATTGATAGAATAAAACTTGTTCTTTTCGCTTCATCCAAAATTCTCCTTTTTATTAATGGGACAAACCACGCATGATGAGATAGGTCACCAGCTCATCCAGGGAAACCTCTTCCTCCTGCCGGCGAGCCTCAAGCGATTTGCGCAGGGTCTTTGGCAAACGAACAGTCAGGCTGCCATCCGTATTGATCGATCCGGCCAATGGCTGTTGCCTGGTCGGCTGTACAGCCACCGGCTTAACCGGCTGCTTGACCGCCTGTTTAGCCGCCTGTTTAGCTGGCTGCTTGGCCGCCTGTTTGGCTGGCTGCTTGGCCGCCTGTTTGGCTGGCTGCTTGGCCGTCTGTTTGGCTGGCTGCTTGGCCGCCTGTTTGGCTGGCTGCTTGGCCGCCTGTTTGGCTGGCTGCTTGGCCGTCTGTTTGGCTGGCTGCTTAGACTGTGCTTCTGCTTTTTTAGCAGTGGCCGGTGATGGTTCCTCTTTCTTGCCGGTTTCAGCCTTGACCGCTTTCTTCTTTTCTTCCGGCGGATATACAAAGAACTCATTATAGGCATTTCTCAATATTTCACTGGCCTGTTTTGTTCCTACGCCAATAATGTACGAAGGAGTCTCGGAATTCAGCTGCTCGGCAATCCGGACAAAATCAGAATCCGTGGTGATGATGAAGAACTTCCGTACGCCTTCCTCATAAAGCAATTTGGCCGAATCATAAATTGCCGAATCCAGGGAATTCTTACCCAGATAGGTCCGGCTGATCTGACGGAATGTAAAGCCCGGCCGACGCATCAGCTTATCCCAGCGTTTCTGCTCCGGACGTGCCTCCCAGTCTGAGACCACAATCGTACGGCACGGCTGGAACCGTCGCGCCTTTCCCAATGTATAATTCAGCATCTCAAACGGCGCATTCTCAATATCATAGAGTATTGCTACCGTTTCATTAATCGAATCGAGTGTCATACAATCCTTCCTTCAGCTCGTCATTTTTTCAACGCATCCGATGCACGCATAGATGCGCAGATATACAAGTGATAGTATTCGCGGTTCCGGGCTCAAATTCCTTCTTCCGCGCTGTACTCAGACATGATGGGTGACTTCCTCGATGACGCCTCCGCCGATGACCGTATCGTCATCATAGAACACCACCGATTGTCCCGGTGTCACCGCCCGCTGTGGTTCATCGAAATCCACCTGCAGCCGGCCATCAGACCGTGGGGTAAGATTTGCCATCCCTTCCCGCTTGCCATAGCGGATCCTGGCCGCATAGCGGACCGGCTCCGTTACCCCGTCAATCGCAATCCAGTTCAGATCACCGGCAATCAGACTGCTGGCAAAGACATCATCAGCCCCGCCTACGATCACCTGATTCTTATCCATATCCAGCGCCACGACGTAAAGCGGCTCTGGTGCCGCAATACCGAGGCCTTTACGCTGACCAATCGTGTAGAGCGGCACACCTTCATGGTGTCCCAGTACATTGCCCTGACGGTCCACGATAGCCCCCGGCTTCAGGCAGGATGGATTCTTATCCCGAAGATAGGCTTTGTAGTCATCATGCGGCACAAAACAGATTTCCTGGCTGTCCGGTTTATGAGCAACCGGCAGATTGAATTTTTCGGCCAGTTCCCGGGTATGCACCTTCGTCATATCTCCCAGTGGCAGTAAAAAATGCCTGAGGCTCTGCTGATTCAGATGATAGAGCGCATAGGACTGATCCTTATGCGTATCCACACCTTTTTGCAGCAGATAACGCCCATCAGCGGCCTGGCTGATCCGTGCATAATGACCAGTTGCCAGATATTCTGCGCCAAGTTCCAGCGTCTTGTCCAGCAGCAGACCGAACTTCATGTACCGGTTACAGGCAATACATGGATTTGGGGTCCATCCCTTGGCATAGTCCGACAGGAAATAATCGATAACCTGTGACTGGAATGGTTCCTTGAAGTTCACCGTATAGTGCGGGATGCCGATGATCTCAGCCACCCGTCTGGCATCATCCACACTCGCCAGACTGCAGCAGCCCCGGTCATTGCACTCGAAATCGCGGCTTTCTTCCGATAGGCGCATCGTGATACCGATGACCTCATAGCCCTGTTCCACCAGCAGCGCTGCGGTCAGTGAGCTGTCTACACCACCACTCATCGCAACGACAACTTTCTTCTTTTCCATAGCTTAATGATCCTGCTTTCTATATCAGACATGTATCAGACATGCCTCTTCCATTTTCACTCGTATCTTTAAGTATAACATAAGTTCGCCTGATAGTATAGACGATTCCCGGGCCACATGATACACTATCAGAAGAAGAAAATCAGGAGGTCATACCATGAAGGTCACAGGCATCATTACCGAATACAATCCCTTTCATAACGGGCATCGCTATCAGATCCGGAAGATCCGGAAGCAGCGCCCTGATACCCGGATCGTTGCCGTCATGAGCGGCAGTTTCACCCAGCGCGGCGAAGCTGCACTGCTGGATAAATGGCAGCGCGCTGAGCTTGCCATCCAGGGTGGCTGTGATCTGGTTCTGGAGCTGCCCTTCGTCTTTGCTTGCCGCAGCGCGCAGGATTTTGCCCGTGGCGGTGTAAGCCTGCTAAGGCAGCTGGGGGTTGTCGATACGCTGGCCTTTGGCGCCGAGTCGGACAGCCTGACGGCACTGCAGGCCTGTGCGGCAGCCATCGATGACGAACGCCTTCAGAACCAGCTGCACACGGCTATTGCTCAGGGAAAGTCCTATGCGACCGCACTTACCAGCTGCACGGCAGAGCAGACCGAGCTCGATGCAGCGATCCTGCATCAGCCCAACAACATCCTCGCCATTGAATACCTGCGCTGTCTGCGACAGACAGCTGATTCAGACGGGAACCAGCTGCAGCCGCTGCTGATTCCCCGTACCGGAGCGGGCTACCATGACACGACACTCCAAACCAACACAGCCAGCGCCTCGGCCATCCGTCAGACACTTCGAAAGATTGCAGACCTCCACCATGCGCCGGCTGCCCTTACCGCCCAGCTGCCAGCAGCAGAACGCCTGGCTATGCAGGCTGCACTGCCAGCAGCTTCCTATGACGCAATACAAGAGCTTACCGTCAGGGAACTGCCACAGATGGAACGGCTCTGGCTCCCGCTGCGCAGCCTGCTGCTCCGGGCCAGTCTGCCGGAATTGCGTCAGATACACGGCATCAACGAAGGCCTTGAGAACCGGCTGCTCGATCAGAGCAGCTGTGCCACCGGCTATGCTGACCTGATCCGCGCCGTCACCACGAAGCGCTATCCGTCCAGCCGGATCTCACGCACCCTGCTCTATCTGCTGCTGAACGTACAGGCCGATGACATCCGCAAATTCGACCAGACCGGTCCACTCTACGCCCGCCTGCTTGCTGCCGGACCACAAGGACGTCCTTTGCTCCGCCAGATCAAAGAGCATAGCCGCATTCCGCTCATAACCAAGACCAGCCTGTATCTCACCACAACAAAAAGGCGTGAAGGAATGCTCTCCCTCACGCCTTGCCAGCGAATGCTGGCGTATGATACCATCGCCACCGAGCTGCGGCATCTCTGCCAGCCGCAGCCGGACAGCCGCAATGACTTCCAGCAGTCCCCACTTTTCCCTCAGCAATAAACGGCGATTGCTGAAGGCACGGTCTCAATCGTAAGCGGCAGATTTGGTCCGGCCTCGCCATCCAGATCGCTCTCCAGCACTTCCGTCGTGCTGATCCTGAAGCGGCTGGCCTGCAGATGCAGGATGTACTCCTTCTCCGAAATCGGCTTGCCCGATACCAGATCGGCAGTAACCGTCACGAGTTTTGGAATCCCGCATTTGCTGACTGCCAGCAAATCCAGCTTGCCATCCGTAACCGATACGTTCTCGGCTACTTTTTTCATGCTGCCGACAACCGAACTGTTGATGACCACGAACAGGAATGCCTCGATATCATAGTGCTGATCGTCTGCATCAATGGACAACGACACGGACCGGAATTTCGGCAGTTCCCCGATGCCCTTGATATAATAGGCCATCTTGCCCATTGCATTCTTGAGCCGTGCGTCGACTTCATGGGCAATGGATGTCATCATGCCAGCGCTGGCTACATTGATGAAATACTCATCCCCGACCCGGCCGAGATCCACACGCTGTACCTGTCCCGCAGCAATCCGGTCAAAATAGGCCTCCATGTCTTCATTGATCTTCAGATAGGTCGCAAAATCATTTGATGTACCGCTGCCGATGATTCCCAGCGGCAGATCGATCTGATGTTTCATCAGGATATTGACGCACTCATGCACGGTACCATCGCCACCAGCGGCCAGAATGCCATCCGGCTCTACTTCCCGGACAAATGTGGCAAAATCCTCATTGCCTTCCTTCTTTGTACGGTAGAGCATCAACAGTATGCCACGGCGCTGAAAGGCCTCGACAATCCAGTCCAGCTTATTCTTGAATGCTGCATGCCCTGAGACCGGATTATAGAAAAGAACCAGCTTTTTCAAAATATATGCCTCCCAAAAACGAGCAGTACCATTAGTGTATGAATCCGTCTGTACACTAGTAACTGCTCGTTTTCTTTATTGATTTTCACTCGTCTTGAACACGCCGATGCGGCGCAGGAACTTGATCATGATACGCCCGATCATCGGCATACGCTGCAGGTCATCTTCCAGCAGGCCGCCGATCAGCAGCATGACGGCAATATAGACTGCGCAGCCAAAGAAAACCGAGCCAAACGTCGAAAGAACGCCGATATGCCACCAGGCCATCGTCCAGTCATAGCAGAAGTAGACCGCAGCCGCCATCACTGCTGCAGCTGCGATTGTTTTAAGCAGCTGCGGGATCTCCATACGATAGCCGATGAACTTATAGATGAAGATCAGATTGATGATTGCGGCCACGCCCATGTCGGCAGCCGTAGCCCAGGCAGCACCCATGATGCCCAGCCACGGCAGGGCGGTGAGTTCCCAGTTCAGGATGACCTTGGCAACCGCTGCCAGGATCATATTGACCATTGGAATCGTCGGATGTCCCAGCCCCTGCAGAATACCCGTAGATACCTGATGCAATCCCAGCAGGATGATGCTGACTGCCGAGATCATGACCGCAGGACCAGCCCCCGGCGCATTATAGATGAGCGACGAGATTGGCGTCGCCAATACAAACACAATGACAAAAGCCGGGAAACAGACGAAATTTGAGATACGGACCGATGCCGCCGTCTGATTGAATACCCGCTTCATGTCCTTCAGGGCGCGAGCCTCTGAAATCGCCGGCACGATGCTCATAGCCATCGACGCCGTGATGATGCAGGACAGATTGACCAGTGGCACAGCCATACCGGTCAGGTAACCGAACAATTCCGTAGCCTCATTGACACTGTAACCGGCAACTTCCAGCCGCTGTGGCACGATCATGAGGTCCAGATTCGATACGACCGGCAGCATGATACTGGCAGCCGATACCGGCAGGGACAACTTGAAGATGCGCTTGATGATCAGCCAGGCTGGTTCCCGGTCCGAGCCCGGCATCGGCTGCAGGTCATTACCATAATCCCGCTCAATATCACGGTTCAGCTTCCAATGGAAGTACACCAGCACCATGAGCCCTGTCACCGCTCCGGCCAGTGCACCCAGTGATGCGCCAGCCGATGCATAATCAAGGCCCCATGGCAGCAGAAGTTCAGCCAGCAGGATCATCGTGATGACACGGAAGATCTGCTCGACAATCTGCGAGACAGCCGTCGGTGTCATGCGCTGCCAGCCCTGCAGATAACCGCGGGAACTGGCCAGCAAGGTCACGAAGAATACCGTTGGCGCCAGCACCACAATGGATTTATAGGCGCGGGCATCCCGGACAAACTGCCAGTCAATGAGCCAGTCTGCCGCAAAATACGTCAGCACTGAGAATACCAGACCGGTCACCAGCATCAGCGCCATGGATACATTGAATACCCGCTTGGCTCCATAGATATCCTTCACGGCCACCCGCTCTGCCGTGATGATGGAAATCGCTACCGGCACACCTGCCTGCGACACCGTCATGGCAAAGAAATAGATTGGAAAGGCCATCTGGTAAAGACCGATACCTTCACCACCAAGGATACGGGATACAAAAATCCAGTTCAACGACCCGATTACCTTGACAACAAAACCAGCAATGGTCAAGATAAACGTTCCTTTGAGAAACGACTCGCCCTTGCTGGATTTCTTTTCTTCAACTTCATGATTGCTAATTGGAAACACCGCCTATAATCCTAAGATGCACAGCAAATCATGCCGCACAGCCACTTTGCAAAATTGGTGCAATACCGCTATAATGGTGGTACGCAACACTATGGATTATACCATATAACGACTATAAGTTTCCACTATTATTTCTGAGGGAGTCTCATGAACGAAAATCTGATTGATTTCGATATGCATATCGGCCATAAAAAGCCGGAAACCATCATCCATCAGGACAATGCCTGCCCGTTCTGCGACCGGGAGCATCTGACCGATATCCTCGCAACGGACGGAGACATCATCCTGCTGCGCAATAAATACAATGTGCTGACCGGAGCAGATCAGTTCGTACTGATTGAAAGCAGCGTTTGCGAAAGCGACATCCCGGCCTACAGCAGCGAGCACATGCACCGGCTGATCCGCTTTGGATTGGAGCACTGGCAATCACTGCTGAACTCCGGCAAATACGCGGATGTCCTGTTCTTCAAGAACTACGGGCCGATGTCCGGCGGTACGATTCGTCATCCCCACATGCAGCTCATCGGCTGCCCGGAGCTGGACGCCAGTCTATTGTTCAACCCGCAGGAATTTGACGGGCCATCAATCTGCCATCGCCATGGCGTCAATCTCACCGTGTCTGATCATCCCCGTATCGGCTTCTGGGAGCTGAACATCATCCCCAATGAGATTCAGTCCACAGCCGCTATCAATACCTATAGCTGACTTCATCCAGATTGCTGCCAGCTATCTCATGCAGCATTTCAGCCGGTTCTGCCAGAGCTACAACATCTTCTTCTATCACCGTTCGGGGCAGGTGTATATCAAGCTCATGCCACGCTTTGCCACACCACCGGTTTTCGTCGGCTATGGCATACGGGTCCGTCCGACCAATATCGACGAAATGGTCCGGGAAATCCGCAACCTTTATCAGCTAAGCTGATCCAGGCATTCATGAAGCAAAATAGGCTGTCAACTCCTGGAGTTGACAGCCTATTTCCTATACGATTGACTCATACTGCTGAGCGGGCTTGATAAATCAAGCCCCTACATGTTCCGGCTCTATCCAGCCGAGAATCGCGGCTACCCGGTCACGGATATGCTCAGCCACTTTCACCGCTCCGGTATAGACCGGATGCGTCCAGTCCTGTGCAAAGTCGTCTTCCGACAATAGAGGACCATCCTCATTGACTGGTACGAAATACACCTGGGCATCCCCGGCTGCCTTTCGCTGCCGGACCGCTTCCTGAATCCAGTCGCAGACATCCCGCCGGATTCTGTAGGGCACCGGCTCCATGCAGATAATCGGCACCCCGGGCTGCTGTACACGGATTGTTTCCAGCAGCTGCAAATAGCCGGCAATGAACACAGGCTTTACCGGACTGATCTGTCCGCTCGTTGTATCATTCGTCCCGACCGCCAGGACGATCCCATCCACCGGAAATTGCCGGGAATCCCAGCGCGGATCAGCACCTCCAGGGCCAGGTGCGATAAACGTCCTGCTATAATAGTCGCGAAGGTGTTTCCCCCGCCATGGCCATGACTCATCATAGTTGCGAACCACGCCTACACCGGATTTTGCCACTACACTGTAATCAGCCTTGAGCATACGTGCCAATATGGGGCCAAATGCCATATCGGTATTTTCCGTATCCTGATAGTGTGCCGTCCGTGGCCCGTCGTTATGTGCACCAGCCGTGATCGAATCACCTACGAACTCCAGCCGTCGCGACTGCCGCTGCTCCAATGCCAATAGCGTTGCGCCATCATCCACGAGGAATCCCCGGAACATACTGATGCCAGCTGCCCCCTCCGTAGACCGCACCAACCGTACGGAATGACGCCCTGATGGTAAATTTTCAGCCAGCATCACCGGCTGTTCCTGCGGCTGAAAACGACGAAATGGTCCGCCGTCAATACTTACCCGCCACCAGATTCCTGCCGTGCCCGTAAGCTCAGCCCGCAGGCTGGTACCAGTAAATTCTGCCCGGATATAACAGGCCCCCTGCCCGCATTGCTGACAACCATCATCGGCTGCCCAACGGCCGAAATACTGGATAGCGGCTGACGAAGCAGCAACTTCATCAGCCATAGCTTCGGAAGCTGAGCCTAAAAACAGCCCCACGACAACCAGCATCGTCATGATCCAGCCTGGCTTCATACAATCACCTGCTTTCCTCCATCACGCGGTATCATCCCTTACGGATCTTCCGGTCTACTTCCTTATAAAATGCCGTGATGAGCTTTGAATAAGTACGCTGCAAATCACCGCTATCCCCATCAGCTCGTGTATCATCCCGTGAGAACACGGCCTTGCCCGTTTTCTGATCAATTACATCCAGACGCAGACGAACCGTTGAGGTATAGACCGTCCGAGCCGGCACATATTCCGTAGTCGGCACCTGTGTCGTAATGGTCGTTTCCTTGCCATCCTTATCTTTTATGGTTGTTGTCTCGTTATGATACCGCGTCTCATAATGAGCAGGTATGACACTATTGCTGATATCATACTGCTGAACCTGACCGGTGATCCGGACATCAGCCAATTCAGTCTGTGGCACTAATTTTGCATGCGTCACCCGTTTAGCAGCCTCCGACTGGAACATGGTTTGCATATTCTGTCCATCGATATCATTTTCCACCAGTTTATTCAAGTCCATAGTCTCAATCGTTACCGTATGGATCCCCTTGAAAGAATACTGCGGATCCACCCAGTCCTTCGGCTTTGCTGCCGCCATAGACATCATCATCACCAGCATCAGCGCTGTACTGAATAGTACCTTCACACCTTTTTTCATAATTGCAACACTCCTTATCTGGTCATACATTCCCATCAATATCTATCTTTATGTTATTCGTGCTATCCGGAAGTTTTTCCTCCCCAACAATAAAAACTCCCCTTTATACATCAAGAACCTCTCCTGCAAATAATCGGAAGAGGTCCTTGTGATCAATAAATCGATCGTCTTATGCTTCTTTTTTATCAAATGGTACATGGTTGAGCAGGAGCTCCGGATTGTTATCCGTGATCCAGCCCAGTGCCCATTCGTTGTTGACCAGCAGCACCGGATTCCGGTGACGGTCATAGACGAACATGCCGCGGTCTGCGCCCTTGAGCTCAGCCGGAGTAACTTCATGACCATCTTCAAAGGCCATCCAGCGGGCTACCTCATAAGGCTGCATATTCATCTCGATATCAACATTGTATTCATTCTTCAGGCGGTACTCAAGCACCTCAAACTGCAGGGTGCCGACCGTACCGACGATATAGGACTCCATACCGGCACCAGCCTGCTGGAACAGCTGAATCGCGCCTTCCTGCGTCAGCTGCTCGATGCCTTTGACAAACTGCTTGCGCTTCATGGTATCCTTAGCCTGGACACGCGCGAACTTCTCTGGCGGGAACACCGGGAAGTCCGCATACTTGAACTTATGGCTGCTGTCGCAGACCGTATCGCCGATACCGAAGACGCCCGGATCGAACAAGCCAATGATATCGCCCGGATATGCCGTATCGATGATCTGCCGGTCCTGAGCCAGGAACTGCTGCGGCTGAGCAAGCTTGAGCATCTTGCCGCTGCGCTCATGCCAGACTTCCATGTTGCGCTCGAACTTGCCTGAACAGATACGGATGAACGCCAGACGGTCACGATGGGCAGGATTCATGTTGGCCTGGATCTTGAACACGAAACCAGAGAACTTCTCATCATCCGGCTCAATGATGCCATCCGACGAATTACGCGGCTGCGGCTGCGGTGCCATGCGGATATAGCCTTCAAGGAAATCCTGCACACCAAAGTTCGTCATGGCTGAACCGAAGAACATAGGCGTCAGCTCACCGGCATTGACCTTATCCATATCAAAGTCCTCACCCGCTTCATCGAGCAGTTCGATATCATCCTGCAGGTTCTGCCAGACATCTTCCCCGATACGCTCGATCATTGCCGGATCGCCCGGTTCATAGACATCGGCAATACGTGCTTCCTGACCATGCGTCGTGTCGGCTGCAAAGAGCAGTACCTTGTCATTGCGACGGTCATACACACCCATATACTGCCCATCCTGGCCGATTGGCCAGTTCATTGGATAGGAACGGATTCCCAGGACATTCTCAATCTCATCCATCAGATCGATTGGAGCCTTGCCGTAATGGTCCAGTTTGTTGACAAAGGTGAAGATCGGAATCTCACGCTGTTTGCAGACCTTGAACAGTTTCTTGGTCTGCGCCTCAACGCCCTTGGCGACATCAATAACCATGACTGCGCTGTCCACAGCCATGAGCGTACGGTATGTATCCTCGGAGAAGTCCTGATGGCCCGGCGTATCAAGGATATTGATACGGCAGCCATCATAGTCAAACTGCAGGACCGATGATGTGACCGAGATACCACGCTGTTTCTCGATCTCCATCCAGTCTGATACCGCATGACGCTGCGTCTTGCGGGATTTGATGGAACCCGCCAGATGGATGGCTCCACCATAAAGCAGCAGTTTTTCTGTCAGCGTTGTCTTACCAGCATCCGGATGAGAAATGATGGCAAAGGTACGACGCTTTTCTATTTCTTTATCAAGTTCTTCACTTAAAGATGACAAAATAAATCCTCCCATTTGTAAATTACACCAGTGCACGAGCCGAAGCAAAACGCGACAGCACACTAAGTCTTATTCTAGCATATCAATATATGTTATCGCAATATCCGATTTCACCTGCTATACTATTGTTGATTAGAATTGACAACTGGAGGTATCTCATGGAAATCAAGAAATCGGTCTGTCCCTACGACTGTCCGGACTGCTGCGGACTGCTGGTATCGGTCGAGGACGGCCAGGCAGCAACAGTCGCCGGCGACCCGGCGCATTCTTTCACTCGCGGTACGCTCTGCCCCAAGATGGCCCACTATGAGCGCACGGTTCATTCCCCGCAGCGCCTGACGACCCCACTAAAACGCACAGGACCGAAAGGCAGTGGCTCCTTTCAGCCCATCCGTTGGGATGAAGCCATCGCAGAGATTGCAGGCCACTGGAAAACGATCATCCGTGAAGATGGCGCGGAAGCCATCCTGCCTTATTCCTATGCCGGCACGATGGGCACGATCCAGTACAGTGCCGGCCATGCCTTCTTCTTCGCCCTCGGCGCCTCCAGTCTGGACCGCACCATCTGCGCACCGGCCAAAGCACAAGGGTATCAGGATGTCATGGGGAAAACGCTGCCCACCGCCCCGCAGGAAGCCCAACATAGCGACCTCATCATCCTTTGGAGTATCAGCATGCTGGCTACGGATATCCATTTCAAGCACGACCTGGATCTTGCCCGTCAGCATGGTGCCAGGATCTGGTGCATCGATACCTATGAGACAAAAACCGCCCGGTATGCGGACCAATTCATCCGGGTCAAACCGGGTACCGATGGTGCCCTGGCCCTGGGGCTCATGCATATCATCGACAGGGACAAGCTCACCGACGAAGCCTTCCTGTCCCGCTGCGTACAGGGCTGGTCTGAATTGAAGTCTGCCGTACTGCCACGCTATACACCGGATCATACCGCTGCAATCACCGGCGTCCCGGCAGCAGAGATTGAGCAGCTGGCCCACGCCTACGGACATGCCGCTGCGCCATTTATCCGGCTTGGCAGTGGACAATCCCGCTACGGCAACGGCGCCATGACCTCACGCCTGATCACCTGCCTGCCCGCCATTGTCGGTGCCTACCAGCACCCCGGGGGTGGATTGCTGACCTCGACTTCCGGCAGTCATGCGTTCAACAAAGACATCATCCGCCGTCCGGATCTGGAAAAGCCCGGTGTACGCCACATTAACATGATCAAGCTCGGCGATGTCCTCAATGATCCGTCGCTCGCCCCGGCCATCCGCAGTCTTTATGTCTATTCCTCCAATCCGGCCTGTACCGCGCCGGATCAGCGTCTGGTACGTCAGGGACTGGAACGGGAGGATCTCTTCACGGTGGTCCACGAGCGCTTCCTCACAGATACCGCCCGCTATGCAGATATCGTCCTGCCAGCCACCACCTCACTGGAACATGATGATATCTACTACTCCTACGGACACTATACCATCCAGCGCGGTGATGCCGTCATCCCGCCCGTCGGTGAAAGTAAATCCAACTGGCAGGTCTTCCGTCTGCTGGCCACGGCAATGGGGCTCAACGACTCCTTCTTCCAGCAAAGCGAAAAAGAGCTGATCAATCAATTCATCGCGAGCACGAAAACCGCCTGGCCCCTGCCCATCCCACAGAACAAGCTGGCTGCCGGCGAACCGGTTGATCTCCCCCTGCCGGCAAATTATAAGATGGCCTTTCACACACCATCCGGCAAAATCGAGATCTGCAATCCACGAATCCAGCCGGCTCTGCCCGAATTCTTCCCGCCACATGCCCATAACGATCCGGAAGAATTCTGCTTCATCAATGCGCCCGATCCTCGGATACTGGACAGTTCCTTCAACGAACGCTCCGAATTGACCCATGGACACATCATGGAACTCCTGATGCATCCGGCAGATGCCGAAAACCTCGGACTACAGGATGGTGCCATCGTCATCGCTGAAAACACACGGGGACAGGCCCGCTTTACGCTTAAGCTCTCCGAGCGCACCCAACCGGGCTGCGTCGTCAGCGAAGGGGTCTGGTGGCAGCAGCACGCCGGAGGGCCTAATACTAACGCCCTCACCTGGCAGCGCTGCACGGATAAAGCCAAGGGCAGCACCTTCTATGATCTAAAGGTCAACATCCGGCCGCAAAACGCACAGTAAAATAAAATACAGCAGGAACGCCTGCCCCATTCAGGGCAGGCGTTCCTGCTGTATTTGTTTATACGTTCAGTTCCAGTCCGACCGGGCAATGATCGCTGCCGAAGATCTCATTATGAATCGTCGCCGCTGCAATCTGTTCCCGAAGCCGGTCTGATGCCACGAAATAATCGATGCGCCAGCCAGCATTCGTATCCCGGGCCTTGCGCAGATAAGACCACCAGGTATAGATACCCGCCTGATCCGGATACAACGTACGGAACGTATCCACAAAACCTGCCTGCAGCAGTTCCGTGAACTTGCCGCGTTCCTCGTCAGTAAAGCCGGCATTATGATGATTGGTCCGTGGGTTCTTCAGATCGATCTCAGTATGGGCAACATTGAGATCACCGCAGACTACGACCGGCTTCTTCTGATCCAGATCGACCAGATATGCCCGGAACGCGTCTTCCCACTCCATACGATAGGCCAGCCGTTCCAGTTCACGCTTCGAGTTCGGCGTATAGACGGTCACAAGATAAAGCTCCGGAAATTCCAGGGTGATAACACGCCCTTCATGGTCATGTTCTTCAATCCCCAGTCCATAGGTTACAGCCATCGGTTCAATGCGCGAGAATACCGCCGTCCCCGAATATCCTTTGCGTTCAGCGCTGTTCCAGTATTGCTGGTAGCCTGGCAGATCCAGGATTGCCTGGTCCGGCTGCATCTTGGTCTCCTGCAGACAGAATACATCAGCATCCAACTGACGGAAAGAATCCATAAAGCCTTTTTTCAGGCAGGCTCTGAGCCCATTGACATTCCAGGAAATAAATTTCATGGTCAGGCCTCCATCAAGGCAGCGCCTTGAACTGCGCCAGCGGCCAGAATACCAGCATTGCCTTGCCCTTTACCAGATCGAACGGCACAAAGCCGACATCCGCAAACCGGCTGTCTTCTGAATTATTACGATTATCACCCATAACAAACAACGTCCCCTTTGGAACGGTCGATTTCGGATAATCACTCTTTGTCTTTTCGAGGATATAATCCTCATTGAGCATCTGGTCATTGACAAATACACGGCCATCCTTAATCTCGATGGTATCCCCCGGTGTAGCAATGACACGCTTGATGAAATCACGACGCGTATCGCGCGGATACTGGAATACCAGGATCTCACCCTTCTGCGGCTCACGGAAATTATAGATGAACTTATTGACGACCAGCCGTTCCTGCGACTGCAGGGTTGGCCGCATCGACGGACCATCGACAATATACAATTCTACGACAAACTGACGAATGATGAATGCCAGCACTACAGCTACGACAATCGATATGATCCAATCCTTGGCTTCTTCTCCTAGTGAACTCATACGGGGTTCCTCCTCATTTTGTTGAATTTCCCGCTTAAACAAATAGGGACTGCCAAAAAGCAGTCCCTACCGTTACGCAGATTAGCGTTTTTCTTTGATACGAGCAGCTTTACCCGTAAGGCTGCGCAGATAATAAAGTTTCGCACGACGGACAATACCGCGGCTGACTACTTCAATCTGGGCAATACGCGGAGAATGAACCGGGAACACACGCTCAACGCCAGTACCATAAGAGATACGACGAACCGTGAAAGTCTCGCGGACGCCAACACCCTGACGAGCAATCACGCGGCCTTCAAAGACCTGAATACGCTCACGGGTACCCTCGACGATCTTCGCATGAACGCGAATCTTGTCGCCAGGACCAAAAGCCGGGATGTCAGAGCGGAGCTGTTCTTTCTCCAAAGTTTCGATAATGTTCATTTGTATACTTCCTCCTTATTTCAGACGTTCATGGCCAGCGTCATTTCGTGCCAAAGCACTCTGCTCACTCAGAGGACCGTCCACATACTTTGTTAGTGTACCATAATTACCGTTGCGTTTCAACACCCGAAAAAAATATTTTATCCGATTCGTGCCGCCATAGCCTGACGCACTACCGATTCCGGAACATCATTACGGCTGACCACTGTACCAATGTCAGACATCAGTACCCAGTTCACCTTGCCGCCTACGGTCTTCTTATCATGGAAAATATCCGCATACATCGCATCTACCGTGCACCCCTCAGCCTGGACCGGCAGCTGCAGATCCCTGATGAACTGCGTGACCCGTACAACATCGGTTGCAGGGATCATCCCCAGCTGACAGCTGATATCGGCCGCACCGACCATACCGATTGCCACGGCCTCACCGTGATTATAGCGTACATAACCGGTTTCCTTCTCGATGGCATGTGCCATGGTATGCCCGAAGTTCAGGATACGACGAAGCCCTGCCTCCTGCTCATCCTGGCTGACAACCGCCGCCTTGATCTCACAGGAGCGTGCAATCATATGAACGGCTGCCTCCGGTTCCAGCTCCAGTACCGCCTGCTGATTTGTTTCCAGGAATTCAAAGAACTCACGATCATAGATGATACCATATTTGATGATCTCACCAAGCCCCGTATAGATTTCCCGCTTTGGCAGGCTCTGCATAAGAGCCAGATCCATGAACACCGCCTGCGGCTGATAGAATGAACCGATCAGATTCTTTCCCAGGGCATGATTGACAGCCACCTTGCCACCAACACTGGAATCCACTTGAGCCAGCAGGCTCGTCGGCAGCTGCACAAATGGTACGCCACGCATATAGGTAGCCGCAATGAAGCCAGCCAGATCCCCTACGACGCCGCCGCCCAGGGCAAAGATTGGCGATTTTCGATCCAGCCCCAGCTGGATGGCCTTCGTGTACAGCGATTCTGCCACAGCCATGCACTTCGAACTTTCCCCCGCCGGAATCTGCGCCACTGCCGCCGACAAACCAGCTTCTGACAACAGACTCCTGATCTTGTCGACATACAGCGGTCCGACATTGCTGTCCGTCACGATCAAGGCCTGCTGCGAAAATCCCGCCTGACGGACAAAGTGCACCAGTTCCTTTTCCAGTCCATAGCCAATGACAATATCGTAGCTTTTGCTGCCCAGATCTACCTTTACCTTACGCATGGATGACACCTCTCGATTTCAGATAACGCTGGATGACTTCAACCACCTGCAGCGGCGACAATTCACTGGTATCGACTGTATGATCAGCCTGCCGGTACAAATCACGACGCTCCTCCATAAGCTGCTCAACAGCCTGACGGCGGTTGCCCTGATCAGCCTGATCCAGTACCGGCCGTGACCCGCGATGACTGGTCCGCTCCAGAACCGCATCCACGCTGGCAGTCAGGCAGATCACAACGCCGGTTTTCCGGAACTGACGCATATTCTCCGGATCCTTTACCGTCCCGCCACCGGTAGAGATTACGGCATTGCGCCGGCCGGCCAGATACGTTACCAGCTGCCTTTCCTTCTCCCGAAAATAAGCCTCTCCCTTTTGGGCAAACATCTCAGGAATACTGATTCCAGCCTCTTCCTCAATCTTCTGATCCATATCAATAAAGGCACAACCCAGTTTCGCTGCCAGCATCCGACCGGTGCTGGTTTTTCCCGTCCCCATGAATCCGATGAGTACCACGTTCTTCATGCTCACCAGTCCTTCCTGATACGGTCCTTATAGTTTTTCAAAGCCGACTGGACATCAACCATTGCATCTGAACCGAATTTATCACAGACAGCTTCTGCCATGACAAACGCGGTCATGGCCTCGCCTACAACCGAAGCAGCGGATACCGCACACGTATCACTGCGCTCCTTGCAGGCCAGGACTGCTTCATGGCTCGCAATATCGACCGAATGAAGCGGGGTCATAAGCGTCGGTATTGGCTTCATCGCCGCCTTGACCACAACCTCTTCCCCATTGGTCATGCCGCCTTCCAGTCCGCCCGCACGGTTCGTCCGGCGATAGACCTCCCCCTGCTCATCGAAGAACATCTCATCATGGATCTGGCTGCCCGGCAGCTGTGCACACTGGAACCCGGCACCAATCTCCACTCCTTTGATGGCCTGGATCGACATCATCGCACCAGCCAATTTGGCATCCAGCCGCCGATCCCACTGGATATGACTGCCAAGACCAGCCGGCAGGCCACGCACAATCACCTCAAAGATGCCGCCCAGCGTATCGCCGGCCTGCTTTGCCTCGTCAATGCGGATCTTCATTGCAGCCTCTGCCGTCGGATCATAACAATTCAGCTCCGAATCCGTCTCCTGCCCGATCCGGGTACGATCCACTTTGGCCGGATTGACCGCCACACCGCCGATATTGAGTACCTGCGACACGACCTCAACACCCAGGGCACGCAGAAAGGCCTTGCATACCGCGCCAACGGCTACGCGCATAGTCGTCTCACGAGCACTGGAACGTTCAAGGATATCCCGGACATCCTGCCGGTCATATTTTTTGACTCCCGTAAGGTCAGCATGACCCGGACGGGCTGCCGTAACCTTAGGACCGGCTGGCTCCCCAAACACTGCCATGCGGTCGGTCCAATTCGCAAAATCCTTATTGACTACCCGCAGTGTCACCGGACCACCCAGTGTCTGCCCAAAGCGGACTCCCGAAACGATCTCCACCTGATCCCGCTCAATCTTCATGCGGCCACCACGGCCATACCCCTGCTGCCGGCGGGCCAGATCCCGGTTAATGGCCTCCATATCCAGCTCAAGACCGGCCGGCAGTCCCTCAAGAATTGCAGTCAGACACGGGCCATGGGATTCACCGGCAGTCATAAAACGTAATATACTCATTGAACGATACACCTCTCACTGTTTCAGTTTTAATCATTATTAATAGTTTAAGTGATACGAGAGTATAAATCAAGTCCGCTCAACAGTAATTCATGTCTCCATAGCAAAGATATTCAACACCATTTCACAATCCAGCAGACCATCTTTCATCTGGACCGTTGTCTGCTTCACCGAAATATACCGGTCGGATTCCTGCAAATCCCGCAAAAAGGATAACAGGGCAAAATAGCTGCAATGAAATTTCAGTTGGATTGGCAGCACCTTCACATGATCCGCTTCCTCTACTTTGCCCGGTATAACCCCCTGCAGCTGTACCTGATGCCTGAGCGCCTGCTGTTGAATCTCAGTCAGGAATGTCCCCTGTTCAAGCTGCGCCGGCAATGCATGACCAGCCCTTGTCTGCTGCTCACGCAGATCCTTCTCAAATGCCGCAAAGTCCAGGTGTGCATTCTGATAATTCTCAACAGACACAACCGTTGTCCGTACCCGCATATTCTCTGCTGCTGTTTCCTGAAGCCCGGCCCGAAGCGGCAGATGAATAAACTGATAAAATCCCAGTCCCAGCAAAACAGACACACAGGCAGCAGCTCCCAGCCACTCCCGGCCTTCCAGCTTCCAACGCATTGTTATCATCGTCCTATTCTCCCAGTTACAAATGAAGCGTCATACGAAAAGATATCCTATTCTTATCTATTCCTGAAGACTCCAGTACCGGCCCCTGTGGAAAGAACCCCTTATCCTGCTCAAACGCCTTAATATAATCGGCCAGTGCTTCAAAGCTCACGGCATGCCCCTGAAGATGAAGCGTATCCTCTCCCTCCAGTTTCAGGCTGTCCAGCCACGCACCTTCTGTCGTCATACTTCCAAAATGAATCAGCACACTATACCACGGAAAATTCTTCTCTGACAACATGCGCAGCTGTTTTTCCCTGACATCAATATCCTGTCGAACCGACTCCAGCTGTTCCATACGCAGCTGATCCGGAGCCAGTTCAGACAAGGTCTGCTGCAGCCTGGCCGTCTCCTGCCGGGCTGCATAAAGCTGCCAGCAATCCCACCCGGTAAATGCAGCCAGCCCCAGCAATAACACCCCCAGCCACACTGCTGCCAACGCACGATAATCCCAGCAACACCCCTTATCGACAGAATTCGCCTGCAACAAACTGCAAAAGCCAGGACCAGGAATCCGTCCATCAACCGATAGGTCAGATACCATCGGAGCCATCATCACGAAATCCCGCAACGGAATCTCTGCCTCTATAAATGGCTGCTGCCAAAGCTGTATATCTTCCTGTTGTACTGCAGCAATCCAAAAATCACCGGTGGTCGGCAAAACCGCCCCCGCCGTGCAGCACTGACCAATTTCAATTCCCTGCTCACTGAGTCTGGCTTCCAGCTCCCAATAAGCAGCTTCCGTCCGCTCAGCCAGTTCCATACCGGCCGGCAGGCTCATCACGTAGCTGACAGCCTCCGTATCCGGAATCACGAGAACTCGTGGCCAGTCCGTCCACCCAAGCTGCGCCAACCGCAGACTCGCTGCATCCGCAAATGCATCACGAAAATCACCCGCGAACGTCTTCCTGTCAGGAGCCAGTATGGATAGCGGTTCTCTCACAGACTGAACAATCCGCCAGCTGTCCGCTTCTGCCTGCAGCAATAGCAGCTGAATGTTCTGATTCCCGACCGGAATCAATGCCACTACCGTTGTCCCGTATACTGATGGCTGGCAAAATACCCGCCTCAACCGGTCACTGAGTCCATCCACACCAGACATATCTGTTTTCCTCCTCGGTATCCGCATACTTTCGCATGATTCCCCTGACGATCTTCTTATGCTCCCAATTCTCTCCCTGAGGCCGCCATAATGCACAACCGATCAGCAGCAGAGAATCGGACTGGCGAACCACCGTCACGGTAACTTCTAATCCATCAACATCTACCGGCCGTTTTATAGCCAACCGCTGGAGTTGATTCAATGGCAGCAGTTCAACCTGACGGCTGCCTGACCGCTCAAAATCAGCAGCCTGACACTCAACGGCACTTTCTGCCGCCAGACGCATAGTCATCTCCTGTTGATACGCCTGATTATCCGACCACATCTGCTGTACAAAATAAAGCAATGCCAGACCAAATCCCATCATGACCAACAGCAAACATAAAGCTCCTACCGAAATGATTCCCTGCTGCTCCCGGTATTGATGATCAATCGGCATCGGGCTTAGCCGGAGGCAGATATACTGCCGTCTCAAGCGAATAGACATGCTCTGTCACCTCACTCCGTCCGGTCAACCGGACCACATAAAGTCCGGATTCACCGGACTCCGGCTCACAGGAAAACTCTGTAATCGTCACCCCCGCCAATGAATAATCACCAGTCATAGGTGCTGCCGCATCCCCACAGATCAGCTTCTTCGTTCCCCGAAGCGTATGCAGCTCATACTGGACATCCTGCCACCGATCAGCTGCATCAGCTGCTGCCAGCGTCTTGATCAGCTTATAGCCTTCCTCCCCCCCTGGCAGCGGCTGAATTGTCCTCGACTCCAGCATATCATCCACAATGCGCTGAAAGGCACTTTGGACTTCCTGCTGCAATTCCGCATCTGCCAGAAAGAACAGATAATGATGCAGCCCCCAAAATACCACTGTCCCCAGCGAAACCAGCAGCATCACCATCATGGGTACAGATATGACGATCTCCAGCAAGGCAAAGCCCCGCTGATGTCTGCCTCCCTCATCCATAGCCATCCGTTCATCCCACCCAATCTGCTGTCCTTCACCTCAATAAAACAACTCATGCAACAGATAATTAGGCGTGATCTGCTTCTCTTTATCCAGCACCTCGTCCACAAGGAATGCCGTATAATAGATCAGGGATTTCGTCTCTGGTGCCAGACTCCTGTCATCAAATATCACCCCCGGACAGTTCCGTGCCCGCATTCGACGATCCACATCCCCCAATAGTTCCATCACCCGCTCATGATGCTCCCCCTGTTTCTCCGGATGATCGACCCCTTCTGCAACCAGATGCACGATCTCACGGACCTCATCTGCTGCAGCCCGGGCTGCCTCCGGCTTCAGCCATGAATCCAATCGGATGTCCTGTAAGAAACCATCCACCTTACCATCCAGCTTTTGATGATCACACATTTTAATGCCTCCTCGTTTTCCAGCCTGGCTCAGCCAAGCTGACACAATCTTCTACATTGTCTTACTTCTACATGTCACCCAAAATGTCCTGCCTGAAAATACAAAACAATAAAAAGTATTTTTTCAAGCAAACACCAGGCTGTGAATGCAGACCTATTAGATTTTCCGACCGGCGTACAGCCACACAAAAAGCCTGATAATCTATCCATCAAAACTGACGTATAGATCATCAGGCTTTCCAGCATTCATCTATTCCTTTTTTTCTTCCGGGTTCCCATGATAATGCAGGACCAGCATTGTGATATCATCAGACTGTTCCGCACTGCCTACATACCGCTCAACATCCACTTGCATCTTTTCCACCACGATACGGGCAGCATCTTCATAAGATGTCCGCAGCACCGCCAGTGGCCGCTCTTTTCCATACAGATGATTTTCCTGGTTCATCGCCTCGGTCAGGCCGTCAGTATAAAGGAACAATATTTCCTCTGGCACCAGCTGCAGCTGCTGCATCCTATACGATGAACCTTCCATCCCACCAAGCACCATATCTGCCTTCGACCTGAGATAGGATACCCCATCCGCCGTTCGCAGCATTGGCGGATTATGACCTGCATTCACATAATCCACATGGCCTGTTGACAGATCAAGTACCCCCATCCAGGCGGTGACAAACATACAGGCCTCATTGTTCTCCACTAATTCCGCATTCGCCTGAGCAAATGCCTCCGATGGTGTCAGCCCGTTTTCCATCAGGCTCTTCAGCAGCGTTTTGGAACGCATCATAAACATAGCAGCCGGTATCCCCTTCCCCGATACATCAGCAATCAGGAGTGCCAGTCTGGTTTCACTAAGCCAGTAGAAATCATAAAAATCGCCACCGACCTCACGGGCCGCATTCATACTGGCAAAAAGATCCAGTGCCGGATGAACCGGAAAATCCGTAGGCAGCAGTGACAACTGTATCGTACGGGCAAATTCCAGTTCCTGATCAATACGGGCCGCTGCCTCAGCGATATAGTGCTTCAACATATCTACAGTCGTATTGATATCCTGTGAAAGTGATGTGAATTCTTCATTCATATGTACATCAACCCGTGTATTAAGATTGCCATTCGAAATCCGCGCCAGATCCTGGTTGATGGTATGGATATTATCTACCACCAACCGTTTTACCAGAAAATAGATCAACAGGAAAATAACCGCAAACAGAATAATCTCCATAAACACGATACTATAGCCACCCGCATTCCGATAAAGCATCGCCTCCTCTACCGGATAATAGGCTACAATCTGATATCCTTCAGCCGAATCATACATGCAAAGTGAAGGACGTCCATGGACCACCATATTGAACGTATTCCCTGATGATAAATCATTAGGCAGATTCAAACCAATTTCCTGAACGGTCTGCCCCACAGCGCCACCATTATCACTAACAACCAAACCATCTGCATCAATGATAAGCACACCGCCCGACTCACCAATATGCACATAATTCGTAAAACCTGAAACGACGTCACGCATGCTTGTCTGAAACTGCTCTGCCCCATAGCCGACCTGAACAAATCCACCCCCAGGAAGTGCTGCGCCGGCATACTTACGTGAGATTGACGCATCTGAGCTGATGGCCTGATAGTCCTGCACCAATTCCGGTGTGCCATGCATAAGCACCAAAAAAGCCGCAGACTGTGTTCCATTAGCCATATTATAGCCGCAAAAGGTACCGTCTGTACTGGCAACATTCACTCCATTGTTATCGATCAGATTAATCTCAGTCAGACAAAACTCCGACATCTGGCTGTTCAGACGGCTGTTATAAAAAACCTCTCCCGGATGTTCATTCTCGAAGCAGGCAGGCGTAATCTGCAAGGCAACCCGCCGCGCAATCTTAAGCAAATCTGTATTCGATGTCTCAGAAATATCCTTCTGTACATCCTCGATATTCAAACGCAAAAGATTCTTCGCCGCAGTTTCTGCTAATGATGTCTGCAGTTGCCAGGAATACAGGCAGGTAATCGTAAATGCCGCCACCACACATAGCAACAGCCAACGCTGAAAAATATCAGCAATTCCTCTGCTATGATAGGGATTAACCCGCTTCTCTCCACTGCAAAACGCCACCAGCCGCAGTATCATCATCGAAGTGAATGCACTGACCAGCATTAGCGGAACTGCCAACGTATGTATTGCAACATAGACATCCTTCAGATTATCCAGATGCATCATCAGTAAGATAAGTATATGAAAAACTGCCATGATCAACCCGGCTGCCAGTCCATAAAATTCCGATGCAACCTTGTTGTCAAACAGAAAACAGCGCAATACACTGCCTAAGATTCCCGCCAGAACCAATGACACGACAATCGAAACGGTTGTGAATACACCGATTCCACTAAAGAACGCCAAAACCGCACCCAAAACACCCGCAATCATACCTACCGGCACACCAAATACCAGAGCGGCGCATAATGGCACCACATCCTGAATATTATCCAGCGCCCCTCCGACCTTAAAACCAAGCTGCAGCAATACCATTGTCAGGCATGCAAATAAAACACCAGGCAACAACTGTCGACAGCCGCAACGCCAGTTGCCTAAGCGGGTCCGCTTTTCAAGCACATAGAATACCAGCATCACAACAATAACCAGGACCGCTGATCCCAGCATTCGCAAAACAATTTCAGACATAACGGCTCCCCCTGTATCTCAATATCAAATAATGAATCAGCTTCGCCATGAATATCCATCAGTCAATACGGATCACCATTCATTGTTTTATCATCATGCTTCAGCTTATCTTCCACACTATAATAGTATATGTTCCATTTTTTTTTGATTTTCCTGCTTGAAATAAAGTCAAAACTCTAAACAAAAGTGCACGAAAAGCCGTTGAAGAGATTTCCCCTCCAACGGCTTTCCCAAACGATCATTCAGATCGAACCTGATATCCAGCCAATCATTTCACGGCCTTGATGGAATCCATGTACATCACCGAATCCACCGGATATCACCGATCGTATTGCAATAGAATGCAAAATGCTGAACAGCTGATGCATCAAACTTCCCGCCATTTTTGCCCTTGAACTGGCTGAATGGCAGCGTGACCAACTGCGGTGCCTGTCCCCTTCGTCACATTGCTGAGATCGACTTCAAAGTCCTCTCCATTGCTGTTCAACTGACAGATCAGCTTCTGTCCCTTGCCATCCGGTGTAATCCAGAACTGAATTCCACGATAAGATGACCAGTCAACACCTTTCAGACTCTTGATGATACCTGCATACCCGCCCTTATTGATCTTATAGTGGAACGCCAGCCCGGCATCCCCGCCATTATGTGTATTGGACAGCATCGGCACAACCTCGCAGCCGGCACCGCAATTCGTTGAATATGCCCCTTTCAAGAGACCATTATCCCCATAGTAGCTGTCAAAATCATCGACACGGGACGGATCTGCCACTGGTGGCTTCATATTGAAGAGCACCATTAGGCTGTCCACAGTCTTGCCGTCCAGTTGTAATGCAATCGTACCAACAGTCTGACCAATCGCATCAAGATCCTGCTGACTGATTGCAGCAGTACAACGACCATCAGCATCGTGCCTGGCTGGCAGCACGGCAGCGATCGTACCATCTTTGCGCTGCAAGGCAAAAGCCGCTTTACCAACGTTCCCCGCCACTTTGGCCGTAATATTTCCCGGCTCCAAAATACGATCCATCGTATTCGGGCCAGTGATATAGCCATAAGTTGCCAATGCCGGCTCAACACCAACTTTCAGCTTTGTATAGTCAGGCACCTGACCAGCAAATACAGACTGTGGCTGATTATAGAAATCGATAAAGTTATTGATCATCTCATGACCACGTTTAGCTGTAACCATATATGGCTGATCAAAGTTCGTCTCATCGAAATTCGACCAGGTCATAAAATAAGCCATCTTGTACGGAGCAATCGTCTTCAAGGCTTCATTAAACCAATCCAGGCGCTGATTTCCCGTCTTGGCCATAGCACTCTTACCGACCAGCACACCAGTCTCCGTTACTGCAGCCAGTTTATGATGCTGCTCTGCAAATGCCTGAACTACATCCATCGTAGATGCAAAGCCCTTCATCCAGTTGTCTGCCTTTGCCGGATCCCGATGATAAATATCAAAGCCAACGATATCAATATAAGCATCACCCGGATAACGGGATTCATAATCTGCAGTATCTGCAAATGGACCACCTGGTGAATACGCATACAACAGATTATGCAGACCCTTGGTATCCCGCATATATTCTACCGTATAACGGAACAGATTCTTATATTCGCTTGGTGAGCAGAACGCTGCTCCCCACCAGAACCAGCTGCCATTATTCTCATGGAAAGGACGGAATACCAATGGCACATCTGCAGCCTGCAATTTTCCGGCATAATCAGCCACCATATCCAGATAGGAACGGTAAACCTTATTGAGATCGCCCCCTGGCATGATACGGCGGACTACATCTCCCGAAGTCACATTTGGCGAATATCCGTCAAAATCATAATGCCCATTGATCATCGGTTTCCTGGAAACCAGATCAAAATTCGGCATATGGCACGACATCGTAAGAATTGAACCATTGTGACTGGCCGCAATACTGATCTTTGCCAGTTTGTCTGTCAGCGTTATCCCGGCAGCACGCTCAGCATCCGTCAGCGACAGCTCATTTCCCACCAGAGCCAATCCATCAACGCCGACCACAGCGGAATAATCCTTCACAATATCATAGGTATCGGACGCTCCTGATAATTTACTAACCTTACGGTGCATCTCATTCTGATGCCCATACAGCAACAGATCCGAATCCGCGATTCCTTTCATATAAGCATACATTTGTGCGGTCTTTACCGATGCTTTTCCATCGACTAAAGAAACTGTAGCTGGAATATCCAGTTTTGACAGATCCGTCTGCTTCTGTGGTTTTACTGAAACCTTCTTATCTACATAGCCATCCGGTAGTTTTTGGTAGGACAGATTCATATCCTTGATATAGAAAGAACCTTTATAGTCCGTATTCGAACCGACCAGGCTGACCATCAGGTAATTAAGCTTCTCCTGGGTCGGCGTAAACTGAACCTGAACACGAACAACCTTCATCCCATTGCCCGCATCCTTTGCCTTGGTCATATCAATATCCGGGTAAACATTGATAACTTCCTTACCGGTTGTCGACTTGGCATATACCTTCGTCTTAAATCCACCCGCTGTCATTGCCTTAGGATTGAAATAAAGGTCATATCCAACCACATTGCAGCCAGCAGCATCTAAAGGCTTTGAACTGGCGGCACCATCCTCCAGTTTGACTTCGGACCAGCTGTCATTGACGTTGCCACTATAGTCTACATCCAGTTTCAGTGTCCCACCAAATTCTTTTGACTGTGTAACCTGCGGTTTGCCATGATAAGCCCATTTGCCACCATATTTCCAGCCATCCAGATCTTTTTGGAATGACCATGTCGTGCCTTTCGCTTTGGCCGCCTCTGCTTGTGACACTGCAGCTGCTGGCAATTCCTGTGGCAGTACCGCTGGTATCGTGAATACCATTCCAGCAGATAAGGTAAGCGGTAATAATTTACGAAGCACCTGTAAGTTCATGATTGTTCTGCGCCCCCTCAATTAAAGCTTGATGTTGTTAATGTAGACATCGCCTTTATATTTGGAGAGATAGCTTACGACGCTGAGCTCCAGATGTGAAAGCTTCCCTGATGCAGCATCCATGAACGGAACCTTCACATGGACACGCACAAGATTTGATCCATCGACTGGTTTTGCCCGTGACATACCAATATCGTCCGCCATATCATTGATGATTTCCGTGCCCTTCTCATCCTGTCCATAAACCTTGACCTTGAACAGGCTGTCACCAGAGATCTTCGTCTTATCATAGTACAGATCGAACTCAATCACCTTTGCATCTGAAAGCACCAGCGGCGCAGCCTTCGTGATACTGGTGTCCGAAAGCTTCACTTCACTCCAGGTTGCATCGCCATCTTTGGAGAAGTCCACTGCCAGCTTCAGCGATCCGCCAAAAGCCGGATCATAAGCGGCAGAAGCCTGCCCGCTATAGCTGTAATTTCCAAAATACGTCCAGCTGCCAATATTCTGGCTGAAATCCCATGCCTTTGCCGGAGCAGCACAAGCCACAGATGCCGTTACCGGTACCCCCTCAATCGGTGCCGTTACAAATCCAGATACAACATTCAAGGCCAAAGCAGCGCCCAGGACAACCGGAATAGATTTTTTTGCCGTAAATTCATGCATAATAAAAGACTCCTTTGTTATTTTAGAAAATTCAATCACTACAAAAAGAAGGGGTTCAAGAAACATCTTCCTTTTGACAATTCTTATTATATTCAATCATTAATACTTTGTCAATTAAAAGATATGTCATAATATGTAAAGCTATGTCTTTATATTTTCTTCTTGCAAATATATTATCGAATAAATTTTCTCAAGAAGTCGTAAATGCAATCAGAAAATCTTTTTTCATGGTTTTTTCTAATATCCGAATCATTTCTTTTCCTTTATATGCAAGGTTTAGATTAGTTTTTTAAATTTTCCATCTTTTCTATATAAATCATTTATTTAAAACTAAATGTTATATTCTTTGTTGACAAAGACATTCTATTATTGTATCATCTATTTGCGTAAGAGATTTTTGATAGGATTTCTTATTGTTCTCAATTACATTAATTTTAGGGGGAAAGATGAATGAAAAGGAATCACATTCTAATGGCTGCCATCTCGGCAGCAGTCATCAGTTCAGCCAGCACCTGCATGGCAGCACAGGCAAATCCGTTTACGGATGTACCAAAGGATCACTGGGCATATGATGCAGTAACCCAGTTGGTACACGATGGTGTTATTGAAGGATACGGCGACAGTACCTTCAAAGGAGATCACGTCATTACCCGTTACGAAATGGCACAGATGGTTGCCAAGGCCATGGTACATAAAGATACGGCCAGTGGCACAGACAAGGCTGCAATCGACAAATTATCAGCAGAGTTCGCTGACGAACTGAACTCTCTTGGTGTCCGGGTTGCTAACCTTGAAAGAAATGCCGACAACGTCCAGTGGAGTGGCAGCTTCATGCAGAAATACATGAAGAAATATCATGGCAATGGCAGTGAGGATACTGCTGGCCCATGGTACGAAAAAGAATTCGATCTCAATATCAGTGCCAAGATTCCTGGCGCTGATGGCTGGACGGCCCATTCTTCCATCGTGACCAAATGGGGTTCTAGTAAAGGCAACGGTTTCAACAGTGAGTCCGATCAGCCGGATACCTGGAATGGTGGTAATTCCCGTTCCAATGAGAATCGGCTCGATAAAGTCTGGGTTGAGGGCAACCTGGGCAAGACCGGCCAGTATATGAAATTCGGTGATTTCCAGCCGTGGACCATGAATGGCTTCATCAATGATGCCAACGTAAAAGGCGCTTCCCTTGAGCATTGGGGCAGCAACTACGCAACACATATCTTTGGTGGACGCATGGATGTAAAAGATTGGGATATGGCTGTCCATGGTGGCGATGGTGTCAGCAGTGACTGGACAACCGATGCCAATGGCACTCATATTGCCAATGCAGGCTGGAACAAGTATGGTGATTTTGTTCGCAGCGGCGGCAAAGTATATAAAGACGCCACCAGCTGGGCTATGAAGCCTCTTGATTCCATGGGATCCGATAATAACTATGACGCTGATTGGCATTTTGTTCCAACCAGAAAAGATATCCTGGGTGCAGTCTACGATCACACCTTCTCAAAGAAAATGAATGCCAGCATCGGCTATTATCGTTTCCGTTCTGCAGCCTATCAACATAGTTGGTTGAATATCGGCGCAGCTCTCGTGAATTACAAGCTGGTTCGTAATCTCAATCTTGAAGGAATGTACTCCCACGGCAGCCAGGATGGATACAATCATGCCTGGAACATCGAATTACAGTTCCGTGGAAATCCATGGATTCCAGCAGATCGTAACCATCTTTTTGGTGCTTATCTTGGCTATCGTTATCTTGCACCAGATGCTATCATCAAAACCAACTTTGGTGATGGCTGCGCCGCTGGCCAGAAGGGCTGGGAAGTTGGCATGTTCTACAATGTCATGAAGAATTGCCAGTACACCCTGAAATATTTCAACGGCAACTCTCTTACCAATAATAATGCGCGTCGTTCGAAGATATTCACCTCTATCGGATTTAACTTCTAATCTCTTTCATACACATACACATACACATACATACAAAAAGGATCAGGGGCTGCTGCACATAAGTGTGGCAGCCTCTGATCCTTTTGTATTCGATTCACTCAAAGTCAGCATTGGCATTGAGTTCTTTTTTTACCCGGCGCCAGTCAGGACAATATCGATCCATCCTGGCCTTGAATGCCGGGCCATGACCATGTTCCCAGAGATGTGTGAGCTCATGCAGCATGACATACTCCAGTGCTTCCGGCTTGTACTTGGCCAGTTGCAGATTCAGCCATACCCGGGCTTTCAGGACGTTACAGGTCCCCCAGCGGGTCTTCATGTTGCGGATACGACATTCCTCCGCCCGCTTGCCTACGATGGATTCGCAGCGCGGCAGCAGCGTTGGGATTGCCTTTTCCAGCATACGACGGTACCAGCCGTTGACGATTTCCCGCCGTTGTTCCATGGTTGCGTAATCCGGTACATAGAGCAGGACCCGCTCCTCTTTTTGATAGATTGCAGCCTGATTATCTGTTGACGGCCGGACGACCAGCTCGAGATACTGCCCCCAGACAGGAATCCGGTCACCACTGATATAGCAACGCTCCGGCCGGGCCGGCTTTTCGCGCATCGCCTGCTGTTTCCGGTTGACCCAGTCCCAGTTCTTGGCCAGAAAGCCAACGATATCGGCCCGTGCCATCCGGTTAGGTGCTGATATTTCGACATGCCCATCCGGTTTCTGTACCCGCAGATACATATTCTTCATCCGTTTGCGTGTGACTTTCACCAGTTGCCCGTCATAGGAAAACAACTCTTCCATGATGCAGATCAGACCTCAGTGCGTTTCATGGCTTCGTCAAAGATGGCCTGCAATTCCTGTCCATCGAACTGATAGTTCTCATTGCAGAAATGACAGCAGACTTCGGCATGCCCATCGTTTACCAGCGACTGCAGGTCCTTATGGCCCAGGCTCAGAAGGACCTCGCTGATCCGCTCTTTGGAGCACTGGCACTTGAAGGCCAGCTCTGTCGTCGTCATGTAATGGATATCAAAGCCCTGCAAGAGCTCCGCAATGATTCCTTTGGCGTCAAGACCGCGCTCAACCATATGGGAGACGGAATTTACCTGCCTCAGATTTGCTTCCAGCTTGTCGATGCATTCATCCGTGGCATCCGGCAGGGGCTGGATGATGAAGCCGCCGGCACCAATGCACTGGAATTCCTGATTCACCAATACACCGAGCCCGACACTGGATGGGGTCTGCTCTGAGACATAGAGATATTTCGTGAGATCATCAGCGATCTCACCATCCGTGATTTCCGAGCTGCCGGTAACCGGATTCTTGAGACCGGTAAAGCGCGTGACCGATACCATGCCCTGCCCGATGCCGCCGCCCACATCGATCTTGCCGAGCGCATTGAGCGGCAGGTTGACATGCGGCTCATCAACATAACCGCGCACGAAGCCTTCCGGCGTCGCGTCAGGCCGTAACTTTACCGAGCGGGCCATCGCCATCAAACTTGATGGTCAGGGCTTCCTTATTCTTCAGATTAGCGGCCATGAGCAGGGCAGCGGTCATCGTGCGGCCGAGTGCTGCTGCCGCTACCGGATAACAGTCATGGCGATGGATAGCCTCATTGACGAGGTCTGTCGTAACGGCTGCATAGATGCGTACGCCATCGGCCGTTGCTTTGACTAAATGGTCTTTCATATTCTGATTCCTTCCTTTAGTTCCATTGTCTTTCGATAAAAGAAAAGCCTTCCCCAAAAGCAGGAAGGCTTCCCTGTGCTGTTTACATCTTATATTGCATCAAAACTTCATCGGTGTCAATATCGTAGATCCGGATTTCGCCATCCTGCAGCACCGCAAAGGTGTTGCGGCCATCCTCACGCTTGGAAAGTGCGGATGAACCCGGATTCAGGAAAACGGTGTTACCACGCTTCTCGAGCACCGTCGTATGGATATGCCCGCTGATGAAAAGATCTGCCTTCAGATGGCTGGCCATCGCATCTTTTTCCGCGTCAGTCATGACCGCATCACCATGTGTGATGATAATCCGAAGTCCTTCTCCACGACGTAGGCATAGGGTGCCTGCACCGGCAGCTCCAGGCAGCTGGCATCCACTGAGGAATCACAGTTTCCCTTGGCGATAATGACCGGTACCGGACAGGTATTGATGCGCTGCACGAGTCCGGCCGGATTATAATCCGCCTTCATTGGATTGCGCGGGCCATGGTAAAGCACATCCCCCGCATGCAGGATCATATCCGCATCCTGGAACTGCTTCTCATACGCCTTCTGCCAGGCCATCTCATGACCATGGGTATCACTGATAATACCGATTTTCATTGTTCAGCCTCTTTTCGTTCATTCGTAAAATGGCAATCAGCCGATCTGCTTGAGCAGGTTGGCCATCTCCATGGCTGCCATAGCGCCATCGACGCCCTTATTGCCAGCCTTCGTACCTGCACGCTCAATGGCCTGCTCGATGTTCTCTGTCGTGACAACGCTGAAGATCGTCGGAACGCCCGTCTGCATGCCGACCTGGGCTACGCCCTTGGAAACCTCATTACAGACATAGTCATAATGGGACGTCGAACCACGAATGACCGCTCCCAGGCAGATGACCGCGTCATACTTGCCGCTTTCCGCCATCTTCTTGGCAACGACCGGGATCTCGAAAGCGCCCGGTACCCAGGCCACATCGATATCCTCATCTTTTGCTTCATGACGATGAAGCGTATCAAGTGCACCGCCCAGCAGCTTGCTGGTGATGAACTCATTGAAGCGCGCCGTTACGATGCCGAATTTCAAGTTTTTTGCCGTTACAAAACCTTCGATTACATTTGCCATAGTCTGTTCCTCCTAATTTATCTCTATCACTGTCTTATTTCAGGGTCTCATCGTTGAGCAGATGACCCATCTTCACTTTTTTGATCGTCAGATATTTCTTATCGAACTTATTGGCGTGGATCATGAGCGGCACGCGCTCCGTGATGGTCAGGCCATAGCCTTCAAGCCCAGCCCGCTTGGCCGGGTTGTTGGTCATGAGCTTGATGCTCGTGAGCCCGAGGTCACAGAGGATCTGCGCCCCGATGCCATAATCGCGTAGATCCGGGGCAAAGCCCAGTTCCACATTAGCCTCAACCGTATCACGGCCATTATCCTGCAGTGCATAAGCGCGCATCTTATTAGCCAGACCGATACCACGGCCTTCCTGGCGCATATAGAGCACAACGCCCTCACCCGCCTGATCGATCTTCTCGAGTGCTGCATGGAGCTGATCGCCGCAATCGCAGCGCAGCGACCCCAGTGCATCCCCCGTCAGGCACTCTGAATGCACCCGCACGAGTACGTCCTTCTTGCCAGCCACATCGCCCTTGACGATGGCCAGATGGCATTTGCCGTCCAGTTTGCTCTCATAGGATTTGATGCGGAAATGACCGAACTTGCTCGGGAAGTCCACATCGGCTACCATGTGCACGAAATTCTCCGTACGCTTGCGGTATTCGATGAGTGCCTTGACCGTGATCATGTGCAGGCCATGCTTCTTGGCAAACTCCAGCAGTTTCGGCGTACGCATCATATGTCCATCATCATCCATGATCTCACAGCAGAGACCAGCCGGATAGAAACCTGCCAGCCGTGCGAGATCCGTCGTCGTCTCCGTATGGCCAGCCCGGCGCAATACGCCGCCCTCGACCGAACGCAGCGGGAATACATGACCCGGACGGCGGAAGCTGGTCGGCTTGGCCTTTGGATCCAGAAGCTTCTTCATCGTCTGGCAGCGCTCAAAGGCTGAGATGCCAGTCTCGGTGTCATACGCATCGATGGAAACCGTGAATGCAGTCTCATGGTTATCCGTATTGTTGACCACCATCTGGCCGATATTCAGTTCATCAAGGCGTTTGCCATCAATCGGGGTACAGATGAGCCCCTTGGCATACTTCGCCATGAAGTTGATGTCCTCCGGGGTCACCGTTGCCGCAGCGACGATCAGGTCGCCTTCATTTTCACGATCCTCATCATCAACGACGACGATCATCCTGCCATTCTTGATATCTTCAATGGCCTGCTCTACCGTTGCAAAATCTGCCATAATCTATTCTCCTATATTCAAAAACCATTTTCCATCAGAAATGCCCGCGTCAGCCCACCGGACGCTGTGGCCGGTGCCGGGCTGCCTGCCAGCATCTTCTCTACATATTTGCCCAGCACATCGGTCTCGATGTTGATTGGGCTGCCCGGCTTCTTGCTGCCGAGATTTGTTACTTCACGGGTATGGGGAATCAGGCTTACCGTGAAATCCTGCTCCGTGACGGCAGCCACTGTCAGGCTGATGCCATCAAGGGCCACCGAACCTTTCTCGACGATATAACGCAAAAGGTCCGCGCCGGCAGCCACTTTCAGCAGGATTGCATTGCCCTCCTCCGTGAACGAAATAACCTCGCCCGTGCCATCGATATGACCACTGACGATGTGTCCGCCCAGGCGGCTGGCAAGCGTCAGTGCCCGTTCCAGATTGACCGGACTACCCTTTTTGAGTTCCCGGAATTCCGTACGACGAATCGTTTCCGGCATGACATCTGCCGTAAAGTGATTCTTGTCAAAGCCAGTAACGGTCAGGCAGACCCCATTGACGGCAATGCTGTCGCCAAGCTGCACATCGCCGGTCACCCTTTGACAGGCCACGGCCAGTTGTCCCGCGCCAATGCGCTGGATCTGACCGACCTCTTCGATAATACCTGTAAACAAACTGTCACCTCCAGCTCGTCTTACTTCTTCGGATAACCGGTCAGCAGGATGTCTCCTGCCAGCAGTTCCGTAGTGATTCGTTCCAGCTCTACAGCCTCGCTCAGATGCGCAAAGCCTGCCCCTTCAACCGGAGTCAGCGCGTCTCTGCCGCCGATCAGTTTGGGCGCGATAAACGCACAGACCTTGTCTACGAGACCATCGGCCAGCAGCGAGAAATTGACCTGGCCGCCGCCTTCGACGAGAATCGAGCAGATCTCCTGCTGACCCAGCTGCTGCAGCAGTACACGCAGATCAACATGCGCACCGCCGCCCGCCGTAAGCACCTCAACACCGGCAGCCTGCAATGCCCTGACCCGTTCAGCCGGAGCCTGGGCCGTCACCGCAATGATTGTCCGGGACTGACCATCCGTCACAACCTTAGCATTGAGCGGCGTACGGGCCTGACTGTCCACGATGATGCGGACAGGATTCTTCCCTTCACGGTCCGGCAGGCGTGTCGTCAGGCTTGGGTCATCAGCCAGCACCGTACCGATACCGGCCAGGATACCATCGTAACAGTCGCGGTATTCATGCACACGGCGTCGGGAAGCCTCATTGGTAATCCACTGGGACTCACCAGCCGCGGTAGCGATCTTGCCGTCCAACGTCATCGCCGTCTTGAGGATAACAAATGGCATCTTGTTCCCGATCCATTTGAGAAACACCTCATTGAGCTGAATCGCTTCCGCCGCCAGCACCCCGCAGACGACCTCAACACCGGCGTCCTCAAGAATACGGATACCCTTGCCCGCCACCAGCGGATTCGGGTCTTTCATCCCGATGACCACGCGGCGGATACCAGCCTCGGCTACGGCCTTGGCGCAAGGGCCGGTACGACCATAATGCGCACAGGGCTCAAGCGTCACATAAAGAGTTGCCCCCTTAGCCAGTTCTCCAGCCATACGCAGCGCATGCACTTCCGCATGCGGCGTACCGGCTTTGCGATGCCAGCCAGCGGCGATGATCCGTCCGTCACGGACGATTACCGCGCCCACCAGCGGATTCGGCGAGGTCCGCCCCTCCGCATTGCGGGCCAGCTGCAGTGCCGCCCGCATAAAATCTTCATCATTCAAATGATATCACCTCAGATCCTATACATTGAACATTGAAGACTGTGAATGAGACTTGAGAAAACAAAAAAGCCGTTGAAAAGATTCCTCTTCTCAACGGCCTGCAATGCATGCAAACAATCGAACATGCCTTTTCTCCTCCCGACTATACGGTCGGCTTCGGAATCTCACCGAATCATGCTCCCCAGCCGGGAAGCTCGCGGGCTATACCGCCGGTGGGGAAATACTCCCCGCCTCAAAGACAAATCTCAAGTATTATAATAACACAATTGTTGATAATTGTATACGGCAGCGAGAAAATTTGTACACCCGCAGGATTTACCGCAACGGAATGTTTGATTTATAGACCTTCTGAGCAGCATTGGGAATCCCCATTTCTTCCAGCACTTTGACAAAGGCCAGGAAGATCACATCAGCATACTGTGAAGGACCGATAATAATATGATCCAGCGCATCCACCAGCTGCAGCCCCGGATTCCGGTCAGCCGCACCACACACCGGCAGCTTGTACACGACCTGCGGGATTCCGTCCACCGACACGCTGTCATAGGGCAGCTGCCCCGCCGATTCCTGATAGATGATGCGCCATTCACGCTCCTCGATAAATCCCGGATGCTTGATGGAAAACAACGAGAACAGGACCGTATCCATAAAATAGTTCAAGGCCCTGGTCGAACCAAGCTGTTGCAGGAAGCTTACATTGCGGTCAACATTATTGAGAATCCGATCAACAGCCTGGTCAAATCCAGTCTGGTCCAGATAGGTCACCGGACTCATTCGAATTGGCAGCGGATGCCTGCTATGCAGGATTGCCTTCGCTTTCAACACGAATGCCACGCCGGTCTTGCGGCCATACGCGCGCCACATGGACAGGCGGCCACGCTGTTCCTCATCCGGGCTGTGTTCGGATACACAGGCCAGATAGGTACGGGTAACCAATGCATTCTCACTGCGGTTAAGATTCCCAAGCAGATGCTCCCATACGGACTCTCCCCAGTTCAGCCGCTTCGTCAATTGCTGGATGCGCTGCCGGCGCTGCTCATTCCCGTAGATAGCATGATTCAACAGCTGGATGCCATAATCGATCTCACGGTAATCATTCATGCAGGCCGCACTACGCATCCATAGTTCCCGTCCACGCAGAATATTCAGCGCTGTAGTCGCGCTGGTATAGTAAGCAAACCGCGCCTGCATTTCGTCAATAGCCTGTCGGCGGCTCTGTGAAAGCGGCTGAAAGATATCAGCCAATGACAACTCAGCCATATTTTCCTCTTACCTTTCTCACAACCAGCCCCGATCAGTCTGCCAGCTTATCTGAAGGTATCAATTCGTCAGCATTTCCTGCAGCAAAGCCTCAAATTTCAACGCAAAGGTTTCATTATCGGCGGCAGTTCGCTTGCGGGGACCGGACAGATGATTCTTATGCGAAGCCCGCCGGGCTTTCTTGGCCAGATGCCGCTCCATGAGCAGCCGGTCCATGTTCTCATCGGTATAACGCCAGCCATTCTGATGCACAGCCACGGCCCTTTTTCCCCAGTGCCATCGCTGCCACGCCATAGTCCTGTGTAACCACGACATCGCCAGCATGGCACAGATTAATGAGCGCAATATCCACCGAATCTGCGCCGGCTTCAATGACACGGACCTGACTGTAATCGGAACGCAGGATATGATTCGTATCACAGAGCAGCGTCACCGGTACTTTGTATTTTCTGGCAATAGCCTCTATCTCGCGGACAACCGGACAGGCATCCGCATCTACAAAAATTTCCACGATCTTACAGGATCTCGATCAATTCTTTGCTGGATTTGGTCAGCGGCTCACAGCCCGTCTCCGTGACCAGGACGGTATCCTCGATACGCAGGCCGCCCCAGCCGGAGATGTAGACGCCCGGCTCATCCGTAACGAGCATATTCGGCTGCAGTGCCTCGCAGGTGCTGGCTGGCGAAAGACGCGGTTCCTCATGGATTTCCAGCCCCAGGCTATGGCCAAGTCCATGCCCGAAATACTGTGCCAGATCATACTTCGCCAGATTATCGCGCACCGCCATGTGAACGGATTTTCCCGAGACACCCGGCCTGATCTTCGTCAGTCCCAGCAGCTGCGACTCAAGAACGGCCTGATAGATACGACGCTGTCTCTCATCCGCATGGCCGATGCAGATCGTACGGGTGATGTCAGAATCATAGCCCGCCGAGATGGCACCGAAATCCATCGTCAGGAACTCGCCTTCCTTGATCACCTTGTCCGTAGCGATGCCATGCGGCAGACAGCCGCGCACACCGGAGGCCATGATTGTTGTAAAGGATGGGCCCTCAGAACCATTTTCACGCATGCAGTTTTCCAGATGCGCGGCAGCCTGCGTCTCCGTCATGCCCGGACGAACATAGGTCAGCATATCATTGAACGCGATATCGGCAATTTCACAGGCCTTGCGGATATGACCGAGCTCCTCCTGGTCCTTGATCTGACGCAGGGAGTCAAGCTTCAGGGCTGTATCGAAACGAATGCCCGTCAAAAGCTCCGACAACCTGGAAAAATCATCATAGATGAGTGCATTGCCCTCAAAGCCGACCTGCTTTGCCCCAATGGCCTTCACACATTCGGCCGTCTTGCTGAGCAGGCCTTCCTTCTGCTGCACGAGTTCAAACAATGGTGCCTGCTGGGCAGCCTGCTCTGTATAGCGGCTGTCCGTAATCAGCATAGCCTTGTCCCGGCTGATCACCAGTGTCGTATCGTCACCACGGAACCCGCTGAAATAATGCAGATTCACATATTTCGTCACGATTACGGCATCCAGTTTTTTCTCTTCCAACAAGGCACGCAGTGCCTGCAAACGATTCTCTATCATGAAAGCTCACTCCTAGTTCTGATTGATTGCTGCGATTATTTGAGTTTGTAGATAATAGCTTCAAGCGCTGCCATGTAGCTCTCGATGCCCAGACCACAGATCTGGCCCATGGCTACCGGAGCCAGCACCGAAGTGTGACGGAATGACTCACGCTGATGGATGTTCGAGATGTGTACCTTCGATCACCGGTACATCAATGGCAGCAATGGCATCACGGATAGCAATGCTGTAGTGCGTAAACGCCGCTGCATTGAAGATGATGTAATCATACTTATGATTGGCCTGCTGAATCCGGTCGACCAGATCGCCCTCGTGATTCGACTGAAAGCAGTCCAGCCCCAACCCGACCTCGGTGGCCCGCGCCTTCAGGCGGTCTTCGATATCCTTAAGCGTCGTGCTGCCGTAGATCTCCGGCTCGCGCGTCCCCAAAAGATTCAGATTAGGTCCATTGAGTACCAATACATTTGCCATAGTGCTTCCTCTCCTCCATCAGTCAGTAACGAATATCAAAGCGTTTCTCGTCCGGTTTCACATCCCGCACTTCCAGTCCGAAGCTCTGGACCTTGATGAAGTAGTTGCCCTCATGGATGATACGTTCCAGCTTGTCCACGGCCTTCCTGGGTACCCTGGAACCTCCATGGTGACTGAACCGTCATCCATGTTCTTCACCCAGCCAGTCATATCAAGCTCCATTGCATGCTGCTGTACATACATGCGAAAACCAACACCCTGGACACGGCCTGTTGCCGTTCCGAAATAACGAACTAAATCTGCCATGATAATCGCTCCTTTATTTCTGCTTATACTCTTATTTGATATCCCGTCTGAGGATGGTATACGGCTCTACCGGCTGTTCCATCTTCATACGGATGATCTGCTGTGGATGCGGCGCCACCGTGATGGCTTCGCCGCTGTCATCGATCATATCGGTGATGAGCTGGCGGTAAAGCGGCCCGGTCGGCTGGAACACCTCAATTTCCTGTCCCTGCTTCATATTGTTGCGCTGCTCGACCACCGCATAACCTGTAGCCGGGTCATAGGACCGGACCAGGCCAACGAAATCTGATGTCTGATCATAGGATGTCTTGCCGTAGATCTGGTCCTCAGCCGTCGGCTGGTGATAGTAGAAACCCCGTTGTATAGGCCCGGTGAGATACTTTCTCGAGTTCATCCATCCATTCCTGCCTGACCTCGAAATGCTCCGGATCCTCAAAATAGCTGTCGATTGCCAGACGATAGGCCTTCGTGACACTCGCCGCATAATGGACGCTCTTCATACGTCCCTCGATCTTCAGGCTGTCGACACCGCTTTCGATGACATCCCGGATGTTGGGCATCAGACACATATCCTTGGAATTCATGATATAGGTCCCGCGTTCATCTTCCTCGATGGGGAAATACTTGCCCGGACGCGTTTCCTCGACCAGTGCATATTTCCAGCGGCAGGACTGTGCACAGCTGCCACGATTTGAGTCACGGCCCGTAAAGTAGTTCGACAGCAGACAGCGCCCGGAATAGGAAATGCACATCGCGCCATGCATGAACATCTCCAGATCCACATCGCACTTCGATCGGATCTCCCGGATCTCGGCCAGCGACATCTCACGCGCCAGCACAACCCGGCTGGCACCGAGTTCCTTCCAGGCATTGACGGATGCCCAGTTCGTATTGTTGGCCTGTGTACTGATGTGAAGCTCCATATCCGGAATCAGCTTGCGGCACATCATGAATACACCCAGATCGGCTACCAGCAGGGCATCCGCCTGAATGCTCTGCAGATACTGCAGATAGTCAGGCAGGCCCTCAAGATCACCATTATGCGGGAAGATATTCACGGTCACATAGACCTTCTTCCCCCGGGCATGCGCGAAATCCATTGCCTCCTTGAGTTCTTCCCGGCTGAAATTCCCGCCGAAAGCCCGCAGGCCAAAGGATTTGCCACCCAGATAGACCGCATCTGCGCCATACAGCACCGCCATCTTCAATTTTTCCAGGTTCCCTGCCGGGGCCAGCAGCTCAGGCTTTTTGATCATGAATCGATATCCTCCTTGTCACGGCTAATCCATCGCCGTGCTCCAGTATCTCGGTCGTAAACGGCGGTGCCGACACCAGATCGATGTATTCGCGCAGCCGCTTCACGATGGTCTTGTAGCGCCGCGGCGGCTTGGCAGCCGAGCGCACATAGCCGCGGAACAGCACATTGTCGGCCAGTATCACAGCCGCATCACCGATCAGCGGCTGGATCTTATGAAAGTAATCCACATACTGTCCCTTGGCCGCATCGATAAACACAAAATCGTATGGCTTCGCTATCCGTTTCCGCCAGCTGCGTCAGCAGTTCTCCGGCATCGCCCACATGAATTGTGATCCGGTCCGCATAGGGAGACCTTGCAATATAGCGCCGTGCAGTTTCTGCCCGTTCCTCGCTGAGTTCCAGCGTCGTGATCCGGACATCTTCCGCACTATGCTGAGCAAGCAGCAGGGTCGAATAGCCGATTGCCATACCGATTTCCAGCACGCGGTGCGGCCGTGCCTTTTGCACTTCCGCCAGGAACGTTCCCCGTCCCCCGCTCATTGATAATTGGGACATGATGCTCAGCCGCATAGGCTTCCATCTCCCTGAGTAATGTCTCCACGTAATACTCTCCTAAGTTCCTCTTGCTCAACGGACCTGCTCAACAATGACCTGATGATCGGCATAGTTCGTCGAATAATGATTATGACCCTGACGATCCGCCACAAAATACAGATAATCCGTATCAGCCGGATAAAGGACCGCCTTGATGGCTGCCATGCCGGGGCTCGCGATTGGTCCTGGTGGCAGGCCCTTGTTCTGATAGGTATTGTACGGCGACTCAATCTTCGTATCCTTGATGGACACATCCTCTTTTGGCGCATTCATCAGATATTGCAGGGTCGTATCGGACTGCAGTGGCATTCCCAGTTTCATCCGTTTAAAGAATACCTGGGCAATGATTGGCCGATCCTCTGCATAACGCGCCTCTTTCTCCACCAGCGAAGCCAGTGTAATGAGATCATGAATAGACAGATTCATCTCTTTCGCCCGGGCCCGAAGTTCCGGCGTCAGACGCGTATCGAAATCCTCCGACATCATCTTCAGGATGGCATCGACCGATGCTTCTTCATGCAGCTCATAGGTATCCGGAAACAGGAACCCTTCACAGGCGTAGCGGATATCTGACTTGCGCCTGATATAGTCATACGGCGCATAATCCTTGGCTTTCGTGAGGAACTCCTGCTCATCCACCAGCCCTTCATCGGCCAGCCGTTTAGCAATTTCCTTGACCCCAAAGCCCTCCGGAATCGTAAACTTCACGACAGCCGTATCACCAGCAGTCAGCTTCTGCAGAACTGCATCCGCACTCATGCGAGGATGCATCGCATACATTCCGGTCTTGAAATTACTGGCTGCCCCGCTCTGTCTGGCCTTCCACCAAAAAGGAATCTTGCCCTCCAGCACACCTCGACGCACAAGCTCATCCCCGATATCACTGGCACTCATGCCCGGCTTGACGGAAAGATAGATTACCTGATCCGGATCAAGATTCTTCTTATCCGATCCCGACGAAGTTCCCAAAAAGCAGCGCACAGCCCCAGCAGCATGATAACAACCAGTGCACTTGCTGCCACAGCCCAGCGCTTCCAGGTCATTTTATCACTGAACGCTGCCAGTTTGCCCTGCCAGTCTTCAAAATCCACCGGCTTCTCCGGCAGACAGCTGACCAGCTTATCCTTTGCCTGCCTGACTGTCTTCCAGTCTGGAAGATTTGCTCCCACAAAAACATCTCCTGTCCCGACTATTTTATTCTCGCTGTACAGTCCTTACATTTACACATAAACAAAAGCCGCCATCCTATCCAGAATGGCAGCTTTTGTGCCTGCTTATTCTTTTTCCGATTCTTCAACCAGAGCGTCATAGGCTTTCTGAACCTCTTCGAATTCTTCATCCGTCGGCTCAATGTATTCCTCTTCGCCCTCATCATTCATCACGATCTTGGCAATCAGGACGTCTTCATCCTCATCATCGCAGCCACAGCCGCAGCCACAGCTATGCTCATGATCCTCATCCTCGTTATGGATGCCGACCAGCAGCGCATACTTTCTCTTCGCCTACCGGAATGATCATTTCCTCTTCGTAGTAGTACTCGTTGCCTTCATCATCTGTCATGACTACGACTACACCATCGTCCTGAACGTCGTTCTCTTTATCTGACACAATAGTCACCTCTTCCTAAAATTATATAAATCTATTTGCATTTTATCCTATTTCAATGAAGGCTGTCAAGCCAGCCCTGCAGGATGAATACAGCCGCCATCTTATCGATGACCTTCCGGCGCTTTTTGCGCGACACATCCGCCTCGATCAGCGAACGCGCAGCAGCCACAGTCGACTAGCCGCTCATCCCAGAAATTGACTTCCACATCCGGATAGACTTTCCTGACTTCCTCCATGAACTCCTTGACGATCGTACAACGATCTCCCTCGGTCCCGTTCATGTTCTTGGGCAGGCCGGAGACCAGCGACTTCGTCTCATACTGCTCCATCAGCTCGCCCAGGCGCTGCAGATCATCCTTCAGGCTCTTCCTGCGGATGGTCTCAACCCCTTGTGCCGTCAGGCCCAGCAGATCGCTGACCGCTATGCCGATCGTGCGGTCACCGATATCCAGTGACATATATCGCTTCATTTATGCTGCTCCAGATACGAACGGACCAGTTCCTCGAGCAGTTCATCACGTTCCAGTTTACGGATCTGGCTGCGGGCATCATTGTGGCTCGTCACATAGGCCGGATCACCGGACAGCAGATAGCCCACCAGCTGATTGATCGGGTTGTAACCCTTCTCTTCCATCGCCTGGCAGACATTGTGGATAATCGTCTCGGCTTTATTCGCATCATTGCCGAACTTGAACATCATTGTTTCTTCGCTGACCATATTTCGCTACCTCCCGAAAATACTTTCGTTCTTCATCTATCTTATCATATCCTACACCGTTTTCCTAGAAAATAAATGAAAGTCCCACGAAAAAACGCCAGCCGAAGCTGACGTTTTCTGTGCCTTCTTTATAGTGTGCAGTCAGGCAACAATCAATCAGAACATATCTTTTTCAATCATGTATTCCGCGATCTGCAGGGCATTGAGTGCTGCGCCCTTACGGATCTGGTCGCCGCAAACCCAGAAGTTCAGGCCATGCTCAATGGAATAGTCCTTACGCAGACGGCCGACTTCGACATCATTCTTACCTGACGTAAAGAGCGGCATCGGATACTCCTGCTCATCCGGATTGTCCTTGACGATGACGCCCGGGAATTCTGCCAGAACCTGCTTTGCCTTCTCTACGCTGACTTCATCTTCAAACTCGACATTGACGGACTCCGCATGGCTGCGATAGACCGGTACACGGACTGTCGTGGCCGTAATGCGCATGCCATCATCGCTCATGATCTTCTTCGTCTCATCAATCATCTTCATTTCCTCTTTGGTATAGAGGTTTTCCTTGAAAACATCGATCTGTGGAATGAGGTTGAACGCAATCTGGTAATGTTTCTTGAGTGCTGCGCCCGGCAGGATGTTAGCCGTGATTTCCTTGCCGGCTACACTGTCCTGAACCTGCTGCTCAAGCTCGGCCATTGCCTCTTTGCCGCCACCGGATACCGCCTGATACGTGGAAACAACGATACGCTTGATCTTGGACACATCATACAGCGGCTTAAGCGCCATGACCATGATGATCGTCGAGCAGTTTGGATTGGCAATGATCCCCTTATGCTGGCTGATTGCCTCCGGATTAACCTCTGGTACAACCAATGGAACTTCCGGATCCATGCGGAATGCGCTGGAGTTATCGATGACAACCGCACCTGCCTTGACTGCAGCCGGAGCAAAGGTCTTGCTGGCAGCACCACCAGCAAACAAAGCAATCTGGACATCCTTGAAGGAATCTTCCGTAGCTTCCTCTACCGTGTACTCCTTGCCCATGAACTGGATCTTCTTGCCAGCACTGCGTTTGGACGCTAGCATCTTAAGGTTCGCAAACGGGAATTTGCGTTCTTCGATGAGATTCAGGAACTCCTGACCGACTGCGCCCGTGGCGCCAAGGATTGCTACATTGTACTTTTTCATGGATAACTCATCCTTTCGATGGTTGATAACGTATAAACTCAGAATTCCAGCAGTTTATCCAGGCCGATAGTCAGTCCGGTAAGACCACGGACTTTCTGAGCGGCCAGAACAACGCCCGGCATAAAGGATTCACGGTTCATGGAATCATGACGGATGGTCAGTGTCTGTCCCAGGCCGCCAAAGATGACTTCCTGATGCGCTACATAACCCGGCAGACGGACGCTGTGGATGTGCATGCCATCATACTCGGCACCGCGTGCTCCCGTCAGCTTCTCCTTCTCATCCGGATGTCCCTGCTTATGCGACTGACGAACCTCGGCAATCATAGCCGCCGTCTGGACTGCCGTGCCCGATGGCGCATCGAGCTTCTTGTCATGATGCAGTTCGATGATCTCCACATCCGGCATATATTTGGCGGCCTGCTTGCACATGACCATCATGAGCACTGCACCGATCGCAAAATTCGGGGCAATGAATGCAGGTGTACCATTCTCAATGGCCAGTTTCTCAATCTCTGCCTTCTGGTCATCAGAAAGCCCGGTCGTACCGACAACAGGCGAGACCTTATGCTTGAGCGCCGTCACGACATTGCCGAACACCACATCCGGACGGGTAAAATCGATCATAACCTCCGGCTTAAGGCGTTCAAGGGCTGCCGCAAGATCCGTCTCCACCAGCACGCCATTCGGGGCCAGACCAACGAGTTCGCCGGTATCCGCACCGCCCCTGATGTCAACCGCGCCGACAAGACTGAGTTCCTTATCGTCCTGAACCGCCTTCAGGACAGCCTGTCCCATGCGGCCACAGGCTCCGTTCACTAATACTGTAGTCAAACTATGCGCCTCCTAAAGCGTTTGCAAAAAGCTAAAAATATTGTATATCATGTCCGCCGTTTGTGTCAAGATGTTCTTGAGAAAAAGACGGATGTAAAATCATGTTTCCGTAATATTCAGGAATTGCTGCTGATACTGTAATGCCAGGATGGGCAGGATATCGCGCATCTCCACCTGATTTTCCATGGTCTCCAGCGCAGCCTGACGGGCCTGCAGCAGGATATCCATATCCTTGAGCACATCCGCAATCTTAAGGTCCGGCAGACCATGCTGCATTGCACCGAAGAACTGTCCCGGACCACGCAGCTTCAGATCCTCCTCGGCCAGCCTGAACCCGTCATTGGTCTCAGCCATGATCTTCAGCCGTTCCCTGGCATTTTCGGTCTTCATCTCCGATACCAGGATACAGTACGACTGATACTGCCCGCGGCCGATACGGCCGCGCAGCTGATGCAGCTGTGCCAGGCCAAAACGGTCAGCCTGCTCAATAACCATGATGCTTGCATTTGGCACATTGACACCGACCTCGATCACCGTGGTCGAGACCAGCAGCTTGATCTTATCCTCGTAGAAATCCTGCATGACCTGCTCCTTCTCAGCCGGTTTCATGCGGCCATGAACCAGCCCGCAGGGAACATCACGGAAGATCCCATAACGCAGTTCATCATAGACCTCTTCGGCCGATGGCAGGGTGCTCTCCTCATTGAGCTCAATGAGCGGACAGACCACATAAGCCTGGCGTCCAGCCTGCAGCTGCGTCAGCACATAACGGTAGATCAGCTCGCGTCGGTCCGGCTGGCGCACGAATGTGCGTATTGGCTGCCGGCCAGGCGGCAGTTCCTGGATCAGGGATACATCCAGATCACCATAGACGGTAAGCGTCATCGTCCGGGGAATCGGCGTTGCCGTCATGACCAGTACATCCGGCATCAACTCGCCTTTTTTCTCCAGTTCCGCCCGCTGGGCAATACCGAAGCGGTGCTGCTCGTCCGTCACGACCAGTCCGAGCTGCTCGAACTGAACGCCTTCCTGAATCAGGGCATGTGTGCCGATGATGATATCCACCTCATGCGCAGCGATCGAGGCATACATCGTTTCCCGCTTCTTTTTGGTCAGCCGCCCGGACAGGAAGCCGATCCGGATACCAAAAGGCGTGAGCTGCCGCTGAAAGCTTTCATAGTGCTGACTGGCCAGGATCTCGGTTGGTGCCATCAGCGCCCCCTGATAGCCGTTCTCCACCGTCTTCACCAGTGCCAGCAGGGCAATAACCGTCTTGCCCGATCCTACATCGCCCTGCACCAGCCTTCGCATGGGTACCGGGCTTTCCATATCCCGGCTGATCTCCTGCCAGACCTTTGCCTGGTCATGCGTCAGGGTAAATGGCAGCGAGCCCTGTACCTTCTGCAGCAGCTCACTGGCCCAGCAGGTGGCGGATGCCCTTCTTCTTCTCCCGTGACTGCTTCTTGAGCACCATAAGACCGCACTGGATCAGATACAGTTCCTCAAAAGCCAGCCGGTTGCGGGCGGACCTGAGCTGCCCGAAGTCCTGCGGGAAATGATCCGTTCAAAGGCTTCGCGGCGGTCTGGCAGATTGAACCGCTCCCGGATGCCTGCCGGTATCACCTCAGGCAGCTCAAAATCGGCTGCCAGCAGGTCCTGCAGGACTTTACGGAAGAATTTCTGATTGAGTTTCTCCGTCGCCGGATAAACAGGCAGGATTCCCGTCATGTCCTCCGGCGCATCCCCATCTTCAAGGATCTGGAACCCGCTGAGCTGACTCATGGCGAACTGTCCCTGCCCGCCATACGCATAGCTGCCTTGCCACTCACGAATACCCGTTTCCCGGTCTTGAGCTGCTTCTTGAGGTATTTCTGATTGAACCAGGTCACCTGCAGGAAACCACTGCCATCGCCGATCAGCGCCGTAAGGATTGTCATTCCCCGGCGCCCGCCCTGCCGCTCGTTCACGCTCATGATGACCCCGGCCACCGTCGTGCGCTCTCCCGGCTCCAGGTCAGCGATCTTCGTCAGCACGCTCTGATCCTCGTATGTCCGCGGGAACCAGGTCAGCAGATCATAGACCGTCCGGACTGCCCAGACGGTTCAGCTCAGCCTTCTTCTTCGGGCCTACGCCCTTAACATATTGAATTGAATCCGTCAATTTCACTAAAAATCACATCCAGAAAACATTCGTTTGCTATCTATCTTCATTTTAACAAAAAGGCCGCCTTCCTTCAATAGGAGAAATCGCCCCTAAGCTTGCATATCCTGCAAAAAATAAGAGAGCCTCCGAAGAGACTCTCTTGTAATTTTAGATGGAGATCAGACTCAAGGAACGAATCAGAGTTTCGGGCCGGCAGCGACAAGGGCCTTGCCTGTTTCGTTCGTCGTATATTTTGCAAAGTTCTTCACGAAGCGCTCTGCCAGATCCTTAGCCCTCTTATCCCACTCGGACGGATCCTTGTAGGTATCCTTCGGGTCGAGGAATCTCCGTAGCAACGCCCGTAAGCTTCGTCGGTACTTCCAGATTGAAGTACGGAATCTTCTTGGTCGGTGCATCTTTGATTGCGCCACTGTGGATCGCATCGATGATGCCACGGGTATCCTTGATGGAGATACGCTTGCCGGAACCATTCCAGCCCGTGTTGACCAGATAGGCTTTCGTGCCGTTCTTCTGCATCTTCTTGACGAGCTCTTCCGCATATTTCGTCGGATGGAGTTCCAGGAAGGCCTGACCGAAGCAAGCCGAGAACGTCGGGGTCGGCTCCGTGATACCACGTTCCGTACCTGCCAGTTTAGCCGTGAAACCAGACAGGAAGTAATACTCCGTCTGCTCCGGCGTCAGGATGGAAACCGGCGGCAGTACACCAAATGCATCAGCGGACAGGAAGATGACACTCTTCGCAGCCGGAGCAGCACTGCGGTCATTGACAAAGCCCTTGACCGTGCCTTTGATATGATCGATTGGATAGGATACACGGGTGTTCTCCGTGATGGTCTTATCGGCAAAATCAATTGTACCTTTATCGTCAAGCGTAACGTTCTCAAGCAGCGCATTACGTTTGATTGCACCATAGATATCCGGCTCGGATTCCATATCGAGGTTGATTACTTTCGCATAGCAGCCGCCCTCGAAGTTGAATACACCCTCATCATCCCAGCCATGCTCATCATCACCGATCAGCAGACGTTTCGGGTCCGTGGACAGTGTCGTCTTGCCTGTGCCGGAAAGACCGAAGAAGATAGCCGTGTTCTTGCCCTGCTTATCCGTATTAGCGGAGCAGTGCATAGCAGCAATGCCCTTGAGCGGCAGGAAGTAGTTCATCATCGAGAACATGCCCTTCTTCATCTCACCACCATACCAGGTATTGATGATGACCTGCTCGCGGCTCGTGAGATTGAACACAACAGCCGTCTCTGAATGGAGACCCAGTTCCTTATAATTCTCAACTTTTGCCTTGGATGCGTTATAAACCACGAAGTCTGGCTTGAAGTTCGCCAGCTCTTCTTCACTTGGCTGAATGAACATGTTCGTTACGAAATGTGCCTGCCAGGCAACCTCCACGATGAAACGGACAGCCATACGCGTATCCTGGTTCGCACCGCAGAATGCATCAACCACATAGAGTTTCTTATTGGAAAGCTCTTTTTTAGCAATCTCTTTAACCGCACTCCACGCCTGCTGAGTTGCCTTGTGGTTATCATTATGATAGGCTTCAGAATCCCACCATACCGTATCGCGGGACGTATCGTCCTCAACGATGAATTTATCTTTAGGCGAACGGCCTGTGAAGATACCGGTCTTGACGTTTACTGCGCCAAGCTCTGAGATCTGACCCTTTTCATAGCCCGTCAGACCTTCTTTTGTCTCTTCCTCGAACAACGTCTTATAGGAAGGGTTGTGAAGGATTTCCGTCGCGCCTGTAATTCCATACTGACTAAGATCGATGTTTGTCATTTTACATTCAACCTCTTTCATAAATAAAGATTACCTTGACATTGAGAAGGTTTTCACATTTGCCTCGCCCTCATCACGTGTATTATATTAACTTATTTTTTCATAAATGTCAACTATTTGTAAGGTTAAATTTTAAAAATTTTATTTATCAAAATTATTCATCATAAATAAAGAATAAATAAAAATGCAACAAAACCGATTATCGTTTCTGTTGCATTTTTTTCTTATCCGATAAAGTCCAGCACCGCCTGCTTCATGCCATCGCGCTCGCAGATGCCGGTATGGCGCTGCTGTTTATTTTTGAGCGCTGCCAGCCCCCGCGGGGTCGGGTTGTCATTCAGCTCCTGCAGCTTGTCGAGCAGCTGGAATTCGTCCAGTCCCTTCGTATCCGCTCCGAGCGCTGCCAGTACACTGCCATTGAACTTGTACGGGCTCGCCGTCGAGACGACCACCATCGGATGCTCATCCCCGGTCGCCTGCTGATAGTTCTCGGCCACCTTCCAGGCAACTGCCGTATGGGTATCCGGCACATAGTGTTTCTGCTGGTACACACGACCGATCAGTTCCTCCGTTGCCTCGTCGCTGGTCCAGTCCGCCCAGAAGGTCTGCTGGATCTTCGCCAGCAGCTCGGCTCCGACATCATAGCGGCCAGCAGTCTGCAGCTCTTTCATCCAGCCAGCGACACGGGCCGTATCATTCGTCATATGATAAAGCAGACGTTCCAGATTGCTGGAGATCAGGATATCCATCGACGGCGTGATCGTCTTATGGAAGTCACGGTTGCGGTCATAGATACCCGTCCGCAGGAAATCCGTGAGTACATTATTCGCATTGGAGGCACAGACCAGCTTATGCACCGGCAGTCCCATGCATTTGGCATAGAAGCCGGCCAGGATATCACCAAAGTTGCCAGTCGGCACCGTGAAGTTGATTGCCTCGCCCGCCTTGATCCGACCAGCTTTCACGAGATCTGCATAGGCACTGAAATAATAAACGATCTGCGGCACCAGCCGACCCCAGTTGATGGAATTGGCCGAAGACAGCTTTACACCCTTGACGGCCAGCTCTTCATTGAAGGCCTTGTCTCCAAAGATCTTCTTGACGCCACTCTGCGCATCGTCGAAATTACCACGGACAGCCGTAACATTGACATTGCTGCCTTCCTGCGTCAGCATCTGCAGCTGCTGGATCCGGCTGACACCGCCTTCCGGATAGAATACCATGATCCGGATCTGCGGCACATCGCGGAAGCCTTCCAGTGCTGCCTTGCCGGTATCACCGGACGTAGCAACGAGGATCAGTACATCCGCTGCTTCCCCGGTCTTCTTCAGCGCTGTACTCATGAGCTGCGGCAGCAGCTGCAGCGCCATGTCCTTGAAGGCACTCGTCGGGCCATGCCAAAGCTCCAGCACACTGATATCCTCGAAAATCGTGACCGGTGCACGCATAGCGGCATCAAACTTGTCGTTCCCGTAGGCACGCTCCACACAGCCTTTGATTGCGTCTGCCGTATAATCCGTCAGAAAAAGTCCCAGGACCTTTTCTGCCCGCTCCTCATAGGAAAGATCCTGCAGTGATGCAATGAAGGAAGCATCCACCTGCGGCAGGGTGTCCGGTACGAACAAGCCACCATCTGCAGCCAGTCCCTGAATGATCGCCTCTGCTGAATCCAACGAAATGCCATTCCCTCTTGTACTACTGTATTTCAAACCGATCGCCTCTTTCTTTTCTTCCATCACATAACCAGCCATTATACCAATCTTCCCACAGACTCAGCGGGCAATCCGGGCCAGCACAGCCTTGGCCGCCTGCACCAGATCCGCCGGGGCCAGCAGGATCTGCTCCCCGCGTTTACCCGCGCTGACCGCTATCACAGACTGCGCATTGGCACTGTCATCCAGATAAACCGGATATTCTTTCTTAGCCCCCAGCGGTGAGCAGCCACCACGAATATAGCCAGTCAGTCCGAACACTTCCTTCAGATGGACCATCTCCACCCGTTTGTTGCCGGAAGCTGCCGCAAGTGCCTTCATGTCCAGCTCGCCGCCCCCCGGAATGACCGCCATCAGGATGCCATTCTTATCGCCACGGCATACCAGTGTCTTGTAGACCATCTCAATCGGCATTCCGACTGAAGCCGCTACATGGACAGCCGATAAGTCGCTTTCATCGACCTCATAGGTCTTGAGCTCATACTCAATCCCCAGCGTATCAAGGATACGCGCCGCATTTGTCTTCTGTTCCTTCTTCTTTTTGCTCATGAATCGTTCCACCAAATTTCTCTATAGACTGTACACGCCAATTATTATATCATAGATACGACAGGAATCCTATAGAAAGAAGTAGCTTGTCAGTCGAGAAAATACCTTTTCTTGTAAATATTACATTTCACCATCGTCAATGCACGATATTATATCCCATGTAACAAAAAGGAGTGTTTCACTTTGTTGAAAATTGCCATGGCCCAGATGGAGGTCATTCCTGGCCATCCGGATCAGAACACCGCGAAGATCCTCGCGATGACTGCGGATGCCAAAAAGCAGGCCGTCGATGTCATCATTTTCCCGGAAATGGCCGTCCCGGGTTATCTCCTGGGCGACACCTGGGAGCAATCCTCTTTCCTGCGTGACTGCGAAAGCTGCGGACAGGATATCATCGCCGCCTCTCAGGGCATCACGATCATGTTTGGCAACATTGCCATGGACTGGAACAAGAAAAACAACGATGGCCGCGTCCGCAAATACAATGCGTTCTTCACCGCACAGGACGGACGGCTGATCCAGCCGGACAGCATGCCGTATCCTTATGTCATCAAGACCCTCATGCCAAACTATCGGGAATTCGATGATACCCGGCATTTCTTCAGCCTGCAAAAGCTGGCGCGTGAGCTAGGCACGACGCCGGATCAGCTCATCTCCCCTGTCACCCTGAAAATACGTGGTCAGCGCTATCAGGCCGGCTGCCTGCTCTGTGAAGATGGCTGGAGCGACAATTATGAGATGGAGCCTCTCGCCATGCTGCAGCATGCGTCCATCGATTTCTTCGTCAACAGTTCTGCTTCCCCTTACACACTGGGCAAGAATGACAAACGGAACCGCGTCTTCGGACAACAGGCGCGTGACGCAAAAGCCCCGCTGTTCTACGTCAATGCCATCGGCCTGCAGAACAATGGCAAGACCATCTATACCTTTGATGGTTCCAGCACCGCCTACAACGGCAGTGGCGAGGTCTGTGCCACTGCCGCAGAATATCAGGAGGGGCTGACCGTCATCGATCTTGAGACGATGGACACGCTGCCGGCAGCCACGCCAAAAGAGGAACCGGACATTGCCCATATCTACCGTGCCCTGCACTATGGCATCCGCCACTTCCTGGCAAACATCCACATGCAGAAAGTCGTCATCGGTATCTCCGGAGGCATCGATTCAGCGGTTGCCGCTGCGCTCTATGCCAAAGTTATCGGCCCGGAAAACCTGCTACTGGTTAATATGCCAAGCGTATTCAATTCCGAGACGACCAAGGGACTCAGCCAGCAGCTGGCTGAGAATCTCGGCTGCCAGTACATGATCGTACCAATTCAGCAGTCCGTCGATCACACCGTCGAGCAGCTGGAACACACCCCAATGACGCATCTGTCTGACGGCACGACCTGCCAGCTGAACATCTCTTCCTTCGTCACCGAGAACATCCAGGCGCGCGACCGCAGCGCCCGGGTGCTGGCAGGCGCAGCGGCAGCCTTCGGCGGCGGTTTCACCTGTAATGCCAACAAAGCGGAGACCACCGTTGGTTATTCCACGCTTTACGGGGACCAGTCCGGCTTCCTGGCCGCCCTGGCCGACCTCTGGAAGCACCAGGTCTATGCACTGTCCTATTATATGAACAAAACCATCTATGGCCGCGAGGTAGTCCCACAGGGCATTATCGACATCGTACCGAGCGCCGAACTTTCAAGTGCACAAAACGTCGATGAAGGCAAGGGCGATCCGCTCAAATACCCCTATCATGACTATCTCTTCCGTTCATTCGTCGAGCGCTGGGAAAAAGCCACGCCGGAAGATATCCTCGAATGGTATGCTGCCGGCACACTGGAAGAAAATCTTGGCTGTCAGCCAGGGATCGTGCAGCAGTACTTCCCGACACCCCAGGCATTCATCACCGATCTCGAACGCTGGTGGAACCTCTTCACCGGCATGGCCATCGCCAAGCGCATCCAGGCGCCGCCAATCCTCGCGATCAGCCGCCGTGCCTATGGCTTCGACCACCGCGAAGCCCAGAATGGCCCGTATTACACCCGGCGCTACAAAGAACTCAAAACAAAACTGCTGAATCAATAAAGGCATAGAAATAAGGACGTCCCCACAAACACTTTCGTGGGGACGTCCTTATCATTTATCTGATGCAATAACCTTACTTCGTCGCCTTTTTGCTCGTATCATCCGGAAGCTGGGTCAGGATATCTGAAGTAATATCATTGATCGAGATCTGCGGTTCATTCATTTTCATTTCGATCATCTCCTTGTCTATGGTTCTAAATATAGCACCGATGACTGAAAGAAAAATGACGTAGCATTATAATTGGATTAAGCAATCCTCAACGGGTAAGCCCCTGAACGCCAGGAGCTGACGAGATCTCGTCGATCCGCCGCAGTTCTTCCTCCGTGAAGCCCTCACTCCCCAGCACCTTGATATTATCGAGGATCTGTGACGGCTTGGACGCACCGATGAGCACACTGGTCACTGCGTCACTGCGCAGATCCCAGGCCAGTGCCATTTCCGAAAGCTGCTGTCCGCGTTCACCGGCCAGCCCGGACAATGCCCGGATAGCCTGCAGCTTCTCCTTCGTCAGCGAGTGCTCATTGAGATAGCGGCCATCCCGGCAGATCCGGCTGTCAGCCGGAATACCATGCAGATACTTATCCGTCAACAGTCCCTGACAGAGCGGACTGAATGCCACCAGCCCCTTCTGCTGATGCAGTACTGCATCCCTGAGTCCGTTGCGCTCGATCGTACGGTCAAAGATCGAGTACCGGTTCTGGTTGACGATAAACGGACAATGCAGTTCATCCAGTATTGCAGCAGCCCGTTCCATTGTCGGGCCATCATAGTTCGACAAGCCGACATAGAGCGCCTTGCCGCTCTGCACCGCCTGTGCCAGCGCGCCCATGGTCTCTTCCAGTGGTGTGTCCGGGTCCATGCGATGATGATAGAAGATATCCACATACTCCAGTCCCATGCGGCTGAGGCTCTGATCAAGACTTGCCAGCAGGTACTTCCGGCTGCCCCAGTTGCCATAAGGCCCCGGCCACATATCATAACCAGCCTTGGTCGCCACCAGCAGTTCATCCCGATACGACCGGAAATTCTCGCGGAACAGCTTTCCGAAATTCCGCTCTGCACTGCCATAAGCCGGACCATAGTTATTGGCCAGATCGAAATACGTAATGCCGGCATCAAAGGCCGTGCAGGCCAGCGCCTTCATATTCTCATAAGGTGCCGTATCACCAAAACTATGCCAAAAACCCAGCGCCAGCCGCGGAAGCCTGAGTCCGCTGTTACCGCTCCTGACGTATTCCATCCCCTGATAACGGCCCTCTGCTGCCTGATACATCCTGATCACTCCTATTCTTCAAAACAATCTGTCTTCTATTATATCATATAATCAATCATTCCAAGCAGCGGCAGGATAATTGACAGCACAAAACAAAATACCAGTCCACCAACCAGCAGGATGGCCAAAGGTTCAGCCAGTGCCTGCAATCGCTGGGACTCGTTCGCAGCGGTAACTGCACAAAAATCCGCCGCCTTCTGCAGCATTCGATCCAGAGCTCCTGCCTGTTCTCCTGCCTGTACTATTTCCCTTGCCATATCAGGGAAATGCTGACAGCTGAACAGCGAGTCGGCCAACGACCGGCCGCGCTCCACTGACTGCTGCAGCTGCTGCAGCTGCAGTTGCAGGTAATGATTTGCTGCCACATTCCGAACCATTCCTAATGCCTGATGCAGAGGAATACCTGTTTCGAGCAGCAATGAAAGCGTTCCGAGTACCAGCATCCAATCCGCATCCCGTCGCAGGCCGCCATAAAGAGGCAGCCGCAGGCACAACCGGTCCACTTGAAGCCGGACAGCCGGACACCGATAGAGTGTGTACGCTGCCGTTATAAGCCCGATAAGTACCAGCAAAAGCAAAAAACCGTGCTGTTGCACGACTGCAGACACAGCCAGCAGCATCCGCGTCAGCAAGGGCAGTTCTGTATGAAGGTTCAACAGCATGGAGGCAAAAGCCGGCAGGATAAATACCGTCATGAAACAAAACGCCGCCAGGGTCGTTCCTCCAAGAATCACCGGGTAAAGCAGCACCGATTTCAGTTTTTCTCCCGCCTCATAGGACTTCTCCTGAAAATCCGCCAGCCGGCAAAAAACAGTCTCTAATGATCCTCCCGTCTCACCAGCCTGTATCAGATTGATAACAGTGGGCGAAAACACTGCGGGAAAGCCACGCATGGCATCAGCCAGCGTCTTCCCTTGTACCACCGCCTGCAACAGGCCTGAGATCAGCTGTTGATAAAGGCCTCCCTGCCCGGAAACCTGCAAGGCCTTTAAAGCCTCGTGCACGGGTAATCCGGCTGACAGCAGCACGGCTAACTGACGACAGAACAGCAGAACCAGCCGCGGTCCCGGCGACCGCCACTTAAGCCAGCTGCTGCAGACTGCCGAACGGGCAGATGACGAACGGACGCGTTCCAGCCGGACAATCCACAATCCGCGCTGACGTACCGCCTGTGCCGCATCATGTAGGCTGTCCGCCTCCAACGTCCCCGAAAACGGATCACCGCTGCGATTCCTCGCCTGATAAGCAAATACTGTCATCCGCGGCCCCCTGCAACTGAATATGTACCATACTGCTCTCTCGTCTCGCGGCTGATCATGCCTTTTTCATATAAATGCTCAACCGCCCTCCCCCGGGTCTGCATACCATCTTTCTGGTGGCTCAGCATGATCGACTCAAGCTGGGCAGCCTTTCCCTGCCGGATAAGATTCCGGACCGATGGCTCTGCCAGCAGCACCTCTGTCATGCAGATCCGTCCGCCCTGCCTGCGCGGCAGCAAGCGCTGGGCAAAAATCCCCGACAGAACTTCCGCAATCTGTGCCCGCACGGAATCCTGTTGATCGGCAGGAAACAGTCCTTCCATGCGCATGACTGCATCACAGACATTACGCGTATGCAGCGTCCCCAGTACCAGCATACCAGCCGCTGCCGCCATCAAAGCCGTCTGCAGCGTTTCCCGGTCACGGATCTCGCCCACCAGTACAATATCCGGTGATTCCCTAAGCGCACTTCGCAGAGCCTGCGGAAACGAATCAAAATCAGCCCCAAGTTCCCGCTGGCTGATGAAACAGCAATCCGGCTGAAAAATATACTCGATTGGATCTTCCAGTGTAACGATATGCGCCGACCGTTGATGGTTGATCGCGTCCAGGAAGGCGGCCAGCGTCGTAGTCTTCCCCGCTCCTACCTGGCCACAGACCAGCACCAGCCCATGATCCGCATCCAGCAGGGAGTACAGCGCCTGCGGACAGCTGAGTTCCTCCATCGTCGGGATCTGCTCCGGCAACAGTCTCAAGGCCAGTGCCAAGCGTTCCTGCTGGTAGTAAGCATTGCCACGGAACCGGCGACCGGCCATGCTGCAGGAAAAATCAAGCGTCCGGTCAGTCTGCAAATGTTGCCATTGATATTCCGTCAGCAATGCCTGCAGCTGCTGCGGCAGGCAATCTGCAGCCAAAGGAATCTCCGAAAATGATGCGAGCTTCCCATCCACCCGGAAGTACGGACACTGCCCTCCCGTCAAATGGATATCCGATGCCGCCCGACCAATAGCAGCCTGGATCACCTGCTGCCAAACCACATTGCCTTGCTCTTCCATATAAAACCCTTTCCTTATCCCTGTCTCAATCAAATCACACGCTTTAATTCGGACAAAGTGGTCTGCCCCGACAACACCTTGGCTATGCCATCCTGCCACAACGTCAGCATGCCTTCTCTTTCGGCCAGCTGCTGAAAGCGCTGGCGATCCAGTTCCTGCAATATTGCGCCCTTGATTGCCGGCGTAATCATCAGCACCTCCTGCAGAGCCAGTCGCCCACTATAGCCCGAGCTGCCACAATGTCCACAGCCCCGGTTCCGTTTCAGCTTCAGCCCCGATTGCCAGGCTGTCCCCAGCAGCATCGCTTCAGACGAACCAGCTGGTACTTCATATTCCTCCTGGCAATGAGGACAACAACGCCGGACCAGACGCTGGGCAACAACTCCGGTCAAAGTTGCGGCAATCAGATAAGGGGGAATCCCCATTTCCCGCAAACGAAAGATGACGGCAACCGAATCCTCTGTATGCAGGGTCGTCAGCAGCAGATGACCGGTCAGTGCAATCCGCACCGCCATCTCTGCCGTCTCTGTACTGCGGATCTCCCCCAGCAGAATCTGATCCGTATCCTGCCGAAGCAGCGACTTCAGCCCCTCCACATAGTCCAGTCCGCCCCGCGGATTAAGCTGTACCTGATTGATGCCGGCCAGCGTATGCTCCACTGGATCTTCCAGCGTCACCAGATTATATTCCGGTTGATTCAGCTCCTGCATCGCCGCATACAGTGTCGTTGTCTTGCCATTATTTACCGGGGCACAAACGATCACCAACCCGGCCGGCTTATGAATCAATTCCAGGAATATCCGTTGATTTACCGGAGAAAACCCTAATTCCTCAATACGAAGCAGGCCCTCATCAATGTTCATGAAACGGCAGACCATCAGCTCCCCATGTATCGTTGGCATCGAAGAGGTTCGAATATCGATGCTCCGCCCTTCGTAGGAAAATTCGATATGGCCATCCTGTGGCTTCTGATGCTGCGCGATATCCATCCCGGCCATGACCTTCAATCTGGAAATGAGAAAACCGGCCAGTTGCACCGGTATCAGCTCCTCTTCCTGTCGCAGCAGGCCATCAATCCGATAGCGGAGCTTTACGTTATCCACTTGCGGCTCCAGATGCAAGTCACTTGCCCTGTATCTAATTGCCCGTTCCAACAGGCAATCTGCCAATTTGACAACCGCAGCAGTATTCACCGCCTGGCGCCCTGAATCCGCCCCCCGCAATGCTTGTCTGACCAGACCACGAATCAGCATTCCTTCATCTGTCTGCATATCCTTTTATCGCCTCCGCCCTGAATGCGGTACGATCATTCGCTCAAACGTAACCGTCCCACTATGCCCGGATGTCTGCCATCCCACAGCCACCCGCACCGGCAAACACCCGTCATGACCATCACCAACAACAGCCTCGACAGTATAACTGCCCCCGTTTGCCTGCAAATCAGTAGGGCTGCCCAGCCAGCCGTAAGTAGTCGGGTGAACAGCATCAGCCGCGCGGTCTGCCCGGCACTGAAGCCGCGAATATTCTTCCCTGGCCAGGAAAACAGCCGTCGTCCGTACACCATCTGCCTGCCGTAGTTCCGCCGATTTCTGATAGACCTGCAAACAACTGACAGCGGCAAGCAGCACCAGCCCCAGAACTATCGTTTCCAACAGCAGCCACCCCTGCTGCTCCCCGACTCTTCTCATCAGGAATCCCCCCGCTCGATACGGATGCGACCACCACGACTGATCATGATTTGCCGCCCCTCGGCCAAATGCCCCTCACAGAATATCTTCAGCGTCATCATCGAACCAACATTCCTCGGGCTGCCATTATCATCAAACACAATAAAATCATCCTGGGATAATTGCCCGTTTTGAATCACATGGACCAGCGGCAAATAATGATGCCGGCTATGTACTGCATCATCACCATAGCTGATCTCGAACAGATAACTATCACGATCGACCAGTATCGAAGCACCCTGTCCATCCTGTGAATGTGCACCATATTTCTTTGCAGCAGGTGCCGCCGTACGGCTTATGGACTGCGCCCGGCGAATATCAGCCAGCAGATACTCCGTCTCATACTCAACGGCATACTGTCGATAGAACGACAACAGCGACGGAACCGCCACTGCTGAAATCACCACCAGCAGCACAACTGCCAGTAATATTTCCAATAAAGAAAATCCTGCCTGATCGCCCACCATGCCCTGTCTCATAACAGCATTCTCCCATACCACTGACAAATATCCAGACCAAACAAAAAACCCGCATAGCCACCAGCTGCCAGAAAAGGTCCGAACGGCAAACGAGTCTGCAGCGAACTCCCCCGCAGCAACAGCCAACTTCCGAACAGGCCGCCCGCTAAAAAGGCTATGCCCAGACCTGGCAGCAAAGCAGGCCAACCCAGCCATAATCCAATGGCACCAGCCAGCTTCACATCGCCCAAGCCAACGCCACCATGAGTCAGACCGCGCAAAAGCCACAACAGGCCGCCTCCAAACAAGCCTCCCAGCACTGCATCGCTGCCTGTGACACGTCCACCAATAACCGGCAGCAGTGCCCCGCAGGCAATAACCAGATTTAGCCGGTCATACAGCAGACCATACCGGATGTCCATGAGGCTCTGCAACAGCAGCAGCACAGCCAGTATTATCCCCATCACAGCCAGATCAACAGACTCCAAACATGGATAGGTCGCAACGGCCAACACCAGGCTGCCCCCCAGGAACCCCCACCAATACCAGGAGCCATCCAGCAGATGCCAATGAAAATGCCGCTCCTCCTGCCGATATGTATCCATCATTTGCCGAAATCACCCGCTTTATGCCCACTCAGTGCTGCCCGTCGTATCGTAGTGGTCATTTTATCGCTCTCCGTCGTCAATTCATAGACCGTCCCGTCTTCAACGGTCAGTTCTCCACCGCCCTTCAACAGGCACTTCCCTTTAGGCGGCTTCAGTTTCGACACATCATTCACATAGCCGTCGAGTGCGTCGATATCTTTCGGTGGAAGACCATGCTCCGCCTCATAAACCATGATTGCCGAATCCAGCGTCGATAGATCGGCCTCGACCTTGGCCGTATTCGCCGAAGCGATTGCTGAATTGAATTTTGGCACAGCAATAGCCGCCACGATTCCGATAATCATGACGGCAATCAATACCCCCAGCAACGAAAAACCAGCCTGTCCAGAGTTACGCATAAAACATTCCTCCCATAAATACAGAAACCGCTTTCTATCTTTCGTTTATTCGTGATACTTTTCTAATCTCCTTCTTGTTTTTTAAATTATTTTTAAATTATTTTTAATAGAAATTTTCATTCTTCTCTTTTTAGAATGTTGGGCAACATCCGTGATATGATACAATATGACAACTGCTTGACAGAACATAAATCCCATCGTTATAATAAGTATGTAATTTTATTATATATAGACTATGATGCCTTTTGTAACAATTCGATACATAGACAGTCCTATGTTCTTCCGATCTATGCTGCAAAAGGCATATTTTATTCAATGAAAAGAGGTATTATCCATGGATCTACTCAACTCAGTTGTCAATGACATCAACACAATCCTGTGGTCGTATGTCCTCATTATCGTGCTGATTGGCTGTGGCCTTTGGTTCACGTTGTCCACAAAATTTGTTCAGGTACGGATGCTGCCGGAAATGCTTCGACTGCTGACAGAAGGAATCGGCAAGAAAACCGAAGGCGGTGCTATCAGTTCCTTCCAGGCATTCTGCGTCAGCACGGCCTCCCGCGTCGGTGTTGGTAATATTGCCGGCGTAGCTATCGCAATCGTCACCGGCGGCCCCGGCGCTGTCTTCTGGATGTGGGTCATTGCCTTCATCGGCTGTGCAACTGGCTTTGTCGAGAGTACACTGGCCCAGATCTACAAACTGCCGCGCGGCAACGGCGCATTCCATGGTGGACCTGCCTATTATATCAAGAATGCCCTGAAGCAGCCTGGTGTTGCCAAGCTGTTCGCCATCCTGATCTCGGTCACTTTTGGTCTGATCTACGTCTCGGTGCAGGCTAACACCATTGCCCTTTCGGCGCAGACGGCCTTCGGCATCGCGCCGATCGTCACGGCAATCTTCCTCTGTGTACTGACCGCGCTCGTCATTTTCGGTGGCATGACCCGTATCGCGAAATTCACGGAATTCCTCGTACCGGTCATGGCCGGCCTTTATATCCTCATTGCTCTGCTTGTTATCTGCTTTAACCTTGATAAGGTTCCGGGTATGTTCATGCTCATCTTCCACGATGCCTTCTCCCCTCAGGCTGCTGTTGGCGGCGGCATCGGTTCTGCCATCCTGACTGGTGTCAAGCGCGGCCTGTTCTCGAATGAGGCCGGTGAAGGCTCCGTCCCGAACGCAGCCGCTACTGCCGATGTTACGCACCCGGTCAAGCAAGGCCTGGTGCAGGCTTTCGGTGTCTATGTCGATACCTGGCTGGTATGCTCGGCTACTGCCTTTATCGTACTGCTCACCGAACAATACACCATTGGTGGCAGTCTTACTGGAATTGCCCTGGCTCAAAGTTCTCTGGCCAGCATCTTCGGAACATTTGCCCCGGCAGCGGTATCGCTGATGGTTTTCATGTTTGCCTTCAGTTCGATTGTCGGCAACTACTACTATGGTGAGATCAACATCTCGTTCTTTGAAGGCCATACGAAAACCTATCTGATGGTCTTCCGCGCCTTCGTTGTTGCCATGGTCCTCTTCGGCAGTCTGGCTGAGCTCTCACTCGTCTGGAACCTCGCCGACCTCTTCATGGGCTTTCTCTGCCTGACTAACCTCTACGCCATTGCGCGCCTGTCCAAATATGCCCGCATCACACTGGATAATTATCTGGAACAAAAAAAACAGGGCATCGAGGAACCTGTATTCGATCCGGCCATCCTCGGCGACGAGACCGGCATTCACGCCTGGGGCGTAGACAAAGATTAACCCTCCCAATAGCAAAAAGCTGACGCATAAGCGTCAGCTTTTTGCTATTCATTTAAAAAATACTGATTTTCCGATGAACTCCCGCAGCAATGAATTATTGGGGATCTCATCCTCAGCCTGAATATCCTCGAAATACTCAAGGACATCCAGCAGCCGTCTTGCCTCAGCATGCTCCGGCACCTCTGCCGAAAGCGAAGTCAATAATGGCTTGGCATACTTCTTCAAAACACCCAGCTCATAAATGAGCGCTGAATTGAACATCACATCCGCCTCTTCCTGAAAGGGGAAGATATTCTTCTCCTCGCCAGCCCGTACATCCGGCCACTGCTTGAACGTCTTGAGCGCGTGCGCACCACGGAACTGATAATCCCGGACCAGACGGCGGATCAGCCGGGCATCCGTCGTCGGAATACGGTTATGACCATCGATATTGAGCTGGGTCAGCGCACTGACATAGATCTTATATTTCTGATCTCTTGGCACTGCGGCACTGAGCTTTTCATTCAGCCCATGGATCCCCTCCACAATAATCGGCTGATTCCTGCTTACAACCAATGGCAGCTCATGCCATTCCCTCAGTCCCGTGATGAAATTATAACTGGGCTGAATGATTTCCCGCCCAGCCAGCAGATCCACCATGTTCTGATTGAACAGCTCCGTATCCAGTGCCTCCAGGCATTCATAATCGTACTCGCCCTTCTCGTTGCGCGGTGTCTCCCGACGCGGCCGGAAGTAATCATCCAGTGAGATGGATACCGGCTCCAGGCCATTGACCCGCAGTTGTACCCTGAGCCGCTGGGCAAAGGAAGTCTTACCTGAGGAAGACGGACCCGCAATCAAAACCAGACGCAGCTTTCCCTGTGATTCAGCAATATGATCGGCAATCTGCGTAATGCGTTTCTCATGCAGCGCCTCCGAAATACGGATGACATCTCCGATCTGCCCCTGCCTAAGTGCCCGGTTCAGATCCGGCACATAATTGCAATGCAGAACTGCCGCCCAACGCTTGGACTCAGCCAGGATATTCCCCAGTTTAGGCTGTGGCACGCGCTTACGCACTTCACCGGCCGTAGTCATATCCGGTGTCCGCAGCAGCACGCCCGGTGACTCAAGATCCAGGGAAAACCGTCCCAACTCCCGGGTCTCGCCCAGCATCGGACCATAAAGATAATCATAGAACTCACCGCAATGATAGATGCTGACCACCGGCCGATCAAGCGCTGCCACCAGGTTTGCCTTCTCAATCTGCTTGGATTCCTTGAACAACTTCACAGCTCGCTCACGGCTCAGGCTTTCCTTTTGGATGGACCGGTTTTCGGCAATGATGCCCCGCATCCGTGCATCAATACGGTCTACTGTCGTTTCATCCAGCACATGATCCAGTTGCCGGATCTCACAGAACAATCCCTTATCCACCGTAAACTGTGCCACCACCTCAGCAGTCGGATACAGCTCATGGACAGCCGTGAACAGCAGGAACAGCACCGAACGCTGATAGATCTGCCACCCCCGCTGGCTCTCAAGCGGTATGAACGTAACCTGCGATGCCGGACCGACATCGTTCTGCAGGTCCCGGATCTCATGATCCAGCTCTGCCGCTACGATCTCACTCGAAAAATCCTTCTGCGCCGCCTGAGCCATCTCCTTCAATGTCATGCCTGCTTCTATCATCATGAGAATCACTCCCTTACGTTCTATCACCTGTATGTCACTTTCTTAATACTTCAATATGAACCAGAAAAATCCTCTATTTCAATTTTCCTCACACAAAAACACCTGAACGTTACCATTGCCGTAACACTCAGGTGTTGAATTATCAATCTGCTCATTTAAAGATCAGGCAGACAATCTTATAGGCCACAGCTCCCATGGCAGCCGTGCAGGGAATGGTCATGACCCAGGCCATGACCATCTGCTGGGCGACGCCCCAGCGAACGGCATTGACACGCTTGGCCGTGCCGACACCCATGATGGAGCCGGATACGACATGCGTCGTGCTGACTGGCAAATGCAGCAGCGTTGCCGAGAAGATGACCACAGACGAGTTGAGATCGGCAGCGAAGCCGGAAATCGGCTCGAGCTTGAAGATCTTGCCGCCAATCGTCTTGATGATACGCCAGCCGCCAATAGCCGTACCGCAGGCCATCGCCGTTGCCGCCAGCACCTTGACATAGGTCGGGACCTCGAACACGTCGATATAGCCGCCGGACAGCAGAGCCAGCGTGATGATACCCATCGACTTCTGCGCATCGTTTGAACCATGCGAGAAGGCCATCATGGCTGCGGAGAGGATCTGCATCTTCTTGAACCGGTGATTGATCGAGGACGGGCTGAACCGGCCGAATATCCGGAACAGCAGCGACATCACGACGAATCCGGTACAGATGGCCAGGATTGGGGAACCGATCAGCGAGAGGATGATCTTGCCAATGCCCTCCATATTCAGTCCGTCCGGACCTACGGACACCATGACCGCGCCGATGATGCCACCGACCAGCGCATGGGATGAGCTGGATGGTACGGCAAACCACCAGGTAATCAGGTTCCAGATCACGGCACCGGTCAGTGCCGCAATGATGATATGTTCATCAACCGACTGTGCCGAACTGACGATATCGCCACCGATCGTCTTGGCTACACCGGTACTGTACATCGCCCCGAGGAAGTTCAGGCCTGCCGCCATGATGATGGCGTGGCTCGGATGGATTGCCCGGGTGGATACTGAGGTTGCAATCGCATTGGCCGTATCATGGAATCCGTTGATGAAGTCGAATACCAGTGCCAGGCCAATGACGGTGAAGATAAGCATCTGTAACTCAGGCATATTTCATTACCACTCCCCGGATCATGTCAGACAGCTTCTCACAGTGATCCAGCGTATCTTCAAGCTTCTCCAGTATGTCCTTCCACTTGATCAGCTCGATCGGATCCTTCTCCTTGTCGAACAGATACGCGATCTCATGCCGATAGACCCGGTCGCCTTCGCTCTCGATTTGCGAGATCTTATGGGTTGCATCAAGGATCTGCGCCTGATTCTTGCGGATATCCTTGAGCAGCGAAAAAGCCTTGATGATCTCCTCTGTCGACTCAATCAGAAGCTTCGTCAACGTGACCGCGCCGCCCATCGCCTTGCCCGTACGGTACATCACGATGCGCTGCAGCGTTCCCTGAAGATAATCTACGCCATCATCCAAGCCATTTGCCAGCGCGTAGATATCCTCGCGGTCAATCGGCGTGATAAACGTCAGATTCAGCTTGTCGATGATCTTATCATTCACACGGTCGGCATTATGCTCAAGGTCTACAATCTCTTTCACCTTGTCGGCGGCTTTACTGTAGTCCAGCATGACCTCGTCCATCATGAGTGCACCTTTGTAGAAATAATTGGCGCTGTCAACGAACAGATCAAAGAACTCGCTGTCCTTCTTCTTGAATTTAAACATACTGTTCTGCGTCCTCCCCGAACGAAATTATCATATACACACTATTAAACTATAACATCATTTTCTTTGCGGTTCAACCAATAATTTTAAGCTATGTGAAAAAAAGAACCAATCCCTTCTACTTATAATGAATGAGATTGGTTCTTGTTATTTACTTATTCCCGAACGGTTCCGAGCGGAAAATTTACAATGCCCGTCAGCCTTCTACCGCATTAAGCGCCTTGAGTACCTTGCCGGCAATGCCCTTCATCTTCGCTGCTGATACCGAGCAGGCCGCAATGCGGACGCCCATCTTGAGCGGTACAGCAAAGATCAGGTCATCATGCAGTTTGTTGCAGACCGCCTGCGGATCAGCTGCCGGTACTGACAGGAAGAAACCGCCTTTATACGGCAGTGCATTGAGCCCGCAGGCCTTTGCTTCCTGCATGAACAGGTTGCCGCGGCTCTGGATCATCTGATAGAACGCATCACGCTCCTGCTCGAACTTTGCGAGCGTGCTCTTGTCCTGCTGAATGCGGGCTAAGAGCGTCATGGCGCCACGGTTGATGTTGGACCAGGTTGCACGGCTCGTATATTTGTTGATTTCCTTGAATTCCTTGATGACTTCCTCACTCGCGGAAACAGCCACCAGCGCACCAGTACGCTGACCATAAGCCGTATAGCCTTTGGACATCGAGAACGCGAACATGATGAAGATGTTATCCGGCAGGTTGCCGAACTTGTTCATGAACTTGCGCGTCTCGTTCTTCTCACCGGCATAGTCGATATAGGCGATATCGACGAGGATGCTCATCTTCTTGCCCTGTGCAGCGTACTTCTTCGTAAGTGCCAGCACATTGTCCCAGTCCTCTTCCGTCAGACTGAAGCCTGTCGGATTGTGCGCCGGCGTATTGATGATGACCAGCAGGCTGTCCTGCTGCTTCATGATCTCGTCTACCTTCGCCGTATAGTCGGCGATGTTGAAGTTCTTTTTCTCGTCGAACAATTTGTAGTTCGTGAGCTGGCAGCCACACTCATTGCAGATGACGTTGTATGTGCCCCAGAACCAGTCTGAGGTCAGGACCTTGTCCCCACGCTCCGCATAGTTGGCAACTGCATGATGGATAGCACCCGTGCCGCCGGCGGTAGCGATTGCGCCGAGATAGCCCTCCGGCTTCTGATCGGCAAAAGTCAGATCAATAACAGCCGCGAGATAATCCGGCAGACCCGGAATCGGTGCATAACGGGTATAATCTTCGATCGACAAAGAACGGAAAACGCGCTCCATGGTCGGGATGCTGGCCAGTTTGCCCTCATCGTCCATCATGACGCCCATCGTTGCATTGGTTACTTTATCTGCACCATATTTCTTAGCAGCCTCAGTGCAGGCTGCACTTGCCCCGAAAATTGCATCTTTCAATCTTTTGCTTGCAGCATGCGTTGCTGCCATACTCGTCGTCATACGAAGAAAATCCCCTTTCAAAACCTCGTGTCAATTTCAAGCTCATAAACGCTACAAATACTATCATAACTGTTCTTTGTTGTCCTGTCTACCCGTACAGCTGTATGTATACAATATTCCTGCACGCTACAGTCAAAAACACCTTCCCCCGCAGAGGAAGGTGCTGAACCGGATTACTTATTCGGGAAGAACTCATCATGGATGGCATTGACTGCTTCCTTGAGCTGAGAGCCCTTAATCAGGCAGGAAATGCTGATCTCTGACGTGCTGATGATATCGATGTTGATGCCCTTGCCGGACAGCGCACCGAACATGCGGGAAGCCGTGCCCGGATTGCCGAGCATGCCAGCGCCAACGATGGAAACCTTGGCAACATCTTCCTCGATGAGGACGGCAACAGCACTGAGCTTATCGGCTACGCCATCAACGACTTTCTTTGCCTGGGCCAGGTCGCTCGATGCAACCGTGAAGACCATATCCGTGACATTCTTCTCGATGTTGCGGATGCTCTGCACGATCATATCGACATCGATATTGGCCTCAGCCAGTGCCGAGAATATCTCATGGGCGATGCCCGGTGTATTCGGGATTCCCAGTACTGCGATCTTGGCTACTTTCTCGTCGTGGGCAACGCCACGGATAACAAAATCTTTATCTTCCATCGTATAGTCCTCCCTAATGATTGTGCCTGGCTTCGTCGTAAACGTCGAACGAACATGAATCGGAATATGGAAATACGCGCCCATCTCTACCGAACGCGGCTGCATGACGCCTGCACCCAGACGAGCCATCTCAAGCATCTCATTATATGTGATCTCTTTCATCTTGCGGGCACCTGACACGATACGCGGATCAGCAGAATACACCCCATCCACATCCGTGAAGATCTCACAGGTATCGGCCTTGAGCGCTCCAGCCAGTGCGACGGCCGAAGTATCGGATCCGCCACGCCCCAGCGTAACCGGATCGCCAAATTCATCAGCCCCCTGGAAGCCGGCTACCACGACAATATTGCCTTTATCAAGCTCCGCATGCACACGCTCCGGCTGAATATCCACGATGCGTCCCTTGGTATGCACCGAGTTCGTCTTCATGCCTGCCATTGGACCAGTAAGTGAGACGGCTGACTGTCCCAGCGTCTTAAATGCCATCGCCAGCAAGGCAATCGACTGCTGCTCACCAGTCGTCAACAGCATATCCATCTCGCGGGTATACTGATATGGGTCCTTGTTAATGCCATTTGCCAAAGCAATGAGATCGTCCGTCGTATCGCCCATGGCAGATACGACCATGACGATCTGGTCTCCAGGCTGTTTTTCGCCCAGGACCCTCTTGGCAACGTTCATGATCTTCTCTGTGGTCGCAACGGAGCTGCCACCGAACTTCTTTACAATAAGTGCCATGATTCTCCCCCTAAACATAACCGCAGTCCTATCCACATCCGACGGACAAATACGGCTTTCGTTTGTTAATGTGTTTAATCGAAACATATTATACAGGAAAAATGGACAGCTGTCTATGGAAAAATGCAAAATTACGTAAAAACGTTCTTTTGGAAGGAACATTTCCTGTAAAATATGTTACATTTTTAAAGATAACCCGAGTTTTTTATACCCAAAATGATAAAAAAGGACATGAATTGCAATAGATGCAGGAAAAGTGGACACGAGTCCACTTTTGTGCTAAATTACTAGAAGCACTATTTTATGCATCTGTATTATATAGAAGGAGTGTTTTTATTTTGCGTAATCGTTCCATCGGGGTAGACGAGAAGCTTCCGCTGCTCGAGACCATCCCACTTTCCCTGCAGCATCTTTTTGCCATGTTCGGCTCTACCGTGCTCGTCCCAATCCTCTTCAAGGTCAATCCAGCTACGGTACTGCTCTTTAACGGTATTGGCACGATTCTGTACCTGATCCTGTGCAAAGGCAAGATCCCTGCTTACCTGGGTTCCAGCTTTGCCTTCCTCTCCCCTGTATTCCTCGTACTGTCGCAATACAGCTATGAGGCAGCACTCGGCGGCTTCATCGTTGTCGGTATCGTATTCTGTCTGATTGGCCTGCTCATCCGGGTAATCGGTACCCGCTGGATCGACATCATCTTCCCACCGGCTTCCATGGGTGCCATCGTTGCCGTCATTGGGCTTGAACTCATGCCGACAGCAGCCGGCATGGCCGGACTCACTGCTGACAAACCAGCCGATGGCACGACGATCTTCGTCTCGCTGGCAACACTGGCTATCACGGTATTTGCCTCGGTTGCATTCCGCGGTTTCCTCGCGATCATCCCGATTCTGCTGGGTGTTGTCGGCGGCTATCTCATCGCCGCAGCCTGCGGCATGGTTGATTGGGCCCTGGTCGAGAATGCTCCGGTATTTGCCCTGCCAACGTTCTACACGCCGACCTTCAATATGGATGCAATCCTCATCATCCTGCCGGCAGCACTCGTCGTCATCGCCGAGCATATCGGCCATCTGATCGTCACCGGAAATATCGTCGGTGCAGATCTCACGAAGGACCCGGGGCTGGACCGTTCCATCTTCGGCAATGGTATCTCCACGATCATCTCGGGGTTCTTTGGCTCGACGCCGAATACAACCTACGGTGAGAACATCGGCGTCCTCGCCATCACGAAAGTCTTCTCGACCTGGGTCATCGGCGGCGCAGCTGTCTTTGCTATCCTGCTGTCCTGTTTCGGCAAACTGGCTGCAATCATCCAGAGCATCCCGACCCCGGTCATGGGCGGTGTCAGCATGCTGCTGTTCGGCGTCATCGCTGCCTCTGGTATCCGCGTGCTCGTAGAAGGAAAAGTAGACTACAACAACCCGATCAACCTGATGCTGACCGCTATCGTCATGGGCCTTGGCGTTTCTACCGCCAGCATCACCATCGGTACGGTCACACTCAAGGGCATGTCACTGGCAACCGTAGTTGCTATCATCATGTCAGTAGCCTTCCACCTTATTGCCTGCCTGCGTGGTACCAATAAGGAAAACGAAGACGCATGACCACCATTCAGGTCACACTTGCTGAAGCCTTGACGACTATGCCCGTCAAGGCTTTTTTAAAGCAAGAACAGGGCATATCCAATACCAGCTGGAAACGGATCAAGCACTCCGGCACGTTCCGCATCAATCAGATACTCGTCAACGCAGCCCAATCCACCGTAAAGACCGGCGATGTCATTACCTATGATATCCTGCGCCCCAGCAACATCGAACCGGAGGATCTGCCGCTGGATATCCGCTATGAGGACGAATGGCTGCTCATCATCAATAAACCAGCCGGACAGCTCGTACATCCAACGACCCAGGAGCCACGTGGCACACTTGGCAATGCCGTGCTGCACTGGTACCAGCAGCACGGGGAGGCCCATGCCTTTCATCCGGTGCACCGGCTGGACCGTGAGACCAGCGGTCTTGTGCTCATCGCCAAGCAGCCGCAGGTCCAGTATCAGCTTTCTCCAAAAGGCATCAAGCAGTTCCACCGCGAGTACCAGGCCATCATACCGGGCAGGCTCACGCCACCGGCCGGCCTGATTGATGCCCCGATTGCCCGTGCGCTGCCCAGCATCATCCTGCGCGAAGTCAGTCCGGAGGGCAAACCAGCCCGCACACACTATGAAACGCTACAGAGCAATGACCGTCTCTCACTCATCCAGCTCACGCTGGAGACGGGGCGGACCCATCAGATCCGTGTACATCTGGCCCATCTCGGCCATCCCCTCCTCGGCGATGATCTGTACGGAGGCAGTCAGGCACTCATTGAAAGGCAGGCATTGCATGCCTTCCGGCTGAGCTTTGCCCACCCGATGACTGGCCAGCCGATCTCGGTCACAGCTCCTATGCCTGCAGATATGGAACGGATTGTTTCGGCTTTATAGGAAATAGTCCGCCAATTTCTATTATTTGTTATCGATTTGAAGAATTTTCAAAAATTTCCCGTTTGGCTATACACCGGACGAAAGTTCTATGTTATAATATACACAGTTCGTTTATTAGAACAGAATTCATTAGGGGGTAATGAAAAATGCCATTAGTTGGAACTAAAGAAATGTTCAAGAAAGCTTACGAAGGCGGCTACGCTATCGGTGCTTTCAACGTCAACAACATGGAAATCGTACAGGGTATCACGGAAGCAGCTGCTGAGCTGCAGTCCCCGGTCATCCTGCAGTGCTCCGCTGGCGCACGTAAATACGCTAAGCATGAGTACCTCGTACATCTCGTAAAAGCTGCTCTGGAGATCAACGATATTCCTATCGCTCTGCATCTCGACCACGGCGCAGATTTCGAGACTTGCAAATCCTGCATCGATGGTGGTTTCTCCTCCGTCATGATCGACGGTTCCCACTATGACTTCAAAGAGAACATCGAAGTCACGAAAAAAGTCGTTGAGTACGCTCATGCACGTGGCGTAGTCGTCGAGGCTGAGCTGGGCAAACTGGCTGGTATCGAGGATGATGTCAAGGTTGCTGCTCATGATGCAGCTTACACGCAGCCGGAAGAAGTTGAGGAATTCGTCGAGAAGACTGGCGTTGATTCCCTGGCTATCGCTATCGGTACGTCCCATGGCGCATTCAAGTTCAAACCGGAGCAGTGCACGCGCAATGCTGACGGCGTTCTGGTTCCGCCTGAGCTCCGTTTCGACATCCTGGCTGAAATCGAGAAGCGCATTCCGGAGTTCCCAATCGTTCTCCATGGTGCATCTTCCGTTATTCCGAAGTATGTTAAGATCATCAATGCAAACGGCGGCAAGCTGGATGATGCAGTTGGTATCCCAGAGGATCAGCTGCGCAAGGCTGCTAAGTCTGCTGTCTGCAAGATCAACATCGACTCCGACCTCCGTCTCGCTATGACGGCTGGTATCCGTGAGCACTTCTGCGCTCATCCGGAGCATTTCGACCCGCGTCAGTACGTTGCTGATGGCCGTACCTACATCAAAGAGCTCGTTGAGCACAAGATTAAGGACGTCCTCGGTTCCAACGGCCGCGCACCGGAAATCATGTCCCTGATCAAGTAATTCGATCACGACAATAGAGATACAAAAAAGAGGCATTCTCCAAAGAGAATGCCTCTTTTTTGTATCTCTATTGTACCCGTGTCAATCAAGGAACCGGCGCACTGCCTTACCATTGAGATAATCACAGAGGCGGCCCTGATACCGTCCCTCCTGCTTCATCACATTGATGATATGATCCCGTATCTTCCACCAGCCAGTATGCCAGTTCGAGAACAGCGTATTCGCTTCCGGAGCCCGTCCGATGATGCGCTGCACGATGATTTCCGGGGCCAGATGCTCCAGAAAGGCGATGACACGGTTCTCATAGTCCTCGCGGCTCACCAGCTTCAGCGCCCCGGCCTCATACTGCTGTGCCATGACGGTTCCCTTCACGATATAGAGGGCATGCAGCTTGACCTGATCGACACCAAGTGCGGACAGAACCTTGGCATCCTCGATCACATCCAGCTCATCATCCCAGGGCAGGTTCAGGATCAGATGCACACAGGTCTGCAGGCCATAGCGCCGGATCCTCAGTCACCGCATCAATGAGCTCGGCCAAAGTATGTCCGCGATTGATGTTAACCAGTGAATGCACATTTACACTCTGAGCCCCAGCTCGATGCAGACATCGATGCCGAGTGCATCTGCCTCTGCCTTCAACATTGCCAGATACTCGTCACTGATGCAGTCCGGGCGCGTCGCAATATAGATGGCAACGATGTCATCCCCGGCCCCGGCCTCCCGTACCCAGCGCCGGAGCACATCCGGCGCCACATAGGTATTGCTGAAATTCTGGAAATACGGGATGAATTTCTTCGCTTTATACTTGGGATGATATGGGCCTTATTGGCTGCCAGCTGCTGCGTGATCGTCATGTCCGCCGGCAGATTCTCATAGCCCGCACCGATGGAACCGCAAAAGGTGCAGCCGGCACCGCCGTTGCCGCAGCTGCCATCCCGATTCGGGCAGCTCACAGGCAGACCGACCGGCAGCTTATACACCTTCTCACCATATCGCTCTTTCAGATAATCCGAAAATGTCCGGTACACTGGCGGCATACCATTTTCTTTCTTATTCAATGCTGACACTCCAATCCAGTCCCCCAAAATACCGGGCTGACCGCCTGCCATACGACATCCCCTTGCGTGAAATCAAACAGCAGCGCCGTCTGTTTCAATGGCAGAGGCTGCTGACGGACCAGGGTCACATCATAATCAAAGAACTCGATGTGATACTTCCTGTTGACTTCGCGCCAGTTCGTGAACTGATAGCCCGGAATGTAAGACTGCACCACAGATGGCATGCCCTTCCAGAACGGTGCCGTAAGTGCCTGCCAACGCTCCAGGTTCCACCCCAGATTCTCCGGACGGATGCGTCCGCCATCCGCCAACAGGGCATCAAATCGCAGCAGGTTATCCAGCAAGGCAGCAGACACCTCATAAGTCTCGCAGCAGAACCGCTGCAGATAGCCATAAAGATTTTTCGTGCTGTGTCCGATCTTCTGGAACCCCTGCTGCTCCCACCAGTCCGTGAATTTCTGCCAGAACCGGAATGCATCCCCCTGCTCCTGCTCACGGATCATATAAGCCGCGGTCTCCTTGCAGCGTCCGGCATTGTAGTACAGCTCGAACACCATCTCAAAGCTATGGAACCAGCGAATCTCCCCATAACTCAGCGCATCGCTCACCAGCACCTCATAGGGTGCCATCGGCATGTACTGATAGCCATAAGGCATCACCAGATCCATCATTGATGCCCCCTTGAGGAATTTCAGGAAGCCCAGCTGCAGCATATCGGTCTGCAGCGCATACACATCGTTGAACGACTGATGAAACGATTCCATTCCCTCGCCCGGCAGACCGATGATAAGATCGACATGCAGATGCATATTGTGAAAGCCCATGATCCGCCGGATATGCGCCTGGATATCCGACCAGTGGTTGACCCGTGAAACTGCCGCCAGCGTCTGCTCATTCGTCGACTGGATGCCGATCTCAAGCTGCACCCTTCCCCGTGGCAGCTCGCCCAGTACGGTCAGCACGTCCTCATCAAGATAGTCGATGGCCACCTCAAAATGGAAATTCGTGCGACAGCTGTCCGGCAGTGCCCGCAGATACTTCAATATAGGCAGGAAATGCGCCTTTTTCGCATTGAACGTGCGATCCACGAACTTTACCTGCCGCACACCATGCGCCACAAAGAAATCCAGTTCCCGAAACACCCTCTCCAGCGACAGATAACGTACCCCCGCCGTCGCACAGGACAAACAGTACGCACAGGAAAACGGACAGCCGCGCGTCGTCTCATAATATAGGATTCGCTCTTTGATTGGCTCCATTTCCTCTGCCCGATAAGCAAACGGAATCGTGTCAATATCCGCAACCGTCACATCATGACCGGCACAGATCGTACCATCACCAGCGCGCCAGGCAATTCCCCGGATCTCCTGCTGATCGAGCGCAGCACCTGCTGTCGCCACATCAAACCGACAGGCCGAAAGCTTTTCGATCAGAGCCGGTATTGCCTCCTCGCCCTCCCCGCGGCAGACGAAGTCTACCATCGGATAAGCTGCCAGAAAGGCCTCCGTGCGATAGGAAACCTCCGGACCGCCACAGATGATGACCGTATCCGGCAAAGCCGCTGGCAGCAGTTCCAGCAGCTGTTTCACGATTCCGATATTCCAGATATAGCAGGCAATCCCGAGTACCTTCGGCTGCTGCTCATAGATCTCACTAAGCATCGACAGCAACTGATGATTGATCGTCAGCTCCAGGATATCCGAGCCAGGCACCGCTTCCCGCAAATAACGAACAGCCAGCGAAGTATGCGAGTATTTCGCATTGACCGCCAGCCACAAAATCTTCTGATCCAAAGTAACCTCCCCGTTTCCAGTGCACTGCCGCGTTCCTGTTTTGAGGAATGTACCAGCGCACAAAGTAACAATACCTATAAGTCTATCATCTTTCCCTCCAAAGATAAACCATGCTATAATAGATGAGAACTTGTGTCAAAGAAAGGATGGATATTTATGTCCGCTAAAAATAAACTGACCCGTCGTGAAGATATTCCTGCCGCAGCCAAATGGCATCTCAGCGATATCTATGCCACCCGTGATGCCTGGAAAACCGCCCGTGACAGCATCACCGGGCAGCTGGATTCCATTGGTACCTATCGTGGCAAGCTGGCCGCCCCTCAGTCACTTCTTGATTGCCTCACCATGGTAGATACGATGGAAATCACGCTGAGCGCCGTCTTTGCCTATGCGCGCATGCAGGCCGATACCGACACGGCCAATCAGAACTATCAGGCCGATACAGCCAGCTGCCTGCCTCTGCTCGACCAGGCCAGTGCCGCAGCCGCCTTCATCGAACCGGAACTCTTAGCCCTGCCGGAAGAAACGCTCGCCCATATGGCCGATGCATTGCCGGGACTGGCCAAATACCGCTTCCGCTTTGCCGACCTGCTGCGATCCAAGGCGCACGTCCTCTCTCCGGACGAAGAAGCATTCCTGGCCCGTACCGGCGAGCTTCGCTCCGCAGCCCGCAACACCTATACCGTCATGGCTAACGCCGACCTGAAATTTCCGGATACACTTGGTGAGGACGGACAGCTCACGACGCTCTCCGAGAGCCGTTATATGCAGTTCATCCGCTCCAAAGACCAGAAAGTCAGGGCTGATGCATTCCAGAAGCTCTTCCAGACCTACCTCGGCTTCCGCAACACCTTTGCCAGCCTCTACAGCTCCTCAGTCAAGGCCAGCCAGTTCATTACGACCATGCGCCATTATCCGGACATGCTAACAGGTGCCCTCGATGGCGGCAATATCCCCGTATCCGTCTATGACACGACCATCGATGTCACGCACGAATTCCTGCCGGAGCTCCACCGCTATATGGCCCTAAAGAAGAAACTGCTCGGTGTCGATGAGCTGCACATGTACGACCTCTACGTCCCGGTAGTCGACAAGCCTGCCACTACCTACGATTACGAGCAGGCCCGCAATCTGATCCGTGCGGCTCTGCAGCCGCTGGGTGACACCTACCTCCATGACTTGTTCGCCGGACTCGACGGTGGCTGGGTCGACCGACTGGAAAACGAAGGCAAGCGCAGCGGTGCCTACTCCTGGGGCGTCTACGGAGTCCATCCCTTCGTGCTCATGAGCTGGCAGGATACCTACGACTCCGTATCTACCCTGGCACATGAGATGGGACACTCCATGCACAGCTTCTACAGCAGCCAGAACCAGGAATATACAAATGCAGAATACACGATCTTCTGCGCCGAAGTTGCCTCCACGACCAATGAGAACCTGCTGCTCGAGTACATGCTGAAACATGCTGCACCACAGGAACGTCTCTACTACATCAACCTCTATCTCGAACAGATCCGTACCACCGTCTTCCGGCAGGTACTTTTCGCCGAATTCGAGAAGCTGACCCATGCAGCCATTGAACAGAACGAAGCATTGACTGCCGATAAGCTTGAGAGCCTATGGATGGATCTGAACCGCCGTTACTATGGCGATGGTGTCATCCTCGATGACGAGCTGCGCGCGGAATGGTCCCGCATCCCACACTTCTACCGGCCGTTCTACGTCTACCAGTATGCCACGGGCTATGCCGCAGCCATGACTCTCTCCCATAAATTACGCACCGAAGGAACTGATGCTCAGGCTGCTTATCGTGGCTTCCTTGCCAGCGGTGGCAGTGACTACTCCATCCAGCTGCTGAAGGGCGCCGGCGTCGATATGACCAGCCGTGAGCCATTCACCATCACCTTCCAGAAATTCAGCCAATGCCTGGATGAATTGGAACGCCTGCTGTAAATTCCGAAAATATGAGTGGGTGTCAAGTAAAAATACTTGCACCCCACTCGTATTTGTGCTAAAATACTTGTATTGTGTGTTAGGGGCTACTATGCTCCTAAGAATTAAGGAGGTGTAACACATGGCACATGTTTGTGAAGTATGCGGTAAGGGCGAGCTGTCCGGCAACAATGTCAGCCACTCTCATCTGAAGACGAGACGTACTTGGGCTCCGAACATCCAGCGTGTCCGCGCTGTTGTTGAAGGCGAGACCAAACGTATCAATGTCTGCACGCGCTGCCTGCGTTCAGGTAAGGTTCAGCGTGCCATCTGATTTGCGCATAATATCAGAAGCTGATATATCATAAAATAAGCCTATCCCTTGTAGCTCAAGGGGTAGGCTTATTTTATATGCTCTTTTGTCTACATATTGTCTGCATCTTATCCCGTAGAATCTCACGCTAGATTGCTGACATATTCCTCCCCGAGGAACTGCGCAATCCTGTCTTTGGCCTGCTGACGAATACTATCCGTGATATAGGCCTGTGCCAGCACCAGTGCCAGGGCTATGACCGCAGCATCATCCGTATAACCGATACCGGGAATCAGATCCGCAATCAGATCGATTGGCGAGATCAGGTAGCCGAGCGCACCATAGATGCCCGCTTTAACCATCGATGGACAATGCGGAGCCTTGGTCACATAGTAAAGCTGCAATGCCTCATAGATCAGACGGACACCGATTGCGGCCGCCTGATGCCTGATCTTGTCCCACAGCCCTGCTTCGGAATAGTTCTTCTCATATTTCTTCAGTTCTATCTTCCTCAGTTCTTCTTCACTGACATGAATCGATTCAGCCATTGCTCCGCCCCTCCTTCATAAGACCAGATAACAGCCCCCCCGGGATAAGCCTATATCAGAACTTGAATTGCTTCAGCGAGTTCTGCAACCCCTGCGCCAAACCAGCCAGTGACGTACTGGCATCCGCAATCTCCGTAGCCGATGCAGCCTGTTCTTCAGAAGCGGCAGAGACGCTCTCCATTTCCGAAGCAACTACGCCGCCTTTCTGGGTGATTCCTTCTGATTTCGTCTTGACACGTCCGGTCTCCTCCGCAACGGCACGGATCTCCGCTGTCATCGCTTCAGCCTGCTGTGCTACGCCCAGTGCAGACTCATGGATACGCTTGAACGTCTCACGCAGCTGCTCAACAGACTGCGTCCCCTCTTTTACCGCCTGGCTCCCTTGCTGCATGGACTGAACTGCCTCAACAGTCTCAGACTGGATACCACCAATCAGTCCGGCAATCTGCTGCGCCGCCTGCTGCGAAGCCTCGGCCAGCTTCCTCACCTCATCTGCAACCACCGCAAAGCCACGGCCATGCTCACCGGCACGGGCTGCCTCGATTGCTGCATTGAGGGCCAGCAGGTTCGTCTGCTCCGCAATCGTAGAGATCGTCTCTACGATCTGACCGATCTGCTGCGAGCTCTGTCCCAGTTTATCAACACTGGCTGCCGATGTATTGACAACTGCCGCTGCGCTGGTGATCTGCTGTACCGCCTGCTTCACCGCTTCGTTGCCCTGTACGGCTGCGTCCTTGCTGTCCGCCGCGTGGCTGGATACCCGGTCAGCAGTCTTGCTCAGGCGGTTAACCGACTCAACCGTATTGTCGATAGAAGCCATGGCATCTGACACGTCCTGCTGCTGCTCCGCGACCGTGCCAGCTGCATTCGTGACCGACTGAGCGACCTGATCAGATGCCTGTGCCGACTGCTGGGCACTGGCTGTGAGTTCTTCCGACTATGCCGCCAGCTGCTCCGCTGTCGTGCTCGTATTATGCATCAGTTTGTTGAGGCTCATGCGAACCTCTGCTACTTTGTCCGCCATCTCACCGAACTCATCCCCGCGATTGATAGTCCGGGCATGATTGCTGAAGTCTCCACCTTTCAGCCGTTCCAGTGCCATCATCATCTTCTGCAATGGATTCGTGATCTCTTTCGTGATCCAGAGCGATGCCGCTATCAAGATGATTAACGTCACCAACAGCTGAATGACCATATTGCGGATAGCTGCACCGGTTTCTGCGTTATTCTGCGTATTGAGCTGCTCCGCCTCCGCCGTCTCCATCGAGGCCAGACCGTCGACATGAGCGCGGATATCATTGGCTTCCTTAGAGCCGGTCGCATTATAGCTGACCAGTCCCGCTTCCGGCTGTCCCGCCATACAGTCTTTCATCACCTCGTCAAGATTGGCTTTCAGTCGCTGCCAACGCGCTTTGGTTTCCATCAGCTCTGCCTTCATCTCTTCCGTCCGGCCAGGTATAGCCTCATATTGCTGCAGGTTTTCCTCCACGATCTTGATGCCATCCTGATACTTCTGCTGTAATGTCTGCACACGCTGTGGATCATTGCGTACCGTCGTCGTGATGACGGCCATCCCCTGCGCATAACGGATCCCGAAACGGATCTGTCCCACATAATCCAATGATCTGACCGATGTTGAATACATCGTATCCATATCGGTCTTTGCTTTCGTTATAGCCGAATAGCCCGAATAGCCAATAAAACTCATACCGATCACCGCAATAACTGCCAGAATCAGCATCTTATAAGCTACTCTCAAATTATTGATCCACCCCATGATCATCCACTCCTTTTCTGTATCTTACTTTCTATATTCGCATCCAGCCTTGATTCTCCTGCCCTTCTCCTAAATTTATAAAAAGGAACCACTGCTCATACGTCAACGGTTTTCCTGGTATATACAATTATTTTTCGTCCATCAGTTCAACCAGCTCATCATAATCTTTTTTCAGCTGATAGTATTCCTCTGCCAGCTGAAGGGCTGTGAGCACAGCAATCTTGCGGTCATCGAAACTGCGAACCGCACGGGACATCTGTTTCATCCGTTTATCCAGGTCTGCTGCCAGCCGGACAAGATGCTTTGGATTATCCGTCTTGAGCGGATAACTGCTGCCATAGATGTCTACGACCACCCGCTCAGCCGGCTGATTCTTCTTTTCTTCTGCCATACGTTTCACCTTTTATGCACGCAGCTCTGCCTGGAACTGCTTCTCAACGGCTTTCAGGATGCTCTGGAAGGCCGAATCGGCTTCCTCATCTGTCAGTGTCTTATCCTTTGGACTGGAACTGCAGGTTGAAGGCCAGGCTCTTCTTGCCCTCAGCGACATGCTCGCCGGTATAGACATCGAAAAGCGTCACGCCCTTAAAGTGCTTGCCGCCATTCTTTGCGATAACCGCCTCGATATCCGCAGCAGCTGCTGTCTCATCGACAACAATAGCCAGGTCACGGGCAATCGCCGGATACTTCGGCAGGGACTCGAAGTGGAAGTTCTTAGCCGTATACTTCATGAGCGTCTCGATATCCATCTCGAAGAGGTAGACCGCCTGCTTGATGCCGAAGTTCTCAGCTACAGCCGGATGAGCTCACCGACAACCGCGATGACTTCCTGCCCCTTCTTGAATACAGCCGTCTTGCCCGGATGCAGTGCGAAATGCTCACCGGCCTCGACCGTATACTTGGAAATGGAGAGCTCCTTCAGGAGTTCCTCGACAATGCCCTTCATATCATAGAAGTCCACCATGTCATTGCCCTGGTTCCAGCCCATCTCATTGCGGCGGCCAGTGATAAGACCAGCCAGCTTGATGACCTCATCCGGCAGTTCCGTGACCGGCAGCGCCTTTGGATAGAATACCGGCGCCACATCAAAGAGACGGATGTCCATGTTCTTACGGGAGAAGTTGCGGACTGCATTCTCCATGATGCTCGTCAACAGGCTCGTACGAACCAGCGGGCACTCATCCGTCAGCGGATTCATGATTGGGATGGCCTGGCGCAGCTTGCTGTCAGCCGGCACGCGCATCTTATCGAGCATATCCACGCTCGTGAAGCTGAAGGACAGCTCCTCCGTCATACCCAGTCCCGACAGGATATGCTTGATATGATCAATGAAGTTCTGACGATCGCTCTGACGGCCCTGCATCACGCGGCCATACGGCGTCGTGGACTGGATGTTGTCAAAGCCATACAAACGGGAGACTTCCTCTGAGAGGTCTTCCATGTAGGTGCAGTCATTACGCCAGGTCGGTACCGTGACTTTGTAGCTCTTACTGCCCGTCTCCCCGACGACAAAACCAATGCTCTCGAGGATCTCAACCATTTTGGCGCCCGGCAGGCTCGTACCCAGACGCTTGTTGATCTGCTCAGCCGTGAAGTTGATGACAACCGGCTGCTTCGGCTCCGGATAGACATCGACAATGCCCTGCGTAACCGTGCAGGCACCCATGTCCTGCAGCAGCTGGCAGGCACGATCGAGTGCACGCGGGATACTCGGTACATCCACGCCACGCTCGAAGCGACCGGATGCCTCAGAATGCAGACCGCAGGCACGGGACGTCCGGCGGACGCTCGGTCCGTTGAAGGATGCGGCCTCGAGGACGATTGTCGTCGTCTGTTCCGTGACCTCAGTCTCCAGACCGCCCATGATGCCAGCCAGGCTGGCCGGCTTCTCGGCATCGGCGATAACGAGCTCTGTGCCCCTGGCGATACGGGACGAATCATCCAGCGTATGCAGGTTCTCACCCTTAGCGGCCAGACGAGCCGTCAGCTCATGACCTTTGAGCTGGTCGTAGTCATAAGCATGAAGCGGCTGTCCCAGCTCCACCATGACAAAGTTCGTAACATCGACCACATTGTTGATGGCACGGATGCCAGCCCCTTCCAGACGCTGCTGCATCCACTCCGGGGACGGGCCGATCTTGACATTCTTGATGACGCGGGCCGCAAAACGGTCACAAAGGTCATGCGCCTCAATGCCGATCTTCACCATATCCGCTGCCTTAGCCGGATCATCTTCTTTAACCGTGATCTCCGGATAATGCGGCTCATTGCCCGTCAGGACTGCTGCCTCGCGAACCAGACCGAACACGCTGAAGCAGTCGCCACGGTTTGCCGTCAGCTCATACTCAAGCACGACATCATCAAGGCCCAGCACATCTTTTGCCGGCACACCGACCGGCGTATCGGCCGGCAGGATATAGATGCCATCCTTCTCGGCATCCGTCAGTTTGGAAAGGTCCATGTGGAGCTCACCAGCCGAGCAGAGCATGCCATTCGACGGCAGCCCGCGCAGCTTGCCTTTCTTGATGTGAAGGCCATTGGGCAAATGGGCACCGACCATCGCCACCGGCACGATCTGCCCCTCTTTGACATTCTGTGCACCCGTGATGATCTGGACGCGCTCAGCCGCGCCTACATTCATCTGGCAGATCTGCAGATGATCCGAATCCGGATGAGCCTTGAGCTCCTCAATCTTACCCGTGATGACCTTGTCCAGTCCGGCATCTGCCCGGATGACATTCTCGACCGGTACACCGGCCATGGTATATTTATCAGCGAGCTCTTCTGCTGTCTCGTTGAATTTGATATAGTCGTTCAGCCACTTAATAGAAACCTGCATCGTTTAACCTCCTCAATCTCAGAACTGGCGCAGGAAGCGCATGTCATTATCATAGAACAGGCGGAGATCATCGACGCCATAGGACAGCATCGCGATACGCTCAACACCCATACCAAACGCAAAGCCGCTGACCTTCTTCGGATCATAGCCGCTCATCTCGAGAACATGCGGATGGACCATGCCAGCGCCCAGGATCTCCAGCCAGCCTGTGCCCTTGCAGACCTTGCAGCCCTTGCCATGGCACATGACGCAGGAGATATCGACCTCAGCCGACGGCTCCGTGAACGGGAAGAAACTCGGGCGGAAACGAACGCCGACATTCTCATCGAAAATCTGATGCAGGAACAGCTCCAGCGTTCCCTTGAGATCAGCCAGGCTGATACCCTCATCAATGACCAGACCCTCGACCTGCGTAAACATCGGAGAATGCGTGGCATCATACTCATCGCGGCGGTATACACGCCCCGGCGCGATCATGCGGATCGGCTTGTTCGGCTCATTGCCCTGCATCGTGCGGGCCTGAACCGGTGAAGTCTGCGAACGCATGAGGATCTCATCTGTAATATAGAAGGAATCCTGCATATCGCGGGCCGGATGATCCTTCGGCAGGTTCAGTGCTTCAAAGTTGAAGTAATCACGCTCGATCTCAGGACCCTCCTCAACACTGAAGCCCATGTGCACAAAGATATCCTTGATGCGCTCAAGCGTCAGCGTCAGCGGATGCAGATGACCCATCGGGACATTGCGCCCCGGCAGCGTAACATCGATCTTCTCACTGGCCAGACGGGCTTCGAGTTCCTTCGTCTTGAGGGCCTCGCCCTGCCGACCAATCAGGACCTCAATCTCAGCCTTGGCTGCATTGACGATCTTACCAACTTTTGGACGTTCCTCAGCGCTCAGGCTGCCCATACCACGCAGGATTGACGTGAATGCGCCCTTCTTGCCCAGATATTTGACACGGATATCATTGAGGGCCGCCACATCGGCTGCACCCTGGACAGCTGCGGCAGCTTCGGCCTTCAGCTGTGCGATCTTCTCTTCCATCAAAAAACCTCCTAAAAACTATAAAAGCCTTCGCCCCCTGCACAAAACGTGCATGAGGGGCGAAGGCAAACGTTCGCGGTACCACCCTGATTTTTCACTCAGCGGCCTTAACGCAGCCCGACGTCCGACATTTCCTCCGGAGACTCCAAAGCGAACTTTCTGCTCCCGGCATCATCCCATTTCCAGCCACAGGGACTCTCTAACGACACCAACTGAACATACTCTTCTTTTTCATCGTCACAATATCTTACAGTGTAACATAGTTCAAAGCGAAATGCAAATTCATGCACACTATACCCAATTAATCACTAGAAAAGATCGCTCTCCTGTATCTGTCACTTCAACAAATCAGCGATATATAATTCCCCTGACTTATTGCGATGGGAGCTCTTGTACGCCTTTAAACATTGCACCAGGAGTTTTGGCCTTAGACCAAAATACATTTTATAGAAATCTGTCTGATTCCTATATTTCACCCCATTATACTGAATCTTTTGCTTAGAAAAATCCTTTGGCTTCACTTTGCTCTTCACCTTCTCAAAAGATGATAAAAGCTTTTCTCCAATGATGAGCAATATCTCCAATTCCGGTTTCGTGCAATATTTACGAATCGACATCAACTGACGTTCGTAAGCCTTTATCTTTTTGATTTCATCGCTTAATTTATCTCCAACCCGAAGGATCTCCACCTGCCCGGAATACATGTCCAGGGCATTTCGCACCTGACCGGATGTCTTTATCTGCCTCGCATGGTAGACCGCTAAGCCTAGTAAATCATCCCGATCAAATACCAGCAATCCATTGTCGATAAGAATATCCATGACTGCTTTTTCATTAGGTCCCTCGCACATGATCAATTCCTTCATGCCATCAGTTCCTTTTTCAACGCCATCAGCGCATCATAGTTGATATCCGTCCGAAATGTATTGTTATAGAATTGTATGCTTTTCAGCAGTTCACGCCGAATCGGATGGTCCTCACGCATACTTACTGCTGTCACTTTGCCCTCAGAACGTGTTATCCATATATTATCCTGTCTGTTGAAACTATCCAGGATCTCGCAATAATGCGTAGTGAAAAATAAGGATGCACCCTTCCGATTAACTGTCTTATCACGGTATAAGTCAATCATATTACGTACTAATGTCTTATGGAAATGGTTCTCTATCTCGTCTACGAGCAGGTCAAACCCTTCAGTCAGGGAAGCTGCCATCATCATATAAAGCAACATTCCTTTAGTCGTTCCGCTAGAAAGCCAATATAGAAGTTCCTTATCCGATTTTATGCTTTCCTGCCCACAATACACTATTCTAAAATTATGGTCATCCAGCCGACTCAGTTCCGTAATGTTCTCATCAAAAATAAACAAGATCTTCGATAATATTCCTATGCCTAGGTTCTCTGCTTCCAATATATTGAATGCATGACTATATACGTCAGCCCCATTATCTGAGCTGCTGAAATAAACTGCTAAGGTCTGCTGTTCATCAGAAACAAAAAAAACAATAGAAGTATCCTTGGGCAGCTTACCTGTAATATCGACCGCTTCAAAGCCCTCTGAATCATATATTTTTGCTGCATATGAACTATAATATTTTTTTCTGACAAGCTCCTGCTGCCCAAACTGTGTCCTATTCATAGCATTCATCCTGGTATCCAGGATGGTCCTGTAACGATATATATATCCCTTATCGTAAAAAAACAGTTCCAGACGAGTGCCTTCACAGGAATAGTGCTTGCCCTCCAGCCTATATTCTCCCAAAATAGAATACGCACAATCCAAAAGATCCAAAGCCGTTGTCTTCCCGGAAGCATTCTTTCCAATAAAGGCTCCCGTACTATAGACAAATAGACCTGAGTCTATCTCATTCATCTCATATTGTTTATCCTCATCACTTTTGCGTGCCTGCGGCACAAGATCAATAGTAAGACCATCCTTAGCATTCTTGAAATGATCTGCTGAAACTCTAAGCAATCGCATACGATACACCTCCCATACAAGTTTTCCTAGTTTATTATACCACTCCATCTGTTTTAAAACAATTTTTTTGTTTTTATAATAAAGTATCTATGTCTCTAAGGCTATATATCACTGGTCACCAAAACAGCGCACATCATGCTCCTGGCTGCGCCGTTTACTCACCACAGGACAGCTCTCGTTGATCGCCTGAAAGCACGGACAGTCCTGACCATGGTCATTAATGATGCCACAGGCCTGCAGATGTGAATAAACCGTGATGCTTCCCAGGTATTTAAATCCCCGCCGTTTCAAATCCCGGCTGACTTTATCGGACAAGCCATTGCTGGCCGGGATCCAGCCCTCCGCATGATGGTTGTAGATTACCGTCCGGCCATCGGTATAGCCCCAGATATAAGCCGAAAAAGAGCCATACTCCGCCCGGATCTGCTGAAAGCAGCGTGCATTGTTGATGACTGCTTCGATCTTTCGGCGCGAACGGATCATCCCCGGTGTCTCCATGATGCGCCGGACATCTTCTTCGCCGAACGCAGCAACCGCATCAAAATCAAAGCAAGCGAAACACTTCCGGAAGATTTCCCGCTTATTCATCATCAGATTCCAACTCAGCCCGCACTGCATGGCCTCCAGCATCAGGAACTCGAACTGCTTCCGGTCATCATGCAATGGCACGCCCCATTCCTCATTATGATAGCGAATCATTGTCTCACTGCCCATAGCCCAATCGCAATACGCCATGATTTCTCTCCTTTTCATTACAATACATCATACCCGAATGCCCGCACCAGTTCCTGATACCATTTAATATGAGGCTCATACATCATTGCATCATTAGTCGTATTGCTAATCATCTAATCACCGGTATACACTGAGCTCGATCAGTTTCCCATCCGGGTCACGCAGGTAGAGACTCTGCATCGGGCCACAGGCTCCTGTCCGGTCTACAATACCGCACTCGATGGGCCATTCTTTACACTCGATCTCGGCCTTGATATCCTGAATATCCCCTTCAACAATGAAACACAGATCCAGGCTGCCATAGGTGACATTCTTTGCTGCCGGCAGGAATTCCGCCTTCTTCCGGTGAATATTGAATTTCTGGTTGCCAAACCGCAAGGCGTAGCACCCATTTTGATGTTCAATCTCCATTCCAAGGATATCCCCATAGAAATGCAGACATGCCTCGAGGTCCTCTGTCGTGATCACCAGATGATCCAATCGTTCAATCTTCATGTTTTTTCTGCTCCTCCTAATAATCCACAGGCCCGTAGCATCATTTACACTATAATATACGTCTTCAGCTACAGGCCGTCAATCCACAACGACCGAAAATCCCCTGAATGACTCTAACACATAGCTGTTGCGATTTGATACGACCATAGATTCCTGCTATACTATTATACTAGGATTATTTTGTCCATTACTTTCTTTTTAAAGGAGAAAACCATCTATGTTATTGAACCGTAAATCTGTTGAACTTCTTGCGCCTGCTGGTACCTGGGACGCACTGGTGGCTGGTGTGGAGTCTGGTGCCGATGCGGTCTATCTGGGCGGCAAGCACTTCAATATGCGCATGCATGAGGGCGACTTCAATTTCGATGACGAAATGCTCAAAAAAGCAATCAACTATACACATGAACATGGCGTACATCTCTATATCACGCTGAACAATCTCATCAGTGATGAAGAAGTACCGGCCCTGCGCGAATATCTGACCTATCTGAATGAGATCCGGCCGGATGCACTGCTGGTGCAGGACTTTCGCCGTCCTGGAGCTGGTCCATGAGATGAACCTGAATATCCCGATCCATACGTCGGTCATGATGAATACCCATAATGAGCATGCCATCGAGAAGCTCAAGGAATATGGCATCACGCGTATCGTCGTCGGCCGCGAGATGACGCTCTCCGAGCTGTCGCTGTTCCGTGAGCGCACGGGCATCGAGGTCGAATACTTCATGCACGGCGACATGTGCATGAGTGAAAGCGGACAGTGCATCCATTCCGGCGTGGTCTTCGGCCAGAGCGGCAACCGCGGCCGCTGCCTGAAGCCCTGCCGCTGGCCATACCAGCTCATCGACGAGCAGTCCGGCGAAGTGCTCGATTCCGATGGACCTGGCCCCTACAAGCTTGCCCTCAAGGATATGTGCATGTATCGTTCCATCCCGCAGCTGATCCAGGCTGGCGTTTTCTCCTTCAAAATTGAAGGGCGCATGCGTCCGGCTCCGTTCGTCCGCCGCATCGTGAGCACGTACCGCAAGGCAATCGATGCTTATCTGGCTGACCCGGCCGGCTATCAGGTTGATGAGGAAGGCTGGAAGAGCCTCTACGAGAACCGGGCCCGTGATTTCACGACCACGTTCGCCTTCGGTAAGACCACGAAGAAAGACATCGGCTTTGATGGCAAACGCGAGCCGCGTTTCTTCAGTGATGCTGTCAAGGAAGCCGGTTTCCAGGATGATGTGCTCAAGCAGGAGCCGGATATCCAGAAGGAGAATGCGCCTCACCGCACACTGAGCGTCCGCACCGGTACGATCGAGTCAGCCAAAGCTGCGATTCGACAATGGTGCCGATGTCGTCTATGTCGGCGGCGAGGCCTTCCGCCCGAACCGTCCGTGGTCACTGGCCGACTACGCTGATATCATCGCCTATGCCAAAGGCAAGGCCAAAGTCGTCATCAATACGCCGCGCACGACCATGCGCCGTGAGTGTGGCGAACTGGAGCAGTTCTTCACGGCACTGAGTCATGATGGCAGCCCTCAAAGCTGACGGCATCATGGTCAGCAACCTCGGCTTCCCTGAAGCTGGCGAAGAAGCTCACGCAGCTGCCAGGTCCAGGCCGATGTATCCTTCAACCTCTTCAATCACCTCGCTGCCCGTTTCCTGAAAGAGAACGGCCTAGACGCAGGCCACAGCTTCCTATGAGCTGTCCTTCGAGCAGCTGCGCGAGATCGTCGAAAATTCCGAGCTGCCGATCGAGGTAGTCGTCCACGGCTCCTATGAGTCGATGATCCTCGACCACAACATCCCGGCAATGTCGCTGCCTCATTTCAATGAGCTCGATAATCCGGAGGTCATGGACCGCCGTTATGCCCTGCTCGACAGTGCCCAGGAAAAGCATGCGATCCGGGTTGACCAGTTTGGCCGCAACCACCTGTATTTTGCCAAAGACCTTTGCCTGTATCCGTATCTGGCCAAGTTCAACGGCGCAGCTTCCTATCGCATCGAAGCGCAGGACTACACGCCGGACTTCACCGGAACGGTCACGAAGATCTACCGGGAAGCCCTCGATCAGCTGAGTGCTGGTCAGGCCGTGAGTGCTGATAAACTTGCCGTTCTCCAGCAGGGACCGCGTGAGCTTGGCCTTGGCACCTACCGGTTCCGCCAGAGCCGCAATTCGATCTGAAGCTAGCGCGACAGCACATTAATATAAGAGGAAACGATCATTATGGAAGAAAAGCATTATATCGGCCCTGAGGCCATTATCGAAAAAAAGAAGAAATATATCATGCCCTGCCTGGCCCATTTCTACCTGCAATCCACAGCAGATGGTCAAAGGCTCCATGCAATACCTCTGGGACAGCAATGGCAGAAAGTATCTCGATATGTATGCCGGTGTCTCGGTCATGAACTGCGGCCATGCCAATCCGGAAATCCTCAGCAAAATGAAAGCCCAGATGGATGACCTGCAGCATGTCTGCAACATCTACCTGACCGAAAACTTCGTCAATCTGGCAGAAAAGCTGGCTCAGGTCACACCGGGCAGCCTGCAGAAGTCTTTCTTCTGCTCCACCGGTTCTGAGGCCACAGAGGGCGCTCTGCTGCTGGCCGAAGTCTACTCAGGCAACAGCGAGATCATCGCCCTGCGTCAGGGACTGCACGGCCGCACCAAGCTCGGCATGAGCGTCACCGGCCTCACGATGTGGCGCACGGCACCGACACCGGTCGGCGGTATCCACTTTGCCCCGAACCCGAACTGCTACCGCTGCCCGATGAACAAGAAATATCCGGAATGCGACCTCGCCTGCGCCAATGCCATTGAGGACGTCATCAAGACGGCGACCTCCGGACACCCGGGTGCCTTCATCGCCGAGACGATCCAGGGCAATGCCGGCTGCGTCGTGCCGCCCAAAGGCTATTTTCGCCGCGTTAAGGAAATTCTGGAACAGTATCATACCTTGCTCATCATCGACGAAGTACAGACCGGCTTTGCCCGCTCAGGCAAGATGTTCGCCATTGAAAACTATGATGTCGTCCCGGATATCATGTGCATGGCCAAGGCGCTCGGCAACGGTGCACCGATCTCGGCCTTCATCTCTACAGCTGAAATTGCCGATACTTACACCCGTCCGGGTGCTTCGACACTCGGCGGCAATCCGGTATCCTCTACGGCCGGTCTCGCTGTCCTCGACTATATCGAGGAGCACCAGCTGGCAAAGAACGCCCAGGAGCGTGGCGAGCAGCTGCGGGCCGGCCTGCGTGAGCTGCAAAAGAAGCATCCGGTAATCGGCGATGTCCGCGGTCTGGGCCTCATGGATGGCGCGGAGTTCATCCATGCCGATGGCAGCGAGGCACCGGAGCTCCTGGATGACTGCCTCGAAACCCTCAAGGACCGTGGCTTCATCATTGGCAAAAATGGCGTAGGCCGCAATGTCATGGCCTTCAGCCGCCACTGGTCGTCACGGAAGAGAATATCAACGATGTACTCAATGCAATCGATCTGGTCCTGACCGAAAAGCATCTCTGAGTTACTGAACCATAAAAAAAGAAGTTCATCACCAGCGATGAACTTCTTTTTTATGTCTATTCGTTTCTATTCTTCATGTTCGTGCAAATCCGCCTGCTCTGCCTGCATGGCCCGGATTCCCTGCTGGAATTCTTCCATGCTCAGCTCGAAGTACGGCAGTTCCTGCAGGATGGTATAGACCTCCTGCTGCGACTTCGCCGAATCCAGCCGCCCCGCCACAGACTCTTCCGTCAGCGCATGCAGAAGCAGATGCTCGATCTCCTCAATTTCCACAGTCCGCTTCCTTTCCATAATTCAGCCGCTTAAACAGCCGCTTCGGAGTCCTTGTCCTCAGCGTCCGTCTTCTGACGGGCTGCATACTCCGGCTGATTCTCAAAGATGACCGTTGGGGCCAGATAGAATCCATTGAATCGCGTCGCACTGACGCTGGTGTAGGCTCCCATCTCCGTCACGAGCAGACGGTCGCCGATCTTCAATGCCGGTGCCTCAAAGTCACGGTACAATACATCGATGCCATCACAGCTTGGACCGCCAAACGTGGATGACTTTTTCGCGCCTTTACCGAAGCAGTGCAGCGGATAGGTCCAATGATCATACATAATACCTGAGAAGCAGCCATAAATGCCTTCATCCAGGATATACCAGGGTTTGCCATTACGATCTTTCGTCCCGATGACCGAGGTCACGAGATTCACCGCCGTGCCACACATATAACGTCCCGGCTCCGTCCAGACTGCCGTATCCGGGAACAGCCGATCAATCTGCCGGTTGATGGACTCCATCATGACCGCCAGGTCAACCGACAAACCGTCGGCATCCGGCACGGGGAATCCTCCACCGATATCCAGATCCGTCAGGTGCATGCCCAACGCCTCAGCCTCATCGAAAAGTTTACGGGCAACCAGCAGTGCTTCTTCATAAGCCGCCGTCGACAAAGACTGGCTGCCTACATGGAAGCAGATACCGGCTGCATGCAGTCCGGCCTGTTCTGCCTGCTGCAGAAGTGCTATCGCGTCATCCACTGGTGCTCCGAATTTCGTATTCAGGTCAACCAGTGCCTTGTTGTTGCGCACCGAGATCCGTACCAGCACATCCGCGCCAGGTACATACGAAGCCATCTTCGGAATCTCCGTCGCATCATCAAACGTGAACCGGCGTACACCATATACAGGCCGCCGCGCGAAGTCCGCGCGTATCCTTGACCGGATTCGCGTAAATCATCTGCGATCCATTGACACCCAGCCCATAAAGCTGTTCCATCTCACCAGCTGATGCCACATCGAAATGTGACCCCAAACCAGCCAGACGACGGAGAATCGCCGGTGTCGGATTGGCCTTCATGGCGTAATATACGCCGGCCCGGGGCAGATGCTGGCGCATGAACTGGTAGTTTTCCTCAACCTTGTCCAGCGATGCAACCAGAAACGGTGTCGGAACCCGCTCTGCCATAGCATTCATTTCCTTTTCGGTAAGTCTGAAGTTTTTCATAACACAACCCATTCCAATTCTTTATTTAAGACCAGGTGATTATTTTATCCATTTCAATCGGATTCCACCAAAATCGGTCTCATAAGATGTATGGTAACACAAATGTTCACAATACACAATATAAAAAAGAGGTATTTTATTGAGTTTTTCCTTGGAATTTGCACGGACTGTCGAAAGAGAGTATAATAGTTCCGTATTATGTGAAAGAGGTGCAAATAAACAATTATGGCTGATAGATTCTATGAACTGGAAGTAGCAGGCTGCAAGCGTGCCCTGCCTATTCTCAACGTGACTGACAAACTGGCCATCGCAGGCTTCATCATGCTTGGTGACGCTGAACTGACCCTGGCGTGTGCCAGAGCCCTGGCCAGGAAGATCCCGGCTGAGACGGATGTTATCCTGACAGCTGAGACAAAGGGCATCCCCCTCGCAGCGGACCTTGCCCGTGAATTAGGCATGAAACGCTACATCGTAGCCCGTAAGTCCGTCAAGGCTTATATGGAAAATGCCATCTGGGTCGAGGATATCTCCATCACGACCAAGGGCGTACAGAACCTCTGCCTCGACGGTACGGATGTCGAGCGCCTCAAAGGAAAGAACGTACTGCTGCTTGATGATGTCATCAGCACCGGTGGTTCCATGAAGGCACTCTCAGAGCTGACTGAAAAAGCCGGCGGCAAGATCATCGGCGAGGCCTGTGTCCTCGCTGAAGGCGACGCTGCCAAACGCAAGGATATCATCTTCCTTGAACCGCTGCCGTTATTCGACGCGCAGTAATCCCATCAAAAAAATCCCGCACATGCCCAGGGCTGTGCGGGATTTTTCATACGTTCATCCAAATATCAGAACTTCACGGTGATACCGGCGCCAACACCGTTCTCATGATGTCCATTGTCCGGCTTGAAGTTATGATAGTTGACATTGAGATCAACATTCAGAAGCAGGTTCTTGTTGATGCCGACCTGTGTCTCATTGAAGTCCTTGCCAGCGACATAGGATGCATACGCATCAAAGCCCATGACTTTCGGCGTGCTCAGTGCGACACCGCCAAAGGCCTGATCCTTATCCCCTGGCAGATTCCAGCGATAACCACCGATCAGTTTGACCTCAGAGCCAACCACATCATACTGCAGATAGGCATCTTTATGATCACCATATTCGTCGCGATCTGCATACTGATAGCCAATCGTAGCCTTGCTCGTCACCTTATGCTCGATGTACGACTCCTTCGTACCGACACCAATAGCCGTCTCATGAGCTGCCATCTGATTGATTGGAGCTGCCATAACGGCAGAGGTTCCCATCATCATCAGTGCTGCTGTAAGTAGTGCTGTTTTTTTCATAATCGAATCCCTCCAAGGAAAAACTAATTCTACCTATACCAGCCTAACTGATTTTTCCTCTGCTGTCAATTAATACAGCCTTAAATTCCCGTTAACGAATCACTCAGCAGCCAACAGCTCATAGAGCTCTACCATCACCCGTACCCGCTCGATCTCCTCAGCCGAGAACGTCTGCTGACGGGACTTGCCGTCTGACTTATAGTAAACAATTTCCGCATTAGATGCGGCAGCCACTCGATGCAGTGCTGCCAAAGCATCCGGATCAGCCTCGGTCACATAATTCTCCATCAGCCATGATGCATCCGGTGCCATCTGCTTATGCATGGTTTTCGGATCAAAGGACAGCGTCGTCCGCTGTCCCCCCGCCAGGATATCCAGGCGATCTCCATTGATCCAGGCCGTCTGTTGCGGATCATCGATAGAGTAGGCATAGCACACATCGTTCTTCAATACGCAGCGGCCATTGCCAACGGCTACAAATGGACGCAGATAAACGCCCGTCGGCATCCTCTGTGGCCAGTCATACCGATAATAGGTAATCCCGTGAATCGTTTCTGTTTTCAATGCTGCCTTGAGCTCATCAATACGTTTTTCCCGCTGCTTCGCCTTTGCTTCCTCGGCTGCAGCCGCTTTAGCGGCGGCCTGTTCTTCAGCTGACGGCGCCTTTACTGCAGCCACCGACGATTCCTCTGCCGGAGCCGCCATTGGCCGCTGACGATAGGCATAATAAATCGCTCCGCCCACCACCATAATAACCAGATAAACAACCCCTGCAGTCAGGATAATATGCGATTTCTTCACTCCGTCTCCCCCAGACAAATCCGGCCGGTTCTCACCGCCCCACAGCAGCTTTGGCCGTGTCATAGATCCGTTTGATTGCCGGATTCGTATGACTCGTATATTTGTTCCACTGGCCACGCCAGTTATGATACTCCACCCGCCACATCAGATCTTCATACTGTTCCTTGAAAAAGTAGGTGATGGTCTCCTTGCCAAAGCTGTAATCCCGCACACTAAGTACGATCACAGCCACCTCGCCATCTGCGCTGATACAGGCAGAATGACGATCGACAAATATATAACTGGTATCGGTATGATCAACCAACGGATAATTGGGATCGCCATTCCAGCAATTATTCGTAACCCGAACCATAGCTGCTTCAACAGGGACTGACTCCACCCCCATGCAGGAAGAAGCTGCGATGGCAATCAATGTGATGAACATGAATCGTTTCAGTATACACATAGACCTGGCCTCCTGTCTTTCACCGAATTCTCATCTTATTCTTTTATTCTATCGAAGATTCAACAATCATGCAAGCGATTCATAGCTGACACATTGGTAAACGAGTCAGACCGATACGAAAAACCGGCTGACTGCAAAAATCAGCAGCCAGCCGGTCATTCCTGTACCTAATGCACAGTTTTTCGCGAATTAGTATTTTACGCTGGATTTGAAAGCCATGCTGTCGCTTGCAGCGATCTGCAGAGCAGCACCCGTCTGCGGGTTGCGACCCGTGCGAGCATTGCGATGCGCTTTCTTGAACGTACCAAAGCCGATCAGACGGATCTCAGCATCAGCTTTTACGCTCTCTTTGACCGTCTCGAGCAGGGCATCAACAACAGCTTTCGTATCTTTTTTGGATACGCCAGCAGCCTCTGCAACTTTATCAACCAATGCGGACTTGCTAATAACTTCTTTTGCCATAATGGATAATCCCCTTTCTCTATATAACAAAGCGTATTATAGCGGATATTATTGCCCGCGTCAACTCTTTTTCGTTATTTCACGCGAAAACACGATTAATCTCTATCGCAACGCTTCATTGGTCTGATGAATCGTCATTAAACGAACGGAAAACGCCCGATATATTGCACAAAAAAACTCCATGAAAGCTCATGGAGTCTGTTGCACCAAATGGTGCCGGCGGCCGGACTTGAACCGGCACGTTGTTGCCAACGTCAGATTTTGAGTCTGATGCGTCTGCCAATTCCGCCACGCCGGCGAATGACATCATAATCGCGTCATTAACAGGTAACATTATATCAATCATATCTATCCTTGTCAAATATTTTATTCAATTTTCATCCAATCGCTGACCACTGCCAGCAGATTTGCGCGGACCTGACCCGCGTGCTAGAATTGAAGTACTGACTCACACAAGGAAGGACTTTTACTGATGAATAAGAAATATTTATATATCCTGTCAACCGGTCATCTGAGCGTCGATATCAACAGCGGCTCGCTGCCGGCCATCCTGCCATTCTTCGTAAGTGAATACGGCATGGATTATACCTCGATTGCCGGGCTCATGTTTGCCTCCTCATTCCTGTCATCCATAATCCAGCCACTATTCGGCTGGCTGGCTGACAAAGGGTCCAGACAGTGGTTCATGGGACTTGGTGTACTCATGACGGGCCTGTCACTCGCACTTACCGGTTTTGTCACGGACTACTGGTCTATCTTCGCAGCCGTCACGATCATGGGCATCGGCAGCTCGATCTTCCACCCGGAAGGAGCCCGCAACGTCAATGCAATCGCCGGTACCCGAAAAGGTCAGGGCATGAGCATATTCAGTGTCGGTGGCAATGCCGGTTTCGGCTTTGGACCGCTGCTGGCTGTATTCCTCATCACAACCTTCGGCATGAAGGGCACTGCTTTCTACGGCTTTACGGCCATCATCATGTCCTCACTGCTGTTCCTGGCTGCCCCGTCAATCCGTCGGGCGGCTGAAGCCAGCCGGATTGCCAGTCAGCAGGATCGCCCGGTTGGCTCTGCTGCTGCCAGCCCCCAGCAGAACGACTGGGCCGCCTTCGGCCGCCTCTTCCTGGTCATCGTGTTCCGCTCGACGGCTTTCACGGCCATCAGCAGTTTCCTGCCGCTATTCTGCATCCAGTCTCTCGGTGCAACACCAGCCATCGGCAGTGCTACGCTGTCCATCATCTCCATCGTCGGCGTCCTGGCAACGCTGGTCGGCGGCTGGCTGGCTGACCGCAAAGGCTATGTCCATACGCTGCGCTACGGCTGCTGCCTGCTGGTCCCATGCCTGGCGGTCGTCGCCTTCGCCCATAACATCTGGGCCGTCTTTGCCATGCTGATCCCGATGAGCTTCGCCATGCAGGGCCCTTATGCGGCCTTCGTCGTACTGGGACAGAGCTACCTGGCAAAAAGCGTTGGCTTTGCCTCCGGCGTCACGCTGGGGCTCTCATTCAGCATGGGCGGTATCATCGTACCGTCACTGGGCTGGTACGCCGACCATTTCGGCATCAATGCCGTCATGGTACTCATCCTGATCATCGCAGCCTGCTGTGCAGCCGCTACCTTCCTGCTGCCACAACCGAAACGAAGCTGAGTCATAAAAAATCCCCCAGGGACTGCTTTCCCAAACAGCCTCTGGGGGATTTTCCTATTCTATGCGCTTACTTAACCGGAATTGCCAGGATCTGCTCGATTGCTCCCGGATTTTCCTTCTGCCTGTTATTCTTCATATTCCAGTGCATTTTCCTCGCACCAGTCACGTGCCGCCTCAATGAAGTGCGCCTGGAGATAATTCTCCCAGGCCGGCTTCAACAGCAGATGACGAACCTCACGCTGGAAACGGGACGCAGCTCCAGCCCCCGTAAGGACGGCCAACAGCCGCTCTTTTATATCGGCCCGCTGCTGAGTTTCTGCAAACGACCGCATGACCTCACGTTCTTCACCATCAATGATATTCGGCAAAGGGATATAATGCTCCCAGTCTTCCTCGATATCAAAGACATGATCGAGTGCTTCTTCTTCGTTCATGTCTTCCTGCATCACGACTACTTTGCCATGGGCAATATCAACATAGGCCTGGCGTACGTCTGATTGAGCCAGTGCGTCAGCCAGTTCATTCAATCTGATTTTCATTCGTTATCCTCCGTAATCCATTCCCCTCTATTTTCTCGCATCTTTACGCAAAAAGCAAGTCTGACTCATACGAGACAGACTTGCTTTATTTTGTCGTATAATCCGGCCATGCTTCAGTTCGGATCGAATTCCTTTACCACATGTTCCAGAATGCTGTCACGACGTTCTCTGGAGGCCGTGAAGTAGTCATAGACGGCCTGCCGGTCGTGATTCTCACAGGCCGTGATAACCTCTCCCAGGATATCCTGCAACGTTTTCAGATTGCCCACAATAGCGTCTGAATTTGTCATACAGATATCGGCCCACATATCGGCATTTGACGAAGCAATGCGCGTCGTATCCTTGAAACCACCGCCGATCAGCTTGATACAGGAGTCCATATCATCACCGGAACGATTCAGCAGCGTCACGAGCGCAGCAGCCGTCACATGCGGTACATGGCTGATGACAGAGGCGCAGCGGTCATGCTTGGCAATATCGAGTGTCGTGAAATTCGCCCCGGTATGCTTCAGCACACGCATGAGCTTCTCATGAGCTGCCTGCGGTGCACCGGTGTCTTCCACGATAACATAGGCTTTGCCGACAAACAGGTCCCTGGTCGCCGCTTCTACACCGCTTTTCTCACGCCCCGTCATGGGATGGCCGGCAATATAATAGATATCCGGCGGCAGGATCTTCTGCAGATGCTGCCAGATATACTGCTTCGTGCTGCCGGCATCCGTGATGATTGTTCCTTTCTTCAGATAAGGCAGGATTTTCTCCACCATAGGAACGATCTGCAAAACCGGCGGGCTCAGAAAAACAATATCCGCATCCTTTACCACGGCCTCGATATCGGCAGCTGCAAAATCAACGGCTCCCAGCTCCATAGCTTTATCCATCGACCGCTGTGTCCGGCAAAGGCCCGTAATATGGATGGCATCCCCCAGCTTATCCTTGAGGCAAAGCCCCAGCGAACCGCCAATGAGGCCAACGCCAATGATAGCCAGATTCATTGCGGCCCTGCTCATAGCGACCGGTCCATCACAGCAGCGATCCGCCCCAGCTCATCCATGAGCTGCTCAAAATTCTTCGGGGTCAGGCTCTGATCGCCATCAGAAAGTGCGATCTCCGGATGCGGATGAACCTCAATGATGAGGCCATCACAGCCGGCAGCCACCGCCGCACGGGCCATCGGCCGTACCATCTGCCAGCGGCCGGTTCCATGACTCGGATCAACAATGATCGGCAGATGTGAGAGCTCTTTGACCGCCGCCACCGCGCTGAGATCCAGCGTATTGCGCGTAAAGGTCTCATAGGTACGGATGCCGCGCTCACACAGGATGACACGCTCATTGCCACCAGCCATGATGTACTCGGCAGCATTGAGCCACTCGCTGATTGTTGCCGACAGACCGCGCTTGAGCATGACCGGCTTATCGGCCTTGCCCAGCGCCTTGAGCATCTGGAAGTTCTGCATGTTGCGGGCACCAACCTGGTAGATATCTGCATACCTGCCGACGACATCGATATCATCCTTGTCGACGATCTCCGTGACGACCTTGAGCCCTTCCTCATCCGCTACCTTGCGCAGCATCTTAAGTCCATCCTCGGCCAGTCCCTGGAAATCATACGGGCTCGTACGCGGCTTGAAGGCACCGCCACGCAGGAACTGTGCGCCCCCCGCCTTGACTGCCTTGGCCGCTTCACGCAGCTGGTCAATGCTCTCTACCGAGCACGGACCGGCCATAACCACGATCTGCTTACCGCCGATCTTGACACCATCAACATCCACCACCGTATTTTCCGGATGGAAGTTTCGGCTGACCAGCTTATATTTCTCGGTGATGCGGACCGTTTTTTCCACACCATCCATCATATTCATTTCAAGATTGGCGATCTTTTTCTTATCGCCGATTACACCAACGATCGTAACTTCCTCTCCTTCCGAGGTATGTACTCTGAGGCCGGCAGCCTCAACTTTCTCAATTACTTTCTGGATATTCTCTTTGGTTGCGCTTGGGCTCATTACAATAATCATAGCATTCCCTCCACATAGAAGCAAAAAAAACATGAATATAATCATCCAAACAAAAAAAGCCCGCCCCTCTACAGGGACGAGCTGATATACCCGTGGTACCACCCTGCTTGCCAAAGCAAGCCTCTCATTTCGGATACTGACATATCCTAGCCTGTGGTAACGGTGGCAATCCGGCAAGGCCTACTGCATGATGCTCATTCAGCCTGCTGCTCAGGAGTGTATTTCAATCCGTTCCTCTACGATGTTTCACCACCCCATCGCTCTCTACCAGATTCCCGTGATTTACTTCTCTCCATCTCGGCATTTTGTCTTATTGATTGATACTATACCAGTTTACCAGGTGATTGTCAATCGTTTTTGTAATTTTTTAATCATACAGTTCCGCCTCAAACGTACTTTTATCTGAGACAGTCCGATTATTCCCCGTCCAGTCAGACCTTTACCATGGCAATTTCATCGCAGTTCGGGAATTTCGGACAGTCAATGCATTCCTTCCACACCTTATGCGGCAATTCTTCCTTCGTAATGGTCTGAAATCCGAGCGTCTGAAAGAAACCAGGCTTATAGGTCAGTGTGAATACCTTCTCCACACCAAGATGTTCCCCCTCGCGGATCAGTCGGCGCACGATCTCAGCGCCGATCCCCTGACGGGTCATCTTTGGAGAAACAGCCATCGTACGGACCTCCGCCAGCCGGTCCCAGATGATATGCAAGCCGCCAACACCGACGATTTCACCTTCATCGGTCACCGCCACGATCATATCACGCAAGGTCTCATAAAGTGTATTACGGGAACGGGCCAGCATGACACCATCCGCCGCATAGTCGGTCACCAGCTTGAATATCGCTTCGATATCTTCAAAAGTTGCTTTCCGATAAATCATTGCTCTCATCTCATTTCATTCACTGTAAATCTCATCGCCATCAGGCAACCGGCTCAGCACTCGGACAGACCGGAGCCAGTGGACACTGACTGCATAATGGTTTGCGGGCCTTGCAAAGCTGCCGTCCATGCCAGATCAGCCAGTGATGGGCATCCGACCACTGCTCCCGCGGAATCGTCTTGCGCAGCCCCTGTTCTACTTCCAGCGGCGTGCTGCCCACAGCCAGTTTCAGCCGGTTTGACACCCGGAAGACATGAGTATCTACAGCAATCGCCGGATGATGAAAGCCCACGCTCTCCACTACATTGGCCGTCTTACGACCTACGCCAGGCAGCGTCTGCAGTGCCTCGAAGTCATCCGGTACCTCGCCGCCATAGCGTTCGCACAACAGCTGGCAGGTTGCCAGGATATTCTTTGCCTTATTGCGAAACAAGCCACAGTCCCGAATCTCATCTTCGAGCGCCGACAGACCCATTTCCAGAATTGCTTCCGGCGTCGCTGCCCGCTGAAACAACCGGGCCGTCGTCACATTTACCCGCTTATCCGTGCACTGTGCCGACAGAATGACTGCAATCAGCAATTCAAATGGATTACGGAAAATCAATGCCGGTTTCACACCCCGATAGGTTTCCTGCAGGATGGCAATCTGTTCTTCCTTGATCTTCTTTGTTACACGCATTCATTTCACCTCACCGGTCTTATAATAACAGAACAGCCTTCCTCAGCACGAGGAAGGCCGCTCTACAAACACAGGCAGAAACTGCACTGCATCAATGTACCTTAGTTCGTCAGGCTGCGGATTGGCGCCGGAATACGACCGCCACGCGCGATGAATGCCTCAGAGCTGTACTGGTTGCGCACCGGCACGATCGGGCAGTAGCCCAACAGGCCACCGAACTCAACCGTATCGCCCACCTTCTTGCCCGGAACCGGGATGACACGGACAGCCGTGGTCTTATTGTTGATCATACCGATTGCCGCTTCATCCGCAATGATGCCGGAAATCGTAGCCGCAGACGTATCGCCCTCGATTGCGATCATATCCAGGCCGACCGAGCAGACACAGGTCATTGCCTCAAGCTTCTCGATCGAGAGACTGCCCGTAGCAACCGCGTGGATCATGCCCTCGTCCTCGCTGACCGGAATAAATGCACCAGACAGGCCGCCGACATGGGACGAAGCCATGAGGCCGCCCTTCTTGACTGCATCATTCAGGAGTGCCAGCGCAGCCGTCGTTCCCGGTGCGCCGCAGCTCTCTATGCCCATTTCCTCGATGATACGGGCCACGCTGTCGCCTACCGCCGGCGTTGGTGCCAGTGACAGGTCGATGATGCCGAACGGCACGCCCAGGCGCTTGGAAGCCTCGCGGGCTACCAGCTGACCTACACGCGTGATCTTGAAAGCAGTCTTCTTGATGGTCTCTGCAACCTGCGTGAAATCTGCACCTTTCAGATCTTCCAGTGCATGCTTGACAACGCCAGGTCCGCTGACACCAACACTGACCACCTTGTCAGCCTCGCTGACGCCATGGAAGGCACCCGCCATAAACGGATTATCGCCCGGCGCATTACAGAATACGACGAGCTTGGCACAGCCCAGCGCTTCCTGATCGCGGGTCAATTCCGCCGTTCGTTTGATGACCTCGCCCATTTCCCTGACGCAGTCCATATTAATGCCAGTCTTCGTAGTGCCCAGATTGACGGAGGAGCAGACAAGGTCCGTCGAAGCCAGCGCTTGTGGAATCGAATTGATGAGAATGCGGTCACCATTGGTGAAGCCCTTCTCGACCAATGCCGAGAACCCGCCGATAAAGTTGACGCCAACTTCCTTGGCCGCCCGGTCCATCGCCTCAGCTACCGGTACATACGAATCCGTCTTACAGGCATCGGCAGCAATCGCAATCGGTGTAACCGAAACACGTTTGTGAATGATTGGAATACCGTATTCAGCCTCGATGTCCTCACCGGTCTTCACCAGGAACTCTGCCGATCGCGTGATCTTATCATAAATATTCTGGCAGAACTGATTGATATTCGGGTGAGCACAATCGCGAAGCGAGATGCCCATCGTGATCGTACGCACATCGAGCTTGTTCTCTGTGATCATCGCATTGGTTTCTAAAATATCATCTATAGTGATCAAAGAATTTTCCTCCTAAGAATGTCAGATATTATGCATGACATTGAAGATATCTTCGTGCTGTGCCTTGATATCTACATTGATTTCCTCGCCGCTCTCCTTGAGCTTCTGCTGCAGATCCACCAGTTGGATCTTGCTCCCGCTGATCTCCGCGATCAGGATCATGTTGAAATACCCGTCGAGGATATTCTGATTGATGGAGAGGATATTGACATTGTTCTCAGCCAGGATCTGGCTGACCATCGCAATGATGCCGACCCGGTCTTTACCTACTACGGTCACTACAAGTTTCATTTACACATTTCTCCTTTTAAATCCGATATTGTCTGCTCATTGTGTAACATAGAATACAGTGTGTCGACACAAATCAGCTTATTTCATTATACCAAGGGAACGCTGAAAAACCAATATGCAAACAACAATTCTTTCGAAAATCCGTGTCAACTGTCCTTTTTTTCGGTATAATAATCGTATTGGATAACGAATCTGACGAAATAAAGGAGCTGTTGTTATGGATTATGGATTTTTTGATGGCGAGTTCATCTCCCTGGATGAACCGAAAGTACAGCTTGAAGACCGTGGCTACCAGTTTGGCGACGGAATCTACGAGGTAACACGCATATATAACGGGAAACCTTTTGCCCTGACGCGTCATCTCGAACGCTGCCGCCGTTCGCTGCGCGAGCTGCGCATCCCGATTACCTATATGGATGAAGAACTCACCGCCATCCACAACGACCTGATCAAAAAAAGCGGAATCAGGAACGGCGCCATCTACTTCCAGATCACCCGTGGCTGCGCTCCGCGCTCTCATGCCTTCCCGGATCAGACCGTCCCGCTGCTGTCCATGACCATCCGTGAATCAGCACCGGATGCCGACCAGCAGGAAAATGGCATCCACTGTATCCTGGCTGAGGATATCCGCTGGCTGCGCTGTGATATAAAGAGTCTGAATCTCCTGGGCAACGTACTGGCCAAGCAGGCAGCTCATGACAAAGGCGTCCAGGGCACCATCCAGTACCGCAAGGACCAGAATCTCATCACCGAGGGGTCCAGCAGCAACTTCTTCATTGTAAAAGATGACATCATCTGGACACATCCCACTAATGAGTATATTCTAAAAGGTGTCACCCGCTCCATCCTGATGGATGAGCTTATCCCAAAACTTGGTTATACCGTCGTCGAGAAAGCCTTCACGCCGGAATTTGCGCTGACAGCCGACGAAGCATTCGCTACCAGCACCAGCCTGGAGGTCACACCGGTTGTCGATATCGATGGGCATACCATCGGTACGGGAGCTCCCGGCAGCATCAGCTGCGCTCTACTCAAGGCGTATCATGAACTAGTAGCCAAGGAATGTAAATAAATAAGAAACGAACTCCGTTTTCATCCAATTCATAGCCTGCTTATGCAGGCTATTCTTTTTGGTTATACCAACGATAACATAAATACAATAATAAATGCCGTCTATGATTCAAATTAGTTATAGCATGAGAAAAAAATCACGACTTCCATTGACAAAGCGCTTTTTAGTACCTATACTATTCTTGTGATGTAAATTTCATCTAATTGTGAAAAAGCCAGTAACTACGCGGCCTTACAGCTGTTTTTACTTCCAGTTTTCGCAACATATGCACGTTAGTATTCATAAGTTGTGCTTATGTATCAATAACTCAGAGGAGAGTGTTATTTATGGCAAAGAAATCAGTAAAGATTATGGAGACCGGTCCTGCGTGACGGTCATCAGTCTTTGTGTGCAACGCGCATGCGTATCGAGGATATGCTCCCACAGCTCGAGGCTCTCGACGCTGTCGGCTACAAGGCAATTGGAAGCCTGGGGTGGCGCAACGTTCGATACCTGCCTTCGTTTCCTGGGTGAGGATCCATGGGCAGCGTCTTGACACGCTGAAAGCAAACCTGAAGACCCCGATCCAGATGCTGCTCCGTGGTCAGAACCTCCTGGGCTATAACCACTACTCCAACGATGTCGTTGAGAAGTTCGTCCAGAAAGCTTCCGCTCATGGCGTTGGCGTATTCCGTATCTTCGATGCTCTTAATGATGTCCGCAACCTGAAAGTTGCCATCAAAGCAGCACTCGCCTGCCCGGAAAAACCAGAAGTACAGGGCTGCCTCGTCTACACGCTGAGCCCGGTCCACACGAATGAGAAATTCGTTGAGCTGGCTAAAGAGCTGCAGTCTATGGGCTGCCACTCCATCTGCATCAAGGATATGTCCGGCCTGCTGAAGCCTTTTGTCGCTGAGGATCTCGTCAAGAAGCTCAAGGCTGCACTCGATATCCCGGTTGAGCTCCATACGCACTGCACGTCCGGTTTCGGTCATGCAACGTATCTCAAGGCTGTTGAGGCTGGTGTCGATGTCATCGATACGGCTCTGGCTCCGTTCTCTTCCGATACTTCCCAGCCATGCACCGAGACGATGGTCCGTGCACTGGAAGGCACTGAGTATGACACGGGCATCGACGTCAAGGCACTTACGCCGATCTCCAAGCATTTCCTCTCCGTGAAGAAACGCATCATCAACGAATTCAACCTCAAGGGTTACTTCGATATCAACCCGAACGTCATCGACTTCCAGATTCCGGGCGGCATGCTCTCGAACCTGGCTAACCAGCTCAAAGAAGCCGGCATGGAAGACAAATATCAGGATCTCCTCGACGAGATGCCGCGCGTCCGTAAAGACCTCGGTTATCCGCCACTCGTTACGCCGTCTTCCCAGATCGTCGGCACCATGGCTACGTTCAATGTCATGTCCGGTGAGCGTTATAAGATGGTTCCGAAAGAGTTCAAAGATCTGGCTCGCGGCAAATTTGGCCGTACGCCGGTTGAGATTGACCACGACTTCCTCACGAAGACGCTGGGCATTCCTGATGATGAGATCATCAAAGACTGCTCCATCGAAGATGCCAAGGCTGAGACCTTCGCAGAATTCGAAGCCGAGCTCAAGGAAAAAGGTTTCCTGAACCCGACGGAAGAGGATGTTCTCTCTATGCCCTGTTCCCGCAGGTTGCTGAAGAGTTCTTCCAGAACCATTATCAGAAAGTCACGGCTTACAAAAAAGCATAATCAAGACTTCCTGTTATACCCCCAAGTCAAGAAAAGCTCCGCTATTGCGGAGCTTTTTTATTGCTATATTCGCTTTCTGACAACAATGACCAATGGGCGGTCAGATCTGGCCGATCATCTTATGCGTCTGCGGAATCACGCGGACATCCGCGAGTTTCGATAAGGCATAGTTCTGGCACTGAAGAATCTGCTCCGGGCTGGCCGCCTGGCAGCCGCCAAACGGCGTAACCGGCTGGATGATGAACAGTGTCTCCGGTGCCGTCTCCGCCACCAGATTGACGGCCTGACGGAACTCAGCCATCGTCGTCTCAGCTGCCACGACCAGCTTGATATACAAGTCCTTCTGCCGGGCAATCGCAATGAAGCGGCGATGCGCCTCCCACTGAGACTGACTCACGACAGCTGGGCAGCTTGATATCCATGCTGATGATGTCACAGACATCAATACACGTCCGCCAGCTGCTGATCCAGCGTACCATTCGTCTCCAGAAAAACTTCGACTGTACCCGCCCCGCCAGTGCCTTGATGAAATCGGCATGCAGCAACGGTTCCCCACCAGTAAAGCTGATGGCCTGATGCGGCACCTCCTGCAGCATGGCGTTGATTTTTGCCGCCACCGTCTCCACGGTCAGCGGATTGGGCAGCTCGATGAACTCACGGCTGCCTGCGTGGGTCTCAGACTGACAGACTGCATGACTGCCCGGCGTATTCTCGGTATCACAGTAACGACAGTCCAGGTTGCAGCCTTCAAAACGCACAAACACCTGACGACAGCCAACATATTTTCCCTCGCCCTGAATGGACGAGAAGATCTCAATCAAATTCTCTTTCATCATGGACCTCAATCCTTCGTATAGGTCACGCTGGACTTCGGCGACTCAAAAACCGTGATCGCAGCCAGCTGGCTGTCACGCTCGAAAACAGCATGACCAGCCAGTTCCTCAAACAGTACCCGGGCCAGATTCTCTGCCGTTGGATTCGTACCGCTGCAGAACGGCTCCAGCTCATTGAGATACCGATGATCCAGACGGTCCAGCACCTCATTCAATGCCTTCTTGATCGCCTTGAAATCCACCAGCATGCCCAGCTCATCCAGCTCATTTCCCTTCACGACCGCTTCTACCACCCAGTTATGTCCATGCAGGCGGGCACATTTCCCAGGGTAGCCTTCAATCTGATGGGCCGCTTCGAAAGCGCCCTCTACTTTCAATGTATACATATATTGCTCCTTCACTTCATAGCTTCTAACGCAAAACCTCCCTCGATGAGGGAGGTTTTTTCTTATCGGTCTGCGCGATCGATCGTCTTCGTATTCTTTACATTCCCTACGATATCGTCCATACTCATGGCCCGGGTATGCTGCGTATGACTCCATTCATGTTCATTGCGGTGAATGAAGCCCAGGAAAATGATTGGTATCCAGGAATAGATGAACACCGGATACAGCAGCATGTATAACCAGGATTTCCACTTGGCACGGATCTTGATGAGGATGATCATCGGCAGGATATACTGTCCCAGCATGATCGCCGTCATAAGCTGCGATGGCATGAAATTATAGATGTTCGTATAGAACGGCTCAAAAGCCAGCTGCAGATAGCTGATAATGATGAAGATCGTCGAGATCATCAGGAAATGCGGCTGCATCAGATAGATACATTCATCCCACATGCGGATGTCCTTGTGCTTCCAGCCAGCTACCAGCATTTTCGGAATAAAGCGGTTGCCGACATCGAACTGCCCCTGTGCCCAGCGACGTCGCTGGTTCCAGGACTGCTTGAAGGTCAGCGGCTTTTCATCATAGATGATGGCATCATGTGCCCAGCTGGTCTTGATTCCCTCGGCCATGCATTTCATAGTGAACTCCATGTCCTCAGTCAGGCACGTTGCCTGCCAGCCATGACGCTTCAGAATCTCGGTATCAAAGCACATGCCCGTGCCGCCAAGGCAGGCGGACAAGCCGATATTGGACTTGGCCAGATGCGAGATATGACAGATGACCCAGAATGCGATGGCAAATGTCCCCGAAACCCAGGTATCATACGGATTCTTCGCATCCATATAGCCCTGGATGACCTTATCGCCCTTACAGAGACGATTATTCATCTCCATGAGGAACTGCGGGTGCACGAGATTATCCGCGTCGAATACGCAGACGGCATCGTACTGCTTCTCCTGCTTGAAGAGACGGTCGAACATCCAGTCCAGCGCATAGCCTTTGCTCTTCTTGGTCGGATGGGTACGCTCATGAACCAGTGCCCCGGCATTACGGGCAATCTCGGCCGTATTATCCGCGCAATTATCCGCGATTACATGAATATCATACATATCCTTCGGATAGTTCAGCTGTTTCAAGTTCTGAACCAACTGCCCAATGACCGCATGCTCATTATGTGCAGCCACAACCAGTGCGAAGGTTTTCTTCGGCGTCTTGATCTTATTTTCTTTCCGCCGCCACATGCCGCAGAAACCAATGATAAAGAAATACAAGGTAAACAAGAAAATCAAAATCTGCATCGGCACCATGATGATGTCAAATGGATGTGTCAAAAATCATCAGCCTTCCTTTGCAAACAAAGCAACAATCGTATTGAGGATACCAGCCGCAGCATACGTGCAGAACACGGCTACTGCCAGTGCCGGCAACAGAGATGCCTGACCGAACCAGAGAATTCCGGCAAACATCAGCACAGCAAATGCCTTGGAGACCAGATAGAACGGCTCCCCGCCATCTCCCTTGAAATTCGGATAATGAACATGGCTGACCATCAAATAGCCAACGATCGCCATAATGATCGGATAAGCCAGGCCGAACGACAGCGGATTGACCCCCATCGTCACAAACAGCAGGGTTGTCATCGCCACAATATTGCCGCCTGCCGGAATAGCGAGCCCCATGAAGTAACCATGGACTACGCTGGCATTGACATTAAACCGGGCCAGACGCCACATGCCGCAGACCGCAAACAGGATAACAACTACTACGCCCAACAGGCCATAGTTATGCAGCACAAATGCCCAGGCCAGGAATCCCGGTGCAATACCGAAAGACCCCAGATCGCATAAGGAGTCCATCTCCTTACCCATCTCACTGGATACGCCGAAAAAGCGCGCAGTACGCCCGTCTAAACCATCAGCGACCAGTGCCAGTAAAATAAAGATAGAGCCCCAGACGAGGTCTCCGCTGTACGTAGAAAGAATTGAGCACATACCAAAAACCAGGTTCATAGATGTGCACAGATTCGGTAAAAAACGTCGATAATCCATCAGTCTTTAATCCTCCCGAGTATGGTTTGGCCGCCTACGACCTTCTGTCCTTTTGTCACGGCAATCTCAACGTCACGCGGCATCACTACCTCAAGGCAGGAGCCAAATTTGATCATGCCATAAAGCTCGCCCTGTCTGAGCTCGTCATCCAGGGTTACATACGATACGATACGACGGGCCAGGATGCCGGCAATCTGCTTGACGCTGATGCGTATCCGCTCATTCTCGATGCCGAGAAGATGATGTTCATTCTCGAACCCTACCGTGTCTTTATAGGCAGGCCGGAAACGCCCGCAGAAATATTTCTGAAGCTTGATCTGCCCCTGAATCGGGCTGCGGTTCACATGCACGTTAAAGACCGACATGAATATGATCACCTTATTGCACGGCTCCTTGACGAACTCATCCGTCTCCATCGGAATGATATCCGTAACCGTACCATCCGCCGGCGATAAAACCACCGAATCATCCATCTCGATCTGACGGTTCGGATTGCGGAAGAAATAGCAGAAGTAAAGCATCAGCACGAAAGGCACCACCGCTGCATACGGATGAACCGACCAGCCAAGGATCACAGCCAGTATAGCACAGCCGCCAATGAACGGATACCCTTCGGAAATAATAGGAGTCAAGCCCCCACCTCCTGATTCTTGTATTTTTGAACTTATGATTGCACGATAAACGGGTCAGCACAGACTGACCCTTCATTATTATAGACGATGCACCAGTCTTTGTCCATGATTCACCCGGTTATTTTCGCGAATGATGGACCTCCAGCACGAACTTCGGCAATGCCAGCAGACGACCGGCACGCTTCGGCTGCAGCATCCCCGGAACAGCCATTCCAGCTTGGCTTTCTGCATCCAGCGTGGTGCGCGTTTCATGACACCGGCCATAACATCCAGTGTGCCGCCGACCCCGATGGCGACAGGCACCCCCAGCTCTGCCTGATGCTTATAGAGCCACTTCTCCTGCTTTGGCACGCCCAGTGCCGCGAGCAGCAGATCCGGCTTTGCTGCCCGGATCTCCGCAATGATCTCCGGCTCATCCTTTTCCGTAAAGAATCCATTGCGCGTCCCTACGATCTCGATACCCGGATAAAGTGCCTCGGCCTTAGCTTTGGCCTTATCTGCCACGCCCGGTGCCGAGCCGAAGAAGAAAACACGACGATGGTTCTGAGGCGCCCGCTTCATAAGCTCCTGTGCCATATCATAGCCGGCTACACGCTCCGGCATCGCATGCCCCAGATGACGGGCAGCCCATACTGTACCGGCACCATCCGGCACGACCAGTGCAGCCTCATTCAGGATCTTCATAAGCTCCTGATCATGAGTCGCCCGCATGATCATCTCCGCATTTGCGGTAGCGATGAGCACACCAGCCCGCTCATCCATATAGTTCTCCACCTGAGCTACGGCCTCATCCATCGTGACTGAATCCACCGCTACTCCCAGGATCTCTACCTTATTGGACACACTGTTCCCTCCAGTAATTTCATAAATACCCATATTGAATTAGTTTACTACAAAAAAAGAGGAGCGTCAATGCATGACGTTCCTCTTCCCTAAAGATAACAGAAACCCTTACTGGTTTTCCTGCTTATTCTCTTTTTTCTTGACTGCCGTACGAATGGACAGCTCACGCAGCTGCTTGTCGTCTACCGGAGACGGTGCATTGGACATCACGTCGCGTGCACTCTGGTTCTTCGGGAACGCAATGACATCGCGGATCGAGTCGCGCTTTGCCATGAGCATAACCAGACGGTCCAGACCAAATGCCAGACCGCCATGTGGTGGCGTGCCATACTCGAAGGCATCCATCATGAAGCCGAACTTCTGATGGGCTTCTTCCGGCGTAAGTCCCAGCGACTCGAATACCTTTTCCTGCAGCTCTGCGTTATAGATACGCAGGGAACCACCGCCGACCTCAACACCGTTGAGAACCATGTCATAGGCATTAGCCTTAACGCGGCCCGGATCAGACTGCAGATACTGGATATCCTCGTCACGCGGTGCCGTGAACGGATGATGCATGGCCTTCCAGCGCTTCTCTTCATCGCTCCATTCGTACATCGGGAAATCAACAACCCACAGGAAGCGCAGTGCATCCGGATCGATGAGGTTACGCTCTTTGCCCATCTCCAGACGGAGCTGACCAAGAGCCGTATCAACAACCAGACGCTTATCGGCAACTACCAGCAGCAGGTCACCAGTCTTGGCACCCGTAGCCTCAGCAATCTTAGCAAAGGTCTCATCGCTGTAGAACTTCTTGAACGGACTCTTGATGCCATCAGCCGTATACTGGATCCAGGCCAGCCCCTTGGCACCATAAATCTGAACAAACTTGACGAGATCGTCCAGACGACGGCGCGGGATGTCGGCATAGCCGTCAACCTTGATGCACTTAACCATACCGCCATTGGCGATTACAGCGTTGAACACCTTGAACTCTGATCCCTGTACGTAGTCAGAGATATCCATGAGCGGCATATCAAAGCGGAGATCCGGCTTATCGGAGCCATATTTATCCATCGCCGTATCCCATTCCATGCGCTCAAACGGCGTCTCTACCTTGGCGCCGATAGCCTTCTCGAAGAGCTCCTTCGTCATGGATTCCATGAGCGTCAGGATATCCTGCTGGTTCATGAAGGACATCTCGATATCCAGCTGCGTGAACTCCGGCTGACGGTCTGCACGCAGATCCTCATCACGGAAGCAGCGGACGATCTGGAAATACTTCTCAAAACCGGCAACCTGCAGGATCTGCTTGAAGATCTGTGGGGACTGCGGCAGCGCATAGAACTCGCCCGGGTTCACACGGCTCGGTACGAGGAAGTCACGCGCACCTTCCGGCGTGCTCTTGCAAAGCATCGGCGTCTCGATTTCGAGGAAACCATTGCGATCGAAGAAATCACGCATGATCTTCGTCACACGATGACGAAGGATGATGTTCTTCTGCATTTCCGGACGGCGCAGATCGAGATAACGGTATTTCATACGTACCATCTCATCAACATCTACATCATCCTGGATGTAGAATGGCGGCGTCTTTGCCTTATTCAGGACACGCAACTCTGCGCAGACAACCTCAATCTCACCCGTCTCGATATTTTCGTTGACGGTCTCCGCACTGCGGGCACGAACCGTGCCGCGAACTGCGATGCAGAACTCGTTGCGCAGGGACTCTGCCTTGTGGAATGTTCCCTCACTCATGGATGCCTCATCAAAGACAACCTGCGCAAAACCGGAACGGTCACGCATATCAACGAAGATCAGTCCACCATGGTCACGACGGCGGGATACCCAGCCGCAGAGTACGACTTCCTGGCCAACGTCTGCTTTGCGAAGCTCGCCACAATGATGGTCGCGCTTCATTCCTTGTAATGTTTCCATTAACCTTTCACCTCAGCACATAGCTTGTCAATTATATTATCAAAAGAAACCTTCTGCTGCTCGCTCTTTTCCATGTCTTTGAGCTGCACACAGGCTTCCTTGACTTCATCTTCACCGATGATCAGCGCAAAACGGGCACCTGCCTTATTTGCCTGTTTCATCTGGGCCTTCATGCTCCGGCCGGCATAGTCCATACCAGCCTTGAGCCCTGCCTGGCGAAGCCTGGTCAGGAGCTGGAAAGCCGGTCCCTGAGCTGCTTCGCCGAGCGCCACGACGAACGCATCCGTCTGCTTGTCCATAGCCGGCAGAAGCTCCTGTTTCTCCAGTGCCAACAGAACACGCTCCAGACCAGTCGCAAACCCGACAGCCGGTGTCGGCTTGCCGCCCATCTCCTCGACAAGGCCATCATAGCGTCCACCGCCAGCGACCGCACTCTGGGCCCCCAGAGGTGCATACTTGACCTCAAAAGCGGTCTTCGTATAATAATCCAGACCACGGACCAGACGGGCATCCAGCTCAAAGTCGATACCAGCCTGCGTCAGATAATCCTGAACCTTGTGGAAGTGATCCTGACACTCTTCGCAGAGGCAGTCCGTGATCTTCGGTGCATCGGCCATGAACGGCTTGTCCGCATCTGCCTTGCAGTCAAGGATGCGGAGCGGGCTGCGTTCAAAGCGGTCCTTGCAATCATCACAGAGCTCATCCAGCTTGTCCCGGAAGAAATCCTGCAGGACTTTACGGTAGACCGGACGGCATTTCGGACAGCCAACGGAATTCAAGGAAAGCTTCAGGTCCTTGAGCCCCAGCGACTGCAGGAAATCCATAGCCAGCATGATGATCTCAGCATCCACTGCCGGATTCTCCTCGCCCAGTGCCTCAACACCGAACTGATGGAACTCCCGCATGCGGCCAGCCTGAGGGCGGTCATAGCGGAACATCGAGCCAATATAGAAGAGCTTGGTCAGGCTGCCATCGCCATAGAGCTTGTTCTGCAGATAGGCCCGTACAGCCGAAGCCGTATTCTCCGGACGCAGCGTAATGCTGCGGTCACCGCGGTCCGTGAAAGTATACATTTCCTTGTCGACCACGTCGGTGCCTTCACCGATGCCACGATGAAAGAGCTCCGTATGCTCAAACATCGGTGTACGGATTTCCTGGTAGCCATAGCGGCTGCACAGGTCACGGATTTTCGCTTCTACATAAGTCCATTCACCGACTGTGTCGGGCAGAATGTCCTTGGTTCCCCGTGGGGCATTGGTTAACATTCGTCGATTTCCCCCTGTTTTCCATAGGCTTCCTCCAAGAGGTTCCTACGTTTTTCTATATAGAGATCCACATCACGCAGATAGGTCACCAGGTCCTTGGCATTGAAGGATGACTTCATCCGTTTCCGTCTGAAATCCACCACCTTCGTCGTTGCCGACCCGCCAATCCCGATGATCGTCTGATGCTCTTCCATAATCTGGATGTTATACATCCCTTCAGCACCCGGACGGCAGCAGCCAACATTTTCCAGATCGCCGGACATATAGCCCTGACGATAGAGATAGTACGGTTTAAGACCATTCTTCGCAATGTAGTCCATAGCAATCTCAGACATCCGGCGCGTTTCCTCGCTGCCGGGCAGATCCACATGACGCTCTTCCATGATGAGACGCAGACGTGAACCACGCTTGAGCGCAAGTGCATGCAGCGTAATATCATCCGGAGCCAGCGCCGTAACCTTTTCCATGGTATCGCGGACATCCTCGGCCGTCTCGCCCGGCAGCCCCAGGATCAGATCCATATTGATATGCGGGATGCCGGCCTTGCGCAGTGCCTGATACATCGTCACTACGTCTTCCGGCGTATGCTGGCGGCCAATGACCTTTAGTGTCCGCTCCTGCATGGTCTGTGGATTCACACTGACCCGGCTGACGGACAATCGTTTCATCGTCGCGATTTTCGCCGGCGTAATGCTGTCCGGACGGCCGGCTTCAACTGTAAACTCTGCAATCTGCGGTCCATAGAATGCATTATATACCATCTGCAGCATAGTTGCAAAATAGGTATCCGGCAGTGCCGTAGGCGTACCACCGCCCACATAAATATTCTGTACCGTGAAGCCATAATGGGTTACAGCCTCTTTGGCCGCTTCCAGATCTTTTTGCAGCACCGTCATGAACTTTTTCAGTGTCTTATCAGGTGGCAGAATATTGGAGGGAAATGAGCAATACAGACAGCGGGTCAGACAGAATGGAATGCCCACATAGATGCTGATTGTCTTCTCATCCGATGTCTGCAGGAATGGCAGTTGCCGGAACGCCATCGGCGTAATGACACGCGCCTTCTCCTCGCTGCAGGCAAAATCGCGCATCAGCCGCGCCACAATGCTCTCCTCATCCATCCCGTACGTAATCCAGCGATGCACGATCTTGGTCGGACGCACACCATGCAGAATGCCCCAGGGCGCCTGGGGCATTCCAAGTTCTTGACGGAAGATATGATAGAGATTGAGCTTGATGGCACGATTAACTGCCGCCCGCTCCAGTTCGTCCGGCTTGCCGGCTTCTACCCGGCTCCACTGATCGCACGTACCATCCGTATGGAACAGCATCAGCGTCGTCTTCATCCGAACCAGTGAACCCTCATGCGCCACGGCCTGCTCATCAGCCGTCAGCGGCAGCCGGTGATTCACAATGGACAGCTGCACATAATCCGCTTCGCCCCGCCGTCCGGTGATCTCCACCTTGAACAGATTCAGGACTTCACGCGTGATCTTGGAGATAATCTCCTTCTTCGTATTAAGCGTAAATACATTAACCTTCAAAAGTCTGCTGACACTCCTTGCATACACCATAGAACTTCACCTGATGATTCTCCACCCGGAAGCCCAGCTTATCATGGATATCGGTCTCAAGGTTCTCCAGCAGGTCGTCCTCGAACTCCGTTACCTTACCACACTTCGTGCAGATCAGATGATGATGATGATGCTCTGACGGATCCGTTGTGTTGACTTCATAGCGGCTGCAGCCATCGCCGAATTCCACCTTCTGCAGGATTCCGAGCTCCGAAAGCAGTTCCAGGCTGCGATAGACCGTAGCCAGACCGATCTCTGACTGTCCCTGACGCAGGATACCATGCACGTCCTCAGCCGAAAGATGCTCGCCCGGATGATCCAGGAACACCTGCAGGACCGTCTGACGCTGCGGAGTCATCTTATGCTGACGCGACTGCAGACGCTGCTTCAGATCCCCCATGGTAAATGTTTGTGCCATAATTTCAACCTCCCTGCCTCAATCATGTGGCTTATATTCCGTCATACATCACCCAAGATTGAACGTTTCATTCAAATATACCTATTATAACAAAATTACAGCCATAATACAAACATCGCCACTGGCCCAATCAGTTTACGCTGCTTCCCATTTTACGGGCCACACTGTATACATCCTTGAGCCGGCGCAGCTTCGTCACGATCTGCGTCACCTGGGTTGCACTGTGCACATCCAGCCCGAGCAGCATCGTCGACGTACGGTTGCTGCGGTTCGGATTCGCGTTGATGCTGCGGATATTGATCTTCATCTCCGTCGGCACCGCCAGGATATTGGCCAGAATACCGCTCTTGTCGTTGCAGACAATCTCCAGCTCAACCGTATACTGCTTATCGAGACCGATATCCCAGCTTACCTCGATCATCCGGGAGAAATCCGTATCGTTAAGGATATTCGGACAGTCCGAACGATGCACCGACACACCGCGGCCACGAGTGATATAGCCCGTAATCGGATCGCCCGGGATTGGATTGCAGCAACGGGCCAGGCGAACCATGAGCCCGCTTTCGCCCTCAACCAGCACACCATGACTGGACTTCGATTTCTGACCATTCTGCTGCGGATGCTTGAGCTCCAAGAGCATCTTCGACACATCCGGCGGTGTATTCTGCTTGACCTCTTTTTTGTGCAGCTCGATGAGCTTCGTCATGATGCCATGGATGACCACGCCGCCATAGCCGAGAGCCGCCAGCAGATCCTCTTCCGTCAGGATATTCAGTTTCTTCGCGACCTCAAGCAGTCGTCCTTCCTTCAGCAGGTCCTTTGGTGCATACCCGAGTCGCTTCGCCTCATCCTTGATAAGTTCAAGACCACGCTCGATATTCTCCTCACGCTTCTCCCTCTTGAACCACGAGCGGATCTTACTGCGGGTCTCTGACGAGGCCACAATATTAAGCCAGTCACGGCTCGGACCATTATTGGCCTTATTGGTGATAACTGAGACGATATCACCATTCTTAAGCTTGTGCTCCAGCGGAACCAGTTTGCCGTTAACTTTGGCACCAACGCAGTGATGCCCGACCTCTGTATGAATACGATAGGCAAAGTCAATCGGGATCGATCCCTTCGGCAGATCCACCACATCGCCCTTCGGCGTGAAGACAAAGACCTCATCCGAGAAGATATCCACCTTGAGTGCTTCAAAGTACTCCTTAGGATCGCTGAGTTCCTGCTGCAGGCTGACCATCTGACGCAGCCAGTTCATCTTCTGATCCATTGCATTGCCGGCCGTGGCACCTTTGCCGGCTTCTTTATACTTCCAATGCGCTGCAACACCATACTCCGAGACCTGATGCATCTGGAACGTACGAATCTGAATCTCAAGCGGATAGCCCCGCGTCATGACCGTCGTATGCAGCGACTGATAGCCATTGGATTTCGGCATCGCGATATAATCCTTGAACCGGCCCGGGATCGGTTTCCACATTGCATGGATAACGCCCAGTACCCCGTAGCAGTCCTTAACAGATTCGACCAGAACCCGGACAGCCGACAGATCGTAGATCTCGCTGATGTCCTTATGATCCCGCTTCATCTTCTTATAGATGCTGTAGAAATGCTTGGCCCGGCCCTTGATGTCCGCCTGGATGTGGGATTCATCCAGCTTCTCAGTGATCTGCTGGAATGGCCGTCTCGATGAACGCCTGGCGTTCCTTGCGCTTCTGCTTCACATTCTCGACCAGCTCGTAGTAGGTCTCCGGCTCAAGATAGCGCAGGCAAGAGGTCTTCCAGTTCCCATTTGATGTTGGAAATACCCAGCCGATTCGCCAGCGGCGCATAGATCTCGATCGTCTCCTTGGCGATACGGCGCTGCTTATCCTCGCGCATGTACTTTAAGCGTACGCATATTATGCAGACGATCCGCCAGCTTCACCATGATGACACGGATGTCCTTGGCCATAGCTAGGAACATCTTCCGGTAGTTCTCCAGCTGGACTTCCTCTTTCGACTTGTACTGGATCCGTCCCAGTTTCGTGACGCCGTCGACGATCATCGCCACTTCTTCGCCGAACATCTCCTCAATCTGCTCTTTTGTATAGATTGTATCCTCTACCACATCATGCAGCAGCGATGCACTGATCGTCACATCGTCGATGTGAAGCTCCGTCAGGATCTGAGCCACGTGCAGCGGATGGATAATATACTCCTCCCCCGAAACGCGCGTCTGCCCTTTATGCGCAGCACTGGCCAGGTCATAGGCCCGTTGGATCATCTGTATATCAGCACCCGGCTCATACGTCTTCACCTTCTCGATGATCGACTCGATTGTCACCGGTGCTTTCCCTTTATCATTCATAATCTATTCCCTTCTCAGTGGTGCCGTCGGAATGTTGGAGAGCCCGAGAGCTCCATCCGGGCCGAAACCTTCGGCAGATAATAATTGTTCTCTTCCAGATTCAGGTGCAGCAGATTCAACTCCTGAAAAACACGGAGCCCGGTGCACATCGTATAGAATGAGATGTGCTGCTCCTGCTGCCCGAACTGCACGGTCAATTCCGCAGCAGTATAGGGGATACGCCCGTCCTGCTGCTGGATCCGATAAAGGAAACGATAAATTGCGGCCAGTGTATCCCGCTCAGGAAATACCTTTTCCCGATCCGCCGGCCCCAGTGAATCGACCATGCACTGCAGACTGCGGTTTCCCTGCCACTCATTGATTGCCGGAGAATAAACCATATCGATGGCTTCGGCATTCACAATGCCCACATATTCACTCTTGTTCCAGAGCAATGCGTTAAGCGGATTCTCCCTGGTCCCCACCTGGAAACGCAAATGCTGACGGTCACGGCCGATTGCGGATGCCCCCATCCCCCGGATATTCCGGCAGCCGAACAGCGGCTTCGGATTCCCCATACCGTACGGTTCCAGCGTCTCAAGTTCCTCGACCAGCTGAAATGTCACGTTCTCTGGTGCCAGCTCAAATTCCACGGCCACCTTCGGAATATAATCCTCCTCCGAAAGCGTTGCCTCGGCCGCCTGCTGGAAATCTGTCCGGAAAGCAGGCAGTTCCTCCAGCTTCACCGACAGCCCCGCTGCCTGTGCATGACCACCAAACTGAAGGATATGCTCCTGACACAGTTTGAGTGTCTCATACATATGCAGGCCCTCGATGCTGCGACAGGACCCCTTGCAGATACCATCCGGTTGAATCGAAAGGACAATCGTCGGCTTATAGTAGTGCTCCACCAGCCGCGATGCCACGATGCCAATAACGCCCAGATTCCAGTTCTCACCAGCCACAACAATAGCCGGCATATTTTCCGGATCCTGCCCCGCCAGCGAGTCCTCCGCTTTCTGCAGGATTTCCTGCTCAATAGCCTGACGCTGACTGTTGAGCATATCCAGCTCCATCGCCAGATTATCAGCCTCTGCCTTATCCTTGGATAAAAGCAGTTGTACCCCTTTGCGGGCAGAGCCGATACGACCGGCTGCATTGAGACGTGGTGCCAGCCGGAAGCCAATATGGCCGGCATTCAGTTTCTGATCGCCGATATCCGCCACTTCCACCAGTGCCCGGATCCCGGCAAATGCCGAAGCCCTCATCTGTTCCAGTCCCAGCTTCACGATCTTGCGGTTCTCGCCGATCAGCGGTACAATATCCGCCACTGTACCGAGTGCCACCAGCTCAAGATCCTGACTATACGATTCTCCCTCAAGCGCCTGCCAGAGTGCCTGGCAAAGTTTAAAAGCCACGCCAACACCAGCCAGATTCTTATCCGGATACGAGCAGTCCGCACGATGCGGATTGACAACAGCCAATGCCGACGGCAAAGTCTCCCCCGGCAAATGATGATCAGTAATAATAATATCCAGTTTCCCCTGCATGGCAGCAACATCGGCTACCGAAGCAATACCACAGTCCACCGAAACCAGCAGCTTCGTCCCCTCAACCGCCAGTTTCTGCAGAGCAGGCAGATTGAAGCCATACCCTTCCTTCTGACGCTCCGGGATATAAAAGTCCGCCTGTGCGCCCAGCGCCCGCAGATTATGCAGCAGCAGTGACGTCGCCGTCATGCCGTCCACATCATAGTCCCCATAGACCGTGATCTTCTCTTCGAGCTCGATTGCCCGTCGGATCCTGGCCACCGCCTGATCCATATCCTTCATCAGCAGCGGATCATGGAACGGCTGCTGCTCCGGATGCAGAAATGTCTCTGCCTCCGCTACAGTCTTCAATCCCCGATGCCACAGGATACCAGCTACCATCTCTGTGATTCCTAATTTTTCGGCCAGCTCAGAGACATCTGGCACTGTATCATAAAGTTTCCATTGTTTTAACATTTGTTTACAACTCCTGGATACTATCTTACATGAAAATCCAATCGTCGTAAACCGAAAATTTTCTTCTTATCTCCTCCACGGCAAAAAAAGGCCCATCCGTTTTCCGGATGGACCTCGTTAGGTATTTTACGTTATTTTGCTTCAGCAACCTTCGGCTGGGCTTTATGCTTGTCACCCCATTTGCGGAATACAATCCACAACGGACTGGCAATGAAGATGGAAGAATAGCAGCCGCAGGCAAAACCGATCAGCAGAGCGAAAGCGAAATCCTTTGTCGTATCGCCGCCAAACAGGTACAATGCCATCGTCGTGAAGAGTACCGTGAACACCGTATAGAGCGAACGGGTCAGGGTCTGCAGAATCGATGTATTGACCAACTGCGCAATATCGCCACCGCGACGGAAATGCAGCTTCAGGTTCTCACGGATACGATCGAAGATAACGATCGTATCATTGATGGAGTAACCAACGATTGTCAGCAGCGCTGCAATGAAGGACGAATCCACCTGCCGCCCCGTCAGTGAGAACACCGACAAGACGATCAGAATATCATGAATCAATGCCAGCACGGCAGCTACACCGAAGCGCCACTCAAAACGATACGCAACATACGCGATGATGAGAATCCATGAAACCACCAGAGCCAGAACAGCATTGGTGATGAGCTCACCACCAATAGTCGCACCGACCTTCTCCTCACGCAGGACCTGATAGTCACCTACATCGGTCTTGAGGCTCGCCATGACTTCCTTGCGCTGATCCTCTTCCATATCCGTTGCACGGATCATGACGTCCTGAGACTCCATAACGTCTGACTGTGCACCGGACAACTGGATGGTCGCACCATCCAGGCCATACTTTGCCAGACTTGTACGGACCTGTGAAATGGTAACCGGCTGTTCGAATTTCATATCGATAATCGTACCGCCTGTAAAATCGATACCAAAGTTGAATCCCTTGGTGAACATGCAGAAGATACCCGGAATGATGACGATCAGCGACATAATGAACCACAGTTTTGTGTGGCCGGCAATGTTAAGCTTATTCATTCTTCATATCCTCCTTTCCCCAAAGCATGAAGCCATTGGCACCATAGGCATTCGGATTGTCGAATATCTTGGAGTTAATCATAAGCTTCAACATGAACTGCGACAACGTGATAGCCGTGAACATGGAGAGCATAGTCCCCAGTCCCAGCGTAATCGCGAAACCACGGATTGTACCCGTTCCCAGGAAGAACAGCACACCCGCAGCGATAATCGTCGTGATATTGGAGTCAAAGATGGTCGTGAATGCACGCTTAAAACCAGAGTCCATTGCCAGCCGCAACGACTTGCCCTGAATCTGATGCTCCTCTTTGAAATGTTCGAATATCAGCACGTTGGCATCAACCGCCATACCAATAGTCAGGATGATACCGGCTACGCCAGGCAAAGTAAGTGTTGCATCCATGACATACAACAGGCCTAGCAGCATGACCGTATAGGCCATCAGTGCGATATCGGCAATGAAACCTGCCATGCGGTAGAACAGCAGCATGAATACCAGAACTGCGCCGATACCGATAGCAAACGCCATTTCCGACTTATCCTTGGAATCCTGTCCCAGGGACGGGCCAACCGTACGCGTCTCGATGATATTGACCTTTACCGGCAGTGCACCGCTGCGCAGGACAACAGCCAGGTTCTGTGCTTCTTCCAGTGACTTCTGACCAGAGATCTCAGCCTTGCCGCCGAGAATCGGCTCGCGGACATTCGGTGCCGTCAGCACCTCACCATCCAACAGGATAGCAATCGTGCGGCCTACGTTCTTCGTCGTGAGATCCGCAAATTTCTTTGCTCCCTCATCGCTAAATTCCAGGTTGACAACATTCTGCCCATTCTGCTGGTTCGTAGCGGCCTGCGCATCCTTCAGATCCGTACCAGTAAGGACCGTATTGCCCTCCTCATCCTTGAATTCGAGCATAGCGGTCTTGCCGATTGTCTTGATGGCTGCATCCGGATCTTTTACGCCCGGCAGCTCAATGATGACACGGCGCTCGCCCTCACGCTGGATGATTGGCTCCGTAAGGCCGAGTGCGTTTACACGCTTCTCCATGATGGTAACCACACGATTCATGGCATCATCGTTTACTTTTGCGATGTCTGTATCTTCAGCCTCCAGCACAACATGCGTACCACCCTGCAGATCAAGTCCCTGGCGAATGGAAAATGCCAGTGGTTTGACGAAGGCGACGAAAATGCCGATGATGGCGACGACGCAGACAATCAGTTTCATGAGACTGTCTTTTCTCAATGAATTCAACCCTTTCTATGGTTTCGTATAACCCGGGATGCATTCCACTGCATCCGGTATATGATAAAAAGCGGTCAGGCAGAATGCTCTGCCTGTTGTGCTTCCCAATCCTTAATGAATGTGATGACCTGTTCCCGAACCTGATCGGCCGTGAAGTTATCCGTCTGAATATAGAGGTTCGCATGCGCGCGGGCATCAGCCAGACGCTTATGCTGGGTTGCCAGCCGGTTCTCATCCCAGTAGACGACCCGTCGTTTATGAATGGCCGGCATGGTTGCATCAATCATCACGAGTAGGTCCGGATGATGTTTTGCCCAAAAATTATGAATGCAGGAATGCTCCTGTGCCACATTATAGGCCCCATAGCCTGCAGCTTTAAGGCCAGCCACCAGCGTGGTCTTACCTGAGGCACAGACACCGACGATTGCGATTTTCATAGTACCCAGCTCCATTCTGACTCCGTCAATACGGATATGTAACTTCCAGCTGCTCGATTTTAGGTGAGGCAGCTGAGCCCTCTGTGATGCCCATAACCAGAACAGTCATATCATCCGATGCCTTGTCCGCATCAAGCGTCAACGCATAGTCCATGATACTCTTGGCAATGAACGAAACATCTTCTGCCTCATTGGCCCGGATGATTGCCATGATCTTCTCGAACTCGGCCGGATGCCCCGTGCGTTTCTTGCCCGCATGAGCAATGCCATCCGTATAGGATACGATCAGCATCCCCGCTGTCAGCGGGATCTCATACATCAGCGGCTTCATGTGCCGGTTGACACCGATCGGCTCCACATTCTCATCATAGACCGTCTCGTATTCCTCCGTCCGGACAATGACCGGGCAGTTCGAGTTGCGGCTGATGACCATGGTCTCGGTATCCAGATCGGCACTCACGACCGTCAGCGTACAGGATACTTTCTTATCCTTCATCGCATAAAGGTAATCGTGTACTGCCCGGGCCACAGCTCCATCGCGGGCCCCATCCGATATGAGCTGGACCGCCTTGTTGACAACCCAGCTGCTGGTATGATGAGCCGCCAGACCATTGCCCTGGCCATCAGCGATAACCGCCGATATTCCACCATGCGGACGCTCGACGATATCACAGGTATCCCCACAGACCTCCATCGCATACTTTGAGGTCTTTGCTAAACCAATCTTTATCTCCATATTCAATCACTCACTTTAAGGAGCTTAGTCTCTGTAATCACCAGATTGACCATCTGATCATGAGGTTCCACTGGCACCTCATCCACCATTTGACAGTCAAAAGTCAGCGCAATACGCGATGCCTGCGGTGCCCGCTCGGCCATGAACCGGTCATAGTAACCAGCCCCCAGACCAAGACGCCGTCCGGCTGCATCAAAAGCTGCCCCCGGCACAATGATCAGATCGATTGTCCGGGCATCCAGTACCTGACGGCAGGCCGGATCGATGGTCCGTATCCCGAACTTGCCAGTAACCAGTGCAGCCATGGAAGGCAGCACGGCCGCCTCCATCGTACCAGGACCAGTAATCAGCGGCAGACAGACCATCTTGCCCAGTGCCAGGCAACGCTCCATAAGCGCATCAAGCTGGACTTCATCCGCCATCGATGCGTACAGGAAAATAGTCTGTGCGGTCTCAAATGCTGGCTGCGCATAAAGCATTGTCAACATCTTCGCACTAGCTGACTGCCGGTACCCGGCGGTCAATGCCTTGCGCGCAGCTGTCGTTTTCCGCCGCAGAGCCTGTTTTGCGGCACCTACTGCAGAATCCTGCATCATCAGGCCTGCTTATCCTGGGAGATATTGGCATTGATCGATGAACGAGCCACCTCAATGACCGTATGCTCGGCAATCTTGAGCTTTACGGTCTTCTCGTCGATATCGACAATTGTGCCATAGATACCACCGATCGTCATGACCCGATTCTCCTTCTGCAAGGTATCGAGCATGCTGCGACGGCGTTTCTGGGCCGATTTCTGTGGACGATACAACAGAAAATAGAAAATCAGTACCATGATGATGATTGGGCCCCAGGTTCCCAGGGCAGCCATAGTTTCCGGACTCATAAGATCCACTCCTTATATTGTTGGTATTATTTCTGTGACCCCTTGTGGTAATTCTCCAGGAAGTCACTACGGAACGTGCTGAACTCGCCGTCGAGGATCGACTGACGCATGCGGCGCACAAACTCCTCGAGGAAATACAGATTGTGCAGAGATAAGAGCCGCAGCCCGAATATCTCCCCAGCCCGTACTAAATGACGGATGTATGCCCGCGTATAACCATTACGGCAGGCATAGCAGCCACAACCATCCTCGATCACATGATGGTCATGCGTCAGATTGGCATTCTTCATGACCAGACGTCCCGTCCAGGTCATTGCCATTCCATTGCGGGCCACGCGCGTCGGATAGACACAGTCGAACATATCGATGCCACGCATGACACCCTCAACCAGATGGTCCGGCGTGCCAACACCCATCAGATAACGTGGCTTATTCTCCGGCAACAATGACGACGAATACTCCAGCATCTCATACATGAGATCCGCCGGCTCACCGACAGACAAACCGCCAACAGCATAGCCAGGGAAGTCCATATCCACCAGCTCCTGTGCATGCCATTTGCGCAGATCCTTGTACATACCACCCTGCACAATGCCGAACAGCCCCTGATTGGGTGCCGTCATCGTCTGCTGGCAGCGCTTCGCCCAGCGCAGCGTACGCTCGGTAGATTTCTGCGCATAGTCATGATCCGCCGGATACGGCACGCACTCGTCGAATGCCATAACGATATCCGATCCCAGACACATCTGCACCTGCATCGACACCTCTGGCGACAGGAACTTCTTCGAGCCGTCGATATGCGAACGGAAGGTTACCCCCTCCTCGGTGATCTTTCGCAGGTCACCGAGCGAGAACACCTGGAATCCGCCGCTGTCTGTCAGGATTGCACGGTCCCAGTGCATGAACTTATGGAGACCGCCGGCCTCCTTAATCAGCTCCATGCCCGGACGCAGAAACAAATGATATGTATTGGAGAGGATGATACCCGCCCCCAGATCTTTCAGCTCATCCGGCGAGACGCCCTTGACGCTGGCCTGCGTCCCCACAGGCATAAAGATTGGTGTAGGGAAACTGCCATGTGGCGTATGGATAATACCCGCACGCGCCCCCGTCTTTTCGTCCTTCTTAACTAATTCATAGGTAATTGCAGCCAAATAAAAACCTCCTATTTTGGCAATGGCCTGGCAGGCAGTCGATACACTGCCATCAAGTCTATATCATATCATAAATGCCGCCGAAATAAAAGCGCAAAGCAGGCACAACCGCCCTATCTGTGTCAAACAAGATGTATACATGCCTTCCCTATTTGCTTTATAGAACATATGTTATATAATAAACTAAGTAGAACATATTTTCTCATTATCTATCCCTATATTTCATGGTATAATAAAGGAGGAAAAACAATGGCTGCACGTAAGACCTGGGATGAGCTGGACATCACTGATGATTATTTATTCAAGCTCGTCATGAAACACAAGCATATCTGCAAAAGCATGATTGAAAAGATCCTGCAGATCAAGATCCGGGACCTCCGCTACATCGAAGAAGAAAAGACCATCAAGCATCAATACGACAGCAAGGGCGTCCGTCTCGACGTCTACGTCGAAGATGACCAGAACACCGTCTATGACATCGAAATGCAGGTACGCAAACCATACGACGACAGCCTGGCTAAACGTACCCGCTACTATCAGGCAATGATCGATCTCGACCTGCTGCAGGAAGGCGCTTCCTACAAGCAGTTGAATCAATCCTTCATCATCTTCCTGTGCCCGTTCCCCCTGTTCGACGGCCTGCGGCATATCTACACCTATCGGAACCGCTGCCTGCAGGATCCCGCACTCGACCTGAACGACGGAGCCACCAAGATGTTCCTGAGCTCAAAAGGCACCATGGACGATGTCTCCCCTGACGTAGCGAATTTCCTGTCCTATATGAACGGCACGCCCAGCAACGACAAATTCGTCCAGGAGATTGCCACCACAATCCAACAACTGAAACAAAACGAGGAAGAGAGGCTGAACTATATGACCTTTGAAATGAAACTCAACGAAGAACGTGAAGAAGGCCGCGCAGAAGGTCGTGAAGAGGGTGAAGTACGCCGCGCAGAAAAAATTGCTTTAAAAATGCTCACGGATCAACTGCCCATTGACGTAATCAAAAAATTCACCGACCTCCCCGAAGCACGCATCCTGGAAATCGCCAAGGAACACAACCTTCTTTAACTGCATTCACGTTCGCAAAAAAGCAGGCCTCGTACCGGATATCGATACGAGGCCTGCTTATTTTCTTCATGATTCTTTTTTCCGTTGCTGATTCATCCCGGACGGCAAATCGCTCAATGCATACTCACAGCACTGCTGCACCAGATTATTCATCGAAATCCCCTGTGACCTTGCAACCTCATCCAGCTTATCCACCAGGTCTGCTGACAGGCGGAACGTCTTGCTTATCATTTCCGGAGTATTCTTCACAACAAACATGCAATCACACTTCTTTCCTATTTAAAGCCAACTCAAAGTTCATCTGATTCATCACACGCAGCCGCCCTGCTGGCGTAAGCTGTCGATAATGCTCGATGACCTCATGCTCAATCGGCATCAATACCTCATGATCCGCTGCAGGTATACGCCCCACCAGCTCATCCAAAGAAACCGAATAAAGATCTGCCAGCTGAGACAGCACCCTCAATCCCGGCTGACGCGACCCACTCTCATAGTTCGTATAAGCCGCCCGTGTAATCCCCAGCCGACTTGCTATCTCCGTCTGTGAATATCCATATTTTGTTCTCAAATATCGTAAATTCACTAACTTCATAGCGCAGCACTTCTCCTGTAGCTCCAGCTTATTCCATTTCTTTCCGGTAGATCATGAACGCATATCCGAAAGATACAAAGAATCCGATTAACATACCTACTGCCGCAAATATTTTCTTCTTGGGAAAAGACGGCCGATCCTCATCCGGCAAATTTGCCGGATCAATAACTTGGATGTCCATAGACTCCATCGCTTCCTGGATCTTATCCTGCTCACACTGCTTGACCAGATTTACATAAATTTCATTCTTAATGGACGCATCCCGCTGCAAGTTCATATATTCCAACATATCATCTGGAAAACTGCCCAGTTCCTTCTCCTTGGCCTCTCGACGACTCTTCACCGCTGCCTCACTGGCCTGTGCTACGGCAATCCCAGCCTCAGCCTGTGCACGGTCCTGGATAAGCTTCATTTGGGCAGGATTCACCGTTGCTACATCTGAAGCAACGACTGTGTTAACTTCATCAGCCAATTTCTGCCGCAACTCTGCCAAATGTGTCTGTGCATCGATTACAGAAGGATTTTCGTCTGTATAATGCTGATGCAAATCAACTAAAGCTACCTCTGCATCTACAATTTGCTTACGCAACGTCTGAATATTGCCATTGTCGTTAATCTGAAAATTCATGCTATTCGATTTTATCCCACCTAGTTGTGCGTTGACACTATCCATTTTGGCCTGCGATGCTTGTAACTGAACCTGCATATCTCCAATCGCATTATCAAAGGCGTTCAGCTGACTAACAACAGACTTAGCCTGCTCCTCCGGACTATAAATCTTATGCTCTCGTTGATAATCCGCAAACTTTTGGCTAGCGTCTTCCGCATCTTTCTTTGTTTCTGCAATACGGTCATTAAGAAACTTGATCAATAAACTCTGTGTCTGCTGATTCTTATCAGTCTGCATAAGAAGAAAATTATCCACAACACTTTGTGATATCTGCCGTGCTTCCTCCGGTGTCTTCCCTTTTGCCGTAACCATAATTAAATTTGTCTGTTTAGTGTTTTCAATTTTTAGCACATCCTTCGCAAAATCTTTAGGCTCTGGTTTCTTTTTTTCATCTGGCCATTCTATATTGTCAATAATTGGCTGTAGAACAGTCCGGGATTTCATCAATTCCATATAGTTAAGCGGTGAATTTTTCGATGAACTCCCCACATCTACTCCCATTGCAGCTGACATTGCAGCTGCACCACCGCCATTTTCACCTGCGCTGCGAGTCTGCACCAATGTTGTCGACTCATACTGTTTGGGCAACAGAAAAGCAACAATTATCGCAGTCACGGTGCAAGACACAATAATGCCTGCTATTAATTTTTTCTTAACCCACATGATTATGGCAACACGGCCAAGATCGATTGTCACTTCTTCATTTTCCATTTATTTCGCTCCTCGTCATTCTATACATTCTGAAAATTTTTAAACATCGATTGTTCAGTGTCTCTCCCCTAAATCCGGCTTGTAAGTTTCCACTACTGATGCCACAATTTCTTTGATATCAGAAACTTCTTGGTGACAGGCTTCGTCCAATTTCTGCAGTGTAGTCAAAAATTCGTCATCATCAAAATCAATAGGCTGACCAATTTTTATGAGATGATTCGGAGTTTCCTGTAGTCCTTCCTCATCCATCAGCATTTCCTCGAAGAGTTTTTCCCCGGGGCGCAGGCCAGTATAGACTACCGGAATATCTACATCAGGCACATAACCAGACAAACGAATCAGCTTACGAGCCATATCATCGATTTTCACTGGCTCACCCATATCCAGAATAAAAATCTCGCCACCATGTGCATAGCAGGCCGCCTGCAGGACGAGACTTACCGCCTCCGGAATAGTCATGAAATAGCGAATGATCCGTTTATCCGTAATTGTCACTGGACCTCCCTCCTGAATCTGCTTCTTGAACAGAGGAATAACCGATCCATTAGACCCTAGCACATTGCCAAATCGCGTAGCTACAAATTCGGTTTTCTCCGACTTTCGCGCCATCATCTGGATGACCATCTCGCAGAGCCGCTTGCTGGCCCCCATGATGTTGGTTGGATTCACTGCCTTGTCCGTGCTGATCAGCACAAAGCGGGCGGTCCCATACTTCGCAGCCATCCGGGCCACATTATACGTACCAAACACATTGTTCTTGATTGCTTCATCCGGTGACTCCTCCATTAGCGGCACATGTTTATGAGCTGCAGCATGGAATACCAAATCCGGCTTGTACTGCGCAAAAACACTTTCCAACCGACGTTCATCACGCACCGACCCAATCAATGTAACTAAAGAGCCTTTATCACCATAATGACGCAATAATTCCTGTTGGATAGAATAGGCATTATTTTCATAGATATCAAAGATGATCAACTGCCGGGGATGACAATCAGCAATCTGTCGGCAAAGCTCCGAACCGATCGATCCACCTCCGCCTGTTACCAGAATAACCTTATCTAAAAGAAAACCTTTGATTTCCTCCATACTAACATCGATCTGATCACGGCCCAGCAAATCCTCAATCTGCACATCCCGCAGTTTCGATACACTGACCTCACCATCCACTAGTTGGTAGATACCAGGCACTGTCTGTACCTTGCAGTCCGTCTCACTACAGCTATTAATGATTTCCCGCCGCTGCTGTGTTGGCGCTCCAGGAAGGGCTACGACAATCTTACTGATATCATACTCACCTACAGCCCGAACGATACTCCCTCGCCCGCCAATAATAGGAACACCATCAATATAGCGTCCCACCTTCCCCTGATCATCATCAATCACACAACAAACTTTTGTCTGCAATTTCGCACTCGTCATATATTCATGGATGATAACCTTGCCAGCGGCACCAGCACCAATCACCATCACCCGCTCTGTGTCACGACCGCCACTCTCCCTCATAATCAGCAACATCCGAAGTGTGCGATAACTGAAACGAAGAGCCGTTGTAAATACAAACGCCAGAAACGTCCCCAAAAACAAGAACGTCCGCGGCATCGTCATATCCGATACAAAGTACACCATCAGCACCAGAAATTGTAAGATCAGCCAAGCCTTTCCCAGCCGATAAAGTTCACTAACCGAAGCAAATTCCCAGATAGAATGATATAACCGAAAATACCAAAACACTGCTACTGTCAACACAATAAACACAGGCAGCAGATAACCGAATCCCGCCATATACTTCGCATCAATATGTGATAACTGAAAATCAAACCGTGCTAGCAAGCTGATACCATATGCTATTACCAATAAAAATACGTCCATCAGTCCAAGCAGGCAAGCCTTGATTCGCCATTTATTCTTCTGCATGATCTCTCCCCTAAACTACAACCAAGGTCCGTTTAGTTGTTCCTGTATAAATCTCTAGTATACAGTTTATCTCCAGCCAATTGTATAACCTCGTCATCTACGCGATTTGCTACCACTACATCGCTCTCCTTACAAAACTGTTGCAAATCATTGACTACCAGCGAACCAAAAAATGTTGTGCCATTTTCAATGTTTGGCTCATATATGATGCACAATGCTCCTTTGCCCTTCACTCGTTTCATAATCCCTTGAATGGCAGACTGACGGAAATTGTCGCTATTACTCTTCATCGTCAAACGATAGATTCCCACCACGACCCGCTTCTCGCGCTTCTTATCATAATAACTATTCTCATCATAGTAGGACACCTTCTTCAACACTTGGTCTGCAATAAAATCTTTACGCGTACGGTTCGACTCCACAATAGCCTCCATCAGATTTTCCGGGACATCTGCAAAAGATGCTAATGTCTGCTTTGAATCCTTCGGCAAACAATATCCGCCATATCCCATACTTGGATTATTGTAGAAATCTCCCACCCGCGGATCTAAACATACACCTTCAATTATGGCTTTTGTATCCAGCTCTTTACTCTCCGCATAGGTATCCAGTTCGTTAAAATAAGCTACGCGCATAGCAAGATAGGTATTGGCAAAAAGCTTCACTGATTCCGCTTCGGTTGTCTCCATAAAAAGCGTTGGAATGTCCTTTTTCATTGCCCCCTCCTGAAGTAACTGAGCAAACGCCCTTGCCCGCTCAGCTAGTAAAGTATCGTCCGAGTCATGACCTACAATAATACGAGATGGATAAAGGTTATCATAAAGAGCTTTCGACTCACGCAAAAACTCCGGTGCAAACATAATGTTCCGACCAAGTTCGCCATACTTTTTCATATATTCAGCCCGGATGCGACGCGTATACCCCACTGGTATCGTCGACTTAATGACAATCACGGGAGCATCCGACCTGCTTCTGTCGGCATTTGAAGCTAGCACTAGATCTATCGCCGCCTCCACAGCCGTAGTATTGAAAGAATTTTTCTTAGGATCATAATTCGTTGGTGTTGCCACAATTACGAAATCAACCCCTACATAGGCTACTGTTCCATCGAGCGTAGCCGTCAGATTCAAAGATACAACGTTGCCATCAAAATCATAGCCACTCAAGTACCTTTCAATATAATCATCCTGAATAGGCGACTCATGCCGATTTAGCTTCTTCACCTTTTCTGGCACAATATCTACGGCTGTCACTTGGTTATGCTGCGATAGCAATGTAGCTAAAGACAGCCCAACATAGCCTGTCCCTGCCACTGCAATTCTATATTTCTTTTCTGTTACTGGATTAATCATCTCAATAGCCTCCAACATCAACACTTATCCTGTAACCATCATCTTAATATACTAGTATTTTCATATTTTTATAAAAAATTTATCCGGCGCAAACGATGACATATCAATCTAAAAACGCACAAGTATACCATCACACGATAAATTTATCTATTCTTAATTAACATAAATGACTTTCTCATAAATTTTTGTGATTGACTATATAAATTCGTATGATGCCACACTAACCATGTACCGATTATATAAACAATGAAGCAAATAAAAATTCTAATTCCAATGCCTATAAATGAAACGCTAGGGGAAATCATTTCAATTATAAAATATCCTAAACCTGTCAATATTATTGTGCTCCCCAAGTACGACATTTGAGCCCACAAATACTCCCATAATTTATCATATCCGAAATAACATTTAAATGTAACATAAGCCGACCCAATGACCCCCACTACAAACAATGAAATTAAGCTTGCTAATACTACTCCCATTACTCCAAATTTATTTATTAAAACAAAGTTTAGCACCACATTAGCAACAGCTTCAATTATCGTCCGATATCTCTGCTCCCACCAAAGTCCAGCTGCATCATTATATATACCTCTAACGTCTCCCATCTTAAGAACAAAAAAGTATATGCTCAAAACAATTACCACGGACAATGGTAAAACATACGCCTTTCCCAACCACAACAATATAAAAGGTTGATATAGTATAAATAACAAAATTGTCATCCCGCCTGCTATTAACATGTAAATAAAATTAAGCAATTCAAAATCAGCATAATTTTTTTCTACACTTTCAGTTGCAATACTATTGCCAACACTTGCACTAATTGACTGAGATACCACCCCCATCACGCTTGTAAGTCCCGTTAAAACTAAATAGTAGTTATTATAAATAGCTACCGTAGATAATCCTAAATACGCTGATAAAAACATATTATCAAAACCATTACGACTCACACTGCAAAACCTGTAAATCATAAGCCCAGCTACTCTCTTCTTTATGTCTAAAGATAAATCTTTGGCAAGTTCTCCTGCACAAATATACATTGGATAATTTTTGCTTGTTATATACTTAACTAGCAAATTATTGATGACAGTAAATATTGGCAGCACGATTATATATGCATAATAATCGTGTAGAAAAAAAACGAGAAATATTTGTATAATACATTTTAATATCTGTAACATACTATCCAAATTACTAAGCACGTCATTTCTCTGATCAGCTATTAACAACGAATTATTGTATGCATAAAAAAAATATCCTAAGACCGCATTCCCTAAATAAATAGCATATAATATATATATATTTATGTCAGTCGGTATCGAACCAGCCACTAATTTAGGCAAGAAAGGTATTATAATTAGTCCTAACACTAGAACTATATATCCAATAAAATGATAAGATTTCTTGTAAAATAATAATAACGCACAAATGGTTTTAGTATCTTTATCCGCTAAAGGCTTATACATACTAAAAACAATTGCTGACGAAAAACCCAACTCTGCTATATTGAGAACTTGTAAAACAGACACAAACAAGCCATCCAAGCCCAAATATTCAATTCCAATCTCAAAAATAATTAGTGTACGTAATAAAAATGGTATAAGCAACTTTACTATACGATTAACCATACCCCATATTACATTGCGCCAAGCATTCCTTGTTCGACTCAACTCAATCCCTCTCTATCAACATTTGATTGTTAAAGATTCATCAAAACACAGTTGGTACTTACGTTTATCATGTACATCAATATCCTGACCCATTTGCACCTCAATAACTTGCAATTCTGTCTTTGCCACCAGCATATGTCGACACCCCTGTGGAAGTTTAACTACATCCCCAGACCTCACTTGACGTTTTTCATCATTGACAATAACCATCCCTTGTCCAGAAACAACGTTCCAAACCTCATCACGCCGCTCATGACTATGATAATTCATCCGATGTCCAGCCTGAAGCGTAATCTTGATTGTCAAACTATCATCTTCCACATCCAAAACCCTAAACCTTCCCCACGATTTTTCAGCAAACATAATCTGCTGATTAATCCTATCAACCAAGGGCTTAATATAAGAACTTTGTTTCTTGTCCGCGACTAATACGCCTTCCGGACTTGCAGCCACGACAATATTTTTCAGGCCCATACAAATAATCGGGACATCCATCTCATTGACTACATGAGTATTCTCGCAATCCTCATTCAAATGAACTTGACCAATAAATTTTTCCTCCATAGCCTCGGTCAGTGTATTCCATGTACCAAGATCCTTCCACATACCATTAAAACGCATGACCTGAATTTCTGGTTCCTTCTCCACCACCGCATAGTCAAAACTAATTTTTTCCACCGTATCATATTTTGCGAATAAATCTTGATAATCAACAAAATCCAGCAACTCATGTGCACAATGCAACAAATACCTCAGCCGACACGCAAAGATACCTCCATTCCAAAGTGCTCCTTGTGCGATATACGCTTGCGCAGTTTCAACATTCGGCTTTTCTTCAAAAGCTCGAACCATAGACACACGATCTTTCGTTTTCGGTATAATATAGCCATATTTTTCTGATGGGTAGGTAGGCCGGATTCCCATCAATGAGAGATTTACCTCTCCTTGTTCAGCCAACTTCCCCAACTGCTGCAACGCAAGAAAATAATCATCCTCAACATAAGGGTCAACCGGGCAGACTACCACAGACTCATCCAAGTTCACACCTTGAATATCATGCAAATAAGCCGCAGCAAGGGCGATTGCAGGAAACGTATCACGACAACACGGTTCCACAGAGATGCCGATCTTTTTACCAATCTGACTGTTAATAGTTGATACCTGAGACTTTGAGGTTGCCACCGTCACCTGTGCATTAACATCGAACTTTTTTATCTGATGATACATCCGTTGCACCATCGACTCATACAACTCGCCATTAGCACCAATCTGCTCCTTATGAAAAATCTTGATAAACTGCTTAGAGCGTACGTCATTAGATAGCGGCCAGAGTCGCTTACCAGATCCACCAGATAAAAGCACCAGATTCATCTATATCAAATCCTCCTATCAAACCTCTCAATCATCTCTCCGCCCGCATCGGGTTCCGCAAAAAATCATCATAAGTTAAGCGGATACCATCTTCCAATTTGGTTCTATATTTCCAACCTAACTTCACAGCCTTTGACACATCAAGAAGCTTTCGTGGCGTACCATTTGGCTTCGATAGATCCCAGATGATTTTACCTCTGTAACCCACAATCTTTGCTACAATTTCAGTCAATTTCTTAATAGTTAGTTCCTTACCAGTACCCGCATTCACAGTCTCGTTACCACTGTAACTATTCATTAAGAATACACAAAGATTAGCCAGGTCATCAACATACAGAAACTCACGCAATGGCGAACCATCGCCCCAACAAGTAACCGAAGTCAATCCTTGTTCTTTTGCCTCATGAAACCGACGAATCAGAGCTGGTAATACATGACTATGTATCGGATGATAATTATCATTCGGCCCATAAAGGTTTGTCGGCATCACAGAGATATAGTCCGTACCATACTGACCATTCAGGTATTCACAGTATTTTAATCCACTGATTTTTGCTAACGCATAAGCTTCATTTGTCTGCTCTAACGCGGAAGTTAGCAGACATTCCTCTTTCATCGGTTGCTCAGCAAACCGTGGATAGATGCATGAACTACCTAGAAATTCCAACTTTTTGCAACCATTCAGCCAAGCCGCATGGATAACATTCATCTCCAATATCATATTATCATACATAAAATCCGCCTTGGCGGTCGCATTGCCCATAATGCCACCTACCTTTGCTGCAGCCAAAAACACATATTCCGGCTTCTCCTCTGCAAAGAACTTTTCCACAGCTTCTTGTCGTGTAAGATCCATTTCCCTATGTGTACGTGTAATGATATTATGATATCCCTGACGTTCCAACTCACGACAAATAGCCGATCCAACCATACCGCGATGACCAGCCACATAGATCTTTGAATTCTTTTCCATCATAATGATTTGCCTCTTTTTATTTCACAATATATTTTTCACAATTGTCTTTAATGTTCTTCTTGACACACTCTACATCTACCTTCTGCATATCATGCTCAACCATAATACGCACTAGTTCCTCAAAACTAGTCTTAATCGGATTCCACCCCAGTTCCGTCTTTGCTTTTGTTGGATCGCCCCAAAGATTAACTACATCTGTTGGACGATAAAAATCTGGACTGACCTCGACTAGAATCTTGCCAGATGACCTATCATAACCTTTCTCATCCATCCCCTTACCCTTGAACTCAAGTTCAATGCCCACATAATGAAATGCCAGTTGACAAAACTCACGTACGCTGTGCTGAACACCCGTCGCAATAACAAAATCTTCTGGCTTTTTATGCTGTAAGATCAGCCACATACACTCCACGTAGTCCTTCGCATAGCCCCAATCACGTAAACTATCTAGGTTTCCAAGATATACTTTTTCCTGCATTCCCCGTGCAATACGCGTCGCCGCCAAAGAGATCTTTCGTGTAACAAAAGTCTCTCCACGACGTTCGCTCTCATGATTAAAAAGAATCCCCGAGCACGCGAACATTCCATATGCTTCACGATATTCCTTCGTAATCCAAAAGCCATACTGCTTCGCTACCGCATATGGAGAATATGGATGAAACGGAGTATTCTCATTCTGCGGCACTTCCTCAACTTTACCATAAAGTTCAGATGTCGATGCCTGATAGATACGACACCTATTAGCAAGACCTGTCAGCCGCACTGCCTCCAGCACTCGTAACACACCAGTCGCATCAATATCTGCCGTAAACTCAGGTACATCAAAGGAAACTTGCACATGAGATTGCGCTGCAAGATTATAAATTTCATTTGGCTTAACCCTTGCTACGATATTTACCAACGACATCGAATCGCCCAAATCACCATAGTGTAAATGAAAATGTGGATTATCTTCTAGATGAGTTATACGTTCCCGATAGGTAACCGATGAACGACGAATAATGCCGTGAACTTCATATCCTTTCTTAAGTAAAAACTCTGAAAGATAGCTACCATCTTGACCAGTAACACCAGTAATTAATGCTTTACTCAACACAAATTTTCTCTCCTTCTTTATTGTCGTCAACCATTTAACGGTTTCCCCAATATTGATAAAATAATAACTAATAAACTCAGCTATGCAAATCACAAGAATCGTCGTCAACATAACAATCATAAAATCGCTGATAAGACCATCACGCACCACATCTAGAATAATCAGCTTAAAAAAATAGAAAAATCAGCATCATACATAAAGGCATAATATGTCATGTGTTTTTTATGATTAGCAAATCCATGATGAGTATAACTACAATTAAAGCACATATATTCCTAACTATATAGTACGATAATGAATTTCCGAATGACAAATATTGCCTGTAACCATTAGGTAAAATACGCATATGCGACCATAAACTAGACAATAAAATTGATACCGATCTAAATATTAGCAAGTTTTCACTATAAAAAACATCACTTTTATCTTCATACTGCATGCCAACGTGTCCCCGTTAGGTATACTAGTATCCTGTATATAAAGCATTTATATTGAGTCATTCCAAAAATCGACAAAATACATATATACTATATAAGCGCAATCCACCAATTCCTAATAAGCGTCCAATATTTTAAAAAAGCTAATATTGAATAGATCATTCATTATCTTATATGGCATAATTGATAATAATAAATTAAAAACAATTATGTACAGCTACCGATTCGTGCAAATGATAATATATATAATATGCCTTAATTTATTAGATATACTATAGGACGTTATAAGAATAAAATCTTTTTAACATTCTATTCTTATAACGTCCTATAGTTAGTACACAATTCTGATAACAGGATAGGAATAAGGCAATGGTAGTAGATATTCGGAAAACTTATAAAAATTTATTTTTATAAGTTTTGAAGAAATTTTATTTAATATAATACTACTCATTTCTATATTGATCGTAAAACTATAATGCATCACAATTAATATTGGTAGAAATATTTAACGGAGTTATTCTATGAATTAAATCATTTTCATAAACACCACACCAATACGCCTTAAATCTATCATTTATTTTTCATATTTACATCACTTATTTTTTTAAAAATAAACCTTTCCAAAATCAGCGGCCATACGTAACATATAACGATTGAATTTATATGCATATTCGTAAATAAAATAAATATGCAAAAAAAATAGCCAAAATTAAATATACTTCGTACATCACCTATTTCACGATATTTTTTATAATAGGCAGATGATATCCATCCATAAATCATTGATAAAACGCAAACTCCTAGTAAGCCACCATCACAATAGAATTGGAATATATTGGTAGTATATGTATTATATAAATGACCAGAAGAAATATAAACTACATAATTATGTAATGAATTAACCAAATACGTTGCATCAGCAAACACACCTGATGCATCTACACCTGTTAACAATTTAAGTCCAGCAAAAAATGGTGCAATCACTCCTCTAAACGTAGTAAACCCCAATGTATGGTCAATATTTAACAAATCCCATTCTTCGACTCGAATATCCAACAGTTTAAAACAGCCAATATAATAATAATAGAAATTTTGAAAGACACTATATGACTCGCCAACTTCATCACTTCGAAAAGCGGAAATAATAACAAATGTCAATAACAGTAATGCAGATAAAGCAACTGATAAATATTTTAGTTTCCTTTTTACCAATGGATTTTCTCGTGCCATCACCATAATTTTTTTTCTTAGTAGCACTGCATAAAACGCAAAAAATAATATAATAAATACCAAAATTGTACGCTTAAAATCGGCTAAAAACCTTATCAAGAATAACAATAATACAATTAGTACATACCTTTTTTTTAAAGTTTTATAATATAATAATATTGAAATAGGAATTAATAAATACAATAACGGATATCCAATATATTGTTGAACCTGAGACCCAATATCTGTATAAATATCTGCTAGTTCTTCCGCCTGTCCGGTTACAGCTCTAGCCATCAGCTGATATGCTGCCCCTATATTTAATCCTTGTGAATAAACCACTCCAATCAAAACATAATTTTGCCAAACTGAAACTAAACAAGTAACAAGTAATATATAATATCTTTTTATATTAATTTCACTTGGCCTGGATTTAATTTGATCATTTTCATCACTCGTGAATCTTATTATCTTTCTTAAGTGATATCCAACAATAAAAGAGCATACGCTAAGAACTGAAAGCATATATGTCTCATCGCTAATAGCATATATATCATAAAACTGAAATGATGCTAAAATCATCATCATTAACCAAAATAACGAATACACTCCAGCTGGATTATAAACACAAGTATCTTGTCTATAACAAAATATACACAAGATACTTGTCAATATAATAATTACAATGTTCACACTTCTGCCTCCGATAATATCAATTTACATATTTTTTTTGCAGTGCATTTACTTGTGAACTTATTTGCATAACTACGAGCACCATCAATCATACGACCCATACTAGACCAGTTATCTTTAATATTAATTATTTCTTTTGCAAGTTTATCAGCGTCATTGTATTGAAAAATCACACCATGATTATTTTCTAAAAGCTCGGGTACTGCACCAGCATTGTTTCCTATAACTAATATACCAGATAACATATCTTCTATAATAGTTCGTCCAAATGCTTCACTTGCCGAACACACTACCGAGATATCTATATTACGTCTGAGCAAATGCATATCTTTAACAAATCCACAGAACTCAATATTATTTATATTTTCTTTATTAACATAGGACATCAACTGCCTAGCATATCTATTTATTTTACCTGCAATATAAAGTCTAATTTCATCATCATCTATTTTTTTCATAGCGTCAATTGCTATTTTCTGACCTTTCCCTTCTGATATTGTACCAGTAATTAATATATTCAATCCCTTATGACTTTTATGTTCTATTTCGTCCATTTTACTAATATCATTGTATAACATCAATACATTTTTATTAATATGATATTTTTCTTTATAAAACGCTTTTAATGCATTAGAAATAACAATGACATAACTAGATTTTTTTGCTAAATAAATAAACATACTAGGAAATATCCTATTGAAATTTTGATCTAACAATCCAAATTCTCTAAAATGCCAAATATGTTTAGCTCCTAAAATGATAGACAGCCATGCGCCTACATATAATGTTGATGTATTAGTATATATCCAATCAATGTTTTCTTTCCGCAACTTAAAATATATTTTTACGCACCATAATGCAGATATTATCATTTTCATTATACTAATAAAATAATTAGTAAATGTTTGAAGGCCAACTCCTTTTTGAAACGTCGCCCCACCATAAACTCCCTGTACAACTTCTATGCCATTTTTTTTTAAATAATAAGTCAAATCACCAGATTTATGAGGAACTATAGCTATAATTTCTATGCCACTTTCTATAAAATATTCAATAATACTAAGAAATGATCTAGTTGCCCCACTATATATATCATTATCATGAAATACCGCTACAACTTTCATTGCTAAATTGCTCCAATCATTATTCTTATTCTGCGTCCTATCTCTTTTCTTATATGCCCAGAAGTAATATTTAAATCAAACAGCAATTTTATTCGGTTTATTGGTGTTTTTTTATAAAACGCAATTTTTTTAATTAAATTTCTATCCGCAAAAGACAATTTATCATTGTACATATCAAAGATAAGTTTGGCTCTCAACTCACACTCAGGTCTCATATTAGATATATTACACACTTTATTTATATCATTTAATATTTTTTTTACTCCAAATACAATTTGACCACTCGCATTATCTTTATGTTGTCTATATAGTATATATGAATTGTAATCATAATGTAAATTTCCACAAAATGCACATACCCATAAAATCCAGTTATCATGTGCTAAAAAATACGAATACTGAATTCTGCTAATTTCCTTTAATGCCATATAGTTAAAAACACAAGTACAACCCCAGGCACACATTTCCGATACTATAAATTCTTTGCTATTTTTCACATACCCCCTTTTAAACTTATATCCCATAAATTTTAAATTTTCATCTACAACTTTCAAATTGGAAAAATATAAATTAGGATCATTGTATGACATTGTACCCAATATTTTGCTTGCAACTAATAATTTATTCTCATTCCAAACATCATCTTGATCAGCGAAGGCATAATATTGGCACTTTTTTATTTTTCTCTTTGCATAATATATAAGTTCATAAAAACTACGTTCTACGCCGATATTATCGCCTTCTAATAATATAATCTCCCTTTTATTAGGCAAATTACCAATAAACGAATTTATAATTTCTTTCGTTCTATCGACTGATCCATCATCTCTAATTAGAAGTAATATGTCTTCTGCTTTTTGATTAATAATTGAATCAATTTGTTCATAAATATATTTTTCCCCATTGTATGTTGACATCATCACGCAAATCATTTCCATATTCCCCTATAGTATCAATAAAAATACACGTCTTATTTTGCTAATCACCAACTAGCCATTGATATTCTTATTATTAAATAGAATCTCTCTGTTCTATCTCGTTAATTTTAAAGAAAATTTCAAGGCATTTTATCATAATTTATGATTTTATAATTTTATCCACTCAGGGGGAACTAAATCATCCGATGTGCCATCTGCGAACCAATGTTTAGGCGCAATAATAATTTTACCTTTATTCTCTATCATCCATGCTCCCCACCAATAATAGGTGCTATTTGCTATAATTGCATGCCTACAATTTGACATAAGAATAAATTCTTCAAAATCATTTATCTGTAATTCTTTTTCCCTATATTTTATATTATATTTTCTAAAATTAACATTTTTTTTAACCCAGCATATATCATTTGAAAATATATAAAAAACCGGATTATCAATTCTATCTGATATGTACTTCATTGCATTAAGATAGTATTCATTCTCCATTAACCCATATTTTTTTCTATTCTTTGAATCATTAATATAATCTCCGCGCCTAATTCCAATAAAAACCGATTCCTCTTTATTCATTTGTTTAGCTATTTTTTTTGTACTGATTGATATCTTTTTATTTTCTAGGTTCTTTCTCAATATACTTTCTACAGCATAAGCATATCTCCAAGATTGCCAATACCCATCAAAAAAATTATATTTTTTTATTTTATCCAAAGGAATATATTCACATGACCTACTAAATAAATACCTTTTATTTAATAGGCATTCTATTAGGATTCCGAACTTATATGACTTTGATAATATATCTCCCCTATGTTTAATTATACATATATCAGATAATTCGGTTTCTGTTGCAGTGTCAATAGAACAATCAAAATTCAATATTCTAGGCTGTCGTATTAGATCATCCATCCTCCACTTATACGCAGAAAAATCGTATTTAACCTGATCATTATATTCATTTTGCAAGTTTAAGCCAAAAGCATACTGAAATAACTGATTTCCCAATCCGCCTTTCATTTTTACAACACGCATTTTCTCTCCTTTTTCTTACTTCTCTCATCTTCTTAAATAATTTTATAAATTTGATTTCAAGGTAAGAACATACAAATACAATAGGTTTAATATCATTCTCACATATGCGACAATATAACATATTATAAAGAATCAATTACGTGTCTACGTCGCCATATGTAATGAACTTTCCTACAATTGACAAGTTCATATTGATTCTGATAGATCGCAATGTAAAATCACCTTGTACCTTGTCTTCATCCTCTTTCATTGCCTCCATAAAGCCATCTAAATTCTGCTCCACTATTGCTTGTAACATCCACTTCATATCTTTGATCCATTTGCCATCAATACGCAGTCCTTCTTTATTTTTAACTCACATGCTGATATCTTATGTGAGCTTTATTCAATTCCTTCTCAACTAAACGCTCTAGTCTATCTAAATTTAATATTATCTTTATGTAATCTAGATTTCTATACTATCAAACATCTTTATTATTTTTTTGCCGTAAAACATATTTATAAAATATTATCTTTATATAATCCGGAGTATATGTAAACATCCTTATATATGCCTTATTAATATATGATTTATAAATTCCTATTATCCTATTCTGTAATAAATAATTCTGCAAATCATCCCAGTCTACTATTTCTTCTCTGCTACTTCTTCGTTTAATAAAACCATTTCCTACTCTTACATTAACCAAAACAGCTGGAATGTTATGCAAATTTGTACCATTCAATGCCATATCTATCCACAACTTATAGTCTTCTAATTTGCCGATATTTTCACTATATCCCCCTGCTTTAATTACATCCGATTTTTTATACATCACAGACATATGATTAAACGGATTCCTTGTTTTCATCATTTCAACAATTTTTTCTTGTTCTATTGGAACCTTTCGCAATGAATTTATATCATTAATTTTATAATTAAACTCCGATATATATGATCCTATCAATCCATAGCTTGGATTTTCTACACAAAATTTTCTTTGAATATAAAACCGATCTGGCGTCGAAATATCATCCGCATCCATTCTAGCAATATATTCATATTTACATGCCGCTATTCCTTTATTCAATGATGCTGCCAATCCTTTATTTGTTGAATTTTCACAAATTGTTATCTCTATGTCAGGTTCTTCTTCTCTTATTCTAACGATTATTTTATCTATATTGTTAATTACTGGTCCATCTTTAACAATTACGACTTGAGCCGGTTTTAATTTTTGTTTTACTGTTACACTTTTTAAAGCTTCTTCAAAAAAATCAACAATGTCGTTTTTATAAACCGACATTAATACTGAAAATTCTTTCAGCTTATTCTTTTCATTTTCCATATTTCATCTACTCTTTTATCCCTTTACATAAATATTTAATTAATCTATCCATGTAGTTCATGTAAGTGGTCTCATAATGAGTAACACAAAATTATATTCCAAACAAAAAATTAATCAATCATTACACTAACTAAAGAAGTGTCAGTTTATAAAATCTTGTAAAATACAAAAGGAACCGACTAAACCATCCAACCATATCGATCACAACTAATTGCCCAGTCTAGATAATGCCTCTTAGTTAGCATAATGTAAATTCATTTTTGTCATTAAGTCATTGTCTACTTTCATCTATAAAATATATAAACTAGCCACATGAATCAGTATTTTAATTATTATTTTGTTGAATATTTATTTTTACACCAAATGGAATTTTTCTCTAATTCTAGCGCCCTTCTTATTTGGCACTAATCTATGAAATAAGGCTGAACATTTTTTCCTAAGCTCATATCTAATTTGATCCTTATAATTCATAATAACCAATCTATCATCCGATAAATCTATCCCCTTCTCTTTAAAATATTTATAAACGTTAGGATCGCACTTCCCCTTAATTATCAAATTTAAAAATGGCATATCCTGTACCAAACTACCATACCATTTATCATACTTATTTGTTCTATTAGAACCTTTTATTTCAAAATCCCAGGCTGAATACGCATTATCGTTTATATCTAGTAAAACTGCTTTCTTCCAAATTGTAGCAACTGCAGATGATCTGTAGCTTATCCCTCGTGGAATTTCTCCTATTTGAGTATGATTTTCAATACTCTTAAGATCATACTTCCTCGGATAATTCAATTTCAAATAATTCATATTCTTTTCCTTAAACAGCTCAAAAAGTCTATAGATTTTATTTGTATTAATATTCGAAGTAAAAAAAAGATCATCAAAAGTTGTAAGAACATAATTTTCCGTTATTTTTTTCAATGCCTTAGTAAGATTTTCTCCCCACATTGTATCATTTCCCACACACAAAGATGTAACATTCTGTGCTATATATTTTTTATTATTTGTTAATAAATATATTTTATAAGGACAATCCGGCCACATCATTTTTAGATTTTGGAAATAGGGCTTCCATATAAACGCATACTTATCACATGACAGAACTAATATTGCTAACTCATTCACTATGATTTTCTCCCCATTAACGTAGTAATAACGTCATCACATCAAATCCCAGCCCCAAGAATAAACACAGCACTATATGTTGCAATATCACGCACTATACTCAAACATAAATAATACGGTATATAGAAAATTATGACGTATTAAATCCCTTTATTTTTCACTTAAAACCAATGTTTTTTTATAGCATTAATTGCAAAGTATAGCGTATTTCTTGCACCGATTATCTCATTTATTCCTTCATCAATCGTTTGCACTTCATAGACTTGACGAATGCTATCCATTTTATTAGCACTGAGTGAATCCTTTCTAACCCGATATTGCGTCAATGCTTTATTAATACCATACGCCGTTCTACCATTTCTTAATAATTTAAGCCAAGTTGCGTAATCTTGACCTCCGCGACGCAAATGCATATGAAATTTCCCCGTTTTTTTTCTATCGATAATAACTGTAGATGTCGCGATTATTGTATTTTTAAGTAAGAATTCATAAGTTACTTTTTCCTTAATATTATGCATTTTTTTCGTTTTCCCTTCTTCATCAATCATCTCGATTGCAGTATATGAAAAAAATGCGTTTTCTTCCCTCATTAACTTTATCTGAAGTTCAGTTTTTTGCGGTACCCATATATCATCAGAATCAAGAAAAGCAACATATCTTCCTCTAGCTATATCTAAAGCAACATTACGTGCAATCCCTGCGCCACCATTCGCACGCTGCAAATGATAAATGATATTAGGATACATGTCCTGCAATTTCTTAATAATCTGTGCAGATGTATCTGTCGATTTATCATCGACAAGAACAATTTCCATATTTCTATAGGTTTGTCTAACCGCAGATAAAACTGTATCTTTAATAAATTTTTCAGCATTATATACTGGCGTAATTACAGAAACTATCTCATTATCATACATAAGACGCGCCTCTCATTTGATTTTGATATGATTATTTATTTGTATACATTACATATATAAACAGGTGTAAGCCATTGGCTATACTCTTCACACTTTCCAATTATCGTTTCTAAATATTTCGTATGAACTTTTTTTGTTATTTCTCCTTCAAAATCTGTTAATAAATGCTTGTCAACACTATAAACTGGAGTAATTTCCATAGCCGATCCACATAAAAATGCCTCATCTGCTATATACAATTCTGTTCGATCTACGCTTCTTTCCTGAACTTCAATTCCCATATCTTTAGCTATTTTAATAACTGTATCTCTTGTAATAGATTCCAACACACTATCTGTCAGTTGCGGAGTTATCAATATCCCGTCGCGCACTATAAACAAGCAACTACCTGGTCCCTCTGCAACTTTTCCCAATTCGTTTAAAAAAATAGTCGTATCATATCCATTTCGCAATGCCTCACGTTGGGCCATGCGACTATTGATATAGTTTGCACCGCATTTAATACGTGGGCTCAATACATCATCGGATATACGTCGCCAAGAACTGACACAACAGTGCAGTCCTTTTTTATTGTATTCCGCACTGGACTTGGCTTTAGGAATAGGCGAAACGAACATACCTACGGGTCCCGATGACCCCCAAGAACCAAATCCCTTTGCAAAGATAGTTTGACGTACAGCGATGTCTTCCCGATATTCATTACCTCGCACAGTATCCAGCAAAGCCTGTCGCATCTCCGACTCTGTATATGGACAATCCAATTCCAGCAGCTTAATGGAACGCAGTAACCTTTGATAGTGGTCTTTCATGCGAAAAACATACAACTGCTGTTTTTCATCATTCCAGTAGCAACGTATGCCCTCAAAAACATTCAATCCGAATTGCGCGGTCGGAGCCAATACATTAATCTTGGCATCATTGACATTCATGATCTGACCATCCAACCAAATTTTCCTATTGTTTACATCTGTTTGCATTGATATCTATCTCCATACTTTTTCTCTTCGAAATGTTTATATTCTTCCTCCGAAAGATGAGCTATTCTGATAACCTCTTCATTTTCAACCATAGCCGCTTCCTCAGAACTCATACTATCATCAAATTTTTCCTCATAGATGTTCTTACTAGCAAAAACATTAAAAAATGTTTTAAGTAGCAATTGTAAATCAAGCCAAATGCCCTGTCTTTGAAACCCGTCTATGTAGTCGTTGTCATAGTGGACCTTCTCATCCCAGGAAATATCATTTCGCCCTTCCACCTGTGCCAGCCCAGTGATACCGGCATTCATACGGAACCTTTTCTTATAAATGATATTCAATGTAGCAAAATTTCCTAACTCATAAGTTACCGGTGGCCTAGGCCCAACCAGTGAGAGTTCACCACGAAGGACATTGATAAGCTGCGGTAGTTCATCGATAGAACTATCCCTGAGTTTCCTGCCCACCCGAGTAACTCGGGGATCATCTTTGTAGTTAAAAAGTCCTGTCCCCCGTTTTTCTGAGTCTACATACATCGAACGAAATTTCAGCATTTCAAAACAACGGCCATCCTTCGTCAACCGACGCTGCCGAAACAACACAGGTCCCGGTGAGTCCTGGCGAATAGCAAAAGCCACTAATAGGAACAGTGGCGAGAGAATTATCAATCCAAGTCCAGCCCCTGTAAGGTCCAACAGCCTCTTCATTAATAGATTTATTCTCATTTTTCTTATCAGTACGTTCCTTCCGTTACTCGCTCATCAAAACGCATACGTATGAAACAAATCGTCGAAATGTTCCTGGCGCTTGATGACTTTTGGTTCATAGCCGCTGATATCCAAAACAGGAAAATTTGGCAGTATGAACGGTGGCTTCAGTGTAATACTGTAGGAGCCCGCATTACCAAAAACTACAAAATCCCCCACAGCCAGCGGCCCATTGTAATTCCGATACACATAGTCGGATTCAATGCAGGTAAAACCGCCAAAATCCAAATCTTCATACAACCGATGTTTATCTGTACCGGTCAGAAAAACTTCCAAAGGCGGATTTTTTTTATTCAACGTCGGATTGATGTTATATACAGATCCCAAAAGTGTAGCAATTTGCTTATCGCGCACAGATTTAATAGCAATAACCCGACTAACAAAAAACATACAGTCCCCAACCACGGCACTGCCAGGCTCAATAAAAAGTTCTGGCTGTTCATCTGTAGGCATGCTAGCATAATGCTCTACGAAAGGTCTGGCTGCAGCCTCAGCATAATCCTCATAAGTCGGAATATCCGTATCAAACTGTTTTTTCAGACTGTCGGTCATTTTGCCGAACAAGCCTCCCCCCAGATCCACATGATCAGGTTGTAATCCATATTCATCTAAAAGATGTAGCATGCCATCCGCCCGAGGACGCCATGTATCCAACTGCCTGGCAGCATAATGTAGTTGCATTTCTGCCAAATGCAAATTAGGATAGGTTTTAAACAGAGCTAGTGCCTCCTGAAATTCCTGCGTCTCAACAGCAAAACCGAAGCGCGAAATCACACCGTCATTAATAGCAAAATTTACGCGAATACCAACGTTAAATCTATGATCCGGATAGGATTCAGCCAAATCCTTGACAAGGTCCAATTCATAAACTGAATCAAGATTCACTGTACCACCTAGCAATAGCAATTCCCGTACTTTGGATGGATTTTTATAAGGACCGTTGAAGATAATTTTCTCCGGACGTACGCCACTACGCAAGGCGATTTCCATCTCCATGTCCGACACGACCTCAGCAAAGCCGCCCAATTCATCAATAATCTTTACCAAAGCAGGTGTATAGTTTGTCTTATAAGAATATGCAATATTGAACTTGGGATAAATAGCCCGAAAAGCTGCCAACAGCTCCTGGCAGTTCCGGCGAAACTGGCTAGTATCCAGCAAATAGAATGCATCTCCATATGTCTTACTTAACACCTGAAGTTTTTCCTTATCTAGCTTCATGAATAATTACTCCTTCATTTTTTGAAGCAGCTTCTGCTGCTTCTTATTTCTCATCATATTAGCCACAGTAGCTACTGACTGCTGGAATTTCAGATGCTCCTGATCCAAAAATTTCATATCTTTTCCAGTCACAGTGTCTTCATACCTCTTTAGTGCCTGCAAATCCTGATTGAACTGTCTGCTGATTTCCGTCAAACTCTGCCCAGGGGTAGGCTTACAGAAGGAACGTGACAAAATAACTCGAGTAGACCTCAGACGATAATGCTCAGCCATGACCATCTCCGCCGAAACCATTCCTTCGCCTAATCTGGCAATGCCACCAAAGCCATACGGCTTGCCAGCGAGCTGAATTTTTCGACAAATATTCTCCACCATACCATCTGCTACAGGCTCAAACATGAAATTTTGATTTAATGAAAGATGCAAATCATTAAGACCAATATGGATTTCATCGACGCCCTCTATTAAAAGTGTTTCATCAAGAATTTCTACTGCTTCTTTCGTTTCTAATAATAAGATTGTAATCGCACGTCCATTGACATATTTGATAAAAGTCTTCACTTCTTCATTTGTTTTATAATATGGCAACATGATATAATCTACACCAGCAGCCAATACCGCATCTATCTCAGCTTTTGAATCAACATTTATATGATTAATGCGTACTTGCATTTGAGCATGTTTCAAAAGAGGTCTTATCTTGCTTATATCCGAAATATCATGATGTGATTTTACAGTATCCAATCCATTTTGACGTTTTTCTTTATCTTTTGTCTCAAGATCAATCCATATTCTATCAACCCCTGCTTTATCAGCAACCTGTGCAATTTGGGGATTGTTCGTTATGTACATTAATTCAAGCATATAAAAATAACCTTCTCCTATTAGACCTCATATTTTGCGGTATAATTGTATTAAACCACGACTTATAAATTAGCACATCTTAGCGAAATCATTGAGCATTCGTATCCCTATATGAAGCTCATGCACACCAAATACATCTACATCCAATGCAACCTTTCTGTTGCTATAGTCTACCTTGCTTACATAGGATGCCAGTTTCAGAAGTGGCCCATTAATCACCTTTAAAACCTCGTCCTGCTTACCCCGCGGCAAGAATACATCGCCAGGCTGCAGTTCAACGCACGGGACAACCCTGACCAGACTGGCCGGCAAGATTAGTTTACTTGGAGCATCATGATCTATCCACAGTTCGCGAACACTAAGACTATAGATCAAATTCATGAAGTTTTTTTCCGGCTCATTCAGAGGGACAAAGTTATAATCCCCATCATGCAGCAAGGTAGAAAGCTTCGGAACAGATTTCAACTCAAAGAAAATGTGTTCTGGGTCTTTGCTGCGAAGAAAGAGATAGCCTGGGAACAAATTCTTCACTGTTTTGCGCCAGTGCCCCCGGATACGGCTGTAGACTACTTTTTGCGGGACAAACAGATCTGCTTGCTCAAAGTTAGACAAACGTTCCAAGATTAGATGTTTCAGCATCCTTTCATCGCCCGTACGTGTATAGATAGCAAAAATGCTTGCTTTGTCCAATCGTTTCTCCCCCCATGACCTAAAAATGAGCATACCTTCCCATTTGCTCAACATTACGCGTTGTGCAATTCAAAATGCGCTATAACCGACACTTGCTTCGCGAGTACTCAAAAGTTGCGGGCGTTGCTCCATGTCATTTGTCTGCTGTCAGCTGAACCAATAGATGGTATTGCATCGCAGTTTCCTTTCCAATTGTGCATATCCACTTTGCATTCGGTATTGTTCGTACAATTTGCACGGACTTTTATCAAAAGGTTTACCTAAAGAGACTGTCTCAAAAAGTGCCTAGTCTGCGCTGGACAAACCAAATGATCTAAAAATATGATTTTTTACTACATATAAGGACCAAAAGATTAGACATTGCGCCACTACTTTGTTATAATGAGACTTGCAATAATTGGTATCAAAAGGTAAACTTTTTGATATGTCAAAAGCCCCGCTTACGTGAACGATGCGTCATGTAAGCGGGGCTTTTGGGGTAAAAAAATAGACTGTTGCACTTAGAAGATCTTACTCATACATACTTATGAGTAAAATCTTATGTACAACAGTCTATTGGATGTTGTTATTTAATTAGGACTGGACTGCTTCGCGCAGTTTCTGTTTCATGAGGGCGAGATCCGGCTGGATGCCGGTCCATTTCTGGAAAGCAGCAGCGCCCTGGCCGGCCAGCATGGCTTCGCCGTTGAGCGTTGCATGCCCGTGCTGACGGGCTTCGCGTAGGAAGCGGGTCTCAGCCGGAGTGTAGATGATATCGTAGACAAATGCGGAGGCCTTGACCTTTGACCAGTCAACCGGTGCCATGCCATCCAGCTGCGGCGTCATGCCCAGTGGGGTCGTATTGACGAGCAGATCGGCTGTCCCCAGCAGCTGCTGGAAGGGTTCCCTTTCCCAATGGCACACATCCAGCGCACCATACGTCTGAAATTCGTCGACCAATGGCTGTACCTTCTCGGGCTGCGCACACCGATATGGATGACTTTGGTTCCGGCTTTGATGAGTCCCCAGACCACTGCACGGGCAGCCCCGCCAGCACCGAGAAGAACCACTTCTTTGCCTGCCGGATCGAATCCCCGGTCCAACAGCGCCTGGATGAATCCGATCACGTCCGTATTATAGCCGGTCAGTTTTCCTCCGTCGTTGACAACGGTATTGACCGCCCCGATGATCCGGGCATCTTCATCGATAGCATCAAGCAGTGGCATGATGGCCGATTTGTGCGGAATCGTGACATTCCAGCCACGGAACTGCAGGGCCTTTAGGCCGGTCACGGCCGCAGCCAGCTGCTCTGGCCGGACCGGCAGCGAGGTGTACACATAGTCCAGTCCTGCTTTCGCAATGGCCGCATTCTGCAGTACCGGTGAGAGTGAGTGAGCAATCGGCCAGCCCATCACACCGAGGTTCTTCGTTGTGCCTGTCAGCATAGTCCACATCCTCCTTATCTCAGGCGTGTGCTTCGCGGGTCTTGGAGAGCAGTTCCATCTTCAGCTCATAATAGGCTGGCGTCATATCCAGATAATGCCGATGCGGATTTTCGAATCGCTGCTCTTCTTCCCAGATTTCATCGTCCAGCTGATGTTTCACGTAGTTGCGAATCTCATCAAGTGTCGGCAGTTTTTCGGTGCGCTTGCCCTGACGCACATAGAGACGACGCAGATTTTTGAGCGTGCAGCCTTCAAAGGTGCGGTTCTTCCATGGTTTCTGCGGATCCACATAGCGATATGACTTGGAAAAATCCAACGACTCACCGCAGGTTGCCAGCAGATCGGCCACAGCATGCCCATTGCTGTCATAGACACGGTACAGATCCTTGAGACCAGGATTCGTGATTTTCTCTACATTTTCCGATACCTTGATCCGCGGAGCGAACTCACCATTCTCACCTACGGCCGCCAGCTTATAGACTGCACCAAATACCGGCTCGGATTTGGCCGTGATCAGGCGCTCACCGATGCCAAAGCTATCGATGCAGGCCCCCTGGCCCAGCAACGAAGTAACCGTGAATTCATCGAGGCTGTTTGATACGACAATCTTGCAGTCCTTGAGGTCCGCTGCATCCAGCATCTTGCGGACCCGCTTGGACAAGTAGGCCAGATCGCCGGAGTCGATACGGATGCCTGCCAGACGCTTCCCCATCGGTTCGAGTACCTCATGCGCAACACGGATAGCATTTGGGATGCCGGAATGGATGACATCATAGGTGTCTACCAGCAGCACTGTCGCATCCGGATAGGTTTCTGCATATTTCTTGAATGCCATGAATTCATCGCCGTAGAACATGACCCAGCTATGGGCCATTGTCCCCGAGATGGGGATATTGAACAGCTGACCAGCTGACACGGTAGCTGTGCCTACTACGCCGCCAATATAAGCTGCGCGTGCGCCATAGGTAGCTGCGTCAATGTTATGTGCCCGACGGGCACCAAAATCCGATACCGCCCGGCCATTTGCTGCCCGGACAATACGACGGGCCTTGGTCGCGATCAGGGACTGATGATTCGTCTGTGCCAGAAATGGCCGTCTCCACCAGTTGGGCATCGATCAGCGGTGCCACTACCGTAATGCAGGGCTCATTCGGGTACATGATGGTTCCCTCTGGCAATGCATAGATATCTCCGGAAAAATGGAAGTTTCCCAGATACTGCAGGAATTCCTCGGAGAACATCCGCTGCTGCCGGAAATACTCAACATCATCGGCCGAAAATTCCATATTCTCTACATATTCAATAACCTGCTCCAGTCCGGCAAAGATAGCAAAACCGCCCTTGTCCGGATTTGCCCGATAAAATACATCGAAAGCAACCTGAACATCCTTATCATGATCCTGAAAATAACCATTCGCCATCGTCAGTTCATAAAAATCCATCATCATGGTAATATTGCGTTTATCAAACTGTGTCAAAATGACACCTCCTGTACGCGGCAACTGCCGCCTGTGTAAAAATGACCATTTATCTCAGACATTATACCATTTTGACATAGGCCTTGCAAAATTATTGCCAGCTAACGCTATACAGACAGCTTCCTTGCATAGCCAATGGCAGAACCTGTACGTCCATGGCGCACATTTCAGGGCTGATTTAGGCCAAAAGAAATCGTTTACTAGGAAAAAAGGCCTGCTAAAAAAACGCATCGCAGAGCATAACCTGCGATGCGCCTTAGCTGTATTCGGATTGCCCGTCCCTTGACAGCTTCAATCTAACATTATCAAATGGCTACAGCTGCCAGTCAGGTGTTAATGCAGATTCCTGACATAGCTTTTTCCATTCAGCAATGTCTACCACGACCATGTCCATTCCGCTTGATTCATAATCCCTTATCACATTCCAAGCCAGCTTTTTATCCGCAAAAGTGACCGGCTGATTAGTCCTTGAGTCGTAAAGCAACTCATTCCTGGACATCAACACTATACCATATCTCATGGCAGGACCCCTCTCAACTGCCAATGGTGGCCGGCAATCCGGCAGGTGCTCCGACCTGCCGCCACTATTATACCATAAATTAGGACAATTTTCCCCTTTTTTGTTTTTTTCAATCAAATCAACCAAATTCCTGCCTTTTGGGGGTAATATCACCACACCATCAAAAAAGCCTCCCACCGGCTGCAGTTGCATGCCAATGGGAGGCTTCTTTCGGATCTTATTTTTTTATCCAATAGTTGATATGCAGTTCATCACCAGCCTTAACATCGCGTTTCAACAGCCAATCGTTGATTTCTTTGATGCCAGCGGTAAATTCCCGGATCTCTCTCGGGCCATAGTTGTTCTTCGCCATATATACTTGCGCAATTTGATTCAGCGTATCGCCTTTCTGTACAGTATAGGTGGTTTCAATGAGTTCATAATTTTTCTCTGCTGCCTCGCAATCCATGCCAGCAAAGCCGACGAACACGGCAGCCACGAGAATGACCAGCGCCTTCTTCATTTTGGTTTCCTCCTGATAAGAATGAAATAATTAGAAAATATAAATGCAAATATCCTTGATTTGTGCCTTCATTGTAATCTATTCCGAGACCCTTTACAATAGTTTTTCGATTAAAAATCCATGAGTTTTACAGATTTTTTTCAGATATGCTATAAACCGCATAGATACAGGGATAACCGCACTTTTTACGCATAGTATTTTATGTATAATTGTGCACCTGCTGGTTTGATTTTCCGAACTTTCATAACAAAAAGGGCATTCTCCTGAATGAGAATGCCCTTAAAATGCGAAGAACCGGTGTCACTCCACTGACTGCGGGTTCTTCTAAAAAAGATGTAAGGAAATGGGATACTGAAAACTGGGATAAGTTTCCAGAGAAGAGACCGATAGGTTCTAATGCAAACCGATGGGATATTCGGTTACGCTCCCCTATCGACAACTATAGTTTAACACACTTCTTTTTAAAAATCACTCTTTTTTTTATAAAAATTTCTTTTTCCTGATATTTTTTTTCACAACTGCTTACTTGCCTGCAAGCCTATTCATGAATAAAAGGAAATCGGTTTACAAAATTCTCTCAACTATAGAAATACCGACTGAAAAACGATATAATAAGAAACAGTTATTCTATTAATGGAGGTTCTGTCATGCAGAAAATCGCAATCTACGGAAAAGGTGGCATCGGTAAGTCCACCATCACCAGCAATCTCTCCGCTGCATTCGCCGCTCTGGGCAAGAAAGTCATCCAGATTGGCTGCGATCCGAAAGCGGATTCGACTATAAACCTGCTGGGTGGCGAGCCGCTTCAGCCAGTCATGAGTTATATGAGAGAGTTTGATAAAGAACCGGATCAGCTGGACCAGATCTCCCGGACGGGCTTCGGCGGTGTGCTCTGCATCGAGACGGGGGGCCCGACGCCGGGCCTTGGCTGTGCCGGCCGTGGTATTATCGCCACCTTTGGTCTGCTCGAGGACCTGGAGCTCTTTGAGACCATTCCAGCCGGATATCGTGCTGTATGATGTTCTGGGCGATGTCGTCTGTGGCGGCTTCGCGGCACCGATCCGCGAGGGCTATGCCGAGGATGTACTCATCGTCACGTCCGGTGAGAAAATGGCTCTTTATGCAGCCAACAACATTGCCAGTGCCGTTGATAATTTTGCCGATCGCGGCTATGCGAAGGTGCGCGGCATCATCCTGAACCGCCGCAATATCCCACAGGAAACGGAAAAAGTCGAGGCCTTTGCCCGGCAGCGCAATCTGCAGATTGTCGCCGACATCCCCCGCAGCGATGCCATCAATACGTTCGAGGAGCAGGGCATGACCGTCATCGAAGGTGACCGGTCCCTGCCGATCAGCCAGCGCTTCATCAAACTGGCGCAGGATCTGCTGAAGGATGAACATCATGGCGTATAAACCATATTCCATCACCATACGCGAGCTGGCTGCGGCCGGCCGTGACCATATTCCCCGCGAGCTGCGGACCGACACGGGGCTCATCTACAATTCTCCGGCCGCCCTCGATTTCAATTCACCGGGCGCACAGGGATTCGGCGTCAAGCGGGCCGGTCTTGCCATCCCCTGGCAGCATCATGCTGCTGCTGGCCCCCGGCTGCTGCGGACGGAATACCTCTGCCATCGAGGCTGCGATCACTATGGCGAACGTTTTGCCTATTTCATGCTGGACGAGAACGACATTGTCACAGGGCCGGCATCTGACCAAGGTACCGGAAGCGGTCAAGGGCATTCGTTGCCAGCCGCCAGTCTCCCTCCCTCGGTCGTCATGATCTGCATCACCTGCGTCGATGCCCTGCTCGGCACCGATATGGAGCGGGTCTGCCGCAAAGCCAGCGAGGCCTGCGGGCTGCCCGTCCTGCCAAGCTACATGTACGCGCTGACCCGTGACAGCCGCAAGCCGCCGATGACGGCAATCCGACAGACCATCTACAGCCTGCTCGAGCCACGGGCAAAAGATCCCACTGCCGTGAATCTGCTGGGTCATTTCGCGCCGTTGATGGCCGGCAGTGAGCTCTATGCACTGCTCCGGGCACGCTGGGCATCCGCTCCATCGGGAGATTGCCCGCTGTGATACCTATGACAAGTATCAACAGCTGGCCGAGGCAAATTTCAATCTGGTCCTGAATCCTGAGGCCCGCGAGGCTGCGGACTGGTTCCAGAAAGCAGCTCTCGATCCCATCAATCGAACTGAAACGGCCTCTATCAGCTTGACAAGATCAGCCGGCAGTACCAGGGCCTGGGACAGGTGCTGGGTACGAAGCTGATCGATGAACCCTATCAGACTGAAGCGCAGTCTGCCGTCACAGCATTTACCGAAGACACATCCGGATATCACCCTGGGTATCGGCAGCCGGCTGAACGCCAACCCGTTTGAGCTGGCGCTCGCTATGGTTCGCTATGGCCTGCCGGTCGCTGAGCTCTATGCGATTCCCCAGCCAGCAGACTTTTTCTATATCCAGCGGCTGGCTGAGCTCAGCCCGGATACCCGGCTCTATATGAACCTTTCCCCGAGCATGGTCAACTATACGGAGGACCAGAGTCCGGTCGATTTCGTACTGGGTGCCGATGCCGCGTATTATCACCCGCACTGCCGCAGTGTGATCTGGAACGATGAGCAGCAGCCGTTCGGCTATCAGGCCGTCCGCGACCTGTTCATCCGCATGAAGGAGGCGTTCGCATGAAGGGACTACGACTGTATCTGCCCCCATTTGCTCCGGACACGAGCGGCGCCGCCAGCGTCTTCTATCCCGCTGGCGGGATGGTTGTCATCATCGATGCCGGTGGCTGCGCCGGCAACATCTGTGGCTTCGATGAGCCACGCTGGCAGAAACGAACGCAATGCCAGCGCAGTCTTCAGTGCCGGTCTGCGGGATATGGATGCCATCATGGGCCGGGATGACCGGCTGCTGCAGAAGATCCGGCAGGCCAGCCAGGAAATTCCGGTCCGCTTTGCCTGCCCTCATCAGCACGCCGGTTCCGGCCGTCATCGGCACGGACCTGCGGGCTCTGCAGCGCATGGGGAGAACGTCAGCTGAACCTGCCAGTGCTCACCGTAGATACGGATGGCACCCGGCTCTATGACGAAGGGCGAAGAAAAAGCCTGGCTGGCACTCTTCGAGCGCTTTACCCGCCCGCTTGATGCCACGATTCCGCAAAGCATCGGCGTCCTCGGGCTTACGCCGATGGATTTCACCCGTCAGGACAGTCAGGATCTGCGCCGCCTGCTGATGGACCATGGTGCCAGTCATGTCGTGATCTACGGCACCGATAACGGCCTGCACGACTACGAATCAGCTGCCGCCATTGAGCGCAACCTTGTCGTCAGCCCGGCCGGACTGGCCGCTGCCCGCTACCTGGAAAAGACGTTCCAGATTCCCCTATACCATCGGCAATCCACTGATGACGGACTGGCTGGCCAGCCAGGATGACGCAGCAGCCAATACGCTGGCAGCTGCACATACGATCCTGATCATCCATCAGCAGATCACCGCCAATGCACTGCGCGAAGCCATCAAGACCGCTTATCCGGATTGTAAGATAACGTGTGCCACCTGGTTCCAGCAGCATGCCGCTCTGACGCAGCCCGGTGATCTGCATCTCCGCGAGGAGGATGATCTGATTGCCGCCGTCACAGATCAGGCACCTGATGTGATCATTGCCGACCCGCTCTTTGCCCGTGCCCTGCGAGACTATGCAGGACGCTGGCTTCCCTTCCCGCATTTTGCGGTATCTGGCGGCAGCCATTGATAGGCTGCGGCCAAATCCATCTTGAAAGCGAGTGAGCATCATGCCACTTTATCATACAAAAGTCTACGGCATCGTCCAGGGTGTCGGATTCCGGCCCTTCGTGGCCCGGCTGGCGGCACGGTTCCGGATTACCGGCAGCGTCTGCAACAAAGGCCCCTATGTCGAGATATTCGCCCAGGGAACCGAGGCCAATACTGCCGGTTTCTTTACCGCCCTTGAAGCTGAGCCACCGGAGCGGTCTGCTATCCTCAAAGTCGACACCGAGCCCATGGCTGAAACGAAAACCTATCCACAGTTCGATATCATTGAAAGTGCCAAAGAGCGTGGCGACATCTTCGTCTCGCCGGATATTGCCACCTGCGATCAATGCCGGGCTGAACTCTTCGATCCAAAGGACCGCCGCTATCTGCACCCGTTCATCAACTGCACGGCCTGCGGCCCCCGCCTCACGATTCTCGATTCGATGCCGTATGACCGCGAACGCACGAGCATGGGCGAGTTCCCGATGTGTGAAGACTGCCACGAAGAATATGTCAGTCCTGAGACACGCCGCTACGATGCGCAGCCGGTCTGCTGCAATACCTGCGGTCCGGAAGTATATCTCATCGGTGAGGAGGACGTCCGCGGTGCAGCTGCGATCACCCGCACCCGCCAGACGATTGCGGACGGTGGCATTGTCGCCATCAAGGGCATCGGCGGCTTTCATCTCTGCTGCGATGCCAGCAATGACTGCTGCCATTGCCCGTCTGCGCCAGCTCAAGCACCGGCCCGTCAAACCGTTTGCAATCATGGCCCGTGATATGACGGTCGTCCGGCGTGAATGCCAGCTGGATGAAGGGCGAGGAAGCCATGCTGACCGGCCATCAGAAACCGATCCTGCTGCTCCGCCGCCGTTCATCCGGCCAGCTCTCAGAACTGGCCGCACCGGGCAACCCGAAGATTGGCATCATGCTCCCTTATGCACCGGTCCAGATGCTGCTGTTCGACTATCCGGACAGTGTGACGATGCCGGATGCCCTCATCATGACCAGTGGCAATCCGGCGGGCGCTCCGATCTGCCGGGATGATGCGGGAGCCATCGACGCCCTCAGCGGCTTTACCGATCTCATGCTGTCCCACAACCGCAAGATCCGCATCCGGGCCGATGACACCGTCATGGACTGGCTGGATGGCAGGCCCCTATATGATCCGCCGCAGCCGTGGCTTCGCACCGCTGCCGGTCATGCTGAAGAACGACTGGCACGGCCAGGTCCTCGGCATCGGCGGTGAGCTCAAGAACACGTTCTGCGTCGGCAGCAATAACTTATTCTATCCCTCGCCTTATGTCGGGGATATGAGCGACCTGCGCACGGTCCAGGCCCTGAAAGAGACGATAGGCCGCCTCACGACGCTGCTCGAGGCAGAGCCTTCCATCGTCGCCTGTGACCTGCACCCGCGCTACAACACCGTGACTGTGGCCCGCGAGCTGGGGCTCCCGGTTTTGCCGGTCCAGCACCACTACGCCCACATCCTTGCCTGCATGGCCGAGAACGACGTGGATACGCCGGTCATCGGCGTATCATTCGACGGCACCGGCTATGGCACCGATGGCACCATCTGGGGCGGAGAAATCCTGCAGGCCGACTACAGCGGCTTCACGCGGCTGGGACATATCCAGCCCTTCCAGCAGGCCGGCGGCGATAAAGCCAGTATCGAAGGCTGGCGGGTAGCAGTCGCCATGCTCTATGCGCTGACCGGAGACAAGGATCAGACAGTCCGCCATCGTACAGCAGCTGGCCCTCTG
>JAKVOG010000001.1 GCA_022482925.1 Selenomonas sp. | reverse complement strand
TGGCAATCAGGAACATGGCTACGGCCAGTCCCATCGAGCCCAGGCTGGCGCTGTTGAGATAAGCCCGGACCTTTTCCGATACCTTGGCGTGACGGCACAGGTAGGTCAGCAGCAGGGAAAGCGTCAGCAGCGGGTACATGGCCCGGTTCAGATTGTCAAACTGGCTCCAGCCGACAATCGTGACGACAAAGGTGAAACAGATGATGGTCATCAGCAGATAATCTTTGCCGATCTTTCTCTTTTTCCTTAGCATGCGGGTCTTCCTGCTGGGGATAGAGTTTCTTCTGCATTTTCTTGTATTGTTTAGACATGATCACATAGCTCCTATTCAAGAATTATGAATGATTGACAGAATCGTAAATCATCACAGACTAATTATATCATAGCCATAGCGATTTACCAATATGCAACCCCTATTGAGACGGTAGTGTCAACTCTTATGTGTAAACTTTTATAGTGTAGACTGAAAGATTAATCCGTGAACATCTCCAACAACTCCGGATATGCTTCTTGAAATCCACGATGCGCTTTCCCGGAAAAACGTCGGTTATAATCACAGTAGACCGTGCAGGCGAATCGTTCCAGTGAATCCTCGTTGGGGAATTGCTCCTTGAGCTTTGCCTTGTGACGAAATCCTTTGTTGTTGTTCTCAATGAGGTTTGACGTGTAAATTGTCTGCTGGATGCTCTTCGGAAATTCGTAAAATGAGAAGAGGCTGGACTCATTCTGAAAAAGCTTATGAAGTCGCTTGTACTTTGTTCCATACGAGTCGAGAAAGGCTGACAGTTCTTGTTTTGCGAGTGCGGCATTCTCCTGCCGGTACACACGCTTAAGCGCATCCAGGACGATCTTCCGGTCAGAAGGCCGCACCAGGCGGCTTACAGCACGCATGAGATGAACCCAGCAACTCTGGTGCTTGGCACGCGGAAACTCATTCTGTACTGCGTCTGGGAGACCAACAAGGCCATCCGAGACGAAGAGCAGTACCTGTTCCAGCCCCCGCATTTTCAAGCTCTTTAGCATATCGGCGTAGTTCAGCGCTGACTCAGAAGGCAGAATGGCATAGTCAAGAATTTCCTTGTATCCTTCCGGCGTAATGCCGAGCAGGACATGGATAGACTCCTTGGCTACACTGTCGCGACGGAGATTGACATACATTGCATCACAAAAGATAACGGCATATCGCTTGGCAACTGGTCGTTTATGAAACTGTTCAACCTGATCCGACACATCAGCTGCAATCTTGGATATGGTAGCTGGCGTGTAGCAATGGCCATACATCTGCTCGATAAGTTCTGCGATTTGACGCGTCGTGACACCGCGTTGGTACAGTTGAATGATTGTAGTCTCCAACGAATCGACACGTTGTTTTCGCGTCGGCAATAATGGCGATTGAAATTCGCCATTGCGGTCGCGCGGCACATCCACCGTGATTTTGCCATACGAAGTCACGATGGTGCGCTGATATGAACCGTTGCGGCTGTTGCCTGTATTCCACCCGGCGGAACTGTGCTTCTCGTAGCCGAGAAATCCTGCCAGTTCAGCTTTGAGGACGGCATTGACACCTTCTTCGATTTTGCTGCGAAGGAATTCATTGGCGGCAGCACCGCCTTGGAGTAGAGATGTGAGAAGTTCTGTGGTAAGATAAGACATAAAGGAACCTTCTTTCTTTGTGTTTTGTTTGGTCACTTAACACTATAAAGAAAAGTGGTTCCTTTTTCTATCCCCACTTGAGTTTACACAAATGATTTTACACTATCATTGAGACATGGTAAGTGCCTGGAACATCTGGGAAAAGAGCTGTTTTTTAGCGAAAGTGTAAACTTTTTTGCAAAAATAATTGCAGGACAGCATAATGCTTGGTAAAATGGAAGGTACGATAACTTGCAGAATAATGTTCCCAGAGGGAATGACATATAGGATACAGGAGGCAAAAACATGATCAGAGAGCATCGGAGCAGGAGCAAACTCGAGGCTTATTATCAGAAGTTTACGGAGGAAGGGATACTGGACCCGAATGTTCATCCATGGGTGGCTGAGTCGTGGCAGAAGAGCAAGGCACTGGGTGTTGGCAAGAAACGATGGATATCCAGCATCATCTGCCGAAGGATAAATTCCAGGAACTGCAGGCAAAGCATCAGGATGCGATTGACTATCTGAGCCAGCTCAGTGAGGGTATCCGTGAATTTTTCCAGGAGTACAATCTGAGCCTGCTGCTCATTGATGCAGACTGCACGGTACTCAAGAGTTATTCCCTGCCGTTCTATCAGATGACACCGGGTGAGATCGAAGGGCGCCTGTGTTGGAATTGAGCAGGTTGGTACATCCAGCATCAGTGTGGCTTATGAGCATCAGACACCGTTCTGGATGTTTGGCCCGGAGATGTGGGTCAAGGAATGCCAGCTGGGTGATGCCTGCTCGGCACCAGTTAAAGGTCAATGGTGAGTTCCACTACATCATCACGCTGGTCTCCATGGAGCAGGCCGCAATGCCACAGGATGCGGTAATCTCGCTGCTGCTCACGATGAAGACGGCGCTGGAGCAGCATCTGACGGAGTCGATCCGTATCAAGGCGGAAGAAACGATCCTTGATGCGACGCCATTTGCCGTCTATCATGTCATGCCCGGCGGCGAAGTAGCCTATGCCAATCAGATGGGGCATACGCGTCTGGAGGGCATCGGGGCCAAGAAGAGCGTAGAGGGCAAGAGCACGTCGAATCTCAACGATGTGATCATGAACTATCAGCATACGCCGGTCTACAAGGGGCTTCCGTGGCGTGCCATCCTACAATAAAGAGGTTACCTGGATTACGCCGAACAAGACGTATGAGGATATCACGACAGGTCGTGCCGCTTGAGCGTGATGAAGATCAGGCCGTACAGAGTGTGGTCGTAGTCTCGATGCCAATCGAGGATCTGCGTACGCTGGTGGCGCATGCTGCCGGCTATACGGCCAAATACAGCCTGAACTCTATGGTGGGTGAAGGCACGACGTTTGCGAATGTCCGCAACAAGGCGGCCCGTGTGGCACGTAACAAGCATCATATCCTGATTCAGGGCGAGGCCGGGACAGGCAAGCAGCGCATGGCACATGGTATTCATCAGGCCAGTCCGCGGGCAGCCGGCCCGCTTATCACGTTGCGCTGTGGTGATACGACGCCAGAGCTTCTGGAACAGGAACTGTTCGGTGTGATGCTGAATCCGGATGTCAGCCATCAGGGGCGGCTGGAGCTGGCTTCCGGCGGCACGCTGTTCCTGGATGAGATCGAGAAGATGCCGAAGAACATTGCGGTCAAACTGGCAGAGGCGCTGACGACGGGCAAGACCTGCCGGATCGGTGAGGACGTAGAGCGTACGATTGATGTGCGTATCATTGCGGCCTGTGACAGCGATCTCAAGCGTCTGACAGAGCGTGGCTTATTTGCCCGAGATCTCTATGAGTGTGTCTCCAAGAGCGTGGTTCGTGTACCCGCACTGCGCAGCCGGCGCGAGGATATCCCGAAGCTGGCTGAACATATTGTCAGCGAGCTGGCTGAGCAGCATCAGATGGAACCGAAGAAGATCCTGCCGGAGACCGACAAGGTTCTGCGCGACTATGACTGGCCAGGCAATATCAAGCAGCTGCAGAGTGTGCTCGAGTATGCATTCTTCAATACGACGGACAGTGAGATCGGTCCGTCGGCCATCAGCCTGATGGGCGATGTGAAGCCGGACAATAAATGGAAAGAAGACAAGGAAGTATTCGTCAAAGCCTGGAAGGCTGCCGGCGGCAATGTCAGCCGTCTGGCAAACCTGCTGAATGTCAGCCGCGTGACGTTGTATCGCTATCTGAAGAAGTATGGTTTAGAGAAGAAGTAATCATAAAGGCTAAAGGAGTAACAAACTGTGCGTTTAAGAAGAAAACCATGGGTGGACGAGGCTATCCATGAATTCGATTCGTTCGTATTCAGCCGGGATCAGGAAATCGGTGAGGAGAAGAAAGGGCATTGGGCGGATCTGTTTGGCCGTCAGGCACCGCTCCATGTAGAGCTGGGAACGGGTAAGGGCGATTTCATCAGCCAGCTGGCTGAGCGTTATCCGGATATCAACTTCATTGGCATTGAGGCTCAGCAGGATGTCCTTTATTCAGCGGCTCAGAAGATCGCGGAAAAGGGCCTGACGAATGTCCGGCTGCTGGTTTTCGATATCAATAACATCGAGAATATCTTTGATGAAGGTGAAGTGGATCGTTTCTATATCAATTTCTGTGATCCTTGGCCGAAAAAGCGTCATGCGAAGCGTCGTCTGACCCATGTCGGTTTTTTGGAGAAGTATCGGAAATTCCTGAAGAAACCGGGTGAATTGCACTTCAAGACGGATAACCGGCCGCTGTTCGATTTTTCGCTGGAGCAATTCGAAGAAGCTGGTTTGAAGGTACAGAATGTCTCATTTGACCTGCATGCTGAAAATCCACCGGATAATATCATGACCGAGTATGAGCGGAAGTTCAGCGGCTTTGGTGAGAAGATTAATCGCTGCGAAGTGATTTTCACTGAAGCATAATGAGACAGTAAAGGAGGCAGTGCCGTGCGAATCCGGAAGACCCTGTGGAATAATGATGCCGAGCCAATTATCGTCATCATGGTCATTCTGATGGTACTGGGCACGATCAATGTATTCAGTTCCAGCTTTGTCCTGGCGACCACCGATTTCGATAATCCGTATTATTTTCTGACCCGTCATGCAATCTGGCTGGTGGTTGGGCTGGCTGCGTTCGTGTTTTGCCGCAAGGTCAATTACCAGCGTTGGCGGTTGATGATGCCATTGCTATTGATATTGACGGTTCTGTCGTTGATTGCGGTATTGGTGGTCGGGACATCGGTCAATGGTGCGAAGCGCTGGCTTTCTGTGGCGGGATTCGGTTTCCAGCCGGCCGAGTTTGCCAAGCTGCTCGCGCTGATGCTGGCAGCAGCTGTGCTGTCGCATAAAGTAAAGCGCGGCCGGCCGGCCAATATCTTCAATATGCAGTATTTGTTTATTTTGGTTATGGCTTTTCTGACGGAGCTGGAACCGGATATGGGGACAGCCTGCATTATCATTGGTGTGCCATTCATTATGGCCGCTGTTGTGGGAATGCCCAAATGGCATCTTCCAGCCATGTTTGGCCTGGCTGGTGCAGCGATATTGGCGATGATTACGGTTCAGCCTTATCGCTGGAACCGTTTGAAGATCATGTTCAATCCCTGGTCCGATGCCCAGGGCATCGGCTATCAGACCGTTCAGTCACTGTCGACGATTGGTTCAGGTGGTTTCTGGGGCATGGGGCTGGGCGATGGTGTCAGCAAGTATGAGTATCTGCCGGAGGCTCACACAGATTTCGCATTTGCGATTTTTTGCCAGGAACATGGCTATGTGGGTGCCCTTATGGTATTTTTGCTGTTTGGGCTGCTGATTCTCTTTTGTGTGCGCGTAGCGAACCGGGCAGAAGATGAGTTTGGTCAGATGCTGGCCATGGGGATCATGCTGCTGATTATGGGACAGGCTATCGTCAATCTGGCGATGGTTGGTGGATTGTTCGCGGTCGTTGGTGTGCCACTGCCGTTCATCAGTTATGGTGGATCTTCTTTGATCGTTACGATGATGGCCATGGGGATGCTGCTGAATATCTGCGATCATACACGGAAACATAAGCCGGGCAATCGTCAGCCGGAAACGGAGCTGCCGTCTGTGAAGGATGAGAAGCCACAATTACGGCTGGTGAAATGAATGTTCGTATAAAAAAGCGAATGTCGAAAAGTGGTGTACACTTTCGACATTCGCTTTTTCCCGTAACGAGTCGGGGGTTATTTCTTTGTCTTGCGTTCTTTGGCGCGCTCTTTTGAGGCTTTATCTTTTGCCTTTACCTTGTCGTCAATCTTTTTTGCCTGCTGGTATTTTGCATAATCAACGCCCATGCTGGCAAGTTTGTGTTTAACGGTCATTACCGGATGACGCAGGAACATGCGCTTTTGCGTGGAACCCATGATCTTGAGAAATTCCTGTGCCTGGCTGGATCCGAAGCAGTTGACCGTGCGATCGCAGCGGTCGCAGATCGGCTTGGTGATGCCATACGGGCAGCGGTTCATCTTTGTCATGACCGTAGCGAGTAATGCTGTGCATTTCGGGCAAAGCTTGTCGCCGGATGTGCTATGATGACTGTGGCAGTAGATGCCGAAAGTCTTGCGAATATTCGCCTTTTCTTTAGGAATATTGTTTTTTATTTCTACCGGTTTCCTTTTCGGTAAGAAACGAGAAAAGATACTCATGCTGAATCACCTTTCAATATGGTTAATAATGATCATACCATAATCCATTTTAAAGGTATTTGACGATAAAAGCAAGCCCGGCTGCCAGAGAAAGAAACAACCAGCCGGCGTCCTTTTAGGACTTGACTTCTTGGACTTTCATAGTAAGCTTAAGCCAGTCGGGCAGGCCTCCTGTCTTGCGCCCTTACATGAAAGAACCAATCAGTCGGCGCCCTTTAGGACTTGACTTCTTGGACTTTCATAGTAAAATTTAAAAGGGATATTGTAAAATGAACGCAAGGGTATTATAGAATGAGGGTGGACGAGATCGATATATTGAAGAAACATGGCAAAGTAATTTCGAATGTACTCGTAGTGTTACTGGTTCTGGGGGCAATATATGCCAAGGTTCAGGACAATGGAGTGGATTCCTTGTTCCGATCTACGGACCTGTATATTCTGCTTGGGGCACTGGTTGGACTGGCGGCTATCCGTTTGTACAGTCGGAAACGTAATAAATGATATTCATAGAAAGAGTAGGTTTGGGAGGTTAGGGAGACTGGCCTATACCCCGTTTGATGGACATCATAAACGAATGGTACAATAGAACCATGAGGTGATGAGATAGTGTCCAAGAAGCAAAATAACTATAGTAACGAATTTAAGGAAGAAGCGGTTAAACGCGTATTGAACGGAGTCCCGGCTAGCCGGGTGGCTCGTGAACTCGACATAAACGTAAACTCGCTGTATACCTGGAAACAACGCTACCTAAAAAATCCCGATCAGCCCTTTGTCGGCAGTGGCAAATTGCATAAGGAAGATGAAGAGAAGCGCCAAATGCGCCAGCGCATCAAAGACCTCGAGCAGGAGAATGAATTCTTAAAAAAAGCCAGTGCCTTCTTCGCCAAGAACCTAAAGTGATCCGATATTTGTACATAGACGCGAACCGCGACAAATATCCGATTGCGAAGATGGTACAATGGGCTAATGTGTCTAAGAGCGGTTATTATGCTTGGCATCGGCGACAGCCCAGTCAGCGTGAAACGAACAACGAGGACCTGCTAAGAAGAATTCGTGAGTTGCATAAAGCTACACGTGAATCTTACGGCTCAAGGCGTATGGCGGCTCAGATCAGCAGAGATACGGGTAAGCCTGTCAATCATAAGCGCGTGGCGCGCATTATGCGTGCAAACGACATGCATACCAAATACCGTCGCAAGTACAAAGCAACGACCTATTCCGACCATAAACTGCCAGTTGCTGAAAATCTTCTTAATCGGCAATTCGAGGCAGAACATCCATGTGAGAAAATGGTCAGTGATATCACGTACATCCCGACTGATGAGGGATGGCTGTATCTGGCCGGTATCCTCGATTTATGCGGTCGTAAGGTGGTCGGAGTGTCCATGGGGGCACGTATGACTAAGCAATTGATTATAGATTCGCTACAGGATGCCATTAATCACAGCGGTAGTGTGGAAGGTTGCATTCTGCACTCCGACCGTGGTAGCCAGTATTGCTCAATCCAATATCAGGAGATGGCTAAAGCCCATGGTTTCGTTAGCAGCATGAGCCGCAAGGGCAACTGTTGGGATAATGCTCCCATGGAAAGCTTCTGGGGCAGCATCAAGCAGGAGTGGCTGGATGGCCAGCATTTCAAAACTCGCGATGAGGCGAAAGCGGCAATTTTCGAGTACATCTGGATTTTTTATAATCGACAAAGGATCCATTCGGCCAATGGCTACCGCACACCAGAGACCTACTACAATGAGCACCAGGTTGCCTAGAATATCTGAGAAAGTAATTTTGAATTAGCATGAATATGCTGAACAGAAGCATTACAATGCCGGAAAGGCACGTAAAATCTAATAAATCTACGATTTCGTGAGAATCCTTTCGTTTTTAGAGTCTAATCATTGGGGGACAGGCCAGACCATCATCAATCCAGTGAATAGATCGTAGAATGGAGGACAAGCATGGCAGACCTGAAAGGTCAATCATTGATGGGGGAGAATGGAGGACTCAAGGAAGGTTCTCTTAAAAAAATCCTGACCGATACCATTAATACTATTGAAGATAACAAAACCCAGATTTTCGATATTTATGAGACAGCCCGGAATGAGGTAGAGAACAGTAAGAAACTGCTGGCCGAACTGAAGGAAAAAGCTGTCGAGACTATCCAGCGGGTGGATGATCTGGCTCAGCGTGAGCAGCAGGAGAAGCAGAAGCTGGTCTGGTCAGCAGCAATTTCCAGAACTATTCAGAGGAAAAGATTCGTGCGAGCTATGAGTCTGTCAAGAATGTGCAGGTTGCATTAGGCGTGGAGCGCGAGAAGGAGCAGGCGTTGCGTTCACAGCGGGATAAGCTGGAACTGCGTCTGCGCCATCTGCAGATCATGCTGATGCAGGCTGAGCATCTGGCGCTGGCTATCGGGTCTGTACTTTCTTATCTGAGTTCTCAGGTAAGTGGTGTCGTCTGGAAGATCGAGGCTGTACAGAAAGGATAAGTTCGTCGGGGCACGGATCATCAAGGCTCAGGAAGAAGAACGCTATCGTGTGTCACGTGAGATTCATGATGGGCCGGCTCAGGATCTGGCTAATCTGATTTTCCAGACGTCGATTGCGGAGAAATTGGTGGATTATGATCCGGAAGAGGCCAAGCGGACATTGCAGGGACTGCGGCAGCAGATCCGGGACTGCCTGACCAGTGTCCGACAGGTCATTTTTGACATGCGCCCGATGGCACTGGATGATTTGGGTCTGGCACCAGCCCTGAATCAGCTGGTAGGCCAGATGGCATCAAGGGGCATACTGTCAACGGAACTCAGCGTAGAGGGCGAGCCTTACGATATGCCAAAGCATGTGGAGATTGCGATCTTCCGCATTGTGCAGGAGGCACTCAATAATGTAGCTCATCATGCTGGTACGGATACGGCGCGATTGCGGCTGTTATTTACGTCGGAAGCACTATCTGTCCTGATTGAGGATAAAGGCAAGGGCTTTGATACGGATGCTGACACAGAGACGCCAGATGCAGATACTGTGTTGGATGAAGAGGAGAGCATGAGCGCGGGGCAGTTCGGGCTGTTGGGCATGAAGGAACGAGCCAAGCTTATCGGCGCTGAGGTCAGTGTCGTGTCGCAGCCGGGCAAGGGCACGCGTGTGCATCTGCGTGTTCCCCGTCGTCAGCCTGCGGATGATGGCAAGAATGTGAAGATAATCAATACGGTCAAAAAGGTTCGTCGATAATGTCAGATCATAGCAGACAGGATAAAACAGTACAGTTGGATCAGCTAAGAGCGCCGGTTGCGGAGGCCATGAAGCCTACGCGCGAGATGGCGCTCTCGCTTTTCATACACCGGGTCATAAACAGGGACTGGGCGCCCATCCGCTGCTGAAGCAGCTGATTACGGCCGAAGGGCTGCGGGAGGAAGTTTCTCTGATGGAGGAGCTGGATGACCTGCATGAGCCGACGATGTGCATCAAAGAGGCTCAGGAACTGGCGGCTGCGCTCTATGGCGCCGATGCGGCCTGGTTCATGATCAACGGGACGACCGGAGCAATCCATACCATGCTCATGGGAGCACTGAATCCCGGGGATGTTGTGCTGGTGCCGCGCAATGCGCATCGCTCGATGATCGGGGGGCTGATTCTGGCCGGGGCCAGTCCGGTATATATCCAGCCGGAAATCGATGAGCGGCTGGGCATACCCATGGGACTTTGTCTGGCTGATATTGAGTCAGCTGTCCGTGCTCATCCGGAAGCAAAGGCACTGGCGCTGGTCTATCCGACCTATTATGGGGTCACGATCGATCTGCAGGCGGTGGCTGATTTCGTTCATGGTCATGGCATGCTGCTGCTGGTGGATGAGGCCCATGGTCCGCATCTGAAGTTCAGTGAGAAGCTGCCATGTCAGGCCATTGATGCCGGAGCCGATATGGCAGCGCAGAGCACGCATAAGATCGTGGGCTCACTGACGCAGACGTCCATGCTGCTGGCCAGGGGACCGCGGGTTGACCTGGAACGTGTCCGGCAGGCGGCGAGCCTGCTGCAGTCGACCAGTCCGAATCAGCTGCTGCTGGCATCACTCGATATTGCCCGCCTGCAGCTGGCAGAGCAGGGGCAGGCATTGATCGGCCGGGCGGTCGAGCTGGCTGAGTCCCTGCGGGCGGCCATCAATCAGATCGATGGCCTGTGGTCGTTCGGGCAGGAGTATATGACGCAGGACGGGGCGTCCGGGCTCGATCTTACCAAGGTTACGGTGAGTGTCCGTGGACTTGGCATCAGCGGTCCTGAGGCGGAGCATATCCTGCGGCATACCTATAAGATTCAGTGTGAGCTGTCGGATGCCTATAATCTTCTGTTCATCATTTCCTATGCGGATACGGAACGGGAGACCGGGCGTCTGCTGGCTGCCCTGCAGGCCCTGGCCCGGGATCACCGGGGGCAGGGGAGCTTTGAGGCAGCTGCAAAGCTCCCCCGGTTCCTCAGCAGGGCATGCTGCCACGGGCGGCATTCTTTGCTGCCGTGGAGCGGGTGCCATTCCTGCAGTCGGTTGGCCGCATTGCAGCGGAGCAGGTGATGTTCTATCCTCCGGGGATACCGATACTGGCCCCAGGTGATCGGATCGACCAGCCGGCCATCGACTATATCCAGTCGATGCAGCGGCTCGGGACTGAAGGTCGTCGGTCCGGAGGATACAAGCTTGCAGAAAATAAAAGTTGTGAAGGATAAATGAGAATGAGCAAAGGAAAATTGATCATCATCGAGGCGGGCGATGGCTCGGGCAAAGCAACGCAGACGCGGGCACTTTATGAACATCTGCTGGCCGACGGGCACCGGGTCCACCGGATCGAGTTCCCCGATTATGAAGCCGATTCATCGATGCTGGTACGCATGTATCTCCGGGGCGACTTTGGCGGTCACGCCGAAGATGTCAATGCGTTTGCGGCATCGACATTCTTTGCCGTGGATCGTTATGCGTCGTTTCGCATGAAGTGGAAGAAATTCTATGATGCAGGAGATATCATCCTGGCTGATCGCTACACGACGAGCAACATGGTCCATCAGGCAGTCAAACTCACGGATGCAAAAGAGCGGGATGAATTCCTGGACTGGCTCTGGGATCTGGAGTTCACGAAGATGGGACTGCCGGTCCCGGATCGGGTCGTGTTCCTGAACATGGATCCGGCAATAGCAGACCGGCTCATCGCAGCCCGGGCGCAGGAGACCGGCCAGGCGAAGGATATCCATGAAAAAGACGCGGACTATCTGCATCGCTGCCATCGGGCCTATGTGGCCCTGGCCCAAAAGTATGGCTGGTCACAGGTCAAATGCGATCAGGCGGGAAAGCTGCGCAGCATTGAGGCAATTCATGCCGAGGTATATCAGGCAATAAGGGAGATTTTATGATAAAAGAAGTATTGGTGGTTGAAGGCAAGATGGATGTCGTTGCCATCGACAAGGCCGTGGAAGCGGACTGCATCATCACCGAGGGATTCAACCTCAAACCGCAGGCGCTCAAGAATATCGAGCAGGCCTACAAGAAGCGCGGCATCATCATCATGACGGATCCGGATGCCGCCGGTGAGCGCATCCGGACCTATCTGACCCGTCGCTTCCCCGAGGCTAAGCATGCATTCGTGCCAGTCGAAGAAGCGACTGACCATGACGATATCGGCATCGAGCAGGCGAAGCCGGACGCGATCCGCAAGGCCCTGGCCAAGGTTCGTACGCTTGACTGGGAGCCGACCAACCTGTTCAGTGGCGCGGATCTCATCCTCTATAATCTGTCCGGGGCAGCTGACGCCAGCCAGCGCCGGGCCAGACTAGGTGCTGCTCTCGGTCTTGGGTTTGCGAATGCCAAGACTTTTTTGAAGCGGCTCAATCACTATGGAGTGACACGGGAAGAATTTGAGGCCGCCGTGGCAGCAATGGACAAGGAGGATCAGGCATGAACCAGCAGGACGAACAGATCATACAGCCGAAAATCGCCAGCCGGGAGGTAACGACCCATATCCTGAAGGCCTTTGGTCTGCATATGAGCAAGAAACTGGGGCAGAATTTCCTCATTGATGCCGGCATCGTGCAGGGCATCGTTGACGCAGCGGAAATCCAGCCGGGTGATCGCGTGTTGGAGATCGGACCGGGCATCGGCACACTGACTCAGGGACTGGCAGAAGCCGGCGCTGATGTCAAGGCAGTCGAGCTGGACAAGAAACTGCCGGCGATACTGGCCGAGACGCTCAAGGCCTACGAGAATGTCACGATTGTTCCAGGCGATATTCTCAAAGTCAATATTCCGGAGATCATGGGCGAAGGTCCGTTCAAGGTAGCGGCCAATCTGCCGTACTATATCACGACTCCGATTCTCATGACGCTGCTGGAGCGGCATCTGCCGATCACGACGATGGTCACGATGGTGCAGAAGGAAGTGGCTGAGCGCATGGTAGCCAGCCCGGGATCAAAGATCTATGGTGCCCTCTCGGTTGCCGTGCAGTACTATACGGAGCCGGAAATCGTCCTGAATGTACCGCCGCGCTCCTTCATTCCGGCACCGGAAGTAGACAGTGTGGTCATTGTCTGCAAGGTCCGTCAGCAGCCGGCTGTGCAGGTGGCCAGCGAGAAGATGTTTTTCCGCGTGGTAAAGGCTGCATTTGGTCAGCGCCGTAAGACGTTGTCCAATGCCCTTAAAGGCGGCGGCTTCCCGAAAGAACAGGTTCGCGATGCAATGGAACAGGCCGGCATTGACATGACGCGCCGTGGCGAGACGTTATCGCTGGCCGAATTCGGGCGGCTGGCTGATGCCTTTTCCAGCCTGGCCGGATAAGGCTGGCGGGAAATGATCCGGATGGTTTGATGAGTGGAAGGGAGCGGACTGACGTGAAGATCCTGGCAGTAGATGATGAAGATTCGATCCGGGAGCTGCTGGAACTGCAGTTGAAACGGAATGGGTATGAAACCCTGACCGCAGCCGATGGGCAGGCGGCACTGGAACAGGCAGCACAGGCTGATCTGGTTCTGCTCGATGTCATGCTGCCGGGAATCGACGGCTTTGAAGTCTGCCGCCGGCTCAAAGCAGATCCGTCCACGCAGGCCATTCCCGTCATCATGCTGACGGCGAAGTCGGAAGAAATTGACAAGGTGCTGGGGCTGGAACTCGGGGCGGATGACTACATGGTCAAACCGTTCTCTGTCCGTGAACTGCTGGCCCGGATCAAGGCCGTCCTGCGACGAAGTCAGGGCAGCCAGCCGGCAGCAGAGCAGCAGCTGACCATCGGGCCACTGGTGATGGATTTCAGCTCCTATACGGCGCGGCTCGGTTCCGAGCGCTTGATGCTCACCCCAAAGGAATATGAGCTGCTGAAGCTGCTTGTGACCAATCCGGGACGTGCGTTCATGCGCGATGAGCTGCTGGAACGTGTCTGGGGCTATGAGTATTATGGCGACACCCGGACCGTGGATGTTCATATCCGCCATCTGCGGGCCAAGCTGGCCGCGATACCGGAACTGGCTGAAGCCATCGAGACGGTACGGGGCGTTGGTTATCGCTTTGTCCGAGGGATTTGAATCGATTTTACATAGAATTAACAAAACCGCAACAGTTTACTGTTGCGGTTTTGTTATGCTTGAATTGCATCAAGATTGTGGAGGATAATTCTATGAAGATGAAAGTCGATGATTTGAATTTATACTATGGAGACCACCAGGCGCTGTATGATGTATCCCTCGAAGTGCCGGAACACCAGGTAGTGGCGCTGATCGGGCCGTCAGGCTGTGGTAAGTCCACCTTCCTGCGGACCCTGAACCGGATGAATGATCTTATTGATGGTGTGCACATCGATGGTGAGATCCGTCTGGATGGCGAGAATATCTATCAGGATGATGTGGATCTGGTTAATCTGCGCAAGCGGGTGGGCATGGTATTCCAGCGGCCCAATCCTTTCCCAATGTCCATCTATGACAATGTAGCCTATGGCTGCCGGGTACATGGATTGAAGGATAAGAAGAAGCTCGATGAGATCGTCGAGAAAAGCCTGCGGGGGGCGGCTCTTTGGGATGAGGTGAAAGACCGGCTGAATGCTTCAGCGATGGGGATGTCCGGTGGACAGCAGCAGCGTCTCTGCATTGCCCGCGTCATGGCCGTGGAACCGGAGGTCGTACTCATGGACGAGCCGTGTTCGGCACTGGACCCGATCTCGACGATGAAGATCGAGGAACTGGTGGCCGAGATCAAGCAGCAATACACGATCGTCATGGTGACGCATAATATGCAGCAGGCGGCCCGGGTATCGGATTATACGGCATTCTTCCTCAACGGCAAGCTGATCGAGCATGATGAGACGAATGTGATCTTCACGAAGCCGCATGACAAGAAGACGGAAGACTATATTACGGGGAGGTTTGGCTGATGGAGCAGACGAGACAGGAATTCATCAAAGAGCTGAAACAGGTACAGGAGAAAGTCTATCAGATGGGTATACGGGCCGGTGCTGCACTGGACAAGTCCATGAAGGCACTGTGCAATGGTGATCGGGCAATGGCAGCAGAGGTGATGCAGGAGGATGATGTCATCGATGATATGATCATTGATATCGAGGATACCTGCCTGCTGCTGATCGCAAAGCAGCAGCCGATTGCCCATGACCTCCGGGTCATTGCTACGGGGTTCAAGATTTCGACCGATATTGAGCGCATTGGCGATCACGCTTTTGATATTGCGCGGACGGCCAGCAATCTGAAGGAACCATTGGATCGCGAGCGCCTGCAGCTGATCCGGGAACTGGCTGATTGCGGGCAGGAGATGGTGGCAAAGGCAATGGAGGCTTATCTCAAGGCTGACGTGCAGCTGGCTGATGAGGTACGGCATATGGATCGGAAGATGGATGAGATTTTCGAGCGGACCTTCTACTCGTTGTCAAAGTTCGTGACCGATGAAGCCCGGCATCCGGAGCGGGTAACGAATCTGCTGTTCATCTCCCGCTTCCTGGAACGGGTAGGTGATCACGCCGTCAATATCGCTGAGTGGGTCATCTATCTGGAAACGGCGGAGCGTATTCATCAAAAGAAGAAATTATCATAGGACTGATAAACTGGAATAGGTCGCTCAGTTCATCGAAGAAGCACCGAGGCTAAGTACGATCAAACCTGCTCAGACAAAGTTCGGAGAACGAGTAAATATAATGCAGCAAAGGAGCGCTTAGTTCGAAGAAATTAGACCGCCGCGGGGACAGCACATAGCCAACGTTCCACCTAGGTAACCTGCTAAAAAAAATTTTGGGCTTTAATTAATCATTGAAAACAAACTTAAACGCGCTTCGCTTGAACGAAAGTTTTTTTCAAGGAAGGGTGGTAGCCCAAAATTTTTTTCTTAACGCAGAACACCAAAGCTCCACTTATGGCTATGTGCTGTCCCCGCGGCTGGGCTCGATGCATCGATGTCTGCTTTTCTCTAAAGCAGCTACATTGCTGGTTCTTCCTTCGATGATGGAATTCAACAAACCTGCTCGAATCGAACCAAGACCTACCGTCAAAAGGAGAACTGTCCGGAAGTCGTCACTAATCGACGGAGGGCGAGGGGAAACTATTTCTTTTGGCTGGAACGACTGCCGTAGGCTGGCACGCCGTAGGTACTGTCTAGGTCCGTCGATTCGTTGCGGCGCCGTGGTACCGGCGCGCCAGCTAAGTAAATACTACAATCTCAGGGCGGGACATTCAGTGGAAGCCAAAAAAATAGTTCCATCGAACCCCGTGCTGAGCTTGTGCCGACTCGTCACCTGTAACTTATCTCGCCAACCTTCCTCAACCGATCTCGTTTCCGCTCTGTAACTTCCAGTTTATCGAGATTTTGCTTTAATGATCTGAAAAAAGTGAAGGAGAAGATGTTGTAACTGATCTTCTACCTGATTGGACTTTTATAGTAAAATGCCGGCCAGGTGATTAGTCTGGCCGGACTTGAGGCTCAATGTGTTGCGGATGATTATCTGTCGAGCCATTTGCAGATGTAGAAGCTGACTACACCTGCAAGAACAGAAATCAAGAAATTAGAGCATGCGTTTTCCGTTGGAATCACCTCCTTCTGTTCGGAGGTTCCGCAACGACTTCTATTGTATCGGAGTCTTGAACTTTTAGCAAGGTGATGCTATAATGAAGCCAAGCTAAGGAATAGAGCATGTTCCGTTGAGATGACAAAAAGCCTGAGGGAGTGATTACCCTCAGGCTTTTTGTGTCACTGTTTAGTTGCTTCGCTGATCCTGGGGAAGTTTAGGGTGAAGGTGGTGCCTTGGTCGGGGATGCTTTGGACGGTGATGGTTCCATCGAACAGTTCGACCAGGAATTTTACGAGGGAGAGGCCTATGCCATTGCCTCCGGACTGGCGGGCGCGGGCTTTGTCTACGCGGTAGAAGCGGTCGAAGATGCGAGGCAGGTCGGCAGTTGAGATGCCGATGCCGGTATCGGTGATCTGATAGGATACATGGGTGCTGCTGGCCAGGCAGCTGAGCGTTATATTGCCGTGCTCTGGTGTATATTTGATTGCATTCTCTGCGAGGTTGCGCAGGATCTGTTCGAGCAGGTCCTGCGCTGCTTTTATTTTGGGCGCGTTTTGAGGTAAATGGATGGTGAGCGTCTGGTCTTTTTCAGCTGCCTGTTTGCGCAGGGGGGCAATGGCAGCCTGCAGGGCGGCATTGCAGTCGGTGTCAGTCAGCGTGAGCTGCTGTTGGCAGCTCTTCTCATCGAGGCGGGCCAGCTGCAGCAGGTCGTGGATTAGGCGGCTCATGCGCTGGGCTTCGCGGTAGATGACTGTGGCGAAATGACGGCTGTCATCCGGCTGGGAGAAGTCATCATCCATCAGGGTCTCGGCAAAGCCGGAAATGGCAGGTTAAAGGGGTGGCCAACTCGTGGGCGGCATTTCCTACGAATTCGGTCTGGCGGCTGCTGATTTCCTGCAACAAAGAGATGTCGTGGAACACAGCCAGGACAGCCTGCTCACTTCCGGAAGGGAATGGGGAGAGGAATACCTGGAATGTATGATCGTCAACAGGTTGTCCCGTATGAAAGGTGATCGTCTGTGCCTGATTGTCCCGTAGTACCTGCTGGGCAGTCTCGGAGAGCAGGGCGCTGCCGATGACGTGGATACTGTGGCGTTTCAGCTGCTCAGGCTGGAGCTGAAAGAATTCCTGAGCCTGACGATTCAGGCCGATGATATCACCGTGGTTATCGATCAGCATGACACCATTATCCATATTTTCCAGGATCAGGGAGAGCTTATGGGTTTCGGCCTGGGCTTCCTGTATCTTTTGCGACAGACTGGCCGTCAATTTATTGATGGTATGGGCCAGAATATCGAATTCATCCCCGCTGTGCCAGTGCAGCCGGCGTTGCAGATCGCCGCCTGCGATGGCCAATGCTGCCTGGCTCATCTGCTGGATCGGACGGACCTGACGGCGTGCCAGCCAAAGTGAGATGACCAGGGCAGCCAGCAGGGCCATCATCAGGGCAAAGCAGATCGACCGGACAATATCGGCATAAGCCTGCTCGGAGGCAGCCAGTGAAGCAGAAGTCCGGATAATGCCGATCAGCCGGCCATTATTGTATACGGGGACGGCGGCATACATGCGATTTTCCTTGAGTGTCTGGCTATAGCGGGTGGCAGTGCCATACTCATGATTCATGGCTTCCTGGACTTCCTCGCGCTGCAGGTGATTATCCAGTGTGTCAGGCCGGTTCAGAAGTATCGGCAAGAACGGTGCCGTTCTCATCCAGGATGGTGATGCGCAGATCGGTTTCCCGGCTGATCTGTTGGCTGATCGCAGCCAGAACGTCATCATGTGTATATAGTTTGTCTGCCAGGGTCATCTCAATGATCTGCGCATTGAGGATGAGCGAGTTCCCGCTCCTTTTCCATGGTCCGGTCATGAAAATAGTTCAGCAGATAGGCACCAAGCAGTGCCAGTGAGACAAGCACAACCAGCAGGAATGAGGCCGCGAGGCGGAGCGTAATCTTTGATTTTAACATATAAAGCCCTTCTTTTATTGATGGATATCAATCGTTGAGTCCATATTCTGTGCTTATTGTATCATATCAAAGGGGAGAGGATGGATCCTTAACATAGATTTAACATAGAGACAACAATCTTTCACCGGACTTTTGCTAGGATAACAGTAGAGAACGTTCTATACAGTACCCTCATCAATCGAAATGGTTCAAAACAGGAGGAAAAAGAAAATGTTCAAACACATGAAGAAAATCCTTACGGTCGGTACATTGGCGGTCAGTACGGCAGTGCTGCTGGCAGGCTGTGGCGGAGCGCCATCGGCTGCGGGGGGATCCGGTGCCGGGACAGAAATTGCTGGCAAAATCAGTGCCTCGGGCTCTACTGCACTGCTGCCGTTGCTGAAACCGGCGCAGGAGGAATTCCAGAATAAGAATGCCAAAGTAACGGTCAATGTAGCTGGCGGCGGATCCTTTACGGGCATGAATCAGGTAGCCGAGGGATCGGTTGATATCGGCGATTCTGATGTCAATCTGCCGGATGAATATAAGGATAAAGGACTGGTCGACCATAAGGTCGTCGTTGAGCCGTTCGTATTCATCGTCGATAAGGCAAACAAAGTCGATAATCTGACGAAAACAGCAGGTCATCGACATCATGACCGGCAAGGTCACGAACTGGAGTCAGGTCGGTGGTGCGGATCAGAAGATCACACTGATTCACCGGGCTAAATCCTCCGGATCCCGCGCAACCATCAGTGAGGTAGTCCTGAAGGGTGCAGCTTTTACGGATGATGCCGTCATCCAGGATTCCAACGGTGCCGTTCGTTCGGCAATTTCGACCACGCCAGGCGCAATCGGTTATGTCGACGCACCGTATGCCGATGATTCAGTCAAAGTATTGAAATTCGATGGTGTAGAGTTTAGTGCGCAGAACATCATTGATGGAAAATATCCGATCTATGGTTATGGTCACATGTATACGAAGGGCGAGGCAACTGGCGCGACCAAGGCATTCCTGGACTATATCATGAGCGATGAATTCCAGAACAGTCAGGTAGAGAAATTGGGCTTTATCCCAATCAGCAAGATGAAGAAGTAATCAGGAAAGCAGGGAGTAAGAGATGGAACAGGCAGCAGAAATAAGCCGGATGCGCGTACATCGGCCGGGGGGCGGTCATGAGCGCAGATTATTCTATGATCGTCTGGGGCGGTATCTGTTTATCGCTGCGGCCTTGTCTCATGACGGTCATCATCTTTTCAATCATTTTCTTTGTCGGACGGCAGGGGAATGCTGACCTTTACGGAGGTCAGTCCCGCTGGAGTTTTTCTTCAGCAGTACCTGGGATCCGGCTGCCGGGAAATACGGTGCCGCGGCATTCATTGTCGGTTCAGTGGCCTCGACGCTGCTGGCCGTATTGCTGGGAGCACCATTGGGGTTGCTGGGAGCGATTTTCCTGGCCAAGGCAGCACCGGCCCCCCTGCGGCATATCATGCGTCCCGCGGTTGATCTTTATGTGGCAATCCCGTCGGTGGTCTATGGCTATATCGGTCTGACACTGCTGGTGCCATTCCTGCGTGAGGTTTCTGGCGCAGCTACCGGGTTCGGTGTGCTGGCCGCATCGATGGTGCTGGCAATCATGATTCTGCCGACCATCCTTTCCCTGAGCGTGGATGCAATCCATGCGGTGCCGAATGCAATGGAAGAAGCATCCCTGGCCTTGGGCGCAACCTGGTGGCAGACCATCTGGCATGTCATCCTGCCGGCAGCAGCGCCGGGAATCCTTACTTCCATCGTGCTGGCCATGGCACGAGCAGGTCGGGAGAGACGATGGCTGTGCAGATGCTGATCGGCAATACCCCGCAGGTCGTTACCTCGCTTTTCACGCCGACCGCAACTCCTTACCAGTAATATCGTCGTGGAGATGGGCAATACGCCGTTTGGGCTCAGGTCTGGGGCAATGCGCTGTTCCTGATGGCATTTGTCCTTGTTGATCTTATCGTTGGGAATGATTCTGATGATCCGTCGCTTCGGAAAACGGAAGGAGGCATGCTCATGAACAGCAAGGTACAGAATAATATCGCAGTAGCAGGGATTATGGCTGACGGGCTTGTTCATCCTGGCATTGTTGGCCGCCTTCCTGGGGTATATCCTTTACAAGGGACTGCCGGTACTGAATGCACATTTTCATCTTTGCCAAATCCAGTGATATCATGCCGGGCGGAGGCGTTGGCGCACAACTCTTCAATTCCTTCTACATGCTGCTGCTGTCGATGCTTGTATCCATCCCGCTGGCTGTCGGTGCCGGAATCTATCTGGCCGAGTATGCCAGAGAGAATCGGCTGACCAAATGCATCCGGCTGTCGGTAGAGAGCCTGGCAACCGTTCCATCCATCGTATTGGGGTTGTTTGGCATGATCATCTTCGTCAATAAGATGCATCTGGGATTCAGTATCGTGGGCGGTGCTTTGACCTTGGTCCTGCTGAATCTGCCGATGCTGGTGCGGGTCACGGAAGAGTCGATTCGCACGGTACCGAAAGCCTATGAGGAAGCCAGCCTGGCCTTAGGTGCAACGAAGCTGCAGACCATCTTCAAGGTGGTTCTGCCCAGTGCGTTGCCCGGAATCGTTACAGGGAATTACCCTGACGGCCGGACGTGCTCTGGGCGAGACAGCCATCCTGATCTTTACGGCTGGAACAACGGTTTCGCGGTTCCTCTATGATACCGATGTGATGGCCGGGGGTGAAACGCTCGCCGTTCATCTCTGGTACCTCATGAGTGCCGGACTGGTGCCAGACCGTGACCTGATCGCCGATGGCATTGGCGCATTGCTCATCATTGCAATCCTGATTCTGAATTTCATCCTGGTATTGCCTCTGCGGATATTGCAGCGGCAGCGGTAACCTCGTAAAACTTCCATAGAAAAAGTCCTGTTACAGTTTTGGTTGAACTGCAACAGGACTTTTTGTATAGAGCTAGTGGTGAAATGAAACAAAGATGATGTTATCGTGCGTTTCAATCTAAGCCTTTTTTTGTTTGTGCGGATGGATATAAGTGTATTCATGTTGTAAGGTTTCACTTACCGCATCGCGGCCGCGGACATCAAGTTCCCGATACTTCTGGATCAAAGCCAGTTCGTCAGCAGAGAGCACGGGGGCTGATGAGCTGGACGTTGTATCGGCAGATTGGCCTGCAATTCCGAGCAGATAATCTGCCGATACATCAAAGAAGCAGGCAATATCACGGATTTCCCGATCGCGTGCCGGCCGTGTGCCTTTTTCGATACGATTCAATACGCTTTGGTGCAGGTGGATCGCCTGAGCCAGTTCGCCCTGCTGGATATCACGTTCGATCCGAAGATCGAAGATGCGCTGTCCGATGCCGGAATCTATGGTTTCGATGGTGTCCGCCTCCTTTATTGGCGTAGACTGCGACAGGTTTCACAGTCATTTATGCTAGTGCATTTATTATAAGGCGGGAATTATAGAAAATGACTAAATTTGCCATTATGGAAAAATAAGTATTGACTTTGCTGAAATAGAAAACTATAATAAAACTATAGAAATTGCTATAATAGCAAAATAAAGAGAGCGGCTGTGCGACGGGAAGATATGAGAGCTCCATATTGTTTCGTTGGGATTGCTGTATCCTAAAATTTGCTGTTATGGCAAAAGTAAACAGGCATGGATGTCTGGGAAAAGGATAATTTCTATCAGGGAGGAATTTATTATGGCTATGATCGTTAAAAACAACATGTCGGCAATCAATACGCTGAACACACTGAACAAGAACTCGACAGCACTCTCGAAGAGCCTGCAGAAGGTTTCCTCGGGTATGAAGATCAACAGTGCGGCGGATGATGCATCCGGCTATGCCATCTCTGAGCGCATGCGTGTGCAGATCCGTTCACTGGATCAGGCAAACCAGAACACCCAGAACGGCAGCAGCATGATGAAAGTCGCTGAAGGCGCCGTGAGCTCGACGGTTGACATCCTGAAGACGCTCAAAGAGAAAGTCATCAATGCAGCCAACGATACGAATACCGACTCGGATCGTCAGACAATCCAGAAGGAACTGGATCAGTCCATCGACCAGATCGATGATAATGCGAATGTTACCTTTAATGGGAAATATCTGGTAGATGGCTCCAAGAATACGGCGGGTAAGGCAACCTACACCGCCTTGACGAACCAGAATCTGGCGTCGGATACGAATGCCGATACGAAGCTGACGGCGCTCAAATCGCGCAGCGGCGACGGACTTGAGCTGTCCTCTACCGACAAGCTCACTGTATCCTATGTGCAGGCAGGCAAGACCTACTCGACAACCTTTACGGTTGGCGACAAGACGATGCAGGATATTTTTACGGCTGCCGAGAACATCGATTCGAGCAGCAGCGTATTTGCAACGTCTTCCAATGACAGCGTCAAGGCAGCTGGCGGCACGACAAATGCATCCAGTGTGAGCGCTGAGGCAAAAGCGATCGATTATCTGAAATCGCAGCTCGCTAATGGTACCAGTGCCGATGCAGCCACTACTGCGGGTGTCAGCAAGGCCGGAGCTACTGCTGCTACTGCTGCTACTGCTGCTAAGCTGATCGCAAATAATCAGGGCCAAAACTTGGCAACTAATACCTATAAAGATACCAATGGCGATACGTATGGTGCAGGCGCGCTGTATACCAACGTAATCAATTCGGATAAAGCTTTGGCGAAAGCAGAGGCGGCAATCGGTGTCTATGATTCGGCGAATCCTACTGACGCGACCAAGACCTATGGCACGGCGGGGACACTGGGAAAAGCACTGGCTAAAGCCGGTATTTCCTGGGATGGCGCTGCTGCCACGTTGGACACCTCCGATATGGCGACGAAGCTCGAGAGTGCCTATGCAGATCCGACGAATACGGGACTCAAGGAGGCTGTGGCTGCCTATCGTGAGGATGCAACGGATCTGGCAACTGCCAAGACGAACATGAAGAGTTCAGTTGCTGCTTTTGAGCGGGCAACGGATCAGTTGGAAGCCCTGACGGCTCAGAAGAAGGTGACGGATGCACAGACCGCCGCTACGGCACAGCGCACCGCGTTTGAGACTGTCGCAGGAGCTGCGATTGATGCATCGACGAAGCTCACGTATACCGATGTTACGAGCCTGACGGCTGATGGAACGGTTACACCTTCAACTGCAACTGCAGATAAAGTAGACGCTACGGATGCCACTAAGACTGCGGCTAAAGCGGCTCTGTCAGCGGCGTTGGATAAGATGGAAGGTCTTGCTGATCCTGGCGCGGCAATAGCCAAGACTCTTGCTGCTTGCAGTTTTTGGCACTGGCACAGCTGGAACGGATGCCCTTACGGGCACTGCTGCTGCTTATAAGACTGCGCTGGACGCTGTCAAGACAGCGAAGACTGCTCTTGACGCAACTACCACCAGCGGCAGTAAAGGCACGGATGGCACTACAGCCAAGAAGCTCAAGGATGCTTTGAAGGATGCACAGGATAATGTCGTATCCAAATTCAGCGGTCCGGCAGTCCTGACTGGCTCGAATGTCGGCGTGAATGGCGCCGGTGAGGTCGTATCTACTGCCAACGGCAACAATGCGATTACGCTTACGGCTAACGCTGCCGGTGTCGGCGGGCAGATCTCGGGCTTCAACATCAGCGTCGCTGATTCGAAGGGCAATGTGAAGAAGTCGGCCAATGCATCGCTGGATGCTTTTGACGAGACGGTTCGTGCCCAGAATGAATCCGCTGATAATGCCATTGCTTTGCAGGTCGGCTCCAAAGCGAACCAGTCCATCAAAGTAGGCCTTACCGATATGCGTTCCGAGGCTCTCGGCCTGAAAGGTGCCGATGGCACGAAACTCAACATCTCGACGCAGACTAAAGCCAATGCGGCCGTTAATGTCCTTGACAACGCGTTGCAGAAGGCACTGGATCAGCAGACCACGATCGGTTCCGTTGAGAGCCGTCTGGAATACACGTCCAGCAACCTGACCACGGCCAGCTCGAATGTCCAGGCTTCGGAGTCCACGATCCGTGATGCGGATATGGCGAAGGAGATGACGGAGTACACGAAGAACAACGTACTCCTGCAGGCTGCTCAGTCGATGCTGTCCCAGGCGAACCAGAACAGTTCCTCTGTCCTGAGTCTCCTGAAGTAAGCAAATCTTTTATTTGCTAATATTGCAATCCTGCTTGATGCTAGCTTGTGGGACTGCTTCATATTAGAACTACCATTGCCGGCCCCGCTTTAATGCCTTAGAGCGGGGTCATTTATTTTGCCCACTTTGGGGCAAATAGAAAAGACGATTTCCACCATCAGTGGAAATCGCCTTTTCTGATATTGAGTTAAAATGGCTCCTGGACAACCATGGCCAGCGGCTGGCTCTTTTCATCGCCCCAGCAGAGGTTGCAGGCGCGGGTGTGGACTGGTGTGCCTGCAATCCAGTTGTCAAGCGTGGTATCGATGTATTCACTGCCTTCGCCACTGAGCTTGCGGACCGGGCAGTCGGGGCAGAGGCTGTCCCGATTGTGGAAGAGATGATAGCATGGATACTGGTTGGAAGACGAGGAAACAAGCTGCCGGATTGCCTGATTATAATAAAGTGGTTTCATCGTGATCTTGTCTACGATATAAATCATTTCCTGCATATGGTTCAGGATATCACGCAGATGCTCATTTTCCTGTTTGATGCTGGCATCCGAATCGTGAGGCAGCAGGATATTGCCCAGGATGACGGAGAAGATGCTAAGGCTGCTGATAATTTCCTGAGAGAATTCCTGCGGTTGTGAACTCTCGAAGCCGACGCAGCCCAGCGTATCAGTGCCATGGGAAATCAGACAATGGGCAAATGATTTGAGCCCCATTGTCTGTGCTTCTGCCTGATACTTTGCTTCCAGAACGGAGGAATCCGGACAGATCGACATGACACCGTATGGAGTTGGTTTGTACTGACTAAGGACCAGGTTGTTGTGTGCCGTGATCAGGTCGGCGATATTCTCCTCGTGGTTCTGCTGACGCAGAGAGACAGCCCGCGGGCTCAGCCATTCGTAACGATTGGTATATTGGTTGGTGTCATGATCGAATCCGTCAATGGACACCCGGTCCAGATTGAACCGCTTGCCGAACATTCCAATCGATAATTCAGTCGTGGTTTCCGGGCTGTTGGTTTCATACAGCAGCATGAAGATGCACTCGATCATGTTGTCGTTGAAGGCTTTCTGCTGGAGATCGGCAAAAGCGTCTGGATTGCGCTGGGATGTGGATTGGTTGGAGCCGAAGAGACTGTTTTGATAGATCGTGTAGCGGCTGCGGCCCATGCTCTTTGATTCGTATAAGGCACGGTCGGCATGCTTAAAGAGATTGGTATAGGTGATGCCGTGTTCCGGATATTGAGAAATGCCGATGCTGACAGAAAATGGCAGCGAAGAATCACCATTCGTATAATCGCGTTTCAGCTGGGTAAGTAATTGCTCGCAACGGATTTTGATTATATTGACATCGGATGAGTTCGGCAGAAATACCACAAATTCGTCACCGCCAACGCGCCCTTTGAGATCCGACTGACGGAAATTATGCTCGATGGCCTTTCCAATATCGGTCAGGACTGCATCACCGAAAAGATGACCAAAGGAATCATTGATATTCTTAAACCCATCCGCATCGATGAGCAGAAGGGCTGCCTGATCATGTTGTGGTGACATGGTGGACAGTACGGTACTGATTTGTGTCTGGGTAGCATCCTTATTCAGCAGCCCCGTGAGCTTGTCATGTGATGCTTCCTGCTCAATCCGCTGCTGCCAAAGCTTCTGAGCCTGGATATTGCGGATATTGCCGAAAGCTGCTACCGGCCGATGCCCATCAAAGTAAGTAATGATATGAATTTCTGACCAGACATAGCTGTGCTGTTTGCGCCCATAAAGCCGCAGCTTGCACGAGTGATTGCGCGTGCCATTTGCATAGCGCGGGGGTCTGTGAAAGATGCTGTGCAGGTAGAGGCGTAAACGGAAGACGTCTTCAGGGTGAATCAGCTCTGCAAGCCATAACTGAGTTGATGCATCGGACAACAGTTCTGGTAAATCATAAGAAGTGTCGGGAGTCGATGTATTGACCTTGAGGATATCCTGGGTCAGATCCCAGTGAAAATAGATGCGTCGATCGAACTTTTCCAAAGCCGCGTATACTTCATCCGTAAAGGCGGGTGGTATCTTGTGATTGACTGAGTTCATAGTGAATTCCTTCCAAGCAGGTTCGCTGTTTCTAATTTCATTATAATCTTCTGTGTATAGTATAGCGGATATAGGACAAATTTACCATAATAATTATCATAGAATCCTAAAAAATATAGGGATTGGATTGCAAATCATAGTGAAAACGATTAATATGATTGAAGGTAACTGTTCATGAGTAAGTGAGGTATATCTTATGAGTAAATATGAGTATAAGACAAGCGGTACTTGTTCCCGTAAAATCACAGTGGAACTGGATGGAAAGAAAATTCGCAGTGTTGCCTTTGAAGGTGGCTGCAATGGCAATCTAAAGGGGATTTCCCAATTGGTAGAAGGTATGGATATTGATTTCGTGATCGAACGCTTCAAAGGCACGCTTTGCAACAATAAGACAACGTCCTGCCCAGATCAGCTCTCGATCGCATTGCAGGAAGCATATGAGGCTGAGCAGAAGAACCATTGACATAGACTGAAAGGAAGCAAGAGCAATATGATCTTTGATAGTCATAGTCATACCGCTTTTTCGGGCGATTCGGAGATGAAGGCTGAAGACGCATTAGCCGCAGCAGATCAAGCTGGGATTGGTCTTGTCTTTACAGAGCATCTGGACCTGGATTATCCGGGGGAAATCGACTTTACATTTGACCCGGCTGTGTACTGGCGGCAATATGAGCCGCTCAGGGGGAGCCGTTTGCTCCTTGGGGTCGAGGTAGGAATGCAGTCAGCTACGGCCGAACGGAGCCGTGCTTTTGTGGATACGGTTCCCTTTGATCTGGTAATCGGCTCAATCCATATGGTGGATGGCAAGGATATCTATTACAAAGAGGCTTATGGGCCGCTTTCCAAGGAAGAGTTCTTCCATAAATACTATCAGCAGATGGCTGAGAATATCCGTCAGCATGATTTTATCGATGTATTAGGACATATTGACTATATCGCCCGCTATGCCCCGTATGAGAATCCAGAGGTGTCCTATGGCAGTTTTCAGGCGGATATCGATGCGGTGTTGAAGGCCGCAATCGAGACCGATACAGTGCTGGAGCTCAATACCCGTCGCCTGGGCAGCCGCCTGGCAATCAAGGAGCTTCTGCCGGTCTACAGCCGCTATCGGGAACTGGGCGGTCAATACGTGACTTTCGGCTCTGATGCACATACAGCTGAGGCTGTTGGTGCAAATTTCCGGATTGCTGGGGAAGCAGCCGAAGCTGTGGGACTTTCTATAGTAACGTTCCGGGAACGGCAGTTAGTGAAGGTTGTCTAGGCCCCGGAATCCTTGAATTGTGAAATAATTCCTTGTACTGCCTTGCAAAAGACGATATAATATATTGAGATTCTATTTTGATAGGAGGGCTATTGATGAAACACATCACTACGGTCAACAAGCCGAAGATGCAGAGCACGTTGAAGACGGGCGGCTGCGGCGAGTGCCAGGCTTCCTGCCAGTCCGCGTGCAAGACGTCCTGCACGGTCGGCAACCAGGTTTGCGAGAAATAATCATCGCAGTGAAGCCTTCCCTTATTGGGAAGGCTTTTTTGTGTGGTTGTTTACGTTATTTTATTAAGGAGAACGAATGAAAGCGAAAATCCATAAATTTGAACAGAACGGTACCTATATTCTGCTGGATATCAACAGCGGTGCAGTTCATGTTATCGATAAGATGATCTATGACATGATGGACACTTTTGACGGCAGCAATGATGACGAAGTCGTTGCTGCCTGGCAGGACAGCTATCCGCAGGCTGAGCTTCGTGAGGCCCTGACGGAACTGCACTCCCTGATGGAGGCGCAGGAACTCTTTGCCCCGGATATCGATGTGCCGCCGACGTTCAAGCAGCATGGCCTGGTCAAATCCCTGTGCCTGATGATTGCCCAGGACTGCAACCTGCGCTGCAAGTACTGCTTTGGTGATGGCGGCAGCTACGGTCAGGAACGTGCAGTCATGAGCCCGGAAGTCGGCAGGAAAGCCGTCGATTTCCTGATCGAGGTCAGTGGACCGCGCCGCCAGTGCGAGCTGGACTTCTTCGGCGGCGAGCCGCTCATGAACATGAAGACGGTCAAGGCTGTTACGGAGTACGTGCATCAGCGGGAAAAGGAAACGGGCAAGAAGTTTAAGCTGACGCTTACGACCAATGGCATGCTGCTTAATGATGAGAACATTCAGTGGCTCAATGAGAATAACTTTGCATTGGTCCTGTCGCTTGACGGCCGCAAGGAGATCCATGATGCCACGCGCCCAGATGTGGGCGGGCATGGCACCTATGACCGTGTCGTGAAGAACTTCCATAAATGCATCGACAGCCGCAAGGGCGGAGACTATGATTATCGTGGGGCCTACACCTATATCCGTGGGACCTATACCCATAACAACATGGACTTCACCAAGGATGTCCTGGCTATGAACGATGAGGGCTTTGATATCCTGTCGATGGAACCGGTAGTCATGAAGGACAGCCCGCTGGGCTTCACCGAGGCAGACCTGCCGCGCATCTTCGAGGAGTATGACCGCCTGACGGATGCCTATATGAAGCGTCATCGCGAGGGGAAGGGCTTCTACTTCTTCCACTTCAACATGGATCTTTCGAATGGCCCGTGTGTGGCGAAGCGCCTGTCCGGCTGCGGTGCCGGTCATGAGTACTTTGCGGTGGCAGAGAATGGTGACCTGTATCCGTGCCATCAGTTCGTTGGCCGCGACAAGTACAAACTGGGCAGCATCTATGATGGTGTGACCAATAAGGAACTGCCGCAGTATTTCCGTGAGAGCCATGTCCTGAATAAAGAGAAATGCCGCAGTTGCTGGGCACGGTTCTTCTGCTCGGGTGGCTGCCATGCCAATGCGGATCTGTTCCATGGCGATATCCGCCAACCGTATGAGGTAGGCTGTGAGATCCAGAAGAAGCGTTTAGAGTGTGCAATCCTGGTTCAGGCACTACTGGCATTGGAAAAGATGGATGCGCAGGCCGGTTCGGATAAAGAATAAATTTCATTTATAGTAAATAACGGGAAGTGACAAGCATAATTACTTGTCACTTCCCGTTATTTTTGCAGGACTTCCTATTGTTTATTTGCGTTTTCAGGCATTCAGAAAACGAAACATTATTGTTAGCTATTTGTAACGAACATTCAGAAAACAACGAAACCGATTCATAGAATAATTGCTCAAATTTATGATAAAAAGATTGACATTTAGACATTGATTATTGTATTATTAGACCTGTAAGAACTGAATTTCTAAAGAATTTAGGGGGTATTTTTCAAATGGCAGTAAAAGTAGCAATCAATGGTTTTGGTCGTATCGGCCGTCTCGCTTTCCGTCAGATGTTCGATGCTGAAGGTTATGAAGTTGTTGCAATCAACGACCTCACGAGCCCGAAAATGCTGGCTCATCTTCTCAAGTATGATTCCTCTCAGGGAAAATACAAGTACTGCGACTCTGTAGAAGCAGGCGAAGATTCCATCACGGTTAATGGCAAGACGATCAAGATCTATGCTGAAAAAGACGCTAAGGACATTCCTTGGGGCAAGCATGACGTTGATGTTGTTCTGGAGTGCACTGGTTTCTACACTTCCAAAGAAAAGGCATCTGCACATATCGCTGCAGGCGCTAAGAAAGTTGTTATCTCCGCTCCGGCTGGTAACGACCTCCCGACTATCGTATACAACGTAAACCACAAGATCCTGAAGGCAAGCGATACGGTTATTTCCGCAGCTTCCTGCACGACGAACTGCCTGGCTCCGATGACGAAGGCCCTCAACGACCTCGCTCCGATCCAGAGCGGCATCATGGCTACGATCCATGCATACACTGGCGACCAGATGACTCTGGACGGCCCGCAGCGTAAAGGCGACCTCCGTCGTTCCCGCGCAGCAGCTTGCAACATCGTTCCGAACTCCACGGGCGCTGCAAAAGCTATCGGCCTCGTAATCCCAGAGCTCAAAGGCAAACTGATCGGTGCTGCACAGCGCGTTCCGACCCCGACGGGTTCCACGACGCTGCTCTTCGCTGTTGTTAAGGGCGAAGTTACGGTTGATCAGGTTAACGCTGCTATGAAGGCACAGGCTACTGAGTCCTTCGGCTACAACACGGATGAGATCGTATCCAGCGATATCGTTGGCATGCGTTTCGGTTCCCTGTTCGATGCTACGCAGACCATGGTTAGCCCGATCGGCGATGGCAACACGCAGGTTCAGGTTGTTTCCTGGTACGACAACGAGAACAGCTACACGAGCCAGATGGTTCGCACGATCAAATACTTCGCTGAACTGAAGTAATTTGACGGGTAACTGAATACCACGAAGATCTGTTGAGGTCCGGCCTAGAACTTGGGCCGGACCTCAATTTATTATTGGAGGTAATGATACATGGATAAGAAAACCATCAAAGACATTGACGTAAAAGGCAAAAAAGTATTTGTCCGCGTTGACTATAACGTTCCGTTTGATGAACACCAGAATATCACGAATGATACCCGTATGGTCCGCACGCTGCCGACCATCAACTATCTGCTCGACCATGGCGCTGCTGTAATCCTGGCTTGCCATATCGGCCGTCCGACTGAGGCTCGTGAGCCGCAGTTCTCCACGAAGCACCTCGTAAAACATCTGGGCGAGCTTCTGAAGAAAGAGGTCAAATGGGCTTCTGACTGTGTAGGCGAAGAGGCTGAGAAGCTGGCTGCTGACCTGAAACCAGGCGAGGTTCTGCTGCTGGAGAACCTTCGTTATCACAAGGCTGAGAAGAAGAATGATCCGGAATTTGCAAAACAGCTGGCATCCCTGGCTGATATTGCTGTTGATGATGCTTTCGGTGTTTCCCATCGTGCGCATGCATCGAATGCCGGCGTTCCGAAATATATCGAGTGCGTCGCTGGTTTCCTGATGGAAAAAGAGATCAACTACATCGGCAAGACGATGGAGAATCCGCAGCGTCCGTTCGTTGCCATCATCGGTGGCGCCAAAGTTTCCGATAAGATCGGTGTCATCAGCAACATGATCGACAAAGTAGATACGATCATCATTGGTGGCGGCATGGCTCATACCTTTGATGCTGCTAAAGGCCTGCCAATCGGCAGCTCCCTGTGCGAAGAAGGACAAGAAGCCGCTGGCTCTTGAACTGCTGAAGAAAGCAGAGCAGAAGGGCGTCAAAGTTATTCTGCCGGTAGATGTTGTTATTGCTGATAAGTTTGCTGCTGATGCCAACACGAAGACGGTCTCCGGTTGATCAGATTCCGGACGGCTGGATGGCACTGGATTCCGGCGACAGAGACGTCGAAGGAATACGTCAAGGCTCTGGAAGGCGCTAAGACGGTTGTCTGGAACGGACCAATGGGCGTATTCGAGTATGATGCATTCGCGAATGGTACGCTGGCTGTTGCTCAGGCTGTAGCTAAGGCTACGGAGCAGGGCGCAATCTCCATCGTTGGTGGCGGTGACTCCGTTGCTGCTCTGAAGAAGACCGGCCTGACGGATAAGATTTCCCATGTATCCACTGGCGGCGGCGCTACGCTTGAATTCCTCGAAGGCAAAGAGATGCCGGGCGTTGCAGCTATCGCTGATAAATAATTGATTCGAGAATAGAAAATTAGGGGGTAATTTTCAAATGGCAAGAACTCCGATTATTGCAGGCAACTGGAAAATGAACAACACGATCAAAGAGGGCGTAGAGCTCGTAAAGGCTCTGGCTCCGCTGGTCAAAGATGCGAAAGTTGATGTTGTCGTATGCCCGACGGCTACGGCTCTGTCCTCTGTTGCAGCTGCAGTCAAAGGCACGAACATCCATGTTGGCGCACAGAACGTTCATTGGGAAGCAAACGGTGCTTTCACGGGCGAGATCTCTACGGGCATGCTCAATGAGATCGGCGTAGATTACGCAGTTCTCGGCCACAGCGAGCGTCGTGACTATTTCGGTGAGACGGATGAAGGCGTAAACAAACGCGCGAAGGCTGCTTTTGCTGCTGGCATCACGCCGATCATCTGCTGCGGCGAGTCCCTTGAGATCCGCGAAGCTGGCACGTATCTTGACCTCGTTGCTGGTCAGATCAAAGCTGCTCTGAATGGCTTCAAGGCTGACGAAGTTGCCAAACTCGTCATCGCTTATGAGCCGATCTGGGCTATCGGCACGGGCAAGACGGCTTCGTTCGATCAGGCTGAGGAAGTCTGCGCGCATATCCGCAAGACTGTTGCTGAGGTGTTTGGCCAGGAGAGCGCTGATGCAATCCGTATCCAGTACGGCGGCAGCGTAAAACCGGCTACGATTGCTGACCTCATGAAGCAGCCGAATGTCGACGGTGCACTCGTTGGCGGCGCTTCCCTGAAGGCAAAAGACTTCAGCGAGATCGTTAACTACTAATCCGGTTCGATTAAAGGAGTAGTAAGCAATAATGGCAAAACTCAAAAATGCACCGGTTGCACTCATCATTATGGATGGCTGTGGCCTCGGTGATAAAACGGATAAGAACAATGCAGTACAGATGGCCAATACGCCGGTACTCGATGGTCTTATCGAAAAATTCCAGACGAGCCAGCTGCAGGCATCCGGCGAATACGTCGGTCTGCCGGATGGTCAGATGGGCAACTCCGAAGTTGGTCATACCAACATCGGTGCTGGCCGTACGATCTATCAGCAGTTGACCCGCATCACCCGTGACATCAAGAACGGCGATTTCTTCAAGAACGAAGCTTTGGTTTCGATCGTGAAGAGCGTCAAAGAGAACCATGGTGCCCTGCATCTTATGGGTCTGGTTTCTCCGGGTGGTGTACACAGCCATCAGGATCACCTGTATGCGCTGCTCAAGCTGGCGAAGGATAACGGTGTCGAGGAAGTCTATGTTCATGCATTCCTCGATGGCCGTGATGTGCCGCCACAGAGCGCACAGCCGTATCTTGAGGAGCTTGAGGCCAAATGCAAGGAAATCGGCGTTGGCCAGATTGCTTCGGTCAGTGGCCGTTACTATGCAATGGACCGCGACAACCGCTGGGATCGTGAGCAGAAGGCTTATGAAGCCATTGCTCATGCCGAAGGCGTCAGCGCTGATTCGGCAGTAGAGGGCCTCAAGGCCAGCTATGCTGCCGATGTCAACGATGAGTTCGTAGTGCCGTTCGTAGTCAAAGGCTATGAAGGCATGAAGAATGGCGACGGAGCTATCTTCTTCAACTTCCGTCCGGACCGTGCCCGTCAGCTCACCCACGCATTCGTGGATGATTCGTTTGACGGCTTCGAGCGTGATGAAGATCTCAAGATCCCGTTCACGACGTTCTCACAGTACGAAGACGGCCTGAATGCCAAAGTCGCATTCCCGCCGGAGTCCATCAGCAACACGCTGGGTGAGATCATTCAGGATCATGGCATGACGCAGCTGCGTATTGCCGAGACTGAGAAGTATGCGCATGTTACGTTCTTCTTCAACGGCGGCGTTGAGGAGCCATATAAGGGTGAGGACCGCATCCTGGTTCCGTCCCCGAAAGTGGCTACCTATGACCTGCAGCCGGAGATGAGTGCAGTAGAAGTTACGGATAAAGTCGTGGAAGCGATCAAATCCGCGAAATACGACTTCATCATCCTGAACTACGCAAACTGCGACATGGTTGGTCATACGGGCATCATGCCGGCTGTCATCAAGGCAGTCGAGACTGTTGATACCTGTGTCGGCCGCTTCGTTGATGCCATCCGTGAGGTTGGCGGCGAAGTCTGCATCACGGCAGATCATGGCAACGCAGACAAGATGATGGACTACGACAACGATCAGCCGTTCACGAAGCATACGACGAATCCGGTTCCATTCATCGTGGTATCGGATCGTGTCAAGTCGGTCAAAGATGGCGCACTCTGCGACATCGCACCGACGCTGCTCACGCTGGCTGGCGTAGAGATTCCGTCTGAGATGACGGGCAAGAATCTGGTCGAGCTTTAATCGACTGCATTACCCTGTAAGACAGAAGGATAAGATTCCTGAGCAGGGAGGCTGGAGCCTGTGACTCAGAGTCACAGACGGCCAGTCACTGCTAGCCCCTGGTCGGGGATGCTCCTTCAGTATTATATTTTAGAAAAGAGAGGAATACGAACAATGATTGCTTATTCACAGAAAGTGGAAGATATGGCATGTGTAGCGCAGGAAGTACATCATGGCGCTGCTCCGATTCCAGAGGAAGGCAAATGGGTTAAATCCAAGAACGTACAGGACATCAGCGGTCTTACGCATGGTGTTGGCTGGTGCGCTCCGCAGCAGGGTGCCTGCAAACTGACGCTGAACGTCAAAGAGGGCATCATCCAGGAAGCACTCGTTGAGACGATCGGCTGCTCGGGCATGACGCATTCCGCAGCTATGGCTGCTGAGATCCTGCCGGGTCTCACGGTTCTCGAAGCTCTGAACACGGACCTCGTCTGCGATGCCATCAATACGGCAATGCGCGAACTGTTCCTGCAGATCGCTTATGGCCGTTCCCAGACAGCTTTCTCTGATGATGGTCTGCCAATCGGTGCTGGCCTCGATGACCTCGGCAAAGGCCTGCGCAGCCAGGTTGGTACGCTGTACAGCACGCTCAAGAAGGGCCCTCGTTATCTCGAACTCGCAGAAGGCTATGTCAACAGACTCGGTCTCGACAAAGAAGGCCGCGTAATCGGCTACGAAGTTATCCAGCTCGGCAAAGTCATGGATGCTGTCCGTGCCGGCAAAGATGCCAATGAGGCAATCAAAGCCAACACGAGCACCAAGGGCCGTTTCGCTGATGCTGCGAAATACATTGATCCGCGTGAAGAGTAAGAAACACTGCTGCTTGAGTTTAAGATAACAGGAAGGAATGAATAGAATGTCATTATTCGAAGGCTATGAACGCCGTATTGATACGATCAATGAAGCTTGCAAGAAATATGGTATCGCATCCATTGAGGACGCAAAGAAAATCTGCGATGAAAAGGGTGTTGAGGCCGGTAAGATCGTAAAAGATCTTCAGCCAATCGCATTTGATAACGCTGCCTGGGCTTATACGCTGGGTGCTGCTATCGCCATCAAGAAGGGCTGCACGTCCGCTGTTGATGCTGCCAAAGCTATTGGTGAAGGCCTCCAGGCTTTCTGCGTACCGGGTTCTGTTGCTGACCATCGTAAAGTTGGTCTGGGCCACGGCAACCTGGCTGCTATGCTCCTCTCCGAGGATGCTGGCTGCTTCGCATTCCTCGCAGGTCACGAGTCCTTCGCAGCTGCTGAGGGTGCTATCGGTATTGCTCAGACGGCTAACAAGGTTCGTAAGAACCCGCTGCGCGTCATCCTCAATGGTCTCGGCAAAGATGCTGCTCAGATCATCAGCCGTATCAATGGCTTCACGTATGTCGTAACTGATTATGACTACAAAGCAAACAAAGTCAACGTTGTCGAGGAAATCAAGTACTCGGATGGCGTTCGCTCCCAGGTTCGCTGCTATGGCGCTGATTCCGTACAGGAAGGCGTTGCCATCATGCACATGGAGAAAGTTGATATCTCCATCACGGGTAACTCCACGAACCCGACGCGTTTCCAGCATCCGGTTGCCGGCTGCTACAAAAAGGAATGCATCGAGCAGGGTAAGAAGTACTTCTCCGTTGCATCCGGCGGCGGCACGGGCCGTACGCTCCATCCGGATAACATGGGCGCTGGCCCGGCTTCCTATGGTATGACTGATACCATGGGCCGTATGCACAGCGATGCTCAGTTCGCAGGTTCGTCCTCCGTACCGGCACATGTTGACATGATGGGCCTCATCGGTGCTGGTAACAACCCGATGGTTGGTATGTCTGTTGCTGTTGCAGTTGCTGTACAGGAAGCAATGAACAAATAATCCAATCGGATTCCATAAATGCTAGCATTAAGGCACAAGTCGTAAAGACTTGTGCCTTTTTTATGATGAAACCCAAAAGGGTATACCGTGAATGATGCAGTTCATTCATGGTATACCCTTTAGTTGAGCGGAGTCTTTTTAGAACATAGTATCAAGCATGTTCCCGATAAGACTGGCTTGTACGGAGGCGTTCAAGACGTTTGGGTTCGTGTAGGCCGCCGCCGTTGTGATCGAGTTGCCGAACATGCTCTGCATGGACGGAAAGAGGCTGCTCTTTTGAGAGTTAGCCAGATCCGCATGACTTTCGGCTTTGCCAGCCAGTCCATTGGAGCCAAGGGCGTTCTCGACCCGGTCCCCGTTTTCGACCAGTGCACTGGCCAGCTTGTCTTCATCGAGCGTGAGCTTTCCAGTGGAACTGTCTACCGTGATGCCGAGCTGCTTGTAGGTATCCGCATGATAGGTCGTGTCAGAGAATGTCGTTGACAAGGCCTTCATGCGATTGCTTACGCTGCTGTAATCACTGGAGAAACTAAGTGCCTCGTTGTAGTCCGATACGAGCTGTTTGACATTCGTAAGTGCGCTTTTCAGCGAGTCACTATAGGTCTTGGATCCATCACTGTTCGTCGTGATGTCACTGGCACTGAAACTGTAGTTCATATTGGCTACAGTCGATGCCGAACTCTTGAGATCACTCATGGTCGAGCTCAACTGCGTCGTGAAGGTCGTCCTGCTCTCGTTATAGGAGCTGACAAGCGAAGATGCATTGCTCTTGATACCGGAGAGTGTGCTGAGGCTTGAGAGGCTCGAAGAACTGGACGATGACGTGTAGTTTGACCAGAGGCTCTTGATGGAATCCTGGGTAGAATTCGTAGTCGAACTGGAGTGAGATGAACTGAACGCATTGACCAGATTACTCAGTGAAGAGACACTGGCGGCAGCCGTTGAAAGTGAACTGCTCTTAGTAGTAGAATCTGAGCTGCCTGACGAACTGCTGGATGTAGTACCGGATGTGGCAGAACTTGACGTGCTCGTCGTGCTGCTCGTCGAGGTACCAGAGGCCATCTTGTACATCATGTACGTGTTATTGGCCATTGCAGAAATAGTAGACATAATGGTTCCCTCCTTTCTCAGATAATTGGCAGAGCATAGATAATACGCTCCCTATAGGTATATCGTCGAAAGTTCCTCAAAGGATAAGTGCTTTTTTTATTCTTTGAGTACAGGACAGGCCAGCTGTACGTGATACTTTTGGAAGTAATCCAGGTATTTTGCTGGTGGTTTTTCGTCCATGACAACATAGTTCAGATCTTTGAGATCACAATAACTCATAAGTGAAGCTACATCAATCTTGGAATGGTCAATCATCAGGAATTTCTGGCAGCTTTTCTCGACGAGACAGTGTTTGATCTCACACTCAAGCGGTGAGGCATTGGTGGCTCCATGCTCCAGGGAGATGCCCGTACTGGCCAGAAAGGCTTTTGAGATGTTATAGCTGTTCAGGCATTTGATGACACTTTGTCCGATGAATGCCTTGGACGGGATGTATAAGCTGCCTCCGGTGGCAATGACATTCAGATTATTATAGGAGGAAGCAGCATTAATGACATGGACACTGGCCGTTACAATCGTAAGCTGATGCTTATCAGTCAGGTAGGGAATCATATGCATGGTCGTTGTTCCTGAATCAATGTAGATTACATCACCGTCCTGTACATAAGAGGCTGCCAGCCGGGCAATTTTCTTCTTGGCTTCAATATTACGATTCTCGCGGGAGGCAAAGGGCTCGGGCGAGGCAGATTCATCTTCTGCTAAAACGATACCACCGTAAACTTTCCGGATGATGCCTTTTTCCTCGAGTTCCGCAATATCGCGGCGAATGGTGTTCTTGGAGACATTAAAGGTATCGCAAAGTTCGTTGATGGATATATTATGGACACTTTTCAATAGTTCATGGATTCGGTTGATACGGTCTATTTTCATCAGGATCGCCAGCTTTCTATTATATATGAATAATGCCAGGTGATAGATACTCAATAACTGGATAATAATTGGTTAAGTTATGGGTAAGTATTATAGTTTCATTATAGTTTAATGTCGCTGAAATAACAAGTGGTTATAGGGAATATTATAAAATACTCAGAAAAAAATAAAGATAATAAAATATTTCAGGATATATATTGACAAGTCATCATGAAAGTATTAAATTATAACCATAAAGTAATCATTAGATTACCAAAATGTGGATAATGAAGAAGCAAAAGATAGGAGCGTGGCATATTATGGGATATACGTTTATGGTACCGGCCAAGATCATTTCCGGAACTGGTGTTATTGAGGATCTGGGGAAGCATATTCAGGGAAAAGGCACGAAAGCTCTGATTGTTACGGATGCATTTATGGTGAAGTTCGGTAACGCTGCCAAGGTTGAAGCCGCATTGAAGAAAGTGAATATTCCTTATGTGGTTTTCGATGGCGCCAATACGGAGCCAACCGATAAGATTGTAGCCAGTGGCTTAAGCGTATATCAGCAGGAAGGATGTGACTTCCTGATTGCATTGGGCGGAGGCAGCCCGATGGATACGGCTAAGGCAATCGCGTTCATGTCGGTAGTCAAGGGCAAGATCAGCGACTACATGCACACGGTTATCGACATGCCGGTGCCATATCTGGTCGCTATTCCGACAACTGCGGGGACAGGATCAGAGGTTACGAAGAATACGATCATTTCCGATACAGCGCATAATGTGAAGATGCTGCTGGGCGGTCCATCCATAATCCCGGCATTAGCAGTTGTCGATCCAACATTCACGATGACGGCTCCACCTTCTGTTACAGCAGCTACGGGCATTGATGCGCTCTGTCATGCGATTGAAGCGTATACTTCACGCAAGGCTCAGCCGCTTACCGATACCTTTGCACTGTCGGCAATCAAGAAGATCCATAAGAATCTTCCAATATGCTATCGCGATGGCAAGAATGTAGACGCACGTCTGGGCATGTCGATTGCTGCATTGGAAGCCGGGATTGCTTTCAATAATGCATCTGTTACGATCGTTCATGGTATGAGCCGACCGATTGGCGCATTGTTCCATATTGCACATGGTGTGTCGAATGCCGTATTGCTGCCGGCTTGCATGGAATTTGCGATCGAGGAAAATACGGATCGTTTTGCAACGATTGGCCGGATCATGGGGGTAGCTGATGAAAATACATCCGATCCAGCGGCTGCTGAGGCTATGGTTCGGGAAGTCAGCCGGTTCTGCCAGGAAGTCGGGATTCCGACATTGGAAAAGTTAGGGGTCAAGAAAGAAGATTTCTTTGCTCAGCTCAGCAAGATGGCGGATGATGCGCTGGAAAGCGGCAGCCCACAGAATACGATGCGGATTCCGACGAAGGAACAGATCATGGAGATTTATCGCAAATTGTTTTAATTGATACACGAATGAGAATAAAGGGCAGGGTTTGTGCCCTTTACTGTAGAAATCTAAGGAGGGGACGATATGCCACTCGTAAAATTGACAGAACTGCTGAACGAAGCGGATGACACCTATGCGGTGGGCGCATTCAATGTTTCAGATATGGAGATGGCAATGGGGGCCGTCAAGGCGGCAGAGGAAATGAAGGCACCGTTGATTCTTCAGGTAGCAGAAGGGCGTCTGCGTTACTCACCATTGGAACTTCTGGGGCCAGTCATGATGGCAGCTGCGAGACGGTGTCAGATGCCGACAGCAGTTCATCTGGATCATGGAGCAACGATGGAGACCATCCGGCTTGCCTTGAGCCTGGGATTCACATCTGTGATGTTTGATGGATCGAAATATCCATTAGAAGAGAATATCGCCAGGACGAAGGAAGTCGTGGCATTGGCCCGCAAATATGGGGCGGATGTTGAGGCCGAGATTGGCCGGGTCGGTGGTGCTGAGGGTGACTATAAGAGCATGGATGTGCTGGTGACCAGTGTCGCCGAGGCCGAGCGCTTCGCAGAAGAGACAGATGTAGATGCACTGGCTGTTGCTATCGGTACGGCGCATGGCAATTATCGGACCCAGCCGGAACTGTTGTGGTCAAGCATTTTTGTAACAGTACAACCTACATTTTTAAGAATGACATCGAGCTTCATAAGGAGTTCGATAATCATTATATGAATGTGGCCTACCATGGTTGTACCAACCATAGGCAAATTCTTCAATGGAACTTGTGAGCTCTTCATCTGTATGGTAGCAATGCAATTCTATAAGCTCATTTTTCAAGGTATTATAATAACGTTCCATTGGGGCATTATCGTATGGATAGCCAGCCTTACTCATGCTCTGCTGGATTCCCTGTGATGCACAGAAATCAATGAACTCCTGAGATGTGTACTGGCTTCCTTGATCACTATGCAGCAGAAGCTGCTGGCATTTCGGCTTCTGCGATTGTATAGCCTTTTGCAAGGTTCGAATTGCCAGGTCGCTGGTGATTTTTTTGTCTGTGATGCTTGCAACTACACTACGATCATGAAGGTCAATAATCGTACAGTTATACCGCTTGCTGCCATTGCTAAGAAATAAATACGTAAAATCAGTGCACCACTTATGGTTGATCTCTTCTGCTGTAAAATTTTGCTGCAATAGGTTTGGAAATACTTTATGAGCATGTCCTTTGCAATAATTTGGCTTACGCCGACGAACTACAGCCAGCAGACCAAGCTCTCGATTCATGTACCGATGTACGGTTGGACGGCTGATTACTATTCCTTCACGCCTTAGGTAGACCTGCATCGTACGATATCCTGGCACGCCATTATAGGTATGATAGATGTCCTTAATCTTCTGCAAAATTCTGTGTTTTTGTTGCTGATACGCCTTCTTTCGTTGTGCAAGATAGTTGTAATAAGCGTTAGGGTAGATATTCATCCGGCGGAATAACCACCGTAAGCCAAATAGTGGATGATATGTTTGGATAAATCGATAAGCCGTTAATCGATCTCCTTCGCGAAGAATGCTGCAGCTTTTTTTAGGAAAAGCACTTCCTTCTGGGCCTCTTCAAGCTCCTTTCGTAACCGAAGATTTTCTTTCATGTAATTATAGTCAGATTGGGCTTTAGGATTGTCCTGGCATTCATCGCGAAATTGTTTTACCCATTTAGAAATGGCGGCTTTTGAAACTGTATATTCTTTTTGCAGACTGATGATGGTACGACCTTCTTCTAAGTGCAACCGTACAATCTGGTAGTGTCAACTCTTATGTGTAAACTTTTATAGTGTAGACTGAAAGATTAATCCGTGAACATCTCCAACAACTCCGGATATGCTTCTTGAAATCCACGATGCGCTTTCCCGGAAAAACGTCGGTTATAATCACAGTAGACCGTGCAGGCGAATCGTTCCAGTGAATCCTCGTTGGGGAATTGCTCCTTGAGCTTTGCCTTGTGACGAAATCCTTTGTTGTTGTTCTCAATGAGGTTTGACGTGTAAATTGTCTGCTGGATGCTCTTCGGAAATTCGTAAAATGAGAAGAGGCTGGACTCATTCTGAAAAAGCTTATGAAGTCGCTTGTACTTTGTTCCATACGAGTCGAGAAAGGCTGACAGTTCTTGTTTTGCGAGTGCGGCATTCTCCTGCCGGTACACACGCTTAAGCGCATCCAGGACGATCTTCCGGTCAGAAGGCCGCACCAGGCGGCTTACAGCACGCATGAGATGAACCCAGCAACTCTGGTGCTTGGCACGCGGAAACTCATTCTGTACTGCGTCTGGGAGACCAACAAGGCCATCCGAGACGAAGAGCAGTACCTGTTCCAGCCCCCGCATTTTCAAGCTCTTTAGCATATCGGCGTAGTTCAGCGCTGACTCAGAAGGCAGAATGGCATAGTCAAGAATTTCCTTGTATCCTTCCGGCGTAATGCCGAGCAGGACATGGATAGACTCCTTGGCTACACTGTCGCGACGGAGATTGACATACATTGCATCACAAAAGATAACGGCATATCGCTTGGCAACTGGTCGTTTATGAAACTGTTCAACCTGATCCGACACATCAGCTGCAATCTTGGATATGGTAGCTGGCGTGTAGCAATGGCCATACATCTGCTCGATAAGTTCTGCGATTTGACGCGTCGTGACACCGCGTTGGTACAGTTGAATGATTGTAGTCTCCAACGAATCGACACGTTGTTTTCGCGTCGGCAATAATGGCGATTGAAATTCGCCATTGCGGTCGCGCGGCACATCCACCGTGATTTTGCCATACGAAGTCACGATGGTGCGCTGATATGAACCGTTGCGGCTGTTGCCTGTATTCCACCCGGCGGAACTGTGCTTCTCGTAGCCGAGAAATCCTGCCAGTTCAGCTTTGAGGACGGCATTGACACCTTCTTCGATTTTGCTGCGAAGGAATTCATTGGCGGCAGCACCGCCTTGGAGTAGAGATGTGAGAAGTTCTGTGGTAAGATAAGACATAAAGGAACCTTCTTTCTTTGTGTTTTGTTTGGTCACTTAACACTATAAAGAAAAGTGGTTCCTTTTTCTATCCCCACTTGAGTTTACACAAATGATTTTACACTATCTACAATCTGTTTTTTAAACTCTGGATCATAATGTTGTGGCATAAGGCACTCTCCTTTTCTAAGATAATTTGATTATATCTTATTAGGTTGCCCTGTTACAATTTTAGTTTACCACAACAGGGACTTGACTCGCTGAATATCTCAGGAAGTGCCCAGATGTCAGTGCCTGAATTCAAGGTAATGTTGAAAGAGCTCAAGAAAGTTACCAATGGACCGGTTTATGATATAGATCTGCGACAGGAGACGCATGGATACTTTGATGGGCAGGCTGTCAGCTGGTATGGGCTTCGGGACTGGTGCAATGTCGACAAGAAGGATAACTCTGCAGCAATATTAAAGGAGGAGCGTATGCGCCTGTTGGCAGCAAAGCACAGTCGAAATGGCGTAATTGTTGCGGATGTAGTTGCCGGAAAATATGATAAATATGCGAAAAATCCTCAGGCCATTCAGGTGAGAGAGGCTCAAACGGAGGAAGAGATAGCGAAGTCGTTGGGGGTTCACTACTATCGGATTACCGCGCGCGATCATATATGGCCGCAGCCGCAATACATCGACCAATTTATTCGATTCTATCAGAACTTGCCGGCAAACGCCTGGCTCCACTTCCATTGTGAAGCGGGAGCTGGTCGTACTACAGCATTTATGGCTATGGTAGATATCATGCAGAATCCATCCTTGTCATTAGCTGAGATACTTCAGCGCCAATATCTTATTGGCGGAAATTATGTGGCTTATATCATCAAGCATCCGAAAGCAGCGGACTATAAAGCCGATCTTTATGCGGATAAAGCGCGGATGATCAACTGGTTTCAAAAATATGTAAGAGAAAATAAAAAGAACAACTATCAAATGCCTTGGTCTGACTGGATCAGACAGCATGATGTAGTAAGCTGATAGACAGCACAAGAGCTCCTGATATAGAATCAGGAGCTCTTGTGCTGTGGAGGGGTTATTGCGTCCATTTGCGCCGGTAATCGCCTGGCGTCATATTGACGGCTGCACGGAATACATTCTGGAAATAGTTGGAATTGTTGTAGCCAACGGTAGAGGCTATCTGTGTGATGGTCAGTGGGGTATTGATCAGCAGGTTCTGCGCCTCGCCGATGCGGCGCAATGTCACATATTTCATGGGGGAGAGTCCTGTTTCAGCCTTGAAGATGTGAGAGAGGTAGTAGGCATTGGCACAGGTAGCCTGGGCAATATCTTCCAGATGGATATTTTCCCGGTAATGTTTATCAATGAATTTCCGGGTGGCAGTAGCCAGAGTCAACTCAGGATGGCGGCAAGGCTGTCCGTATTCTTTCAGCAGATGACTGATCTTGAGAATCAAGGCCAGTGTAAGATGATTGGCAATCTCAGCACCATCGGGGCAGAGACATTCCTGTTCAATGGTTTTGTAGCATTGCAGGATCACATCAAAGTATTTTCCAGTCGGCAGAACTGGTGAACAGGAACTGGGGACGATGGTATCTGTTGGGAGGCCTTCGAGTTTCAGGCCGCTGACAGCGATGCAATAGGTGGAAAGATCATTGCCGCTGCCACCAAATTCGTCATGAACCGTATGGCTGTTGTAGAGGATGAGATCGCCTTCTTTAGCAGTGTACCGTTCACCATTGATCATATAGATACCAGCACCATGATAAACAAGCAGCATCTCAATCAGATGTTCATGCTCATGCATACTGCGGGGCATCTTGGATGATTCGGAATCCACATTGCAGATATATTCAATATGAGGGAGATATCCACGTGTAAATGCCGAGCGATAGCGTTTATCAATAAAGTATTGCAGCAAAAAACTCACCTCCAAAGTTCTTATTAAATTTTATCAGAAAAGAAAACAGAAGGCAAAAGAGGAAAAAAGGCGGCCGTTTGACGGCCGCCCAGGGGGAAATGATAAGGGAACATAAACATAGGGGATTTATCAGAAGCAGGATACTCAGAGATGATATTCTTTACGAATCTCATCAATACGGACCGGACGATGCTCATCAACAGACTTACGCGCAGCCAGGCCGATCAGTACCGGCTCGAGGCCATCCTGTGCATTGACGATGGTTGGCGTATCGTTGATGATTGCTTCGACGAAGCAATCGACTTCAGTTGCATAGGCCATCATGTATCTCTCAAGGAAGAAGAACATCGGCTTTTCAGCAACGACGCCATCTTTGCCACTGAATACGGCGTTGGAATCCGAATCATTGGAAATCGCGATACAGCCTTCAGTGCCGAATACCTCCGCCCGCTGATCATAGCCATAGCAGGCAGCGCGGCAGTTATCGATGACAGCTGTAGCGCCATTGTCGAGCTTCAGCGTAATGATGGCCGTATCGATATCGCCGGCTTTGCCAATTTCCGGATTGACTGTAACGGAGCCTTCTGCATAGACTTCCTCGACTTCGGCACCGGAGAGATAACGGACCATGTCGAAATCATGAATCGTCATATCGAGGAAGATACCGCCAGAAATTTTCACATAATCGATGGAAGGCGGCTCCGGGTCGCGGGAAGTGATCTTGATGATCTGCTGTTTGCCAACCTTGCCAGCTGCAACCGCATCATGAATGGCTTTGAAATTGTGGTCAAAGCGGCGATTAAATCCAACCTGGTATTTCTTGCCGCTTTCTTTCACAACGGTAAGGACTTCTTTTATCTTGTTGACGTCATGATCAATTGGTTTTTCACAGAATACGTGCTTACCGGCGCGCAGTGCCTCAATGGAGAGTGGGGAATGCTGGTCTGTAGAGGCGCAGATCAATACGGCAGTGATTTCAGGATCATCCAGAATCTCGTGATAATCTTTTGTCGTGTGTTCAACTCCAATAGATTTTGCCCAGGCCTCAGTTTTCGCGTTCATGAATGGATCAGCAATGGTTTTGACGGTTGCATTCTTGACGAATTTGGAGATGCTTTCTCCATGCACATGTCCAATACGGCCTGCACCAATAATACCTACTTTAATCACTGTAATTCCGCCTTTCATTTTGTTATGACCAGCTTACCGGACTGGTAGATTTTAGATGGACAACTATTTGTTATATTTGTTGTTTCTCTTGGTTAACTTTATGTTTATTATAGCATGATAGAGTGGAGGACTTCTTCGAAATTTTGGCATAATTTTTTGAAAAATATCGGTATTTTGTGTATAATCGATTGCTTTATGAGTTGCGCACTATAAAATCTTGCGGTTTGCAGGATTTCGCCAGGTTTTTCATTTATTTCAGCATGTGGGATCATTTGCCAGACTGGAGAGAACTATTCTTAGGCGGTGATCAGAGTCTGGTACCAATTTCAATCAATACTAATGGGCAAGGCGTATATTAGGGAACAAAACCAATAAATTAGAAGCAATGAACGTCTTTTCTGAAAATATTTATTTTGGGAGAATTTGCCGGAAAAGGTTTTACTTATAGGGGTAAAACGTGTAGAATAGAAGCTGTCAGGGGATAGAAAGCCCCTATAAAACAGGCCGTAGACAGGGTGCTACAGCGACACCGGGAAACCGGAGCACCCGTCTAATAGATAATATGTAGTAAAAAGAATAGGTGGGGATTTACAACATGTTAAAGAAGACGAAAATCATCTGCACGCAGGGACCATCCACGGAGAAACCGGGCGTTGTTGACGCTCTGATCGAGAACGGTATGAACCTGGCTCGTTTCAACTTCTCTCATGGTGATCATGAAGAGCATCTTGGACGTATCAAAATGGTACGTGAAGCAGCCAAGAAGGCCGGCAAGGTCATTTCCCTGGTCCTCGATACGAAGGGACCGGAGATGCGTCTTGGTGATTTCAAAGATGGCAAGGTTATGCTTGAAAAGGGCAACAAGTTCACGCTGACCTATAGCGATGAGCCGGGCGATGCAACGCACGTTTCCATCAACCACAAAGGCCTCTATACGGAAGTGAAGCCAGGCGACACGCTGCTTCTCTCCGATGGCCTCGTAGCTTTGACAGTAGATGAGATCAAAGGCAAGGATATCGTTACGACGATCCAGAACAGCGGCAAAATGAGCACGCGTAAACGTGTAGCTGCTCCGGGTGTATCCCTTGGCCTGCCACCAATCTCTGAGCAGGATGCCAATGATATCATCTTTGGCTGCAAGCAGGATATGGACTTCGTAGCTGCATCCTTCATTCAGCGTCCGGAAGATGTCCTGGCTATCCGCAAGCTCATCGAAGAGCATGATGGTCACATGGAGATCATCCCGAAGATCGAGAACCTTGAGGGTGTCAAGAACTTCGACGCTATCCTGGCTGTTTCCGACGGCATCATGGTTGCTCGTGGCGACCTCGGTGTTGAGGTTCCGGCTGAGGATGTTCCTTTGATCCAGAAGGACATCATCCGTAAGTGCAACAAGGCTGGTAAGCCGGTTATCGTTGCTACTCAGATGCTCGAGTCCATGACGAGTAATCCGCGTCCGACCCGTGCTGAGGTTTCCGATGTCGGAAATGCTATCCTTGATGGTACGGATGCAATCATGCTGTCCGGTGAGACGGCAAACGGTGACTATCCGGTAGAGGCTGTTTCGACGATGAACACCATCGCACAGCGTATCGAGTCTGCACTCGAGTACAAAGACCTCTTCGTAGAGCGCGGTTTCGAGCATCTCGAGTCCCGTACGCGTGCTGTTGCTCATGCTACGGTACAGATGGCTTATGAGCTCGATGCCAACACGATCATCACGCCGACTGAGAGCGGCTATACGACGAAGGTCGTTTCCAAGTATCGTCCGAAGGCAGCAATTGTTGCCTACACGTCGAGTGAGAAAGTTGTCCGTCAGCTGAACCTGCGTTGGGGCGTATACCCAATCCTGGGCTCACAGTGGAAGGATGTTGACGAGATGACGAGCAATGCTACGGCTGCAACGGTCAAAGAAGGCTATGCAAAACGCGGCGATCTCACCATCATCACGTCTGGTATCAAGACTGGTACGGGTACGCGTAACACGAACTCCATCCGTGTTTACACGATCTGATCGAATTGAATCGAATATCGGTTTAAGACTCCGGAGGGATTATCCCTCCGGAGTTTTTGTATGACGAATTTAATGAAATGAGGTTCAAAACCGTATTTAGTGTACTCAAAGATATTGCAGGTTGATCTTAAGTGATATTACATTTATCGATAGTTTATGATAGAATGTAAGTGTTTACAAAAAGTAAAGAGAGAGGCGCTTACTATGCAGTTAGGAATCAGACTTCACGATGTTGCGAGTGGTTCGCTGGAAGAGCGGCTGGCTATCGCGCAGCAGCAGGGATTCAAATGTGCTCATCTGGCCTTGACCAAGGTCCTGAAGGATTATCCTGGTGATGTGGCACTGACGCCGGGAATGGCGATGTATCTGAAACGACTTTTTCGCAAGCATGAGATCGATGTGGCGGTGCTCGGCAACTACAAGAACCTGGGTAATCCGGATCCGGTGCAGCTGCAGGCAATCCAGGCATCGTATTATGCGAATATCCGCTTTGCGGCGCAGTTGGGTGCTGGTGTTGTCGGGACGGAGACCGGCGCGCCGAATACAAGCTATACGGAGGATACGCCTGAAAGCAAGACCGAGGAAGCGCTGGGCATGTTCATCCATAACCTGCGGCCGGTCGTGGCATGTGCGGAGAAGTTTCGGCGTTATCGTGGCGATCGAGCCGGTCTGCCGTCATATCGTCTATGATTCGAAGCGGGCACTGGCGGTGCTGCGGGCCATCGATTCGCCGAATCTGCAGATTATCCTGGATCCGGTCAATCTGCTGGGACCGCATAATGTGGCGGATTGCCAGTCGGTGATCCGTACGGCGATTGAGGATCTGAGTGATTATATTGCCGTCGTCCATCTGAAGGATTATGTCATGAGCGAGGATGGGCAGAAGCTTATCTCGTAGCCTGCGGGACCGGTGAGATGGATTATACGGATATCCTGCATTATATCAAGATCAGGAAGCCCGTATATCCATGCGACGCTGGAAAATACAGTGCCGGCAAATGCCAGACTGCAGCGCGCAGCTTTATCGAAGAGGCCTATGCAAAGGCTTAAAGCGCAATCCTGTCATCAAAAAAGGCAAGTTTTCCGTAAGTTTCCTTGCAGTAACAGCAGGTTGTATGGTAAGATAAAGTGTAAACTGTAATTAAGGGGAGGCTTACATATATGTTGCTCACCGTTTTGATGATATTAGATGCATTGATAGCAATCGTTCTTATCGCAGCGGTCCTGGGCCAGGAGGCAAAATCCGATGGCATGGGCGGTCTTGGCGGCGGTGCGGATACTGTATTCTCGAGCAAGGCTCGTGGTATGGATGCATTGCTGGCACGCGTAACGGTAGTTTTTGCTATCCTGTTCGCAGCAATCACGATCGTGATCGCGCGAATGACCAACTAATACCGGAATGAAACGTTCCCTGTTCTGCAGCATCAGAGCAGGGACGTTTTTCTTTAAGGGGGCGAAAGGATGATATTACCCGGTGCAGAACCGTTTTTCATGCCAGGTGGCAAACGGGGAGTCTTGTTGATCCATGGCTTTACGGGACTGCCAGCGGAACTGCTGTTGATGGGAAATTACCTGCATGATCAGGGCTTTACGGTGCTCGGTGTACGGCTGGCCGGGCATGGGACGACAGTGGAGGATATGAGCCGTATGAGCTCAGAGGACTGGATGGACTCCGTCCGTGATGGCTATGCGGTGCTGGCTGGCTGCTGCGAGGATATTGCGGTAATCGGTCATTCGATGGGGGGGCTGTTTGCCCTCTTGCTTTCAACGGAAGAGAAGATTTCTCATGTCGTGACATTGGCGGCACCGATCTATGTGGCTGAGGAGCAGGGACTGAAGTTCCTGCCGCCGCGTGAGGCCTGTACGGATCAGTTTGTCCCGAAGGCCAGACGCCATCTTACCGGTGTGCCGCCAGCTGCGAACAAGACGTATCGCAAGATGCCGCTGATCGGCATCCATGAACTGGTGGATGTGATTGAGGCGACAAAGGGCTGCATTCCCAAGGTTACTGCGCCGGTGCTGATCATGCACAGCCGGGATGATCATACGGCAGATCCGCGGAGTGCGGAGTATATCTGTGCTCATGTCAGCAGCCGGGTTCGGTCCGTCTACTGGCTGGAGCAATCGGGCCATCTGCTGCCACTGGCAGCGGATCGGGAACAGGTATTTGAGCAGTCTGCTGCGTTCCTATTAAGCCCTGTCGGGGCAGATGGACAGGCCGAACTAAAAGGCCCCTCTGATCCGGAGGCCGGGACGGGCAGTGCAGGAGAGGAAAGAAAGAAGTATATGACAGAATCAGGTAACACGGCAGAGCGTGAAGATTATTGCTTTGCCTGTGGCGAGGCGAATCCCATCGGGCTGCATCTGGAATTCAGCGAGGAATGATGGGCATTTCGTGACGACAAAGGTAGTGCCCAGGGAGTACCAGAGCTATACGGGCGTGGTACATGGCGGCATCGTGACGACGATGCTCGACGAGGCGATGGGCAGCTATCTGTTCAGGAACGGGGAGCATGCGGTGACGGCACGTCTCAACGTGCGCTATCGCCAGCCGACTCCGGTAGGGGAGCCGCTGACGATCACTGGCTGGATCGAGTCCCGCCGGCGGAACATCGTGGATATGAAGGCGACCATCGCATTAGCGGATGGGACGGTAACGGCAGAAGGGACGGCCCGCATGGCCGTAGTGGAGTAAAGAATTTATGGATTTAAAAGAACGTATTGTTGCTTATATGCGCGAGGCTGCATATAAGCCGTTGTTGGCCGAGGACCTGGCAGAGGGCATGGGGCTGACACAGGAAGAATTGATCGGATTTGATCAGGCTTTGGAGGAACTGGAGCAGGAAGGCGCGATTATCAAGAACCGCAGCGATCTGTATGGTATCCCGAGCCGTATGCATCTGGTCGTCGGCCGCTTGTCGATGACGGCCAAGGGATTCGGTTTTATCATTCCGGATCTGCGCGAGACGGAAGATGAGACGGATGTTTTTGTGCCGGGCCCGGGCATTGGCTCGGCGATGCATGGTGACCGTGTTGTAGCACGCGTTACGCCATCGGAGGAGCCGGGACGCTCCCGCGAAGGCGAGATTCTGCGGATCCTGGTGCGGGCGAATGAGAAGATTCGTCGGCACGTTTGAGAGCAGCAAGACTTTTGGTTTTGTGACACCGGATAATACGAAGCTCACGCAGGATATCTTTGTGCCTAAGAAGTTCTTTCATGGGGCAAAGACCGGCAGCAAGGTCGTAGTCAAGATCACGAAATGGCCGGAGAGCCGCCGCAATGCCGAGGGTGATGTGGTGGAGGTTCTGGGCAAGATCGGTGAGCCGGGCGTAGATGTCCTGTCGGTTATGCGCCAGTATGAGCTTTCGGAGACATTCCCGGAGGATGTGCAGGCTGCAGCGGATGCTGTTGAGCAGGAACCGTCTCCGGAGGAATACCGCGGTCGTGCGGATCGCCGGGATCTGCCGATCGTTACGGTGGATGGCGATGATTCCAAGGATCTGGATGATGGTGTCTATGCCCGCAGGAATGCGGATGGTTCGTATTTCCTGGGCGTTTATATCGCGGATGTCAGCTGGTATGTCCGTGAGAATCAGCCGCTGGACCGCGAGGCCTATGAGCGTGGAACCAGTGTCTATCTGGTTGACCGCGTGATTCCGATGCTGCCGAAGGAGCTTTCCAACGGCATCTGCAGCCTGAATGCCGGCGTCGACCGTCTGTCCATGGCCTGCGAGATGCAGATCTCACCAGAGGGCGAGCTCACGAGCTATGAGATCCTGCCGACGGTTATCCATGTCTATCGCCGTCTGACGTATAATATCGTCAACAAGGTGCTGGTAGGCAAGGAAGAACCGTTCCTGTCGGACAATCATGATATCCATGATATGCTGACGACGCTTTCTGGGCTGAGGGATGTACTCAAGGCCAAACGTCATCGTCGTGGCTCTATCGACTTCGACCTGCCAGAGGTCAAGGTCAAGCTGGACGAAAAGGGACATCCGGTCGCGCTCATCAAGCGTGAGGGTTCGCTGGCTGAGTCCATTATCGAGGAATGCATGCTGGCAGCCAATGAGACGGTAGCCCGTCACATGGATACGAAGCATCTTCCGTTCATGTACCGTGTACATGAGCAGCCGACGACGGAGAAGATTGAGCGTCTGAACAACCTGCTGGGGGCTTTCGGCCTGTTCGTCCGTCAGGACGAGGCGGGGCAGATCCAGCCGATGGATGTGCAGAAGGTACTGGAAAAGGTAGAGGGGCATCCGGAAGAACGCATTATCAGCACCGTAGCTCTGCGCTCGATGCAGCAGGCGCGTTATTCGGATATGAGCCTGGGCCATTTCGGCCTGGCTGCCCGTTACTACACGCATTTCACCTCGCCAATCCGCCGTTATCCGGATCTTATCGTGCATCGTTTGCTGCGTGAGACCTTTGCGACGGGCTCGATTCCGGCTGAGCGTCAGGAGAAACTGCGTCAGCTGCTGCCGGAAACGGCCGATCATGCGTCACAGCGTGAGCGTGTCGCGGTAGAGGCTGAGCGTGAGACGACGGACATGAAGAAGATCGAGTATATGGCACAGTTTGTCGGTGAAGAGTTCGATGGTGTCATCAGCGGTGTGACCGCATTCGGTCTGTTCGTAGAGCTGGACAATGGCGTTGAAGGGCCTGGTCCATGTATCGACGATGGTCAATGATTATTATTCGTATGTGGAAGAGCAGTATGCGATGGTCGGTGAGCGTACGCAGACCAAGTATCGCCTGGGCGATACGGTAACGATACTGCTGGTTCGTGCAAATGTAGAGGAACGGAATTTGGATTTTGTATTGAAAGATAATGGTGCCTATGACCCGACTGCGATGAAGAATGCAGTTCGCGGCGGGCGCAACGGCAATAAGGCCGGGAAGAAAGACAACAAAGAGAAGGCCGGAAATGATAACCGCCGTGGCGGCCGCAGGGATGGAGCACGGAAGAAACCGGCAGAGACGGACCTGATCGCAGAGCCGATGGTTGCGGATAAGAACGAGGAGCAGCCGGAGAAGAAGAAGCATCGTGGCGGCCGCAGACATCGTGGCGCCTCGGGCGAGAAGCTGCCGCAGGCAGACCGTGCCGCACAGCCGCGCAGCCCGCGTAAAGCCGGCAACGGTGAGGCGCAGTGAGCACCGGGACCGCAGCAATGATCGTGGCGGCGATCGCGACCATCATCGTTCTGGCCGGGATAACCGTCAGCAGAACATGCGTGGCGGGGACCGCGGGCCGCAACCGCGAGGAGCGCCGCAATGGCAAAGAGGTGGACTATCATCGCGTCTATGTGACGGGGATTGAACAGCGCTGTCTGGCCGGATCCGCCGGGGTATCATGAGCGCAAAGAGCGTGATGAGGATAAGCCGAAGCAGGCACCAACCCATCGTCCGCGTCCACATCGCAAGACTGAAGGCGGCACCGCCAACAGTAAATAAGCGCATCATCGCAATATCATTCACAGGTTCCTGTCGAAAGGAAAAGGTGATACCATTTGGGAAAGAAAAACATTGGCATGAAGATTGCTTGCGAGAATCGCAAGGCACGTCATGATTTCTTTATCCATGAGACCTATGAGACCGGTCTGGCTCTGCAGGGGACGGAAGTAAAGTCCCTGCGGGCGGGCCGGGCCAATCTCAAGGACAGCTATGCAGTCATCCGTGATGGCGAGGTCTTCGTGGAGAATATGCATATCAGTCCCTATGAACAGGGGAATATCTTCAATCACGATCCGCTGCGTCCGCGCAAGCTGCTGATGCATAAGGCTGAGATCGTGAAGTTGTTCAGCAAGACCAGGGAGAAAGGGTTCACCCTGGTGCCGCTCAAGATCTATTTCAAGCATGGCAAGGCCAAGCTCGAGCTGGCATTGGCTTCCGGCAAGCATACCTATGACAAGCGTCAGGACCTGCAGGACAAGGCAGCTAAGCGGGAAGTTGAACGTGCGTTGAAGGATAGACAGCATTATTGAATGAAAAAGAGGTTTCGATACGATCGGAATCTCTTTTTTCATTTCATCATGTAATATTGTAAAGTGGCAGTGGATGATGGTATAATAAGTAGGTATTTATATATATTGGAGATGAATGTATGAATGAATCAATGAAGATGAAGCGGGGGCTCAAGAACCGGCACTTGCAGATGATCGCCCTGGGCGGTGCTATCGGTACAGGCTTGTTCTATGGTTCGGCTTCGACGATTGCCCTGGCCGGCCCGGCAGTTATGCTGGCCTATCTTATCGGTGGTATCGTGATATTCTTTATCATGCGTATGCTGGGTGAGATGGCGGTAGATGAGCCGGTATCCGGTTCGTTCAGTTACTATGCGACGAAGTACTGGGGAAAATTCCCGGGTTTCTTGTCCGGGTGGAATTATTGGTTCAATTATGTCCTGGTGTCCATGGCTGAGCTGACTGCTGTCGGGATCTACATGCAGTTCTGGTATCCGGATCTGCCGCAGTGGATTGCAGCACTGGTCTGTCTGGTGGTCATCACGGCTGTGAATCTGATCAACGTCAGTATCTATGGTGAGTTTGAGTTCTGGATGGCATTGATCAAGATCTCGGCTATTGTCCTGATGATTGTGCTGGGCCTGTATCTGATCTTCAGTGGCCCGCAGAGCTTTCCAGATAATTTCAGCAATATCTGGAGCAATGGCGGTTTCCTGCCGAATGGCTGGTGGGGACTGGCGCTATCCATTACGGTCGTCATGTTCTCTTTTGGTGGTATCGAGCTGATCGGCATTACGGCCGGTGAGGCTGAGAATCCGGACGAGACGATCCCGAAGGCCATCAACCAGGTTATCTGGCGTATCCTGCTCTTCTATGTCGGTACGATGGCTGTACTCATGGCACTCTGGCCGTGGAACAAGGTCGGGATGGATGCCAGCCCGTTCGTACAGATCTTCTCGAATGTCGGTGTGCCGGCAGCGGCGCATATCCTGAATTTCGTCGTTCTGACGGCGGCGGTGTCGGTTTACAACTCGGCCATCTACAGTAACAGCCGCATGCTTTACGGCCTGGCTTCCAAAGATGAAGCGCCGATGTTTATGGGGAAGCTTTCCAGTCGCGGGGTGCCGGTCAATGGAATCTTTGTTTCATCGGGAATCACGCTGATCTGTGTGGCCCTGAACTATTTCTTCCCGGGTAAGGTATTCATGATCCTCATGTCCGTGGCGACGATTGCGGCGACGATCAGCTGGATGACCATCGCGATCACGCATCTGAAGTTCCGTAAGTATTGCCAGGCTGCTGGTAAGGATGTGCACTTCAAGTCACCGCTTTATCCGTTGACGAATTATATCTGCATTGCGTTTTTGGTCGGTGTGTGGGTATTCATGACCCAGATTCCGGATATGCAGCTGGCTGTTTATCTGCTGCCGGTATGGCTGATCATCCTTTGGATCGGCTACTGCTATCAGGAGAAAAGAAAGAAAGCATGAAAAAAACCGTGAACTCCTTTTGTCGGGGTTCACGGTTTTTTATTCGCAAGAGTGGTGATTGCTGTCGGAATATCATCCAATGGCAGCTGTTTTTCGACGGCACCAAGCTCAAAAGCAGCCTTGGGCATGCCATATACCGTGCAGGTGGCTTCATTCTGTCCCAGGGTATGTGAGCCTTGCTCGCGCATGTGGAGCAGTCCTTCAGCACCATCTTTTCCCATGCCGGTCAGGAGAACGCCGAGTGCTTTTTCGCGGATTTCCCTGGCTACGGAATTGAACAGGATGTCGACAGATGGGCAGACACTGTGAACCGGTGGACCGGGGTTGCAGTGCAGGATCATCTGCCCACCATAATTTTTGATGGTCATATGTTTACTGCCAGGGGCAATATAGACATGATTCGGTTCGACGATGTCACCCGTGACGGCTTCCTTGACGCTTAATGCACATTCATTGTCAAGCCGCTCTGAGAGCAGACGGGAAAACATCGGCGGGATATGCTGGACAATCACGATGCCAGGCAGAGGCGGGCGCAGTCTGGTGAGAATAGAGGAAAGAGCCTCGGTTCCCCCGGTGGACGCTCCTATGGCAATCAAATCAATCGCTGCTTCTGTCGGATCGGTATTCCGTTCAATGGGGCTGGGCGCAGCTGGTATGGTCGGGGGTGGCGATGCAGCCTGTGTGGGAGCATGCACCGGCAGCCAGCCACGTTTCGGCATGGTAGCTGTCCAGATTTCCCGCGTGACCATCGCACCAGGTCCGACATCGGCTGATTCGCCTGCAGGTGCTGCTACGGTGCTTTTGATACGGTCTGCCAGGCGGTCATAGAAGGCGTCAGCTGGTTCGGTTGCGCCGGGCCGTTTCAGATAGGAGCTGGCACCAAGTGCCATGGCCATTTTGCGGTTGACCCCCATCATGCCATAGACGATGACGGGGATTTTTGCTTCCTGGTTCAGTTTGGTCAGGAATTTCATGCCATCGACCGTAATGATGCCAATGGCAAAGTTCATGGCGATAATAGCTGGCCGGAATGGTCCCAGTTTTTCCTGCGCACTGATCGGATCTTCGGCCCGTTCGACTAAACTGCCAGACGGCAGGCGACACAGGAGTTCGCTGGTGATTTCATCCAGAAAAGATATGGAGTTGTCAATAACCAATACACGAAGTCCGCTCATAAAGAACCTCCTGTGGCTGTTCGATACATTTTAGAATCTTTTCTCATTGTAACATAATTTCATTGGTGCTGGAAAGAAGGAATACGGCGATGGATGTGGAATTACTTAAAAGTAAGCTTAATTATTATGAAGGGGTGTTGAATGATATGAATCGTATCAGTAAAATTTTCGCAGCTGCTGGGATTGCCGCAGCAATGGTGTTTTCTCAGGGACAAGCCGACGCAATGACCGTAACCGGGATCAGTCAGGGGATGACTGTAGCCGATAAGACGGTTACAGCTACCGATCAGGATGGGCAGAAGATCAAGTTCGTTTCGGATGGTCATGTCATGCATTTGATGAGTGCTGATGGGGTAAAGGATTTCTTGTCCTTTAATAGTTTTGATGGCCGGACTGATGGAGTGGATTTCAATGTGCGGGCTATTGAGACAACGGATCCGGGGATGCGCCTGTTTGAAATCACGGCAACGCGTGGTGCACATGCCAAGAACTGCGGTTACTGGCTGGTTGGCAAGCACAATGGTTTGTGGACGGCATATGTTTCCTGGAACAGCCTGTCTAATATCGGTTTCCGTGTAGATCGTTGGCACAGCCTTTCTTCCAGTATCGTGGATCAGCAGCTGGTGGTTACCAGCCATGATGGTTATGGTAATGTTGATTTCCAGACGCAGGTATTCTGGGATAGCGACTGTCAGTGGTTCGGTCTGAGACGCTTCTGATTGGCCTGAAAAAAATATAAAAAAGTTTATAAATGGTGTTGACAGGTAGTCTAATATCACTTATAATATATCTTGTCAGTCACGAGAGCGACGGACAAAATTGCTGATTTAGCTCAGTTGGTAGAGCAGCTCATTCGTAATGAGCAGGTCGTAGGTTCAAATCCTATAATCAGCTCCATTGAACATTCAAGGCTTCCGGTTTTGCCGGGAGCCTTTTTGTGTACGAATAAACGGTTTTTGCAGTATTTCTAATGAAAAAATAAAGAGGAATTAACGGGCTTGCCAACGAATTGCTCTAAGATAGAGTAATTGTAGAATAGAGATCAGACCGGTCAGAATACAGGAAGGTGTTGGAATGGGCAGGTTTTTATTTGGGATCCTGGTGGCTATATTGCTCGGCATGAATGTCGGTGAAGCAGCGCCACAGGTGATTACGGCATCTGGTGTTTATATCATGGGCGATAACGATTCACCGAAAATCGCCAAAGCGGCTGCTCGTCAGGAGGCAATGCGATCGGCAGTAGAGCAGGCTGGTGTTTATGTGGAAAGTTATTCCAAGACACAGAACATGCAGCTGACGACGGATGATATCAAGGTCATTTCCGGTGCAGTGCTGAAGGTAACGAATGAAAAGGCTGTGCCGGAACTGGTCAATGGCGTTTGGAAGTATACGGTGACGCTGACTGCAGAAGTGGATACCGATCAGATCGATCTCAAGTTCATGATGGATAAGCGGACGGAACTGGAGAAATTGCAGAAAGAACGGGATGAGCTCAAAAAGCAGAATGAAGAGCTGCTGGCAAAGTATCAGAAAGCCACGGGCAAAGAGAAAAGCGAGCTCGGTACAGAACTGGAGAGCCAGTACTCCCTTGGCAAGATATTCGATCATTGTGTGGCATTGATTCAGCGGGGAGAGCGTCAGGCAGCAGTCACGGAGCTGAGCCGGGTAATCCGGGATGAGAAGGTTACCGATAGCCCGCTGGCGTATGCCTATTATTTGCGGGGACGGGCGTACTATGAACTGAATTCGGATACGATGGCCATGGATGATTTCCATGAAGCACTGCGCACTGCGCATGATAACAGCATTTATCCGATCTGGCGGGCTCATTATTATCGGGGCTTGATCTACTATGACTGGCGTAAATGGCAGGATTCGTATGATGAACTTAAACAGGCCTGGGATGCTTCCGACCAGAAGGATCATGAGATGTGGGAGGCATTGCAGCGGGCTGAGGCCAGATTGCATCCGCGTACGTCACAAAGTGGCATTGACTGGACGAAGATCCTGGGAGAGGTCATTGCCGGGACACTGGGGCAAAACAGTCATCACGAGGACAGCTATGGACCGGAGGCTGATGGGCATGCCGCTGATCATCATCCGGACAGACAGGCGGACCAGGGCAACTGGCCAGAACGGAGATGAGTCTGGATTATGCTGGAGTTTTGGAGAGAACAAGGATTGAATGAACACCTGCTGGCGCAGGTGGAAGCCTATCGGCAGCAGTATCCGTGGACTGGGGAGCGTCCATTGGCAATGTCGCGGTATCGCTATTATGGGCGTGAAGTGCTGGAGGCAGCTGTTACCGCAATGCTGGCTGGCGAGAATCTCTTGCTGGCTGGTCCGAAAGCGACCGGAAAGAATGTATTGGCAGAGAACCTGGCGGCGGCTTTTGGCCGTCCGGACTGGAATGTGTCCTTTCATATCAATATGGATTCCACGTATCTGTTGGGGACAGATACCTTTCGGAATGGGGCGGTAGAGTTTCGGCCTGGCCCGGTTTATGCCTGTGCCGAGTCTGGTGGTTTTGGTATCCTGGACGAGATCAATATGGCCCGAAATGAAGCGCTGGCGGTGCTTCATTCTCTGCTGGATTTCCGGCGTATCTTGGATGTGCCGGGGTATGGGCGGTTGCGTCTGCATCCTGCGGCCCGCTTTATTGCGACGATGAACCATGGTTACGCTGGAACACGGGAGCTTAATGAGGCATTGGCCTCCCGGTTCGTGGTCCTGCAGCTGTCATCATTGCACGGTGATGAGCTGGAGCGTGTGCTGGCGGCGGAGTTCCCGGAGATGGATCATAAAGCACGGAAGGATTTCACGCTGCTGTTCGATGAGCTGCAGCAGAAGTGCGAGAATGCGGAGATCTCCAGCAAGGCTGTAGACCTGCGCGGTCTGCTGGATGCCCTGCACCTGATGGAACTGGGGCTGTCGGTCGGACAGGCGCTGTCTATGGGTGTGGTGAACAAATGCTTTGATGAAGATGAACGGCGGATGGTCCAGGATGTGATTTCTTTGCGGATTTCGTCCAAGATGACAGCGGCTTCGGTATTTGACAGAAATTGACAGGAATAATGCGTGTTTTGATGGGGGAACGGGCATGGAGCAGGTATACGAACGTGGAGGACGTCAGCGGCGGGCGCTGAATATGGTGTGGACAGCCGCTGGCGAGTATGGTTTCATGCCGGATTTTCTGGCATTCCACCGGGATGGCAGTCCGGATCTTTATCTGAATTCCGTGATTGGTTTTGCCCGGCATTTCTATGAGGCTCCGCAGCTGTCTGCCTATATCCGTACCCTGGATGATTCCTTGCTGCGGGATGTTTTCACGGATATCCTCTGGCTCGGAATCGAGCATGCCGTCTATGAGCGTGAGGCACCGTTGCGGCCGGTGCTGGCCGAGCTGCGCGAGATGCATGCCCGGCAGTTTCTGCGTGATGAGATTGATACATCGATGCAGCAGCTGATGATGCGCAGTGATCTGATCCATACGTTGAAAGCCGGACGCTGTCATGAAGTGCTCGATGGGGTCAGTGGGATACGGAATCCATGGGAGCGGCGCCTCTATGAGTCGCTTCGCTATCCGGGCACGTGCGGAACGGAAGAACTTATCGAGCGTACGCAGGACATCCTGCGGCGCTTTTTCGTGTTTCATTTTACCGATGTACGGCATGGCGCCTGGCATATCTCGCTGGGAACTCGTCTGAATACGTGGCTGAGGCGGATTCTGCCCATGGAACGGCATTATGTGGATTCTCTGGAACTGCTGCATAAGCCTGTGCTGGAGCCAGGCAGCGGCGCGCCGGGGGAACAGGATGGTGCATCCTGGCGTATGAGTTGGGGACATTCTTCCGGGCAGGATTTTCAGGAAATCCAGGAACGATTTGGATCACCGCTTTATGGCGAGGAGAAACGCCAGCTGCTGGAGCGGGAGTTCTGCTGGGGAAATCATCAGCAGGCAAAACTGTACTTTGCCAAAGGGCGTGGTGAAAGCCAGGCCAGGACAGAGAACTATGCCTTTTTTACGTCCCGGCAGCGGAGATATAAACTTTGTATACGGGATCTCACCAGGCGTCTGCAAAGTTGCCTGTCGGTCTACCGTCAGCCGGTACCGGTTCGCAGCCAGGAAGGACAGCTGGAGCCGTCACAGGTATGGCGCGGCACCAGGTTGAATGATAATCGGGTCTTTACAGCCTCGGTTGAGCTTTCCTGGGCTGACTTTGAGGTGATATTGTTGCTGGATGGCTCAGCCTCGCGGGCCGGGCAGCAGTCCCTGATTGCAGCGCAGGCCTATGCGATTGCAGTCAGCCTGGAGGATTGCGGCATTCCGGTACAGGTGGTTTCGTTTGCCAGCCTGCATGGCTATACGGTGTTCCGGCAGTTGAAGTCGGTGCAGGAGACGGATTGCCAGACGGTGTTCGATTATTTTGCGCTGGGATGGAACCGTGACGGACTGGCACTGCGCAGTATTCCGGCCCTGTTCAGCCCGGGACAGCAGCACCGTCAACTGGTGCTGGTCCTGACGGACGCACATCCGAGTGATGAGCTGGGGATGCCATTGGCTGGCGGGGCGATATCCCGTAACTATATGGATGAAGCAGCTGTGCGGGATGCCGCAGCGGAGGCCTGTACGCTCCGGCAGCATGGCGTCCGGCTGGTCGGTTTGATTGACAGCGTGGTTCGTGTTGCGGTGACGGATTCAGCTGCTCGGGAGATCTATGGACAGGACTGTGCGCGTATTGAATCGGTAGACCGTCTGGCCAGGGTAGTTGGCGGGTTGATCGAGCGGCAGATTCGCATGGGACTGACATAAGATGACTTGATTTTTTCCTAAAAACAGGGCACAATATAATAGTTGAGCTTTAAGCGATTCAAGAGTGGGAAATAAGGATGAAATCGAGCGTATGCAAATCTATCAAATGAGGCAGTCTTCGGTATTAGTTGTGGATAACGACGAGTCTGACCGTATCAAGTTAAGACAGATCCTGGCGACAAGGGTGAAGTATAGTGGGGTGTCGGCCGGGGCAGAGGCTTTGGCCAAATTACAGGATACACATGTTGATCTGGTATTATTGTCATCAAAGCTGCCGGATATGGATGGTTTTGAGGTATTGCGACGCATTAAGGAAGATGTGCGGACAAAAGAGATCCCGGTCATTGTGATGACCAGTGATCAGAGCCAGAAGGCGGAAGCGGCTATTACGATGGCAGGGGCTTTTGATATCGTGCGCAAGCCTTTTGTGCCGATCATTGCCGTGAAGAAAGTGGAGCAGGTCCTGGAACTGGAATACCTGCATCGCCATTTGAAACAGGAAGTTGAGCGTCAGACTGCGTTGGCTGAGGAGCGGCTGGCATCAAGCCAGCGGCTGTTTGAGGAGACGGTTATGGCGCTGGCAAAGACAATCGATGCGAAGGATGCTTATACGCGTGGGCATTCCCAGCGCGTGGGACGGTATGCCAGACATATTGCCTATAAGTTGGACTGGCCGGTTGAGGAGCAGAAGAAGATTTATTTTATGGGGCTGCTGCATGACATCGGGAAGATCGGTGTGCCGGAGGCAATCATCAATAAGCCGGACAAGCTGACGGATGTGGAGTACGATAAGATCAAGCAGCATACGGTCATCGGTTCGGAGATTTTGTCTCTGGTAGCAGAGTTTCCGGAACTGACAATCGGAGCCCGGGCACATCATGAGCGCTTTGATGGAAAAGGTTATCCGGATGGTATCGCTGGCCAGGCGATACCTGTCTATGCCCGAATCATTGCGGTGGCCGATGCCTACGATGCCATGACGTCCAAGCGGAGCTATCGTGATGTCCTGCCGCAGAACGTTGTGCGGGCGGAAATCGTGAAGGGGCGTGGCAGTCAGTTCGACCCGCAGTTTGCGGATGTGATGATCCAGATTATTGATGAAGATGATGAATATATGCTGCATGAGCGTTGAGCGTAAGCACAACGGGATCTAAGGGATCCTGTTGTGCTTGTTTTGTGCGCCCGGCATGGGCGCACTCTAATGGGTGAAAGTCCCTAGACTACCCGGTAGCGGGAAGGTCATAGCTGAACACCAAGGGTGTCCATCGTGAGGTGGAATCTGAAGGAAGGTGTAAGCAAATCTCTGGTCTGACGAACAGAAATCACATAAGGCTAATTCATGAGGATAAGGCCGCAAACCAGGCCAAAGTCCAATAGCTACACGGAATCATGGATAGTAAATGTGGCAGACACATGGAGAGAAAGAGTGCGTTCTTACCCGGGGAGGTCTCACGGACATGACCAATGTCATATAATATTGGCGGTCATGGTTGAAACAAGATTTACCGTGAGAAGTCAGCTGGGGTCATAGTACGAGGTGGGCTATAGGCCATCTCGGAAGGACCGAACCTTAGGAGATGTCAATAAATGAATGTAACCAAGCAGAATGACAAAGGCAGAAAACTTCATAATGAGGACTGCCCGCAAAAGGTAGCTGCGGAACAGCAAGGATATGCGGGAGTGCCTGTTTCTGTGAGGATTGCTGAATTGAGCGGCATCATTGCAGACTTGCCAACGGACAGTCTGTTGAAGCGGATTATCTCAAGAGACAACATGAATGTTGCCTACCAAAAGGTAAAATCCAATCGAGGAGCAGGCGGAATCGACAAGATGAGCGTAGATGAGCTTCTGCCGTATCTTAGAGAGCACCGCTTGAGCCTCCTTCAGCAGATAAAGGACGGCAAATATAAGCCGAACCCTGTCCGTCGGGTAGAAATACCCAAAGAAGAAAAAGGCAAATACCGAAAACTGGGAATACCGACAGTAGTAGACAGGGTGATACAACAGGCCATAGCCCAAGTGCTCACCCCTATCTACGAACCGCAATTCTCAGAATCCAGCTTCGGCTTCAGGCCGGGGCGTGGAGCCCATGACGCCCTACGGCAATGCCAGAAATATGCGAATGAAGGCTATGTCTACGTAGTAGATATGGACTTGGAGAAGTTCTTCGATACAGTCTGCCAGAGCAAGCTGATAGAAGTCCTTTCCCGAAGCATAAAAGACGGCAGGGTCATATCGCTGATTCACAAGTATCTCAATGCAGGAGTAATCCGGCAGGGAGTCTTTGAACGTAGTGAGCAGGGAGTACCGCAGGGAGGGCCGTTAAGCCCTCTGTTAAGCAACGTCATGTTGAACGAACTGGACAAGGAACTGGAAAAGCGTAACCACAAATTTGTGAGATACGCAGATGACTGCATGATACTGTGCAAGAGCAGGAGAAGTGCAGAAAGAACCCTGACCAGCACAATCCGATTCATAGAAGGGAAACTGTTCCTAAAAGTGAACCGTGAGAAGACCAGCGTGGCACACATTTCCCGAGTGAAGTATCTTGGTTATGGCTTCTACCGTTACAAAGGCGAATGCCGTTTCAAGGTACACCAGAAGTCGCTAGTGAAGATGAAGAACCGCCTCCGGGTGCTGACGAACCGGAGGAAGGCTATAAGCAACGAAGATAGACCGCTTATGCTGAGCAGATTTATAAAAGGCTGGGTAAACTACTTCAAGCTGGCGGACATGAAGGGAATGCTTAAGCAGGTAGATGAATGGCTTCGCAGAAGGATACGGGCAATCTACTGGAAACAGTGGAAGAAGGTTAGGACAAGGTACCGAATGATTAGGCAGTACAAATTGCCGGAATGGAAGGTACATGAACTTGCCAACTGCCGAAAGGGGATATGGAGAGCGGCAGTAATGCTGAACTCAGTCCTCACAAACAAAGAAATAGCCCGACAAGGCTATATAGCCATGTCGAGCTATTATGAGCAAGTATGTGAAAACTAAGGAACCGCCGTGTACCGAACGGTACGCACGGTGGTGTGAGAGGTCGGCTGGTCAAACAATGGTCAGCCTCCTACTCGATTTACTTGACATATACCCATGTGGGGTATAATATACCTATATAGGGTATATTGAGACAGAGAGGAAAGCAATCATGACAGAATCAGAAAATCATGCCTGCTGTGGCATGAAACATAAATTCCGTGACAAGAATGGTGAAGAGTATAAGAGTCTGGTCCGGCGGCTGAACCGGATGGAAGGACAAATCCGTGGAATTCATAAGATGGTGGATGAAGACCGTTATTGTGTGGATATCCTGACGCAGGTCAGTGCCGTGCAGTCGGCGCTTAATGCGTTTACCAAGGAACTGCTGAATCAGCACATTCATAGCTGTGTAGTTGATGATATCCGGGCCGGGAACGATGAGGTCGTTGATGAGCTCTGTACACTTCTGCAGAAGGTCATGAAATGATTGTGATGGATTCTTCGGAAGGAGGGAGTTTCTATTGAAAAAAGAACGATTTGATGTTACCGGGATGACGTGCTCTGCGTGTTCGTCACGGGTGCAGAAGGCGGTTGAGAAACTGGATGGCACGCAGAAAGTCAATGTGAATCTGTTGACGAACAGCATGCAGTTGGAATATGACGAGCAACAGACAGATCCGGCGGCCATTATTACGGTGGTTGAGAAAGCTGGTTATGGCGCCGTGCTGAAAGATCCGGAGGGATTACCGTCAGTGGGGGCTAGCCAGCCAAAGGAAAAGATTGCGGATCAGCAGGCCGGGCAAATCCGGCAGCGGCTCATATGGTCGCTGGTATTCCTGCTGCCGATGATGTATGTATCCATGCATCATACTGTCCTTTCCTGGCTGGGCCTTCCTGTGCCGTCTGCGGTGCAGGCTGTTTTTGACGGCCCGGCTAATGCCATTACGTTTGCTTTTGCACAGTTCCTGCTGGTGCTGCCAATCATGTATCTGAACCGACGGTTCTATATCGTCGGTTTCCGGACACTCTGGCAAGGTGCACCGAATATGGATACGCTGGTCGGCATGGGCTCGATGGCTTCGGCCTTGTTCGGCGCTTTTGCGATCTTTCGCATCGGCTGGGGGCTCGGGTATGGTGATCTGGAGCTGGTCCGGTCCTATAGCCAAAACCTGTATTTTGAATCAGCCGGCATGATTGTCACGCTGATCACGGTAGGAAAATATCTTGAGGCACGGGCCAAGGGGCAGACGAGCAAGGCCCTGGAACATCTTATGGAACTGGCGCCACAGGAGGCAGCTGTAATCCGTGAGGGCAGTGAGCAGATCGTGCCGATTGGGCAGCTGACTGTTGGCGATAGTATTGTTGTGCGCCCCGGTGAACGCATTCCGGCGGATGGTGTGATCTGTCAGGGTGTGACCAGTGTGGACGAATCGGCTATATCGGGAGAAAGCATTCCGGTAGCGAAAAAGGCCGGCGATAAGGTAATCTCCGGAACCATCAATCAGCAGGGCTTTATTCAGTTTACGGCGCAGCGCGTAGGGGCTGATTCGACCATCAGCCAGATCATCCGGCTGGTAGACGAGGCCGGGGCTTCAAAGGCCCCGATTGCACGGCTGGCGGATCGGGTAGCGGGGGTATTCGTGCCGGTCGTCATGGTGATTGCCCTGGTGGCTGGTGCTTCCTGGCTGGCCATGGGAGCCAGCGTGGAATTCGCGTTCTCAATCGCGATTTCTGTGCTGGTAATCTCCTGCCCCTGTGCACTCGGCCTGGCGACACCGGTGGCAATTATGGTCGGTACCGGCAAAGGGGCAGGAAATGGCGTCCTGATCAAGTCTGGTGAGGCGCTGGAGACGGCACATCGGATTGATACGGTAGTTATGGACAAGACCGGGACCATCACGGAGGGGCACCCCAGGGTGACTGCGGTCCGGGCGGTGAACAGGACGGAGCAGGAACTGCTGGCTGCTGCTGCCGGCCTGGAACGAGGCAGTGAGCATCCTCTGGCTGAAGCGGTCATTGCTTATGCAGAACTTCATCAGGTGGAGCCGTTGCCCATGCAGGAATTCCAGGCGGTGTTCGGACGCGGTGTCCGGGCTGTTTCGGCTGGACACCGCTGGTGTGCCGGCAGTCAGGCGTTCATGGCTGAGAACGGCATCGTGGTTGAGCGGATCCGGTCTGAGCTGGAGCAGATGGCTGATGAAGGCCAGACCCCGCTCATCTTTGCCTGTGATGGTGAGATTGCAGGCGTGATTGGAGCAGCCGATGTCGAGAAAGCAACCAGTGCCCGGGCAATCCGGGAGTTCCGGCAAATGGGAATTGATGTGGTCATGCTGACCGGCGACAATGAACGCACGGCTGAAGCCATCCGCCGCCGGCTGGACATCCCCAGGGTTATTGCCGGTGTGCTGCCACAGGACAAGTCACAGCATATTGCTGCTTTGCAGGCAAAGGGGCATAAGGTGGCGATGATCGGAGATGGCATCAATGATGCGCCCGCGCTGGCCCAGGCTGATCTGGGGATTGCCATTGGTGCTGGTACGGATGTGGCCATCGACAGTGCAGATGCTGTGCTGATCCGGAGTGATCTGCTGGATGCGGTCTATGCAATCCAGCTGTCGAAGGCCGTGATCCGCAATATCAAGGAGAACCTGTTCTGGGCATTCTTCTATAATGTTGTCGGGATTCCGCTGGCGGCCGGTTTGCTGTATACTTCACTGGGAATCAAATTGTCACCGGTTATGGGAGCAGCAGCCATGAGCCTGTCAAGTGTCTGTGTTTGCCTCAATGCCCTGCGCCTGCGCCGATTCCGGCAGGAACTGCCGGCAGCGTCAGCGGATACAGAAAGGTCAGAAGCCGCAGCGCCAGCGCTTGATATGCCGTTATCTATTGGAATAGAAAAGGAGAAGATCATGATGGAAAAAACATTGAAAATCGAAGGTATGATGTGTGCACACTGCCAGAAACATGTAACGGAGGCACTGTCCGGGATGGACGGGGTCACAACGGTCGATGTAGACCTGGCCGGCGGCACCGCAGCGGTCAAAGCCAGCCGTGAGATTCCGCAGGCAGAGTTTGCCAGGGTCATCACCGATGCCGGCTATGAACTGATTGACTGAATTGTCAGGGTCAGTTGGCCCGTTTGTTGCCAAGCATAGGCAAACGGTGGAGGTCCAGTTGTTCGTTAGTCTCAGCCAGGGACATCCCGTGCTGTAAGGCGTAGATGATGATGCTGTCGGCCTGATTCCGGGCATATAATGGAGCAGCCTGGGCATATTTAAGCAGCAGGACCGTTTCCTCATAGGACATCTTTATGGTAAGCGCCATGCACAGCAGGAAACTGCGTGATGGCGCTTTCTTTTCATTTGCCAGCAGTTTATACAGATAGTCCCGGGAATAGCCCATCTGTCCGGCCAGTGTACCCACTGAGAAGCTGCTCTTGGCAATCCGCTCATTCAGGTATTGTGCGACCGTAGGATAATGCAGCATTGCTGCATTATCCTCCAAAAAGTCGCTGATGCCTGAGCTCTTACGGATATCGGAGAGCAGGTCTGTGGTTGTTTTTTCTTTATCCATAGGGAGTCACCTCGTTTTTTGTGATATGATTATCATAGAGAATTATTGTAGAAAATACAAGAGCAGGAAGGCGTGGCAATGAAGGGATATCAAGCAGCGGATTACGTGAAAAAGAAATTGATGCATAGCGGGAAAAGGGCTCAGCTCTGGTTGGTACAGGATAAGCTTACGGGTCGTGAGTGTCTTTTGCGGGAGCTTGAGGGAGAGAGTACATTGTATGCCAGGCTGGTACAGCTGGACCTGACCGGATTGCCGCAGATATACTGCGTAGGGACACAAGCGGGGAAAACCTGTGTAGTTGAAGAATATCTGTCCGGCCAGACCATGGCGGATTATCTTGAGCACAGTGGTCTGATGACTGAGGCTCAGGTGCGGGATATGGCGCTCGTTCTCTGCGATATCCTGATGCAGCTGCATGCCAATCATATCATTCATCGGGATATTAAACCGGAAAATATATTCCTGACCGACGCTGGCGAGTACAAGCTGATTGATTTTGATGCCGCCAGGGTCTGGAAAGAAAAGCAGGACTCGGATACAGTATGTATCGGCACCCGGCACTATGCGGCCCCAGAGCAGTATGGCAGCCAGCAGACCGATGCGCGCAGCGACATCTATTCGTTGGGCGTCACTCTGCGCCAGCTTTTGGGAAGTGGGGATGCCCGGCCCGTATTTCTGGAGATCCTCGCGAAATGCACTGAATTCGATGCGGCACGGCGTTTCCAGAGCTGTCAGGAACTGAAGAAAGCCTTGCAGGGTACTGATATACCGATTGCCCGTTGGGAATGCTGCTATCATGTGTATCATATCCGCTGGCTCATCCTGGCAATCTGTCTGATCATGATAATCCTTGCCTGGCAAGGGGGAGACACATGGAAGGATGGCATTCCTTATCCCTGGGGGATGATTATCCTGCCGGCTTTATGCGCAGTTAAGATTTATTGGCAGAGACGGCAGTTCTTTTTGCTGAAAGACCTTCTGAGATTTTTGCCGCGTAGAGGGACGGTTCCACGTTGGAAACGGTTTATCTGGTGGCTAGTCTATGTTCCGTTCTGGCTGTTTGCTTTGCTGGGATTCCTGGCTGGGATGCAGTGCATTCCTGAACAGTTTGTTGTAGTGGCTGCTTTCATCCTGTCATTTCTATTGACGTGGTTTACGGTGCGTTGGCGTGTCGTGAAGAGTGACCTGAAAAACGAATATTGACTGATCTGTTAGGGCTGTCGCCAATGGGCGGCAGCCTTTTTGTATACTGCGAGTATACCAATTCCAGGCGGAGACTCCCTATAATAATGTTAAAGATAATTTTTTCAGAAATTCAATGGAAAGCGGACGTATTCCTGTAATTTATTGCCTTATTCTTGAAACTTTTTGAGAGACTGTTTGTTCTATAATATAGATAGGAGATTTATGGAGAGGAATCAGTATGGAAATGGTGAAGAAGTCTGTTCCGTCATCAGAGCTTGTTATGGAGATGGAAGAAATCAAGAAAATAGGTCAAAGAATTGCATTTTATCGCAAGCAGCGAAACCTGACACAGCGCGAGCTGGCAGAGAAAGCCAACGTCAGCAAGAGTTATCTGAGCAAGATCGAATCTTCTGGAACAAACGTGACATTTTCACTGTTCTTGTTATATAAATTGGCAGAAGCATTGGGAGTAGAAGCATACTGCTTGCTGAAACCGGTCAATGAGAAATATCTGTATCAAAAAGAAGATCGAGGGGGGGATTTCAGTTAGGGGTGCAATGAAGGTAATCTGAAGAAGGAGATGTTTTTACATGAGTAAGTTGAAGGTTGGATGTCTGGGTATTATCGGTATATGTGTAGCAATCGGCTTGATTGGCAGTTGCGCAGGTGGTGGAAATAAAGCTAATAAGCAGGAAACATCATCAAGTAGTGCGTCAAGTGGCTCGCAGGAGCAGCAAAAAGTCTATAAGGATGCAGATATCAATGTGCTCATAAAAGAAGCAAAAGAGAATGCTGCAGCCGCAAATCAGAATTATAAGAAAGAGAATATCAGGATTGTTGGAGGGAAAATCAGTAATATAGATTCTGATGTAAAATATATTACGCTGCATGGAACGGATGCAAATTATTCTATGATCAGTGTCAGCTGTCATGTGGATAAGAATAATAAAGATTTAAAGGAATCTATCCTGAAATTGAAGAAAGGACAAGCGGTAACCGTTTATGGAACGGTTACAGAAGTAGGTGATATAGCGGGGTATAAAATAAAACTTGATAAGGTTGAGCCGGTTGAATAGGTCGTTTAATACAGTTCTTAGGGAAAATGATTTAGGAGGAATATATTCATGGCTATGCTGAAATGTCCTGAATGTGGAAGTGAATACTCGGATAAGGCAGATAAATGCCCTAGATGTGCATGTCCTAATCCAGCTCAGATGTCAAATGAGGTTGTTCCACAAAAAGGGATATGGTCTACGGGGCGGTTGGTTATCGGTATTTTGTCGATTGTCTTATTTGTGCTTATTTCCTTTCAATCATGTGCGGCAGGGGTAAGCAACGCAATGCAGGATAATCATGCAAGTAGCGGGATGAATGGCTTTATGCTGGCTTTTTTCATGCTTATTGCTGGTATTATTGCAACTTGTACAAGAAATTCGCGTTCTAAGCTGGGGACGATGTTACCAGGATTGCTTTACTGGCTGGGGTCATTGATGACTTTGGGGACTGGATCGACCTATGGAGATTTACCGATATGGGGCGGTGTGTCATTTATTTTTGGATTGGTGCTCATTATTGCAGAAGTAAAAACAAAGCGCTAATGATTGCGAATAGAAGGATAAAACGTTGAATTTTAGGGAAAAGAGTATGGGATAGCAAAATCTTAAGAAGTCTGTGGAGGGATGAAGTATAATGCTGGAAGATGGTGATCATTATGACATATTTCTGCCATGAATGTGGATCACCGCTGGATGAAGCAGCAAAATTCTGTCTTGGTTGTGAAGCAAGGATGCAGGCCGTATCGCACGGCCTGCTTTTGCTTGAACCCGTGAACTATGAATTTCATCGATTGAGTTGGTGGCTTGGTGGATCGGGCGGCACAAACGTCAGGATAACCCTGCAGGGTCATACGATGACTATCTGGCAACAACTGCGTGTGCTGGTATTCATCAAAGGCAAGGAAAAAATCCAGAACATCGACGTTAATCAGATTGCCTGCCTGCAGTATGAAAAAACACTGAACAAAGGCATCATTTTGTTCATCCTGGTGATAGCAGGCATTGTCCTTGCCGTAGGAACAGGACCGATGCATGCCTCCTGGCTGGGCATCATCTTTCTATTCGGCCTTCATGAGAAGAGTGTCTACATCCAGATGAAGAATGGCTATCGTGAAGAGCTTAAAAATCTGTCCTCTGATAAAGGTGTGGAGGAACTCTTCCAAAGCCTGCAGCAGATCAACCCAGGCATTAGGAGAACGTACTGAAGTGTGAAAAAAATAAAAATTCACAAAAAGAAGGATAACAGAAACAAAACGGCGAAGTAATCTAAAAAGTTATGAATGAAAGAAAGGATTTTGCTGAAAGCATAGTCGTTTTTGTATAGTATGAAGCCAATACATGCTTTTGAGGTATGTATTGGCTTTTGCTGAAAAATAAGGTCTGTATAGGAAAGATCGTTGATACCAACCAGGTTGAATGTAATCTTCGGACGGTCAAGACGCAGATGAAAGTTAGTGGTGTCATTCGTACCGAATGAGGTGCTAAAGCATATGTAGTTATTTGCTTGTTTTTGAACATGGCAAAAAGCACGGTGGTAACATTATGGTTGCCCTGCGCTTGGCATTCGCAGGCAGAGCCAGAGAAGTCATCAGGAAAGAGAGTGCTAAACGGTTATTTTTAGAATATTATTTCTATATTAAGCAATGCTAGACGGAACGGGCTGTGAGTATTTAGCGTTCTTTCGGGTGGATTGGATTCAGTCCTTTTGTGTTTTGCTTGAGAAATTCCGACATCAGTTGGAGAGAGTCTTGGAACGGTATCAAGTCAGGGGAGGAAATCAACATGGACAAAATGAAAACTAAACTGGTCCGGTATATGGATGCCGGCTTTCCTATCTTATATCTGAATACATTTGAAGAAGAGAAAGCGGAAGATGTCATCCGCTCTGTAATAGGGGGAAAGGGAATCATAGAATGGAGCATTCGAGGGTTTCGTGATTTCAAGGAGGACATGCAGGAAATAGATTGGACTTTGCCAGATACCCGGGAGTGTATAATAAACTGTGTAAGTAAGAAAACAGCAGTTTAGATTATGCTCCCCCGTCGGGGATGTCAAACACATGCGGAGGTAATGAAATTATGGCAAAGAAACAACCCACACGTGGCGAGTCCCTGGCTAAGGCTATCATCAGCGAATATAAACCCAAGACCGTTGAAGATATGCAGAATGCCCTTAAGGATGTCTTTGGCCCCATGTTTGAGGCTATGCTCAATGGTGAGATGGAAAATCATCTCGGTTATGAGGCGAATGAGCGTGGCGAAAAGGAAACGGCCAATCGCCGCAACGGTTATACGCACAAGACGCTCAAGACATCCGCAGGAGAGGTTCCCGTCCATGTCCCACGGGATCGTGACGGTTCCTTTGAACCGCAAGTCGTGCAAAAACGTCAGAAGGATGTCTCTTCCATTGAGGGCAAGGTGCTCGCGATGTATGCCCGTGGTATGAGCCAGCGAGATATCGCTTCCACAATTGACGAAATCTACGGGTTCAAACTGTCGGCAGGGCAGATTTCCAATATCACAGATTGTATCCTAGATGAACTGACGGAATGGCAAAACCGGCCGCTGAAGGCATTCTACCCCTTTGTCTTTGTCGATTGTATCTACGTTTCTATGCGTACGGATCAGGGTGTTTCTGATCAGGCTGTGTATGTTATCCTAGGCTACGATTTAAACGGAGAAAAGGATGTCCTTGGCTTATGGATGGGCGATACGGAAAGCAAGCATCGCTGGATGCAGGTGTTTGATGAAATCAAATCCCGTGGCGTTCAGGATATCGGCTTTATCTCGATGGATGGTGTAAGCGGACTCGAGGATGGAGCAAAGTCCATCTTCAAGAATGTTGTCGTGCAACGCTGCATCGTGCATTTGATCCGCAACTCCCTGAAATACGTGCCCAGCAAGGATTATAAAGCCTTTACTGCCCAGCTCAAGAAGATCTATGGAGCGGTCAATCTGAAAGCAGCTCAGGCTGAGTTTGAGCGCTTTTGTGATGCTTGGAGTAAGTATCCGGGGGCCATTCGTGTGTGGAAGGACAACTTCCGGCACGTTGAGCAGCTGTTCAATTACGGTAGTGACGTACGTCGTGTCATGTATACGACCAATGCGATAGAAAGCGTCAACTCAAGCTTCCGTAAGGTTACCAAGAAGGGGTCTTTCAGCAGCGAAACCGCTGTTTTCAAGGTGTTCTATCTGCGGCTCAAGGAACTTTACCAGAAATGGCGCGGTCACTCGATCCGTAACTGGGCCATGGTGATGAACCAGCTGGTTATTGATGAACGCGTCGGTGCTATGGTACAAAAATATCAGGCATCGATTTAAATTAAATTACACACTTTACTTGACAATTCCAGATACCCTGCAGATTCTGCTAAAAGATCCGAAATCGCTTGAACGAAAAGTTCTCATCCTTAAGGATGTGCATTATTTTCTGGAGGACCCGGTGGTAATTGCTCGGCTGAAATGTTTGGCACAGCTTATTGATAATGGTTTGGATGATTGCAATATCATCTTATTGTCGCCGATTGTCCGAATCCCGAAGGAATTAGAGAGCTATATGACAATCCTAACAATGGACTATCTTGACCAGCCGGAAATCAGGAAGGTAATCGAGACCTTTTGTCAGGAGCAGGAGCTTCCAGCTTTGCAGCCGCAGTTTCTCAATGAACTGTCGCTGACATTGAAAGGTCTGTCTGAGTCGGAAATTCAGAATATCTTGGCTCTGTCAGTTTCAGATGATGGCGATATCACGCGTTCTGATTTATCTTTGATTTTTGAGCAGAAACAGCAGGTCATACAGAAATCGGGGATTTTGGAGATGATACCGCTGAAAGAAAGTCTGGCGGATATCGGCGGTTTGGAGAGCCTGAAAAAATGGTTGCAGCGGAAGGCGAAGATATTCAAGCATATTGACCAGGCGGAGGTGTTTGGCGTCGATGTACCAAAGGGCGTTCTGATTGCGGGGATGCCTGGTTGCGGTAAGTCACTGAATGCCAAGGCTGCTGCGAAATTGTTCGGGGTGCCGCTGCTGCGGATGGATATGGGGCGGCTTATGGGAAAATATGTCGGTGAATCCGAAGCAAATATGCGCAAGGCCATCGCGTTGGCCGAGGCGATTTCGCCTTGTGTGCTATGGATTGACGAGTTGGAAAAGGCCTTTGCCGGAGTTGGCGGTGAAGGTGGCGGTGCGGATGTGACGACGCGGCTTTTTGATACGTTCTTGACTTGGCTGCAGGAAAAAGACAGCATGGCTTTCGTGGTAGCGACAGCGAATGATATTGCGAAGATGCCACCAGAGCTTTTGCGCAAAGGGCGTTTTGACGAGATATTCTATGTTGGCCTACCCAAGCCGATAGAGCGGAAGAAGATTTTTGAGATTCATATCCGCAAGCGCCGTCCTAGCGATCTGGGACAGATCGATTTGGATAAATTATCGGCAAAGACAGAGGGCTATAGCGGGGCAGATATCGAAGGCGTGGTACGTGACAGTGTAGAGGAAGCTTTTTCTAAAGACCAGGATAAATTGACGACAGAAGGGATTCTGCAGGCCATCCAAAACACTCATTCCCTGTCAGAAATCATGAAAGAATCTCTGGACAAGATGAATAAGCTGTATCAGGAACGTAAGTTCAAAAATGCATCAGTGTAGGGGAGGAGCGCAGCATGGGCGAGGAAAAAGACAGTATTGTTGATGCAGAATATACGGAACTAAAAGATGAGAGCAAGTCAGAGTTTGTTGGAATGGGGGAGAAAGAAGCCAAGGCACTGCAGCCTGTTGTGCAGCGGTTCATGGAGTCCTATGCGAAGAAGGAAGCAACGCTTAGTGATGAGCAATGGCTGAATGAGCAAATGGCCAAGGAACTGCCAGAAAAGACAACGACTGAGATCCAGACGATGAGTCGTGATATCCTGACTGAAGTTGCGACGTTTGACCGGAATATGGCTTCAATCAATGCGGCCTGCGATGCAGGGCAGAGCAGGGAGGATTGGTTCCAGGAACAGGTGCAGGCAGCCTCCGTTGGTGTCGGCGTCAACGACTATGGAAACTATCTTGCAAATATCGACCGGACACTCTACCAAGCAAATACCCAGATGATGCGTGCGGTCACGACAAATGCGGGCGAGGTCAGTCAATGTTTCAATCTCGATGGCTTCATTGCCGAGCAGCAGCATGTGAATTCCTTTAATGCCCAGGCTGCGCTGGAACGGCAGTCCTATCGGGCAGAGGTCCTGGCACCGGAGCCGGGGGAAACCTATGGCCTGAATTCTTTTGATGTGGCAATCAAGGATGTCAAATCGGGAAAGATCTTGCATCAGTATCAGTTCAAGTTCGGGCAGGATGCGCAGGCGACGATTCGACTGCTGAAGGATGGCGGCTATAACAATCAGCGGTTCATCGTTCCGACTGAGCAACTGGATGAAATCCGTAAGGCATTTCCCGGCAAGAGCGTATCCGATGTGCTTGGTGGGACAGAAAAGGTGCCTACGCGCTCGGAGGGCATGACCAAGGCACAAGCCAAACAGTATCAGCACGATATTCAGGATAAGAATCAGATCAAGGCGATGGACTGGAACAGCTACAGCACCAAGGAACTCGCGTTTCACTTGGGGAAAAACGCTGCAATGGCAGGCCTGGGCGGAGCGGCATTGGCAACAGGAATACATTTGGCCGCCAAGGTGGTCAAAGGCGAGAAAATCCGTGGGGAGGAAGTTGTGGAGGTAGCACTCACGACTGGTGCGGATGCAGGCGTTAAAGCCGCGGCTGTTGGAGCTTTGAAGGTCGGGGTAGAAAAAGGCATGGTGCCGATGTTGGTTAAAGGCACCCCAGTTGGCGTATTGTCAAACATTGTCTGTCTGGGCATCGAGAATGCCAAGATCATGGCGAAGTTTGCTAAAGGCGAGATCAGTGGAATCAAGGCTATGGATTGCATGGCTAGGACCTCAGTTGCTACCGTTTATGGACTGGGATGGTGCACGGAGGGTGCAGCAATCGGTGCAGCAGCTTGTTCCTTTATCCCTGTGGTGGGGACCGTGGTGGGCGGCGTCGTTGGCGGCATGGTCGGATATGCCGCCGGTTCGAAATTCGGCAGCGCCGTATACAGCGGTGCCAAGAAAATTGCCAGCGTTGCTAAAAGTGCGGTAAAGAGTGCCTATCATGCAGTGAAGTCGATAGGACGTACAATCTGTAGCGGAGTAAAGTCAGTAGGCAATGCTGTTGCATCGCTCTTTGGATTTTAATGGCAGGTTTGATGAATGGGAGGAATGAGATATGGCAGAGATAAAGGAAGATATGAAAATAACAAAGTTTAAGATTATGATAGAAGAAATACATAAATATTTGCAAGGTAGGAATAATGGAGGTAGCTACAATTTATTATCGTATTATCCTCCTTTTATTGATAAATATATAGGAAATGAGTATGTGCAAGTTATAAGAAAGCAGCTCATGTGTACTCCAGCAGAAATAAGAGAATCATCGGGCAAGGTGTTACGTAATGAATTGGAGTATATACATACGGCTACAACTTTGTATAGAAAGCTTATCTGTGTTATCAATCGCAGTATTAATAATAAGTTATCAGGCAACAGTCTTAGTAAAGCTGAATTTGAGAGAGATAGTTACGCATTAGTCTTTTGGTTATTTTTCTTGGCGGCTATAGATGAAGAACTCTATAATAATGAGCTTTCAAGCATCATTGATTTTGCTTACTGTCTGAAATTTGACGAGCCAATGATCCGGGATTGGTGCAATGCCGTGAAGTATGTACTCGAAGGCAATCATCTGAATGAGAATTGTGATTTGCAGTGCACAACGGAGGTTGGTAAGAAGTTCTTTTTGCACCAATAATATTAAAATAGGGTGGAGGTGAAAACATGGCGAAGAAAATAAAATTTGCCTTAATGATGGCAGATGGTTACAAGGTGCGGACGCTGGAAGATTTGCGCGAGCATTTTGATCTAGAAAAGGTGACGGGGTATTTCCTGGATGGCAAGTTGCAAGAGTGGTTGGTGGACCGATATTATGATACCGAGGCCGAGGCTTTGCAGGGACTGGAGACGATAAATACCGATTTTCCGCGTAGTTTGTGTACTGCCTTAGGTGTAGGATACGAAGAAGCAGCGGACACAGAGGTGGATATCGAGGCAGTTGCACGTCTCAACGAGAAACGTGCTTTCCTGCAGCAGCAGACGGATGATGCTGATATTCTGGCACATGCTGCGCAGGTGGCATTGACGCAGGAAGACCTTGCTGTTCTGCTGGATGATGGCATCAGGGATCTCTATCTTTGTGGTGAGGTATTTACGATACCGATGCGAGTTGAACATTGCCGCTATCAGGGTATTCTGGGAAGCCCGGAAGTTAGGCTGGCGGCCAAGTCGGTGGAAGAACTGGAAGCCAGGGACATCGTATTGGAGCATGTTCTGTTGCCGGAACCGTTGCGCGAAGCAGAGCCAGAGGCCGGGACGGTTGCACTTGAAAACCATAAGCAGCATAAAAGCTATCGGGTATCCAGATTGCTGGATCATAAGATGAGTGACAAGGATCGTGCTGTTGCCAGTAAGATGTATGATGTAGCGCAGAAAATCCTGGGATCGTTCGTATTTGATATAGATGCCGGATCGCATCCATTGGAGGAAGCGGCACGATCTATGGATTTGCTCGGTGCTTGGCAGACTTATCTATCCAGGATGGCATAGTGGATAAACAGGTTTGAATTTGAAGAAATTGATGATATGTGACTGATATAATAAAGTGAAGCATGAGCTTGAAGGAAATCGTCTGGATGAGGATTATAGTTTGCAATGTACAACCGATGTAGGCAGGCGTTCCTTAGATATTGTTAAAATAGGATGGTGGGATACGAATGGCGAAGAAAATAAAATTTGCTTTGATGATGGCAGATGGTTGTAAGGTGCGGACATTGGAAGACTTGCGCGAGCATTTTGATTTGGAAAAGGTGACGGGATATTTCTTGGATGGAAAATTACAGGAGTGGTTGGTAGATCGGTATTATGATACTGAGGCGGAGACTTTGCAGGGGCTGGAAACGACGGCTGCTGATTTTTCACGTAATTTGTGTGCGGCTTTGGGGGTAGAATGCGAAGATGAATCAGACGAGGCAGTTGACCTTGAGGCGGTTGAGCGTCTTAATGAGAAACGTGTTTTTCTACAGCAGCGGACTGATGATGCCGATATCCTGGCGCATGCCGCGCAGGTCGCATTGACGCAGGAGGATCTTGCAAATCTGCTGGATGATGGCATTCGTGAACTATACCTTTGTGGAGAGGTATTCACGATACCGATGCGTGTAGAACATTGTCGCTATATTGGGATTTTGGAAACTCCAGAGGTCCGGTTAGCAGCTAAGTCTATGGAAGAATTGACCGCCAAGGATATCGTATTACAGCATGTCCTGTTGCCGGAGTCGTTGCGCGAAGCAGAGCCGGTGTCTGAGACACTTGAAGCTGATGAATCTGAAGATTGTAAGCTAAACAAACAAGATAAAGAATTGCCTCAAAAAAACATAGATGAACTTGTATTGAAAGCAATAGATGAAATAGGCGAAATTGTATTAAAAAAAGAGATAGTAGTGCCACCCTATATTGATCAAGACTATGATTCAAGTTTTAGATTTAGTTCGCATACTGATGCATTGGACGCAGCTAAAAATAGAAGATCAAGCTATTGCGAAGATTGTAATTATTATTTAACAGGATTTCGAATACCGAATATTGGTGATGATTTGGCTAAACAATATGCTAATCAAATAAAAGGTTATTTTAATGTGTTTTGGGATAAAATGAAAAATATATTTCAAGGAGATATGGACTTTTTTACTAGGTATGATGTTTATTTTCAAATAGAAATAAAAGATGATATACGTAAGTATGGAATAGAAAATGACAATTGTTTTATAGTAAGATATAATGAGGCGGTGAATATTAGTAAGGGCCCATTTTGCGACTGCTTTGATAAGATGATAGGGAAAAATCCGTATAAAAAAGCATATATTACGGATATTGAACGTACTACGGATCATATGAATGTCTATGAAGAAGGATGGTTTGGTGAAAAAGAGGTAAGGAAATATTCTTATTGCCTTGATTTTACTAAATGTGCTAATGAATTTGAGAAAAATGTAAATGAATGTGCTGAGTATATTTATAACCATAATTATACGCAAAGTATTATGAAAAAAATATCTGCATCATTAAGGAGATCATGGATGGATAGTGGATTGTGGAATGGTAATATTTCAGATAGGTATAAGGAATATATTAAAAAGAAGAATAATAACTAATTGATCTTATTTGAAGATATAAATCCACGCAAAGATATTTTATTAACTTGATATAGCGAAGATTCACGGCTAATAGTCCCCTTGGTTATTGAATCATCAGTTTGAGCTGGATTGTGCCAGGTGGTCTTTCGCGCTATGTGGTACCAGGGAATAGGCGATGAAAATCGACGTAAAATATCGAACTATTTAGTTTAGCAAGAGAATTTTATTTAGGAGGGATAGATATGGCTATGAAAAATTATTGCAATCTATGTTGCTGACGGCAATATTATTGTTAGTTGCAAATGTGTGCTTGGCAAGCACGTAGCAGTCTGACTCAAAAGATATAACCAATAGATATCAAACTGGCAATAGTGGATTATCCCTGAAACTCGTGATGAGACGCTGCGAGGATGCAAACTTGTAGGTGGAAGTGATTGGTCGATGTATTATCTTGATACATCTAGATGCACGTACAATATAAGCGGTGGTTATGCTGAATTAGCCTGTATCATATATCAAACCGGTGGTGGTGTGGGCGCTGATGGTGGTCCTGCCAAATTTACGCCGTATACGTATAAATTCAAAACTTATAAGGTGAATGGTAGTAGAAGAATATTTATAGAAAGCATTAGAAACTACAATAATGGAGAAAATGCAACCCAGAATGTTTTACGTAGTGATAATGGGTTCTTGAGATTCTTATTTTGGCAAGTTGCAAAGTATACGCAGTTAAATGAGTCATTAGATTAAGCGGCCTTATAAGATAGGGAAGTTAAATAATTAGGTGTAGGAATAGGTAAAACGGAATTTTAGGCAGCAATACATCCATCATTAATTGAGGGGATGGATATATTTTGAAAATCAGATTATGTATATTCATTATGTTTATATTGTTGATTGGCTGTGTGTCATCAGAAGCAGCTGGAGCTGCTTCTGATACTGTCCGGGTATCAAATGGTTCCAGCTCCGGTAAAGCAGTCGATGATAGTTCAACCTTAGACAATGGGAAAACTAAGGTGGATGTGAGTAAGCAAAAATTAATTATATATACAACACCAGATAAATATACAAACGAAGATTTTCTGAATGACATTTCGGTACTGAAATCTAATTATGATAAATACATCAATCTTTCTGTAATAGGGCATACTGTAGATGGCAGAGGGATATATGATGTGACTGTAGGAAGTCCAAATACCGATAATCAAATACTGATTTTGGGTGAGATGCATGCAAGGGAATACATAACATCGCAAACCGTAATGAGGCTTCTGTGCAAAACTATAGATGGAATTCGTGGCTATGATGGTGAATATCATGGAATACCAGTAAAAAAATTATTAGATAATGTTTGCATACACTTTGTTCCTATAAGCAATCCTGATGGGATGGCCATCAGTCAGTTTGGGATAGATGGAATCCATAATTCTGGCATAAGGCAGGATATTGCCAATATGAATAATCTGGAAGGCTATACGGAATGGAAAGCTAATGCAAATGGTGTGGACTTGAATAGGAATTTTGATGCTGGTTGGACTGATTTTGTTGGCTCTGATAAGCCTTCCTCGGAAAGATATAAAGGAGCATATCCTGGCTGTGAAGCTGAATCAGCAGCCTTGATTGAGTTAACAAAAAAATATCATATAAAGAGGAGTATTAGTTATCATACATGCGGCGCTTTGATTTATTGGTACTATAAACAAGAGGAAACTGTGCTTGAAGACTCACGTAAGTTTGCACAGAGAATCTCAGATGAGACAGGATACCCATTGGATTCTGATTATACGGCAGTAGATGCGGCCGGTTTTAAAGACTGGGCAGTTTATAAAATGGGGATTCCTAGTATAACTATTGAAACTGGTGCTGAAAATGGTTATTTGGTAACTAATCCTGTACCAATAGACAGATTCGGTTATATATGGACGTGTAACAAGGACGTTGTCTATGCAACAGTCTATAATCTGAAATATGATCATAAACATTGAGGGGCATACCACTTAGGCGGGCAAAGATCGACGAGATTAGGAAGCAGGTGTGGAAAAAACAGCGGCGCTTCGATAATCTTAATGCAAAGTTTAAGCAGGCGAGGCCTTAACTTATTGCTTTTTCATGTTGGTATGATACAATAATAGAAGATTATGAGAAGGGCGGTATATTTATGAAGAAATATGTAGTGGCACTTTGTTTGTTGGTTATGCTGGCTTTGTCGGGGACAGTCCTGGCGGCGGCACCGGATGCCAAGGTTTTCTCGACGGAACAGGATCTGGCTGTTCGCTGGACGGATACGATGTTTGCCCAGAGCAAACCGGTTGAAGCACGGGCTATGATGGGGGCTGACGCACAGAAGGCTGTCGATCAGGCCAAGATCACCAAGCTGAGCGATGGGATTGCCAAGGACCTCGGAAAGTATAAAAGCGGACGTTTCGTCAGCTGGACCCGCTATGACCAACTGGATCAGATGGTTTATCTGATGAGCTTCGAGAAGCAGCCAGCTGTTTTCTGTGTACTGCTCTTTAACAAACAGGGTGAGCTGGAGAATTTCTCCTTGAATCCGGCGAAGAGTGCAGATACGAATCAGAAGAAAGCACCGGTCAAGAAATAATTGAATCATTATGCGGGCAGGATTTATGATATGGCAGGGCATACTTGCTGGATCATGGGTCTTGCCTTCATTTTTATCAGGGTGTAGGAATAACTGTATGAATGAGAAGAAGGGGTCAGGGATGAGTCGCTATGTGTTTAAGGCCACGGGGCTGATATTGTTTGTCCTGGTCCTGATCGCTGGTGGGTATTATTGGTATGTGTGCCATAAGCCTGTTGGGAGGGTGCTCAATATATACTGTTGGGATAACAGTTTTGAGCAGGTTCTGGCAAAGTATTATCCGGCTTATGATCGGGAAAAGAAGTGCATTGGCGATGTCAAGGTGCATTGGATCATCGTACCGAGCACGGATAACATCTATCAGACGACGGTCGACAAGGCGTTGGCTGAGCAGGATGAGGTTTCGGCTGATGAGCGGATTGACCTGTTCCTCAGTGAGGCTGATTCGGTCAGGAAGTATACCGGTACCTCAGAGACTTCACTGAGTATGTCAGAGCTGGGTATCACAGAGGATGAGCTGCAGGAGCAGTTCTCTTATACGCGTGAGGCCGCTACAGATGACGGAGGGAATCAGCGGGGAATCTCCTGGCAGGCCTGTCCGGGGGTTATGATTTACCGGCGGGATATTGCTCAGCAGGTTTTTGGCACGGATGATCCGGCAGTGATCCAGCAGCAGGTAGCGGATTGGTCCAAATTCGAGCAGACCTCAGATCTGCTGCTGGCGGCTGGGCATCCGATGCTGGCAGGGTATTTTGATACCTATCGTGTATTTGCCAGCAACCGCTCGCAGGCCTGGGTCAATGATCAGCAGGAAATACAGTTGGATCCTGCCTTGAGGGCCTGGCGGGATCAAACGAAGCGTTTTACTCGCCAGGGCAAGAATGGTCCCTGTAATCTTTGGGAAAAAGGCTGGAGCGCACAGATCAGGGGGGCTGTATTTTGTTATTTCGGACCGGCCTGGATGATCAATTATGCGTTGAAGCCACTTTCACTGGCTGAGACTGTAGCTGATGGTGGCAAGGAGCAACTGGGGAATGGTACTTTTGGAAAATGGGCGGTTTGTGAAGGACCGCAGCCGTTCTTCTGGGGTGGCAGTTGGCTTTGTGCGGCTAAAGATACGGATAATGCGGCCTTGATTGCGGATATCATGCGGACACTTTGCTGCCGGGAAGATACCACGATGAAGATGGCTGTGGATGGCGTGGAATTCCTCAATAATCGGAAGGTTATGGAGAAGATTGCCCATGATCCGGATTTTTCGATGCCGTTCCTGGGCGGGCAGAATGCATACTCCATTATGTATGATGTAGCGGATAAGCTGGTCCTGCCAAATCGGTTGACTCCATATGATCAGGGGATGAATGAGTCATTTCAGGCAGCTACCCGGGAATATTTTGACGGGCGGATTTCAGAGGAGGCGTCCTGGCAGAAATTCCTGGCGACGGCCTGGCTGCAATATCCGGAGCTGCAGAGTGCATCGTTCGTGCGCTGAGTAAGGATGGCGGGAAAAAGGAAAGGGATATTATGAAGAAAATCGTATGGCTGCTGCTGCTTGGCTGGCTATGCCTTTTGCCATGGGAGACGGCAGAGGCTATCGCGATGCACGGTGAATGGAAATATTATGAGCAGCAAAATTATGAGGATATGGGACTTGACCTCATTGAGCAGCATTCGGCATTGCGATATGATGATCCGGCCTGGACGCCGTATGCGTTTCCTGAGCGTCCACCGCTCAAAGCAGCAACACGATATGTCTGGCTGACTACCCGGCTGCCGACAGTCGTACATTATCATCATCCGGTATTATTCTTTACGACGACGGAGCAGGCAATCCGCGTTTATATTGACAATGAACTGATCTACAGCGACGGCGAGTTCGGTTTGTATCATCACACATATGGCACGAAGTGGCATATGGTGGAGCTTCCGGCTAATTATAAGGGGCGACAGCTGAGCTTCCAGCTTTATTCAGATCATGCCGGACGGCTGGGCGTGGTGAATCTGTTATCGATTGATGAGGGGAGCCGGCAGGCTACCAAGCTTTTTCAGCATGATATTGTGAGCTGGTTTGCTCTTCCGCTGACGATGCTGCTGCTGGTCATTGTCCTGCTATGCTATCGTGGCATGCATCTGAACCAACAGCAGCGGCGTATTTATACTTACCTGGCTGTATTCCTGGGGGTGTTCTCACTCTGGCTTGTTGCTGCTATGCGGCTTATTCAGATTCTGCCGGTGTCGTTGTCTGTTTGGCGTTACCTTTTGCTGGGGTGCAGCTATATGATGCCGATACTGGGCAACTTGCTGATCGCTGAGATGGTCGAGTGGAAGTGGTGCCGCGCGGTCCGGTTCATCGCATTGGTCTATGGCGTGATCTTTGGTGCTGTGGTCGTGGGAGAATTGCTTGGCTATACCAGTATGGATATGTGTCTGACCTTCTTCTATGGCTGGCTCGCAGTCAGTCAGCCAGTGGCATTCCTGATATTGCTGAGATCGGCCTGGAAGGGGTCTGCGGCCAGCCAGGCATTCCTGGTACCGGCTTTTGGCGTGCCGGCTTTGGGGATTGCTGATGGATTGGGGGCACATTTTCGCTTATATCAGTCACCGCTTTACTTCATGCCTTTGGCCAGTGTGCTGCTGGCATATTTCGTTGCCTGGCTGCTGTGGCAGGGCATGAAAGAGGAGAAGGAACTTCGGGCGATGAATGATGATTTGAAGCAGAAGATGACATTGGTGCGTGCAGAGGCACAGATCGATGCCCTGACGAAGTGTTTCAATCGTGGTCATCTGACGGAGACTCTGCAGAAGTCGATCACGATTGCGGAGTTTTCCCATCAGCCTTTGTCGGTGCTGATGTTTGATCTCGATTATTTCAAGCATGTCAATGATACGTATGGACATGATATGGGGGATCAGGTGCTGATCCGGTTCGCCGCAGTGGTACGACGCAACCTGGATGCCCGTCATTCGTTTGTGCGTTATGGCGGTGAGGAATTCGTGGTGCTATGTCGTGGCTTTACGATTGAAGGAGCCCGGCAGTTGGCGGATCATATCCGCGAGGACGTGGCGGCAACTGTTCTGTGTGAATACCAGACGGTTACCTGCAGCATTGGGGTAAGCGGTTGGCAAGGTGCATCGCGTGATACGGCTGAAATGCTGCTGAAGCGGGTGGATACGGCCTTGTATCAGGCGAAACATAACGGACGAAACTGTGTGAGCGTATTGTAAGCAGGATAGGGAAGTGAGTGACAGATGTCACTTGCTTCCCTATTTTTTAATACACTGTTATAATAAAGGAAAGAGTATCGGAATGGAGTGATACAGATGAAACGCAGTGAGCGTATCTACATGTATATCAAAGAGAAATCAGCAGAATATACGAAGACAGAGCTTAAAGGCCAGGTCGGTCTGGATGCACAGGAGATTGCTGGTGCGCTGGATATCCTGCGCAATAATGTGTCAAAAGAACTCAATGAACTGCATCGGCAGGGGAAAATCGTGAAATTCATGGGCCGGCCGGTGCGGTATTTCGACAAGGAATCACTGGAAGCCGTGCTGGATCTGGATTTGGTCGATGGACCTTGTCAGTTCCGGGACATCGATGAGTGCCGGAAGCTTAGTGGCGGTGAGGAGGAAGTGAATCCTTTTGGCCGGCTGATTGGTGCGGATAAGAGTCTCAAGCGTCAGGTTGAGCAGGCGAAGGCGGCTATCCTTTATCCGCCGGATGGGCTGCATACGCTGATCGTCGGACAGACTGGTGTCGGCAAGACGTTGTTTGCGCATATGATGTTTGCCTATGGCAAGGCCATGCACCGCTTCGGTGATGATGCACCGTTCGTGACGTTCAACTGCGCGGATTATTACAACAATCCACAGCTGTTGATCTCACATATATTCGGCCATATCAAGGGGGCGTTCACCGGTGCTGATACGGCCAAGGCCGGTCTGGTCGAAGAGGCCGATGGTGGTGTGCTCTTCCTGGACGAGATTCATCGTCTGCCGCCGGAAGGGCAGGAAATGATTTTCTATTTCATGGATACCGGTACGTTTAACCGGCTGGGAGAGACCACCCGCAGCCGGAAGGCCAAGGTGCTGATCATTGGAGCGACGACCGAGGATCCGAATTCAGCCCTGACCAAGACGTTCGTTCGTCGTATCCCGAATATCATCACGATCAAGCCGCTGGCTGATCGTACGCTGGAGGAGAAACTGGATATCCTGAAGCTGCTGTTCCTCGATGAGGTCCAGCGGGTCAAGAAACCGGTACGTATCGGTGTGGAGTCAGTCAAAGCATTGATCGGCAGTATTGGCAGCGGTAACGTAGGGCAGTTGAAGTCGAATATCAAGCTGCTCTGTGCGCAGGCATTCCTGAACGGTATTGATAATCCGAACTACATCGAGGTGGATTTCAAGATGCTGCCGCCGAATGTACGTGATGGTCTGCTGACGCTCTCGGCAAATCGTCAGGCCCTGGCGGAGTTGACAAAGTATGTCAATGAACCCCTGGTGATCACACCGTCGGGGGGCAATACGCAGCTGGAAGGGGACGAGAGCGGCTCCGAAGGGTTTAATCTGTATCAGGTCGTAGAGGATAAGGTTGCCCTGCTGAAAAGTGAGGGAATCAGCGATGAGCTGATCAAGCAGATCGTGGCAACGGATGTCAATGTCTATGTCAAGGATCTCTACAACAAGAAGCATTCGGTCAACATGACGACACGGGAACGTCTGCTGAAGATCGTGGATGAAGCGCTGGTCGATTTTTCGGAACAGATCTCGCTCTATGTGCAGAAGCGGATGAACCGCAGTTATCGCGATCGTTTCCTGTATGCATTCAGTCTGCATTTGTCGGCGTTCCTGAAGCGGGTCAAGTCGAATGAGACCATCCCTTATACGGAGATTGAAGGAGCAATCCCTCAGGATGCAGAGTGCCTGACTGTTGCCGAGGAGATCGGTGACATGATAGAAAAGCATTACCATCTGCAGGTGCCACGGGCAGAAATCGAATATATCGCCTTGCTGCTGGAGTCGTCTGATGATGATGAATTGGAGGAAAAGGTCACGATCCTGGTGGCAACGCATGGCAAGAGCACGGCAACCTCGATGGTGGATGTGGCTCAGCGCCTGTTCAGTTCGAATGATACGAATATCGTGGCCGTGGACATGCCACTGGAAGTCCGTCCACAGGAGATCCTGGATAAGACCACTGCTATGCTGCAGGCAATGAGCTGTAAGAAAGGCGTACTGATCCTGGCCGATATGGGATCGCTTTGCAATATCGGGACGATGCTCTCGGAGCGGCTGAAAATCCCTGTACGGACGCTGGATATGGTGTCCACACCATTAATCCTCGAGGCGATGCGTAAAGTGGATATTGCGGGTATGGACCTGGATAGTATCTATGAATCACTGGTGAATTTCAAAGGCTATGAAGCGATGGATTTTGCTGATGCACCGCAGCCGGCTGATGGGCAGGAGGCAATTGTCACAATCTGTTCATCGGGGCAGGGGGCAGCACTCAAGCTCAAGTCGCTGGTTGAGGATGTCCTGCATCATGCTGGCCGGGCTGTAGAAGTCATTCCGATTGGCGTGATGTACATGGAGGAGAGGCTGACAGAGATCAGTCAGACCTATCGGATCGTAGCCGCGGTTGGTATGAAAAAACCAAAGATGAACATCCCGTTCATCCCCCTGGAGCAATTGATTGATGGTGATGGGGAACGCTTGCTGACGGAATTGGTATTCAACCAGGAAATTACCATGATGCCAAAGGAAAAAAGCAATATGGTCGTCCAGAATCTCTGTGAAGAATCACTGCAGAAGTTCCTGACGTATCTGAATCCGGCCAAAGTGATGAGTGTGCTGCTCGAGTTTGATCGGATTCTCGAGAAAGAGCTGAGTATCCGGTTATCGAATCCACTGCGTATCCGACTGATCGTTCATTGCGGCTGCGCGCTGGAGCGTATCGTTACCAGAAGTCCGTTAGCTTATAAGGAAGATAAAGATAAGATTGATACACAAAAACTGGAGGCCGTGAAAAAAGCGGCCAGAGTATTCGATGAAACGCTGAAATTGCGGTTTGACGAAGATGAATACTACTTTATGGCCAATATGATTTAATGAATTTCGATACACTGTGAAGTGAAATATCTTCGCAGTGTATTTTTATTGGCAAGAGTTTATTTTCTGACAGTATCAGAGCGTATCAAAACGGTTATGGATGTGTATCAAAATGGAAATGATAGTATCAAAAAACGAAACAGTTTATGAAAAAAGGGTGAAAAGCCTAATGAAATCAAGCGAAAGAGGAAATTTTCGTTTTGATACACAAAGTTGGCACGCTGCTTGCATTATATAGAGCTGTAAGGCAAAGATAGCCAAAAACATTCAGATTCAAGTAAATGAACTTAGGGGAATGAAATTCATAAGGAGGTAATGTGAATGTTCGGTATTATTGTTGGTACGCATGGCCGTTTCGCTGAGGAACTGGTAAAGTCCTGCGAGATGATCTGCGGCGAGCAGAACAATGTCCGTGCGGTAACGTTAGTTCCGGGGGAAGGCCCGGATGATGTGGTTGCCAAGTATGAGGCAGCAATCAAAGAGTTGGATTGTGCGGATGGCGTATTGTTCCTGAACGACCTGTTCGGTGGCAGCCCGTACAATGCAGCCTGCCGTCTGGTAATCAGCAACGAGGCTTATGGTATTGTGACTGGTGTCAATCTGCCAATGCTGATTGAGATGTGCAGTGCGCAGATGGCCGATGATGGTTCGGATATCAAGGCGTTGATGGAACGCGCAGTGGAGGCCGGTAAGAACGGCACGCAGACATTCCATGCCAGCCAGATTTCCGATGATGAGGAGGACGATTTATAATGAATATCGTATTAGCAAGAATTGATGACCGCCTGATCCATGGGCAGGTTGCCACGGTTTGGTCCAAGGTAACGAACTGCCAGCGCATTATCGTCTGCGATGATGATGTTGCTAAGGATACGATCCGTGCTACGCTGCTCAAGCAGGTTGCACCGGCCGGCATCAAATCGCATGTAGTCGAGCTGGACAAAGCCATCCGCGTCTACAACAACCCGAAATATGAGAACGAGCGCTGCCTGCTGCTGTTCACGAATCCGACGAGCGTGCTGTACCTGGTAGAGCATGGTGTCGACATCAAGAGCATCAACATTGGTGGTATGAGCTTCCATGAAGGCAAACATCAGATTACGGGTGCTGTTTCGGTTGATGATCAGGATATCGAGTCCTTCAAGAAACTTAACGAGAAGGGTATTGAGCTTGAGATTCGTAAAGTTGATACAGATAAGAAAGTTATGTTGATGGATGTCCTGAAATAAGGCGCCATTTCATATAGGAAAATCTGTATGGGGCGGATTTTCCTGAAGATCCAAAGGTCTTATTACATAATGGAGGGAAAACATAATGGAACTTAGTAGCTTGCAAATCATCGCTATCTTCATCATATCAGCAGTAGCTGGTATGGGGTCGGTGCTGGATGAATTCCAGATGCACCGTCCACTCATCGCTTGTACGCTCACTGGTCTTATCCTGGGAGATATTACAACAGGTATTATCATCGGTGGTACATTGGAAATGATCGCTCTTGGCTGGATGAACATCGGTGCCGCTATGGCTCCGGATGCTGCACTTGCTTCGGTTATTTCTACAATCCTGGTTATTGCCGGACATCAGAGTGTCGGTGCTGGTATCGCAATCGCAATGCCGCTGGCAGCTGCCGGTCAGGTTCTCACGATTATCTGCCGTACGATCACGGTCGTATTCCAGCATAAAGCGGACAGCTATGCCGAGGAAGGCAACCTCCGCGGTATTGATATCTGCCATCTGGGTGCACTGGGCATTCAGGCTCTGCGTGTATCCATTCCGTCGACGCTGGTTGCTATGTACATCGGCACTGGCGCTGTACAGTCCATGCTCGATGCAATCCCGCCGGTCATCACTGGTGGCCTGCAGGTAGCTGGTGGCTTCATCGTGGTTGTAGGTTATGCAATGGTCATCAACATGATGGGCGCAAAATACCTCATGCCGTTCTTCTTCCTTGGTTTTGTCGTAGCAGCATTCACGACGTTCAACCTCGTTGCTCTCGGCGTTATCGGCCTTGTATGCGCAATCGTATACATCCAGCTGAACCCGAAATATCAGGCTGTAGCTGCAGCTCCGGCAGCAGGCGGTTCTGAAAACGATCTTGACGACGATCTTGACTAATTGAGGAAAAAGGAGGAAATACATGATGGAAAAGAAACTTACTTCGAGTGATTTTTTCTGGGCATTTGTCCGTTCGAATTTCTTACAGGGTTCCTGGAACATGGAACGTATGCAGGCTCTGGGCTATTGCTTCGGCATGGTTCCTATCCTCAAACGTCTCTATGAAGGCGAAGAGCTTAAGCAGGCGATGAAACGTCACCTTGAGTTCTACAACACGCAGCCGTTCGTCACTGCTCCGATCATCGGCATCACGGCCGCTATGGAGGAGAAACGTGCTAATGGCGCAGATATCCCTGATGGTGTTATCAACGGTATCAAAGTAGGTATGATGGGACCGCTGGCTGGTGTCGGTGACCCAATCTTCTGGGGCACGCTTCGTCCAATCACGGCTGCTCTTGGCGCTTCCTTTGCAATCAGCGGCAGCATTGCCGGTCCGTTGATCTTCTTCGTACTGTTCAATGTGATCCGTCTGGCTATCCGCTGGTATGGTATCAAATACGGCTATACGAAGGGTACTGACGTAGTACAGGATGTAGCTGGCAACAAGCTGCAGAAACTGACAGAAGGTGCTTCTATCCTCGGTCTGTTCGTCATGGGTGCTCTGGTCAACAAATGGACATCGGTCAATATTCCGGTTGTCGTATCCCAGATTACCAATGCGAAGGGCGAAGTCGTTACGACGACGGTCCAGACGATCCTGGATCAGCTGATGCCGGGCCTGGTTCCTCTGCTCATGACCTTTGCCTGCATGGCACTGATGAAACGGAAAGTCAATGCGATCGTTATCATCTTTGGTTTGTTTGCAATCGGTATCATCTGCTACGCGCTTGGTATCATGAACGTAAAATAATATATCGTAAGATATTATCGGAAAAGGGACTGAATTTCAGTCCCTTTTTCCTGTTAAATACTTTACATTTGTGAGTGAGTTTCGTAAAATAGGAAACAGGGACTTTTTATAACAGATAACTACTATCTATATATTCTAGGAGAGATGTTTTCATGATTAAAAAAGCAATTGCTGTGATGACTTCCGGCGGCGACAGCCCGGGAATGAATGCGGCAGCTCGTGCCGTGGTCCGTACCGCACTCTATGAGGGCGTAGAGGTATATGGGATCAATAATGGTTATGCCGGTATGATTGAGGATGATATCATTCCGCTTACGAGCCGTAGTGTCAGCGACCTGATCCAGCGCGGTGGTACGTTCCTGGGAACGGCCCGCAGCATGGAGTTCAAGACACCGGAAGGCCGCAAGAAGGGCTTTGATAATCTGGTGAAACGTGGCATCGAGGGTCTGGTTATCATCGGCGGTGATGGTTCCCTTACTGGCGGTTCGCTGCTGTCCAAGGAGACTGGCTTGCCAATCGTTGGCCTGCCGGGCACGATCGATAATGATGTTTGGGGAATGGACTACACGATTGGCTGCGATACAGCTGCCAACACGATTGTCGATGCCATCAATAAGCTGCGCGATACGGCTTCCGCGCATCGTCGCATCATGCTCGTTGAGGTCATGGGGCGTAACTCTGGCTGGCTTGCCATGATGGCAGGTATTGCCGGTGGCGCAGAGTATGTTCTGGTACCGGAAGTCAAGTATGATCTGGATGACATGTGCCATGAACTCAAGGCGATGTATGATGCCGGCAAGCGTTACAGCATCATCGTTGTAGCAGAGGGTGCCGGCTCGGCTATTGGGCTGGGCAAAGTCGTTGAGGAGAAGACGGGCATTGACACCCGTGTATCCGTACTGGGACATATCCAGCGTGGGGGTTCGCCATCGGTCGAAGACCGCATGAAGGCTTCTATGCTTGGTGAGAAAGCCGCACTGGCTATCATTTCTGGTGCAACGAATGTCGTTTTCGGCTTCAATGAAGGCAAGGTTGTCGGTGTCAATCTGTTTGATGCGGTCAATAACAAGAAGACTCTGGATCCGGAATTGGTGCGCCTGGCTCGCGTATTGGCCTGATCTGAATAGAAAGAAGCTCCATCGTAGTTCCGGTGGGGCTTTTTTCAGGATAGATATTTAGGAGAGAATACTGTGGAGAAATTGTCGAAAACCGGCAATTGCATGAACCGATGGATACGGTTCTGGGGACTGCTGCTGATCTTTTTGGGATTCATGGCAGGATCGGTGGCTGCTGAACCGTTGGATAGCACCTGGTACTGGCGCAGCGATTATGAAGCAGATTCTGGCGATAAGGATGCCGAGTGGGTGGCATCTGCCATGAATCAGACGGATGATTGGCAACCGTTTTCATTTTCGGGACAGGCACCGTTTGGGCATGATGCGACCCGCGTCTGGTTGATGACAACGCTGCCGGATAATTCCTTGCGGGATGCTGCCTTATATGTGCAGGTTACAGGACAGTCCTTTGAGGTGTGGCTGGATGATACGCTGATCTACAATTATGGTGATCTGCAGCCGCATTTGGTATCTTATGGAAAGCGCTGGCATGTTATTCTGCTGCCACCGGATTATGCGGGCCGAAAACTGATTATCCGTGCCTATGCATCAGATCCGTCCTATCTGGGGCGGTTTGATTCGATCCAGCTGGACAGCAATGTCAATCAGATGACGAGGATCATCCGGCAGGATATTCCCTATGCAGCGAATATTCCGCTGACAATATTCATGATTCTGATGCTGGTGCTTTATTTTTCCAGTCCGGTAGCGCCTAAGCGGCTGTATACGGCAATCATCATTTTCATGGCTGAGTTCCTGGTCTGGATGGTCTGTGCATCGAATACGAAGCAGATGCTGCTGGATGCGCCCGCGTTTTGGTGGATACTGATGCGCATATTGGTCTATATTTTGCCGATATCCGCGAATTACATTGTCTTCCTGATTGTCGATAAGGCTTATAAACGCGGTACATGGATGACCGTGCTGGCGTTCGGTATGCTGCTGTTTATTGCATTATGGGCGGAGATTCTGGGACTGGACGGTCTGGATGCCTGTGCGTCGGCATATTATATTATGCTGCCGGCACTGGAACTGCTGTTGTTATACTGGGTGATTCGTTCAGCGCTGGCGGGGAATGGCTATTGCCGGGCGGTAATGATACCGTTGGTGGGGATGGCTGGCGCAGGGACGCTTGATGGTTTTTCTATACATTTTCATTGGCTGCAGGAAGATGGCTATACAATTCCTTATGCGACGATTACCATCGGCATATTCCTGCTGTTTATCGTCAGGCAGCAGATCAAGCGGGAACGGTACCTGATGGCCCGGGCAGCCGGGCTGGAGGACGAGGTGGCACGTGCCGTTGAGCAGGCGGAGATTGATTCACTGACACAGTGCTATAATCGGACGAAAATGGATTCGGTACTGGCAGCAGAAGTTCGTGCTCATCGGCAAGAAGAGGAGCCTTTCTCACTGATCATGATGGATATTGATTTCTTTAAGCGTGTTAATGATACATTTGGTCATGAAGCTGGTGATGAGGTGCTGGCCGGCTTTGCGGCGGTGGTGCGCCGCAACATCAAGAAGCAGGATGTGTTTGTACGTTGGGGCGGAGAAGAGTTTATACTGGTTTGCCGCCATTGTTCCGGTAAAGAAGCTGCTTTAGTGGCGGAGCGCCTGCGGTTTCAGGTTCAGGAGGCAGCTCTGTTCGCGAAGGAGCAGATCACCTGCAGCATAGGTGTGGCATCCTGGCGCGGCGCGACGGATTCCATTAATCATCTGCTGAAGCGGGTGGATGATGCGTTGTATGAGGCCAAGCGGACTGGCCGCAATCGTGTCTGTCAGGAACAGGACAGCGCAGTGCGCTGGCTTCAGCAGATGCAGCTGAAAAGTGAATAACTTGACAAATCGTCCTGGATTCGGTAATGTATTATGATATTACCGATGGTATTGAAGAAAGTAAGGAAACAGGAATGGAAGGCGGGAGTAGATATGCAGCGTAAATGTATAGCGGCTTCCCTGATTCTGTTCCTGTTTTTTGTGATAGGACTTGCGGCAGCGCCATCAGCTGAGGCTGCCGTTTTGGCGGGATCCTGGCAGTATCGGGCTGGAGTCCCGGGGGCGGAACTGTCGGATGATGAGAATCTGGCTGTGCATGCAGGGCAGTCTGCTGATTGGGACTCGTTTACGTTCTCTGCGCAGCCGCAGGTCTTGCCTGGTCAGCAGGAAATTTGGCTTACTACCCGGGTTACGGGGGATGCGCCGGATCAGAATATGCTGTTGTTTGCTACTACCGGGCAGGCTGTCCGCGTGTGGCTGGGGGCGCGGCTGATCTATGCCGATGGTGAATTCCAGTCGATGCAGCCCTTTGGTCATGGCAGCAAATGGCATATGGTGTTGTTGCCTGCCGTTTCAGAGGAGACGCAGCTGACGTTTCAGTTCTATGCGGATTATCCTTATCAGCTCGGCCGTTTTGATGATTTCACGCTGGGCTCAACGAAGGATCAGACACTGCGGCTCTTTGCCTATGACATCCCCTACGTGGTCACGTTACCGGTCGCGGTGATGATCATTATGATCCTTATCATGTATGCGTTCAACCAGGCTGCCTGGAAACGACTCAATATCAATGTAATCATCATGCTTGCCATGATGTCTTTGTGGATGATCAGCGTCTCGAATGTGAAGCAGCTGTTCCTGGATTGGCCGGTGTTTTGGTATTATATAGCCCGGATCATGATGTATCTGCTGCCAATAGCCGGGAATATGATTATTTATGAGGTCGTAGAAAATGATCTGAAGCCGAAGGTCAGGCTTGCGGTCAGCGCTTATGCGGTGCTGGCAGTATTGGCCATGCTGGCAGAAGGACTGGGGCTCAATGGGCTTGACCGCTGCCGTGTGGCTTTCTATGCTTTGATTCCTGCGGCTCAGATCCCGGTATTTTATTGTATGATCGTCTCGATACGGCGCCAGAATGTCTACACCCGGTTCGCGATGATTCCGATGCTTGGTTTGAGCCTGCTGGGGGTGCTGGATGGAGTGTTTGCCTACCTGCATCTGTATCCCTGGCATATCTATCTGGCACCGCTCAGTGTCTATACATATGTTGCCTTTGTGGTATTCATGCTGAGGGAACAGCTTACCCGGGAGCGCCAGCTGCGTGAGCATGAGATCGGTCTGAAGTATGAGATCGCCCTGGCCATTGAACGCTCAGAAGTAGATGTCCTGACGAACTGCCGGAATCGTGGCGCGTTTGAGGATTTCATGCGTGAGCGTTTGTCCAATACGAAGGATATTCATTTTTCATTGGTTATGATGGACATTGATTGTTTCAAGTCCGTGAACGACAGATTCGGTCATGATGCTGGCGATGTGGTGCTCAAGAAGATAACAGCACTTATCCGCAGCCGGCTGGACAAAATGCATCCCTTTTTTCGCTGGGGTGGCGAAGAATTCGTGATCTATTGTCCGGAAATGGGGCTGCCGGAGGCTGTTGAATTGGCGGAGTCTTTCCGTCAGTTGGTGGAGCAGACGGAAATCCTGCCTGAGAAGCGGGTGACAATCAGCGCTGGTGTGGCGTTCTGGCATGGCTTAGAGGATAGCAGCGTGAATATCTTTAAGCGGATGGATGACGCGCTGTATCGGGCGAAAAGGAATGGGCGTAATACAGTGGCAACGGAGACGCTGGATGAGTCGGGGGGAGCTGAAGTTGAGGCGAATGAACGTGAGGATAGCAAAATATAAGGATATATGGCGCTTGATGCGGATTGTTCTGCTGTTTGTGTTGCTGGTCTTGCTGTCTGGCGCAACTGTGCATACTGAAGCCGCGGAGCTGGAGGGATCATGGTGGTATCAGGCTCCGGAAGAGCAGCCGGCACATCTGCCAGGCGATCTGCCGGCTGACATGGCCGTCTGGCCGGGAAAGTGGAAGAGTTTTGACTTTCCACAGAGTCCGGCGTTGCAGAAGGGGCAGCAGACGGTCTGGCTGATGACGATGGTCTCACCCGTTTCGCCGCAGAGCAATATTCTGCTATTTGAGACGACCAATCAGGCCGTACGGGTCTGGCTGGGGAAACAGCTGATCTATGAGCAGGGTGATTTTTCCAATGAACACTTTGATGAGGGAAAGCGGCTGAATGTTGTACCGCTGCCGGAGCTTTCAGCGGAGACACCATTGGTTTTTGAACTGTATTCGGATTCATCCAATCATCTGGGAAGATTCAATATGTTGTTTCTGGATACGGAGACTGCTCAGATTCAACGCTTTTTCTTCTATGATATTCCCATTGTACTGGCATTCCCGATTACTGTGATGATGATGCTTATCGTGTGTTATTATTATCAATATAATCCACATGGCTGGAAGAAGCTGTATATTTATATCTTTCTTTTCCTGCTGGTATTTTCGGCCTGGCTTATCAGTGCTTCGAATGTGAAGGATCTGTTCATCAGGGGACATGTGTTCTGGTGGTATATGCTGAGTATACTGGCGTATCTCCTGCCATTGTCGGCGAATATGATCCTGTATGAGTTGCTGAAACGTAAGCCTTATGCCCATATGGGCTATATAGTTTTTGCCAATGCATGGCTGTTCGTCCTGGCCATGGCCGGTGAAATTATGGGTTATCATACGATGAACATATTCATGGCGGCCTATTATCCATTGATTGCGGTCGGGGAGGGGCTGGCTTTCCTGTGGTGCATTCGGGCATTCAGAGATGGCGACGAGCTTTGCCGGGCGGTTCTGGTACCGACAGCAGCATTTACGTTCTTTGGTGTGATCGATGGTTTGTCTGGACATTTTTATCTGCTGCCATGGCGGACGTTCACGACACCAATAGCCATCTATGCATTCATGTATTTTGTCATCGAGATTCTGCGTCAACAGCTCTGCGACGAGCGTGAGCTGGCCATGCGCACGGCTGGACTGGAGTATGAGGCGGTGATGGCTGCTCAGCGGTCATCACTGGATGCACTGACTGGGTGCTGGAACCGGAGCAAGCTCAATACGCTGCTGGCCACGGCGATATCCAGATCACGCCAGACCGAGCGGGATTTTACGGTTTTGTTACTCGATATCGATCATTTCAAACAGGTTAACGACCGGTATGGCCATGATGCCGGTGATGCGGTACTGAAAGGTTTTGCAGCTGTCATCCGGCAGCTGCTGGGAAATGATGGTCAGTGTATCCGCTGGGGCGGCGAGGAATTCCTGGTGCTGGTCAGTGAAAATACGCTGGCAGCTGAGGAACTGGCTGAGCAGCTGCGCGAGCAGGTGGAAAGCAGCAACATTGCTGGACATGAGATCACCTGCAGTATTGGTGCTGCCTATTGGCACGGCAAAAAGGACACGCCCGACGCGCTGTTCAAGCGTGTCGACCGTGCCCTGTATGCCGCAAAGGAAGCTGGCCGCAACCAGGTCCGTTTTGCTGACCCGGAGTGGTAATATATGTGTCGGATTGAATACCCGGTGCTTACTTGACGAGTGAGCCTGGGTATTTTAATGTGGCGAAATAATCGTCGATGGTCTGGGCCCGGCGGATGAGCTCAACGGTACCATCTTCTTTCAGCAGCAGCTCTGCACACCAGAGCTTGCCGTTATAGTTGAAGCCCATGGCACTGCCGTGCGCACCGGTATCGTGGATGATCACGAGGTCGCCGATCTCGATCTTCGGCAGTTTCCGGTCAATTGCGAATTTGTCGTTGTTCTCGCAGAGCGATCCCGTGATGTCGTAGACATGATCGCAGGGCTCGTTTTCCTTGCCGGCAATCGTGATATGATGATAGGAGCCGTACATGGCCGGGCGCATGAGGTTGGCCATGCAGGAATCCAGGCCGATGTAGTCCTTGTAGGTTTTCTTTTCATGGAGCACGGTGGATACCAGCCAGCCAGCCGGACCGGTCATGGCGCGGCCGCTTTCGGTCATGATAGCCGTGGAGCCGAGGCCGTTCGGGACCATCATCTCATCATAGAGCTTATGGATGCCTTCGCCGATTTCCATGAGGTTCAGCGGTTCTTCGCTCGGCAGGTAAGGAATACCAAAGCCGCCGCCGAGATTGACGAACTCGACCTTGATGCCGAGCTCGTCATGCAGCTCGTTGGCCAGCGTGAACATGAGCCTGGCTGTGAACAGGAATGCTTCGGTGCGGCGTTCGTTCGAGGCAACCATTGTATGCAGGCCGAACCGTTTGACGCCTTTTTCCTTGGCGCGACGGTAAGCTTCGATGAGCTGATCATGTGTCAGTCCGTATTTGGCTTCGGTCGGTTTGCCGATGATGTCATTGCCCTCAATCAGGTCGCCCGGATTGTAACGGAAGCAGAGCACCTTCGGCAGTCCGGCATTTTCTTCCAGATAGTCGAGATGGGAGATGTCATCGAGGTTGATGATCGCGCCCAGTTCGATGGCTTTCTGGAACTCGTCGGCCGGGGTGTCGTTGGAGGTCAGCAGGATCTCTTCGCCTTTGACGCCGGCGATATCCGAGAGCATGAGCTCGGCCTTGCTGCTGCAGTCCGTGCCGGCACCCTCTTCGTGCAGGACCTGGATGATGCGCGGGTTAGGCAGTGCCTTGACGGCAAACTGTTCCCGGAATCGCGGAGCCCAGGCAAAGGCCTTCTGCAGGGCGCGGATATTCTGGCGGATGGCATGTTCGTCATAGATATGGAAAGGAGTAGGATACTCTTTGATGATTTCCTGAAGCTGCGCTTTCGTGAGTGGGAAATTTTTTTCGGACATATCGGCATTCCTCCTAATAGATAGAATGGATTTTATGGCTGTAAATTTGTAAATAAATTATAACAAAACAGCATAGTGATGTCAATTAATATAATGATAAAGTATACAGACAGTTTCCCTATGAATATGATAGAATGATTATTATATAGAGACAAGAGATTTTTTTACTTGTTGTTTAGCGTGGAATAGGAGTGATCTCATGCGGAGAATCCTTACCTTCTTGAAAATATTCCGGTATGATCTGCTGGTCATGCTGGTTGCCCTGCGCCATCGGGATACACCAAAACAGATCAAGGGGCTGCTGATCGTGGCTATCCTTTATCTGGTGAGTCCAATCGATCTCATACCGGATACGATTCCGGTGCTGGGAATTATGGATGATGCAGTCATCGTGCCGGCGGCGGTCTGCGGTCTGACGCATCTGCTACCGGGACATGTCCGGTATTATGCCGAGCATCGGGCGGATCAGATCATACGCTATGTACCGGTCATGATGCTGATCGCATCGTTGGTGGTACTGGCCTGGCTTGGATTGCTGGCCTATGGACTGTTCAAATTGTTTTTTTGATTAAGAGGTGTCTTTTACATTGCGTGTATATATTGCCGAGAAACCAAGTGTGGGGCGTGAGCTGGCCAAGTGCCTGACCGGACCGGTAGTCCGTCATGACGGCTATCTGGAGACCCGTGATGGCATCGTGACCTGGCTTTTCGGCCATATCCTGCGTCAGGCTGAGCCTGATGAATATGATCCGAAATATAAGCGGTGGCGGGCCGAAGACCTGCCAATCATCCCGGAGCACTGGCAGCTGTTCGTAGAGAAGGACTGTGAGAAGCAGTTTGCTATCGTGAAATCGCTGATCGAAAAGGCGGATGAGATCGTCCATGGCGGAGACCCGGACCGAGAAGGGCAGCTGCTCGTGGATGAGGTACTGGATTATCTGGGGAATACGAAGCCGGTCAAACGGATCCTGCTGAATGCCCTGGATGAGAAGAGTATCAAGAAGGCCAACAGCAGCCTCCGGGAAAACGGGGATTTCTTCAACCTGAAGCAGTCGGCTTTGGCCCGGGCTCGGGCGGACTGGCTGATCGGCATGAACCTGTCGCGGGCGTATACGCTGGCGGCCAGACGGGCCGGGCATGACAAGCTGGTCCTGCCGATTGGCCGCGTCAAGACGCCGACACTGTCGCTGGTGGTTCGCCGCGAGCGCGAGATCGAGCATTTCAAGCCGGTGGATTATTACACGATCAAGGGAAACTTCCGGCATGCGAATGGCACGTTCCAGGCGCAGTGGAAGCCGAAGGATACGATGGCCGGGCTGGATAGTGAGAACCGGCTGATCGACAAGAAGATGGCTGAGGAGAAGCTGGCCCAGTTCCAGCAGGAGCCGCATGACGGCCTGATCTCGGCCTACCAGAAAAGCAAGAAGCAGGAACCGCAGCCACTGCCATTCTCGCTCTCGACGCTGCAGGTGCTGGCGGGCAAGATGTATGGCTATGCACCGCAGCTGGTACTGGATACGGCCCAGAAGCTCTATGAGAAGAAGCTCACGACCTATCCTCGTTCGGACTGCGAATACCTGCCGACGAATCAGTTCGGCGATGCGAAGACCATTATGGCCAATCTTACGAATGCCGGCGATCCGCTGGTGGCTGAATGGGCCCCAAAGGCGGATGTGAAGATCAAGAGCCGGGCCTGGAATGATAAGAAGATCTCGGCGCATCATGCGATCATCCCGACGACCGTCAAGGCCAATGTGCTGACGATGACTGCCGAGGAACGCAATCTCTATCATCTGATCGCGCGGGGCTATATCGCCCAGTTCTATCCGGTGCATACCTATGATCAGACCAAGGTGGAAGTCACCTATAAAGAGGAACTTTTTACCGCCAGCGGCCGCACGGAGCGGGACCTGGGCTGGAAGGCCATGTATCAGTCCAAACGCCGGAAAAGCGACGAGGATGATGAAAGCACCGAGGATGATGAGAGCGACAAGACCCTGCCGGTCATGAAGAAGAAGGACGGTGTGGACTGGAAGAAAGGTGCGATTACGCAGCGCTCGACCAAGCCGCCGGTACGCTTTACGCCGTCCACCCTGCTGGCCGGTATGAAGGAAATCCATAAATACGTCAAGAACCCAGAGGCAAAGAAGCAGCTGAAGGATGTCTATGGCATCGGCACCGAGGCGACAAGGGCGACGATTATCGATGATCTCATCAAGCGAAAGTTCATGAAGACGCAGGGAAAGAAGAAATATCTGGTCCCGACACCGGCAGCCTATCTGCTGGTTGACGCCCTGCCTGATGAGATGACCTATCCGGATTCGACTGCAATCTGGGAGGATAAGCTCCATTCCATGTCGGAGGGGGAAGGGACTTTAGCGGACTTTCTCAAGGCACAGATCGAATTCACCCAGAAGCTCTGCGGCAAAGCCGGCAGTGTTCGGATGGAAGTCACGGGGGACAATGTCTGCCCGCGCTGCCATCAGGGGGTACTCCTGCAGCGCAAGGGTAAGAATGGCATTTTCTGGGGCTGCTCGAACTACCCGAAGTGCCGGATGACCTGCAATGATAAAGATGGCAAACCGGATATGGATGATGCGAAGACACGACTGGCCCGTGGCCCGCAGCGCATGGCGCCGGCAGCGGTGTCGGCGTCGGCAATGGCCCGAAGCGGGCAGCAATCCGGACGCCAGTCCCAGGCGGCTTATGCAGCAATGCCAACACCTGCTTATGGTGCGGATACCCATGAGACGCCATCGGCGCAGGATATGGAAGATTTGAATTCCCTGTTCTCGGCGGCGGATTATGAAGCAAATCTGGCTGCGGACATGCAGGATTATGTGCCGCCTGTGCCGAAGAAGTCTTCATGGCAGAATTGGGCGGATAAGCCGAAATACTCGGCCAGTCCGATGGAGCACATGAAAGACGGCGGCTCCGGCCAGGATGCTGCTCAGTCACAGTATCTTTGCCCACGCTGCCGGGAAGGGCAGCTGCGGCAGATCCGGGGCAAGAATGGCACCTTCTGGGGGTGCACCAATTACCCGCGGTGCACCGCGACCTTTGATGACAGCAAGGGCGCACCACTGATACAGTAAAGGAATATGAGGAGAAATACATGAATAAATTCGTAGAATTGGGCCTGAATGAGGCATTAGCCGGGGCCCTGGCCGGGCAGGGAGTTGCTGATCCGATGGAGATCCAGAAACTGACCATCCCGAAGGCGCTGGCCGGAGATAATTTCATCGGCCAGGCGCCGACCGGCACGGGTAAGACTCTGGCTTATCTGCTGCCAGCCTTGCAGCAGATCGATCCGTCGGTCCGTCAGGCGCAGGTGGTGGTTCTGGCTCCTACCTATGAGCTGGCCATGCAGATCACGGGCGTGGCCCGGGACCTGGCTCAGGCAGCTGAGCTTGGCATCAAGGTACAGGGCATTATCGGCGGGGCCAACATTGCCCGCCAGATCGATAAGCTCAAGGACAAGCCGCAGCTCATCATTGGCTCGGCTGGCCGCATCATCGAGCTGGCCCGTAAGGGAAAGCTCAAGCTGCAGCAGGTAAAGCTGCTGGTGCTGGATGAATTTGACCGCCTGCTTGATGATCAGAACCTGCAGTCAACGGCCGATGTGGTGCGTTTGCTGCCCAAAGAGCGGCAGATTCTTATGTTCTCGGCTACAGCACCGAATAAAGCCATGGAGCGAGCAGATTTCCTGGAGCATCCGGAGCATATCATCGTAAAGGAGTCGGCCGCGACACTGGATGCGCGCGAGAACCTGTATCTGATGACGCCGTTCCGCGATAAGATCGGTCAGATTCGCAAGCTCACGAACAGCCTGCCGGTCAAGCGTGGGCTGGTGTTCATTAACCGCACGTATGATGCCGAGAAAACCCTGGCGCATCTGCGCTTTGATGGCATCAAGGCGGATTCGCTTCTGGGGCACAGCAACAAGCAGGCCCGTCAGAAGGCTATTGCCGATTTCAAGTCCGGCAAGGTACAACTGCTGCTCTCGACTGACCTGGCAGCCCGGGGACTGGATATTCCCGATGTGGACTATGTATTCAACCTCGATCTGCCGGAGTCGGCCCAGACCTATCAGCATCGTGCCGGGCGTACGGCCCGCGCGGGGGCAAAAGGCACGGTCATCACACTGGCCGATATCAAAGAGGCCTATAAGCTGGAACAGCTGGAGAAAAAGCTGGGGATCACCTTTAAGGGCCTGAAGCATAAGGCCGGGAAGGAATCCGTCGACAAGGCTCCCCGGACAGCCGGAGCGGGCAGGGCAGTGAAAGCTGACAAAACGGATAAGCCCTATAAGCCGCATCGGGCCAATAAAACAAACAAGACAAATAAGCCGGTCAAAGCAGCAATGCACAGCAGGCAGGACCGACATAATGAGAATCGATCACATTGAATTCAGGAGGTAATCTTACATTGGATATTGTACCGATACTATTACAGTTAGTACTGGTCGCATTTCTTATTTTCATGAATGGCTTCTTTGTAGCTGCAGAGTTTGCCTGTGTCAAGATCCGGCCATCGCGGCTGGAGACACTGATCCAGGAGGGGAGCAAGCGGGCGGCGTATGCCAAGCGCCTGACAGACCATCTGGATGCATCCCTTTCGGTTACGCAGCTCGGCATCACGCTGGCTTCGCTGGGATTAGGCTGGGTTGGTGAGCCGGTCGTTGCCGTCATCATCCTGCCATTCACGCAGATGTTTGGCTTCGATGATGCCATCGGCCATACGATCTCACTCGTGCTGGCCTTTTCCATCATCACGGCCGCGCATATCATCATGGGCGAATTAACGCCAAAGACGATGGCGATACAAAGCGTCGAGAAGGTCATGTTGTCGGTGGCATTGCCGATGTTGATCTTCCAGAAGGTCATGTATCCTTTTGTCTGGCTGCTCAATCATGTTGCTAACTGGGTGGCGCGGCGCATGGGATTCGAAGCAGCTGCTGAGGGGGAGGATGCTCACACTGAGGAAGAGATTCGTCTGTTGATGGAAGAAAGCCACCGGCAGGGACTGATCGATGATACGGAGGCGGATTTCGTTGACAATGTCTTTGATTTCACCGAGCTCAATGTCCGGGAAATCATGACGCCGCGGACCGATATGGTGGTGCTTTTCCTTGAGGACAGCTTTGAGGAAAATATGGAGATCATCCTGTCGGAGCAGCTGACCCGTTACCCGATCTGCCGGGAAGACAAGGATCATATCATCGGCTTTCTGCATGTCAAGGACCTTATGCGGATCATTGTGCTTGGCCGGAAACCAAACCTGCGCAAGCTGGCCCGCAAGGCGCTGGTGGTACCGGAGAGCATGGATGTCAACGTCCTGCTCAAGACCATGCAGGGGAGTCATTCGCAGCTGGCCATCGTGGTCGATGAATTCGGCGGCACAGCCGGCATGGTCACCATTGAGGATATCGTCGAAGAGATCGTTGGCGACATCCAGGACGAGTTCGATGAGGAACGCCCGACGGCCGAGAGCCGGGGCGGGCTGGTCTACTCGGTTGATGCGAAGATGCTGCTGGAAGAAATGGAAGATATCCTGGAGATTCAAATCGAGGATGAGGATGTCGACAGCGTCGGCGGCTGGCTGTATGATCAGCTGGGTGGCGAGCCGCGCGTTGGCCAGATGGCTGCGGCAGCCGGCAACCTGTTCTTTGTGGAAGAGGTAGACGGTGCGCGTATCATCCGGGTTCTTATCAGGCTGGCCCATGAACTGACGGAAGAACACGACGAAATCGAATGAGGCAGAAGTAAGCTTTCTCCCTGATGGGGGAAAGCTTTTTTATCTTCTGTATATTGTTTCGTTTCCTGTACTAGGAAAAAACGAGAAAAAACGGTATAATGGTAAAGAATGTTTCAAGTTAGGAAGAAAATTTATGATAATTACGATAGAAAATTATACCAAGAGCTATGGGGAGAAGACATTGTTCTCCGGTGTCAATCTGAGCATGGATCCGGGGGACAAGATTGGAATTGTCGGGGTCAACGGCACCGGCAAGTCCACGTTCCTCAAGGCTGTGGCAGGACTGATTCCCGTTGACGATGGTACCGTTGTCACCATGCGCGGGCTGCGCATCGAGTATCTGGCCCAGGACAAGGAGTTCGAGCCGGAGAACACGGTGCTGATGGAAGTATTCCGCGGCATGACGCCACTCATGCAGGCCTTGCGCGGCTATGAGCTGGCACTGGCAGAATCTGCCCGACGACCGGCCGATGAATCCCTGCAGAAGAAGATCATGCAGTATACCGCGAAGATCGATGAGCTGGATGGCTGGCAGGTGGAGAGTGCGGCCAAGACTGTGCTCATGCGGCTGGGCATCGGGGATTATACCGCGAAAGCGGGAACGCTTTCCGGCGGACAGCAGAAGCGGCTGGCGCTGGCTACGGCGCTCGTGCAGACATGCGACCTGCTGCTGCTGGATGAGCCGACCAACCACCTGGACAGTGAGACCATTGCCTGGCTGGAAGAATATCTGCGGGCGCAGAAGGCAGCCCTGCTCATGGTCACGCATGACCGTTATTTTCTCGATCATACGGCGACGAAGATACTGGAACTGGACAAAGGCCAGGCCTATACCTATACGGGCAATTATTCCAATTTCCTGGAACAGAAGGCGGCCCGTATCGAGCGGGAGCAGTCCAGTGAGCTGAAGCGCCAGAATTTCCTGCGCAATGAGCTCAAATGGCTGCGCCGCGGGGCACAGGCCCGGTCCACGAAGCAGCGGGCCAGGATCGAGCGCTATGAAGAAGTCAGCTCACAGCAGGTAGATCTTGACCGCAGTACAGTAGAGATCGGTCTCGCTGGCAGCCGGCTGGGCCGGACGGTCATCGAGCTCGATCATGTGCATTATGCGGTGGATGGCCGGACAATCATCAGAGATTTCACCTATACGGTGCTCCGCAATGATCGCGTGGGCATCCTGGGGCGCAATGGTACCGGTAAGTCAACCCTGCTGAACATCCTGTCCGGACAGCTGAAACCGGATTCGGGAACCGTGACCATTGGTCAGACGGTGAAGATCGGTTACTTTACCCAGCGTTCTGTGGAGATGGATGACCGCCTGCGGGCCATTGAGTATATCCAGGAAGCGGCACACTATATCACACTGGCTGACGGGACCCGTATCTCGGCTTCGCAGCTCATGGAACGGTTCCTGTTTGCCGGTGATCTGCAGTGGACGCCGATTGCCAGATTGTCGGGGGGAGAGAAACGGCGGCTCTATCTGCTGCGTATCCTGATGGAGGAGCCGAACGTTCTGCTGCTCGATGAGCCGACCAATGATCTGGATTTGGAAACCATGGCGGTACTGGAGTCTTTCATCGATGATTTCCAGGGTGCCATCATCTTCGTATCGCATGACCGCTTCTTTATCGACCGGCTGGCCGATAAGGTATTCGTCTACGAAGAAGGCGGGAATCTGAGGCTGTATTCGGGCGGCTACTCTTATTACAAGGAAAAGGAAGCACAGGAGGCTGCGGCTGCAGAAGCGGCTGCCGGGCCAAAGACTATTCCGGAGAAAGAGACGGCAGAGCAGAAGCGTGCACCTAAGACGCCGGCCAAGCGCAAGTTCACCTTCAAGGAACAGAAAGAGTATGCAGAAATTGAGGGCGTCATTGCCAGCAAGGAAGGTGAGCTCAAGGTTGTACAGTTGCAGATGGCTGAAAATGCAGCCGATTATGGCCGGTTGAATGAATTGAGTAAAGAAGAAAGCCGATTGACAACAGACCTGGAGAAACTTATGGACCGTTGGACCTACCTGGAAGGCATCGCGGAAGAACAGGAATAAGGTATTTCAGTGCAAGGGCACTTGAATATATACGAAACTGGAACTATATAAGAAAAAAGGGGAAAAATATCATGGCATTCGAGAAAAATCAGTTTGACGACATCATCGAAGAATTCACGGTAAACGGTGATACGCTGCATGAAATCGCAGCAGATTTCCGCTATGATCTGCGCAAGGGACTGCAGAATCCGGACGAATCATCCCTGCGTATGCTGAAATCCTATGTGGGACTGCCGACGGGCAGGGAAACCGGTGAATACCTGGCACTGGACTTCGGCGGTACGAACCTGCGTGTTTTGCGGATTCAGCTGAAGGGAGAGGGCAAGTTCGAGATCCTCAAGAAGGTGGCAAAACCGTTGAAGGTTGAGGGTGTCTATGATTTCATCGGCCCGGATTCCACGGCGGAGCAGATGTTTGATTTCATCGCGGAACTGGTCGACGAAGCCATTGATGGTGACCATACGAAGAAGTATCTGCTGGGTCATACCTTCTCCTTCCCATCGGAACAGTCGGATCTCTATAATGCCAAACTTATCATCTGGACGAAAGAGTTCGCTACGCCGGGTGTCGAGGGCAAGGTAGTCAATGATCTGCTCAAGGAGGCGCTGCATCGTCAGGGGATTGACAATGTGGAGCCGACAGCAGTCATCAACGATACGGTTGCTGTTCTGCTGGCAGCTGCCTACAAGCAGCCGGATGTCTATATCGGATCAATCTATGCGACCGGACATAATACCTGCTATCTGGAACCTTATGCCGACAGTGCGGATGAGCCGATGATCCTCAACCTTGAGTCCGGCGGCTTTATGAAGCTGGTTCCGAATCGCTTTGATGAGGCGTTTGATCAGGCTTCCGAGAAACCGGGTGAGCAGCGCCTCGAAAAGATGGTTTCCGGCCGTTATATGGGCGAACTCTTCGGAATGGCATTAGCTGAGCTGTTGGGAGAGAGCGGTAAGAGCTATGGGTTCACGAGCATTGATATGAGCAATATCATTGTGGATGACAGCGGGAACCGCCAGCAGGTACAGCAGATCGTGTCAGGCCGGACGGGCCGTACGCTTGACCTGGCAGACTGCCAGCAGGTGCAGAAACTGGCATCGACACTGGTAATCCGCTCGGCACGTCTGGTAACGGCCTCCTATGTGGGCATTATCTGGCAGCTGAACGGTACGGACAAGGCGCTCAAACAGCACATTGCCATCGATGGTTCGGTTTACGAAAAAATGCCGTTAGCCAAGGAAAACATCATGCAGGCTCTTTCGGAACTGTTGGGCGAGGATTCAGCAGTTGTCGATACAGTACTGGAAAATGGTGGTTCCGGCCTCGGTGCAGCTATTGCGGCTGCTATGTCACAGCGGTAAAGGACGGACCTGCTCCGCCCGCATCAAAAGGAGCTTCATCTCATGCAACAGGAACAATCACTGAATATGAATCTCTCGCAGCATCTGGCCATGACCATGAAGCTGCAGCAGGCGATTCAGATTTTGCAGCTTTCGGCGCAGGATCTGCGCGCTGAGATTGAAAAAGAATATCTGGAAAATCCTGCGTTGGAGATGGAGTATGGTGATGGGGCTGCCGAGTCCGGAACAGAAACGTTTCGGGCGGAGGATATCTCTGCCCTGGCCCATTATCTTGGGGAGGATTCCGGGCAGCCCCGGTATTTTACCGATGATCAGGAACAGAGCGCCGAGGCTGCAGCCCCGGCGGATCTGACACTGGAACGGGAACTGCTGGAACAGGTGAACTTTGCATTTGCCGATGAAGTGGAACGGGCAATCGCCACGTTCCTGGTGGGATCGCTTGACGAGAACGGGTATCTGACGCTTTCAGTTGAAGCAGTTGCGGAGGCGATGCGGGAAACGCAGGAACACGTGGCAGCAGTACTGGAACGCGTGCAGGGATTCGAGCCCGCTGGGGTTGCTGCCAGATCGTTGTCGGAATGCCTGCGTATCCAGGCCAGGCAGCAGGGCATATATGAAGGCCTGGTAGCTGCTGTTATCGATCGTCATCTTGACGAAGTAGCAGCCGCACATATCCGTGAGATTGCCGAAGCTGAGAACTGTAGTCCGGCTGATGTTCAGATGGCAGTGGATATCGTGCGTAAGCTGAATCCGAAACCGGGCAATGCCTATGGCAGCCAGGAGACGGATTATGTCACGCCGGATGTGCTCGTGCAGCGGGTTGATGAGGGCTATCAGGTCACACTCAATGACAACTACGTGCCTCGTCTGCATATCTCTTCGATTTACCAACAGGCAGATGCGTATGATGATAAGACTAAGAAGTATATCAGTCAGCGGCTGAGCGCAGCTGCCTGGCTCATCAACAGCATTGAGCAGCGGCGTGAGACCATCCGGCATGTGGTGGAGGAAATCGTGCGTGTGCAGCGGGATTTCCTGGACAAGGGGCCGGCCTATCTCCATCCGATGACGATGAAGGAAGTCGCCGATGCAATCGATGTCCATGAGTCCACGGTAAGCCGTGCAGTAGCCAATAAATATGTGGAACTGCCGAACGGGATCATGGCCCTGCGCAAATTCTTTACAGCCAATCTGGCCAAGCCTGGCAGCAATGAGGATTTCATTGCTGCGCAGGCCAGGGCTGTGATTGAGACGCTGATCAAAGAGGAAGACGCACATAAGCCACTGAGCGATCAGAAGCTTTGTGCGCTGCTGAAAGAACGCAATATGGATATTTCGCGGCGAACGGTCATGAAATACCGGGAGCAGCTGGGATATCCATCGTCAGTGAAACGAAAACGATATTAATGGAATGCCTTTCCTGTTAACGGGAGAGGCATTTTATTTTTAGTTTGACACAAAGGAAAGTTATTGTTTTCACGAATAAACCTCTTACAATCGGAGGGAATAAGCTGAAAATTTACAATGAAACAGGAAATAATAATAAATTGACAGAAAAATGTAAAATTCTATTGCATTTGTATGGAAAAGTGATATTATGATATGCGTAGTCATTATAAATAATTAATTTAATGCTGGAAGTAAGTTAAAAAACACACAATGTATCGCTGTCGTTTATTGACAGTATCTGGATGTTGTGAAGTTTTGTTATTAAAATTATATTTTTTTAACTGATAAAGTTAATTTTTTCACTTTCACGACATTAATGAAAACTTATGCTGTTGCTGGGAGGGCTTTATCATGGCAGACAAGAAACCTCGTATTGTAATTGTTGGTGCTGGCTTTGGTGGTATCAAACTGGCTAAACTGTTCGCAGAAGATGATGTAGATATCACATTAGTGGATCGTCACAATTTCCATCTGTTTCAGCCGTTGCTTTATCAGGTGTCTACGGCTGTATTGTCTACTGATGAGATTGCCTATCCGATTCGTGCGTTCTTCCGGAAGAATAAGAACGTTGAATTCTTTATGGCAAAAGCTCAGGGCGTTGACCGGGAGCGCAAGGTTCTGCTGACCAATCATGGCGAACTTGCTTATGATTATCTGATCCTTGCGGCTGGTGCGACGACAAACTTCTTTGGCATGGAGAGCGTTGAAAAGAATTCCTTTGGCATGAAGACGCTGCAGGAAGCACTGCATATCCGCAACCATGTGCTGCATATGTTCGAGCGGGCAAATAAACATCAGGATAATGAAGCCGAGCGCCGTCGGATGCTGACATTTGTGGTCGTTGGTGGTGGCCCGACGGGGGTAGAAGAAGCTGGCGCACTGACGGAAGTTATCGAGATCATGAAAAAGGAATTCCATCATCTTGATTTTGGCGAGGTCAGTGTGAAACTGATCGAAGCAACGCCGAATGTTCTGCTGATGATGCCGCAGAACCTGCGCGATCATACGGTAAAGGTACTGCAGCGCAAGGGCGTTGATGTCATGCTGGATACGCAGGTCATGGACTATGATGGCAGCAGCCTGAAACTGAAAGACGGGACTGAGATTCCGACGAAGACAGTAATTTGGGCTGCTGGTGTCAAGGCTGTACCGTTTGTGGCACAGTGTGGTGGCGAAGTGGACCGTGGCGGCCGCGTTGTGGTCAATGAGAAACTTCAAGTAGAAGGCAGCGATAACATCTTTGCTATTGGTGATTGTGCACATTTCCAGCACGGCACGGAGCGCCCGCTGCCGACTGTCGCACCGGTGGCAACCCAGCAGGCACAGGTGGCCCATGATAATATCCTGAAGCTCCTGCAGGGGAAAGACGATCTGGCAACGTTCCACTATAAGGATCTGGGGGCGATGGCCACGATCGGGCGTGGCGAGGCTGTTGTGGCCAAGACCAAGATGAACCCGCAGATGACGGGATTCCTGGCCTGGTGTGCATGGATGTTTGTTCATCTCATCCGCCTGGCAGGCACGCATACTAACTTTACGGTAGCCATCAAATGGACCTGGAACCTGCTTTCCGGTACACGGCTTGGACGTATCATAACGAATATCGAACTGTGATTGTATAAGCGCATAGCTGGCCTTTGGATCAGCTGTGTGCTTTTTTTTACGAAAACCATCAGTTTATTCAGAAAAAATTGACTGCTTATTGGGAGCATGATATAATATAGCTAGTAGGAAAGACTCCTGAAAAAACTGAATAAGGCGTGGAGACAGCGTGCTGCTGGCAGTCGTGAGACGGCTGCATCAGCGGAAGATTTGCTGGTTTTACTGCGAGGTTCAATCTTACTGCAGCAATGCAGAGGGTGCGGCGTGTGGAGACAAAGTGCTCATGAGAGAAGAACTTGACAGAAAAACGAAAGAGGCGAGAGAAATGAAAACCTTGCGGCAGATCGTATCCCTGCTGGTCTTGGCAGTCGTTGTCTTCGCCACTTCTACGACCTATGCTTCGAGCCTGCAGGAAGAAGTCCTGTATTATGTCAATATCGAACGCGCAGCAGCAGGAGTTCAGATGCTCGTATTGGACGAGAGTCTGGATCAGGCAACTACGATTCGGGCAGAAGAAGCAAGTGTTCTCTTCGCTCATAAGCGTCCGGATGGTCGTGAAGTAAAATCAGTTTTGAATGGTGCATCCTACTCCTGGTTCGGTGAGAATCTCGCAATCAGCAGTGTGATGGATGCACAGAGAATCGTACGTGCATGGATGGGTTCTCCTACTCATCGCGCAAACATTCTCAACCGCCATTTCACCAAGATGGGAGTTTCCTGCACGAGAGGTGCAGATGGACATATCTATTGGGCACAGATGCTTGTTTGTGACTAAGCAGATAAGTCAATTGAATACCGGCCAGTGCCATAAAGGGTCAGCCATAAGAAGCAATATTGCTTCTTATGGCTGATTTCTCTATCTAATAGCAGGAATGGGGGGGATTATTTGTTATCTAAATAGATTGAATTTTGCGTTATTAATATAGATCCATACTGCACCTCCTGGTGGTCGCAGTGGCATATAAGGTTTAACATACGGATTAATCAAGGAGAAAAGGCAACACACTATGGAGAGAAAGGAAGAGATCCTCATGAGAAATGATTTTAGTACACGATCAAGTCTCAAGCTGGCAGCAGCTATCGGCCTGGCACTATTTTCTGTAAACTACGCCAGTCCGGTCTATGCACTGCCTGTAGATGGAAAAGTGACAGCAGGCGATGCTGGCATTGATACCTCAGGTCAAACGATGAACATCGACCAGAAGACGGGAAAAGTTGCAATCGATTGGAAGAGTTTCGATATCGACAAAGGGGAAACCGTCAATTTCAAGCAGCCGGGTGCGGATTCTATCGCATTGAACCGTGTAATCGGTAATGATGCTTCCAGGATCTATGGTAATCTGAATGCGAACGGCCAGGTATTCCTTATTAATCAGAATGGTATCCTGTTTGGACAGGGGGCGCAGGTAGACGTAGGCGGATTGATAGCCTCTACCAGAGATATTGATATGCAGGCATTTATGAATGCGACGGATACCTATCAATTCTCCGGATCTTCGGATGCAAAAGTAATCAATGCAGGTGAGATCAAGGCACAAGGTGGCGTAGTGGCGCTGCTAGCCAAACAGGTCGATAACCAGGGGACGATCGTTACTGTGGATGGTACGACGGCGCTGGCTGCCGGCGATGAGATCAGCATTGATTATGAGGGTGATGGCAAGATCAATCTCAGCGTGGATAAAGCCGTTGTCAATGCAGCGGCATTGAACAGCGGATCGATCCAGGCAAATGGCGGCTACGTATTGATGACTGCACGGGATGCCAGTAAGGCACTTAATACGGTTATCAGGAATACCGGCCGCCTGGAAGCAAAGACGCTGTCGGTATCGGATACGGGTGAGATCGTTCTGTCTGGTGGTGATCAGGGTATCGTCGAGGCTGGCGGTGTGATGGATGTCTCTGGTGATGCATCTGGACAGAAGGCCGGAACGATCAGGGTGATTGGTCAGAATACGGATGTTACAGGTATACTGAAGGCTACTGGTGATACCGCTGGTGGACTGATCGAGACCTCCGGGACAGTACTGAATGTTGGGGAGGCATCCATCGATGCATCGTCAGTAAATGGTACCGCCGGTGAGTGGCTGCTGGATCCGATGATGGTCGTGATCGGCGACAAGGATACGGGGCCTGCAACGGGGGGGATCTGGACTTATACTGGCGGTGCCTCCAATACGGTCTCCTATATCAAAGCATCTACGATCGATGACTTGTTGAATAAGGGAACGGCAGTCAAGATTCAGGCTGTCGATAACCCGAACAAGGTGGCTTCGATTGAAGTGAACTCGGCAATCGCTAAGACTACTGGTAAGGACACTTCACTGACACTGGAGGCACAGCGCAGCATTACCGTGAATCAGTCGATTACGGCTAGTGGTACAGGAAAATTGGATGTTACACTGCACTCGGATACCGATGGAGATGCATTCGGCTCAGTCGTCGTCAATGCGGATATTGCGACGAATGGCGGGGCGTTTACCGCGGGCGGTGGCAGTGACATCACGAAAGGGACTGTCGGCACGTATTTCGGGCATCGTACGGGAGAGGCTTTGACCGCAAATCGGATCATCACGACCAATGGCGGTGCAATCAATCTCTATGGTGATGTTGCCGTGGGACTGAACGGTGCTCAATTGCAGCTTAATACTGCAGGTGGTAATATCACGATTACTGGCAACGTGGATTCGGGGAATTCCTATACGGCCTATACGGATCTGATGACAGATGGCAAGTATTCGGCGCAGTGGGAAAAGCTGCTCCTGGATTATTATAATGCGACCCACAAGGTGACCGTCAAATCACTTACGGATACACAGAAAACCAATCTCACGAATCAGATCGTTCATAGCTGGGACAAGGCCAAAATCGCGGCTGCGCTGGGCAGTACAGGGACGACCGGTACGGCTGTTGGCGATAAGTATCTGGCAACCATTACGACCAGCCTTGAGAATTCGCTGGCTAACGCGACCATCGGTGGTGCTGAGAATGAGTTGTTTGTTGGCGGTCAGCAGAAGAGCGATGGCAAGTTCTACTGGGTAACGGGGACGGAAGGCGCTGAAAATAATGGTCAGGGCGTTGCATTTGCCGAGAAGGATGGTACGGGCATCAATGGCGCGTATGTCAACTGGGTAAAGGGAGCCAGCTCGCAGGCGTATGGAAACTCAACCTATACAGAACCGAATGGCAGCGGCAAGAATGTAGCTGTTGGCTGGTCACTGGCATCGAAGTGGGATGATGTAGCAGATAGCGCCAAGACGTTGCATGGATTTGTCCAGGAAACCAATCTGGAGAACTCGGCACTGAATATCAATGCCGGGGCTGGCAATGTCACAATTGGTGGCAATGTTGGTGAGTCGAAAGCGTTAAGTAATTTCACCGTCACCAATAATGGTGATGTAACAGTTGGAGGCATGGCAGGCCGTGGCAATGTCACGGTTTCGGATTCTCAGGGGAAGATCGGTGCCGTCAAGATTGATTCGCTGGGCAATGTGACAGTAGGCGGTAAAATCAATGCGGTGGGGAACGTGGATATTGGCGTCAACAACACGGGGAGTCAGGTAAAATCGGCTACGGTCGGTGATAAGATCACGTCTAAGATGGGACAAATCACGATCCTGGCTGACGGAAATATCACGACGCATGCAGCCCAGTCTCCTGGCAAGATATTCTACTGGACAGATAAAGGGACGATCTCGGATGATAAGACGATCGAGTCGGTGAATTCGGTCCAGTTGGATGCAAATGCTGGTAGTATTCTGGTCAATAATCTCAGCCAGACGGGAACGACTCCGTTGAGTGATCCGGACTATCAGCATCCGATGCAGCTGACTGCAGGAAAAGGGCTGGTAAAAGCAACTGGGACGATCACCGGGCAGGACGTCGATATCATTGGCGGGCAAATTGAACTGCTGGGCAAGACGACAGCAACCACGAATGATATTGGTATGGATGCATATCTTGGTAACGCGGAAGTCAGCGACATGGAGGCAACTCATGGACTGATACAAGTGGTGTCCAATAAACCAACCGATGCGAATGGTAATGCCATTGGCAATGTGATTGCCAACGGTACAATTACTGCAGGGCAAAGCGTCTATCTGGGAGCTAACCATGATGTGACTACAAAAGCCGGAATCAGGGCAGGTACGTTTGCTTATCTTGAAGCCGACCATAATGCAATTGCGGATGGTGCAGTTAGTGCTGGGACCGATGCATTTGTGACGGCTGGCCATGATATTACGACTCATGAGGTCCAGGCAGGAAATAAGATTCTGGTGTCTTCGAATGGTGGTACGAACGCTGAGGATGGCGGTACGGTCACCTTGAAGGGAACACTTACGGCAGGCGCTGAAAATAACAATACGGCAGTGGTCGTTGGTACAGAAGGTAAGTTCATCAATGAAGTTGGCAGTAATGTAATCAACGTAGGAACGGGCAGCAACTGGCAGGTTTACTCCTATGCACCGGATACGGATGAATTCGGCAGCCTGAACAGTAACACGAATGCCATCTGGAACCATACCTATACGAGTACCAAGGCTGTGGATACTTCTAATGCAAATCACTATATCTTTGAAGTACAGCCGACGGCAACGATCAGCACCGTGGATGTAAGCAAGACTTATGGTGAAGATTACGTTAAGATATATGGGGAGCATAAGGTGACTGTCAGCCGGACCTACAATGGGACGGACCTGTCTACCTATAATGATGCATTCCAGGAAGATGGTGCTAAGATTACTGCAACAGCATCCAGCGTTGGCGATGCAGCTACGGCAGACCGTACGCACGGTCAGTACGCATCTGATGATGGCAATATGGCCATCTATGATATCGCGATTAGTGATGTGGCTGCGCCTACCGATTATAAGACTGAAGTCAAGAATGGTAAATTAACCATCAATCGCAAGGAATTGACCGCGACGACGGCGGACATGGATACGACGTATGGTACGGTAAATACGAATTACGATACATCTATAACTGGGTGGGTTAATGGAGATGAGAAGACTACTACAGTCGAAACGGAGTATGCTACGAAAGCTTATGTAGACAACAACACGCGCACAAACAATGTAGGAGCCTATGATCTGACTACTACCGTAACGAACCTGTCGGATATCAGGAACTATAAGATCTCGACGAAGCCAGCGACCGTTACTGTCGGGGTCAAGACCGTTACTCTTACACCGAGCGGGAGCGGACCACGGTAGCAGATGCGGTTATTACAGACGGAACGCCAAGCTATGAAGCACAACTCGTGAATGGTGATTCGCTGCTTACGGCTCCAATAGTATTCTATTCGGTCGGTGGAGCGACCACGAATGCTAATGAGTATGGAGTCAGTGTAGAGGTGAACAATAGCCCGATCCAGTCGGGCGACGTTGTTGGCAATTACCGGTTTAACTATAAAGGACTGGTTACGCTGCAGCCGGCAGAAACAAATTCACCAGCAGAAAAACCATTGATCGATTATCTGAACCCATCGAACCTTAATGGTAATGGCCTTTATGGCATGGCGGCAGGAACGAATGGCGTACCTGGTGTAGATCGGGTCGCAGGTTTGGCGAGCGCTGAACTTCCGTTCTTCAAAGTACTGCCGACTCAGGTCGTATCCTATGGCACCTATGATGTAGCGGCAGACCCGGATCAGGTCCGCCTGACGCCATCGGCTAAGATCTTGCCAGAACCGAAGGCAATCCAGAATCAGTATCGTGAATACACGAAAGACCTGACGACTTCCTTGGGAGAAGCTGGTTTCAAACTGACGTATAATGGTTCGAAGTTTGAAATAATGCCAGTCGATCAGAAAGCAGTCAATCTGCTCAAAGCAGGCGATAGCCAGAAGAATGTAGAGCTTGCTTCCAAGGCACTGTTCGCAGGCTTTAGCGAAATGGGTCTGGTACTTGAAGATCTGGATGGTATCTACATTCATATGAATCCCGAAACGGGGCGCTCTTTTCGCAGCTGATTCATCGCAAAATCTCCGAGGCGGAGCAGCGATCATAAAAAGCTTGCGGTTAAAAGGAACGCCAGCAGAAAACTACAAAGTATCCGAGGTTGATGAGGATATCATACTCGATACGGAACCGTTGGTTATCAACGCAAAGACATGACAAACTGACCTGATGCCATTCCTCAATAGAAAATAGTGGATTGGGGAATGGCATTCTTTTTTGCTTCTTTTTATAAAAGTGTTGACAAGAGAAATGAAAGCGTGTATTATAATACAAGTCGTCAGCGAGCAACACCAACAATGTTGAGAGCATGACGAGAGAAAACCTAGTCGGATCTCAGGATGAGAAAAAGAACAAAAAGTTCTTGACAAGCTCGAATGAATGAGATAAGATATAGAAGCTGATTCACGAAAGAACCCACAAAGTTCTGACAGATGAAGCGAGATTGTTCTCTGAAAACTAAACAATGTAGAATTAATCATGCAACATGATTAAGCCAGATGTTTAATAGAAACTTCGGTTTCTAACATACATCGATTGGTATGAACAACATATACAATCGGCAATTTCTTTAAGCAGTGAACCGCAACTTTAGTTGCGTGTGAATCGCTTATGCAATTTGCGAATAGCAAAATTGTAAACCTTAAAAATTGAGAGCCATATCGGCGCTTCAATATAATTTATTGGAGAGTTTGATCCTGGCTCAGGACGAACGCTGGCGGCGTGCTTAACACATGCAAGTCGAACGAGAAGATTGAGAGCTTGCTCTTGAGATTCGAGTGGCAAACGGGTGAGTAACGCGTAGACAACCTGCCTTTGAGATGGGGACAACAGTTCGAAAGGACTGCTAATACCGAATGTTGTATATTTTCCACATGGAAGATATATTAAAGATGGCCTCTATATATAAGCTATCGCTCAAAGATGGGTCTGCGTCTGATTAGCTAGTTGGTGGGGTAATGGCCTACCAAGGCAACGATCAGTAGCCGGTCTGAGAGGATGAACGGCCACATTGGGACTGAGACACGGCCCAGACTCCTACGGGAGGCAGCAGTGGGGAATCTTCCACAATGGACGAAAGTCTGATGGAGCAACGCCGCGTGAGTGAAGAAGGGTTTCGGCTCGTAAAGCTCTGTTGTCGGGGACGAACGTGAGATACTTGAATAAAGTGTCTCAATGACGGTACCTGACGAGGAAGCCACGGCTAACTACGTGCCAGCAGCCGCGGTAATACGTAGGTGGCAAGCGTTGTCCGGAATTATTGGGCGTAAAGGGAGCGCAGGCGGGAAGGTAAGTCGGTCTTAAAAGTGCGGGGCTCAACCCCGTGATGGGATCGAAACTATCTTTCTTGAGTGCAGGAGAGGAAAGTGGAATTCCTAGTGTAGCGGTGAAATGCGTAGATATTAGGAGGAACACCAGTGGCGAAGGCGACTTTCTGGACTGTAACTGACGCTGAGGCTCGAAAGCCAGGGGAGCGAACGGGATTAGATACCCCGGTAGTCCTGGCCGTAAACGATGAATACTAGGTGTGGGAGGTATCGACCCCTTCCGTGCCGGAGTTAACGCAATAAGTATTCCGCCTGGGGAGTACGGTCGCAAGACTGAAACTCAAAGGAATTGACGGGGGCCCGCACAAGCGGTGGAGTATGTGGTTTAATTCGACGCAACGCGAAGAACCTTACCAGGGCTTGACATTGAGTGAAAGGGCTAGAGATAGCTCCCTCTCTTCGGAGACACGAAAACAGGTGGTGCATGGCTGTCGTCAGCTCGTGTCGTGAGATGTTGGGTTAAGTCCCGCAACGAGCGCAACCCCTATCTTTTGTTGCCAGCACGTAATGGTGGGAACTCAAAAGAGACTGCCGCGGACAACGCGGAGGAAGGCGGGGATGACGTCAAGTCATCATGCCCCTTATGTCCTGGGCTACACACGTACTACAATGGGATGGACAGAGAGCAGCGAAGCCGCGAGGCCAAGCGAACCCCATAAACCATCCCTCAGTTCGGATTGCAGGCTGCAACTCGCCTGCATGAAGTTGGAATCGCTAGTAATCGCTGGTCAGCATACAGCGGTGAATACGTTCCCGGGCCTTGTACACACCGCCCGTCACACCACGGAAGTCATTCACACCCGAAGCCGGTGGGTAAACCGCAAGGATACAGCCGTCTAAGGTGGGGGCGATGACTGGGGTGAAGTCGTAACAAGGTAGCCGTATCGGAAGGTGCGGCTGGATCACCTCCTTTCTAAGGATAAGTTCAGGTCACCACAAATGACTTGATATCTTAGGTCGGAGCATCTGGTCTATTCTACATTGTCTAGTTTTGAGAGAATAATTCATTCTCTTATGTACACTGAAAACTACACAGAAGAAATTATAAAATGTATCAATTTCAACCATGGTTCAATAAAATGAACAGTGTGTAAACACGAATGGTTTGAACGAACATTTTAGGATTCAAAGCATAGACATCATAAACAATATGATACCTAAAGGCATAATATTAAGTTAAGCTACAAAGGGCATATGGTGGATGCCTAGGCGTTTCGAGTCGATGAAGGACGCGATAAGCTGCGATAATGTTTGGGGAGCCGCAAGTAGGCTGTGATCCAAGCGTCTCCGAATGGGGCAACCCGGTGGAAGTTATGTTCCATCATCCGAAAGGAAGACATACCTGGTGAACTGAAACATCTAATTAGCCAGAGGAAAAGTAATCAATTGAGATTCCCCCAGTAGCGGCGAGCGAACAGGGAAGAGCCCAAACCGGACGTCTTCGGACGACCGGGGTTGAGGACCGACATCAAGCGAAGACGAGTTAGTCGAAGTATCTGGGAAGGTACAGCACAGACGGTGAAACTCCGGTAGACGAAAACTTGTTGAGTGGGTCGGTATCCAGAGTACCACGAGACACGAGAAACCTTGTGGGAAGCCGGGTGGACCACCATCCAAGGCAAAATACTACGAAACGACCGATAGCGCATAGTACCGTGAGGGAAAGGTGAAAAGGACCCCGGGAGGGGAGTGAAATAGAACCTGAAACCGTATGTCTACAAGCAGTCGAAGCACATTATTGGTGCGACGGCGTGCCTATTGAAGAATGAACCGGCGAGTTAATTTATGTAGCGAGGTTAAGTGGAAGACACGGAGCCGAAGCGAAAGCGAGTCTGAAAAGGGCGAAAGTTACATGGATTAGACCCGAAACCACAGTGATCTATGCATGGCCAGGTTGAAGCTCAGGTAAAAATGAGTGGAGGACCGAACCCGTGAGTGTTGAAAAACTTTGGGATGAGCTGTGCATAGGGGTGAAATGCCAATCGAACGTGGAGATAGCTGGTTCTCCCCGAAATAGCTTTAGGGCTAGCCTCAGGCGACACATAAAGACGGTAGAGCACTGATCAGACGCGGGTCTGTAATGGATACCAACTCCAGTCAAACTGCGAATGGCTTTATGAGAAGAACCTGGGAGTCAGAATGCGAGTGATAAGACCCGTATTCAAAAGGGAAACAGCCCAGAACGCCGACTAAGGTCCCCAATGCTGTACTAAGTGGAAAAGGATGTAGGACTTCCTAAACAACCAGGATGTTGGCTCAGAAGCAGCCACCATTTAAAGAGTGCGTAATAGCTCACTGGTCGAGAGGCCTTGCGCCGAAAATATCCGGGGCTCAAGTACAGAACCGAAGTCGCGTCATGCGCAAGCATGGGTAGGGGAGCGTTCCAAGGGCGTTGAAGGTTGACCGGAAGGACAGCTGGAGCGCTTGGAAGTGAGAATGCTGGTATGAGTAGCGAAACGATCAGTGAGAATCTGATCCACCGAAAGCCTAAGGGATCCTGAGCAACGCTCGTCGTCTCAGGGTAAGTCGGGACCTAAGCCGAGGCAGAAAGCATAGGCGATGGACAACAGGCGAAAATTCCTGTACTGCATAATGTTGTTTGAGGATGGAGTGACGCAGCAAGGAGTCTGAGCAGGCGATTGGAAATGCCTGTCGAAGGCGGTAGGCTGGTGAGGAGGCAAATCCCCTTACTAAAGCCGAGAACCGATAGATAGATGCGCTCTTCGGAGCAAATCAAATTCAGACGTACTACACTGCCAAGAAAAGCTTCTAACGAGACATTATGTACCCGTACCAAAACCGACACAGGTAGGCGCGGAGAGAATCCTAAGGTGCGCGGGAAAACCCTCGTTAAGGAACTCGGCAAAATGCATCCGTAACTTCGGGAGAAGGATGGCCAGAGCCTGTGAACCCTGTACAGGGGGAGCGGGAGCTGGCGACAGAAGAGAAGCCCAAGCGACTGTTTACCACAAACACAGGTGCTTGCTAAAGAGAAATCTGACGTATAAGTGCTGACACCTGCCCGGTGCTGGAAGGTTAAGGAGAGGAGTTATCCGTAAGGAGAAGCCCCGAACTGAAGCCCCAGTAAACGGCGGCCGTAACTATAACGGTCCTAAGGTAGCGAAATTCCTTGTCGGGTAAGTTCCGACCCGCACGAAAGGTGTAACGACTTGGGCACTGTCTCAACGAGGGACCCGGTGAAATTGAAATACCTGTGAAGATGCAGGTTACCCGCGACTGGACAGAAAGACCCCATGGAGCTTTACTGCAGCCTGGCATTGATTTTTGGCATGTAACGTACAGGATAGTTGGGAGACGGAGAAGCGTGGTCGCCAGATCACGCTGAGTCATTGTTGGGATACCAACCTTTACGTGTTAGGAATCTAACCCTGAGATTCACAAGATCGGGGACAGTGCCAGGTGGACAGTTTGACTGGGGCGGTCGCCTCCGAAAGAGTAACGGAGGCGTCCAAAGGTTCCCTCAGCGCGGACAGAAATCGCGCGAAGAGTATAAAGGCAGAAGGGAGCTTGACTGCGAGACCAACAAGTCGAGCAGGTACGAAAGTAGGGCTTAGTGATCCGGTGGAATGAGAGTGGAATTGCCATCGCTCAACGGATAAAAGCTACCCTGGGGATAACAGGCTAATCTCTCCCAAGAGTCCATATCGACGGGGAGGTTTGGCACCTCGATGTCGGCTCATCACATCCTGGGGCTGAAGCAGGTCCCAAGGGTTGGGCTGTTCGCCCATTAAAGTGGTACGTGAGCTGGGTTCAGAACGTCGTGAGACAGTTCGGTCCATATCCATCGCGGGCGAAAGATACATGAGGGAAGCTGCTCCTAGTACGAGAGGACCGGAGTGGACGGACCGCCGGTGTACCAGTTGTCACGCCAGTGGCATAGCTGGGTAGCTGCGTCCGGAAAGGATAAACGCTGAAAGCATCTAAGCGTGAAGCCAGTCCCGAGATGAAGTATCTCATGGAGTAATCCAGTAAGATTCCTTGAAGAAGACAAGGTAGATAGGTTGGGAGTGTACGCACCGTAAGGTGTTTAGCGGACCAATACTAATAAATCGAGGGCTTAACTTTACTGACCTGTCCAAGAAGCGAAGCTGATTGGGTAACAGGTCGTATGCGAAAACATCCCAAGAATCGAGTCCGAAGGGCGAAGATGATTGGCTGATGTTGACCGCTAATAGAAACTAAAATGTTCAATACATAAATTTCTTCTGTATAGTTTTGAGGGTACATACCTTCTGCGGTAGATGCCAACAAATCATCTGCACACTTTGTGTTTGATTCTTTGGGCATCCTCGCATGCGACCTGTTATCCAATCGCTTTCAGCTCTTGGACAGGTCAGCAATAATATCCAGTGATGATAGCTGAGTGGTTCCACCCGTTCCCATACCGAACACGGTAGTTAAGCACTCATACGCCGAAAGTACTTGTCTGGAAACGGGCTGGGAGGATAGGGCATTGCTGGTTTGAATCTAGTAGCGATAGCTGAGTGGTTCCACCTGTTCCCATACCGAACACAGTAGTTAAGCACTCATACGCCGAAAGTACTTGTCTGGAAACGGGCTGGGAGGATAGGGAGCTGCTAGTTTAGGACTGGTTTTACCAGTATTATTCCTCGATAGCTCAGCCGGTAGAGCACCTGACTGTTAATCAGGCTGTCGCAGGTTCGAATCCTGCTCGAGGAGCCAATATGTTAATACCCTGGGGTGATTGGGGTATAGCCAAGTCGGTTAAGGCACGGGACTTTGACTCCCGCATCCGCTGGTTCGAGTCCAGCTACCCCAGCCAGATATGGTTCACTAGCTCAGTTGGTAGAGCACCTGACTTTTAATCAGGGTGTCCCGGGTTCGAATCCCGGGTGAGCCACCAATATATATCCACTTGATTGTTATTGGCGCGTTGGTCAAGCGGTTAAGACACCGCCCTTTCACGGCGGCTTCATGGGTTCGAATCCCATACGCGTCACCATTTTTATCATGACTCACTAGCTCAACTGGCAGAGCAACTGACTCTTAATCAGTAGGTTCACGGTTCGATTCCGTGGTGGGTCACCATTTTATGGGCGATTAGCTCAGCTGGGAGAGCGCCTGCCTTACAAGCAGGATGTCAGCAGTTCGATCCTGTTATCGCCCACCATATTATGGCCCGGTAGTTTAGTTGGTTAGAATGCCGCCCTGTCACGGCGGAGGTCAAGGGTTCAAGTCCCTTTCGGGTCGCCATTTGATTATTACATCGTTGAGATGTTATAATATATATACTTGTAAAAAATGCCTCGGTAGCTCAGTCGGTAGAGCAGGGGACTGAAAATCCCCGTGTCAGTGGTTCGATTCCGCTCTGAGGCACCATTTTTTCAAGCTGGTGTAGCTCAATTGGTAGAGCAGCTGACTTGTAATCAGCAGGTTGGGGGTTCAATTCCTCTCGCCAGCTCCACTTTGCTTTTATGCGGGTGTAGCTCAATGGTAGAGCTCCAGCCTTCCAAGCTGATCACGTGGGTTCGATTCCCATCACCCGCTCCATTTGTTATATTGATACTGCCGGGGTGGCGGAACTGGCAGACGCAACGGACTTAAAATCCGTCGGTTGGAGACAACCGTACCGGTTCGATTCCGGTCCTCGGCACCACCATTTGTATCTTAATTCAATTAAATAGTTTATAATGCGGACGTGGCGGAATCGGCAGACGCGCTAGTTTCAGGTACTAGTGGTAGTGATATCGTGGAGGTTCAAGTCCTCTCGTCCGCACCATTTTTTTAAGTTATGCATGCGGTTGTGGCGGAATTGGCAGACGCGCTACTTTGAGGGGGTAGTGTTCACAAGACGTATGGGTTCAAGTCCCATCAACCGCACCATATATATTCATGGTGTGTTTTTCAATTTAATAGGTAAATAGTTTATAATGCGGACGTGGCGGAATCGGCAGACGCGCTAGTTTCAGGTACTAGTGGTAGTGATATCGTGGAGGTTCAAGTCCTCTCGTCCGCACCATTTTTTTGTAAGTTATGCTATGCGGTTGTGGCGGAATTGGCAGACGCGCTACTTTGAGGGGGTAGTGTTCACAAGACGTATGGGTTCAAGTCCCATCAACCGCACCATTATTTAGGATATGACTCAGACGGGGTAAGCCGTTTGGGTTTTTTTTGTATTGAAAAGGGGGAGACTAAAATGGCCTGGTTGCGAATCCTGCTGATTGCATTGGTCCTGACATTACCCTTGGGGAGATGCAGTGCTCAGGCTGCATCAGTGAACCGGACAGACTTGTATCTTTTGTCAGCGTTGGTTTCGATGGCTTCCTATAGTGAAGAATTGAATCTCGTAGCACGTGACTGGCTGGAGGGAGCCGGCTGGAAATTCGAGAGCCATGAAACCGTATCCGCAGCAGCAGAAGGTAGATTTCATCTGGTTTATCGAACGATGCCTTCGGGGGAGCGGATGTATATCCTGGCCTTTCCGGGAACAGAACGTCTGAAGGATGCAGAGGTGGATTTACGCTTGTCCCGTGTCCCGTTTGGAGGAGCGAATCCGGCAGAATTTCAGCAGTTTGCTGATCAGAAAGTGACGCAGCCAGGTACGCCTATGGTTCACCGTGGCTTCAATGATTATACCAGAGTAGCTTTATTTCAGGCACCATTGAAGGAGTTTCAAGGACGGACGGCGGGCGAGGTCATTGCACAGGAACTGAAGCAGCATCCAGCTGAAACGTTATACCTGACTGGACATAGTCTGGGAGGTGCTGCCGCGACATTGGCCGCTGCCAGGTTCTCCGATATGGGAGTGTTGCCGCAGCAACTGCAAGTTGTGACATTTGGAGCGCCAGCTGTTGGTGATGGAGCTTTTGCAAAACGATATGCACCAAGGATGAACCTGTCACGTGTCGTAATCAGTGGAGATCCGGTAAAAAGTGTGTTGCAATCTTTATCGGGACGTTTCGCACAGTTTGGTGATAAAGTCAAGTGGTCAGAAAATCGGAATTCAGAGCGGTTTGCACATGAAATGGTGGTTTATCTGGATCAGGCTTTACGCAATCGTTACAGTGATAAGAAAAATGGGCCGTCGACGGATATGGATCTCCTGGCTGGGAACGCGCAAGCGGTTTCAGGCGGAATTTATGTTGCTCCGGTGCAAATCAAATTGGATTCGCATATCCAGTCCGATGAGTCCTATATGAGGGCGTCTCTAAAGGATGCTTTGTCAGCGGATTATTCAACTATAGAATTTGCACCGATTAGTGCATCGGCGGATATTTCAAGTCTTTGTCAACAAGCAGCTGCTAAGAATATGAAATATGTGTTGATGGAGCGTTTTCAGGGGACAAGGATCAAAAATGAGCCCTATAATTTCCGGTTGCGGATGGATGAAGAACTTTATGACGTAAAGGGGAATCTGCTTACCATGCAGTCAACCAGTACGACAGCTAAAAACCTGACTCCTATAGAGGGGATGTTATACTTGCAGTATGCAGGACGTGAGCAGCGGGAGAAATTCATACACTAAAATAAAGTCTCCATTCGGGAGACTTTTTTAGTGTATGAATATTGTATTTATAATACAAAAAATATTCTGATTAATCATTGACATTCAGCTGGAAATCGTGTATATTATAAGTAAGCCAAAGGATAAAGGAATAAGAAAAGCGTAGATATCCGATGGCGGCCGACATGGAAATAAAGGTGAGGAGGAGATTCCAATGGGCAGGTAAAAACCCATGGGATAGTGAACATGGTGAAAGAAACAGAACAGAGAAAATAACCATCAGCAGGTGACGAGAAAGCCGCTGATGGTTATTTTTATGTATCAGTGGAATGTGTTGACGGTTGAATGAAAAAAGATGTATCTCTCTGCAATAGAGAAATACATCTTTTTTCAATTGTTATCCTTTTCGGAGCCAGGAGCCCAATGCAGGCGCAATTTTTTGCGGAATCCAGTGTCTTCTGTTTGCGTTTTCCTTGTTGATTGCACCTTTCTGACTTTTTTTTCGGCATGTTCTTCTTCTGTTGAATACAATTTCAAGTGCCGACGCTCACTGGCCGCTTTAATATCTTCGCGCAATCTAACCAGGCAGCGAGGGCAATAGATGCCGCTCGTAATAGGCTTGCCACAGGAACTGCAGGGGTACATCACGTGTCCGCCGGTAGCAATGAACTGGCCACGCTGGACCATTTCCATTACCAGGTCGTAATTCGCATCGGTTTCGTCACAAATCTGTCTGATCGTCGATTTTGGATGCTGTGCGACATAATCAATGATCTTCTTTTCTTCTTCACGTCGTTGATCGTAGCAGCGGGGACAGATGCCGAGCCCTACATCGGCAAAAACCTTGCCACAGACAGGACAATTGCGTAATTTTATTTTAGCTGGGGTCGGCATAATACTCATCCTTTCCCTAATTACTCTTGTTCGGGATACATCGCAACCATGCGATGGTTTATAATAAAATCGATCTAATCTTATGACAATTATATCATATTTTAATAAAATATGATATATCGGAGATTTGTGTTGAAGAATCAGGCTTTATCTGTTTCAGCAGCTTTTTCACCTGCATATTTGAGAAGGATATGTCCGCTTTTCCGATTGGTTGCCAGCGGGATATTATGAACATCACAAAGACGCAGCAGTGCGTTGATATCAGGCTCGTGTGGCTGTGAAGTCAATGGATCGCGCAGGAAGATCACATAGTCAATCTTTTCCGTAGCAACCATGGCGCCAATCTGCTGATCACCACCCAACGGACCAGACATCATCGTTTCAACATTGAGGCCGAAGGTCTCATTGATCAGGGTACCAGTGGTATGCGTCGCTACCAAGTGGAAACCAGCTAATAATTCTTTGTGATGACCGACGAATTCCAACATCTCATTCTTTTTTTTGTCATGAGCAATTAATGCAATTGTTTTCATATGATACGCTTCCTTTGCAAATAGAATTAAGGTAACTTTTCTTAAGTATAATCTATTTTCATTCGAGCGTAAAGAAGTTTACACTAATTTTATTGAATTCAGAATAATTTATGCTATTCTGCGGTTAGAAATGTGATTTGACAGGAATAATGGATTTCGGTATACTAGTAGTTAGCAAACTAACTAAGTGGAGGAACTCATGAAGCGTGAAATCATACCTACATGGGAAGAATTAGAGCGTCATAAAAGCATCATTCCAGAAATTAATCCAGCGGCAGTCATTGCTATGCTGGGCATAAAAACAGCGGCAGAAGAGATTCAGCAGGCAATCCTGGATGTTCTGCAGCGGGATTATCATCTGTCGGAAGGCAAGTTCTGCGCGTTGATCGTACTGCATCAACATGGGGAGCATGGAGTAGCGCCTTCGGTGTTGGCCGATAAGGTTGGCGTGACCCGGGCTACAATCAGCAATATGGTTCAGCGCCTGGAACGGGATGGATTTATTGTTGTGCGGCCGGCCGAGAAAGATGGCCGGGGTAAACTGGTCGTCATGACACAAGCGGGTTGTGAGTTTATGGAAAAGATCCTGCCACCGCATTATCTCAGGGTTACGAAGCTAATGGAAAAATTGACGGAGGATGAACAGAGGGAATTAATCCGTCTGTTGCATAAGATGTCTAGCTGAATGATATAAGGATAGGTTAAGGGGGAGACCCCTTTAAATATATAGTTAGTAATCAAACTAATTTAATAAGGGAGAATTGAGAATGAACACGAAACAGAAAGCAACGCGGGTTGGTGTTGTCTTCATAGCATTATTAATTATTGGCGGGCTGGTCCTGATGTATAAGGGCAACGATGCCCTGGCCCTCGCGACCGAGAAGAAAGAAGGGATCCTGACGGCTGAGCAGGTGAAGATGTCCTTTGATTCCGTCAGTGGACGACTGCTAAATGAAGCGGTTAAAGAAGGTGATGTCGTGAAGAAAGGCGATATCATCATGGAACTGGATTCCACGGATACGGATCTTTCGATTGAGAAACTCAAGGCGCAGATTGCCCAGATGGATGCGCAGATTAACTCAACGTCAGGCACTCAGGGAATCAACTATATGAAGGCAGATACGAGTGAAGGCGAAAACAATCATCAAATCGATCAGCAGCAGGCAGCTGTTGCTGCGGCGAATGCGACCCTGAAGAACTCGCAGATTGACTATAACCGCAAAGCAGCTCTGGTCGATGCCGGGGCTGTGGCGCAGTCTCAGTTGGATGATGCGGAGATGGCGCTTAATGTGGCACAGGCGAATGTCGCACAGCAGGATCAGCTGCTGCAGAAATTGCTGTCCGGCACTAATGGCAGCTCTACTGACAGTATTGCTCAGGCTCGGCAGACGGCTTCGAACATGAGCAATGACATTGAGTCCCTGCGCCATCAGAAACAGGCATTGGAGGTACAGCTCAAGGAGCTGCAGGTATCCAAGGAGCGTCTGACACTTCGTGCGCCGGAGGATGGCAAGATCCTGAAGGTGCTGGTTAAGGAGGGCGAAATGGTCTCTGCCTCGACACCGGTGGTCCTCATGGAGAGCAATCGCAGCTATTATGATATCTATATCAGCGAGAAACAGGCAGCTGGCCTGAGCGAAGGTCAGGCAATCACGGGCACGACGGTGGCCGGGGATAAGAAAGTAACCGGTACGATTCGTCTGCTCACACAGGCTCCGGGGTTTGCCGATCTCAAGCAGTCACGTGAGAAAGGTCAGTCTGATCTTTCGGCGTTCCAGGTTCGTATCTATGTCGATCCGCAGGATGGTATCATTCCGGGGATGACTATTGGGGTGAAAGATAGTGAATTCGCTAAGAGATGAAGTAAAGTTCCTGTTTTCCGGTCAGGGCATGCCGTATGAAAAAGTCTGCATCATGGTGGCCATGGTCATCACCATTTTCATGTCTGTCCTGCTCAATGGCAATATAGCCAAAGATGCAGATGTGGTTGTGATCGATCTGGATAATTCCGTTTACACGCGTGATTTGATCAACAAGATCGATGCTTCGGAGTATATGAAGGTGACGGCTGTTCTCAACTCGGCAATCGATCCGAAAGAGCTATTCTATCAGGACCGGGCCGTGGCGGTGATCTATTTTCCGCGCGGACTTGAGAAAGACCGCTATACCAGCACTGCGACTAATATCGGTGTTTTCTATGATAATACCAATACGGCGCAGACTTCAGATATCAAGGAAGCACTAAATGAGATCGTCGGGCTGGATAATGCAGCGGCTCAGGGGGATGTCGGCAGTACCAATGACAGCCTGAAAGGGCAGCTGCAGCTGGCAACACGTAATCTGTTCAATCCACAGGGGTCTACCAGCAATGGTGAGACGCTCGGATTCCTGTTCTTCTTTGGTTCGATGTTCTTTACGTTTGCAACCATTGGTATGATCCCGCGTCTCAGGCTTACGCATCAGCTTGATGGCATCCTGCTCAATGGCACACCCTGGGATCTTGTCGTGCGGCTGTTGCCCTATGGCGGCTGTCTACTCGTGTCCTGGGTGCTGGGCATGGCGGTACTGAGGATCTGGGGCGACCTGATCTTTTCGGGCAGTCTCATGACGTTCCTGTTCATCCAGCTGTTCTATATCTTCGTGACCGGAACGCTGAGCCTGTTCTTTGGCTGGACCGCGGCCAATCCTGGTATTGCGTCGAGCCGCATGATCCTGTTCATTCCCGGTGGTTTTATTCTGGGCGGCATGACAGGTCCGACAACATTCTATGCGCCGTGGGTCGTGAGCTTCAGCCATATATTCCCACTGACCTGGGAGTTCCATTTCCAGCGGGACATCATTGCTCGTGGCGCCAGCTTTGGTGACATCACACAGGTATTTGGCGGTTTTCTGATCTATATGGGAATTGTGGGGATATTGTTCTGTATCCGCTTCTATACTGCCCGTAAGGCACTGGTTAAGCGAATGGCGCATGAAGAAAAGCATAAGAAGCAGCTGCAGGAACTGGCAGCTGATGTGGCCAGATAAGGGGGCAGGAAGATGTCGAAAGAAGAACTGATTGAAGAGATCAAGGCACGCCCAAGGCAGGTAATCCGTTGTGACCGCATCCTGGTTCCGACTGATGGTTCGGGACAGGCGTTCAAGGCAGTAAATGAAGCAATCCATCTGGCTGCACAGACTGGCGCGGAACTGACGCTGCTGATGACGGTCGATTATAACAAGAATGTGGCAGCGTTCGAGCAAGTGAGTCTTAGCGGCTATGTGCCAGCTGAGCTGAAGATTGCAGCCTACCAATTCCTGGCAGATCTCATGCATGTGATTCCCATTGAGGTCAAGGCACATACCCGGGTGGAAGTAGGAAACCCGGGGGAAACCATCGTGGATATCGCTGAAGAAGAAGAAAGCGACCTGATCGTGATGGGGACCCGCGGTTTTGGTACCTTCCGCAGCCTTTTAGTGGGTAGTGTCTCGAACTACGTGATGCAGCAGGCACACTGTCCGGTCCTTCTTTGCAAGGGCATGCCGGATGACTGGGACGATGATGATAATTATATCGCCGATATCGGTGACGAATAACATATCCGGCAATAAACAATGACACGGGGGAACTGTGGTATCCCCGTGTCATTGTTTATTAATTTATCATTATATTTTCTGAAATCCCTTAAAGTTCTAATATACATCGTCGATAATATAAGTGCAGGACCTTTTCCTGACAATGAAATGAAAGGGGGTGTGCAGGATGAGTGTTAGTGCCATCAGTGGAACCAGCAGTTTGTCATATTGGAATCAATCGACTGGTTCGGCTTCGAGCTCTAAGACAAAGGCAACATCGGATACGTTCAGTGAATTGCTGTCCCAAATCACGGGGGCATCGGGGACAAGCGATTCAAGCAGCGGGGATGCTGAAGATACTGTTACCGTAACGAAAGTATTGCCGGATGGTTCCCTGGTCGTAATGAAGATGCAGGGGAGCAAGGTGGTCTCAGAGACGAAGCTTAGTGGTGCCAGTGTGCAGGAGCAGCAGAATATGCTCGCAACATCAAGCCAATTCATGCAAGCCTATTCTGCCGGCGATGTCATTTCGGCCGGTTCCCTGTTCAGCGCGTCCATTTGATGAAAGAGAACATCAGATGCCTGTGAAGGGGATAGTGTAGGATGAGAATGTGTCATGTGGAATTTGTACACATCGAAAGGGATTCATGAGATAATGGAATATCGGATCAAAAAATAGCCGTCAGCAAGATGCTGACGGCTGTTTTGGTATGGTGATTTAACGGTTATTGCAAGGCTTTTTTGAGCGTTTCCATGTTTTTATGCATGGTGTCAATATAGGCATTGAAGGCAGAATCATCGGCCTGGCCAGTGACGACCGGATCAAGGGTATAGATCTTAGCACCGGTTTCCCGGGCAATCGTCTCGGCAGCGCTCGGTGAATACTGAGGTTCTGTGAATAATACCTTGACCGGCAGGACATTGACCTGCTGGATTGTAGCTTCCAGTTCGGTCGGGGTCGGCTCTGTGCCCGGCTCACGCTCGATGACGCTGATGATGTTCAGGCCGAATTCCTTGGCGAAGTAAGGGAAGGCTTCGTGGAAGGTGACGATATCTTTATTGGGGACGTTGTCGAGAGCTGCGTGCATTTCCTTCTTCAGATTTTCCAGTTTGTTGACATATTGATCGGAATTGGCCTGATAGGCGTCAGCATGCTGCGGATCAGCAGCTTTGAGCTGTTCGGTGATATTCTTGACCTGCTGGATTGCAGCGGTCACGCTGAGCCAGACATGTGGATTCTGTTCGCCATTCTCGCTTAGGAGATCGATATCCTTTGATGCATCGACGACTTTGAGATTCTTTTGTTTTTTGATGACTTTGTCGAGGAAACCTTCCATACCGGCACCGTTGATTACGAAGGCATCGGCCGATTCCAGTGTCTTCATGTCCTCCGTGGTCAACTGGTAGTCATGCAGGCAGCCGGTCTGCGGTTTGGTCATATTCGTGACCGGTGACACCGTCAATACCCTTGGTGATATTGATGGTGGCCTACATACATCGGATAGAACGAAGTAACGATGTGGAAAGAACCGTCCTTCGTATTGCCGCTCTGGCTGCCTCCTGACGTAGCAGGTGTCGTCCAGGCGCAGCCGGTAAGCATCAGGCAAAGGATCACGAGCAGGCAGAATAAGTTTCGTTTGCATTTCAAGATAAAGACCTCCTGTATAGAAAAGGACAGTAAAAGAACTAAATAGTAAAATTACTATTTAACATGATAGCACAGACCATCCATCCTGACAAGCAAAAATCGCAGCGGGAAATTTCCCGCTGCGATAAGCTCGACTGATTCTGTTATTTGCTGTTGTGTTTTTTCTGTTGGCAATCCTGACAAAGGCCATAGAATTCAAAGACATGCCCCGTGATCGTGAAGCCCTTCCTGGCGGCTTCCTGCGTGTATTGCTCATTCATGGGGCAGATATCGATACATTCGGTTTTGCCGCATTCGGTGCAGACCAGATGATGGTGGTGATGGCCCGGTTCGGCCAGTTCATAGACATTGCCGGCGCTGCGATAGATCTCGTGGATGATATCCAGTTTGGTCAGCAGCGTAAGATTGCGGTAGATGGTGTCCAGTGAAACATCCGGCTGCGTTTTCCGCACGCTGGCCAGGAGCTGCTGGGCAGTCGGAAAGCCGGGACATTCTTCAAAGGCATTGAGAACGGCCCGGCGCTGCGGGGTGATCTTATATCCTTGTGCCCGCAACTGGGCAAGGCTGTCTGCTATCATGGAATCATCTCCTGACAATCGGTTATGGACTGGTTTCATGATAGCACAGCAAAAAGGGAAAAGCAAAATTCGGGTAGTGGAACAGAAATACATTTCAGGCATGGTTGATGATGAAAAACAGGTATTCGCTTTTGCTGAGGGACGGTTCTATAATGAACAGGAACAAGTAAAAATGGATTCGATAAGGAGTGAATGAATGATGACATTAGAAGAAATCAAGCAGAACAGCCCGTTTGCCATGGGCGGGGAAAATACGAAGTATGCCCAGTTCTTTGATGGGGTCAGCTATTTGAATATGCTTTCCCTGAAACAGGTGATCGTTGGAAATGTGACGTTTGAGCCTGGCTGTCGCAATCATTGGCATATCCATCATGCCAAGACTGGTGGCGGGCAGATGCTGTTGGTGACAGCCGGGCGCGGCTATTACCAGGAATGGGGACAGCCGGCCCGTGAGCTGAAGGCTGGTGATGTAGTCAATATACCGGCAGAGGTCAAGCATTGGCATGGTGCTGCGGCTGATTCCGCGTTCCAGCATCTGGCGATTGAGGTAGCCGGTACTGAGACGAGCAATGAGTGGTGTGAGCCAGTAGATCCGGCAGAATATGCTAAACTGAAGTGAGGGTCGCAATGAATAGAAGACAAGTATTGATGGCGGGATTGCTGGCCGTGGTTTTGGCTGGCATGCCGCTCCTGAATGTGGAGGCAGCAAAAATGACAGATCATGATAATGAGCACAAAGCCGTAAAAGTCGTGCAGACCGCTGGTCGGGATCAGCTGGGCGATTTTGCACCGGATTTTGCGCGATATAATGATGATATACTTTTTGGTGAAGTATGGTCAAAGAATGATGTACTATCCCTGCATGACCGCAGCATCGTAACGGTGTCGGCACTGGTGGCCTCCGGTGTTACGGATAGTTCCCTGAAATTCCACATTGCCAATGCCAAAAAGAATGGTGTGACAAAGGCGGAGATGGTGGAGATCATCACGCAGCTGGGCTTTTATGGCGGCTGGCCGAAAGCGTGGGCTGCTTTTGGTTATGCCAAAGAGGTATACGCAGCGGATAAATAAGCTGCAGGGATTTTCATGCCTTTTCCCGTCCGTTCGTGTTATACTTGGATAATACGACCGATAGAGCGAGAGGATGGTTTTGATGAAGATAGCAGCAACCGATTTTGATGGGACATTCTGCCCGATTGGCCAGCCGGTGCCAGCCGAGAATCTGGCCGCAGTGCATCAGTGGCAGGCGGCCGGGAATAAGTTCGGCATTGCGACTGGACGCGGATATTCTCTGATCTCACAGGCACTGAAACCGTATGACCTGAAGGTGGATTATCTGGTCTGCAACAATGGAGCCGTGTCGGTAGATGCCTCCGGGCAAATGATCCATTGTCATGCGATTCCACTGACCGTGCTGACGGAACTGCTGGCTTTGCCGATCATCCAGGAAAATGATGCGCCACTGCTGATCTTTACGGCAACTCATGCCTATAGTGTCCGGCCAATCCCGGATATGAATATGGAGCTGGTCGAGATGATTGAGCTTCAGGATGTGCTGCAGCTTCAGGAAGTAGTGCAGGTCAGCATGAAACTGGCAACGCCGGCTGAGGCGCAGCAGGTGTCAGATGATATCCACCGGCGCTTCCCGATGCTGGGGGGCAACATCAATCGCAGCTATCTGGATATCAACCGCAGCGAAGCGGATAAAGGCTGGGGGCTCATGCGAATGTCGCAGTCCGGCAACTGGAAGGGCAGTGAGATCCTGGCAATCGGTGACGATAAGAACGATCTGCCGATGATCGAGCGGTTTCGGTGGCTTTACCATGACGACGGCCAAGCCCTTCATGAAAGAAGCGGCTACGAAGGTATATGACAGCGTAGGTCAGATGCTGCTGGATAATTTATAAGAACGTATACTCAAACAGAAGGTCCCTGGCTTCCGTAAAAGGAAACCAGGGACCTTCTGTCTTGTGAGGAATAGAGGCTGAATTATTTTTCGGCTTTTTCGCCGGGAATGTCCATGATCGCTTCCGGACCATGCTGACCGGTACGGATGCGGACGGCATCGTTGAGCTCGGTAATGAATATCTTGCCATCACCGAAATTGCCAGTACGCAGAACCCGCTGAGCGGTGTCGAGAACTTTCTCAACCGGGATTTCGCAGATGATCGTCTCGACTTTGATCTTCGGGACCAGGTTGATGTCGTATTTCTTGCCGCGATAGACTTCCTGATGGCCTTTCTGCAGGCCACAGCCAAATACCTGGCTGACGGTCATGCCAAGCACGCCGATTTCGTTGAGGGCTTTCATCAGGTCATCGAGCTTGCTCGAACGGGTAATGATTTCGATCTTCGTTATTTTCATATTGCACCTCAGCCTTTCTCTGTCGCATGCATGACCGTGTTGGCCAGCATTTCACTGGAGTCTTCGAAAGCACCCATCATGGGGCTGCCAGTGAGTACGGAGCGGGAGTAACCACGCTCGCCATGCTCGCTGATATCGAGGCCGGTAAGTTCCTCTGTTTCGTCAGCACGAACATCCATGATGAGGCTGACAATCTTATAGAGAATGTAGGAACCGGCGATAGCCAGTACATAGGCTACGACGATTGAGATGAGCTGTGCGGTGAACAGATGAGTTTCGCCAAAGAAGAGGCCGTTGGCACCTGCCGGGTTGACGTCGGTGGTTGCCCAGATACCAGTAGCGATTGCGCCCCAGGTACCGCCGATGCCATGAACACCAAAGGCATCAAGTGCATCATCATAGCCCAGTTTTTCTTTGAGGACGGCTACGGCAAAGTAGCAGACGATACCGCCAACCAGGCCGATGATGACTGCTGGCATTGGAGCGACGAAACCAGCGGCCGGAGTGATAGCAACGAGGCCGGCGATACAGCCGGACGCTGCACCAAGAATAGTCGGTTTGCCGTTGATCTTCCACTCAGTGAGAACCCAGGAAACAGTAGCTGCAGCGGCAGCAGCCTGAGAAGCTACAAAAGCATTGGCAGCCAGCGCATTCGCACCAAGAGCGCTGCCGGCATTGAAGCCGAACCAGCCGAACCAGAGGAGCGAAGCACCGAGAACAGTCATAGGCAGGTTATGCGGCAGCATAGCCGTACGGCCATAGCCGCGGCGTTTGCCAAGCAGGATACACAGGGTAAGACCGGAAACACCGGAGAGGATATGGATAACCAGGCCGCCAGCGAAGTCGAGTGCGCCAAGTTCGGCGAGGAAACCGCCGCCCCATACCCAGTGGGCCATCGGGTTATAGATGAAGATGGCCCAGAGCAGGATGAAAAGTGCGAAAAGCAGCGAATTTCATGCGCTCGGCGAAGGCACCGGTGATCAGTGCCGGCGTGATGACGGCAAACATGCACTGGAAGGCTACGAAAGCCAGCTCCGGGATGGTCCCGTTCTCCAGGACGTTCATGCCGACACCAGCCAGCCCGATCTTGTCGAGGCTGCCGATGAAGCCATTGATATCGGCACCGAATGTCATCGTGTAGCCGATGAGGACCCATTCAACCGAAACCATCGCGACAATGAAGAAACTCTGCATAATGGTGGTCAGGACATTTTTGCTGCGGACCATGCCGCCGTAGAAGAATCCTAAACCGGGAGTCATTAGGAAGACCAGAGCCGCACTGATGAGGACCCAGGCCGTATCGCCCGTATCAATCATGGAAATCAAATCCTTTCCGATTACAGTCATAGAAATAATTGCAGGGGGCCAGAAAACCAGAAGGCGCCTCATAGCAGGTACGCTATGAGACGCCTTTGTCTCTGGAAAAACATGATACTTGACAGACTCAGCAAGCAGGAGAACGCAGAAAGCCCCGCAGAATCCGGTACCTGATTCTGCGGGGCTTCATTGCCTCTTGTTTGTTGATGGTTCTATTATAATCAGCTTCTGTAATCCTGTCAATATAGCAGATTTATGTATACAAGGATACAATACCAGGACATTTTCAGGCCAGATTCCGTGTTATAATAGAATAAGATTAAGAAAAGGAGTCATTGAATTGAATAAAACGAATACTTATGGTTTACAGGACGTTGACGGATTGACAGAACTGCAGCAGCAGATCATCCGGTTCTATCATAATAACCCCTTCGTAGAATATCTGCACATTCAGGTACGTCCATTGGCTGGTGGGCAGGTGCGGTTGGAGTTGGAAGTTGGGGAGGAGCATACGAATCTCTATGGCATTGCGCATGGCGGTGTGCTCATGACGATGGCTGATACTGCGATGGGCGCAGCCTGCCTGGCCTGCAATAAGAAAGTCGTTACGATCAATCTGGGGACGGACTTCATGCATGCGGTGCCGATGACTGAGACTATCGTCGCGACGGCCCGCGTGCTGCATGACGGGCGGCATACCATGACCTGCGAGAGCGAGCTCCGGGGTAGTGACGACAAGGTATTTGCCAAAGCCCATGCGACTTTCTATGTGCTGGGCCGGTTTATTGATGACGATCCCGAAGAATGAGTTCGTGTCTGGCAGCTGTCGGATGCGATGATGGTGACCCGCTCACGAACCCGGAGCGGGTCATTCTGCTATACTGTAACAAGAGATAAAAGTAGGTTGTGTTTGGCAGGATGGAGTGTTGGCTATGGCAAAGGTTTTGATTATTGGGGCAGGTCCCGCAGGAATATCGGCGGCGCTTTATGCGCGGCGTGGCGGGGCAGAGGTCACCGTCGTGACAAAAGGCATCGGGACGGGCGGACTGGCCAAGGCGGAGAAGATCGAGAATTACTACGGGCTGGCTGAGCCGGTTACCGGATTGGAACTGGAGCAGCGTGGCATTGATGGGGCCTTGCGGCTGGGTGTCGAGCTGATCGAGGATGAGCTTCTGGAACTGTCATTCAACGATACCTTTACCGGCTTCAAGGCGACGACGAAACAGCATCAGCTGGCCGCTGACAGTGTGATCCTGGCGGCCGGAGCCTCGCGCAAGAGCCTCAGGATTCCAGGCATTGCAGAGTTCGAGGGAAAAGGTGTGAGCTACTGTGCCATCTGTGATGCCTTCTTCTATCGCGGCAAGACTGTCGCGGTGATCGGCTCAGGCGAATATGCCCTGCATGAAGCGCAGACACTGCTGCCGCATGCGGCTCAAGTCATCCTGCTGACAAATGGTATGGAATCAGAGGTCGCTGTTCCGGCCGCTATCGAGGTCCGCACAGAAAAGCTCGCTGCCGTTGAGGGCGACGGGCGGGTTGAGCGGGTGCGTTTTGAAGATGGAACCGAGCTGGAACTGGCCGGAGTATTTCTGGCCATCGGTACGGCAGGCAGCACGGAGTTCGCCCGTAAGATCGGAGCGATGCTTGAAGGCAATAGCATCAAGGTGGATGAGCATATGGCCACCAATGTTCCTGGCCTTTTTGCTGCCGGTGACTGCACGGGCGGTTTGCTGCAGGTGGCCAAGGCCGTTTATCAGGGGGCGGAAGCAGGACTATCAGCGGTTCGTTATATTCGCAGCAAGCAGGCTGAATGAGGCGTGTGACCGTTATTTTGTCAGATGGAGCCGGAGAACGATTTACAGTTTTCCGGCTTTTATGATACAATCAAGAGAGAACATAAAAGAAAACGGTTACTATACAAGGAGTAGGTTATGATCAAGTTGATTCTTTCGGATATGGACGGAACATTGCTGGATGATGAGGCAAAGCTGCCAGCTGAGTTTGATGTGATGATGGCAAAGCTGAAGGAGCGCCGTGTCATGTTCGCACCAGCCAGCGGGCGGCAGTATTACTCATTGGTGGACAGTTTTCCGGACTATGCCGATTCTTTCCTGTTTATCAGTGATAACGGTACGATGGTGAAGCAGCATGGGCAGGAGATCTTCTCCAATACGATCGAGCGCCAGACCGCACTGGATATCCTGAACAGCATGAATGATATTGCCGGTGTCTATAATGTATTCTGTGGCAAGAAGAAAGCCTATCTTTTGAAGCGGAAGAAACCGGAAAAGTATATCGGGGAATTGACGAAATATTTTCGGGCGGTAGAGCTGGTCGACAGCTTTGAAGCGGTTGATGATGATCCAATCAAGACGTCTTTCTTCACTGCGGGTGGTGATGCTGCTGAAAAGATCTATCCATTGATGGAAAAGCATAGTCAATCGATGCAGGTGGTACTGGCCAGCGCTTACTGGGTAGACGTGACGAATAAGGGAGCCAACAAGGGCACTGCTGTCCGCAAGATTCAGGAACGGCTGGGCCTTTCTCAGGAGGAGTGTGCCGCTTTCGGCGACTACATGAACGACAAGGAAATGCTGGAGTCCGTCTACTACAGCTACGCCATGGCTAACGCTTACCCGGCAATCAAAGATGTGGCGCGTTTCGAGGCCAAAAGCAACGCCGAGCACGGTGTCATGGTCCAGATCCAGGAATTCATCGATCAGGGGCTCTGCTGAACAGGCGATTACGTCCGGTTTTTGGGAATAAGTATGGAAAAACGGTTATAATAGATAGCATAAAAGGCTGCGGCACAAATTCAAGTTTGTGCTGCAGCCTTTTATGAAGGTTATTATAGTGAAAATAGATAGAAGATATTTTTCCTTATGCATGTACAGGCTCTTTGGCAGCCTGTTTTTCTTTTTCCATTTTGCGGGCGAGATAATTAGCTGCCAGTGAGCCCGAAATATTATGCCATACGCTGAAGATTGCTCCGGAATAGCGGCTGCGGCACCGAAATGCATCATAGCCAATGACGTTGCGAGTCCGGAATTCTGCATGCCTACTTCAATGGCAACCGCTTTTGACTTTGCCAGATTCATATGGGTTGCCTTGGCAATGAGATAGCCGAGCAGGTAGCCGAAAATATTGTGGCACATGACCACCAGCATAATCAGCAGTCCGGTTTCCATGATCTTTTGTGAGCTTACCGAAACAACACCACCGACAATCAGTACAATAGCGATAACGGAAACGAGCGGCAGTAGTTTGATGCATTTTTGCACGAACCGGTCAAAGAATGCCTTGATAATAATACCGAGAACGATTGGCACGACAACGACTTCAAAAATCGAAATCATCATAGCCTGAAGTGAAATCTCAATCCAGGCACCTGCAAGCCACCACGTCAGAAGCGGCGTAACGATCGGGGCGAGAATCGTCGTTGTCATCGTCATTGAAACGGAAAGAGGCACATCCCCCTTGGCCAGATAGGTCATGACATTTGACGAAGTTCCTCCCGGGCAGGTTCCTACAAGAATCACGCCGACGGCCAGTTCTGGTGGCAGGGCGAAAGCCTTGGCAAGCACCCAGGCCAGGCCTGGCATAATCGTAAATTGGGCCAGTGCACCAATGAATACATCCTTTGGCCGCTGGAATACCAGCCGAAAATCCTCCAGCCGAAGCGTCATGCCCATACCGAACATGACAATCCCCAGCAGGTAAGTAATTTGCGGTGCAGCCCATTTGAATGATGCCGGTACGAAAAGTGCGATAGCTGCCACGATAATAACGAAAGCCGCCATATATTTCGATACAAATGCGCTGGCTTTCTCAAAAAAATTCATCATAATACCACGTCTCCTCCATTGTTGTTATCTGTATGCAACGAGGAGATTGGTATCATCCCCATTGACAATACTTATGCTGAACAGTATACAACTTTACATACATATTATCAAGGAGAAAAGAATAACAAAATATTGTAAATAAACGAAGCGATGCTGCTGATAAGATTAAGACAATATTGGAAGATCGGCGCATATCTGATGTCGGTTGATCATCGAATCCTATGGACAGTTCAGTCCCCGTCGCTATGGTGCGGCGGGGGCTTTTGGGGTACAATGGAGGAAGAGATTTCGGTATTTGAGAGGGGCTTTGTATGATCAAGTTGATTGCCGCCGATATTGATGGAACGCTGCTGAACAGCCATCGAGAGTTATCAGGGGAAACGTGCCGGATGATCCGGGAGGTGCAGCAGCAGGGAATTCGTTTCGCGATTGCTTCCGGGCGCATGTACAGGGATATCTGTATCCTGCTTGAGCGTTATGGTCTTCAGTGTGAATGTGTGACCATGAATGGTGCTGAGTATTTTGATGTGGAGGGAAACTGTCTGGAGGGCATCTATTTCTCGCGTGAGAAGGCGCAGGAAATTGATGAGCTGCTGCATGGCGAGAAGATGTTTGCGGTGGAAATCTATACAGATCATGGCTGCTATACAGCCGATTCGCGTTTCAAGACCTTTCATGGTCTGATGAAACGGGCGCGAACCTTTCGTCCGGGGCTTGGCATGCTGAAGAATATCGTCTATACTCTGAAAAATGATCATTTACATAAGATGCATTATCTCAGCAATCTGCAGGAGTTGTGGGAAAGCGATATCCAGGTTGCGAAATTCATTACCTTTGGGGATAAGGTAAGCGAAATACAGGCACTGCGGCAGAAGCTGGAATATGTGACGGGAGTGGCTGTGTCGGCCAGCTTTCGTACGAATATCGAGATCAATGCGGCAGCCGCGACCAAGGGCGCGATCCTGCAGAAGATTGCAGGCTCGAGCAGGGCATCCGGGAGGATGAGGTCATGGTCATCGGCGATGGCAGCAACGATCTGTCCTATGTTCCGGGACCTTCCCGACGCATGCGGCCGCAATGGGCAATGCGGTGCCAGAGATCCGCGCGGCCGCCGGCTTCATCACCGCCAGCAATGATGAGGATGGTGCCGCCAGGGCCATGGAGCGGGCGATAGACATCAATAACAGGAAATAAGTTTTTAAAAATCCATATAAAAACAGGGTCCGCGCAGAAGCAGTTGCTGCTTTTGCGCGGACCCTGTTTTCATGGCGTTATTTGGTCTGGTCTTTATCGGTATGTGGGTGCTCCCATTCAGCGGGTAGCTGCTGAAGGAAGTCGAAGTTGTGGCACTGCTGGCAGGCTGCTTTCGATTTGGCATGCATCTTGTGGCAGTCCGCACAGTTCAGGTCACCAAGATGGGAATCATGCGGGTTGACGCCGTTTCCCTTGTCGGTCCTGGCGATGATGTCATCCATGTTGGTGTGGCATTTCGTGCACATGGCATTGCCGAAGTCGCGCTTGAGCGGCGGATCGTCGAAATCATCGGTGACATACCAGACGGTCTCCTGTACCTTGTCTTCGATGCCGTTCTCATGGCAGTCGATGCAGTTGACGCCGGCGGCCTGGTGCTTCTGCGCCAGCAGCTCGCCACCATGATAGCCCTCGACGTAGGGATTCATGACATGGCAGGGGGAACAGGCAACAGTCGGGAATTTCTCGATCTGGTACATGGCCAGGTTGGCGGTGATAAAGAGTATGATGACGACAGCTGCACTCAGCAGTGGTTTTCGCCTGATGAAAGCCATCAGGCGGTTCAGATAATCTTTCATGGTGCGTCCCTTCCTTATATGGTTCTATTACTTACCCCTATTGTAGGATAAATCGTGGGGGATTTCCTCGGTAAAGGATCCAATAAATCATCTGGTATTTTGTGCAGTGGTACAAGGACAATGAAGCCTGACTATTATAGAATAAATACAAGCTATGATTTTACGGTAGAAGGGATGGAATACCATGAAAGAAATGGATATGTCGAGACGGAATTTCCTGAAAGGGGCGGTTATCGCCGCTGCTGGCGCGGTAGCACCGATGGTATTGGCAGGCTGCGGCAATGGCCGTCAGCATTTGTCAAAAGAGGCACAGAAGGAAGCCGCTGGTGGATCAGGCCCGGCAGCGGAACCGGATTTCCTGAGGGCACCGGCCACAATCGAAGGCAGCAAGATCAGCAGCACGGCGGATACCGATATCGTGGTCGTTGGGGCAGGGATGTCCGGTCTGAGCGCAGCGGTGGCAGCGGCGCAGCAGGGCGCGAAGGTCACGCTGATCGAGAAGACGCAGAATGTCAATTTCCGCAGCTATGACTATGGCGCGGTCAATGCGAAAGTGCAGCAGGAGACCGGTACGAAAATCGATGAGGAGTTCCTGACGACAGAGCTCATGCGGTATGGTTCCTACCGCCCGGACCAGAAGGTCGTGCAGGTGTTCACGAAGCAGAGCGGCCTGGTCAATGACTGGCTCATGGGGCTGGCCAAGGAGGCCGGCTGCACGGTCAAGCACATCTGGACCAAGGATGAGCTGGTGGCCCCAACGTCGACGTTGCCGACATTCCCGACGCTGACCTTTGTCCTGGAGCCGCCAGCCGGTGCTGAGGAGAAGATGCCGAAGGGCATGTATGGCGGTGGTCCGACGATCGCGATGAGCTATACGCTGCTGTCGACTGCGGAGAAGCTGGGCGTCGACATTCACTACAAGACTCCGGCTGTGCAGCTCGTGCGCCCCAATAATGAGGGACGGGTCACGGGCATCATTGCGCAGGACGAGAATAAGCAGTACATCCAGTTCAATGCGAAGAAGGGCGTCATCCTCTGTGCCGGCGACTATGGACATGATGAGGAAATGCTGCATTACTATATCCCGAGCTCCAGGTACATCAATAAGATCTCGTATCCGGGCACGTTCAATACGGGCGATGGGCAGAAGATGGGCTTATGGATTGGTGCGGCAATCGATGAGGGGCCGCATACGGCCATGTATTTCGATAAATGTTTTGTCGATAATCCCAAGGAGAATCCGGATGCATTGGTGCGTCAGCCATGGCTGGGCGTCAACCTCAAAGGGGAACGTTTCGGCAATGAGGATCTGCCGTTTGGCTATCTGTCCAATCAGGTCCGCAACCAGCCATCGCAGTGCAAATGGAATATCTGGGATTCCAGGTGGCCGGAAGAGACGGCTAAATTCCATCAGACGGCCTGCAAGGAAATGAAATATCATCACAGCGATAAGGATGTCGAGCGCTATATCGAGAGCGGCCTGGTCAAGAAGGCCGATACGCTTGAGGAACTGGCGAAGCTCTGCGAGCTGCCGGCGGATACGTTTCCTGGCAACGGTCAAGCGGTATAATGAGCTGGCGCACAAAGGCAACGATGAGGATTACCACAAGAAGCCGCTGTTCCTGACACCACTCGAGACGGGACCGTTCTTTGCGGCTAAGATCGGCACTTCGATGCTGGTTACGTTAGGCGGGCTGCAGATCAACGAGCACATGCAGGTGCTGGACAAGGAAAAGGCAGTGATCCCAGGGCTCTATGCGGCCGGAAATAACTCGGGCAGCTTCTTTGGCAACGACTATCCAACCACGGTTCCGGGGACCAGTCATGGACGTGCGTATACGTTTGGCTATATGGCTGGCCGGATGGCTGCCCGGGGACAGGACTGATTCGTTGTAGCTTTCTACAAATAGGGGGATTGTCTGTGCTATAATAGTCCTGAGTGAATGGTGGAAGGGGTGGCTTTTATGGCAGATCCGGCTTTGGAACTTTTGCAGAAAACCATACAACAGGGAATCGACGCAATCGGAAATTTCCTGCATCAGGCGATGCAGCGTCCCATCATGATCATTGGCAGTGACGGAACGGAATACTATCCCCGTCATGATGAAGCCCTGACGGAGGCGCTGGGAGAATTTATCCGCAATCTGCCGGACTTCGAGGACGGTCAGTACTTCTATACCAAGAATCAGCAGCGACTGGTGATGAAAGTCAGCCTGCCGGCAGAATCGGTCTGCCTGTATCTGCTGGTAGCGGATACGACGCCGGCAGATATCGTCGGTGTCATGGAGGTATTCTCACCGGCCAGGCTGGCGCTGTCCTATGACCTGCGCAGTCGGCTGGAATTGTCACGCCGGCTGCAGCAGCGGACGGATACGCTTTTTGAGGATGTATTCGTCAAGAATAATATCCGGGTGGACGAGCTGCTGGCCCGGCATGGAATCCAGCTGGACCTGGAACAGGATTATGCGGTCATGCTGATGGATATGGGGAAAGGCAGCCGGGAGATATCAGCTGCCGAGTTCCGGGCCAACCTCAGCCAGTTCCGCCGGGAGCATCAGGTATCGGTCATCTATCCGCTCAAATGGCGGGGGCTGTATATTGCCATCCTGTCCGGGATCTACCGGCAGCGGGATTATAAGGAGCTGTCCGACTGGAACAGTCAGCGTCTGATCCAGCGCTGGCAGCAGAGCCTTGCGGCCAAGTATGAGGTGGAGTTTTCCATCGGGGTGGGACGCAGCTATCCGCTGACCGAATTGCATAAGAGCTACAAGGAAGCGCGGATTGCCTTGGCATTCCGCCAGATCCGGGGCGAGCAGGGCTTCATCCAGCGCTATGAGGATATGGGCGTATTTCAGGAACTGTTTGCCTGTGAGACGGGGCCTATCCTGGATTTTTGCCAGCATACGCTGGACAAGCTGCTGGAGTACGACCATGATTGCGATGCGGAACTGCAGACCACACTGCGGGCGCTGCTGGAATCAAATTTCAATTATAAGATGACGGCGGAGAAGCTGTTTGTGCATGTCAACACCGTCCGCTATCGCTGTGAGAAGATCGCGCAGCTGCTCGCTATTGACTGGGATGATCCGGACGTACGATTCAATCTGTATGCGGCAATCCGGGTCGGCGATGTGCTGAAATCATTGAATATCCTGCAGCCAGGCTATATCGGTCAGGTCCAGGACAAGAAGGAAAGCCATAAGCATCAGAAGAGCAGCCATACGATCTTCGGGGATGGGAAGACTTTCTAATTATTAATTAATTTGAAATTAATGTAATATGTATACAGGTCTAATAATCATCCAACCTCATGAACCTATACTTACTCTTGATGAAGCGATGATAACCATTTGGGTATATAGGTGAAAAGGGGTAACAATAATGAAAATCAGCACAAAGAAGATTACGGCGGTCGCACTGGCCGGCATGATGAGCTTCGGTATTGCCAGTATTTCGCTGTCGTCTGTCTCGGAAGCTTCACATCGTCAGAAGCCACAGCAGACATATGCCGATGGCACGACGAATGAGTACAGTCATCGTATGCATGAAGAAGAGACGAAGCACAACATGAATGTCCGTGCCATCCGTTATCAGCATAACAAGAATCAGATTGGTGATAAGGAATACGACCAGCAGCTGACGAATGAGCAGAAACGTCATGATAGAGAGATGAACAATATCAAGACGGATTATGAGATTCATAACCATCATAAAAGCAAATAATCACTGATGTAAGAGATACATCAGGAAGAGGCCGGGTATGGATAAGAGTTCTCTCATGAGGATGAAGGGAATCTTATCCGTGCCCGGCCTCTTTTTCCCCGTTGACTCGATGGACGTGACCGAAGCGAAGCCCCACGAGCTCAAATATCCATTACCCCGTAGGGGATTGATCCATCAAGCCCGCCCCGCCCTGATTGCTGTTTTTTACGTCCGCAGGCAGGAATAGCCCCCAGTCCCATCGAAAAAAATACTTAAGCAGATGCCCTGTTTCACCGATACTCTACATGAGCACCCAGGCGGGATGCCTGGACGGTGCATGCTCTGGACAGACGCAAGGGATGGATATCAAGGAACCTTTCGATTCATGGAGAAAGAAGGAGACAACATGGAAGAACAGATTGATGCAGGGAGAAAAGTCGGAACAAACAGACTACGTACCATTGCCCCCCCCGAAAGACAAACTGAGGTTTGCGGTGGCACTCGCCCTCATGGGCGGCTGCTGTGGCCTGCTGCCGGGCGTGGCGCAGGCTGGAGAGAGTGGGGCTATAATACTGAATGCTGCGTATGAGGCCGACAATCCGGGCCACCTCACCTTCACGAATGAGGGCACGACACTGAAAGGTGGTACGACGGACAGTCCGCTTGTTTTCAGCACTGATGTGACTGGTGGATTGAGTGACGGGAAGACCTTGACCATCGATGGCGCGGTGATTGACGCGGTGATTGACCAGACAATTGGTGATCCTATCGAAATCACGGCAAGCGGGACTTTATCTGGAACAGATGCTAACGATTACGACAAGGTGGCCTTGACGGTCACGGACAAGGCCGTGATTACTGGGGGTAGCTGGTTGACAGCAGCATCTAGTGACAGCGGCAAGGTATCAGAGTCGGTCGTGACGATAGAAGGGGGGAGCCAGCTTACTTTAACGGATGCCATTGCAGGCGGCTACACGAACAGTGGGGCAGCGACCCATAATGCCGTCATAATCCAGGCCGACGCCGAGAAGAATGAACCAGTGGTGGATACGGACGGCCTTTATGGCGGTTATAGCAACTCCGGAGGGAGCGTTTCGGAGAATAAGCTTGATATCCGTGCTGGTAAGATCACGCCATCATGTAATGATCAATTACTAGCAGGTGGAAATAGCGGTGGTGGTTCTGCTACAAAAAACAGCGTCGATATCAGTGGGGGCACCATTTCAAATACGTGGATATGGATTGTCGGTGGTTCTGCGCATACCGTCGCTGACAGCAATACGGTGAATATCAGCGGCGGTCAAGTTGTCAGTGACGAGATTGATGCAAATGGAGGAATCGAAGGCGGCCGCGGCTCTACTGAGATAAAAAACAATGTCGTGAATATCAGTGGGGGAACGGTCAGATCTGCTATTTATGGTGGATTTAGCTTTCGTGGGACTTTGGCAACGGATAATCAGATCAACATCTGGGGCAGTGCGGTGCTGGACTCTGGAGATCAACTATATGGTTATCAGAGAGAGGAGGAGGCCATAGGTGCATTTACAGCCAGCGGCAATAACCTGAATCTCGGCTATGATAGTATGACGGGTACCGCCTCGGCCTGGACTCCGAGTACGGGCAGCCGTTCGTTGGCATCGCTGAACAACTTCGATTCCGTGAACTTCTATGCGACTCCCTGGGAGAACGGGGGTACCTACCTGACCGTGGGCAGCCTCAGCAACGTCAGCAGTCTGGATCTCACGAACATGACCCTGACCGGGACCTTGACTACGGGCGATACGATGACGCTGTTGAGCGTGACGGATGGTACGTTGCCGACGGACAAGGTGAAACTGCCGACGGTCCCGACGATTCCTATGTCGGAGACGCAGGATGGCCTGACCATGACCGGGACGATGACGGATACCTTCCAGACGACGGCCAATGCGATTACCTGCACTCTTGGCGATGCGACGATCACCGGCATCGATGCGACGAAGGTTGCCTGGTCTGCAGGCACTACGGCTTTCACGACGAGGACCGGGGAAGAGTTTGCCAGCGGGACCACGCTGGATCAGTCGGGCATCCACTTCACCTCGGGGACGGCTGTGGCTGGCGAGTCGATGACGCTCATCGACGGCACGAGTATGAGCGATGCGGGCTGGAAGAACCTCTCCCTGACGGGAACCGTAGACACGGCCTCGTCAATCGCTTTTGAAGATGCGAGCAATGGCGTGACGATCAGCGGCAAGCAGTCCTACAGCTATGCCAACGACCAGACGAACCGCAAGCTCACGGCGACCTTCGGCTCTAAGGACGTCACGAGCATCAAGCTCGGGGATATGGCCTGGGGCACGGGGCGTACGCTCTCGACGGAGACGATGAGCAGACCCGCCATCGATGCCTCGGATCTGAGCCTCAGCGGTGTGACCTGGGATGAGCTCGGCACCTCGACGAACCTGCTGGAAACGGTGAAGGGCGGCCTGACCGGCTCGTCCCTGACGCAGGTGACGAAAGACTATGAGGTCGCGCCTGCCGCTGGCGTGACGGCGCTCGTCTCGGGTACGGTCGCCGCGACGAGCGATACGAAGCTCGACTACACGCTCGACAATGTGGAGAGCATCACCTTCGGCAGCGGCGTGATCTGGGATACGGGTGGTACGTTGCTGGATCTCTCCCAGAAGGCTCTGGACCTTTCGGCGACGGTCGTCAATACGAAGGACATCGCATTCACGTCGGACAGCCTGGATAAGGCGATCAAGGCGAACGGGGAATATAAGATGACGCTGCTCAAGACGGCCAGCGCGAGCAACCTGAAGGAAAGCAACCTGCAAGCAGCTGCCGGGGAGACCTCGTTCACGATCAACGGTGCCCTCACTGGTAAAGGGACTGCCTCTTATGATCAGGGCAATATCCTCTACACGATCAAGAACGGGAGTACCAGCGGCAGCGAGCAGAGCCATCATTCCGTGATTGGGGCAGCAGCAGCCATTGGGGCAGTCTCCACGGGAGCAGCCGATACAGTCGAGACAGCCGGCGCGGCCTTTGCGAACGTCACGGGCAACGCCGCGGGGGGAGATACCACGACATTCTCGAACATCGGCGGCGGCAGCAACAAGTTCAAGACCGGCAGCAGCGTGACCACGCGCCTCTGGCAGGCTACGATGGGAGCCGGAGCACGGCACAAGGTGAAGGGAGACTCGCTCTTCGAGTATGCGCTCTACTACGAGGGAGGTCGTGGCAACTACACGACCTACAACGAGCAGGCTGAGACGAGCCACTACGGCAGCGGCCGCCTGCGCTACAATGGCGGGGGACTCTACCTGCGCTATGAGCTGCCGACCAGGGTCTATGCCGAGAGCAGCGTCCATACCGGCCGCATGAACAACGAGGCACGCAACGTGCTCTATGACACGGCGACCAAGCAGGCCTATGGCTATGACAAGTCGAGCAGCTACTATGGCTGGCACCTGGGCATCGGCAAGATCTGCCAGCTCAGCAGCAATCGGACGCTCGACGTGTACGGCAAGTACTTCTTCAACAAGAATGCAGCCATGAGCTATGACCTGGGTAACAATCATTTCGACATCGATGCCGTGAGCAGCAAGCAGATGCGCCTCGGTTTCCGCCTGAACCAGCAGCATGGTGCGTGGAAGCTCTACTATGGCGGCGCGTTCGACTACGAGTTCGACGGTAAGTCGACCGGTACGGTCAGTGCCGGTGGAATGAGCGGAGCCATCCGCGCTGCGAGCACCAAGGGGGCCAGCGGCATGATTGAACTCGGCTATAAGCTGGAGGCCACCGAGCACAACCCGTGGGAGATAGACTTGAACCTGCGTGGCTTTGCTGGTCGCCATCAAGGTGCAGTAGCCAACATCGGACTGAAGTACATGTTCATCTAAGAGGAACCCCGCACGCCGGCACACCCATCTATAAGCGACAAGAAAAAAGACAGAAGCGCGGATCCCGTCAGGAAGGATCCGCGCTTTTGTCGTATGTAATGGGGGGGAACAGGGGACGGTTCTCTGTTCCGCACGGACAGGGAATACCCGGAAACTTTCGGTTTATGGGACTGGGGAATATGATATAATATAGCTGAACGGGAAGGCAGGTGGCAGTATGAAAGCAAAACGGAATTATCGGGATTCATTGTTTCGCAGCATCTTCAAAAACAAGAAGAATCTGCTCTCACTGTATAACGCTTTGGAAGGAACGGACTACACCAGTACGAAAGAGATACAGATCACGACGTTGAAGGGGACGTTCTTCAACGACCTGAAGAATGATATCTCATTCCGGTTCCGGGATCAGTACATCATCCTGCTGGAGCATCAGAGCACCGTCAATGAGAATATGCCGTTGCGCTGCTTGTTCTACATCAGCAAGCTGTATCAGAAAATCGTTGATGAACGTCTGGCCTATCGGGAACGAGTGGTGAAGATTCCTGCGCCGAAGTTCTATGTATTCTACAATGGAGCCAAGGATGAGCCGGAGGAAAGCGAGCTGCATCTTTCCGATGCCTTTGCGGCAGACAGCGGAGCGCTGGAACTGAACGTGAAGGTATACAACATCAACTACGAAGAAAATAAACGGCTGCTGAAACATTGCCGGGCCCTTCGTGACTACAGCATCTTCGTGAGCCGTGTACGGTCGAATATACAGCAGAAGCAGCGCCTGGCCCAGGCAATCGCAGAGGCGATCGACTATTGCCTTGCGAATAATATCATGAAAGATTTCTTGGAAGAGAAAGTGAAGGAGGTCTATGACATGGTGAATATAGAATGGAACCTGGATACAGCTAAAGAAGTATGGCTGGAAGAAGGAATAGAAAAAGGAATAGAAAAAGGAATGGAAAAGGGTGCAGAAAAGACCCGTATGGAACTTGCTGTCGAATTAATGAAAGAAAAATTTCCAATGGAGAAGATCGTGAAGCTTACGAAATTATCGATGGATAAGCTCAACGAACTGGGGCGCTTGAATGGGTTGATTTGATTGCAACTAAATCGGACTCAAGTGTATGTTTATCTGAGCGAAAGAGATAAAGAACCACGGAAGATGAGTTAGTGGACATTGCCCAATCAGAACCCGCAATCCGGGAAGCAATGGAGGTGGAAGACGTGTTTACACAGGATGAAATCAGTCGCTGAGTGTATGAAAAGGCAGAAAAATTTCGTTGTGATCAACAAGCCCAACTCACCTTTGCCGAAACCAAAGGCAGCAACGAAGGCATCCTGCAGGGCATCCTGCAAGGCCGCCCGCAAGGGCAGGCAGAGCTGGAAGCTGATAGCCATGGGGATAAGCAACGAAACCATCATGAAAGCAACTGGCTTCAGCAAAGCTCAGCTGAACGCTATCCAGAACTAAGCAGCTTGATATGTATACGATCTCAAATCTTGGACGGCTGCAGCTGAATATTTGTGGCGGTGTGGCAGTCGGTAACGGTCTGTTGGGCGCAATTCTCAGTAAAGCCGCGGTAGCCAGCGGTTCTCAGATCGATAGCATTATTGCCAGGAATACCTTACCAGAAAATAATGTGCAGACATTTATCAATCGTATGCCGCTGCTTTGGATCCTCGTGTTTTTCATGACGGTGGTATTGATCCTGCTGGTGGTATCGATCATCGTATTCAAGGCAAACCAGCAACGGGGGAAAGCACGGATCGCGATTGCTCAGGCAGAGCTGGCTGCGGCCGAGCAGGCCAGGGCGGCCGAAGCGGAGTTCCTGTCCAATATGAGCCATGATATGCGTACGCCGCTTAATGGGATCCTGGGATTCACGGAACTGGCATTGCAGGATGATGATGAAGCGCAGCGTCAGACGTATCTGGAAAAGGTCCGGACCTCGGGGCGGCTGATGCTCTCACTTGTCAATGATGTACTGGACCTTTCCAAGATCACGAGCGGGAAAATGGAGCTGCATCTCAAGGCAGTATCCTTGCAGCAGCTGCTCGATGGTGTAGTGGCTTCGGTGCAGCTCATGGCTTCGCAGAAACAGCTGAATCTGCAGGCGGTTGGTCAGGGGATTGAGGGGCGCTTCGTTGCGGCTGATGAGCTGCGTCTGCAGCAGATCATGCTGAATCTGCTGTCCAATGCCATCAAGTATACGCCGGAAGGGGGGACTGTGCGTTGTGAGCTTGCGCTCACCGTGGCTGAACCTTGTGTGCTGCGCTTATGCGTGATCGATACAGGTATTGGCATGTCTGAAGACTTCCAACAGCATATGTTTGAGCCATTTAGTCAGGAGAATCGGGCCGAGGCAGTACAGGGTACAGGGCTTGGCCTGTGTATCGTGAAGAAGATCGTGGATCTTATGGATGGCACGATTGAAGTGGACAGTCAGCAGGGGCGGGGATCTGCCTTTACGGTGCAGATTCAGCTGCCAGCGGCGGCTGCTCCCGCAGCTGAGCCGGAGGTGCAGTTTTTGCAGAAGGACTGTCTTAAGGGAAGACGGCTGCTCCTGTGTGAAGATAATGAGATCAATGCAGAACTGGCGCGGCTGCTTTTAGAGCAGTATGGAGCCCAGGTGGACTGGGCCGAGAATGGAAAGGCTGGTGTGCAGCTATTCCAGGCATCAACGGTTGGCTGTTATGATGCCATACTGATGGATCTGCGCATGCCGGTAATGGATGGTTTTGCGGCGACCCGGCTGATCCGCAGCCTGGAGCGCTCCGATGCGGCGGTGCCAATCCTGGCTTTGTCAGCAGATGCCTATGCAGAGGATGTGCAAAAGTGCCTTGCTGCGGGAATGAATGGTCATGTGGCCAAACCACTGGAATGCAAGGAACTGCTTGCGGCACTGGAAAAGGTATGGTGGCATTGATACAATTGCATATCGGGTAAAAATATGCACAGGCTTTGTTTCTTATTGCATATTGATTCTTGAGACGGTATAATTTAGAGTAGGAAAAATGGATAGGTATGCGTTTCAATCACATCCTTTGCAAAGCAGGTGACAGATTATGCCTTTAAAGGTAGACAGCATGACCGCTCATGGCCCGTCCATGACGATGGTTCATGATAAAGAGGACGAACGGGTCCAGGATACAGATACAGATTTCAGCACGGAGCTGATGGATCAACAGGATGCTATGTCGTCGGAGCAGATGGATAAGCTGCTCAAACAGATTGACGAGCAGGGAGCGAGGCTCTCGAAGACACCGACCTATGATGAATTGAAGTCATACCGGACGCTCATCAAGAATTTCGTTGGTGAGGCAGTCAACAATATGTATGAACTGCATACACAGGCTGGTTGGGACCGGATGGGGCGTCAGAAGGTCTATACGACGGTGCGGAAGATCGATAAGAAACTGGAGGATATGGCGGAGAAGATCCGCCTGGGACAGTCGGATCAGCTGGATATTATAGCCAGTCATGATGCCATCCGTGGCATGCTGGTCGACCTGTATATGTGATGGAAATCAGTTGGAATAAGATCATCGGGCATAGTGCCCAGAAAGAGCAGCTGCGGACTATGCTGCAGGAAGGGCGGCTGCCGCATGCGCTGCTCTTCAGCGGCCCGGATGGCATTGGCAAGAAGATGCTGGGGCGGCTGCTGGCAGCTGCTATACTCTGCGGCAGTCAGGACGCTCCTTGTGGGCATTGTGAGTCGTGTCAGGCGATGCGGCTGGACAGCCATCCGGATTATTATGAGGTCCTGCCGGAAAGCCGGGGCAAGTCGACAAAGATCATCCGCATCGAGCAGATCCGTGAGATGCAGACCATAGCCTCGCGTTATCCAATCCTTTCCAGTGGCCGGGTGGTGCTGATCGATGAGGCAGATCACATGAATGAGGCTGCTGCGAACAGCCTGCTGAAGACGCTGGAAGAACCAGAAGGACAGGTTACCTTCATCCTGATCACGAGCGCGCGCAGCTCCCTGCTGGACACAATCATTTCCCGCTGCATGCCGGTGGCTTTCGGCATGCTCCCGCGGCCTGAGATGAAAGCGGCACTGATGGAGCGGCAGGTTCCTGCTGATGATGCGGCGGAACTGGCTGCGTTGGCTGATGGCAGCCTGGGGCGGGCCATTACGCTGTATGACAACGGCGGGCTTACACTGCGCAATGATGCGCTGGTCTTTCTGGAGCAGCTGAAAGGCATGACGATGGAGGATGTCTGGGCGCAGGCCCGGACCAAGGGAGATATGGACCGGGAGAAGCTCATGGAATGGTTCCTGTATCTCAATATGCTGCTGCGCGACATGCTGGTCCTGTATGAGGATGGCGCAAGTCCGCTGCTCTACCATCAGGATTGCCGCCAGCGTCTGGCCGAGCTTCTGCCGGGGTATCCTGAGTCGCAGATCTTTGCGATGCTGTCATTGGTCCGCGAGACACAGCGACGACTGCAGGCCAATGTGAATCTGCGTTTGCAGATGGAAGGCTTTTTTATTCGCATAATGGATTGCCGCAAGGCATGAATTTGATATAAAACGACCATAGGAGGAACATTTTGCAGACTATAATCGGGGTCCGCTTCAAGAAGGCGGGAAAAATATACTATTTTGGTCCGGGAAATCTGGAAATCACCCAGGGCGATCAGGTTATCGTTGAAACGGCCCGCGGCATGGAGTGCGGCCTGACGGTTATCGGTCCGCGCGAAGTGGAAGACAGCCAGATCACGCCACCGCTCAAGATCGTACACCGGATTGCGACGGCATCAGATATCCAGCGTATCGAGGACAATAAGAATCGGGAGAAGGAGACTTTTGAGATCTGCGAGAAGAAGATCCAGGAGCATGGCCTGTCGATGAAACTGGTTGAGGTGGAGTACACCTTCGATATGAATAAGATCATCTTCTATTTCACGGCTGACGGGCGTATCGATTTCCGTGATCTCGTGAAGGATCTGGCATCGGTATTCCGTACACGTATCGAGTTGCGCCAGATCGGTGTCCGCGATGAGGCCAAGTTCATGGGGGGGATCGGCTGCTGCGGGCGTCCGCTTTGCTGCGCATCCTTCCTGGGAGATTTGAGCCGGTATCTATCCGGATGGCCAAGGAACAGAATCTGTCCCTGAATCCGACGAAGATATCCGGGATATGCGGGCGCCTGATGTGTTGCCTGAAATATGAGAATGACTGCTACTGCGGGGAGTGCCACAAGCGGCAGCCGAAGGTCGTACCACCGACTCAGGGCAGCCGTGCAGTCGTGGCCGATGGCGAGGGCAAGGTCATCTCGCTGAATCAGCAGCGCCGCACGGCTACGATCCTGCTGGATAACAGCCGTACGGTTGTGGCTTCCTGGGAGGATGTCATCGAAAAGGATGATAATCTGGGGGCTGCTGAGGCTGCGGAGTCCGCTGAGGGCAAGGAAAAAGAAGGAGCTCCGGCGGAGAAGAATGTGGAGAAGAATGCGGAGCGCCGTCCGGCAGGTCAGGATGGACGCCGTGAGCGCAGCGGCCGGCCACGCCGTGAGCGCAGCAGCCGGCCGCGTGGGGAACGGGAAAACAGCCGTGAGCCGCGGGAACATGGCGAGAATGATGGGAATCGTGAGGGCCGCGGGAGCCGTGGCAACAACCGCAATGATCGTAACCATCGCAGCCGCCGCCGTCCGCAGGACAATCGTGAGGGACAGGGCAGCAGCAGCCGTCCACGTCGTCCGCGTGCGCCGCGCGAGAAAAAGGAAGGCAGTCGGGATACGAAAGAATGAGGACGGTCAGCCTGAAACAATATGAACGGCTGGACGATCTGATGAAGAGCGGGCGGCACATCATCCAGAATACGCAGGAGTTCTGCTTTTCGCTGGATGCGGTGCTGCTCGCCCACTTTTTAGTACTGAAAAGCCGTCAGCGGGTATTGGAGCTGGGGACTGGTACCGGCGTGATCCCCTTGATCATTGCCGATGATGTGGCGCGGGTGGATGCCATCGAGCTTAGCCCGGTCATGGCTGATATTGCCGCCCGCAATGCCTATATGAATGAGCTGGAGCAGAAGATTTTCGTCCAGCAGGGGGACTACCGTGAGATCCGGACGCTTTATCCGGCAGAGGCTTTTGATGTGGTGCTGGCCAATCCGCCTTATCGCCCGGTCTGCACACGGCCAGGTCAATAAGATGTCCGGTGTAGCCAGGGCGCGGCATGAGTTCACGGCAACACTGGATAATGTGGTGACCGCTGCCCGCTATGCCTTGCGTTTTGGCGGACGTTTTGCCATGGTGCATCTGCCGGAACGGCTGGGGGAGATCCTGGTGGCCCTGCATGAGCATCAGATGGAGGCCAAGCGTCTGCAGATGGTCCAGCCCAAGGCGGGCAAGGCACCGAATATGATGCTGGTTGAGGCAGTAGTCGGGGCGGCTCCGGGCGGACTCAAGGTGCTGCCGCCACTCATCGTCATGAGGCGGATGGCAGTTATACGGAGGAGATCAATCGAATCTATGGAATCGCAAAATAAAGGAACGTTATATCTGTGCGCTACGCCAATCGGCAACCTGGAGGATATGACCTATCGGGCCGTGCGGATGCTTGGCGAAGTGGAGCTCATTGCCGCTGAGGATACGCGTCATACGCGGCAGCTGCTCACGCATTTCGACATCCATACGCGGCTCACGAGCTATCATGAGCACAACAAGCTCGAGAAAGGGCCGGAGCTCATCGATTATCTGCTGGCGGGGCATGACCTGATCTGTGTCAGTGATGCCGGTCTGCCGGGAATCTGTGATCCGGGCAGCCACCTGGCGGAGCTCGCGATTGCGGCGGGCATCCGGGTATCGCCGCTGCCAGGCTGCAATGCAGGCCTGTCGGCGCTGATCTGCTCGGGGCTGGATACGACGCTGTTCACCTTCGTAGGCTTCCTGCCGCGGACGGGGAAGAAACAGCAGGAAATCCTGACGAAGGTCCGGTCTTATGAAGGTACGCTGATCTTCTATGAGGCGCCGCATCATCTGAAGGCGACCCTGAAGCAGCTCGAAGCCGGCCTGGGCAATCGCCGGGCGGTCCTGGGCCGTGAGCTCACGAAGAAATTCGAGGAGTTCCATCGCGGCTCGCTGCAGGAGCTGCTGGCCTATTATGGCGAGCATGATCCGCGTGGCGAATACGTTATCCTGATCGAGGGCGCGACCGATGAAGCCGCGGCCGAAGAACAGGTGGATACGCCGCAGGACCCGGTCAGCTGCTGCCGGCAATTCATGGAGCAGGGGCTCGATAAGAAAGCCGCTATGCGCGAGACCGCGAAGAAGCTGGGAATCAGCCGCCGGGATGTCTATCAGGCAATGTTAGCACATGAATAAAGAGAATTTGGGCCATCCACATGCTGGATGGCTTTTTTTCATGTGAGATTTGTTATATAATGAAACGATAGCTTACTGGTCCGAATCATTAGCGGACTTTAAATTTAAGGAGGATCATTTTCCATGACAGAAAAGAAACCATTTTATATCACGACCCCGATCTACTATCCGAGTGCCAAGCTGCATATCGGTCATGCCTACTGCACGACCATTGCGGACTCGATTGCCCGGTTCAAGCGTCTGGCCGGTTATGATGTATTCTTCCTGACGGGCTCGGATGAGCATGGTCAGAAGATCCAGCAGAAGGCCGAAGAAGCAGGAATCAAGCCAATCGAGTACACGGATAAGATCGTGGCTGGTTTCCAGAACCTCTGGAAGCGGCCTGAACATCAGCAATGATGACTTTATCCGCACGACGCAGAAACGTCATGAGAAAGTGGTCCAGGAGATCTTCAACCGCATCTATGCCAAGGGCGATATCTATAAAGGTTCCTATAAGGGCCTTTACTGTACGCCGTGCGAAAGCTACTGGACGGAGCATCAGCTGGACGAGAATGGCTGCTGCCCGGACTGCCACCGTCCGGTACAGGAAGTGGCAGAGGATGCCTATTTCTTCAAGATGAGCAAGTACGCGGATAAGGTACTGGCCTATATCGAGGAACATCCGGATTTCATCCAGCCGGTATCCCGCCGCAATGAGATGATCAATTTCATCAAGCAGGGTCTCGACGATCTCTGCATTTCCCGTACCTCTTTTGACTGGGGCATCCCGGTTCCTATCGATCCGAAACATGTCATCTATGTCTGGTTCGATGCACTGACGAACTACCTGACGCCGATTGGTTTCCTCGATGATCCGGAGAAGTTCAAGAAATTCTGGCCGGCTGATCTGCATCTGGTCGGCAAGGAGATCGTGCGCTTCCACAGCATCATCTGGCCGTGCATCCTGATGGCACTGGATCTGCCGCTGCCAAAGAAGATCTATGGTCATGGCTGGCTCATTGTGGATGGCGACAAGATGTCGAAGTCCAAGGGCAACGTCATCGATCCGATCGGCCTCATCGACGAGTTCGGTGCAGATGCAATCCGTTACTTTCTGCTCCGTGAGATCAATCTGGGACAGGATGGCAATTTCTCCCGTGATGCACTGATCCAGCGCATCAACAGCGACCTGGCCAATGACCTGGGCAACCTGCTGCATCGCACGCTGAACATGATCGGCAAGTTCCAGGATGGCGTGGTGCTGGCACCACAGGGCGAAAGCGGGACGGACCAGTCGCTGAAGGCCGATGCGGCTGAGACGGTGCAGTTCTTCACGGATAATATGGAGAAGATGGAACTGTCGCTGACGATCAAGAAGGTCTGGGCGTTCATCAGCCGGGCCAACAAGTACATCGATGAGACGGCACCATGGGCACTGGCCAAAGATCCGGCCAGGAAGCAGGAACTGGCGAATGTCATGTACAATCTGGTGGAATCCCTGCGCTATATCAGCGTCATGATCTCACCGTTCATGCCGGTTACGGCAGAGCGCATCTGGCAGCAGCTGAACCTGCCGCAGGCATTTGCGGATGTCCAGCTGGCCGATCTTAAGACCTGGGGCGGCACGCCGGCTGACATGAAAGTCGGTCAGCCAGAGCAGCTGTTCCCGCGTATCGAGGTGGAGAAGACCGAGGCTGCGCCTCAGCCGAAACAGGCCAAGCAGCCGAAGCAGAAAAAGGCAAAACAGGCGGCTGGTGAAGAGATCACGTTTGATGATTTTTCAAAGATCAGGCTGCAGGTAGTCAAGGTACTGGTGGCAGAAAAAGTGCCGGAAACCGAAAAACTCCTGAAGCTCAAGGTTGATCTCGGACAGGAACAGCGTGAGCTGGTATCGGGCATTGCCAAGCAGTATGAGCCGGCTGATCTCATCGGCAAGAATGTGGTCATGGTTGCCAATCTCAAACCGGCCAGGATCCGCGGCATTGTCTCGCATGGCATGATCCTGGCGGCCTCTGAGGGCGACGACCTGAAGGTCCTGTCGGTTGATATGCCGGTCGGAGCGGTGGTCAAATGATCGAGCTGGTCGATACGCATACGCATCTGAATGATGAGAAATTCAAAGGGCAGGAAAAAGAGGTCATTGAACGGGCAAAAGCTGCCGGGGTTACGCGCCTGATCAATATGGGCGATACGCTGGCTTCGTCCGAGAAGGCCGTGACGCTGGCGGGCACCTATGAGGGCGTTTTCGCTGGTGTTGGCATCCATCCGGAAGAAGTCATCGAGATGACGGACCGGGAGGATGATATCCTGGCTGCCTGGACCGATCTGCCGGGCGTTGTAGCCATTGGTGAGATCGGACTGGACTATTACTGGGAGAAGGATCCGGACAAGCGCAAGCTGCAGCAGCGGATGTTCATCCGTCAGCTGGATCTGGCCCGTCAGCTGCATCTGCCGGTCTGCATCCATGACCGCGATGCCCATGGCGATACGATGGCCATCCTGAAAAAGGAAGGCCGTGGCATCCGTGGCGTGATGCATTGTTTCTCGGGCAGCTGGGAAATGGCAAAAGAGCTGTTGAAGCAGGACTGGTTCATCGGCGTCGATGGGCCGCTGACCTTCAAGAATGCGGCCAAACTGCCGGATATCGTGCGGGAAGCTCCGCTGGAACGTATCTGGTGGAGACCGATGCGCCGTATATGACACCCGTGCCGATGCGTGGTAAGCAGAATGAGCCAGCTTACGTGCGCTATGTAGCCTGAGAAAGTCGCCGAAATCAAGGGAATTTCCTTGGAAGAAGTGGCTGAACAAACGTCACGCAACGCGGAAGAATTATATGCGCTCTGAAACACGAATTTAGACAGTTTTTAACAAAAGTGGTGGACATACTCGGAAATGAGTCGTCCACCACTTTTCTATTCCCATTTTTCAGCTTGTTTTCAGCCTAAAGTGGGAGAATAGTAGTGTTGGATTTGACAAGGATGTTGCCGCATGGTATACTTCTTGAAGTTCTTCACGCGAATCCAAAAGGGGGCTTTTAATGAGTTTAACAAAACTTGTAGCATTTAATACCAAAGAGAAAAAGATCCTGTTGTGCGTGATGCTCACAGCAATGATGATGCTGACGACTGGTTTTACCAACAGCAGCATTCCAGACCAGCGTGCATCAAGTGTCCATCGATGTAGACGGACGTACCGATTACGACAAATACGACACATACGAGTCCGGATTATATCCTGGCCCGGGCTGGTGTGAAACTCAGCGCCAGCGATGAGTTCCATCTGGAAAAGGTGGGAGACAGCAATACGAAAATTACAGTTTATCGCGCGGTTCCGGTAACTGTATCGTACAAGGGTCAGAAACAGGAAGTTATGACCAGTAAACAGACCGTAGGAGACGCCCTGATCGAGTTGGGCTATAATCTGGAGGATGTGGATGCAGCTCCAGGACTGGATTCGAAAATTCAGGCAAACTTAGACATAGCAGTAACTGACAGTGCCGCTAAACTTCAGGCATTGCAGCTTAAACGTGAAGAACAGATGAAACCCAAAGTACAGACCGATGCCGGCCCGTTGAATTACACCGGGGTTTATACGATGGAAGCAACCGCTTACCTGCCGACGGATGGCAGCAGCACCGGCACTACGGCAATGGGGATTCCCGCTGCGTATGGTGTGGTCGCTGTTGACCCGAATGTGATTCCGCTTGGGAAACATGTCTATATTCCGGGATATGGTACAGCAATTGCTGCTGACACCGGCGGTGCGATACGCGGTGAGCGTATTGATCTCTGTATGGAGAGTTATGGTCAGGCCATGGATTTTGGTCGTCGTAATGTTACGGTATACGTCCTGGACTGATACCGCAGCCAAGCCTTTCTGATTCAATTCAGAAAGGCTTTTTTTCTGTTGTAACATTCGTTAACCATTTGACATGGAATTATGCTATAATTGTTAGTAATTGATTGTAACAGGTCGTAACAGGTCGTTATAGCATTTCAGCGGCAGCACTTATCCCAGGAAAGGACGAATGTTGATGGATCAAAGTAAGACAGTCGCCTTGACAAAGCAATTACTTCGTGATTATTACGAGTTCGGAAATATCGTAGACCTTCGCCGACTTTTCACTGATGACGTGGTGGCTTTTGGCATAAAGTCAGAAAGCTATAAGAAAGGGCCAAAGGCGGTTGAGCATTTTTTGCGGCAAATGCATCGGGCAATGGAAGCCTGTCGGATCAACAAGATGAGCTGTGTGGCAAAAGTGGTGGATGACGGAGTGACGGTCCGGGCCAATGTCGTTTACTCGACGAATGAACGCATGCGGAATATGCAGCAGGTACTGGTCATGTTTCGTGAGACTCCGGTCGGCTGGATGATCTGCGGCCTGCATTTCCAGCGGGACGTACGTCATGAGCTGACCTATCAAATGGTAAGCTCCCAGATGCTCAATCGTGGGGAGGTTGGAGACGGCTCTATGGATGAGGTCATGGATATGGTTTCGTCCTATGTGAATTGTGCCTATGTCCAGTATCGTCCGGATACGCAGCTGCCGATGGACTATTTTAGTGATGAGCTGTGGCGGATGCTTGGCTATGGTTCGGGGGGCGAGTTCAGTGCCAGTTTCCAGGGCTATCTGGAACACATCGTTCATGAACAGGATCTGGGGCCGAGCCGCGATGAGATCCGGCGCCAGCTGTTCAAAGGAGACAGCTATCAGGTGGAATATCGGCTGCGGCGTCATGATGGCACTTATATCTGGTGCATGGAATGCGGTCGTTATGTTTTGGATAAAGAGACCGGGGCTGGTACGTTCAATGCGGTCGTTACGAATCTTTCGCCATTGAAGCAGACGCATGCTTCTTTCTTGTATAACCTCCGTCATGACCGTCTGACGAATCTCTTCAATAAAAAGACCTTCTGCCGGCAGACGGCGGAGATCATTGCGGATCATCCGGATACAGAGTTTGAGATCATGCGATTCAATATCGCCAGATTCAAGGTGATCAATGATCTGTTTGGTGAGGAAACCGGGGACAAACTGCTGAAATATGTGGCGCATTTCCTGAAGAGTATCCGGCTGGATGCCTGCGTCTATGGGCGTCTCTATGCGGATAATTTCATTCTCTGCTATCCAACCAAAGGGGAGGTAAGGCAGCATTTGATCCATTCGCTGCAGATGCTGGCTGAGTCCTTTGCCCTGGATTACCGGATTGACTTCTATTTTGGCGTATATACCATCAAGGATACGACGCTGTCGGTGACAACGATGCTCGATCGGGCGGCTATGGGGCTGGCCCGGGCAGCACACAATGGACTGGTGGTCTGTGGCGAATACGATGATGACATGCGTGAGTGCATCGTGAATGAGCAGGTCATCGTCAACAATATGAAAAGCTCTCTGCGACGGGATGAGTTCCTGGTCTATCTGCAGCCGAAGTATGAGCTCAAGACTGAGCGTATCGTCGGGGCTGAGGCTTTGGTGCGTTGGCTGCATCCGCAGCTGGGCTTTATCTCGCCGGCCCGGTTTATTCCTATTTTTGAGCAGAATGGGTTCATCTATCAGCTGGATAAGTATGTCTGGGAGAAGACCTGCCAGCTGCTCAAAGATGATATCGATCATGGCCGGCCGGTTTTGCCGATCTCGATCAATGTGTCCCGTATCGATCTCTATAGCCCGAATATCGTCAGGGTGTTTGAGAGTCTGGTCGATCGCTACGAGATCCCGCCTAAACTGCTGGAGCTGGAACTGACCGAGAGTGCCTATGTGGAGAATCCGCAGCAGATCATTGAGATTGCCAAGGAATTGCAGGCCAAGGGATTCCCTATTCTGATGGATGATTTCGGCAGTGGGTATTCCTCCCTGAATATGCTCAAGGATATGCCGGTTGATATTCTGAAGATCGATCTGAAGTTCCTGTCGGATAAGCAGGGAGAGGATCATGGACGCGGTGGCAACATCATGACATCGGTCGTACGGATGGCGAAGTGGCTGGATGTTCCGGTGATTGCTGAGGGTGTTGAGACACAGGCTCAGGTCGATTTCCTGCGGACCATTGGCTGCGAGTGCGTACAGGGATTCTTCTACTCCAAGCCAGTACCAATCGAAGTTTATGAAGATCTGGTGGCGAAGGACCATCAGCTGATGGAACCGAGAAGCGGGAACAATAGAGCATAAAAATTAAAGGAAGCCTTCTGGAATGAGAAGGCTTCCTTTAATTTTTATGCAGATTCATATCGGTGTGATCTGCCTCTGCTTTTTGGATCATGATCTTCAGCCTCTCGATGTTTTTCTTGTGCTGGTTGATCGCAAAGCCGATGCGGATATGTTCTTCTTCGGTGAATTCCGGATTCTCGTAGGATTTCTCGATTCGTTTCAGGCGTTCTTCTACTTCTTGAAGTTCGTTCTTCATCGGTTTTACATGTTCCAGGGCAAAACCGTAGATGGAGCGGATCTGGTCTTCGACGTATTGGGCATAGCCCGGTTCGCCGGATTCTTTTTCCAGCCATTTGGCAATATGGGAAAGGATATCAAAGGGATTTTCCCCACTGTGGATCATCTGGACAATATCCATCTTGATCTGCTGCTGGATGCCATGCGGCTGACTGGTCACTGAGGCGGAATTGTCCGTCACAGCCGGATCGCCGGCAGCAGGCTGTTGTTCTTCTTCTGACATATGCTGTTCCTCCTGTGGCTTATTGTATAGGTTGTATCTATAGTATAGCAGAAAAGCGATAGAGCTTAAAGTTTACGTGTTTACATAGAAAAATTAGAAATGTGTTGCATGGCAACGCACATGTATGCTATAATGTCCCTATCCTTAAATTGAGTTGGGCCTGAGTTCATGTTCAGAACGGCTGGAACATGGACTTTTTTGTGCTTAACCATGTACACTATAAATGGACATAAGACTGTGTTTACTAGAGAAGAGAGTGATTTTGATGAATACGTTGAGCAAGGGCGAAATACTCACCGTTGGGTTTATGATGTTTTCAATCTTTTTTGGTGCAGGGAATCTGATCTTCCCGCCAGCACTGGGGCAGGCTGCCGGCAGCAATCTGGTGCCGGCCATCCTGGGATTCCTGACGACTGGTGTCGGGCTGCCACTCATGGGCATTGCGGCAATTGCCTTCAAGGGCGGACGGTATATCGAGTTTATCCGGGAGAAGACCTATCCCTGGTTTGCGACGATGCTGCTCGTGATCCTCTATCTGAGCATTGGACCGCTGTTTGCCTTGCCACGTACCGGAGCGGTATCGTTTGAGATCGGTATCCGTCCTTTCCTGACCGATCATACCCTGCTGTTGGGGCAGCTTGCTTATACGGGGGCATTCTTTGGTCTGTCGTATTATCTGGCCCTGAATCCGAATAAGCTGATCGACCGGGTCGGCAAAATGCTGACAGCCGGCCCTGCTGGTTGTTCCTGGCTATCCTGTTCGTGAAGGCCTTTGCTTCCCCACTCGGTGACATCCTGATGCCGACGGGCAGTTATGTGGATGCTCCGTATGCGCAGGGCTTCAAGGACGGCTATCAGACCATGGATCTGCTGGCTTCTATCGCGATCGGCACACTGGTTGTCAATTCGGTTCGTATGCGTGGGGTCACGGGCAACCGGGCTATCGGCAAGGTGTGTATCATTGCCGGTATCATTGCGCTTGGCGCTCATGGCCTGTGTCTATGGGTCCCTGTCCTATCTGGGCGCTACGAGTGCGAGTGTTCTGGGACATTCTGCCAATGGCGGGCAGCTGCTGGCTGATGCCGTCGGGATATTGTTTGGTCCGGCCGGGAATCTGATCCTTGCGGTCATTATCGGACTGGCCTGTCTGACGACCTGCTGCGGTATTGCTTCAGGTGCTGCCTGGTATTTCAACAAGTTATTCAAGAATAAGATCTCGTATGAGCGTCTGCTCCTCGTCATCATCCTGTTCAGCTTTGCGGCCTCCAATATCGGCCTTACGCAGATCATTACCCTGGCGGTACCGTTCCTGGTTACGATTTATCCAGTGGTTATCGTATTGGTGGTCCTGTCGTTGCTGGATCGTTTCATTGGCTGGCGCAGGAGCATCTATCAGTGGGCCTGCGATATTACGCTGGCATTTGCCGTAGTTGATGGACTCAATGCGGCGGGAATCCACGTACCGGTACTCAATGCGGTCCTGGCTGACTATGTGCCCTTCTACAGCATCATGATGGGCTGGCTGCTTCCGGCTATTGTCGGTGCAGTTATCGGCTGGGTCGTGAGCCTGTTCCGGACAGCACCGTCGGAAGAGGCGGCAAAAGAATAATACGTATAGATTGAAGCTGCCCTTTATGCGGGGCGGCTTTTTTTATCCACAGAATGCCTGTGCATTTTGTGGGAAAACAGTGGATAACTTGTGTGGAAGTGCATGAGTTATCCACAAGTCTATTGGTTGTAACATTTGTTCCTGCGAATCCTGTCCCCGTTATGGTATGCTGAAGAAAACAATTTGTTTATTAGGAGGCAGGGCATGGATACGGAAAAGAAGCGGCAGCAGGAACGGATGGTGGTCCTGCAGATCATCGGGCTCTATTGCCGGGGACATCATCATGAACATCTGCCCGGCGAAACGTTGTGTCCGGATTGTCAGCGGATTGCTGATTATGCGGCTGCCCGTATCATGCGCTGCCCGCGCATGGAGCAGAAGACGTTCTGCAGCGTGTGTCCGATTCATTGCTATGCCCGGCCACAGCAGGAGCAGATTCTCCGGATCATGCGTTACGGTGGTCCGCGGATGCTGCTGCATCATCCACTGATGGCGATTCACCATATGCTGCTTAGCTGGCAGGCGCGTCACTGATCCTGTTTATCGTTCAGGCAAAGACTGTGATCTGGTATGTTGTACCGGATCACGGTCTTTTTTGTTTCCTTGGTGGTTCATATTTTCGGATAGTTTTGCAGGATTTTGGATAGTCTGACCCGAATTATTTTTGTATAATAATGATAAATACAATAGTTCTGAAAATAATACAGAAATCAGAGGAGGGGTAAGCATGAGTGTTGCCATTCACGCAGATCAGGTTATCAAGCGTTATGGCGAGGTAACGATCATACCCGGGCTTACGGAGCATATCCGGAATGGAGAGTTCTTTACACTGCTGGGGCCATCGGGCTGTGGCAAGACTACACTGCTGCGGATGATTGCCGGCTTCAACAGCATTGAAGGAGGCGGGATCCGGTTTAACGATACGCTGATCAATGATATTCCTGCGCATAAGCGGAATATCGGCATGGTGTTTCAGAGCTATGCGATATTTCCGCATCTTACGGTGCGGGAGAATGTGGAATATGGTCTGAAGCTGCGTAAGATTCCCAAAGATGAGATGAAGGAGCGGGTCGATAAGATCCTCGACGTCGTGCAGATCACAGAGTATCAGGATCGTCTGCCGGAACGGTTGTCAGGCGGGCAGCAGCAGCGTGTCGCACTGGCTCGTGCCATTGTGATCCATCCGAGTGTGCTGCTTATGGATGAGCCCCTGTCGAATCTGGATGCCAAGCTGCGCGTGGAGATGCGCTCGGCGATCCGGGCGGTACAGAAACAGGTCGGCATCACGACGGTATATGTCACACATGATCAGGAAGAGGCACTATCGATCTCGGACCGTATTGCCGTCATGCGCAAGGGCGAGATTCAACAGACCGCCCGTCCGCATACGATCTATACGCGCCCATATAATGTCTTTGTATCGACGTTCATCGGGCATTCCAATCTGTTCCGGGGAACGATCGGTGCTTTGCGGGATGGGCGTCGTGAGGTCCGGTTCGCTGATGGGGGACAGCTTTGATGGGATAACCTCAGTGAGGACGCAGTCGAGGGGATGGAGGCCACGATTTCGGTACGGCCGGAGGAGTTCTCTCTCTGTTCGGCTGACCAGCCTGGACTGACCTGCACGGTCAGCAGCAAGGTATTCCTGGGAAAGTACATCACCTATGCGTTGTCCTTTCCGGATGAGATGCTGGTACCGGGGCAGCCCTCCATCGAGTTCAGTCAGGATCTCGGCCATGCGGAGCAGATCCTGGAAGTCGGCGACAAGGTACGGTTGAAACCGAATGCCGCCAAGATCAATCTGTTTGCGGCAGACGGCAGCCACAGCCTGATGAAAGGTGTGGTGCAGAATGAATAAGCGCTTTCACTGGGACTTCTGGACGGGGATTACGGTGCTGGCCATTGCGATATTCGGCCTGTTCCTGATCTATCCGTTGTTCTCATTGTTCATCAGTGCGTTTCAGGATGCGGCCACGGGCGACTGGAGCCTGCAGAATTTCGCGCAGTTCTTCCGTCGGAAATATTATTATCAATCGATGATCAACAGCTTTTCGGTGACGGCCTGCGTGACCATCCTGGCTGTGATCATCGGCACGGTACTGGCCTATTTCATGACGCTCTACCGGGTACGGTTCAAGGGGGCCGTGGAGATCTGCATTATCATCTCGTTGCTCTCACCGCCATTTATCGGAGCCTATTCCTGGATCCTGATTGGAGGTCGCAGCGGTATCCTGACGCAGTGGCTGGCAGATTTCGGGATCAACTTCCCGTCAATCTATGGGTTTGCCGGTATTTTGCTGGTGCTTACACTGAAGCTGTATCCGTTCATCTATCTCTATGTGGCTGGCGCGATGAAGAATATCGATTCGGCTTTGATCGAAGCGGCTGAGAGCCTGGGCTGCAGCGGCATCCGTAAAGTGGTCACGATTATCATTCCGCTGATCACACCGACGATACTGGCCGGGGCGCTCATGGTATTCATGAATGCGATGGCTGATTTCGGTACGCCGATGTTGATTGGTGAGGGCTTCAACGTCATGCCGGTCATGATCTATTCGGAGTTCATCAATGAGGTCGGCGATCAGGCGAATTTCGCTGCGGCGATGGCAGCCATCATGGTCCTTATCACCTCGACGATCTTCATGCTGCAGAAGTATGTGGTGAATCGCAAGTCCTTCACGATGAGTTCCCTGCGTCCGTTGCAGATGGGGGCACTGCATGGCTGGAAGGATGGCCTTATGCATGTCTGCATCTACGGGCTCGTGGCGCTGTCCATGATTCCGCAGCTGGTCGTGGTCTACACGTCCTTTCTGCAGACGAATGGTTCGGTGTTCGTTGATGGCTATTCGCTGGATAGCTATCGGACGATCTTCGAGAACCTTGGTACGGCCGTGACGAATACCTATGCGTTCAGCACGGCGGCCATGGTCATGATCGTGTTCCTGGGCATGACAGTGGCGTATCTGACGACACGTCGCAAGAGCTGGCTCACGGACTGCATCGATACGCTTACGATGTTCCCTTACATCATTCCGGGATCGGTACTTGGTATTACCCTGCTGCTGGCCTTCAATGAGGAGCCGATGCTGCTCTCGGGAACGGCGCTTATCATCATCATTTCGCTGGTCATCCGGCGCCTGCCGTATACACTGCGCTCAAGCTCAGCTATCCTGTATCAGCTGAGCCCGAGCATGGAGGAGGCATCCATCAGTCTCGGTGCTTCACCGCTCCGGACGTTCTTCAAGGTTACGGCAGTCATGATGCTGCCGGGCGTCATCAGTGGTGCGATTATTTCCTGGATCACGGCCATCAATGAGCTGAGTTCCTCGGTTATCCTGTTCACCGGTGCCACCAAGACGATGTCGGTAGCCATCTATACCGAAGTCATCCGTGCCAGCTATGGTACGGCAGCAGCGCTGTCGACCATCCTTACGGTAACGACAATCACGGCCATGGTGATCTTCTTCAAGGTTTCCGGCCGCCGGGATGTTACACTATAGAAGATTCAATGCAGAAAAGGGGGAAAAGACATGAAACTAAGGAAACTGGCTGCAGCCATGCTGGCGGCAGCGGTACTGACCACCGGCTCTGCAGGCTGCGGCGGGACCAAACAGGCCGGCAGCGGCTCAGGCTCGGCGGCAGTGGCGGATGATGCCAATACGCTCGTCATCTACTGCCCGCATCCATTGACCTTCATCAATCCGCTCGTTGAGGAGTTCGAGAAGGAAAGTGGTGTCAAGGTTGAGGTCGTAGCGGCTGGAACCGGGGAACTGCTCAAGCGTGTGGAGTCTGAGAAGGCCAATCCGCTGGGCGATATCTTCTGGGGAGGTTCGCTGTCGACGATGAAGCCGAAGGCAGCGCATGTTTCGAGCAGTATACCTCGGCCGAATGAAAGCCATGTACAGGCAGCATTCAAGAATGAAGAAGGCTCGATGACCCGTTTCACGGATATCCCGAGCGTCATCATGGTCAATACGAACCTGATTGGTGACATTAAGGTCGAAGGATATGAGGATCTGCTGAATCCGGCTCTCAAGGGCAAGATTGCCATGGCCGATCCATCGAAATCGTCCTCGTCCTATGAGCATCTCATCAATATGCTGTATGCGATGGGTAAAGGGAATCCGGATCAGGGCTGGGACTATGTGGAGAAGTTCTGCCGGAATCTGGATGGCAAACTGCTCTCCGGTTCATCCGCGGTCTATAAAGGCGTAGCTGATGGCGAGTATGCTGTAGGCTGCACGTTCGAGGAAGGCGGCGCGAAATACGTAGCCGATGGCGCACCGGTCAAGCTGGTCTACATGAAGGAAGGCGTTATCTCGAAACCGGATGGCATTTATATCATCAAGAATGCCAAGCACATGGAGAATGCCAAGAAATTCATCGATTTTATTACCAGCAAAGAAGCACAGACGCTGATCACGCAGAAACTGCATCGCCGCAGTGTCCGTGATGATGTTGCGCCACCAGTCGGTCTGCTGGAGAAAGCGGACATTCATATCATCAACGACGATGAGAACGTTGTGAACCAGAACAAGAAGACCTGGCTGGACAAGTTCAAGGATATCTTCACAAGCGTCCAGTAAGCAAATGATTAAGAGACTGTTGTGTAGCAGGGGTCATGGAGGCATCCATTCTCCGCCCTTAGTTGGGCGGAAAATCACTGAAAATGGTGATAGGGTGCATCGTGAGCCGGATTCTGTTATACGACAGCCTCTTTTCTATTCCTGGAAATCCCAGTATAATGACAATAGGAAGGATTTATGACAGGAGGGAGCAGACATGTCACACCAGTTTCAGGAAGAAGTCCGGCAGGCGATGATGAAATACGCGCTGACTCCGGTTATTATCCTGGCCGTTCTTGGAACACTGTTGATTGCATTCAGCTGGGACCGCTATGTGACCGAGCGGAACGAGGCCAGCCGTCAGCTGGCTTCGGAAGTGATTATGGGGATATTCCAGGATTATCAGGAACGCACCCGGCAGGTGAATGAGCTGCTGTCAGAGCCGTCGCTGGACTGGTCCGCACTGCGGGAAAACAGTACACTGAGGTCCTCTTTATATGCAGAATTGTACCATGAGGTCAATATCACTCAGAACCAGACGATGTTCTATCTGCTGGATACGAATCTGCAGTTGATGATGGGCAGTCGGAATGAGGTTCCTGAAATTCTCAGGCCATTGTCGGTGAATTGGGGTATGCTGCGTCGGCTGCAGGAAAATCCGGGAGAAGTCGTGATCGAGTTCTCGACGCGTCCGGATGCGGATATACAGGATCTGTTGGTCGGTTGCGCGATCTCGCAGCATGGTGCGGTTAAGGGGTATTTCCTGTTCATTGTACCGGGTGAATACTTGCGTCAGCGGATTGCTTCGCCTTATCAGGGCTTTGTACTGGAGGATGGATTCAGCAATGCGGTACTGGAAACGGGCGGCAGCTATGCCGATGCGCTGCATAAGCTGGCTGATCCCTTCCGTCGGACGGAGGGAAAGCTGGTTTCCTATCAGGATCAGGAGTATTATGTTACGCATCAGCCGGTGACCGATGCATATAAGCTCTATGCGATTCTGCCGGTAACAGACCTGCTGGCCCGTTATCTGATCGGAGCCGGTATGCTGCTGGTGGTCGTGCTGATCATGCTGCCAATCATCCGGTTCAGTGTCCGCCGGGAAAGCCGTCGCCGCGGGCAGGCTGTTGATGAACTGGTTGAAGCGTTTGCGGCGGTGAAACATGGGGACCTGGAGCGGCAGGTCGTTGTGAAGCCGGGCAGCGAGCTGGCGGTGGTAGCAGAAGCCTACAATCACATGACGAAAAGTTTACGGACGCTGATGCAGCAGAATGAGGCGGAGGCCAGGGCATCATTGCTGTCAGAAGTGCGCCAGCTGGAGTCGCAGTTCAATCCGCATTTTCTGTTTAATACACTGGAAAACATCAAGTTTATGGCTCGTCTGGAGCCGGAAGCTGCTGTGAAGATGATCATGTCTTTGTCGGAGCTGCTGCGCTACAGCATAAACAACACCGTGCGGCGTGCGACTCTGGCGCAGGATCTTGACTACACGCACAGTTATATCAGGATCCAGCAGTACCGGTTTGGCAGCCGGCTGCATTATGAGGAAACGATAGATCAGGCGGTCAGGGACTGTCAGATTCCGAAGCTGCTTATCCAGCCGGTCCTGGAAAACGCCATCAAGTATGGAGAAGCTGCTGACGGTACGATTACAGTCCGGGTTCAGGCGCAGCGGCAGGGAGACTGTTTGTTGCTGACGATTCAGGATGATGGTATGGGGATGCCACCGGAGAAGCTGGCGTATCTGCGGCAGTTACTGGGGGGCGAGGAGAACAGCACCGTTCATACCGGTCTTTACAATATCCATCGCCGGATCCAGCTGATGTATGGCACAGCTTATGGGGTGACTGTAACCTGCCAGCCGGAACGCGGTACCTGTATTCAGATGTCTATTCCCTTCCAGCAGAAAGGAGCCGATGATGCTGAAACTGATCATTGTTGAAGATGAAGAGATCATCCGGCGCGGTCTGGTCTGTACGATTGACTGGCTGCGTTACCATAGTACCGTAGTCGGCGATGCACCAGACGGAGAAGCTGCCTTGCCCATGATCCGGCAGCTGCAGCCGGATGTGGTACTTACGGATATCCGCATGCCGCGTCTGGATGGCATCAGCCTGGCCAGACAGCTCAAGGCTGAGGGGAATCCGGCCCGTATCGTGTTTCTCACGAGCTATGCAGAATTTCGCTATGCCCAGGAAGCTGTGCGGCTGGCAGCCGCCGATTATCTGCTCAAGCCGGTGGATGAGCAGGAGCTGGGGCAGCTGCTGGAACGCCTGCAGACGGAAAAGATTATGGCGGCAGCTCCAGCACCGTCAGCTGCGCCGCTTGGCGAATGGAGTGAGCTTTTGGAGCAGGCCCGCCAGGGCGGCAATCCCTATGTCCAGGTGGTACTGGAGATCGTCCAGCGGGATTATCGGGAGAAGCTGAGCCTCGAAAAGATTGCGGCTGAGCAGGGCGTATCTGTCAGTTATTTGTCCCGCAAGCTGCGGGAGGATACCGGTCATACCTTTGGCAGCCTGCTGGCCAAATACCGCCTGCGGCAGAGTATCGAGCTGCTGCTGGCCGGGACCTGGCGCGTATATGAGATTGCGGAGCAGACCGGGTTCAGTGATTACAAGAATTTCTGTCAGGTATTCAAGAAGTATCTGCATGTCTCGCCGAAGGCATTCATGCAACAGGCTGCAGGAGGACTGCGGCTGGAAGGAGAAGGAAACGAACATGAGTCAGAGACCCTATGAGAACTATATGCTGATTACCGATCTGGATGGCACGCTGATTCCGCGTGGAGGCATCGTCTCGGCAGAGAATCGGGCAGCTGTCCGGGCTTTTGTCAATGGTGGCGGTCATTTCGGGATCGCCACCGGCCGGACGCCTGAAGCGGCTGGCGGCTATGTGAAGGAACTGCCAATCAATGCGCCCTGCGTGTTCTTTAATGGTTCGATGCTCTATGACTGGGAAAAGCAGCAGGTGCTTGCGACCCGGCCGCTGCCGCCGGCAGCTGATGGGGATAAGACAATATGGCCACGTTTTGCCCAGGCCTGTCTGGAACGCTTCCGGGAAGCCTGTATCGAGATCTATACGGCGGACAACTGCCATATCATCAGCCCCGCAGTATACGATGATCCCCGGCTGCCGCATGAATACTATAAATACGAGCATTGCACCATTGATAAGCTGGCCGATATCGAGCAGACGCCGTGGCTGAAGTTTTTTGTCAATGCTGATCCGGTTGAGCTGCGTCAGCTTGAGCAGCTGGCGGCTGACTTTGGGATCACGCAGCTGGCCAACAGCTTTTATTCGGAGATCAACTACTATGAGTTTGTCGCAAAGGGAGCATCGAAAGGTGCGATGCTTGAGGAAGTACGGAAGCTGCCGGCGTATCAGTCGATGACCATCATCGCGGCCGGGGACTATCTCAATGACAATGAGATGCTGCAACTGGCTGATATCGGTGTGGCATCGGCTAATGCCCATGAGCAGACCAAAGCAGCTGCCAACCAGGTGGGCTGCGATGCCCAGGATCATCTGATGGCATGGATCATGAAAAACGTAGTGGAGTGCAGATAACATTTGGTATAAATGATAAGTAACAACGGGATAGGAATTCAGATGCAGGATTAATGGAGGACCAGATCATGAAGAAAAAGAAGATTTATGTGCTGGCTACTGGCGGTACGATTGCCGGGCGGGCGGATTCGGATACGGCTACGACCGGGTACCAGGCCGGGGCTATCGGCATCGATGCGTTACTGGCGGCGGTGCCGGAAATTCACAACATTGCTGAGATTGCCGGGGCGCAATTGGCCAGTATCGACAGCAAGGACATGACAGAGTCCATACAGTTGCAGCTGGTGAAGCGCTGCAATGAATTGCTGGCTTTTGAACAGGCCGACGGGATCGTCATCACGCATGGGACGGATACGATGGAGGAGACGGCCTATTTGTTGAGCCTGCTTACCTGTACGGACAAGCCCATTGTGCTGACCGGCTCGATGCGTCCGGCTACGGCTCTCAGTGCCGACGGGCCGTTGAACCTGCTCGATGCCGTTCGAGTGGCGGCTAGTGATAAAGCGCATGACATGGGGGTCATGGTGGTCCTGAACAATCAGATCGATGGAGCGCATGATGTGACCAAGAGCCATACGATGGCGGTGCATACGTTTCAGTCGCCAAATTGCGGCTCACTGGGCTGCGTGAATGACGGCGTGGTGAAGTTCCACTGTCAACCGTTATATACGCACCTGCCCAATAGCTTGTCGCTCAGCGAGAACCTGACGGTTTTGCCGCCGGTGGTAGTTCTCTATGGTTATGCCGGTGATGACGGGAAACTGGCAGTTGCTGCCGTGGATGCTGGGGTGAAGGGCATAATCTATGCCGGGATGGGCAATGGCAGCATTCCGGCGCCTGTTGAGCATGAATTGGCCCGGGCAGTACAGGCGGGCATCATAGTGGTGCGCAGCAGCCGCAGTTATGCGGGCTGTGTCACAGAAGCAGAAGTTTCCTATACCCAGGCAGGGATACTGAGATCTGGTTCTTTGAATCCGGCTAAAGCCAGGATTCTGCTTCAGCTGGCATTAGCGGAGAAGAAAGATGCGGCCGGGATCCAGGCGATGTTCGATCGGTATTGAATCCTTCTCGGTGGCATGGCCGTATTTTCTCAGAATGTTTTCATAGTCAACCAGCCTGTTTCAAGATTCGGATGGTAATATATGGTTTGTGAGGAACCAATAGAACCAAATGGTCTGGAGGGAAAGACAATGAAAACAGTACAGGATAATACCGATTTACTCGATACGCAGCTAAGGGAACATGTTGGACTGGATTCTGGCTTGAACCATTCCTGGCGGAACTTTCGCAAGTTTCGTCCGAAGTATTACTCACGTAAGATGATGAGCACGGGCTGGGCGCTGCGTACGTTGACGGCGGCCATCCTGATGATGATGATGGTCCTGGCACCAATCGGTGCCCACAGGAGCATGGCAGCGCCAACTGCGGACCCACAGGACTCGATGGGCACATTGGTGGAGCTGAGTGAGAGCGGTGATGTTCGCCAGACCCGCGGTGAGAGCCGCCTGACGAAGCGTCAGCGGGCTCAGTTGCTGGCATGGTCCTTATTGCGCCGGGCAGAGGCTGCTGAGCCATCGGTCACGGCTGATATGAAGGCGCTGGAGCAGGACTCTGCCCAGCTGCAGGGGCTGGAATACCGCATTAAGGCTGAGGACAGCCTGGTGCGGAAGATCCTGTCCGATGCCGATGAGCAGCAGATCAGCCTGGATCAGGCTGCTGCGGATATCAGTGATGTTTTACGTTATACGCTGATCTGCCAGGCGGATGATTACAGCCGTGATGTGCCTAAAGCGGTGGAGCAGCTGACGAAGGAGGGCTATACGCTGGAAAAGTTCCGTAATGCCTGGGGCGGGAAATTCTATCAGGGTGTGAATGTTCATCTGGTCAGCCCGTCTGGTGTCAGGGTGGAGCTGCAGTTCCATACGCCGCAGTCTTTTACGATCAAGCAGGCATCGCATGAAGTCTATGAGATCCGTCGCAGTCCGTCTTCGACACCGGAGCAGGTTGCAGAGGCTACGCGCCGTAGTATTGAATACAATGCCCAGGTTGTCGTGCCGGAAGGCGCTGAAGCAATCAGCTGGCCAAAGGCTGCCTGACAGCAACTGAATCACAATGAACCTGCTGCCTCATATGGAGTCAGCAGGTTTTTTAAAACCTGAAGTTATCCACATACTTATCAACAATCCTGTGGAAAAGTCAGTGATTATGGGGATAAATGCTGATAATATGTGGATGAATCTGGTGGAATATGGCCGGGAAGCAGTGTCTACGGGCGATCAGCTTTGCTGCGAAATTAAATTTCAGGAAATGGGAAAAAACGCTTGACAACTACGGCGTAAATAGTTAAAATATATTTTGTCAGTCAGCGACAGAGACGCCTTGAAGGTTGTCTCAGTTAATGAAAAGACAATGCGGAAATAGCTCAGTGGTAGAGCACCACCTTGCCAAGGTGGGGGTCGCGAGTTCGAGCCTCGTTTTCCGCTCCATAATGCGGAAATAGCTCAGTGGTAGAGCACCACCTTGCCAAGGTGGGGGTCGCGAGTTCGAGCCTCGTTTTCCGCTCCATATTGTTTGCAAGATTCTACTGTGGAGTCTGGGCCTATAGCTCAGTTGGTTAGAGCAACCGGCTCATAACCGGTCGGTCCTTGGTTCGAGTCCAAGTGGGCCCACCATTTACATTGGATCTTACATATATACATCATGACTCAGTAGCTCAGCTGGATTAGAGTATCTGACTACGAATCAGAGGGTCGGGGGTTCGAATCCCTCCTGGGTCACCATGATGTGGGTAGGTGCCCGAGTGGTTAAAGGGAACAGACTGTAAATCTGTCATCTTCGGATTACGATGGTTCGAATCCATCCCTGCCCACCACTGAAATCACAGCGTCGCGTAAGCGGCGCTTTTTTCGTATAAAAAACTCCTCCATAAGTGGAGGAGTAAAAGCTTTATTCGTCAATCGGACAGGAAGCAGCCTTGGTGCCACGCTCAGCGGTATGTTTTCCCTCAAACAGGGCCTGACTGACGCGGCGCATGAGTTCGTCTTCCTCGGCTGCGGCAGAGAAGATTACCTGCTTTTCAGCGGGCTGACGCTCGCCATCGAGCTCGCTGATGGCGAGCTGCAGGCGATGTTCTTTATCCTTACGGAACGAATACGTCAGCCGGGTGGCCAGCCATTCGGTGATCATTTCGATATTCTGGAATGAAGCGACCTTGTTATAATCCTTATAGATATCCGCCGCAATTGCTGCGGCTTTTTTCTTATCGTCAGAAGCACCGATCAGGGAGAATGTATTATTCTGACCTTCGGTGACCAGACTGGTAATGATGTAAAGCATGAATGATTTCCTTCCTATATAGAATCAGATAGTTGTCTCTCATAAAGAATATTGTAGCAAATTTTGTTCAGATGTCAATTTCTGGTGGTCACGCAGTGCGTGGTAGAAAGTCATCTGATGTATACACAATATGGACATTGGCGATGAATGTCCACAAAAACAGACACTGTTACAACTGATGCAAAAAAAATGTTTTATTTTATCGGCAAAAAATGTATGGGAAATTGCGTTGAAGCAGCTGGCTTTTTAACATGTATTTAAAATATAGTATATATGTATTTATTTTATAGATTGGGGGTGGAGGTGCCTGATTATGTAACAGTTTTTACAGTTTGGACAGCTTTCCTAATGCTGATGTTTATGCTATAATGTCCTCTGGTAAAGTACAATAAAGCAAACCAAGAGCAGATATATAGTCTGCTGGAAGGACAGTTAGGAGAATTATTATGGTTGAATCACATCCGGTAAACCGTAAGAAAGCGTTCAACATGCTCTTTTTCCTGGAGTTTTGGGAGCGTTTCGGTTACTATGGCCTGCAGGCCGTGCTGGCATCTTTCTTCGTAAAGAGCCTGGGCATGGAAGATGCAGAGTCGTTCATCGTTTTTGGTGCGTTCAGCGCCATGGTCTATGGTTATGTATCGATCGGTGGTTATCTGGGCGATAAGGTGCTCGGCACGCAGCGGACGATCACGCTCGGCGCGGTCGTGCTGACCATCGGCTATGCGATGATGGCATTTGCCGGCTCGGATAAGACGCTGGTATTCCTGGCATTGGGTGCCATTGCCTGCGGTAATGGTATCTTCAAGGCCAACCCGTCTTCGTTGCTCTCGAAAGCTCTATGAGGGCGATGAAAGCCATCTGGATAGTGCATTCACGATGTATTATATGGCGGTTAATATTGGTTCGTTCATTTCCATGCTGCTGGTGCCGATCATCGGTGGTATGTACGGTCTGTCGCTGGGATTCTCGATCTGCGCAATGGGCCTGGTGCTGGCTGTTGGCAGTTTTGTCGGCTTCCGCTATCTGGTCAGGGGAATTGATTCCCCGGCTGGTGCGGCGCCGCTGTCCCTGCCGAAGCTTGGCGCGACGATTGTTGGCGTCATCGCGATGACCGCGTTTTCGGCCTGGATGCTTTCGCATCTGTCGGTTGCCCATTGGCTGCTGCTCATCATTGGCGTATGCGTATTCGGTGTGTTCTTCAAGATGATCTTCCAGTCCCATGGTGCAGAACGCAGCAAGATGATTGCGGCCATGATCCTCATCGTGGAGGCTATTGTGTTCTTCACACTGTATCAGCAGATGCCGACGTCGCTTAACTTCTTCGCAATCAAGAATGTTGAGCATGAACTTCTGGGTATCACGATCTCGGATGCTGAGGTATTTCAGACGTTGAATCCGTTCTGGATCATGCTGGCAAGCCCGATTCTTGCCTGGATGTATTCGCATTTTGGCGATAAAGGCACAGATCTTTCTATGCCTGCCAAATTTGCACTGGGCATGCTGCTGACGGCTGGTTCGTTCCTGGTCGTAGGTTTTTCGGCTGACTTTGCTACTGCTGGCGGTATTGTATCTGCCTGGTGGCTGGTCGCTTCGTATTTCCTGTCCAGTATCGGTGAGCTGCTCATCAGCGGCCTGGGTCTGTCAATGATCTCGAAGCTGGTTCCGCAGCGTCTGATCGGTTTCCTGATGGGCGCATGGTTCCTGACTTCGTCGATCTCGGCCGTACTTGGTGGCTGGGTTGCTACGCTGACCACCGTATCCAAGGATGTCGTTGATCCGGTCCAGACGCTGCCGGTATACTCCCATGTATTTACGCAGATTGGCGTGGTTACGCTGGGTGTGACGGTTATCATGGCACTGACTGTACCATTGCTGAATCGTCTGATTAACAAGACGGACGAAACGGAAAAAGAAGCTCAGGCAGTTGCCGAGCATTAACCGGAATAATCAAAGAGGTGCTGCTGCACAATTGTGCAGCAGCACCTCTTTTTGTTATATAAAAAAGGACAGCAAAAAGGTCCATCATACGATGAACCTTTCAAATTTCAAAATGGTGACCCAGGGGGGACTCGAACCCACGACCCTCTGATTCGTAGTCAGATACTCTAATCCAACTGAGCTACTGAGTCATTTCTTTGGTCAATCACTCTCGCAATCAACGTATATTATAATAGCATTCCTGACTGTTGGTGTCAATACTTTTTAAAAAAGTATTTTGAGGTCATTTGGATATAAATATGAATATAGTTCATCTTTTCCTTTTCAGCAGGAGAATTTTCCGATATAATAGGAAGAAGTGAAAGATCGGAAAAAGGTATCGCAGTGCAGGTGGATACATTGCGGGTTGGAGGCGATCGGTATGGAAGAAAAAATGGGCCGTCGGGAGCGCAAGAAGCTGCTTTCGCGCAAGGCTATCCTGGACGCGGCAGTGACTCAGTTCAGTCAGAAAGGCTTTCGGGAGACATCGGTAGCAGATATCATGAATGCGGCAGATCTGGGAATCGGCACGTTCTATAATTATTTCCAGTCGAAGGAAGAGATCCTGATGCAGCTGCTGGGGCGTATGGTGGCAGAGGTGGCTGATGCGCTGGCCGAGCTGCGGGCGGCCAGACGGCCCGCCTGTGAGCAGCTGGAAGCGGGCTGCCGGATCACGGCTAAGTTCCTGGATGAGAACCGGTATGTGCTGCCTTTATTCTTGTCAGCAGCGGATAAATCAGGGATGCCGGAGGCACAGGCTCATAAGGAGACCATGCCGACACCGGGGTTTAAGCCGGTATTTGAGCGTATCCTGCGCGAAGGGCAGGCTTCAGGAGAGGTGCGGCAGGATATGCCGCCAGAGCTTATTGCAGAGATGTTCCATGCCATCTATCAGGCAGCAGCGTTTAGTAAGCTTAACGTTTCGTTTCAGGAGAATGTGGCGATGAAGACCCGGCTGCTGCTGGACGGGATTAAAGCGGAAAATGGACCGAAGTGAACCGGAAACGGTTGGTCGGACAGATATTGTGTTTAGGAGTGTAGGATTAGATGATTAGTGTAACGAAGCTTTTATTTGCCAGAGAATATTTCGGAGACAGTCTGCGCTATACCAGGAATGCCCATAGCATGCGTAATGGTGCCGGTGAGGGCATGGGACCAGTGGTAGTCTGGAACTCGACCAAGACCTGCAACCTCAAGTGCATGCATTGTTATATGAAATCGGATGCGCAGAAATATAAAAATGAGCTGACGACGGATGAAGCCAAGAAATTCATTGACGACCTGGCTGAATTCCATGTCCCCGTGCTGCTGTTTTCCGGTGGTGAGCCCCTGATCCGTCCGGATTTCTTCGAGCTTGCTGAGTATGCCCAGAAGGCGGGCGTCCGTCCGACGTTGTCGACGAACGGGACACTGATCACCCGTGATGTGGCTCAGCGGATCAAGGATATCGGCGTGGGCTATGTCGGCATCTCGCTGGATGGGCTCAAGGATGTCAATGATAAGTTCCGTGGGGTTGACGGCGCTTACGATAAGGCGATGAAGGGCATCGAGAACTGCGTGGCGGTAGGACAGCGGGTCGGTTTGCGTTTCACGATCAATCATCATAATATCCAGGAGCTGGACCGGATCTTTGATTTTATCGAGGAAGAGCAAATCAATCGGGTCTGCTTCTATCATCTGGTCTATTCCGGCCGTGGTGAGGCGATGGTCAATCAGGATGTCACGCCGGAAGAGTCCCGACAGGCGATGGATACGATCATCCGCCGTACGAAGGACTTTGAGGCCCGTGGTCTCGAGAAAGAGATCCTGACGGTTGATAATCACTGCGATGGTGTCTATATGTATCTCAAGGCCCTGGCTGCCGGTGAAGATGAGATGGCGGCTCAGATTAAGAAGTTCATCTCGATGAATGGCGGCAACCGCTCGGGTATTGCGTTTGGCGAAGTCGATCCGCTCGGCTATGTCCATCCGGACCAGTTCACGCAGCATCATACCTTTGGTAATGTGCGGGAGCGCAGGTTCGGCGATATCTGGTCGGATACCTCCAACCCGATCATGGCGGGACTCAAAGACCGTAAGCCGTTGCTCAAGGGCCGCTGCGCGAAGTGCAAGTTCCTCGACAACTGCAACGGCAACTTCCGGACGCGGGCTGAGGCCTGCACGGGGGACTTCTGGGAGTCGGACCCGTCCTGCTATCTGACGGATGAGGAAATCGGCCTGACGGAGGGAAAATAAATGAAGATTGTATCCTGGAATACGACCAATGCCTGTAATATGTACTGTGCTCATTGCTACCGGGATGCCGGCTGCAAGGCAGAAGAGGAACTGAATACAGATGAGGCTAAGAAGCTTCTGCGGGAGATCGCCAAAGCCGGCTTCAGGATCATGATTTTTTCGGGTGGCGAGCCGCTTACCCGTCCGGATATCGTCGAGCTCGTGAAGTATGCTTCGGACCTGCATCTGATTCCGGTGTTCGGTACCAATGGCACGCTGATCACGCTGGAGATGGCGCAGAAGCTCAAGGATGCCGGCGCCAAGGGCATGGGCATTTCACTGGATTCGCTTGACAAGGAAAAACATGACAAGTTCCGCAGCTACCCGGGCGGCTGGGATGGTGCCGTGCAGGGCATGAAGAATTGCCGGGCCGTTGGCCTGCCGTTCCAGATCCATACGACGGTCATGGACTGGAACCAGCACGAGCTTGAGGCTATGACTGATTTCGCGGTTGAGATCGGAGCCAAGGCACACCATTTCTTCTTCCTGGTGCCGACTGGCCGGGCCAGCAGTATCGAAGAGGAGTCTCTGCGCGCTGAGCAGTATGAGGATGTGCTCACGCGTATCATGCGCAAGCAGGAGCAGGTGGACATCGAGCTTAAGCCAACCTGTGCACCGCAGTTCCTGCGCATTGCCGACCAGATCGGCGTCAAGACCAGGTTCCATCGCGGTTGTCTGGCTGGCCTGTCCTACTGCATCATCAGCCCGCGGGGAAAGGTGCAGCCCTGTGCCTATCTCAATATGGAGCTCGGCGATGTGCGCGAGACCCCGTTTGATGAGATCTGGGCGAACAATGAAGTCCTCAAGAAGTTGCGGACGCTCGAGTACAGCGGCGGCTGCGGTTCCTGCGACTATAAGGGCGTGTGCGGCGGCTGTCGCGCGCGTGCCGCCTGCTATCATGATGGCGACTATATGAGTGAAGAACCCTGGTGCCTGTATCACGGCCGCCGGGGAGAATAAGCATATTGCGGGGAAGGCCTGTCCGGCCTTCCTCTTGCTGGTGTGTCAGTACATCAGGATTATAGGGGTGATTCCATGATAAAATTGATCTTATCGGATATGGATGGGACATTGTTGGATGATGATGGGCAGGTGCCAGAGGGGTTCGATGCGGTGATCGGGCAGTTGAGGGAGCGTGGTGTGATCTTCGCTCCTTGTTCCGGGCGGCAGTATTTCTCGCTGCTGGACAGTTTCAAGGGCTATGAGGATGAGTTCCTCTTCCTGGCAGAGAATGGTACGATGGTTCGCTACCATGGGCAGGAACTGTTCTCCAGTACGATACGTCATGATGTAGGGATGCAGGTCCTGGCGACTGCCGCCGGGCTGTCGGGCACTTACCGGGTGTACTGTGGCAAGCAGGATGCCTATGTCCTGGAGGAACAGTGTACGCCAGAGCTCCAGGTGGAACTCAACAAATATTATACGCATTCGGCGATCACTGCCGATTTCGGGCAGTTGTCTGATGAATTGATCAAGGTGTCGGTTTTCGACCCGACGGGCCATGCAGCGGAAACAATCTATCCGGCCTTGCTCAAATATGAAGGTCCTCTGCAGGTCGTGCTGTCAAGTGATTACTGGGTCGATGTCATGAATTTCGGGATCAATAAGGGGCTGGCCATCCAGCAGGTCCAGAAGAAGATGCATATTGCTCCGAATGAGTGTGCCGCATTTGGCGATTATATGAATGATGCGGAAATGATGAGTTCGGTGTACTATAGCTTTGCAATGGCGAATGCCCATCCGAAGATCAAGGAACTGGCACGTTTTGAGACGGCCAGCAATCAGGAACATGGAGTCCTGAAGGGAATCCGCTGGCTGATGGAGCAGAATCTCTGCTGAATGTGTTGCTTGTAAAACTGTAACTTTTGTGGTGGCTGTGCTACAATGAGGTTGCAGTTTTATTTTTGGAAGGGATGTGCGATATGAAGATCGATTACCATATGCATTTTGAGAAGGGGTCTTATGATTCGGACTGGGCTGAAGGCTTTTTTACGGCAGCGAAGCAGCGTGGCCTGTCGGAGATTGGTATTTCGGAGCATTCCCATACGTTTCCTGAATTCAAATCCCTTTATTATGAGGATCTGGTGCTGGATGATTCCTTTATCGGCAAATTCCAGCAGCAATGGTTGAAATCGAATAAATTCAAGTATACGCTCGATGATTATTTCCGGTTCATGGCAGAACTGCGGAAGAAGCATACGGTAAAGACCGGGATTGAGGTCTGCAATTTTCAGGATCAGGTCAGGGTAAAGGAAATCCTGGCGGATTATGATTTCGACTACATTATCGGATCGGTGCATTTCATCCATGGCTGGGCGTATGACTCGGCTGAGATCAAGGCTGAATGGGACCGCCATTCCCTGCGGGATATCTATGAGTGGTACACGGAAGAGATCGAGAAACTGGCAGCAGCCGGCTTATATGATGTGCTTGGTCATCCGTTTAATATTCGACTTTTCAGGATCCTGCCGGACTTTGATGTGACATCGTATCTGACACGGGCCGTTAAGGCCCTGAAACAGGCCAATATGATTGTCGATGTGAACACGGGGACTTTCTATCGGTATCCGATTGCGGAGATCTCGCCGTATCCGGCATTCATGAAGCTGGCAGCGGCCTATGACCTGCCAATCATCACGACATCGGATGCACATCGTCCGGAGGACTGCGGGGCCTATAATCAGGATGCAGTCGACTATGCCAGATCGTTTGGTTATACGACGACGATCCAGTTCGATCACCGGCAGCGACATGTTATTACATTAGATTGAATAATAAATGATAGTTATTATATCATGAAAATAAACAATGAAAAAGATTGACAAATTTCGTGGTCAAAGCTATAATAAAAGTGTACCAAGAGAAGTATTTTTGATTGGCAAAGATAAATGCAAATGATTCCGATATTTTTGCTACGCGGGCTTAAGTTTTTCATGATTTTACTCGATATAACTTGTAACAAAGAGCAAATGCAAGGGATTTTGCAAATGCACGGATTGTCGGTCAACCGAGATGAGCTGTGGATAGCTTTTTATAAAGTTGTTGATTGCAATCATAATTTGTGGCAAGGAGTGATTATCATGAAGGTACAGATTTATTCTCAATGGATGGAAGATGTTTATATTCCTGTACGTGTTAAACAGTTCACGAAAGCAGCTAAGCTGATGGGCCATGATGGTTTCAAGGCGTATGCTGAAAGTCATGACGTGGTCGACCTGCATCATGCAGACCGCAAGTCTGATGAACGTCAGGTAGTAGCTGAGTGGCTCGATAACCGTGAGAATGACAACGTGGCGACGAGCGTTGCGTAGCAAATATGGAATAATAGCGCCCCTGGCAGAGATGTTCAGGTGGCGCCTTTTTTTATGGACGTTAAATTATCAATAAAAGCCCGGCTGTTTGGCCGGGCTTTTTGGCATTAATGCATCGTGTTTGGATGTGGCACCGTGATATCCAGATTGACGCTCTGGCTGGCACAGGCTTTTTCCCGCATTTGGGAGGAGGTCTTCTCACTCCAGACCTGCTGTACTTTCCTGACGTAGCGATCATGTGGCAGCGGCTGCTGTTGTTGTTTCTGGACATGTTTTCTGAGGACGTCCATAAATTCTTTGCTTACTGGCACATCACGCTGGGCCAGCAGAATCTGCAGTGTGGTGTCGACCAGGTAGAGATGGATGGTCGGGTCCTTCAGGCTTTTCGCTGTTGGCATGAGCTCCGGCTGGAGTCCTGAGAGGGAGAATGGCGCATCGCCCCAGCCTTCCTTGAAGATGCCGTCAATCTGGTAAAGGAAGAACAGGAGATCATCCTGTTCATAGAGGGCCAGTTCCATCTTGCCTGTGCGGAATGCCTCGATAGCTATGACATCGGTATGAGAGAGCTGGAGGATGAACATGCTGCCGTTGGCATCAATCTGGAACATGCCACCATCCTGCTGCGTTCTGATCGGCAGAGGGAATTTTTCGCCAATCTGGAAATTTGTATAATCGCTCATGGAAAAACTCCTTTATATTTTTCAGATTCCAATATAATACCAGTGTATCATATTTTCTGCTGCTTGTGCTATACTGATGATAATGTGGATAATTGGGAGGGATTTGTGATGAGTCTTAATGATACTCCGCGGGCAAACCGCCTGCATATTGGTCTTTTTGGTCGTCGTAACAGTGGCAAGTCATCCTTGGTCAATGCGCTGACGGGACAGCAGGTGGCAACGGTATCGGCGGTACCGGGCACGACGACGGATCCCGTGTATAAGGCGATGGAACTTCATGGTATCGGACCAGTCGTTTTCATTCGATACGGCTGGCTTTGATGATGAGGGTGTACTGGGGCAGCTGCGGGTGGAGAAGACGGCGCTGGCGGCAAAGGAAACGGATATCGCGCTCGTGCTCTTCACGATGAGGATATGGTGGAGGAGATCGGCTGGGTAAAGCGTTTTCCAGCAGCTGGGTACGCCGGTGATCGCCTGTTATCAGTCAGATCGATGCGCTGGCTGATGAACGGGCGAAAGCTGCAGGAGGCTGGTTCAGGCGGTGGTGAAGAAGCCACCGGTACTGGTCAGTGCCAGGGACGGCCTCGGTCTCGATGCCCTGCGAGGAGAACTGATCCGCCAGCTGCCTGAGGGCTATGAGCAGCCAAGCATTACCGGGGCTCTTTGCCAGGCTGGTGATACGGTGATGCTGGTCATGCCACAGGACATCCAGGCACCGAAGGGACGGCTGATCCTGCCACAGATGCAGACACTGCGGGAACTGCTGGATAAGAAGTGTCAGGTCATGTCCTGCACGACGGACTGCATGGCAGCTGCACTGACCGGGCTTAGGGAACCGCCGGCACTGATCATCACGGATTCTCAGGCATTCCGTATGGTATATGCTATGAAGCCGGCCGGCAGCCGGCTGACATCCTTTTCGGTGCTGTTCGCGGGCTATAAGGGCGATATCGGCTATTTTACGGAATCGGCGCGTCAGATTGGGCAGCTGCCGCCGGAGGCGCATATCCTGATTGCTGAGGCCTGTACGCACCGGCCGTTGAGTGAGGATATCGGGCGGATCAAGATTCCGCGCCTGCTGCGCAAGAAATTGGGGAATGGAATCAGGATTACGGTGACAGCTGGTCGGGATTTCCCGGATGATCTTGCGGGTATTGATTTTGTCATTCATTGCGGAGCCTGCATGTTCAACCGGAAATATGTGCTGAGCCGGGTAGCTCAGTGCCGGGAGCAGGGAGTGCCTATGTCGAACTATGGAATCACGATTGCTGCGCTGCTGGGAATTCTCGATGATGTAGAGCTGCCGGAGGAAAACATATGATAAAGACAAGTGGGAAAAGATGCAATTGGCTGAGGTCAGTGGGCCTGACCATGCTTATTTGTGCCGGTACTTTGCTGGCAGGGAATGGCACAGGCGAACTGGCACAGGCTGGCACGGCTGTGCAGCAGGCAGCAGTGCTGACTGCTGCCATCCATGAGCCGGTGATACCGCGGGGAAAGACATTCATGGTAACGGATTTCGGAGCGGTGTCCGGTGACAATAAGGACGATCTGCCGGCGTTCGTGCAGGCGGTGGCGGCGGCATCGGCCGGCGGTGGCGGTATCGTGGAGGTTCCGGCCGGGCATTATTACCTGGCCGGGCCGCTCACGCTTAAGAGTCATATCGAGCTGCATCTGGCGGACGGTGCAGTGATGGAGTTCAGTCATCGGCCGCAGGACTATGAGAAGCATATTGTCCTGACCCGGTTCGAGTGCACGGAATGCTATAATTATTCCCCGTTCATCTATGCGAATGGTGAGGAGGATATTGCAATCACTGGCAGTGGCAGTGACCGCCAGGGAACCATCGATGGCAGTGGTGAAGCCTGGTGGCCATGGGTTGGGGCCTCGGTCTGGAAGAACTGCTATCCCAATCAGCAGGAGGATAGTGCGAAGCTGAAGGATATGGGCAATGATGATGTGCCGGTGGAGCAGCGGATATTCGGCCGGGGACATTATCTGCGGCCAATCCTGATCCAGCCTTATGGCAGTCAGCGCATCCTGATTCGGGGGATACGGGTGAAGGATTCACCGATGTATAACATCAGTCCGGCACTGTGCAAAGATGTCATCATCGACCATGTGACGATCCAGGCGGCCGGACCGAATACTGATGGTGTGGATCCGGATGCCTGTGAGAATGTCTGGATCAAAGACAGTTTGTTTGAGACAGGAGATGACTGTATTGCCATCAAGGCCGGACGTGATAATGATGGCCGCCGGGTGGGGCGGCCGTCACGCAATATCGTCATTGAGCGGAACCTGTTCAAGAACGGGCATGGCGGGGTGACGATGGGCAGCGAGATCGCTGGTGGTGTCGATCATGTCTACAGCCTGTACAATGTGATGGACAGTCCAAATCTGAACTGGGCCTACCGCTTGAAGACGAATTCGCAGCGTGGTGGCGGCGTGACGGATTTCTATGCCTATGGAGATACGGTTCAGCGTGTAGGCCGGGCCGTGTTGACCGTGGATATGGCCTATGATGGCGGTGACGTGGGCGGTTATACACCGGATATCCATGGACTCCACATGGAAAAGCTCACGGTGAATGCGCATCATCGTCCGCTGGCAACGGTATTCACGTATGCACGCAATCCAGTCTATGATTTCACCTGGAAAGACTGCACGATTACGGATGCAGGTACGTCGGGCGGGCAGATTTTCCAGCTGACCGATACGCCGGCAGCCAATATCCAGCTGACGGATATGACGATCAATGGGAAAAGCAGGAGCGGCAATGCAGTCTTTTGATTGGCCGCATTGCTGGAGGTGATTTGCCGTCGGCCAGGAAATACGGTACAATGAAGGTAAATGTTTGAAGCAATTGATTGGATTACGAGGTGAATTGTGATGGATAAACGAATCATTCATTGTCTGGGACTTGGTGTATTGGCATTTTGCCTGTGGGCAGGGCAGCTGTCGACTGCGGCTGCTGCAGCTTCAGCGCAGCCGGAGGCGTCTGGTTGGTACTGGCTGAGCTCTGATGATAACTATAGCAAATATTTTGATCCGGAGTCGGTAGTGGTGACCAATAGTGTCAGCACGGCTCACGGACAGGTGCCGACGGAGATTCAGGTATGGACCAAGACGGCATACAGCTATGGTGGGGCAAAGGAGACGCTGGCAGCCTATGGCCTGACCAAGAGTTTCCCGGATCCGGCTAAGCTTTCCTACAGCATGGCTCAGCTGCTGATCAAGCCACAGTATCGTACGGTACAGTATATGGCAGAGAATTTCTATGATGCGCAGGGCGGTGTGATCTGGTCCAAGGCAGATCCGGAGCCGAAGGAAAAGGAAATCAATTCACAGCAGTTTGATGAGTCGTTCTATACAGCGGCTGTCGATCAGGCCTTTCATCAGAATGATGAGACCGAACGGGCAAAGGCCGCCGACCGTTGGACGACGATCTTTGATGTGACGACGCCGGAAGGGGCACGTACGCATACGACGGCGGATACATCGACCATGCGCATGCGTGGCGATAACCTGATCTTCTGGGAATGGCAGGAGACGAAAGATTCCAATGGCAAGGTCGTTGAGATTAAGTTCCTGAAGATGGCGGTTAATCTGCCACAGGCAACAGAGAAAGTTGTCAGCGGGAAATACTGGACGGCGCAGTCTGGCTGGCAGTCACTGGATGACAGCCTGGACGGACAGTACCGGATGGTCAATAAGACTTCCAATGAGTACAAGACGATTACGGCACTGCGTCAGTATGTGGAAGCAAACTACAAGTGGGTCCATCGTTACGGACTCGAATAATCGCAGCGTGTTTTTGCTGGTCTGTCCATTTACCGTGTAAAGGACAGACCAGTTTGTGTTATAATGTAAACATGTGCACCCATCTATGGATGGGAAACAATCGTAAAGGAAGTGGTTTTATTGCCAATTAAGATACCAAACCAATTGCCAGCAGCGCATATCCTGGAAGGGGAGAATATCTTCGTCATGGATGCGGACCGGGCGTACAGTCAGGACATCCGTCCATTGAAGATCCTGATCCTGAATCTCATGCCGATCAAATATATCACAGAGACCCAGCTGCTGCGCCTCCTGGGCAATAGTTCCCTGCAGGTAGAGGTCGACTTTATCTACACGGAGAGCTACACGCCGAGTCATACGCCTATGGATTATCTGGCACAGTTCTATGGCACGTTCGATGAGGTGCGTCATAAGAAATATGATGGCATGATCATTACGGGCGCTCCGGTAGAGGATATGTCCTTCGAGGAAGTGGCCTACTGGGATGAGGTAGCTGAGATCATGGAATGGAGCAAGACGCATGTCTACTCGGTATTCCATATCTGCTGGGGGGCACAGGCCGGGCTTTATTATCATTATGGTGTGCCGAAGTATCAGGTCCCGGAGAAGATATTCGGCGTGTATAAGCATCATCTTTGTGTGGAACATGAGAAATTGCTGCGTGGATTTGACGATGAGTTCTATGTGCCGCATTCCCGCCATACCGAGGAACATAAGGAAGATATCCTGAAGGTGCCGGAGCTGACGATCCTGGCGGAAGCTGAGGGGGCTGCCGGTCCGTATATCATGGCCAATCTTGAGAAACGCCAGTTTTTCATTACGGGGCATGCAGAATATGATCCGAATACGCTCAAGCAGGAGTATGACCGTGATGTCAAAGCAGGGCTGAATCCGAATATCCCCCTGAATTATTATCCGGACGATGATCCTGCGAAGGAACCGATTGTACGTTGGCGCAGTGTGGCACATCTGTTGTTTGCAAACTGGTTGAACTATTATGTTTATCAGGAAACGCCTTATGAACTGGATGAGCTTTATAAGGAACCAGAAGACTGATTGTCGGAACAGGTATTGTTCAGTATGTTTTCAGCTTGATTTTGTAAAATAATAAGTTGTTTGTAAAAAAGTATAGGAAAATTCATGTAGCAGGGGGAATTTACTTATGAAGATGCGATGGGGAGCAGCCCTTATGGCGGCAGCGATGCTTTTTGTGACAGCACCACAGGTGCATGCAGAAGAAGCGATTCCGGAAGACATTTATCAGTGGGTACAGTCTACATCCCGCCAGAACTATTACTTCAATAAGCAGCAGATATATTTTGCTGTGGATGCCCAGGGGAATATGAATGTGGATGTTTTGCTGGTTCCAACCCTGAAAACATATGATCAGGTTCAGAAACAGGATGTGATCTCCAAGCGTCGCTGGAAGATGCTGCCGATGGACGGTTATAGTGATCTGGCCGGTAATGCAGAGTATCTGTCGTTTAATCTGAAAGATCAGACGGTACAGGTGATGCGGCATGAAGACCTTGATTCGGAGTGGGGAGTTCTTTCAACCACAACACCGACGGCTATGACCAGGGTTACAGATCTGTCGGATAAGGATGTGGATGGTATCTTCTACCGGGCCATCCTGAAATACGCGAATAATCATATCGATGAGATTGCAGCGCGTACCGTAGAAAACAAGAAGGCAAAGCTTACGGATTCAGCCAAGGCTGAGCTGGCTGCATTGAAAGATCCGACATCTGCTAAAGCATCGCGGGAGGTCAGGAAAAGTGCAGGGCATGCACGCGCTGCACATGCAGCTGCGGATACTGTCAGTCAGGCGAAGTAAAGTGCCTGCTGGAAAGAAGGAGTCGGCATGGCAGTATCAGTGGATCTGATTGCGAAAGCGGAACAGACGCATCGGCTGGAACTGGCAGAAATTGCAGGTCTGCTGGGGGAGGCAGACTGCGAGCAGCAACTGGCCGCAGCAGCTGACCGGGTGCGCTCCGCGTATGTGGGTGATGACGTGCATCTGAGGGGGCTGATCGAGTTCTCGAATGTCTGTCGGCGGGACTGCAGCTATTGCGGCCTGCGGCGTGATAATACGCGGATTGACCGCTACCGGTTGTCTGAGGATGATATTGTGGAGCTGGCCCGTAAGGCAAAGGGCTATGGTTATCGTACCGTGGTCTTGCAATCAGGTGAAGACCTGTATTTCTCAATCGACAGGCTTTGCCGGATTATCCGTCGCATCAAGGCGCTGGGAATGGTCATCACGCTGTCAATCGGGGAGCGCAGTTATGAGGAGTATCAGGCGTTCCGCGAAGCCGGGGCTGACCGTTATCTGCTTCGCATCGAGACGACGGACCCGGCACTTTATGCGGCGTTCAATCCGGGGATGCAGTTAGCTGACCGGATACGCTGCACGGAGGAACTGAAGACGCTCGGGTATGAGGTGGGAACTGGTACGCTGGTCGGACTGCCGGGGCAAACGATGGAGATGATTGCCCGCGACATCCTGTGGTATCAGGCTATCGATGCGGATATGCTGGGGGTTGGACCGTTGATTCCCAATGCGGATACGCCCCTGGGGGAGGCTGAGCCGGGGGACTGGCATCTGACCAGGCGGCTCGTGTCGCTGCTGCGGCTGCTTCTGCCGGAAGCGAATATACCAGCGACAACTGCGATGGAGACTATGATGCCACATGGACGGGAGATTATCCTGAACTCCGGGGCGAATGTGGTTATGCCCAACGTGACGGAGGGAGATTATCGGCGTAAGTATGCACTCTATCCAGGCAAGATTTGTGTGGCGGATACGCCGGCTGACTGCCGGGCTTGCATGAGCGGCCGTATCAAGGTGCTGGGACGTTTTGTGGCACAGGATGAGGGATTCCGTCGGCATCAGGATCGGGAGGTTTAGGAAATGAACTATTATGCAGTCATAGATATTGGCGGGACAGCCATAAAGTATGGTTTGTCTGATGAGACCGGCAATCTTATCGAGAAGCGGAGCCGACCGACGCTGGCCCGTGAGGAAGGCGGGCGGGGTATCGTGCATAAGGCGGTCGATATCGTTCAGTCCTATCAGCAGCAGTATGATATTGCCGGTGTAGCCGTTGATACAGCAGGAATCGTACGTCCGGATGCAGCTGGTGAGATCATCTTTGCCGGTGAGGATAGTTTCCCGGGATATACGGGAACGAAACTTGGACAGTCGATACGGGAAGCCTGCGGAGTACCGTGTGCTGTCGAGAATGATGTGAATGCGGCTGCCCTGGGCGAGTACTGGCAGGGAGCTGCCCGAGGTGCAGGCTCTGCTTTTGTCATGACGGTTGGTACCGGGATCGGCGGCTGCTTTATACTGGATGGGCGGATCTGGCATGGAGCAAGCTTCAGTGCTGGTGAGGCGGGTTTCATGCGCTTGCATGGTGAGCACCGGATCTTTGAGGAACTGGCCTCGGCCAGGGCCATGCGCGCGGAGGCGGCAGTCTCGCACAATATGAGCCTGGCTGAGGTGAGTGGTGAACTGGTATTCCAGTGGGCACTGGCTGGTGATGCGGATGCCGTATTGGCTATCGAGCACATGGTGGATAACCTCAGTGAGGGTATTGCCAATATCTGCTGCCTGCTGAATCCGGAGGTCATCGTGCTGGGCGGTGGCGTCATGGCACAGCAGGATTATCTGCGGCCACGCATCATGCAGCGGGTCGAGGAACTGGTCGTTCCGGCCATGCGCGTGAATACCCGTCTGGCCTTTGCCGAACTGGGTAATGATGCTGGTATGATCGGAGCTTTGTATTCCTTATTGCATAGTAAAAACGCATAAAAAGAGGCTGTTATATCCAGGCGTTCTGCTCATAAGTATGTGCTATGAGCGGAATCTGAGATGTAACAGCCTTTTTCGTATTTATGCCCGTGGCAATCAGCGGAAGAGGAACATGATGATGCCGCCAATGGCCGGCATACCAACGATGCAGGCCTTGAGGACTGGCAGTGGGGCCAGGTGGGTGCCTTTTGCTCCGAACCAGGCTCCAATCATGAGGCCGGAGAGCGTCTGGACGAAGATGGGCAGATCCAGGCGGCCGTTGAAAAGATAGCCCAGTCCGCCGGCAACAGAGATCGGCAGGATGATCATCATGCAGGTACCGATGGATTTCAGCAGTGGCACGCCGAAGATAACCATGAGGGAAATCTGGATGAAGGCGGCGGCACCAATGCCGAATGCGCCGGAAAGGAAGCCGTTGATGATGCCGCAGAGGATGCCATAGATCCAGAGCTTGCGACCGGTCAGCAGAGCCTCGCGCATCGGAGTCTGCCGGGCCAGCCACTCTGCATGGTAGAGCTTAGTATAGAGGATGATGGCACTCAGGCAGATCATGAGGGCTGTCATGAAGCTGAGGCTTTCAGCTGGCATGATGTTGGACGCATTGGCACCAACAAAGGCCCCGATGATGCCGCCAAGGCCAATGATGGCACCGGTCTTCAGAATGATCTCGTGCTCGCGGAAGTGGCTGACAGCGCCGGACAGCATGGTAAATACCATGGAAGCCAGAGCTACGGCCAGTGCGGTATGGATCGGGACACCGAAGCCAACGGTCAGCAGGGTGATGGTGACGCCGGCGCCACCGGCACCGACAAAACCGATCAGTGCACCAAGAAGTAACATGGATAAGAAGAGCATAGGGAATCCGCCTTTCTGTGTTAGTAGCGTGTTAAGCTTCATTATAGAGTTTTAGCCTAATTTGTCAAATTTTGGGCTTTTTTATGACTTTAGGCAGGAATATCCGTTTGAATAGGGAATAAATAGAAGGTTAGAGGAATCGATAAGGGGGATTATCAAATGTCAAATTTTTGCAAGCACTGTGGGGCGCCGGTGAATCCGGCAGCGAAGTTTTGTGCAAAATGTGGGAAAGCAGTAGAGGAAAGTGCTGACGTACCAGTTCAGCCCGTTCAGCCAGCCCCACCAGTCCAGCAGCCACAGAATCAGTCTTATCAGCAGCCTTACCAGCAGGCGCAGCCGCCGTATCAGTCAGCCTATGGTGGACAGCCGGGAGCCAAGCGCGAAAATAATCAGCTGGTCATTGCACTGCTGGTTGCCGTAGTCTTGCTGCTGGGTGGTGGTATTGGCTACTATATGTATTCGAATACGGCTGGATCGGACGCATCGACGTACAGTAAAGTGGATAAGAAGACGAACGATGCGAATACAAAGACACCAGCAAAGGACGATGCAGCAGCAACGTCTGCTCCAGCGGCGTCCGGCAGCGATTTGACCGATTTTGTCCGGGAAAAAGATGAGATTGATACCGCGATTGGCGAGATGGCCAATCGGATCAATGCACATCTGACGAATCATGCAGGGTTCCAGGGCTATAATGGAATCAAGAATGACGCGCGTGCTGTTGTCGATCGTGCCAGCAATGCCAAAGACCGTCTGAATGGCACGAGTGCAGCTGATCCGAATAAGAAGCAGGCACTCCTCAATCTGCTTTCGTTGGAAGTGGATCGTGCACAGGGATTGTATAAAGGGATCGTCGACAGTCAGAACGGCGGCGATTACAGCTATGGATTCCAGAATGGTACCAAGGCGTCTTATTCGTTTGACTCCGCCAACTCGAGCTTTAATGCAAATTATAAATAATCAGGAGCTGACGGGATGCGACGGAATAAGAAATACGTATATCGGCTGATAGGTGGTTGTATCTGCTGTGGACTGGGGGTGATGGCCTGGCTGAATCTGCAGGAGCCAGTGACACAGCCAGCAGCGTCTGTAACGGATACGGCTTCTGCTCAGGAGGAAGGCTGCGGCGCCGACGCCGACTTCTGCGCTGGTGAATCAGTCTGAGCCGGTGGAGCAGCAAAAGCTGGAAGCAGCTTTGCGGGACAGCATGGCACAGGATAGTGCACAGTACGAAGCCTATGTCTGGCTGCCGGATTGGCAGAAGCCGTTGATTATCGGGAATCATCAGCAATCATCGGCCAGTATTATCAAGATTTATATTCTGGGGACGGCCTTTGAACTCGCCGAGCATGGCCAGCTGGACTTGCAGCAGGCGGTGACGGTACATCAATCGGATATGGTTGGTGGTGCCGGTGTCATCAATGGCCGCAGTGGTGAGCCACAGTTCACTATCCGTGAGTTGCTGAAACTGATGATTACGGAAAGTGATAATACGGCGACGAATGTGCTGATGGATACGATCGGTGTGGATCGTATCCGGTCCTTCATGACTGCGCATGGTTATTCGCAATCGGTTTTGCAGCGTAAGATGATGGATTTCAATGCGCTCAAACGTGGTGAAGACAATTTCACGACGGCAGCTGATGTGGGGAAGTTCTTCCGGGAATTGCGGACGCATCAGGTTGTCAGTCCGGCGGCGGATCAGGCAATGATTGATATCCTGTTCGGTCAGACCGATACGGAATGTTTTCCGGCAGCCCTGCCGGAGGCAAAGATTGCGCATAAGACCGGTGAACTTGAGGGGGTCTATCATGATGCGGGCATCATCTATGAGGGCGGGCAGGGCTATGTTCTCTGCATCATGAGTGAGCACAGCCATGGCCGCAGCAATACACTGGCGACCATGCGGACTATGGCAAAATTGGTTGATGCTGCCTATCATGAGTCCCTGGAAAATAAAGCTGGATAATAGAATTCATTCATATAACAAAAAAGCCAGGATATATATCCTGGCTTGAACTATCTTGGTGACTCCTATGAGATTCGAACTCATGAACCCGCCGTGAGAGGGCGGTGTCTTAACCGCTTGACGAAGGAGCCATTGGTGACGCCTATGAGATTCGAACTCATGAACCCGCCGTGAGAGGGCGGTGTCTTAACCACTTGACGAAGGCGCCGAATTGGTGACTCCTATGAGATTCGAACTCATGAACCCGCCGTGAGAGGGCGGTGTCTTAACCGCTTGACGAAGGAGCCACATAACTGACTTGTATTATTATATTACAGCGCTTCTAAATTTGCAAGGCTTTTTTTCAAACGATCTAAAGAATTTTCTTTTCCAAGGATAGCAAGCAGTTCGGTCGCGCCGCCAGGAGTTACTTTCTGGCCGGCAACACCGATGCGGAGAACCCACATAACCAGACCTTCTTGAGGGCGGATTCTTCGATGAATGTTTCAAGTTTTGCATAGAGGCTGTCATTGTTCCAGTCCGCATCAGCGGTCCTGCTCGAGCAGGTCGACCAGTTTCGGCATGATCTCAGCAGCCTTTTCCGGCGTGACTTTATTGCGCTTGTTGTTGTAGAGATCGGCATCGAATGCTGGCAGATCGATGAGGAAGGCAATCTCGGAAGGTACATCGCTGAGGCGTTGTACACGCGTCTTGAGCAGCGTAGCCAGAGATGACCAGTTCGTTTCCAGGCAGTCCGGCAGGGTACCAGCATATTCATGAGCCAGTTTCGTGAAGGTCTCATCATCCATGGCCTTGAAATATTCACTGTTGATCCAGCCTAGTTTGTCGTAATCGAAGACTGCTGGTGATTTGGACAGGCCTTCAAGGCTGAAATGCTCGATCAGTTCGTCCATCGAGAAGATTTCCTGGTTGGTCGTTTTCGGATTCCAGCCCAGCAGAGCCACATAGTTGGTGATGGCTTCCGGCAGATAGCCCAGTTTGACGAGGTCATCAAAGGACGTAGCGCCATGGCGTTTGGACAGCTTCGATACGGATCCGTCTTCGTTCTTGCCCATGACCGGAGCCAGGTGAATGAAGGTCGGGACATCCCAGCCGTACGACTGGTAGAGCAGGATGTATTTCGGTGTCGACGTGATGAATTCTGCGCCGCGCATGATGTGCGTGATCTCCATGAGATGGTCATCGATGACATTGGCGAAGTTATAGGTTGGCATGCCATCGCGCTTCAGCAGGACCTGATCCTCAAGCTCGCTGTTCGGAATCGTGATGTTGCCGTGCAGCACATCAAAGAAGGTCGTGTCGCCATCGAGCGGCATCTTCTGGCGGATGACATACGGATCGCCATTCTTGATATGCTCGTCGATTACGTCCTGCGGCAGGTCACGGCAGGTGCGGTCATAGCCGCCAAACTTGCCGGCAGAATGATCCTCTTCCGGATCACAGAAGCAATAGTAAGCATGGCCGCTCTTGACCAGTTCCTCGGCGTATTTCCTGTAGAGGTCCATGCGCTCACTCTGTACATACGGACCATAATTGCCACCGAGAGCCGGGCTTTCGTCCGGGATGATGTGTGCCATTTCGAGCGTGCGGTTGATGAAGTCGACCGCATCGGCGACATAGCGGGTACGGTCGGTATCTTCGATGCGCAGGATGAAGTCACCCTTCTGGGACTTGGCGTAGAGGTAACCATAGAGTGCAGTACGCAGGTTGCCGATGTGCATGTACCCGGTCGGGCTTGGCGCGAAGCGGGTACGGACTTTCTTATCAGTCAATTTTTATTCCTCCTATTTATAGTAGGTTATTTCTATACAAGCAAAAAATTTCTTCTATGTGAGTATACTACAATATGGGAAAATAGAAAAGCCTTCCCGATGAAGGGAAGGCGAAGTTTCAGGTTTGCTCAGCGTTTCAGGAACTGGTAGAGTGCACGGTACATAACCATGGAACTCACAGCACCCGGATCCTCGATGCCGATGCTGCGTTCGCCAACCAGGCTGGCGCGTCCTTTGCGGGCAGCAATGGTCTTGGTGTAGTTGACGCCATCGCCGGCAGCCTTGGAGGCTTCCTGCAATACTTCAAACAGTGTCTTTCCGACGGTATTGTCCGGCAGGAAGCATTCATGAACAGGAATCAGTACATCCAGCATGGTCTTGTCACCTTTTTCGGCGCGGCCACGGGCCTGGATGGCATCGATCGCGATCCTCAGTAGTTTCTCCATGCTGGCCGTGTTCATTTTCGTATCATCATCGCAGGCTTCGCCGGCTTTGACAAAGCCTGTGCCATAAAGCGGGCCGGCGGCGCCGCCAACGTTCTGGATCAGTGCATTGCCGATGGTCTGGAGGACAGGTCCCGGTTTCGTCGTGTCCTCCATTTCCTCGACCGCTTCCTGAGCGGCGCGGAAGCCACGTGCCATATTCAGACCGTGATCACCGTCGCCGGTCTTGGCATCAAGGTTGGTCAAATACTCTTTCTGAGCGATGACAGCAGCAGCAACTGCATCTAACGCATCTTTTATTCTGGTCATTATAAAACTCCTTCATGAAAAAAATAAAACTCATTGTATTGGGTACAATGAATAATTGTTGTCTATATATACCTCTGTATATTATAGCACGTAGTTGATAAATCACAAGTGTGAATTAACAGAAATATAGGATAAAATTTACAACTTTACACAGATTTTTGGCCAAAAAACACCTAAAACTATAAAAATAGTGTAAAAAACATTGCCTATTTTTTACAAAAAAAGTATAATAGTGATACGACTTACATAGTACATATAAAACTTTGCTATAGAAAGAGGTAGGAAATGGAAATCAAGGATATGCGGGCTTTTTATGCGATCGTAGAGGAAGGGAATATCAGCCATGCTGCGCAGCGGCTGGATATTGCTCAACCGGCACTTTCCCGGCAGATGAAGCGGCTCGAGACCGCACTGGGGGTGCAGCTCTTTGAGCGTGGCAGCCGGCGGATCCGCCTGACGGATGCAGGACGTGTGATGTATGCCCGGGTAGAACATATCCTGGGCATGGTAGATGGCACGGTCCGTGAGATCACGGAGATCGGTTCCGGCGTAGCGGGCTCTATCCGCCTGGGAACGATCACGACTTCCGGGGCGATGCTGCTGCCGGAACTGATCTCGGAGTTCCATTCCCGCTATCCGAATGTGACCTATCAGATATGGGAAGCAGAGGGCGCCCGTATCCTGGAACTGCTGGACAATCGCGTGATTGAGATTGGCATCACGCGTACTCAGGTGGACTCGAAAGTGTATGAATCGATCGTACTGCCGAATGAGCCCCTGGTGCTCATCATGAATAAGGATCATGAGATCGGGGCGGCACCGGATCGGGTGAAACTGGAAGAACTGAAGGGGGTTCCTATCATTATTCCACTGCGCTGGCAGTCTGTATTCGTGGCAAATTGCCGTAAAGAAGGCTTTGAGCCAAATGTGGTATGTGTGAGTGACAGTATTGTACAGGATCTGCTGCTTACGAAGATGGGGATGGGGATGGCTTTGCTGCCGGTATCCTCAAAGACGCTGCTGACGGATGGGAACCTGATCTATAAGAAACTGGTGGAACCGGAGATGAGTACACACACGGTTATTGCCTGGCTGAAGAACCGGACGTTGTCTTCGTCCAGCGAACATCTTATCCGGCTGTTTCGAGAGATTTTCCTGAATGAAAGAGAGGCAGAATGATATGGACTTCAGTAACATTACGGTTGGTCTGAAGGGGACAGCGACAGAATGTGTTGTCCAGGACAACACGGCTCAGGCGATGGGCAGTGGCTCACTGCCGGTCTATGCGACGCCGGCGATGACCTGTCTGATGGAGAAAGCGGCGGCAGAACTACTGGAGAAACTGGTGCCGGCTGGCTGGACAACGGTGGGAATTTCTCTTGATGTGAAGCATAAGGCGCCAACACCGGTCGGGCCTGGCGTACGGGCAGAAGCTGAGGTTACGGCGGTGGAAGGACGAAAGGTCACTTTTTCGGTACATGCCTTTGATGATCAGGAGGAGATTGGCAGTGGCACCCATGAACGTTTCGCGGTGGAAAAGGAAAAATTCCTTAGCAAGGCTTCAGCAAAGCGCTGAGACAAATATCCCAAACTATTATTTTTGAATTAGAATTAGACGGCAAGGCTTTTCAGCGCTTGCCGTTTGTTATATTATAATAGTATGGTTTTGTAGTTTGATCGATGATAAATCGAAGCATAGAGATAGATGGAGGTACATGAAATGGGGAAACCACGTATTTTTATAGTGGAGGATGAGCGGCGTATTGCCCGCTTCCTGCAGATTGAGCTGGAACACGAGGGATACGAGACGGCTACGGAGGAAAATGGCCTGCGTGCGTTTGAACGGATTGCTCAGGAAGAATACGATCTGGTATTGCTGGATATCATGCTTCCGGAGATGGATGGTATGACAATCTGCCGTAAAGTCCGTGAGATCTCCGATATTCCAATCATTATGCTCACGGCCCGTGACGATGTGGAAGATAAAGTTAATGGCCTGGATATTGGTGCGGATGATTATATGACGAAGCCATTTGCAATCCAGGAACTGCTGGCCCGTGTTCGCAACGCGCTGCGCAAGCAGCGCAGCGGCGAGAATGGTGAGGGACCGGAGGGAGAAAAACTTCAGGTCAAGGACCTCATCATGTATCCGAGCCGTTATGAAGTGACGGTACAGGGCGAAGAAGTCCAGTTGACGAAAAAAGAGTATTCGCTGCTTGAATATTTGCTCCGCAACAAGCGGAATGTACTGACCCGCGATCAGATCCTGCAGGAAGTTTGGGGCTATGACTATACGGGTGATACCAATGTGGTAGATGTTTATATACGTTACCTGCGTGCAAAAATCGACGATCATTTCAATGTGAAATATATCTATACGGTTCGAGGCGTAGGTTATGCGATCAAGGAGTAAAGCCTGGCTGCATCATCCGTTGATGATGCTCAATCGGCTTCGTTATGCACGGATTTCAACTAAAATTACATGCTTTTATGCAGCGGTCTTATTGCTTGTATTGATCCTGACCAGTGCGCTGACTGGTTTGGGAGTATATTTCTCATTTTATCATCAGGCAGAGGTGGAACTGGAAATCAGTATGCATCATGTCCTGCAGCGTATGGACCAGGGCATGCCGATGGGACCTGAGTTCTGGGGCGATGATCAGGTGATGCCGGGCGTTGTGCTGCGTGTCACGGATCTGACTGGTCAGGTTGTCTATGAAAATGATGCCCACTATCCGTCGACACAGGAGGTAGAGAATGCTACCCTGAAAAATCCACCGTTCTGGGCCAATAAGGCGATGCAGGTCGCTCAGGTCAAGAATATGACGCTCTATCATGCCAAGATGGATGTGGAGTATCATGGACAGTATTATCAGATGCATTTTTTCAAGACGATAACCGCCGAGAAGCATTTCCTGGAGACCTTGCAGAAGATCCTGTTCCTGATGACGATACTGGGCTTTGTGCTGGCACTGGCAGCAGGCTATTTTGTCAGCAACCGTATCCTGCAGCCAATCCGCGATATGACGGCGACGGCACGCAAGATCGAGATCGAGAAAATGGATCGGCGGATAACGGTACCTCCGGTACGGGATGAGCTTTCGGAGCTGGCGGATACCTTCAACCATATGCTTGACCGGCTGGAGGCAGGCTTCAAGCAGCAACAGCGTTTTGTATCCGATGCATCGCATGAACTGCGCACACCGGTCACGGTCATTCTGGGCTATTCGGATCTTTTGTCCCGTTGGGGGCGTTCTGATGAGGAAGTGCTGGATGAGGGCATATCGTCTATCCGCTCAGAGGCTGAGGATATGCAGCAGCTGATTGAGAAACTGCTGTTCCTGGCCCGGGCTGATCAGCAGCGGCAGGTCCTGCATAAGGAGAATATGGAGCTTTCGGAACTGGTGGAAGATGTCATGCGCAAAATGAAACTGGTGACGAAGACACATTCGGTGGACTTGCTTGAGAATGAGCCCGGTGTCATTTATGCGGATCAGGTGACGATGCGTCAGATGATGCGTATTTTCCTGGAGAACAGTACGAAATATACACCTGCTGGTGGGCATATCACTGCCCGTTCCCGTCGTACGGCGGATGGACAGTACATGCAGCTGGAACTGGCTGATGATGGTATCGGTATTGCCAGGGAAGATCAGCAAAAAGTCTTTGACCGATTCTATCGTGTCGACGCGTCCCGTACCAAAGCACAGGGGGGTGTCAGCGGTACAGGGCTCGGACTTTCGATTGCCAGCTGGATTGCTGAGCAGCATGGCATAGAGATCTCGATGGAGAGTGATTTGGGCAAGGGGACGACCATGATATTGAAGATCCCTTTGGTACAAAAGGATTCACCGAAACAATTGAACTGAGTATTGAGGCACAGAACGGTTGATGTTCTGTGCTTTTTGCGTGTAATGGACGATTCTGGTGTGGTCTGACCGAAAATTCGCGGTTGAGGCAGGAACTTACGGGTGAATGCCGAATAAAAAAGAATGGAGATGTATGGAAGAAAGGATGAACATTAGAATGAAAGTTTTGGTAACCGGCGTCACAGGACAGCTGGGCTATGACTGTGTGAAAGAACTGGAACTGCGTGGCGCAGATGTGCGTGGTGTATCCAGTAAAGATTTTTCACTGACCGATTATGAAGCTGCGCGCAAGTACCTCACAGAATGGAAACCGGATGTAGTCATGCATTGTGCAGCCTATACGGCTGTAGACAGAGCCGAAGACGAACGTGAACGCTGTGAAAACGTGAATGCCGGCGGAACGCGGAACCTGGCAGCAATCTGCCGGGATATTGATGCAAAGATGATATATATCAGCACGGATTATGTATTTCGTGGCGATGGTGAGCAGTTCTATGAACCGGCCGATGAAAAGGCACCGCAGAATGTCTATGGACAAACCAAGCTGCACGGTGAACAGGCTGTTCAGGAACTGTTGACCAAATACTTTATTGTCCGTATTTCCTGGGTTTTCGGAATCAATGGCAAAAATTTCATCAAGACGATGCTGAAGCTCAGCGAGACGCACGATGAGCTGACCGTAGTTGACGATCAGATCGGTTCACCGACGTATACGCGTGATCTGGCCGTATTATTGGCTGATATGGCGGAAAGCGATCACTATGGTGTCTATCACGCGACCAATGAAGGCATTTGCTCCTGGGCGGAACTGGCAGCAGAAGTATTCAGTCAGGCGGGGCGGACTACGAAGGTTACACCGGTGCCGTCCACTGCTTATCCGACCAGGGCCGTGCGCCCGAAGAATTCCCGTATGAGCAAAGACTGTCTGGATGCCGCAGGCTTTAAGCATCTGCCACGTTGGCAGGATGCCGTGGGGCGTTATCTCATTGAACTTTGTGCAGATTAAAATAAGAAAATATCCACGCAACGCGTACATGTCCGCTGGATGTGTACGCGTTGCGTTATTTTTAGTGAAAAAGTACACTCTAAGGATACGTTTAGCCAAAAATATCTTGCAAGTGTGTAACGTTTGGCGTATACTAACAAATGTATCCTATAAGAGTACGGAATTATTGTGGATCTTTAAAGATGACTAAGGAGGATTTTTATGTTTAGAGCCATCGGAAGAAAGTATCAGGAAACGGCACTGATCAAATTGATTGCCGTAGGCCTGGTTATTGGTATTATTTTGGCAATTGAAGCACCGGAAACGGTACCGGCTGTGTCGATTCTGGGTGACCTGTTCGTTCGTGCATTGAAGGGCGTCGCACCAATCCTGGTATTTGTGCTGGTCATGAATGCCATGGCCCAGAAGAATGCGGATGCCAGTGCATCGATGAAGCCAATCGTGAAGCTGTACATCATTGCGACATTCCTGGCATCGGTTATTGCCGTTGTGTATTCCTTTACATTTCCGACCACGCTGCAGCTGCAGCTGGCAGATGCGAAGGTTGCACCGCCAAGCGGAATCCTCGAGGTCCTGCACAACCTGATCCTGAGCGTCGTCGACAATCCGTTGCATGCATTGGCTAGCGCCAACTACATCGGGATTCTCGCCTGGAGCGTACTTTGTGGTGTCGCTCTGCACAGTGCTTCTGACAGCACGAAGAAGATGATCGATGACCTGGCCAGGGCAGTGACCAAGATCGTACAGTGGGTCATCCGCTTTGCACCATTTGGTATCATGGGACTCGTTGCCAATGCGATCGGTACCAGTGGTCTTGGCGCACTGCTCGGCTATGTACAGCTTCTGGGCGTACTCCTGGGCGCGTTCTTCTCGGTTGCCCTCATTATGAATCCACTGATCGTCTATCTGAACATCCATCGGAATCCGTATCCGCTGGTCTGGGCTACGCTGCGTGAGAGTGGATTGTACGCCTTCTTCACCCGCAGCTCGGCCGCAAACATTCCAGTCAACTTGTCGCTGTGCGAGCGTCTGGGACTTAACGAAGACACGTATTCAATCTCAATTCCATTGGGGGCTACGGTCAACATGAGTGGCGCGGCCATCACGATTGCCGTCCTCTCGCTGGCTTGTGCACATACGATGGGAATCGTAGTTGACCTGCCGACGGCGCTGCTGCTCTGCGTCATCGCTACGGTCGGCGCCTGCGGTGCCTCGGGTGTTGCCGGTGGTTCGCTGCTGCTGATCCCCGTTGCCTGCGCATCCTTCGGTATCAGCAATGATATTGCCATGCAGGTCGTTGGCGTTGGCTTCATCATCGGTGTCCTGCAGGACTCCTGCGAGACTGCGCTCAACAGCTCCAGTGATGTGCTCTTCACCGCTACCGCTGAGTTTGCCCAGCGCGCCAAAGAAGGCAGCCTTACCGCTGCTGATCTGGTTCCAAGCGGAAAAGACTAACTGATCGGTCAGCCATAGTAAAAGCCCCCCCTGATTTCAGGGGGGCTTTTACTATGGCTTTGTTTCTTTTCATGCAAACAATCACCCTTTGGCGTAAACTTTCATTGACTTTTGGTCAGGAATCATGCTAATTTAAAAATGATAGTTTATTTTCGGGCTGGACAGGAAACTTAGCGGACGAAGCAGTTGCGGAGGGGATGGAATCATGGAAGAAATGCAGTTTGCCTTTGGTGTGGATGCGAACTATGTGAAATATGCGGGTATCGTGATGACCTCGATCGTGCTGAATCATCCGGGGTATCCGGTGTGCTTCCATCTAATCTGCGATGGAGGACTGCTGCCGGACGATCAGGCACGGCTGGATACCTTCACGCGGCTCTATCGGAATACGCGGGTATTCATCTATGACGCCCATCAGGCACTGGCAGGGATCCAGCGGGTGTCGGCTGGCGTGTCGCCGGAACGGCTCAGCCAGACCGTATTCCTGCGTATACTGATGCCGATGCTGCTGCCCCGGGACGTGCAGCGGGTCATCTATTGTGATGCGGATATGCTCTGCGTGGGCAGGGCAGAGTCACTCTGGCAGCTCGACCTGGAGGGACATCCGCTGGCTGCTGTGATGGAGGGGAATGCGGCAGAGAAAGCGGCAAGGATCCGGCTGAAGCAGGATCGGTATCTCAATGCCGGCTTCCTGGTCATCGACCTGGCGGCATGGCGGGAGCAGGGACTGACGAAGAAGGTGCTCGACTGCTACCGGCAGCAGGGCCAGGCGTTCTCCCTGCTGGAGCAGGATGCGCTCAACAAGGTGCTGGATGGAGACTGGCTGGAGATCAGCCATGAGCAGGTCTGCCTGATGAATGCGTTCAATCCGTTGGACATCCGGCTGGCGCCAGGAAATATATTCTGGCATTTCCTCAATGAGGGCAAGCCGTGGATCCGTTATGCGGACCCGCAGGTCGCAGAGCCGTACTGGCGCTATGTCCATCGTTCTCTTTGGGATACGATGGAGCCGGAAGAACCGTGGGAAGTGCGCAACGCCTTCCTGGCGGGGAAGAATGCCGAGCGTCAAGGAGCCTGGCAGGATGCGGCCCGCTATCTGGGTATCGCCGCCCAGCGGCTGCTGGAGTTCTATCTGGAGCAGACCGGGCAGCTGAGCGAAGAGAAGAAGGACATGATCGGTAAAGGGTACTGGCCGGTACCAGAGAAAAAGTGAAAGGAGGCGGATCGTAGAGGAAGAGGAACACTGCCGCACAAGCGGTTCGGGGACATGGAGTATTCCCAGGGAAAGCGAAACGACAGGGAGGAAAAGAATTGAATAAGAAAAAGAAAGCACAACTGACGACACAGGTCCTGTGTGCCCTCATGCTCACAGGAGCAGCCCTGCCAGGACAAGATGTCCTGGCGGCAACGATTACCAACTCGCAGACATACCAAGCGAATTCGCCTATTACAGACGATATTGCCATTGCAGATGGATGTATATCTGTGGTCGGAGACCGTTGGCCTTCGGATACAACGGTCTCCTTGAATGGAGATGTCTCCATTGCCAAAGCCGCGCAGGGAGAGAGTAGCTATGTCCTGCTGGCGCAGGGAGATATTGAGTCTGGCTACAAGGGAAATCTGACGGTAAACCCGAATAAGGATAAGACGGTGAAGCTGACGGGCGATGTGAAGGCTGCTGATTATGGTGAGGTCACGGTCAACCTGTCCAATCAGGATTCGTTCCTCGCGGGCGACCTGGTGCGCGCGGACTTGGGGAAGATCGCACTGGATCTCAGCAACAGCAGCACCTGGTATGCGCCGGGAGACAGCTATGCACTCAGCGATAGTTTGAAGATCAGTGCCAATGGCGGCAACATCGACCTCTGGCATGCGACGCCGGCAACGGTTCGCTCGAAGAACGCGGGCAAACGCACCTTTGCGGTCAGTGGAGCCGGGACGTCGTTGAATGGAGCTGCATTCCGGCTGTCAAGTGATGTCCAAAACAGCAGGGCAGATCAGGTAACGCTGACGGGCGTTAGTGGGGACAGCAATACCTATACAGTACAGGTAGTCTATGATCCGGCGACGGATGGAACCTATTTGATGCTCGATCAGGCTCCTGTGGTGCTGACGACGAATCAGGCTACGGATAAGGTGCAGTCAGCAGTATATACTTATACGACAGCAGCAGATGCGGGGCTGACCAGCAAGACGGTCACACTGACCCCGGAACTTGTGACCAGTGCCGATGGTCTCAAGACCAGCCTGGCATCATTGACTGTCAATGGCAATCAGGACCGCATCTATAGGGGCAGCGGGACGGATGCGGCAGATATCACGATACAGGACGGATATGCGAAGGTAGTGGCTGCAGATTCGGGCAAGACGGTCAGCCTGACCGGGGATGTTTCCATTGTCAATTCCGCGAAGGCTGGCTATGTATTGCTGGCACAGGGGAAGGCAGGAACCTCTCAGCCGGGACTGAATGACGGCCCTGAAACTGGAGTCCCGGCTTCTTCTGCAGTTTTGAAAGTGAATCCCGGCAAGGATAAGACGGTCAAGCTGACGGGCGATGTGAAGGCTGCTGATTGTGGTGAGGTCACAGTCAACCTGTCCAATCAGGATTCGTTCCTTGCGGGCAACCTGGTGTGCGAGGATTCGGGGAAGATCGCACTGGGAATCAGCCAAGGCAGCACCTGGTATGCACCGGATGACAGCTATGCACTCAGCGATAGTTTGCAGATCAGTGCCGATGGCGGCAACATCGACCTCTGGCATGCGACGCCGACAACGAAGCGTTCGGCCTCGGCGGGGACGCGTACTTTTGCGGTCAGCAAGGCAGGCACATCCCTGAATGGAGCGAACTTCGTGCTTTCGAGCGACATCCAGAACAGCAAGGCTGATGCCGTGACATTGACCGGCGTCACCGGCGACAGCAACCAGTATACGATCCAGATCGCCAACGATCCGGCGATGTCCGTAGATGGCAGCTATACGGCGGCGAATGGCATCACTGTGCTCACGACAGACAAGACGACCGATACTGTGGCGGCCAGGGCCTACACGACGACGAAAGATGCAGCGGCCGGCCTCGTGACGACGAAGGTCACACTGACGCCGATGCTCGTGACCACGAATGGTGTGACGAAGCTTACGGCACTGACCATCAGCGGGAATACGGTTTCCAATAAAGAATCGGGAGCGGTTACGAAAGAGGATGGACTGAAGCTGGATTTGCCAGGTGATGGCACGGATATCATCCAGACCTATGACGGCGATCTTACGGTCAGCCCGGATAGCGATGGGGATAGTCTGCATGTCACGGGCGGAGCTGCGGCTTCGGATCATTCGGCAACCCTCATCATCAACCCGAACAAGGATAAGACTGTGAAGCTGGATGGGGATATCCAGGTCACCGGCAAGGCAAAGGTCCAGGCCAATCTCTCCAATGGAGATTCCTATCTGGCCGGCGCCCTGAAGCAGGATTCGGCGCTGGGGACCATCAATCTGGACCTCAGCAACGGGGCCATCTGGTATGTATCAGGCGACAACTACAGCCTGAGCGATACCTTGACCCTGGCTGCTGACGGCGGTGTCCTCGACCTCTGGCATGCGCATGCGAACAGCTATCGGACGGGCAGCCAGGGGACGCGTACCCTGAACATCAGCAGTGCAGGCAGTTCCCTGAATGGGGCGGCTTTTGTCCTGTCGAGCGACATCAAGAGCAACAAGGCAGATCTCGTGAACCTGACCGGCGTGACCGGGGAGGCCAATAAGTATATCATCCAGATCGCCAACGATCCGGCGATGTCGACTGATGGCACCTATACTTCAGAGGCTGGCATCACCGTGCTCAAGACGGACGACCTCAAGGATACCGTGACGGCCAAGGCCTACAAGACCACGAAGGACGTGGCTGCCGGCCTCATGACGAAAGAACTTACGTTGACCCCGACCCTCGTGACGACGGATGGAGTGACGAAGCTTACAGCGTTGACCGTCAGTGGCAATGCTGCGGCACCAGGCACGGATCCGGGAACGGAGACGCCTGCAGTGCAGGAAGGCAAGGCCATGGTTATGGCCAAAGTGGCCGGCAGCAGCTCGCAAGGCACGGTGGCTGCCTGGCGTTCGGCAGACAATGACCTGCATCGCCGCATGGGCGACCTGCGCGATGATGCAGGGGATGCCGGCGCCTGGGGACGTATCTATGGCGGCAAGACGGAGATACGGACCTCGTCACCATCGAATGTCAGCTATCATGGCATCCAGGCAGGCTATGACCGGGGAATCAAGGCTGGCGATGGCAAGCTCTTTACTGGCGTAGCGCTTTCTTTCATGGATGGCGATATCTCTGGCAGCGGAGTCAGCGGCGACACCGATTCCAAGCTGGCTGGTATCTATGGCAGCTACATGGGCGCACGCGGACATTTTCTCGATGCCATCGTGAAATATGGCCGCATGAGCAGTACTACGAAAACCTGGTCGGGGACGAACCGATACGATAGCGACACCGCCAGCAATGGACTCAATATGTCCATCGAATATGGCCGCCGTCAGGACCTGAAGGCAGGACTCTATCTTGAGCCGCAGGCAGAATTCAACTACAGCCATATCGGCAGCGATGACTACACGATGCGGCAGAACGGCGCCGCCGGTGCCCGGATCCATAATGATTCGGTGAATTCCTGCGTAGGTCGGTTGGGCGTCAATGTCGGTCGGGATACGAAGGCAGGCAATGTCTATCTGAAGCTCTCATACTTGCGGGAATTTGCCGGTGACACGGCCGTGGCAGCTGGTTATGGCAGCTACTCCAAGCGCAGCTCCGAATCGTTCAAGGACAGCTGGTTCGAGTATGGCATCGGCTTCAGCCAGAAGCTTGCCAGCAACCAGAACCTGTATGGAGAGTTCACCCAGACTGCCGGAGCAGATAAGATGAAGGAATCCTGGAAAGCGAACCTGGGCTTCCGGCTCAGCTTCTGATACAGGAAGAACTTTACAGCAAAGAAATGAATTGGATCAGCGGTGGAGCAATAGGCTCCATCGCTGGTCCAATCTGTTTATGAAGGTGGTGAAAGCGCTTGTATGATTATCTGGTAGTAGGCAGTGGATTGTTTGGTGCCGTATGTACCCGTGAACTTTTGGACCGCGGGAAATCTGTACTGGTACTGGAACGGCGCAGCCATACTGGTGGCAATGTTCATTGCACGGAAAAGGAGGGGATACAGATCCATTCCTATGGTGCACATATCTTTCATACATCCGATCTGGCTGTATGGGATTACGTCAACCGGTTTGCGGAATTCTGTCCCTATCATCATTCTCCGGTGGCCAGCTATCAGGGGCGGCAGTATTCTCTTCCCTTCAATATGAAAACGTTCGTGCAGCTATGGGGAACCGTGACACCTGCCCAGGCTGCTGCCAGGATTGCAGCACAGACCGGGGCGCTTCCGGCTAAGCCGCAGAATCTGGAAGAGAAAGCGATCGCTCTTGTTGGAAGAGAACTTTATGATAAACTTATCAAAGGGTATACAGAGAAGCAGTGGGGACGCGAGTGCCGGGAACTGCCGGCATTCATCATTGAGCGGATTCCTGTGCGGTATACTTTTGATGATAATTATTTTACGGATACGTATCAGGGAATTCCGGTTGATGGCTATAACCGCCTGATTGATGCTTTGCTGGCAGGCAGTGAGGTGATCACCAATGTGGATTTCCATCCCGGGAACAGTGGCTATGCGCAACAGGCGCGTAGAATCATCTATACAGGACCGCTTGATGCATATTTTGATTATGCGTTGGGGACACTGGAATACCGGAGCTTGCATTTTGATACCATCCGGTTTGAGGAACAGGACCATCAGGGGACTGCGGTAATCAACTATACCGACCGGGATGTAGCATATACACGAAGTATTGAGCATAAGCACTTCATGCCCGGGCGGCAGCCGGTCACCTATGTGACGTATGAGTACCCGCTCGAATGGAAAGTGGGCAGGGAAGCATATTATCCGGTTCAGGATGGGCGGAATAGCAGACTTCATCAGCAGTATAAGGCTATGGCTGCGAAGGAGAAGAATGTCATATTTGGCGGACGGCTGGCTGATTACCAGTATTATGATATGGATGATGTCATCCGTCAGGCTTTGTCCTGTGTTGCCAGCCGATGTGTGACCGGATTGAAAGAACGGGAGGAATCGTATTGATAAAGGTATCTATGATCGTACCGGTATACAACGTTGCCAGCTATCTGCCCAAGGCATTGGATAGTGTGTTGTCACAGACTCTCGGGGAAATCGAAGTCATTGCCGTAGATGATGGATCGACCGATGGGTCCGGCGAGATACTGGACCAATATGCTGGTCAGGATAAGCGGATGAGAGTCATACACAAGGCGAATGCCGGCTATGGACATTCGGTGAATGTCGGGCTGGAATCAGCTGTTGGTGAATATGTGGGGATACTGGAGCCGGATGACTGGATGCAGCTGGATATGCTATCGTTTCTCTATGAGGCTGCTGAAAAGTATCAGGCGGAACTGGTTCGCGCTGACTATGCGGTATTTTATGAGACAGGCCAGGGGGATGAAATCAGCAATCGCAAGGTTGCACCTGTGGAAAAATTGTATGGACGGGTTTGTAATCCGCAGGAACTGGAACGGGAACTGTTCTATAGTGCGGTCATGAACTGGACTGGAATCATGGCACGGGCTTTTCTGGACAGATGGAGGATTCGTCATCATGAATCGCCTGGAGCGGCTTATCAGGATAATGGTTTCTGGTTTCAGCTCTTTTGCCGGGCCGAGCGGGTGGTTTTCATACCCCGGATCGGTTACATGTATCGCCTGGATAATCCGGGGTCATCGAATAAGAACCGGGGACGTATTTTTTCGATGAATGAGGAATATGCCTGGATCTATGCTTATCTGGTCCATCATCCGGAACTGCATAAATTCATAGGGATGTATTGGACACGGAAATATGAGAATAACCGATTTACACTGCACCGGCTGAAATGGGATCGCAAAGAAGAATATGTACAGCATTTTCAGGAGGAATTCCGTTCAGCTCAGGCCAGAGGGGAACTGGACCATACCTGGTTCACAACTGAGACCTGGGAGGCAATCGAACTGCTGCTTAGAGATGCAAAGGCCTTTCAGCGTAAGGAATTTGCTGCTGAGCTGGAGGCGGACTGGAGACCGGAGGAGCAGACCCCGGAGATTTCCGTGCTGCTTCAGCCGGGAGCTGATTGGGACTCGCTGGCGGCGGCGATTGCCAGTCTGCAGCGGCAAACCAAGCGTAACTTTGAGCTGATCGTACCAGATGATGGTTCTCCTGCGGTTGCCAGACTGAGGGACACCTGGCAATGGAGCAATCGGCTGCGGCTGATTGCTCCGGCATCAGGCAGCCTGTTGGCAGAGAGCCTGAGAAAGGCCAGGGGCCGATACATCACATTCATGGACAGCCGGGATGTCATGACGGATAATCTGCTGTCTGAACTGCATGGGCAGGCAGTAAGTGAGCGGGCAGATATAGTCGGTTGTGGCTTTGCCTGGGTGCAGCAGGCTAAGATCGTGAAACAACTGGCATTCCGGCAAAAGCTTCATTTGCAAGGAACACCCCTGGAACGGATGGCCTTTGAGTTTTCCTATCCGGACTGGGGCTTTCCGGGCGGGAAATTGTATCGCCGAACCTTATTTGATGAAATGCCGGGCGAATTGTTTAGCGGAAAGAGTGTCATCGATGCGCGGCTGTTGCATTTTTGGGCGGTATGGCATGGTAAATTCTATACGATCCTGCCCTCGGTGCTGTACCAGCGCAATCTGCCGTTGCGGTATCCCGGTAAAGATCCGACCGCAGTATTGATATTGATCTGGCAGCTTCGGCACAGCTTGCCTTTGCACACACTTACCGCTTTAGGTGCATGGCTTTTACCGTTGGGCTGGTCATCGTCATTATCGGATGCGGTGGAACAGGCACTGGCATACGATCGGGAATTATGGGATTTCCTGAAAGAAGTCGCGAAAAAAGACAAGGATGGGTCATCCTGCTGCTGAATACAATAATCGCGCAACACTGTTACAATTGCAACATGATTGCTGTCCGCCTAATAAATACATATTTATTATTGAAAGCTATTGAAAGATAAATAATAACTATATATAATGGATTTAGTTGAATTTTTAGTCAATATCTGGAATCATTAGGAGGTATTTTTTATGTTAGCAGTTGGAGGCATACTGGTTATCCTGACGTTTGTGCTTATTGTCAAGAAAATCGAAGCACGCCTGGTGTTATTTGTTGCCGGTTTGCTTATGTGTCTGATCGGTGGGGTGCCGGGAGATGTCATGACCGCCTTTACCAAGGCAATGGTCAATAATTCACTGGTCCCGACGATCTGTACGGTCATGGGTTTTTCGTATGTCATGAAGCTTACGGAATGCGATCAGCATCTGGTCCATTCGATTTCAGGTGTCCTGAATAAGGGAAGGGCATTGCTGGTTCCATTGGCGTTCTTCCTGACCTGGTGGATCAGTCTGGCAATCCCGTCGGCATCCGGCTGTGCTGCTGCGGTCGGCAGCATCCTGATTCCGACACTCATCGCGGCAGGCGTGCATCCGGCAATGGCCGGTGCTGTTGTGCTCGCAGGTACATGGGGGAGTGCAATCAGCCCGGGCAATGCCCATAATCCGTTCGTGGCCGATCTGGCTGGAACGGATATGATGACGGTCATCATCAATGAGACGCCGGCATCGGTGCTGGCATCGCTGGCCTGCGTGGCAGTCCTGACGGCCTATGCATTCTGGCAGAAGGAAGGTGCTTCGGCAGAGCGTCAGCAGGCAGCTGCGGGTGCTCCTGGCAGCGGGAAAAGAGTCAACCCGCTGCGGGCGATTGTTCCGTTGGTTCCATTGTTCCTGTTGATTCTCGGTTCCAAACAGGTGGCGGTATTGCCGGAGATCAGCGTACCGCTCTCTATGCTCATTGGTGTAGCTTTGGGGCTGCTGGTTACCTGGTCGGATGCCCAGCAGGTGTGCCGTAACTTCTTTGATGGTATGGGCAGTGCCTATGGCAGCGTCATTGGCCTGATTGTCTGCGCCAGCGTGTTCACGACGGGAATGTCAGCCGTTGGCCTTACCGGAGCGCTTACGGATATCATGAAGGGCTCCCAGTCAGCGGCAGCAGCGGCCGGTACATTTGGTCCGTTCTTTATTGCTGTGATTTCCGGTTCCGGAGATGCCGCGGCCTTCGCATTCAATGGAGCCGTTACTCCATTTGCTGCACAGTTCGGCCTGTCCATCATGGACCTTGGCTCCCTGGCACAGATTGCCGGGGCCATGGGGCGTTCCATGTCACCAGTTGCTGGTGCAGCCATTATCTGTGCCGGACTGGCAAAAGTCAATCCGATGGAGCTGGCTAAGCGGAATGCATTGCCCTGTGTGGCGGCAGCAGCCGTATTGATGCTCCTGCTTTGAGCATTCTGGTACGTGGGCGAAGGTCTGCGCTTTAAAGTTTATGAGGATATAGAAAGGCGGTTTTTCTATGGAAATGATCAATAAAGAACGTGTATTGCAGGAATTCCTGGAACTGATCCGGATTCCCTGCCCGACGCGGAATGAGCGGGCTGTCGGCGACTGGCTGACCGGGCATCTGACCGCTCTGGGCGGCATCGTGCATGAGGATAAGGCCGGTGAGGCATTGGGCGGTAATTGCGGCAATCTGGTCGCAGATTTCCCGGGAACCGCGCCGGGAGCCCCGACAATCATGCTCACGGCGCATATGGACTGCGTCGATCCGTGTGTGGACATCCATCCGGTCATCGAGGATGGCATCATCTGTTCCGACGGTACGACAATTCTCGGCGCAGATGATAAAGCCGGTGTGACGGCTATCCTGGAGACCCTGCGTCAGCTCAGGGAGCAGTCGATCCCGCATGGTCCGCTGCAGGTCGTATTCACGATTGCTGAAGAGAATGGCGTCCATGGCTCTCAGCATCTGGACAGCAGCCTGCTCCATGCAGACTATGGCTATACGATGGATACGCACGGACATCCGGGCATGATGAGCTTCAAGGCACCGGGCAAGAATCAGATCTATATTCGTCTGCAGGGCAAAGCGGCCCATGCCGGCGTAGAGCCGGAAAAGGGTATCAATGCGATCCAGGCAGCCGGTAAGCTGATCGCAACGGCGCCGCAGGGACGCATCGATGAAGAGACGACCTGCAACCTTGGGCGGATCACGGGCGGCAGTGCGACGAATGTCGTCGCTGAGATGTGTGAGATCTTCTACGAATCCCGCAGCCGCGACAAGGATAAGCTTGATCGGATCACCCGCCAGATCACGGACCATTTTCAGCAGGGAGCCAAGGCCTTGAACTGTCAGGTTATCACCGAAGTCAGCCCGGACTATGGCCCGTATTCGCTGGCAACGGATTCCCCGGCTATCGGGCTGGCGCGTCAGGCTGCGGAAAGCCTTGGCTTCACCGTTCAGCTCGAAGAGTCCGGTGGCGGCTCCGATGCGAATCATTTCAACACCTACGGCGTACCAACCGTAGTCCTGGGCGTGGGCATGACGAACTGTCATACCAAGGAAGAATACATTGAAGAGAAAGACCTCTACGATGCCGCCAGATGGGCCCTGCAGATCGTGAAAGATGCCGGCCAGATGAAATAACTTTATTGCTATGAAACAGGAGCTGTTGTGATCTTAACGACAGCTCCTGTTGGATTAGGAGACACGTACGAATGCCTTATGATATAATATCCTGGGGACAGCCGTGTACGGCAGTCAGGAGGCGTTATTTATCAGGAGGGAAATATGAGGATTGTCGTATGTGATGATGAGCTGGCAGAGGTACAGCTGATCTGTCAGATCATTCGCGAGTTTTGCGAGGAGCGGCAGGTTTCGGCAGAGATTAAGGGAATCACGGACTATAAGGATTTTCTGCAGGATGCTGCCAGAGTGCGGGCTGATATCGTGGTACTGGATATCTTCATGGGAAAGTATAATGGAATGGATGCCGCCCGGATTTTGCGTCAGTTTAATAGCGATTGCGCGTTGATATTTGTAACGTCCAGTGAGGACTATGCGCTGGAAGCCTTTGCGGTCACTGCGTCGCATTATTTGTTGAAGCCGGTGACACGAGAAAAGCTGGCAGAGGCGCTGGGGCGGACCCGGTTCTTCAGGAAAGATCGGAAATGCCTGCATGTGAATGTGGATTATGTGGAGCGCCGGATTCCTATCGATGATATCGAATACATGGAGACTGTAGCGCATAAGACCAGGCTGCATCTGCGTGGTGGGGGACAGGTCGATACGAATCTTTCTTTGATGCGTATTGCTGAGCAGCTGCAAGCGGAAGATCAGTTCATTGATTGTTATCGCGGGATCGTCGTGAATGCAGATTACATTGATGTAGTGGAGGAGACCGCAATCATACTGCAAAGCAAACGGGAAGTGCCGATTGCACGCAAACGATATGGCGAGCTCCATAAACGGTATGGAGAGTACCTGTTCCGTAAGATGAGATCCGAAATGAGAATGAAGTGATCAGGCAGGGATAAAGAATGTTATTCTTCTATTTATCCTTCCATTAGCGATATAAGCAGAGGCTTCGGAATTTCTTCCGAAGCCTCTGATGCGTTCTGCGTGGCGGAGTGGAGAGGATTCGAACCTCCGCACCGGTTACCCAGCCTAACGATTTAGCAATTAGTTCTTATGATTGTCAGGTAGTATTTATAGTGTATAGAGTGTACTTCTGTCTGTTTTATAAAGCATATAAGACAGGCAGAGTATCTGGTTTGTTTTAGAATCACCCCACGAAATACCCCATTTTGAGCTACATCTTAAAGATATCCGCATGGCTGCCGGTATCAACAAGTGTTAGAGTCAGGATGTCATTTTCAATCATGTAGACGAGCAGCCAGTCTGGCTGAATGTGGCACTCACGGAAGCAGGACATTTTCCCTGTCAATGCATGATCACGGTACTTAGCAGGTAAGGGATTGCCCTGGCGTAATTCATCAATGATGGCATCCAGCTTTTGGATGTTCAAGCCACGTTTCTGGCTGCGTTTGTAAGCTTTCTTGAAAGCAGAGGTAAATTTCAGATGATAGTTCATTTGTCTAAAGCCTTCTTTAGCTCATCCATGCTGTCAAAGCTTGGTACAGTTGGATCGTGCGATATACGCCTTGCCTCTGCCATCGCATCCAATGTGCTTTGTGAAAAGCGAGGGAGTTCAACGGAGAAGGGAAGACCGCCATGCAGGAGACACTGATGGAGGAATAGATTTACGGCACCAGACATATCGATTCCCAACTGATTGAATAAGGCTGAAGCCTGTTCCTTTATATCCCGGTCGATTCTGACCTGAGTAGGTACTGTAGCCATAATATCGCCACCTTTCTAGCTATATTATAGACTAATCGGTTTACAATGTAAAGCAATCAACTTGGTCATTTAAGAATTGGTGATATAAAAAGAGGCTTCGGAATTTCTTCCGAAGCCTCTGCTTATTCTGCGTGGCGGAGTGGAGAGGATTCGAACCTCCGCACCGGTTACCCAGCCTAACGATTTAGCAAACCGTCCTCTTAAGCCACTTGAGTACCACTCCATTATGGCGGAGAGGGTGGGATTCGAACCCACGGTACCTTGCGATATCACTGGTTTTCAAGACCAGCTCCTTAAACCACTCGGACACCTCTCCGTTACTGACAATGATAATTATAGCAGGAAGATGGCTTGCTTGTCAAACAGCAGGCGCGCTGTTATAATTACTTTTGAGTTATTGTTATTCGTAGAAAGCGCGATGCGCTTAGGAGCAAGAACAATGAAGATTGCATTCTTTGATTCAGGTATGGGCGGCTTGTCCGTCATGCATCATGCAATGAAGGTACTGCCGCATGAACAGTTTGTGTTCTATGCGGATGAGGATAATGTGCCGTATGGTACGAAATCGAGAGAGCAGGTCATGGACTATGTCGGCCAGGCGTTTGATTTTCTGATGACGCAGGATGTCAAGGCTATCGTGACGGCCTGCAATACTGCGACGTCGGTGGCGGCAGCGGAGATGCGCCACCGTTATTCCATTCCTATTATAGGAATGGAACCGGCAGCCAAGAAGGCCTTGGATCTCGATGGTGAGCACCGTGTACTGGTGACGGCTACGCCGATTACGGTCAAGGGCCGCAAGATGGAGCTTTTGATCGAGAAAGTGGACAAGGATCATCTGGTTGACCGGCTGGCGCTGCCGGAACTGGTGACCTTTGCTGAGCGTCAGGAGTTCCGGTCGCCGGCGGTGACCGAGTATCTGCGCACGCAGTTTGCCGCCTATGATTTTGCGGATTATTCCGCGCTGGTGCTTGGCTGCACGCATTTCAACTATTTCAAGGATACGATGCGGGAGATCCTGCCGGACCATATCCGATTCGTGGATGGGAATGAGGGAACGGTGAATGAACTGATTCGTCGTCTCAGGGAGCGCAATGAGCTCGAAGAGCTGCCACAGACGATCGATTATTTCTATTCGGGACGGCCGGTACATGAGGCCGGCGAGTTGGAACGTATCCGGCAGTTCATGCGGCGTTTGGATCAGGTTTACGCGATTTAAACCTTGACTTTAGGGGCTAATTGTTCTAGGCTATACATTGTGCGTTTATACTAATGAAAGAAAATTTTTCCGACAGGAGGGGATCCTATGTCAGTCGTTACGGAGCATCATGTGAATTTCTATGATACAGATGCTATGGCGGTGGTGCACCATTCCAATTATATCCGCTGGTTTGAGATTGGACGGGTGGAGTATCTGCGCTCAATCGGCATTACGCTGAATCAGCTGATGGATGACGGGTTCGTGTTTCCCATTACGGAAGTGCGGGCGAAATACGTCTCACCAGGGCGTTTCGACGATGTGGTGCTGATTGAGACGACGGCTACGGCGCTTACAAAGGTGAAGATGGCTTTCGATTACCGTATCCTGCGTAAGTCCAATGGCGAACTCATGGTGACCGGACATTCACAGAATGTCTTTACGAGCAGGGAGACGGGCAGTATTACCCGTTTGCCGGAAAAATATTATACGATATTAAAAGACGCCATGAATAAGGAAAAAGCCCAGAAGGGCTGAGACGTGTGCTAGGAGGAATCATTGTGACCGTTTTGTATGTGATTATTGGTCTGATCGTGCTGGCTGTGGTGCTGGCCAAATTGTATCTGGCTGCAGCTGGTATTGAGGATATCCGTGTGGATACCAGTGCTCCGGTGGTTGTGGAGTCGCAGGATGAGGGCAGCATTGTCCTTTCCAAGCAGCTGAACTTCTATAATGAAGGAAAACAGTGTGCGACGATCATGGATGCAATCTGCCGTTCCCAGCTGCCGTATGAGCAGTATGATGGCATTGAGGTCCGTGGCAAGGCTGAGCGTGAAGGCGAGCCGCGTGAGGATGATTACTTTGAAGCAGTACTGATCCAGAAGAAGGGCGATCGCAATGGAGAGGATAAGCTGAATCTCTTTGCCAAGGTCAGATTGACCCCGCGTAAGGGTGCAGATCTTAAGACGGCCCTTGCCCACATGGTAGACCTGCCGCTGGACTTCATCTGGATGGAGACGGGCCGTACGCCATGGCATTATCGTAAGATCCGCCTGGTGTTCACAGCGGAAGAGATTGCAAAGCTGGCTGATGTTCAGCTGGTGCAGGACTAAGGAGGCAGCGAAATAATGGCAGAAGAATTAGAACTTATCCCGGTGCCGACGCGCATCCTGACGGATAAAGATGATATCGTAGACAGCATTGAGCGCTATACGAAAGGGAAGATTGGCGAGAACGATCTGTTGTGCTGCGCAGAGAGTGTAGTCGCAATCACGCAGGGACGTTTTGTGCGTCCGGAGGATCTCCAGATCTCGAGTGTGGCACAGTTCTGCTGCCGGTTCATTCCGGATTATGGTTCGCTGGCTTCGCCGCATGGCATGCAGTCACTGATGAATGTCGAAGGCAAGTGGCGTGTAGCATTCGCTTTGTTTGCCGGCTTCCTCGGCAAGATTGTCGGACAGAATGGCCTGTTCTATAAATGGGGCGGCACGGAAACGGCGATGATCGATGATGTGACGGGGACGATGCCGCCGTTCGATAAATGCATCGTTTATGGGCCGGGCGAGCCGAACGAGGTCGTTAAGAAAATTGCGGAGCGTCTGGGCTGCTTCGGCGCAATGATCGCTGATGTCAATGACCTCAAGCGTTCGCGTGTGGTTGGCGTGACGGACAAGGTCAATGGCCAGATGGCTGCCCAGCTGCTTATCGATAATCCGTTCGGCAATGCATCCCAGAAGACACCGATCTGCATTATCAAGAATTATAAGCAGTATCAGGAAAGCAAATAATAGTGGGTTCAAGTGAAGCCTCCCTCTTTGAGGAAGGCTTTTTCTGTAGGAGGAGCTTTTATTATGCAAAGAACAGATCGTCGTCAGCCGGATGAGCTGAGGGCATATACGATACAGCGGCGTTTCCAGAAATATCCGGCAGGTTCCGTGCTGATTGAGATGGGGAATACAAAGGTCATTTGTGCGGCTTCGATTGAAGAGCGGGTGCCATTTTTCCTGAAGGGATCGGGCGAAGGCTGGATCACGGCAGAGTATTCGCTGTTGCCGAGTGCTACGGGAACGCGTACGCAGCGGGAAGCGGTGCGTGGCAAGCAGTCCGGCCGTACGCAGGAGATTGAGCGGTTGATCGGCCGCAGCCTGCGTTCGGTTGTGGATACGAAAGCTTTGGGCGAGCGTACGATCATGATCGACTGTGATGTGATCCAGGCTGACGGTGGTACCCGGACTGCCTCAATCACCGGAGCCTTTGTCGCATTAGTGGAGGCCTGTGCGACTTTCTACGAGAAGGGGAAGGTGTTCCCGGTCAAGGATTTCCTGGCCGCGATCAGCGTGGGCATAAGCCATGAGGAAGATCCTATCCTCGATCTCTGTTATGAGGAGGATTCGCAGGCCATCGTGGATATGAATGTGGTCATGACCGGGGCTGGCAAATTCGTAGAGGTACAGGGAACGGGCGAAGGCCGGCCGTTTTCGCATGAGGAACTTGGCCAGCTGCTGCAACTGGGCGAGAAAGGCTGCCGGGAACTGATCTCCTATCAGAAGGATATACTCGGGGGAGAACTGGTCTGGTTAGTCGGCCGTGAAGGTTGATTCTGTGGTTATTGGGTTTGTGGTCCTTTTAAGATATAGAAAGTATTTTAGAAAGCAGTATGAGGGTAAGACGCTATGAAGAAAATCGTGATTGCAACGAAGAATCAGGGAAAGATCCGGGAGATGATGGAAGCTTTTGAGCATCTGCCGGTGGAAGTCGTTTCGCTGGCAGATTTCGGTGAGCTGCCGGATGCGGTGGAGGATGGAGACTCCTTCTCGGAGAACGCGCGGATCAAGGCGAAGTTCTATATGGAACATACTGGTTTTGCCTGCCTGGCCGATGATTCCGGACTGGAGATTGCAGCGCTGGGCGGGGCACCGGGCATCTATTCGGCGCGTTATGCCGGTTACCATGCGGATGATGCCACAAACAACCAGAAGATGCTGGAGGAACTCTGTATCGCAGATGTGGAGGAATCATCGGCCAGTTATTGCTGTGCGCTGACGTTCGTGGATACGGATGGCACGGTGTTTACGACGAACGGCCGCTGCAACGGTACGATACGGAAATGGCCGAAGGGGCATAATGGTTTTGGCTATGATCCGTATTTCTATACCCGTGAATTTGCCGGCCGGACCATGGCTGAGCTGAATTTTGAGGAAAAAGACCGGATCAGCCACCGGGGGCGGGCACTGCGTCAGATGGTCAGCAAGCTGGAGGATTATCTGAAATGAAGATCGGAATCGTAAGCGACAGTCATGGCGATACGAATGCTATTGACGTAATGCTGTCTCATCCGCAGGCCAAAGGTGTGGAGCACTGGCTTTTCGCCGGGGATATCGCGGAGGACGCGGAATATCTGGCTATGGTGTCAGATGTTCCGGTATCGAAGGTAGCCGGCAATAATGACTGGCCGGATATCGAACTTTCCGATACGCAGGTGTTCGAGCTGGCTGGTCATCGCATCCTGCTGACGCATGGGCATCGGTTTGGCGTTCAGTATACGACGAATATCGTCGAACGGGCCGCACATGAAGTGGGGGCGGATCTGGTCATCTATGGACACACGCATGTAGCGGATTTGTCCGTAGGTGAACTCACCGTGTTGAATCCGGGTAGTGTGGCTCGTCCTCGTGATGAGAGCAGAGGTTCGTTTATGGTGGCAGAACTTATTGCTGGCAAGAGACCAACTGTTAAGTTGATAAGAATATAATTCTCATAAATGCTACAATAACATACATATAAAAAATAATAATATTTTTTTACAAAAAAATGGAAAACAAGCAGGATTTTTTTGATGAGTAGCAAATATAAATAGTGATGTGATTATAATCACAAGGATAGGTAAATCGAAGCAACATAAAAGTGAACGAAATTCACTATTTACGCGGGTTCACGGCACTTTCGAAATGCTTGAAGTACGTAAAAAAATGTGCTATGATGAGCCTACAGATGTGTGATAATTCGTATTTATGGGAGGGATTACTTTGCGAGAACTCGACGCAAAACAAATCACGGAAACCGTAGCACAGATGTGCAAAGAAGCAGCTTATTATCTTCCGGATGATGTCTATAATGCTCTGAAACGGGGCCGCGAGACGGAGAAATCCCCGGTCGGGCAGAATGTACTGGACCAGATCATCAAGAATGCAGAGATTGCCAAGGCTGAGGATCGTCCGTATTGTCAGGACACTGGCATGACGATCGTATTCCTTGAGGTTGGTCAGGATCTTCATATCACTGGCGGCCTGCTGGAAGATGCAGTCAATGCCGGTATTGCCAAGGGCTACACCGATGGTTATCTGCGCAAATCAGTAGTTGCTGAGCCGCTCTTCAACCGTGTGAATACGAAGAACAATACGCCGGGCATTATCTATACGCAGATCGTACCGGGCGACAAGCTCAAGATCACGGTTGCACCGAAAGGCTTTGGCTCGGAGAATAAGTCCGGCGTCAAGATGCTGGTTCCGGCTGATGGTGTCGAGGGTGTAAAGAAAGCCGTCATGGAGATCATTCTTCATGCCAGCATGAATCCGTGCCCGCCAATGGTAGTCGGTATCGGCATCGGTGGAACGATGGACCGTGCGGCTCTCATGTCCAAGAAGGCATTGACCCGCTCCGTAGATGAGCGTAATCCGATGCCGGAGTACGCCAAACTTGAGGGTGAGCTTCTGGATCTCATCAATCAGACGGGTATCGGACCGCAGCTTGGTGGTACGACCTCTGCACTCGCTGTCAATATTGAGTGGGGCCCGACGCATATCGCCGGCCTGCCGGTAGCAGTCACGATCTGCTGCCATGCAATGCGTCATAAACAGCGTGTACTTTGATTTGAGGACAGGAGGAAAATAGAATGGCAGAACAGATTAAGATTCAGACTCCGTTCACGGAGGAAATGTCCCGTAAACTGCACGTCGGGGATGCAGTTCTTATCTCTGGTACGATCATCGCTGCCCGTGATGCGGCGCATAAAGTGATGACGGAAGCTCTTGCCCGTGGCGAGAAGCTGCCGGTTGACTGGACCAATCAGATGGTTTATTATCTCGGACCGACGCCGGCAAAACCAGGCGATCCGATCGGTTCCTGCGGCCCGACGACGTCCGGTCGTATGGATGCCTATACGCCGACTATGCTGGAGCAGGGAATCAAAGGGATGATCGGTAAAGGATCCCGTTCCCAGGCAGTCGTTGACTCCATGAAAAAGAACGGTGTCACGTATTTTGCTGCTGTCGGCGGTGCTGCTGCCCTGATTGCGAAATCGGTCAAGAACTATGAAGTCCTCGCTTACCCGGAGCTCGGTCCTGAGGCTGTAGCCCGTCTGACGGTTGAAGATTTCCCGGCTATTGTCGTAATCGACTGTGAAGGCAATAACCTTTACGAGACGAATCAGGCTAAGTATCGTACGCTGAAAGGCTACTGATAAAGAAATGGGACATGACAGGGACTGAGGTTTCTCTCACACTTCGGTTCCTGCAGATTCTCAAAGGAATTATTTTAGGAGGTATAGAATGTTTCACACAACTTTTTATCTGCGGCGTCTGCATTCATTAGTTGGCCTCTTGGTTCTTGGTATGGTGCTCTTTGAGCATATCTTTACCAATTCCATGGCCCTTGGCGGCGCTCCTGCACTTAATGGTGCACTGGCTATGATGGAGCTTATCCCGAAACCAGTATTCCTTATGCTGGAAGTCTGCGGCATTGCGGTTCCGCTCCTGTTCCATGCAATCTATGGTATCTATATTGCCCTGCAGGCAAACAACAATCCGGGCCGTTTCGGTTACATCCGTAACTGGCAGTTCGCGCTTCAGCGCTGGACGGCATGGTTCCTCGTTGTATTCCTCGTATGGCATGTCGGCTATCTCCGCCTGTTCACGAAGGGTATCACGGGCACGCCGATTTCCTATGAGCTCCTTCAGAGCTACTTCACGGGACATCCGCTTTATGCCGTGCTTTATATCATCGGCATGTTTGCTGCTATCTTCCATTTCAGCAATGGTATTACGACATTCTGCATGACCTGGGGTATTGCCAAGGGTCCGCGTATCCAGACGGTCATCAATTGCCTGAGCATGTGCCTTTGCGTGGTTCTCTGCCTGATTACCCTGGTATTCATGGGCAGCTACTTCGTAATGTAAGTTTCGTGGAAGTATAGCTAAGTAAAGGAGAATTTCAATGGCTAATAAACCAGAAAATAAGATTATTGTCGTAGGCGGCGGTCTTTCCGGCCTCATGGCTGCGCTGAAGATCTGCGAAGACGGCGGCAAGGTTGACCTGTTCTCTTACTGCCCGGTCAAACGCTCCCATTCGCTGTGTGCACAGGGCGGCATCAACGCCTGCATGGATACGAAAGGCGAGCACGACAGCATTTATGAGCATTTCGATGATACCGTATATGGCGGTGACTTCCTGGCTGATCAGCTGGCTGTAAAAGGCATGGTTGAAGCTGCTCCAAAGCTCATCAAGATGTTCGATCGCATGGGCGTACCGTTCACGCGTACGGCTGAAGGTGTCCTCGATCTCCGTAACTTCGGTGGTCAGAAGAATAAACGTACCTGCTTCGCCGGTTCTACGACTGGTCAGCAGCTGCTGTATGCTCTTGATGAGCAGGTTCGCCGTTGGGAAGTCAAGGGCGGCGTGAAGAAGTATGAGTTCTGGGAATTCATCAAGATCATCAAGAACAAGGACGGCGTTTGCCGTGGTATCGTTGCCCAGAATATGAACTCCAACGAGATCGTATCCTTCCCGGCTGATGTTGTCATCCTGGCAACCGGCGGCCCGGGTCAGGTCTATGGTCGTTGCACGGCTTCCACGATCTGCAATGGTTCGGCTGTTTCGGCTGTATACCAGCAGGGCGCAGAAATCGGCAACCCGGAGTTCCTGCAGATCCATCCGACGGCTATTCCGGGTACGGATAAGAACCGTCTGATGTCTGAGGCCTGCCGTGGTGAAGGTGGCCGTGTATGGGTTTATCGTGAGAATCCGGAGACGCATGAGAAAGAGCGTTGGTACTTCCTCGAGGATATGTATCCGGCATACGGCAACCTCGTACCGCGTGACGTTGCATCCCGTGCAATCTACAAAGTCGTTGTCCACATGGGCCTCGGCATGCATAACCCGAACCGCGTATACCTCGATCTGTCCCACATCCCGGCAGATTACCTCGAGCGTAAGCTCGGCGGCATCCTCGAGATGTATGATGATTTCGTAGGTAAAGATCCGCGTAAGGTTCCGATGGAGATCTTCCCGTCCATTCATTATTCCATGGGTGGTATCTGGGTTGACCGCGAACATCACACGAACATCCCGGGCCTCATGGCTTCTGGTGAGTGTGACTACCAGTATCATGGTGCCAACCGTCTGGGTGCAAACTCCCTGCTGTCGGCAGCATACTCGGGCACGATCTCTGGTCCGGAGTCTCTCAAACTGGCTCGCAGCGGCAAGACTGGCGAGGCTCTTACGGAAGCAGAGCTGGAAGCAGCCCGCAAAGAGTGCGTAGCTGAGTTCGATAAGATCCGTAACATGAATGGTCCGGAGAATGCACATAAGCTGCATCACGAACTGGGCGATATCATGTACAAATATGTATCGGTTGAGCGCGATAACAATGGCCTGGCTCAGTGCATGAAGGAACTCCATGAGATCCTCAAGCGTTGGGACAATATCGGCGTAACGGACCATGGCACCTGGGCAAACCAGGAGGCAATGTTTGTCCGTCAGCTCCGCAATATGATTATCTATGCAATGGCAATCACGAAATCTGCCTTGCTGCGTGATGAGAGCCGCGGTGCCCATGCTAAGATTGTCCTCGATGACAAGGGCGAGCGCGTAACGGATGAGAAGGGTGATCTCGTATTCATGCCACGTGATGATGCACGTTTCATGCGCACGACCATCGTTACCTTTGAGGCTGAACACGAGGAGCCAGAGGTTTCCTATCGTGAGTTTGAGCACTCTCTCATCAAGCCGCGTCTGCGTAACTACGCTGTAGCTAAGAAAGAGTAAGAGGGAGGACAAATAGAATGGCAGAACAGAAAAAAGTCAGATTTGTTATCGAACGCCAGGACGGCCCAACAGAAAAGCCGTATACGCAGGAGTTCGATGTAGACTATCGTCCGGGCCTTAACGTTGTTGCAGCCCTGATGGAAATCCAGAAGAATCCGGTAACGGCAGATGGCAAGAAAGTTGCCCCAGTTGTCTGGGAATGCAACTGCCTCGAGAAGGTTTGCGGTGCCTGCATGATGGTCATCAATGGCAAAGCTCGTCAGGCCTGCTGCTCGCTGATCGATAACCTCAAGCAGCCGATCCATCTGGCTCCGGCTCGTACGTTCCCGGTTATCCGCGATCTGCTGATCGATCGCTCGGTTATGTTTGAGAGCCTCAAACGTATCCAGGGCTGGGTCGAGGTTGATGGCACATGGGAAGTCAAGGATGCTCCGATCCAGAATCCGTATACGGCCCAGACGGCATATGAGATATCTCATTGCATGACCTGTGGCTGCTGTCTTGAGGCCTGCCCGAACGTAGGCCCGCAGTCGGACTTCATCGGACCGGCTCCGACCGTACAGGCATATCTCTTCAATCTTCATCCGCTCGGAAAGTTCGACGCTCCGAAGCGCCTGAATGCACTGATGGAGAAAGGCGGCATCACCAGCTGTGGCAACAGCCAGAACTGCGTAGAAGCCTGCCCGAAGAATATCAAGCTGACGACCTATCTGGCCCAGCTGAATCGCGATGTCAATAAACAGGCACTGCGCAACATCTTCGACAAATAATCCGGTAAGAATGACGGGACCTGCTCTTAGTAAAGAGCAGGTCCCGTTTTATTTTTACAGGACTTGATTGTTGAGGTCGTTTGGGTATATGATAAATACAAGATGGGCGTAGTGCCCTCAGAGATAAGAGAATGGCGATTAGGATGATAGCTATGAAAAAGAATGAACGTATACCTTTGAGCCCTTGTTTGCGGCGCTTCAAGTTTTTCTTTGATCTGCTGAAGAAGACAACGGATAACTATTTATTCTTTACAGACATACAGGAAAACGTTGTAATGGTTTCGCCGAACCTTGTGCAGGATTTTGACCTGCCGGGCGAGATTATGCAGGATTTCGATGCGTATTGGGCACCGCTGATCCATCCAGAGGAGCGCAGTGCTTATCTGGCTTCGATACGCGGGCTTATGAAGACGCAGACCATATTCGAGCATAATATGGAATACCGGGTCAGGACACGTCAGGGGGAATATGTCTGGATCCGTTGCCGTGGTCGTGTGGGCAATGACCGGGATGGCTCCCCCAGCATGTTTGTGGGCATGATGTCCCGGATGGCGCAGCGGAACCAGGCGGATGAGGTTACCGGACTGCTGAACAAATATCAGTTCGAACATGCCGTTAAGATGGCTTTGAATCAATATCGTGCAACCGGGGAAGGCGGCGCGATTATGGTTTTTGGTCTGGATAATTTCAAGATCGTCAATGAGACCTATAACCGTGTGGTGGGCGATATCGTCCTGAAACGGGTAGGCGAGCTTATCGAGAATGTGCTGCCGACTCCGCTGACGCTTTTCAAACTGGATGGCGATCAGTTTGCAGTGATCTATCCGGAAGCTACGGAGCAGGATGTGGCGGAAATATTCGCCAGTGTGCAGAGCGCATTGTCACGTCCACAGGATATCAACGGTCATCAGTATTTCTGTACGGCTTCCTGTGGTACGGTATTCTATCCAACAGCTGGCAAGGATTATCTGGTGCTGCATAAGCATGCGGAAGCAGCGATGGATATCGCGAAGCGTGAAGGCAAGAATCGCAGTGTCCTGTTCAGCAAGGACCAGTATAATCGTTGGGTACGCTCCATCTCGATGCGCGACAGCCTTTGGGACAGTGTAGAGAACGGCTGCATCGGGTTCAGTCTCTTTTTCCAGCCGCAGATCAGTGCAGAGGATCAGAAACTGATCGGAGCCGAGGCACTGCTTCGTTGGAAGAATCCAAAAGGCCGTATGGTGGCACCGATGGAGTTCATCCCGATCCTGGAAGAGACGAAACTCATTATTCCGGTAGGCAAGTGGGTCTTTGAAGAGGCACTGAAGGTCTGTCAGAAATGGCGCCATGTGGTACCGGAGTTTCAGGTCAGTGTCAATATGAGTTATGAGCAGGTCAAGGATCTGGCATTCAAGGAATTCGTGACGGAATGTCTGGCGCGCTATGACATGCCGGCCGATTCCGTCATCCTGGAGCTGACAGAAAGCAAGATCGTTGCGGACTGGAGTTTCATTAATAAACAGTTCGATGCATTCCGGAGTCAGGGCATTGCGATTGCCATGGATGACTTTGGCACAGGGTATTCGTCCTTGGCGTCACTGAAGTACCTTTCCTGTGATATCGTGAAGATTGACCGGGAGTTCGTCAAAAAGATACTCGAGAACGAATTCGATCGTCAGCTGGTTCAGTATGTTGTGGCACTTTGTCACAGCATCGGCATCAAGTGCTGCATCGAGGGCGTAGAGGAAGAAGCGGAGTATGAGCTGCTGACCAAAGAGTGCAAGGCGGATTCGATTCAGGGCTATCTGTTTGGTCATCCGGAGAGCGTCGAGAACTTTGAAGAGAAATTTTTACATATGGAGAAACATTGATGTCACGTACAAAAGAGCAGGAAGAAATCACATTATTAGGCAAGAAGAAGGTCAATTATCATTATGATTATTGTCCGGAGATCCTGGAGACATTCCAGAACAAGCATCCGGAGAATGATTATTGGGTGAAATTCAATTGTCCGGAGTTTACGGCGCTTTGCCCTATTACAGGTCAGCCGGATTACGCGACAATCTATATCAGCTATATACCATCGGAACAGATGGTGGAGAGTAAGTCGTTGAAGCTTTATCTGGTGAGTTTCCGCAATCATGGCGATTTCCATGAAGACGTGGTCAATGTCATCATGAAGGATCTAATCAAGCTGATGAATCCGAAATATATCGAGGTGTGGGGGAAGTTTCTGCCACGCGGTGGTATTTCCATCGATCCGTATGCGAACTATGGCCAGCCGGGGACGAAGTTCGAGCAGTTGGCCTGGCATCGCTTTGAGGAGCATGACATGGCTGGCATGGATAAAGTCGATAATCGTTGAGTGGTATAGCTGCAATGACATGTGCCAGTATAGCAGCATGTAGGATGGAAGGGAGATTTCGATGAAGCGTCAGAAGCGCATAGCCCTGATCAATGATATTACGGGCTTTGGCCGCTGTTCGGTGACGGTAGAGCTTCCTCTGTTGTCGGCGATGAAGATTCAGGTCTGTCCGTTGCCGACGGCAATTTTGTCGGTACATACCGGGTTTCCGGATCATTATCTGGATGATTATACGGACCGCATGCGGCCTTATATGGACAGCTGGGAGAAGAACCAGCTGTCCTTTGATGGTATCTGCACAGGATTTTTGGGATCGGCACAGCAGATCGAGATTGTAGCGGAATTCATCCGCCGGTTCAAGCAGCCATCGACCAGGGTCATGGTGGATCCGGTCATGGGCGATTATGGGCGGCTGTACAGTTCCTATACACAGGAGATGTGTGATGATATGCGGCAGCTCCTTCCTTATGCAGATCTGGTGACACCGAACCTGACAGAAGCCTGTCAGCTGCTGGATATTCCTTATCCGGCAGGCGGACAGGTATCTGATCGTGATCTTGAGTATATGGCCAGCGCCCTGGCTGCCTGCGGCCCGTCCCAGGTCATTATTACGGGACTGAGTGAGGGTGACCATATCCGCAACTTCATCTACGAAGCCGGGCGGGGAACGGTCCTGCAGGTAGAGAAGGTTGGTGGCGACCGGTCTGGTTCCGGTGATGCGTTTATGGCTATTGTGGCAGGCAGTCTGATCAATGGCGAGAATCTGGAACAGGCGGCACACAAGGCGGCCGGATTCATCAGTAAATGCCTGGCTTATGCGGTAGAGCTTGACTTGCCGTGGAACTATGGCCTGCCATTTGAAGAATATCTTAGGGAGTTGAAATAAATGTTAGTTTATGCAACGCATAAAGGCGGGCGTTACCTGCCGTTATCGGAGAGCCTGAAGATCCAGCCGGCAGGCAGGCGGAATCTCTATGTCAATATTACGAATGAATGCAACTGCGCCTGCACATTCTGCCTGCGCAATATGAAGAAGATGGCAGAAGAGTCGTCGCTCTGGCTGAAGAATAAACCGACGCTGGCTGAATTCAAGGCTGCGCTGGATGATGTGCCATGGTCCTATATCCAGGAGGTCGTGTTCTGTGGCTTTGGGGAACCGACCATGCGTCTGGATGTCCTGCTTGAGTTGATGCGTTATGTCAAGGAACAGCATCCCGGCATGCCGACTCGTCTCAATACGAATGGGCTGGGCGAGCTGGAATACGGTCGTGAGATCTCTGTGGATTTCAAAGGAATCCTGGATACGATTTCCATCAGTCTCAATGCTTCAAATGCGGAGCGCTATTATGAGCTGACCCGGGCCAAATACGGGCTTCAGTCCTATGAAGCCATGCTGGCTTTTGCGGAGCATAGCAAGAAGTATGTTCCGAATGTCGTTCTGACGATCGTCGATAAGGTCGAAGGCCCGGATGAGATTGCCAGGTGCCAGGCAATCTGTAAGGAAAGAGGTCTGACGTTGCGGGTTCGTGAGTATGAGGACTCGTAATTCTTATAAATAAGGGCATAGTAAAAGCCGACTCACAATCTTGATTGCGGGTCGGCTTTAATCGTTGATAAACATAGATATAAGTTGTCCTTCTTATTCACTTGTCTGCAAGATCCCCTCTCGAGCAGGAATCTTACTACACGTTTTAAACACGTATATTCACGTTCAGCTGAAACCTTGTGATAGTCAATCACGATCTGTGCACATCTTGCTAAGTGTCATCTTGCCGTTATCGATAACGATAGGGGTTCCTAAAGTCTCGATTGATTCTTAGATGATCTGTAAAGATTTACCCAGGGCTGCATTTGATTCTTTCGTTACCTGACGCTGTGCGCCTGACTTCCAATAGCTTTGCGTACGACTGGCGACCATTTGGTCATCATCACGACGCATCCTCGCCTCATGGATATTCGCTTGCTCCACCAATGCACTTGCTAGTCAGTTCCGAAAGAACTTCTGCATAGCGATATCTTCAATAAACACTCACATCCTTTCGTAATTACGAGATATGTAAGTTTGTTGAAGAGAGCCTGTTTCGGCTGGATAAATACCTTCCAGACTTTCGACCTCCAGGACTACTGATCTGATGGTTTATTTATCTATCTCTTCTTTACATCTATATAATAGCATAGTGTTCAGATAATTGCAATACTTTGGAATAATAAAATTAAGACGAGATGAAATTATTGTCTTTCATGAATCCGATTCTATAGTATAATAAAGAAAGACGAATAGAAAAGGAGAAGATGCTATGAAACATCTGATTGTCGTACGCAGCGGTGGCGAGCTGGCCAGCGGGATTGTCCATACTTTGTATCGGTCCGGCTTCCGCGTGTTGATCCTGGAACAGGCGAGACCATCGGCTACGAGGCGGCGGGTCACGTTCTCAGATGCCATGTATCGCGGTGAGGCGACGGTAGAGCGTGTGACCTGTTATCGGGCGCAGAACCTCGAAGACGCGAAGAAGCGACTGAAGAACGGGGAACTGGTTATGCTGGAGGATCCGGCAGCGAAGTGTGTGCGGGCTCTGCGGCCTCAGATACTGGTTGATGCGATTACGGCACATCAGAATAAAGGCACCAGGCGGGACATGGCTGATCATACGATTGGTCTGGGACCGGGGTTTTGTGCCGGCCGCGATGTGGATGTCGTTGTAGAGACGATGCGTGGTCATAATCTTGGCCGGCTGATCTACGAAGGCTTTTCCGCGCGTGAGCAGGATATCGAGAACAGCACTGTGGGGTATGCCCGCAATGTGGAGCATCTGCTTTTTGCGCCTGAGGATGGGCAACTGGAGATGCTGCGCAGTATTTCCCTGATGGTGAAGCGCGGGGAATCGCTGGCGCATTTACATACGAAGGATGGACAGATCATTGAACTCAAGGCGACGATTGATGGAGTGCTGCGCGGTGCGTTGCATACCGGGAGTCAGGTGGTCAAGGGGCAGAAGGTCGCGGATATCCATCCGACGATGGGGCAGGAAGAATGCTTTACGATTTCGGATAAAGCACGTTGCATTGCGGGATCGGTCCTTGAGGCTGTGATGGCCTGGGATACGAAGCGTCCCAGAAGGAGATTCTTCCATCGTGATTAAAGCGATATTGAATTTCATGTTCCCACCGCATTGTCCGTTGTGTGGGGCTTATGTAGAAGAAAAAGGCAGCTGGTGTCCGCAGTGCCTCATAAAGGCGTTGCAGCCGCAGCGTCTGCCATTATCAGTGCCTGTGCAGGTCGTGATCGACAATGCATGGGCGCTTAGTGTATATCGGGAAGGCACACAGGATCTGATCCGCGGACTTAAGTATCATGGCCGCAGGAGCAGCCTGCCTTATATCCGTACGCTATTGGACCGGGCGGGGGAGAGTCCGGCTGTGGCAGCTTTGCTGGCATCAGTCAGCCTGGCTGTTCCTGTACCATTGCACAAGTCAAAGGAAAAGCAGCGTGGCTTCAATCAGACGGAACTGATTTTCCGGGACTGGCTTCAGACCCGGGGAATTGTCATGCAGAACGTATTATTGAGGACCAGGGCGACGCGTCCCATGTATCAGCTATCGGCTGAAGAACGGCAGCACAATCTGCAAGGGGCATTCCGGGTAAAGGAGGGGACTGCGCTGGCGGGGAAACGGATTCTGCTGGTGGATGATATCATGACTACGGGGGCGACTTTATACGCCTGCGCCAGGGAACTGCGGCAGAGTGGAGCCGCGTCGGTGACGGCCATCGTTCTGGCCAGCGATCACCGTTAATCAGCAGGATATCCTGACGTTGATGTCCCTGAACAAAAAATATGTTTCACTGAGTTGTAACTTTGTATACAAATGGTGTATAATGTAACAATATAAAAATGGAAACATGTAAACATATAGGCGATGACGAGGGGGATTTTTCTTGTTGATGAATGGAGCGCAGGCTGTACTCGAAAGCCTGAAAAAAGAGGGCGTTGATGTTGTGTTCGGCTATCCGGGGGGAGCCGTTCTGACATTGTATGATGCAGTTTATAAGATGAAGTTCCCGCATGTCCTGACGCGGCATGAGCAGGGGGCTGTCCATGCCGCGGACGGCTATGCCCGGGCCACGGGCAAGGTCGGCGTCGTGTTTGCGACCTCCGGCCCTGGTGCGACGAACCTGATCACGGGTATTGCTACGGCCTGCACTGATTCCGTGCCATTGGTCTGTATTACGGGACAGGTGGCGAATCCCTATATTGGCAAGGATTCATTCCAGGAGGCGGATGTCTTTGGCATTACGACCCCGATTACGAAGCATAATTATCTGGTCAAGGATGTCAGGGAACTGCCACGTGTCATAAAAGAAGCCTTCTTTATTGCGCGTACAGGGCGGCCGGGGCCGGTTGTCATTGATGTTGCCAAGGATGTATTCGACACGAAGTTTGATTATGCCTATCCGGAATCAGTCCATCTGCGTGGGTATTCCGGCGAATACATCGGCGATGAGGCCGAAATTGATGCGGTTGTCGAGGCAATCAATCATGCCAGCCGGCCGATGCTCTTTGTTGGCGGTGGTGTGATCGGCGCCAATGTGTCGGAGACGATGCGGTCAATCGTGAGCCGGCTGGGAGCGCCGGTGACAACTACCTTGCTGGGGCTGGGCGCTGTTGCTGCCGATACAAAAGGTTTCCTGGGCTTTGCCGGGATGCATGGTTCCTATGCGGCAAATATGACGATCCAGGAGTGCGATCTGCTGCTCTGTATCGGTATGCGGTTTAGTGACCGCGTGACGGGAGTGGTCTCCGGGTTTGCACCGAAGGCGAAGATCGTTCATTTTGAGCTGGATGAAGCGGAAGTGAATAAGAATGTCGCGGCTGACTATCGGGTATTGGGCGATTTGCGCTGGTCACTGCCTCTTCTGCAGGCTAAATTGGAACAGTCTGGCCGTGCTTATGCAGCTGAGAATGAATCCTGGCTGGAAAAAGCCATTGATCGGAGCAAGGAGCATCCATTCAGTTATCAGCCGGATGGCGATGCAATCAAGCCGGGAGCACTGATCCGCAAGATCAGCGAGCTTTCGGATGAAGATACGATTGCGGTCACAGATGTGGGACAGCATCAGATGTGGGCGGCCCAGTTCTTTGACGTATATAAGCCGAGGCATTTCCTGACTTCTGGCGGACAGGGGACGATGGGCTATGGCCTGCCGGCAGCCATGGGAGCGAAGATTGGTCAGCCGGACAGTAAGGTGGTTTTGTTCACCGGCGATGGCAGTATCATGATGAACTGTCAGGAGTTTGCTACGATTGCCGACAATGATATCGATGTCAAGGTCATCATCATTCATAACTGCATCCTGGGGATGGTTGGACAGTGGCAGCGCCTGTTCTATAATAATCATTATTCGCAGTCCGAGCTCAAGGGCAAGACCGATTTTGTCAAAATGGCTGAAGCATTTGGCCTGCGTGGCTACCGTCTGACCAGGAAGGAGGAACTGGAGACAGAACTGCCGAAGATCATGCAGACGGCAGGGCCGGCTCTGGTGGATGTCTGGGTACCGGAAGATGAGGATGTACTGCCGATGGTTCCGGGCGGCAAGCGTCTGGATCAGATGGTACTGGGAGGGAATAAGTGATGATGAAGAAATATTTACTGGCCGTGCTGGTGGATAATAAACCGGGCGTCCTGACGCATGTATCCGGGCTGATCAGTCGCCGGGCGTTCAACATCGAGAGCATATCCGCCGGCTATACCGAGGAACCAGCGATTACCCGCATCAATATTGTGGTTTCGGTCGAATCTGAGAATGAGCTGGACCAGGTGGTGACCCAGCTTTCCAAACTGATCGATGTCATCAAGATCGTCAACCTCAGCAAAAGCGAATCCATTGAGCGGGAACTTGTGATGATCAAGGTCAGGGCTGATCGTAAGAACCGGGCGGATATCATCAACATTGTCGAGATATTCCGTGCCAAGATCGTTGATGTGGGACCGGAGGATGTGGTCGTGGAACTGACGGGATCCCAGAGCAAGATCGATGGAATCATTGAGGTCTTATCGGAATATGAGATTCTGGAGATTGCCCGTACCGGATCGATTGCACTGTCCCGTGGCCCGATACCGGTCAAGCGGATGTAAAAAACAAATAAAAGAAGAGGTTGTCGCAGCTTGCGGCAACCTCTTTTGGATATTGCATGGGATTAATCCTTATTTTTTTATGATGAGTGCCATGAATACCAGGTCTTCGGTTTTTGACGTGTTGGCAATGCCGTGCTTCTCGCCATCCGGACAGAAGGTCGTAGCACCGGCACCAAGGGTGACTTCCTTGCCGTTGTCATTATAGCAGGCTGTGCCCTGGAGGATATGATAGGTCTCCGTATTGCCATGGTGTTCATGGACACCGATGGAGCAGAGTGGCGGTATGATGACTTTGGCATACATATCGCATTTGCCATCAAGTTCGGATGGAGTCAGGAGTTTCACAATCGTGATGGTTCCTTTGCCGTCGGCCTTGTTCGTGGCCTGGATGGGATTCGGTTCAATAAATGCCATAATAGAGATGCTCCTTCTTTTCTTTTCCAGATTTATTTGCTACAATAACATTATACAACTTATCGGATTCAAGATAAATGCGGGGATTCCTTCAGGATGAAAGGAGTTTGCGCGTTTTATTTTTCTGTTGATACTTTGGGGAGCTGCAATTTATGGTTTATTTCTTGAAATTTGGTGCCAGTTGGGTGCTGCCGCCGGGAATCTTTATTCTGGCCCTGTGGGGACTGGCATTCTATTGCTGGCGTTGCCGGGGGGAGAAGAAGGTGGCGGCGATACTGGCCGGAATTACTTTCGTGTTCTACCTGCTTTGCACCAGCCTGGTGTCGGAGCAGACGATGGGCTGGCTGGAATCAGCTTACGAGCCACCGGAAACGCCGCAGGGAGATGTCATCATTATGCTCGGGGGCGGTGCTATGCCGGATAGTCCGGATGTAGATGGAACGGGGGCGCTCTGCGCAAGCCCGGCCAACCGGCTGTTGACGGCGGTACGACTGCAGCGGAAACTGGATGTACCGATCCTGGTATCGGGCGGACAGGTATACAGCGATTCCGGGCCGGAGGCACAGATCGCCAAACGGGTTCTGATGTCGCTTGGTGTTCCCGAAGATAAGATCCTGGTGGAAACCAGGAGCATCAATACGACGCAGAATGCGAAGTTCTCGGCCCGGATCCTGCAGGAGCATGGCTTGAGCCAGCCACTGCTGGTGACATCGGCCTTCCACATGAAGCGTTCGGTGTTGAATTTCGAGAAGCAGGGAGTAGCGGTGATGGCGTACCCGTCGGATTATCGGGTCAGCCATCATCCGGTATTCCACTATACGAAGCTTCGGCCGCAGACGGAGGCTTTGCTGGATAATGTGACGGTGCTGCAGGAGACGATGCGCACCATGGTGACGAGGTACCTGGAATGACAAAGAATCTGACACAGGGGGAGCCGGCGAAGCTGATCCTGATGTTTACCCTGCCGCTTATTGCGGGCAACATCTTCCAACAGCTGTATGCGTTTGTGGATACACTGATCGTGGGACGCTTCCTTGGGGTGGAAGCACTTGCTGCCGTGGGCTGTACGGGCAGCCTGATGTTCCTGATGCTGGGGTTTGTGATCGGTTTCTCGACGGGCATCACGATCTATACAGGGCAGCGCTATGGGGCCCGGGATGAGCATGGTGTCCGGCAGAGCGCGGCGGCCTGTACAATCCTGTCAATCGTGGTATCGGTCGTGCTCACGGTCATTGGCGTTGCCATGTGCCGCCAGCTGCTGATCTGGATGCAGACACCGGCTGAAATACTGGACGGTGCGGTAGCGTTCATCAGCATTGTCTATGGCGGTATCGTGATGTTCGTATTCCTGCAGATGCAGACGAATATTCTGCGCGCTCTGGGCGACAGCCGCATGCCGACGGTGATTCTGGCAGTGGCACTCTGCATCAATATCATCCTGGAGCCAGTGGCTATCCTGGTATTGGAATGGGGGATTCCTGGCGCTGCTATTGCGACGGTCGTGTCCCAGTTCATCGGCAATGTGGTCTGCTATATCTATATCCGCAAACGGGTTCCGATGCTGCATACGCATCGGGAGGACTGGCATGTCAGCTGGGCGGTGCTTAAGCAGCATCTGAATATCGGCCTGCCAATGGGGTTCCAGTCTTCAATCATTGCCATTGGTGCGATCATCCTGCAGATTGCCCTGAATAATCTTGGACCGACGGCGGTAGCTGCTTATGCAGCGGCCCAGAAAGTGGACTCGGTAGCGATGATGCCGATGATGTCCTTCGGACTGGCGATGGCAGCCTACACGGCTCAGAATTACGGGGCTCAGCAGTATGAGCGAATTGCCGACGGCGTGCGGAAATGTACCTATATGTCCGTTGCTTTCAGCGTTCTGGCCGGAATCCTGCTGATCCTGTTCGGTACCAATATCATGCATCTCTTCGTAGGCGACGGGCAGGAGCAGGTCATTGCCTACGGGCATGAATATCTGGTAGTCAACGGTGCGACCTACTGGATCCTGTCGCTGCTCTTTATTTTCCGCTATACCCTGCAGGGGCTGGGCCAGAGTGTGGTGCCGACGATTGCCGGGGTCATGGAACTGCTCATGCGTTCTGCTGCGGCCATTTTCCTCTGCACGGCCTGGGGGTTCCTGGGGGCCTGTGTAGCCAACCCGATGGCCTGGGCGGGGTCCTGCATCCCGCTCGCCATTGCGTTCTGGTGGACCAAGCGGACCTTTAAACGGATGCACACGCTGACCGAGTGATTCTTGCGTCTTGCAATAAATTTTTGAGAAATCAACGAATTCCTACAGGAAATTGACACCTTTATCACGAATACTTTATACTATTGAGTGGAACTCTCAGTAGATAGTACATGTGATAGAGGTGTTTTTGTATGAAAATCAGCAACAAAGGGTTTGGTGCTTATGATATCCGGGGCATCTATCCAGAAGACGTCAATGAAGAACTGGCTTATCGTATTGGCCGGACCTTCCCATCGCTGTTCGATGCAAAGAAGGTGGCAGTAGGCCACGATATCCGTCTGTCCGGTCCATCCATCCGTGATGCACTGGAGAAAGGCCTCACCGAGGCTGGCTGCGACGTGGTAGATATCGGACAGTGCGGTACAGAGATGATCTATTTCACTACGGCACATCTGAAGCTGGATGGCGGTATCATGATCACGGCCAGCCACAATCCGAAAGAATATAATGGCATGAAGTTCGTTCGCAAAGAGTCGCGTCCAATCTCCAGCGATACGGGGCTCAAAGAGCTCGAAAAAGCGGTAATGGAAGGCGACTTCAAACCGGCTGGCGGCGCGACGGGCAAGATCGAGCAGATTGACATCATGGAGGATTATGTCCAGCATATCCTGTCCTATGTAGACCTCAAGCAGCTCAAGCCGTTTAAGGTCGTAGCGAATACCGGCAACGGCGCAGCCGGCCCAATCATCAACGAGCTGGAGAAACATCTGCCGTTTGAGCTCATCAAGGTCAACAACATTCCGGACGGTAATTTCCCGAATGGTGTACCGAACCCGATTCTGCCGGAGAACCGTGAAGCTACGGCTAAGGTTGTCCGTGAAAGCGGAGCGGATATCGGCGTGGCCTGGGATGGTGACTTCGATCGCTGCTTCCTGTTCGATGAGAACGGCGGTTTCATCGAGGGTTATTACATGGTCGGTTTCCTGGCTCAGGCCTTCCTGAAGAAGAACAAGGGGGCTAAGGTCATCTATGATCCACGCCTCATCTGGAACACGATCGAACTGGCTGAGGAAAATGGCGGCGAGCCGGTCATCTGTAAGAGCGGTCATGCTTTCATCAAAGACAAGATGCGCCAGGTCAATGCCATCTATGGCGGCGAGATGAGCGCCCATCATTATTTCCGTGACTTCTCCTACTGCGACAGCGGCATGATTCCATGGCTGCTGGTACTGGAACTTCTGTCCCAGGCCGATGGCCGCAGCCTGTCCGAGCTTATGAAAGAGCGTATGGCCCGCTATCCGATCTCGGGCGAGATCAACAGCAAGGTAAAGGATGCTCAGGAAGTCCTGGATCGCATCGAAGCCAAGTATGGTGCGGATGGCAAGGTCACCAAGATCGATGGACTGTCCGTCGAGTTCGACAACTGGCGCTTTAATCTGCGTAAATCCAACACGGAGCCGGTAATCCGCCTCAATGTTGAGACACGTCAGGATCAGAAACTCTGTGACGAGAAGACGCAGGAACTGCTGGCTGAAATTCGTCGTTGAGACTACAAGCCGGTCAGACCCGGTTATAATCAGTCAAAAACGAACAAATAAAGAAAAATAAGAACGAATCCAGCGAAAACCAGGCTGAAAAGATTCTTCACAGTAAAAAGGATGCATGTTATAATAATTACGTATGAATGTATATGTAATTTTGTATGACTGCATCCTTTTTTTATGGGAATGGATACAGGATGAGAAAAGGAGTGTTGACCAGCATGAGTTTGAAATTGAAATCCGGCTTTACGTTTGATTATGACAATCTGTATGGCGAAGGCAAAGTTACGGATGCTGATTTGAAATCTTACGAAGAAGACCTGAAGAAAGCCCACGAGGCTATGAAGGTTATGCGCGATAAAGGCTTCATTAAGGCCCATCTGTCCAAAGATGGCGAGCCGGAGAAGGTCCTTTTCAGTGAGCTGCCGTATATCGAAGAGGGCCATCTGAACAGCCCGAGCTCCATGAAACATCTGCAGGAACTGACGGATCATGTCAAGGATAATGTTGATGTTGTCGTATCGCTCGGTATTGGTGGTTCTTATCTTGGCGATAAGGTCCTGTTTGATGTACATTGCGGTGAGTTCTGGAACGCTCTGCCGAAAGAAGAGCGTAATGGCTTCCCGAAAGTCCTCTTCAGCGGCAACAATATCGATCCGCGCCGGACGGGCGATCTCATCCATTATCTGGAGAACTCTGCTAAGGTCACGAAATCTCACGAGAAGCGCAACCTGAAGGTGCTGCTGCTGGTCATCTCCAAGTCGGGCGGCACGCTCGATACGATGTCGAACTTCATGGTCATCTATGAAGCCCTGCAGAAATTTGCCGATATCGATGTTGAGGTCGTTGCGGTCACGGATCCGAACATGGAGAAGCAGACGCTGCTCAAGAAGCTGGCCATCGAAAAAGGCTGGCCGCAGTACGCTGTCCCGGACGGCGTAGGTGGACGTTTCTCGATCTTCTGCGAAGTCGGTCTGACGCTGGCAGCCTGCATTGGCTTTGATATCGAGTCCTTCCTCAAGGGTGCCCGCGATATGGATCAGGTCTGCCAGAATGAAGATATGTGGCAGAACCCGGCTATGCTCAATGCAGCCCTGAAATTTGCTGCTTCTGAGAAACATGGCCGTGATATCGAAGTCATGATGCCGTATGGTGACTACCTCAAGTCCGTTTCCGAGTGGTACATTCAGCTGCTCGCAGAGTCACTGGGCAAGCAGTACAACAAGGAAGGCAAGGAAGTATGCTATGGCCGTACGCCGTGCGTTGCCGTTGGTACTACGGACATGCATTCCCAGACGCAGCAGCATCAGGAAGGCAAGCTGAACAAGATCGTCCAGTTCATCCGTCTGGAGAACTGGCAGAACGATCTCGAGATCCCGAACGTATTCCCGGAGGCAGCCAAGCTGGCTGACATCTCGGGTGTGACGATGGGACAGGCACTGGAAGTAGCTCGTCAGTCCAATGCAGATGCACTGGCTTCCAACAAGCGCTTCAATGCATGCTTCACGCTGCCGGAGCTTACGCCGTATCATCTCGGCGAACTGCTCTATATGCTCGCAATGTCCATCGCGTATGAGGGTGAGCTCGCAGATGTTGATGCCTTCAACCAGCCGGGTGTTGAGTCATATAAGAGTATCATGGGACCGAGACTTGCTGAGCGCAAGGCTATGAACCAGAAATAAGAATAGTTCAGGGATTTTCAGAAGACCTTCCTTTTTAGGAAGGTCTTCTTTTATTGAACAGATATTAGAAAATACTATACATTCTGAAAAGCATTCGTTATAATTAGGGTAGTGTCTACTGAGAACGGATAATAAAAGGAGGCGAATGTTATGGATGGACATGAACGGCGGAAAAAATTGTTGCTGGGTGGAGGGCTGGCTCTGCTGACTGGAGCGGGAATCAGCTGCTGCTGCCTGACGGATTCGCAGCTGCAGGCAACGGAACGACCAGTGGCGACCGAAGAGGTGTGTGGGAAAGATCCCGGCATCAAGCCGATTGCTGGCTTGGAGCAGGCAGAAGCGCAGCGGGATCTGCGCAACCCGTTTTCGATCATGCATGAGACAGAGACAGAGCCGGTATTGCCGGTCACTGCAGAACAGGCGGTGAAACTGCCCGCGGCGCCTGGTGAACGCCCGGCAGTATCGGGACCGGAAAACCGTATGGATGGCAGCGGGGCTGGAAATAGTGCCTATACGCCGACGACAGCCATATCCAGCCGTCCGGTGCTCTGTGGGCTGGCCCAGGGAAACCATGGGAAGCTGGTCATGATCCGGATTGGATCCCAGACCGTTACCGCAGGAGTAGGGGAATGGGCAGGCTCCTGGCAGGTCCGGGAAATCACGGATACGGCAGTCGTACTTGATGATGGCACAGAGACAGAGAGCCTGCAGCTTAGGCAGCTTTGATGAGGGAGTACAGATAAGATTGGGAAGGGGATCGTGTTATGGTCAGGTTTTGTCGTTTGGTCCGTTTTATTGTGATGGGGCTGTTTTTGCTGGGCAGCTGGTATGGAGCGTTTTCGGTTGAGGCGGCTCCGGTACGTATGCAGGTCGTGGAGGGGGATGTGCGGGCTGTATTGCTATCGGCAGCCAGACTGGGTGGGCTGGAACTGGTGCTGGATGACACCGTGACAGGACAGGTCACGGTGAGCCTTTATGATGAACCGGAGCACATCATGCAGATGGTGACTGCCACACAGGGGCTGGTCATGATCCGGGATGGGCAGACCTATATCATTACGACACAGGCAAAATCAGAGGCCTTAAGTCGTGTACATGTCTATACAGTTAAGTATGCAAACCCAACCGATTTAGCAAAAGCAATAAATTTATCCCTACAGGGGGCAGGAAAATCATTTTCTATGTCGAATAAGAATAATGATACCAAGAAGAGCAATCGCTTGGAGAAAATCGATAATGGCAGGGCAGGAGATACAGGATATCCGGAGGGGCGCACAATCGTAAATGAGTCAGCTGGATCTGTTCTTTTCTATGGTACAGAAGCAGAGGCACAGGACGTAGAACTGCTGGCCCGTCAGCTTGATGTGCCGACCCCGCAGGTATCACTGGAAGCGAAGGTTGTGGAGATATCCAAACAGGCATCCAAAGACCTGGGCGTGGAATGGCAGTGGTCCAAACTGCCGCAGTATCCGCAGCAGCGCAAGACCTATCGGAATGAAGGGGAGAGCAATGAACGGGTAGAACAGGAGGTACGCCGCCAATGGCAGGGGAATGAACAGGTGCCGGGCATTATCCAGTTCGGGCATGGGCCGGAAGGCCAGCCATTCGAGTTTTATTTCAGTGCGCAGCTCAATGCGCTCGTGAACTCAGGGAAAGCCAAAATTCTGGCCCGACCGAATATCACGACCATACAGGGGCATGAGGCAGTGATCAATATTGGTGGTGAGGTCCCTGTACCGACCCAGTCGGTGACGAATTCGACGACCACCACCTCGCTTACCTACCGGCAGGCGGGAATCATCCTCCGCTATACCCCGCGGGTCAATGCGGATGGGCATATCACGGCGGAGGTGCATACCGAGGTGAGTTCGCCGCTGTTTGTAGAGGATATCAAGGCGTACCGATTCCAGAAGCGAAGCGCAGATACTACGGTCCGCCTGCGTGACGGCGAGACGATGGTTATTGGCGGCCTGATCGGCAGCGAAGAATCCAAAACGTTCAGCAAGGTGCCGTTCCTGGGCGACCTGCCTGTTTTAGGGGTATTTTTCCGCAATCTGAAACGCAGTCATTCCGAATCAGAAATCATGATCTTTCTGACGGCACATATCCTGGATGATGTCGGCAGTACAGAATGTAAGTGAGCGTACGTTTCTATAGTTTCTGGGAACATATCAGGGGAATTGCCACAATTGTAAGGTCTTATTATTCATTTGTCAGTGTATAAGCGAATATCTATGCAAAAGTAATAAAATTATCCCATCAGAAAGCAGGAAAATCGTTTTCTATGTCGAATAAGAAGAATGATACCAAGAAGAGCAAGCACGTGGAGTAAATCGATAATAGCGAGGCGGGGATCCAGGAGTGTTCTGGTGATCCGCCTGTCTTAGGTGTTCTTCCGTAAGTTGAAACGCAGCCGTTCAAGGGGAATCCCGTGATTTTCCTGGCTGTGTATAGTTGAGATGATTCTGATGGTACGGATAATAAATGACCGTGAGATAGTAAAGGAGTTACATTATGGCGATAAAAATCTTGATAGCAGATGACCATGCACTGCTACGGCAGGGAATTAAGCGTGTGCTGAATTTCGAGGATGATCTGGAGGTTATCGGAGAGGCAGAGGATGGTCAGGAGACGCTGGCCCGAACCTTGATGCTGCAGCCAGATGTGCTGCTGCTGGATCTCAACATGCCGGGGCTTAGCGGACTGGAAGTGGCCCGTCAGCTCAAGCAGGCGGAAAGTCCGACGAAAATTATTGCACTGACGATCCATGACAGTGATAACTATGTCCTGGAACTCCTGAAGAATGGTGCACTGGGCTATTTATTGAAAGACGTAGAACCATCGGTGCTCGTAAAAGCTATTCATGTAGTCAATGAAGGCAACGCATTTGTCTATCCGATGCTTGCGGAGCGTCTTTTCGGCAATCTGTCGGCCGCCGATGATGTGGAGAGCAAGGCACGTGAGATGCTTGACGAGAGCCGCGGCGAGCGTCTGACGGCCCGGGAGATGGATGTGCTCGAGTGCATTGCCAAGGGCTTTTCCAATCAGGATATCGGCAAGGCGTTGGGGCTTTCAGAGAAGACGGTCAAGAACCATCTGACGAGCATCTTCCACAAGCTGAAGGTCAACGATCGTACGCAGGCGTTGGTCTATGTCCTTAAGAATAAGATCATTTCGCTGGACTGACTTTGTGATCCTGAACATCGCATAATCAGGGCGGATAAAAAGAAGGAATTCTTTCGTGAGTCCCTTCTTTTTTTTTGTTTCTTGATGGAGTATAATTAAAGAAGTATTTTGAAACGTGAATCAGATTCGTAATTGAGATTCATTCAGGAAATGGAAGGTGGAACGATGCTTTATCCGCTGAATCTGAACATCAGTGGTCGTTGCTGCGTCGTTATTGGCGGTGGGCATGTAGCGGAACGCAAGGTCCGGTCACTGCTTGAGGCGGGGGCGCTCGTGACGGTGATTGCACCAGAGATGACGGCTGGCCTGCAGGCCCTGGTCATAGCCGGCCGCATCGACTGGGAGTCCGTGGGGTACCGGCCTGGTATGCTGGTGTCCCTCCATCCCTTGCTGGTGTTCTGCACGGCCGATGATGAGCAGGCTAATATGCTGGCGATGTCTGAGGCTGAGGAACTGGGGGCGCTGGTCAATGCAGGCGACGCAGCCGCAGGTATCGGATTTTCAGGTGCCGTCCCAGGTTCAGCATGATGATTTTCTGCTGACGGTGTCTACAGGGGGACGTAGTCCGGCGTTTTCAGCGCTTAGCTGCGGCATCAGCTGGAAGAGGACTATCCTGAGACGTTCGGTCTGTTCCTGGAACGCTTGTCGAAGATTCGTGAGGAGGTCCTGACGCAGTCTGGTGGCAGCGGGGCACATCAGCGGTTCTGGCGGCAGGTCATGAATAAACATATTATCGATTTGGTGAGAGCTGGTCAGCTCGATCAGGCGGAGGAAGAAGTACGACATGGAATTATTGATGCTGGGGCTGAATCATAAGACTGCACCGGTAGACGTGCGGGAGCGGTTCGCAATCACAAAGCAGGCAATCAAGAGCGGCCTGGCCAATCTGAATGAATATGAAGGGCTGTCGGAAGCGGTGGTTCTGTCTACCTGTAATCGCAGTGAGATGTATGTCGTGGTCGATGATGCGGAGCGGGATCTGCCGACGTTGAAGCAGTTCCTGTTCGATCTGACCGGGAAATGAGGAGGATATTGACGAATATCTCTATCATTTTGCCAATGAGGACTGCATCCGGCATCTGTTCCGGGTGTCGTCCAGTCTGGATTCACTCGTGCTGGGGGAAGGGCAGATCCTGTCGCAGGTCAAGGATGCGTATGCGATGGGACGCGAAGAAGGAACGACCAGCACGGTGCTCAATACGCTCTTTCACCGGGCAATCGCTACGGGCAAGCGGGTGCGCACCTGAGACGCGCATCCAGTTCAACTCGGTATCGGTAAGCTATGCCGCAGTGGAGCTGGCACGTGAGGAACTGGGCGAGCTTGACCAGTCCAATGCCCTGATCTTCGGCTGCGGGCAAGATGGCTGAGCTTACAGCGCAGCATCTGGTGGCGCGGGGCGTCAGGAAGATCTATGTCGCGAACCGGCATAAGGACAAGGCGGAGCAGCTGGCGGCCAAATTCGGCGGTGAAGCGGTGCCGTTTGAAGAGGCGATGAAGCAGGCCGTAGATGTCGACGTCATCGTGACCTCGACCGGTGCGCCGCACTATGTCATCAAGCCGTGGGAGACGCGGCAGCTCATGACCAAGCGCAAGGGACGGCACCTGTTCCTGATCGATATCGCGGTACCTCGTGATGTGGACCCGGAGGTCGGTGAGATCAAGGGCGTGACCTTATACAATATCGACGCGCTGGAAGAAGTGGTCGATGAACACATCCAGGAACGCAAGGAAGAAGCCAGACAGGCTGAGAAGATCGTCGAAGATGAAGTGGAGTCGATCGAGGACAAGTTCCAATACCTGTCCTTCCGGCCGCTCATGGCGCTGCTATCCGACCGCTGCGACCGTATCCGCCAGCGTGAGGTGAAGCGGGCCAGTTCGAAGCTGCCGGAGCTCACGGAGGATGAGTGGCGTCAGGTCGAGCATATGAGCCGTATGATCGTGCGTAAGATCCTGCGGATGCCAATGATGAAACTGAATGCGGCAGCCGGGACGGCACAGGAACAGTTCTATATCGATGCGATGCGGGCCTTGTTTAAGCTTGATATGATAGGAGAGACGGCAACCAGTGAAGAAAGACACAATCATTATCGGTACGCGCAGCAGTAAGCTCGCGCTCTGGCAGGCAGAATACGTGAAGAGCTGTCTGGAAAAGGAATATCCGGCACTTACCGTTGAGCTGAAGCTCATGACGACCAAGGGGGACAAGATCCTCGATGCACCGCTCGCCAAGATCGGGGGCAAGGGGCTCTTTACCAAGGAGCTGGAGATGGATATGCTGGCTGGCGGGATCGATATTGCGGTCCACAGCCTGAAAGATATGCCGACCGAAGTGCCGGAGGGGCTGGTTATTTCCGCAATTACCAAGCGGTTCGATCCGGGGGATGCGGTAGTGAGCCCTTCCTACCAGACGTTTGATAAGCTGCCGCAGGGGGCAAAGGTCGGGACATCGAGCCTGCGCCGCAAGGCACAGCTGCTGCATGCACGGCCGGATCTCAGTATCCAGGATCTGCGCGGGAATGTGAATACGCGTCTCCGAAAACTGGAGGAAGAGCATTTCGATGCCATCATTCTGGCGGTGGCCGGACTCAAACGGCTGGGATTCGGTGACCGCATCACGGATATCCTGCCGCAGACGATGGTTCTGCCGGCTGTCGGGCAGGGAGCACTGGCCATTGAGACCCGTGCGGATGATGCAAAAGTCCGTGAGCTGATCGGCTTCCTCAATGATCCGGAAACGGCCCGGTGTGCGACAGCGGAGCGGGCGTTCCTGGGACGTGTCGAGGGCGGCTGTCAGGTTCCGGTAGGTGTCTATGCGACACCGGCCGGAGCAGGAAAGCTTCAGGTCGAGGCGGTCATTGCCTCGCTGGATGGCGTAAGGCTTTACCGCGACCGGATCGATGGCCGTGCAGCCGATGCTGAGGATCTGGGAATCCAGCTGGCTGACCGTCTGCTGGATATGGGCGGACTCCAGATCATGCACGAGATAGGTCTGCTGCTGGACCGCTGAGACGGGAAGCTGGCAGCAGTTCAAATACTGAATCTATAGAGCTAAGGGAGAGGAATACTTATGGCAGGAATGGTATATTTAGTAGGCGCAGGCCCCGGAGACTACCGGCTTATCAGCATCAAGGCAGTGGATTGCCTGAAAATGGCCGATGTCGTGGTATACGACCGGCTGGCTGACGACCGCATCCTTCAATGGGCTCCGGATGATGCCGAGTATATCTATGTAGGCAAAGCGTCCAGCAATCATACCATGAAGCAGGAAGATATCAATCAGCTGCTGGTGGACAAGGCGGCGGAAGGCAAGTGTGTCGTGCGTCTCAAGGGCGGCGATCCGTTTGTGTTCGGCCGCGGCGGCGAAGAAGGCCTGCTGCTTCAGCAGAATGGGCTGCCGTTCGAGATCGTGCCGGGTATTACGTCGGCCATCTCGGTACCAGCCTATGCCGGCATCCCGGTCACGCATCGGGCGGTAGCGACGTCTTTTGCGGTCGTGACCGGCCATGAAGACCCGACCAAGGCCAAGTCAAATATGCGCTGGGAGCATCTGTCAACCGGCGTCGATACGCTGGTATTCCTCATGGGTGTGGCCAATCTGCCGCATATCACGAAGAAGCTCATCGAGAACGGCCGTCCGGCGGATACGCCGGCTGCGGTGATCCGCTGGGGTACGAAGCCTGAGCAGCGTGTGCTCATGACTACCGTAGGGACTGCTGCTGAGGATGTGGCGAAGGCGCAGCTCAAGCCGCCAGCCATCTTCATTGTCGGTGAGGTCGTCCGGCTGCGGGAGAAACTGCAGTGGTTCGATGAACCCAAGACGCATCCGTTATTTGGCAAGACGGTTCTGGTCACGCGGGCCCGCAGCCAGGCATCGAAGCTTACGGCCCGGCTGGAGCAGCTGGGGGCCAAGGTGATCGAGACGCCGGCAATCCGGCTGGAAGCACCGGCGGATGGTTACAAGGCCCTGGACGAGGCGATTGCCCGGCTGGCCGATTATCAGTGGCTGATCTTTACGAGTGCGAATGGTGTAGAGCGGTTCTTCGACCGGCTGCTGGCAGCTGGCAGGGATGCGCGTGCGCTCGGCTATGCAAAACTGGCGGCAATCGGAACGGCGACAGCTGAGAAACTGAAACAATATGGCCTGATGGCTGATGTCATTCCGCAGGAATTTCGGGCGGAGGGGATCATTGAGGCTTTGAAGGGGAAACTGCCACCGCATGCGAAGATCCTGCTGCCACGGGCGCAGGAAGCGCGTGAGATCCTGCCGGAAAAGCTGCGTGAACTGGGCGCTGCAGTCGATGTCGCTCCGGCTTATCAGACGGTCTGCGGCGATGTGGACGGTGAGGCACTGCGCGAGCAGCTCGCGGGTGGTGTCATCGATCTGGTTACCTTCACGAGTTCCTCTACCGTCAGGAATCTGATCCAGATCCTGGGCTCGGCTGCACCATTGCAGACGGTGAAGACGGCCTGCATCGGTCCGGTGACGGCCGATACGGCCCGCCAGAATGGAGTGGAACCGGATATGGTCGCCGATACCTATACCATCGACGGTCTGGTGGAAACGATCAAGCAGGATTTTTGAGTTTTGGGGCTGCTAAGATGCCCTTATCATAGGAGATGTATTTCATGTATAACCAGAAACTTCGTCCGCGTCGTATGCGTATCAGTCCGGCAATGCGTGCCATGGTCTGTGAGAATTCTCTTTCAGTCAGGGATTTTGTCTATCCGTTGTTCGTCGTACCGGGCAAGGATGTACGCGAAGAGATTCCGAGCATGCCGAACTGCTATCATCTGTCCGTCGAGAATGCTGTGAAAGTGGCCAAAGAGTGCTGGGAACTCGGCATTCCGTCCGTCGAAGTCTTTGGCCTGCCGGAATATAAGGATGCCGATGGTTCCAGCGCCTGGGATATGACGAGCCCGGTGCAGCGTGCCATCATGGCCATCAAGAAAGAGATCCCGGAGCTTATGATTGTCGGGGATGTATGCCTCTGCCAGTATACGACACATGGTCATTGCGGTCATCTGGAAGGCCACTATGTCGACAATGACAAGACGCTGGCGCTGCTGCAGAAGGTTGCGGTATCGCAGGCTCAGGCTGGTGCGGATATCATTGCACCGTCGGATATGATGGATGGCCGTGTAGCGGCGATCCGCGAGGCGCTGGATGAGAATGGATTCCAGAATGTCTCCATCATGAGCTATGCGGTCAAGTATGCATCCGGCTATTATGGTCCGTTTCGTGATGCGGCTGACAGTGCACCGTCCTTCGGTGACCGCCGTCAGTATCAGATGGATCCAGCCAATGCCCGTGAGGCACTTAAGGAAGTGGACCTTGACCTCGAGGAAGGTGCCGATATCATCATGGTCAAGCCGGCTATGGCATATCTCGATGTCGTCCGTCAGGTCCGGGATCATATCCATCATCCGGTGGCTGTCTATAATGTCAGTGGCGAGTATGCAATGGTCAAGGCGGCAGCTCAGAATGGCTGGATCGATGAGAAGCGTATCGTGCTCGAGACGCTTACGGGCATGAAGCGTGCAGGTGCCGATATCATCATCACCTATCATGCAATCGATGCTGCCCGCTGGTTGAAAGAGGAGAACTGAAGATGCTGAATCTGGAAAAATCCGCTGCTGCTTTTGCAGAGGCGAAGACGTTGATGCCGGGCGGCGTGAACAGTCCGGTCCGCTCGTATGCTAATGTGGACTGCAATCCGCCGTTCATTGCCCGTGCTGAGGGTGATAAGATCTATGACATCGATGGCAACGAGTACATCGATTATGTCGGCTCCTGGGGACCTATGGTCGTCGGCCATGCGCATCCGAATGTGGTAAAGGCATTGCAGGAAGCGGTGACGCGTGGTACGAGCTATGGTGCACCGACGGTCATCGAGTCCGAGCTGGCCAAGCTGGTCATGTCGGTCTATCCGTCGATCGAGACCATCCGTATGGTCAATTCGGGTACGGAAGCGACCATGAGTGCGCTGCGCCTGGCCCGCGGCTATACGGGACGGGAAAAGATCATCAAGTTCATCGGCTGCTATCATGGGCACAGCGACAGTCTGCTCGTGAATGCCGGTTCGGGCATGGCGACGTTCGGTGTACCGAGCTCGCCGGGAGTCACGAAGGGCACCGCCCAGGATACGATCACGGTACCGTACAATGATGCTGCTGCCATCACGGAAGTGATGGATAAACTGGGCGATGAGGTTGCCGCTATCATCGTGGAGCCAGTGGCTGGCAATATGGGCTGTGTGCTGCCGAAACAGGGCTATCTGCGTACCCTGCGTGACCTGACGGCTAAACATGGCGCCCTGCTCATCTTTGATGAAGTGATGTGCGGATTCCGCGCTTCGCTGGGCGGCGCACAGGCGGCCTATGGCATCACGCCGGATATCACGTGCCTGGGCAAGATCATTGGTGGCGGACTGCCAGTTGCTGCCTATGGCGGACGCCGCGATATCATGCAGAAGGTCTCGCCGGCTGGTCCGGTCTACCAGGCCGGAACCCTCTCGGGTAATCCACTGGCCATGACCGCTGGACTGGAGACGCTGAAGATCATCACGAAAGAGCCGGAAGCTGGCGAGGCTGACTACAGCCGCAGTCTGACGCTCAAGACGAAGAAGCTTCTGCTGGGCTGGCAGGCAAAGGCGAAAGAAGCCGGAGTCACCATCCAGGCGCATCAGGCTGGTTCGATGTTCGGCATCTTCTTCAATGAACATGAAGTCTATGACTATGAGGATTCCTGCCGCTCGGATCAGGAATCATTCAAGATCTGGTTCAAATGCATGCTGGAACAGGGCATCTATCTGGCACCGTCGCAGTTTGAGACCTTGTTTATGAGTGGTGCGCACAGCGAGGAAGACATCGATCGTACGATAGCAGCAGCAGCAAAAGCCTTCCAGGCTGTTGCTGACAGTCGTTGCTAACTCATGGAATCTTAATTTTTTAGGCGCCTGAAGTGAGATCAGGCGTTTTTTTTTGTTACAAGTGGTATTTTTTAATGATTTTCTATTATTGACGATAATAAACAATTACAAACAATATAATAATAGGACATAATTGGCATATAAGTGTAAGGCGGGATAGGTCTATAGTCTCACATGAAACCAATACCACTTATGCGATGGAAACGGTTATAATCTGGTAAAAGAAAATATGCGTGAGCTAAGTACGGTACTGGTGTTGCGTAAACGAAGACTTTGCGGTACGATTATCAAATTTAGGAAAATAGTCATATTGTAAAATAGATTAAAGAAGTGTTAAGATAGAATGGTAAGAGGATATAGAGATAAGAGGAATAAGGCAATATGGGGACAAGGAGTGAATGGGGCTTGGACATGAAGATCTTCGATGAAATGATCGATGAAGAGATTGTTGGGCTTTATCAGCTGAGTAGGGAGGAACGGCTGGTGGAGCTTATGCTTTCACGCTATGGGCGAATGGTTGCCGGTCAGACCAGGTGTCTGTTTGAACGGAATACGACACGGGAAGATCTGCTTCAGGAAGGCCGAATCGGTTTCTTTAAGGCGATGCAGGGGTATGATATCAGCAAGGATATTCCTTTCAGTGTATTTGGGGAGTGTATAATAAACTGTGTAAGTGAGTTAACGGCAGTTTAAAATATGCTCCCCTGTCGGGGATATCAAACACATGCGGAGGTAATGAAATCTATGTCTAAGAAACAACCCACACGTGGTCAGACCCTGGCTAAGGCTATCATCGGTGAATATAAGCCAAAGACCGTTGAAGATATGCAAAATGCCCTTAAAGATGTTTTCGGTCCCATGTTTGAGGCCATGCTGAATGGTGAGATGGAAAATCATCTGGGTTATGACAATAATGAACGCAGCGAGAAAGCAACGGATAATCGCCGTAACGGCTATCTGCATAAGACGATTAAGACCTCAGCAGGAGAAGTCCCCATTGATGTTCCACGGGATCGCGACGGCTCCTTTGAGCCACAGGTCGTGCAAAAGCGCCAGAAGGATGTATCCTCCATTGAGGGCAAGGTGCTGGCCATGTATGCCCGTGGCATGAGCCAGAGAGACATCTCTGCGACGATTGATGACATCTATGGCTTTAAGTTGTCTGCAGGACAGATTTCTAATATCACAGACTGTGTTCTGGATGAACTGAATGAGTGGCAGAATCGACCATTGAAGGCCTTCTATCCCTTTATATTCGTCGATTGTATATATGTTTCCATGCGTACGGAGAAAGGTGTTTCTGACCAGCCTGTGTACGTTGTATTGGGATATGATTTAAAGGGCGAGAAAGACGTACTGGGCTTATGGATGGGCGATACCGAAAGCAAGCATCGCTGGATGCAGGTGTTCGATGAAATCAAATCTCGCGGTGTTCAGGATATAGGCTTCATTTCCATGGACGGCGTAAGCGGCCTGGAAGACGGCGCGAAATCAATCTTCAAGAATGTTGTAGTGCAGCGCTGCATCGTGCATTTGGTCCGCAATTCGCTGAAATACGTACCAAGCAAGGATTACAAAGCCTTTACGGCACAGCTCAAGAAAATCTACGGAGCAATAAACCTGAAAGCCGCGCAGGCAGAGTTTGAACGTTTTTGCGATGATTGGAGCAAGTACCCGGGGGCCGTTCGCGTATGGAAAACCAATTTCCGGCACATTGAGCAGCTGTTTAACTACGGCAGCGATGTACGTCGTGTCATGTATACGACGAATGCGATAGAGAGCGTCAACTCGAGCTTTCGCAAGGTAACAAAGAAAGGCGCTTTCAGCAGCGAAACAGCTGTATTTAAGGTATTCTACCTACGGATTAAAGAGCTTTACCAGAAATGGCAGGGCCACGCCATTCGTAACTGGGCTATGGTGATGAATCAGCTAATCATTGATGAACGGATCGGCGCTATGGTACAGAAATATCAGGCATCAATTTAAATTAATTTACACACTTTACTTGACAGTCCCTGTATTTGCACAGCGCTGCGTCCGCTGTCAGTTCATTACGGCTATCAAGGCAGTTCAGCGATTGAAGCATCAGCCGCTCAATACGGCACTTTCGTTGGAGCGGCCAATGGCCAGCGAGGAAGATACCTATACGATGATGGATATTCTTACGGCGGATGAGCCAGATGCAGATCCGGCTGAGGACTTGATCCGGCAGGAAGATTATGCATATTGTCATGAGATTGTGCAGCAGGAGTTGTCTCCATTTGATTTTCGCGTATTCATGGGGTATGTATGTGGCAAATCCTATCAGCAGATTGCGGAAGAGATCAATGGGAATGTGAAGAGTGCGGATAATGCTCTGCAGCGTTCCAAGCGGAAACTGCGCCGGCATATCATGAGTAAGCAGGATATGTCTGTGGGGATGTTCCGCAATTATCTGATTATCCAGCAGTTGATCCTGCGTGAGAAGGAAGAGCCGAAGATTGATCAGGAAGGCTGGCAGGATATGGTCGATTTACTGCGTGAGTCGATTGCCTGAATTGAATTATAGATAGATAAAAAAGACGTTGCAGTCGTGGAATTGACTGCAACGTCTTTTTTTATTTTACGATATGCTTGCCACCAAGGAATTTTGGTGCCCAATACGTGTTGGACAGGCTATCCACGCGAACGCCTTTACTGGAACTGGCATGAATGAAGTTGCCATCACCCAGATAGATGCCGCAATGTGAGGCACCAGGAGCATAGGTCGTGAAGAAGACCAGATCACCCGGAACAAGCTGCTGGCTGCTTTGTGTCCGCAGGCCAAGTTTGTACTGTTCATCGGCTGTCCGGGGAATTGTGATGCCATTTTGGGCGAACACATATTGCAGGTAGCCGGAGCAGTCGAATGCCTTCGGGGTCGTTCCTCCAAATTTATAGGGGACACCGATGTAAGACTTGGCAGTTTGCAGCAGTGAGTTGACTTTTCCACGGGAAAGAATCGGCTCATTGTTCGGAGCTAACCGGTCCAGACTGGGACGGGAGGCAGTGGCTGCAGCCAGGGACTGATGGGACGGACGGGGGACATCGCTGCCCCATTGGCGTTTCTTGGCTGTCTGGAGCGCCCGCCAGGTGGCATTGTTCACGATTCCGGTGATGCGGATCTTCTGGTCGCGCTGGAATTCTGCTACGGCCCGCTCGGTCTCTTCACCGTAGATTCCGTCAGCACTCTGAATCTCATAGCCGACCGTTTGCAGTTTCTTCTGGAGCAGGAGCACATCATGGCCATGGGAACCGGACTGGAGTATCGGCGAAGCCGCAGCCATATTGCTCGTGACTATCAGGAAAGATATGCCGGCAGCAAGGCCGGCACTTAAGAACCGGGATGTTTTCATGGTCATTGTCCTTTCATAGAATTAGGATTCGCGGACGTGTTCCAGTCCTTGACGCATCAGCTTGACGACATGATCGTCATCGAGGGAATAGAAAGCTTCTTTACCTGCTTTACGGAATTTGACCAGGCGCGCCGCCCGCAGCACCCGCAGCTGATGTGATATGGCAGATTGCCCCATCTGCAGTGATTCGGCGATGTCGCAGACACAGAGCTCCTCTTCTGCTGCCAGCAGCGAGAGCAGCTTGATCCGGGTCTTATCGCCAAGGATCTTGAAAATATCAGCCAGTTCAAGGCTGGTGGCATCATCCAGTTTATGTAGGGAGCAGTCCTGCAATTTTTCTGGATGTGTATGGTGTATTTCACAAAGGTCGTCATTATTGATTTCTTGCATAGGATCCTCCCCAGAACTCAAAATCTATTACTTTCTATTATATCAGTTTATTCATGAAACCGGAATGAGAATTTTCGGCCGGGCGTGATGTATTGCAGCAGATTGACTTCACTTTCATCGACGATGGCTGCCACGTTCGTGCGTGGATCAGCATCCTGTGGAGTCCGCAGGATCTGCAGTTCGCCCATGTAGCGCTGATAGTTTTTGTTGTCGATGGTGATCGCTCCAATTGGACGTACAATCGTATTATCCGGCTGGATGATGCCATCCATTTCCTTGAGCAGTGCGCGGCTTTCGGTGGCACGGATCGCATCACGGGCCTCATCCGGACGGGCTGTGAAGGTATGACGGAGCAGTTTATGCTGGAAGATATTTTGCGTCAGCAGCCTGGCCTGCAGTACGACCAGGTCATCCTGCAGTTCACCGACTACGTCCAGTTCCTCATGAGAGGGCAGCGAATCAGCAATGAATACGGAGTCGATCCCGAGGGCGACCAGATGCCGGGCACCCAGACTGGTCGGTTCATCCCGGTGGTCTTCCATTGTCGGCAGTCCGTCTCTGAGAGGGCTGCGACGGCGGTTCTGGCTGGGGACGAAGGCGCCAACCTTGATGCCCAGTTTGTGGAGCATCAGGGTTTTGCGGACCAGGAATTCCTCGCTGATACCCGTTCCGGTGCGGGGATAGAAATTGTGCAGGGCATCAATCTGATGAAAATTTGCCTTAAGCTCCATCAGAGCGCTAAGCATATGTCCGGTTATCGTCGAAGCATTAAGCTGAATGTGGATGCCCTGCTTGTTGCGTGTGAGCTCCGCGATCTCCTCCAGGCCAAAGCCATAGTCCAGCCGCAGGGTGGAGATACCCAGCATGCGGAAAGCCGATGGACTGAATTCCTGGATGCCGAGCAGGTCCATCGTTGCCGGTGATATGTCAGAGATGACTTCCATATCGTAATGACGGGCCGTTCGCAGGATTTCTGCCAGCTCAGTTTTGAGGGCAGAGTAATCTGTCTCAGGGATATGCAGCGAGGTGAAGATGCGGCGTATGCCGCATTGATGAGCATATTCGATGAGCGCCAGGTTTTCTTCCAGGGTGTTGTCGAGACCGGGATAGACGGAAATACCGTTTTCCATAATCGTTCCTTCTTTAATTTTTTATAGTCGTGCGAATTTCTGTGGAGTTGTCATGGGAGAGGTCTTTCAGGAGCTTTCCCAGTCGTCCGTCTGATTGGCGGAGCAGCTGCTGGCCTTCCTCGGCGGAGCAGCCGGTGAGCTGCAGCAGGATCGCGAGCTTTGTCTGGCCGGCCGCGTTCCCGAGTGCTGTGATGGCTTCTTCACGGGAACAGTCACAGGCCTCCATGACGATGTGACGGGCTCTTTCTTCAAGTTTCTTATTGGAGGTCTTTACATCGACCATCAGGTTGCCATAGACCTTGCCCAGTTTGATCATTGTACCTGTAGAAAGCATATTGAGCACAAGTTTCTGGGCGGTGCCGGCTTTCATCCGGGTGGAACCGGTGATGACTTCCGGGCCGGTGATCGGGGTGATGGCAATGTCTGCGCAGTCCGCAATCTTTGATCCGGCACTGCAGGACAGGGCAATCGTGGCAGCGCCCAGCTCGTGGGCATATTGAAGGCCGCCAAGTACATAAGGCGTGCGGCCGGATGCTGCTATGCCGACCAGCACATCGTGGGTGCTGAAGCCGGACTCTTTGAGGTCCGCCTGCGCGAGCCGGGGATCATCTTCGGCACCTTCTTTGGCCCGGAAGATTGCTGGTGTGCCACCGGCAATGAGTCCCTGAACCAGCTCAGGAGAGGTGCTGTAGGTAGGCGGACACTCTACGGCATCGAGGATGCCAAGGCGACCGGAAGTACCGGCGCCCAGATAGAAGAGCCGGCCGCCGGTCCGCAGACAACTGGTGATTGTATCGACAGCCCTGGCAATGGCCGGCAGCTCTTTGGCTACGGCCAGGGGGACGGTCTGGTCATTTTCATTGATGATGGTCAGCATGTCCAGGGTTGGCAGTGCATCAATATGCATTGTCGCCGGATTACGCTGCTCGGTGGTGAGTTTTGTCAGGTCTATCATTGCGTTTTTGCTCCTTTGCTCGCTATCATTTAAGTATAGCATAAGTGATAAATAACCGCGACGTATAATGGGAATATACATATAAACAAGAAAATACACCATCCGTTAAACGGATGGTGTATGGTAGGATTCTGAGTCAGCCAATGAACAGCTGTCCAAAGTAGACAATCAGCCCCATGACGATGATGAATGGCAAATAGACCTTTACTGCGAAGTGAAGGAGCTTGCCGTCCACCCCGGTAACGCCGATAGCGGCTGCCCCGATGGCGATGCTCTGCGGTGAGATCATCTTACCGGCGCAGGCGCCGGTAGCATTGGCAGCGGCAATCCAGGCCTGCGCAGCCGGGCTGGCGCCGATAGCCATAGCGGAATCGGTCTGCAGCTTGCCGAAGAGAACGCAGCTGGACGTAGCGGAACCGGTGATGAAGGTACCGATCGAACCGATGAAGGCAGCAACAGCCGGATAAGCCGTGCCCGTTGCTGCTACAGCGGTTTCAGCAATCTCATGGGTCATGCCGGCATAGCCCATGACTTTTGCCGTAGCGATGACTGTGATGATCGTCAGGATCGTGAAACGCAGGTTGATGATCGTCTTCTTGAGGACGCCAACCATCTCGCCGACGCCGGCACCCTGAACGCCGCCGCCGATGAAAGCAGCCAGCAGGATCAGGATACCAGGTGTAGCAACCCAGGTGAAGGTGTAAGGTGCGCCACCCTGGCCGTCATAGATGAGCACGGAACTCTTGATGAGATTCAGTGGATCATGGATAGCCGGGATGAGCTTGGATGTAGCCAGCAGGAAGACGAAGATGAGGATGAACGGCAGCCAGGCTTTGAACCCGCTGGCTGCGGTAACCGGAGCTTCATCATCGTGCGACGGCATCGCATATTCCGGATCGTGGACCGGGAACAGTTTGGCGCAGGCAACGATGCCGGCCATGGCGCCGATGGCACCAGCGACGACAGCCAGTTCAGGTCCCATGAAGAAAGCAACGATCAGTTCCGGGATCAGGAAGCAGCAGGAAGCTGCCAGGCACATGATTACCATGCCCTTAAGCGCTTTCAAGGAGCCACCGGTGACAATCGTCATCAGGAACGGGCAGATGAAGGTCAGCGGCGACAGCTGGAGTGCCGTATAGGTAGCCAGTGTCGTAGCATCGATGCCGGTTACGCTGCCGAGGGTTACGAGTGGAATACCAATCGAGCCGTAGGCAGTTGGCACTGAGTTGGCGATCAGGCAGACACTGGCTGCAAGGATCGGATTTACGCCGATGCCAGCCAGCATGCCAGCCGGGATGGCGATGGCGGTACCAAAGCCAGCCATGCCCTCGAGGAAACCGCCAAAACCCCAGCCGATCAGCAGGATCAGTACGCGGCGGTCATTGCTGACGGAGGTCAGCATTTTCTTGATGACATCCATGCCCTTGGTATGGAGTGACAGGTTGTAGGTGAAGATGGCTGCGATGATGACCAAAAGAATCGGCCAGCAGGCAAGGGCTACACCTTCGAGGAATGCCTGAACGGCATGGATAGCGGTCATTCCATAAGCCAGAATACCGGCTACGAATGAAATCACCAGAGCGAGGGAACAGGCTTTATGTCCGGGCATATGAAGAATACTCAGGGCAATGACCAGCCAAAGGATCGGAGAAAGCGCGATCAAAAACAAATGAGTTCAGTCCTTTCTTAGGTAAAAAAGATGAATAAGATACTTCATTATATAAGCAGGTACTAAGTAAAGTCAATGTATGGATAAAAAGGTTCTATCTTAGAAAAAGTTCGAATATAGCGTGAAAAGGAAACATAAGAAAAGGACCCGAAAAATCGAGTCCGGAAACACGCAGAATCAATAAATCCGTTCGACCTCGTAGCCATTTTTGTTGAGGGCAGCTACGATGCGCTGGACGTGTTCTTCATTATGCGTTTCGCAAGTGACTTCAAGGATGACCTTCTTGAAGCTGTCGGTGACTTTCGCCTGATTGTGGTTGAGCTCGATGACATTGGCATTCTGCTCAGCCAGGATGCGGGAGATGTTGAACAGTTGACCAGGTTTGTCCGGCAGCGGAACAGCAAAGCAAAAGACGCGGCTTCTGGCAATCAAAGCTTTCTCAATCAAGGCGGAGATCATGGAGATGTCGATGTTGCCACCGCTGACGATGGCGGCGACCTTCTTGCCCTTGAACGGCAGCTTGGAAAGGGCAGCCAGCGAGAGTACACCGGCACCTTCGGCGATGAGCTTATGCTTCTCGATGAGAGAAAGCAGGGCACCCATGATTTCCATCTCGGATACGGTGATGATGTCATCCAGATATTTCTTGCAGAATTCAAAGGTCAGGGTACCGGCCGTCTTGACGGCGCAGCCATCGGCCACGGTATCGGCGCTGCCCAGTGTGACGATCCTGTCCGCTTCCAGGGCCTTCTTCATGCAGGCCGCATTCTCCGGTTCTACGCCGATAACCTTGATGCTGGGGTTGACCAATTTGGTGGCCAATGCCACACCGGAGGCAAATCCGCCGCCGCCAATCGGTACGAGGATCGCATCGATATCCTTGCAGGCATCGATGATCTCAAGCGCCGTAGTGCCCTGCCCTAACAGGACCTGCAGATCATTGAACGGATGAACATAGACATAGCCGTGTTTCTTCTGAAGTTCCAGGCTGTAGGCATAGGCGTCGTCAAAGCCATCGCCGTGCAGGACGACTTCCGCCCCCAGGGCCTTCGTCCCCTCGACCTTGAGAATCGGCGTGGTTGCCGGCATACAAATGACGGCCTTGACGCCAAGGCGCTGCGCCGCGAAGGCCACACCCTGTGCATGGTTGCCGGCAGAGGCGGTGATTACACCTTTCTTCCGTTCCTCTTCGGTCAACTGGCTGATCTTATTGTAAGCACCACGCAGTTTGAAGGCACCGGTATGCTGCAGATTTTCCGGTTTCAGGAAGACCTGGTTGCCAGAAATCTCGGAAAAGTAGTCACTGGGAATCAGGGCTGTTTTCCTGGCGACACCTTCCAGCTGGCGGGCTGCCTGATATACGCCGGCAATGGTCGTATTTTCGACGATTTCTTTATTCTGGTCAGCAGTTGGGGTGGCTTTTTCTTTTGACATGAATGCTAGGCCTCCTTAAGGCAGGTGCGTGAATGAAAATGCACGCATAATAGAATGTATGTTTACATTATTGCTTAAATAAAGCTTTTATTACACGATAAGTGTTCTATAAAGTGTATCACTTTCCAGTAAAAGCTGTCAATGAAAGGAAATAAAAAAATTTTAGGGAATGAAGGTATTTTAGAGGAATTTTGCGACAGTTTAGCGAATTATATACATAAAAGAACTACGGGGAGGAATGTTTCATGAAGAAGCTGGCCCGTATCTTGGTTCCTGTGGATGGGTCCGATGGTTCGGGGCGGGCGGTAGCGCTGGCCTCAGATTTGGCGGAAATTGTGGGGGCTGCTTTGGACATCCTGTATGTTTCGTATTTTGATCGCGAGACAGATGCACAGGAGGAATCATGGCTGCCAGACAGTATCGCCGGACCGGTGGGTGATAAGGCTCAGAACATATTGGAACGGGCAGGGGAACACGTTTCGACTGGCGTTCTGGCTGATTATCATCACCGAACCGGGATTCCTGCCGATGAGATTCTTCGTTTTGCTGAGGAAAACGCATCGGACCTGATCGTTGTTGGCGGTCGGGGGCTGGGACTTATGGAGGGCTTCCTGTTAGGAAGCGTAAGCCAGGCCGTTGTGGAGCGTGCGATTACTTCCGTAGTAGTCGCCAAATAGTTGCTTATGATCAAGGGAGGTAATTAATATGATTAAAAACATCCTTGTACCAGTAGATGGTTCTGAAGGTTCTGATCGTGCTGTAGCTGAGGCAATCGCATTGGCAGAGGCTTGTGAGGGTAAACTGAATTTCTTATATGTAGCGAACATCAATCAGCTTGCAATCAATGCCTGCTTGTCTGATGCTATCCTGGAGGCTGTAACGAAAGCGGGGAATGTCATTCTGGACCGGGCGATGGAGATGGTTCCATCGGGTATCAGTAAAGAGGCATTTTCCGAGACCGGGTCTCCGGCAGTAGTCATTCTGGACTTTGCCGCTACGAATGATATGGATCTCATCGTAATGGGCAGTCGTGGCCTGGGCGTAGTCAAAGGTGTACTTCTTGGCAGTGTCAGCCAGTACATCGTTGAGCAGTCGAAGTGCCCGGTATTGGTCGTTAAGTAAAAAATGAAACAAAAGGGGAGCCTTCCCAACGTGCTTGGGAAGGCTCCCTTTTGTTTCATTCTGTATAAAGAAGTTTTATGTGGCCGGTCCGGCGCCAGGCGTTCATATCAATGACCCGCTGGTTCGAAGAGCCACGAAAACAGAGCGTCAAATCGCGTTTGGAGTCTTCATAGCGGCCATCAACCAGTACATCGATTTCCTGCAACAGTGCATCAATGGCTGGATTGTGTTTGGCCAGCAGTTCATCCAGTGTGAAGCCGCTGTAGCTCCAGATGTCCAGGCCCTGTGCGTGGATGTCACGGGCCAGTTTTATAAGTGGGGATGGCTGCATGAAGGGCTCGCCGCCACTGAATGTGACGCCGGAAAGTAATGGATTGGCCTTAACCTGGGCGAGAATGTCATCGGTATCGGCATCATGACCACCATCGAATGAATGGGTATTGGGGTTATGACATCCAGTGCAGTGATGCGGACACCCCTGGGTAAAAACGGTCAATCGCATGCCCTCGCCATCGACGACGGAATCATCGACGATACCAGCAATCCGAAGTTTCATGATCAGTGCATGCCATGCTTGACGCGGTCATGTTCTTCTGCCCGTTTTGCATTGTTCCAGCGGTCGATTGTACCAACGAGATAGCCGGTGATGCGGCGGATACGCTCGAACTTCTGCGGCTGGAGCACATAATCGATGGCTACATTGCCATCAGCGGCAGCAGAAAGGCTGAGACTTTCCAATTTTTCGTTGGTTTGCTGCTCAACATAGCCAATATAGTTCGTGATTTCCTGTTCAGAGACATCGTGGAGTCCCTCAATTGTTACATCAATACCATTTACTAACATAAGAATCACCTGTCCTTTTATTATCGGAATCTATGTAAGGTTCGTTGTATGTTTAATCAGGCAACGAACATCAAGGATCCCCTTGAGTGTAAGCAAATTATACAATATCTATGGTACTGAAGTCAATAGCAACACTACATATAGTTGACATGAATAGTTTTCGGGGGAATGTTATCCACAAGATAAGATCAATTAATATTCATCATAATGAAAATTCATGCATAAAAGAAAACAGACTGAGGCAAGAAATGGCCGGAAGTTCTGGCCGTATACCGTCGATCGGATGAATTTCTGTGACTGAATAAATTCCCGAAAAAAAAGTTATCCACAAATTTACCTCAATAGGATTTGTGGATAACAGTATACCATATCTAGTATTCAATGGAAAAGTGAACCCATCATCTTGTCTCATCAACGGATGAGGATGAAATGACTGTGCGGATCGGATAGGGAATATCGATGCCTTCTTCGCGATAACGTCGGGTCAGAGCCTTGATGAATTCATGTTTCAGCAGGAACTGGTGGTCAAAGCGGCTGGAATGCATGATTACGTTGAAGTCGATGCTGGATTCGCCGAAGGTATGGAAGCGTACGGCCGGTGGAATCTGGACACCCTCATCTACCTGTTCAATCACGGTCCGGGCTACTTCCAGCGTGACGCGCTCGACCTTATCCAGATCGCTGTCATAGGCGACTCCGACGGGAATCTTGATGGCGATATCGCGGCGGGGCATGCTGTAATTGGTGATATTGGAAGAAGCAATCTTCTGATTTGGGATGACGACCATGTTGCTGTCACCGGAAGGGACAATAGTCGTGAAGCGCCAGGTAATATCGGTTACGCGGCCTTCCTCGCCTGTGCTCAGGCGGATATAGTCACCCAGTCGGAGCTGTTTGGACAGGATTAGGTGCAGCCCCGAGAAGATATTCGCCAGTGTTTCCTGGAGGGAGAGGGCTACGGCCATACCACCAACTCCCAGAGCGGTGAGGATTGGTGCAATCGATATGCCATAGTACTGCAATACGACCAGAATACCCATTGCGTAGATGATGCCATTGACGATGGCATTGAGCAGAGTGGTCTTTGGCATCTTTTCCTGTGAGTGCTCAATCTGCATATCAAGGACACCATTGACCGTGCGGGCAATTACCCGGGTGATGGAGAAGATGATGACAGTGAACAGGATATAGGAGAAGATCTTGACCAATGGCTCGATGATATCAATCGTATTGACCATCCAGTACAGGCCGACAACCAGACAAAGCGAAATCGGCACGCCCTGCAGGGCATTGGTGAAGATATATTGCCAGCTCATCTCATCATTGGTCAGATGGGATGCCACTCGTTTTTTGATGGCACGGTTCAGCGTGATACCGGCAGTTAGTGAAGCAACCAGGATACATCCCGGGATAATCAGCATTTTCAGAAAGTGTGCCCAGTCGATCCAGGTCATCCATTCCATATTCGGCAAAGTGAATTCCTCCTTCAATCAAATCCATGAACAGACTTGAACTTAAAAATCATTCTTATTATACTATAGGTTAGCTGAAAGAAAAGGAGAATTGCTGAAAAAGGAGTATTATATGGCTGATATTTTATATACAGGAAACAGGCTTCGGCTGCGCCGGGCCGGGCTGGCTGATCTGGACTACATCATGCGGCTGGAATATGATCCGGCGAATCTGCCATTCATTGTGCCGTTTGATCGGGACTTTCATACGAAGCTCATCGAAGAGGGAAAGTCTGCAATGGATGTCATCGTGGAGGAGATTGACTCTGGTGATCCGGTCGGTTATCTGATGATCAATGGACTGACTACTGAAGCTCGTGAGATCGAGTGGACGCATGTGATTATCGATCGGAAGGGAAAAGGCTATGGACATGAGGCAATGCAGCTCCTGAAAGCCTGGGCCTTCGATGAGCTGAAATTCCATCGTGCCTGGCTGGACTGCAAGGACTATAATCAACGTGCGCTTCATCTGTACGAATCGGAGGGGATGCAGCGTGAGGGCCTGATCCGGGAAACACTGCTTACGAATGGCGTCTATGAGAATCTGGTTGTGCTGGGGATTCTTGACCGGGAATACCAGGCCAGGAAAGAGCAGGGACTGGAACTTTTCCGATAATCTGAGACTGCACAGGGGACACCTGTCTGACGGCATTGCTTTCATCAAAGAAGCGATGATACAAGACATGTGTCCTTTTATTATAAGAGGAAAAGATTTACAATAATAACAACAAAGGGAAACATATATGACGAGAATCGTCAGACAATTACAAACATAGAAAACTATCCCGAAACAGAATAGCTCGATGTTGTGATTGTTACTTAGAAAAGGACGTATGTATTTCATAAGAATAAATTTCTAGATAATGGAGGCATTCAAATGAAAGCAAGAGAGATTATGGCACATGTTGACCACACTTACTTGAAGCAGACGGCCACCTGGGCTGAAATCCAGGAAATTTGTGATGAGGCAGTGAAATATCAGGCAGCTACGGTAATGATTCCGTCCTGTTTCATTCCACGCATTCAGGCAAAATATGGGGATCAGCTCAAGATCGCTACGGTAGTAGGTTTCCCAAATGGTAATTGTAACACGGCTGCCAAGCTGGCAGAGACGGCGCAGGCACTGGCCGATGGTGCCTGTGAGATCGATATGGTCATCAATATTGGTATGCTGAAGGCTGGCGAGACCAATTATGTGACAGAAGAGATTCGTGCGTTGAAGAACCTGGTAGGAGACCGCATCCTGAAAGTCATCGTAGAGACCTGCTTCCTGACGGAAGAGGAGAAGATCGCAGCCTGTCATTGCGTCACTGAGGCTGGTGCGGATATCATCAAGACTTCGACGGGCTTTGGCAGTGCTGGTGCTAAGCTGGAAGATATTGCACTTTTCAAGGCCAATATCGGTCCGGGCGTCGGCATGAAGGCTGCGGGCGGCATCCATACCCGTGCAGAAATGGAAGCTTTTCTGGAAGCTGGCTGCACCCGGCTCGGAGCCAGTGCAGCGGTCAAGGTCCTGCATGAGGAGCTCGATCAATAATCAGGACAGATCCAATAGGGAGGTAACATAAAATGAAATTCAAACGTGCATTTGTCATTGTTCTTGATAGTTATGGCATCGGCCGGGAGCCGGATGCAGCAGAATTCGGCGACGGAGACTGCAATACGCTGAAATCAATCGTGGCATCACCGAAATATGATACGCCGAATATGGCCAGGATGGGGCTTTTTAACATCGATGGTGTCGGCTGTGGGCAGCCGGTCGATCAGCCAATCGGTTCCTTTGCCCGCTTGCGGGAACTTTCGCGCGGTAAGGATACGACAACTGGTCATTGGGAGATGGCAGGTATCATTTCCGAGCGTCCGATGCCGACGTATCCGGATGGTTTTCCGGCCGATCTCATTGAGAAGCTCGAAAAGGCTTTCGGTAAGAAGATCCTTTGCAACAAACCGTATTCCGGCACCAAGGTAATCATGGATTATGGTCAGGAACAGGAAAAGACTGGTGGACTGATCGTTTATACGTCGGCTGACAGCGTGTTCCAGATTGCAGCCAATGAGGCCGATGTTCCGGTCGAGGAACTCTATGGCTACTGCAAGACGGCCCGTGAGATCCTGCAGGGTGAGCATGGCGTAGGCCGTGTTATTGCCCGCCCGTATGTAGGCAGCTATCCAAACTATACGCGTACCTCGCGCCGTCATGACTTTTCGCTTGATCCGACAGGGGATACGATGATGGATGCTTTGCAGCGCAAGGGTCTCGCTACGATTGGTGTCGGTAAGATCTCGGATATTTTCGCAGGCCGCAGCATCAGCCGCAGTCTGGGCATCAACAAAGACAATGTTGATGGTATGGAGAAGACGCTCAAGGTCATGGACGAGGATTTCACTGGTCTGTGCTATGTCAATCTGGTTGATTTCGACATGCAGTATGGCCATCGCCGTAATATTGACGGCTACGCTGAGGCGGCTACGGTATTTGACCGTCAGCTGGGTGAGTTCATGAGCAAGATGCGTGAGGATGATGTCCTCATGATCACCGCAGACCATGGCTGTGACCCAGGTGCACCGGGAACGGATCACACGCGTGAGTATGTGCCATTCTGGTTTATGGCAAGCAGGTCAAAGCGGGTGTCAACCTCGGTACCTATCCGACCTTTCGCTATGATCGCCGCTACGATTTCGGATATGTTCGGCTGCTGATTTGAAGACCAAAGGCGAAAGCCTGCTGCCGCGTTTCGTGAAATAAGAGCCGTAAGTCTCTCAAATGATAAAGGAGCGATAGTATTATGAGAATGTATGATCTGATTATGAAGAAGAAGCATGGGGAAGTCCTGACGGAACAGGAAATCCAGTTCATGATTGATGGTTATGTCAAAGGCGAGATTCCGGACTATCAGATGTCTGCCATGCTGATGGCCATCTGGTTCAAGGGCATGAATGACCTTGAGATCACGGAACTGACGAAGACCATGGCTAAATCGGGCGATATGATCGATCTGTCGGCTATCAGCGGCAAGAAAGGTGGATAAGCATTCCACGGGCGGTGTCGGTGATAAGACGACTCTCATTGTAGCTCCAATCGTGGCAGCCTGCGGCGGCAAGGTAGCGAAGATGTCCGGCCGTGGACTTGGTCCATACGGGCGGAACGGTCGACAAACTTGAGGCCATTCCCGGGCTACCGCACGGTACTTGACCGCAAGGAGTTCTTCGATACGGTCAATAAATGCGGCGTCAGCGTAATCGGTCAGTCCGGCAACCTGGCTCCGGCCTGACAAGAAGCTCTATGCACTGCGTGATGTTACGGCTACGGTCGACAGCATTCCCACTTATCGCTTCCTCCATCATGAGCAAGAAGCTGGCTGCTGGCTCGGACTGCATCCTGCTCGATGTCAAGACGGGCAGCGGCGCCTTCATGAAGACGCTGGATGACTCGATCAAGCTGGCTCAGACGATGGTTGCTATTGGTGAAGGGCGCTGGCCGCCGCACGGTAGCACTGATCACGGATATGGATACGCCGCTGGGCTTTGGTATCGGCAACAGCATCGAGGTCATGGAGTCCATGGATGTCCTCAAGGGACATGGCCCGGCAGATCTTACGGAAGTGTCGCTGCAGCTGGCGGCTAACATGCTGTATCTGGTTGGCAAAGGTACGCCAGAGGAATGCCGTGAGATGGCGGAGAAAGTCATTGCTGATGGCAGTGCTTTCGAGACGTTCTGCACGATGGTCAAGGCGCAGGGCGGCGATGATGCAGTCCTGCGTGACTATGACAAGTTTGCCAAGGCTCCATACAAGGCGGAGGTTCTGGCAGATCGCGATGGCTACATTGTGAAGATGAATGCGGAAGAAGTCGGTGTGACCTCAGTGGTACTGGGCGCAGGTCGTGAGACTAAGGAAAGCGACATCGATTTCTCAGCAGGCCTTATTCTGCATAAGAAATATGGTGATGCGGTCAAGAAGGGTGAGAATCTGGTAACGCTTTATACGTCCAAGGAAGAATCGCTTAAGGAAGCAGAGCGCATGTATCGTGAAGCGGTTATCATTGGCGATGCACAGCCGGAGAAAGAACCACTGGTTTATGCCCGGGTAGAAAAAGATAAGGTAGAAAAATACTGATCAGTCAGTAGATATAAGGGGAAGTCTGCGGACTTCCTTCCTATATATAAAGAGAATTGTCGATAAATTTTGTATTGAGGGAGTGTTTTATCGTGGAGGATAAAGAACTAATTGAGGTAGCCAGAAAATATCGGGAGTTTTCCTACAGCCCGTATTCCAAATTCAAGGTCGGTGCTGCTGTACTGACAAAGAAGGGCAATGTCTATGGGGGCTGCAATATTGAGAACTCCAGCTATCCGGTGACGAACTGCGCAGAGCGTACCGCAATCTTCAAGGCGGTTTCTGAAGGAGAAAAAGAGATTGAGGCCATTGCCCTGATCGCTGATACGGAAGGTCCGTGCTCGCCTTGTGGTGCCTGCCGTCAGGTTATGGGTGAGTTCCATATCAATAAGATCATCATGGCGAATCTTAAGGGTGATGTCAAAGTGGTTACCCTGGACGAGATTCTGCCCTATGCATTTTCCGACAAGGACCTTTGATTTGTAATCCTGAAGATATTGACAAGACAGGGATGATTGTGGGAGAATAGGACACGTGTCTTATTTCAAATCATTCAAAGAGGAGTTTTTTTATTATGTATTTTGCAATCAACGTTTTGGGCGTTGCAGTTTTTTTGGCAATTGGCGTCCTTTTTTCAAAGAAACGTAAGGAGATTCAGTGGCGTAGTGTTGGTGCGCTGCTTATCCTGAATGTTTTCCTGGCCTGGTTTCCTGACGTCGTTTCCTGTCGGCCGCGAGATCATCGTGGCTGCAGCCGCTGGTTTCAGCTGGCTGATCAGTGTAGCGTATGAAGGCATTCGCGTTTGCATTCCCGGACTGGGTACATGTACCGCAGATGAACTTCTTTACCTCCGCAGCTGCTGCCAATCCTGCTGGTTGTTCCGATGTTTGATATCCTGACGTACATCGGTATCCTGCCGTTCATCATCAAATATGTCGGTAAGGCACTGGCATTCATCACGCGTGAGCCGAAGTTTGAGTCGTTCTTTGCCATTGAGATGATGTTTCTGGGCAATACCGAGGCGCTGGCAGTATCCAGCCTCCAGCTCAAGCGTATGAAGGCAGACCGTTGCCTGACGCTTGCGATGATGTCCATGAGCTGCATTACCGCGGCTATGGTCGGTATCTACACGAAAATGATGCCGGGCGAGTTCATCATCACGGCTATTCCTTTGAATGTCATCAATGCACTCATTGTCACGAATATCCTTCATCCGGTAAAAATTATGGAAGAAGAAGATACGGTTGCCCGTGTCAATGATGGCGGACAGAAGAGAGAACCATTCTTCTCGTTCCTCGGCAACTCAATCCTGGGCGCTGGCCGTCTGATTCTTATCATCTGTGCAAACGTCATCGCTTTTGTCGCCCTGGCTAAATTGATTGATATGCTGCTGGTCATTGCGCACCCGGCACTTACTCTGGAGAACATCCTTGGATGCATCATGTTCCCGTTTGCCTGGCTTATGGGCCTGGACACGGGCGAGGCGTTCCAGCTGGCTCAGTACATGGGGACGAAGCTGGTTACCAACGAGTTTGTTGTCATGCTGAATGTCCAGGATATCATGGGCGATTTCAGCCGCCATATGCAGGGCGTACTGACGGTATTTGTTACTTCCTTTGCAAACTTCTCTACGCTGGGTATGATTATCGGCTGCTTCAAGGGGCTTGTCGATGATAGCAAGAATGAGCTGATTTCCCGTAATGTTGGCTATATGCTGTTGTCGGGTATTCTGGTATCCCTGCTGTCGGCAGGTATTGCTGGTATGTTTATCTGGTAACTCTATGTTGAAACCCATGAGCAGCTGGCTGGTCTTCATTGATCGGTCGGCTGTCTTTTTTTTGACATGCATGAAGGAATATTCGCTAAAGCGACGAATAAGATTAATACAGGCGAAAATCGTTTTACATATATTCCTGCTGAGGGGGCGGACATTTTGGCTAAAAAACTGAAAGTACTGATTACAGACGATTCCAAATTGTTGCGGAGGAAGCTTCGGGAAGAATTGGAAGCTCTGGGCTGTGAGGTGTTGGAGGCTCAGAATGGCAAAGAAGCTGTGATGATCAATTTGCAGGAATCGTTGGATGGCATATTCCTCGATATTGTTATGCCGGAAGTGGGAGGAATTGAGGCACTACAGGTCATTCGGGAAGTCAATCCTAATTTGCCGGTGGTGATGTTGTCGTCGGCTGGTACGCCACAGAAATTGATGACAACGTTAAAAATGGGGGCTGCTGATTTTATCCAGAAACCCTATACACGTGAGCAGATTGTGAAGGCAGTTGAAATGATCCGGAAGAAGGTTACTGGTCATGAGAAATAATTTCAGTATTGCGCAGTGCCTGTTCAATGAGGCGGATTATTCTGCTGGCCAGATACAGGAACTGCTGCGGCAGGCTGAGAAGGATGAGTCGGTATTGGCACGAATGCTGCCGGAGGATGAGATGGATACTCGTCCAGTCCGGACAGCGGTGAAGCGGGCAGCCGGCAGTGAGTTTGCAGCAGAAGTTGATGCGTACAGCGATTATATGGAGCTGTTTACGGACAGTCTGCGTGATCTTGCCCATACTGAAGCTGTAGTGGGGAATGCAGCAGTCTTTGTTGACGAGGTTACGCCATCCTATGCAGTGTCGCAGCATATCAGTGGTGATTTTAACCTGACAATCGGGTTGATCGCTTCGGAACAAGTCTATCTCAAACTGGCAGAACGTTACAGTCAGGAGGAAATGCCTGATATGGATGAACTGGCCATAGACAGTGTAGAAGAATTCCTTAATGTGGTGAATGGCCTGTTTTGCATAGAATTGGCCAATCAGAAACTGGAAGCTGATTTGGATACACCGCATTCAGCCATGAATATTCATCCTTGCGGCAGCCGGCAGCTGCGTTTGCGCATCTATACGGCTATGGGACCATTTCAGGCCATCTTGTCTGCAGATGAGTTCCTGGAGACGACGAATCATGCGGATGGACCACTGGCTGGATTAATGCTCTGATCGTCTGATGCCTGTTGCGTCAGATAATCAGAGCAGACTGGAATAAGTTTGTCAAAAAAGTGTTGACAGATAGGACGGGGGGTGGTAAACTATATATCGTTGTGAGCGACAAGTTACTGAGCCGCGAACAGCTGAATTGAATAGCTTCTTTATGTAGAGCATTGTGGAGAGTTGTCCGAGTGGTTGAAGGAGCACGCCTGGAAAGCGTGTGTACGGTAATACTGTACCGAGAGTTCGAATCTCTCACTCTCCGCCATTTTTTTATCTATTTTTAAAAATAGGAAGAAGCAGATATTCTTTTTCAGGTCGGGCTGCAGTGTCTGGGTCTTACGCAATGGAGTCTTGCGAACCTCGTCAGGTCCGGAAGGAAGCAGCGATAAGCAGGCCGCTTCATGTGCCGTAAGGTCACCTGGGGACTGTGGTCCGACGTGAGAAAGAATCATCTGGCAGCCGTAAGGCTGTCTTTTTTGTTGTTTTGTTGAGTTCGTTGATGGTTACGGGGAGGGATGAATGATGGCTTATATTGCATTATATCGGAAGTGGCGCCCTGGCAGCTTCAAGGATCTTGTCGGGCAGGAACATATCAGCCGCACACTCAGTAATGCGATTACCTCTGGCCGCATTGGTCATGCATATCTGTTTGCCGGTCCCCGGGGCACCGGTAAGACCAGTACCGCCAAGATCCTGGCCAAGGCACTTAATTGTGAGCATGGTCCTACGCCGGATCCCTGCGGAGAATGCGATCAATGTCGCAAGATCAATAACGGTTCATCGATGGATGTCTTTGAGATTGATGCGGCATCGAACCGCGGCATTGATGAAATCCGGGATCTCAGGGAAACCGTGAAATTCGCGCCGGTTGATGGACGCTATAAGGTCTATATCATCGATGAGGTGCATATGCTGACATCCGAGGCTTTCAATGCGCTGCTTAAGACACTGGAAGAACCGCCTTCGCATGTCGTATTCATTCTGGCAACGACAGAGGCACATAAAGTACCGGCAACAATCCAGTCCCGCTGTCAGCGCTATGATTTCAAGCGGATTACGGTAGAAGAAATCCGGGATCGGCTGGCATATGTTGTGCAGGAAATGGGGCTTGAGGCGGAAGATGAAGCGCTGACGATGATCGCGATTCAGGCAGACGGCGGTCTGCGCGATGCATTGTCTATCCTGGATCAATGTTCGGCCCTTTCAGAGGGCGCGGTCACAGCGGACCGGGTACGGCAGATCCTGGGACTGGTCGGTCATGACTGGATCTATCGGATGACTACGGCACTGGCCGGGCATAAATCGCAGACCGTGCTGGAAATCATTGCCGAACTTTTGCGTGATGGCAAGGACCTCAAGCAGATCCTTGCCGAGCTGTCACTGCATCTGCGCAGTCTTATGATCTATCAGGCTGCCGGTACATTGGAACAGATGGATCTGTATGCCGAGCCGGAGGATGTACTGAAGGAACAGAGCCAGTTGTTCCCGTCTGAGGCCATTATGGCCATGATCCAGCGCATCCATGAGGCCATGAATGAAATGAAATGGTCCCCGCAGCCACGTATCACGGTGGAGGTGGCTTTGCTTTCCCTGTGTCATCCGCAGCAGGCAGCGGTGGTTCAGTCTGCAGGAATGGCACCGTCAGCTCCAGTTGCATCATCCGCTGCTGCTGACGATGATCGCATCGCGCAGCTGGAAGCGAAGCTGGCTCAGGTCACGGCTGCACTGGCGGCCAGACCGGCCGCGGCTGCATCAACAAAGCCGGCCGTGCGGAAGCCGGCAGTTAGGTCGGTGCCTCCTGTAACGGTACAGGCAACACCAGCCGAGCCAGTGGTAATCCATGCAGAGGATGCACAGGTATGGGATACCCTGCTCAAGAAGATCAGCGAAGCACATAAGGCACCAATGCTGGCTTGCGTGTCACAGGGACAATTTGCCGGCATGACCGAGCGGCAATTCTTCATTCAGTTCAAAGGCACACTGATGGCATCGCTGACCATGCGTAACTATCGGTCGCAACTGGAAGGGCTGTTGCAGGAGATCACGGGACGTGAATTACATCTTTCCTGCAGCGGTGAGGATACACCGATGACACCACCGCCACGTCCCCAAAAGCCGAAGCAGCCGAAAGCGGCAGCTTCGGAAGAACCACCAGTCATTCCGGTGGACCTGAATGATATCCCACCGGCCGAGCGGGCACCATTGGAGAAGGCATTCGATTATTTCGGTGACCAGGTTGTAGGAATCGAAGAGGAGAAATAAACGAGGCAGTTTCTTTCGTGTTTGGTTGACGATAGCACATTATTTTGGTAGTCTAATAGAAGCAATGGAACTATAGACGGAAAAATTCCGTGGATCATGAGAGGAGCATTTACATGTTTGGTGGAATGGGCAATATGGGCAATATGGCCGGCATGATGAAAAAAGTCCAGAAAATGCAGAATGAAATGAAGAAGATGCAGGACGAACTGAAGCGTCGGACCGTTGAAGTAACTGCTGGCGGCGGTGCAGTCAAAATCATCATGAATGGTGATAAGCAGGTCCAGTCGCTGGTTATTGATCCGGCTGCTGTTGATCCGGAAGATGTTGAGATGCTGCAGGACCTGATTTCGGCAGCTGTCAATGAAGCAATCAAGAAAGTAGACGACATGATGGCTTCTGAGATGGGCAAACTGACGAGTGGCCTGGGGCTGCCACCAGGAATGCTGTAATCGTGCAATACATTGCACCATTGGCAAAACTGATAGAGCATTTTCGCGCACTGCCGGGTATTGGAAACAAGACGGCAGTGCGTCTTGCATATCATGTACTGGATATGGATGCAGACCGGGCCAGGGCGCTGGCTGGAGCTATCATTGAAGCCAAAGAAAAAATCGGTTATTGCAATACCTGTTTCAATCTCAGTGATCAGAATCCCTGTGCAATCTGTGCATCGGAGGAACGGGATCATTCCGTCATCTGTGTGGTTGAACAGCCGCAGGATGTTGCTGCCATGGAACGCATGCGTGATTATCACGGCGTCTATCATGTGCTTCATGGTGCCTTGTCACCACTTGAGGGGGTCGGACCGGATCAGATCCGGATCAAAGAGCTTTTGGGGCGACTGACCGATGACCGGGTAAAAGAAATCATCATGGCTACGAATCCTAATGTTGAGGGAGAGGCAACTGCTATGTATATTGCTAAACTGCTAAAACCAATGGGGCTGAAAGTGACCCGCATTGCCCATGGGCTGCCGATCGGTGGAGATCTGGAGTATGCAGATGAAGTGACGCTCTCGAAAGCAATGGAAAACCGGAGGGAAATCTAAATGGAACTGATTGTGGCCTTTGCTATAGGCCTTATTGTACTCTGTCTGATCGGCAAGATCATATCACTGCCGATGAAGATCTTGTGGAAAATGATTACGAACAGCATAGTGGGCGCGGTATTATTATGGGTTGTCAACCTGTTTGGTGCAGGTGTCCAGATTACCTTTATCAAAGCGCTGATCGCTGGTGTGCTTGGCGTACCGGGCGTTATCATTGTACTGCTGATGAAATGATTTGAAGATGAGCGAAAAAGCTCATCTTTTTTTGTGAAAAGTATTGACAGTGAATGAGAAACCGTGTATTATAATACAAGTCGTCAGCGAACAGCACAATGTACTGCAGCGCTGGCAATGGAGTATCGAATCTCAGGATGGGAAAAAGAACAAAAAGTTCTTGACAAGCTCGAATGAATGAGATAAGATATAGAAGCTGATTCACGAAAGAACCCACAAAGTTCTGACAGATGAAGCGCGATTGTTCTCTGAAAACTAAACAATGTAGAATTAATCATGCAACATGATTAAGCCAGATGTTTAATAGAATCTTCGGTTTCTAACATACATCGATTGGTATGAACAACATATGCAATCGGCAATTTCTTAAGCAGTGAACCGCGATTTTAATCGCGTGTGAATCGCTTATGCAATTTTGCGAATAGCAAAATTGTAAACCTTAAAAATTGAGAGCCATATCGGCGCTTCAATATAATTTATTGGAGAGTTTGATCCTGGCTCAGGACGAACGCTGGCGGCGTGCTTAACACATGCAAGTCGAACGAGACGATTGAAAGCTTGCTTTTGAAAGTCGAGTGGCAAACGGGTGAGTAACGCGTAGACAACCTGCCTTTGAGATGGGGACAACAGTTCGAAAGGACTGCTAATACCGAATGTTGTGTATTTCCCACATGGGAGATACATTAAAGATGGCCTCTATTTATAAGCTATCGCTCAAAGATGGGTCTGCGTCTGATTAGCTAGTTGGTGGGGTAATGGCCTACCAAGGCAACGATCAGTAGCCGGTCTGAGAGGATGAACGGCCACATTGGGACTGAGACACGGCCCAGACTCCTACGGGAGGCAGCAGTGGGGAATCTTCCACAATGGACGAAAGTCTGATGGAGCAACGCCGCGTGAGTGAAGAAGGGTTTCGGCTCGTAAAGCTCTGTTGTCGGGGACGAACGTGAGATACTTGAATAAAGTGTCTCAATGACGGTACCTGACGAGGAAGCCACGGCTAACTACGTGCCAGCAGCCGCGGTAATACGTAGGTGGCAAGCGTTGTCCGGAATTATTGGGCGTAAAGGGAGCGCAGGCGGGAAGGTAAGTCGGTCTTAAAAGTGCGGGGCTCAACCCCGTGATGGGATCGAAACTATCTTTCTTGAGTGCAGGAGAGGAAAGTGGAATTCCTAGTGTAGCGGTGAAATGCGTAGATATTAGGAGGAACACCAGTGGCGAAGGCGACTTTCTGGACTGTAACTGACGCTGAGGCTCGAAAGCCAGGGGAGCGAACGGGATTAGATACCCCGGTAGTCCTGGCCGTAAACGATGAATACTAGGTGTGGGAGGTATCGACCCCTTCCGTGCCGGAGTTAACGCAATAAGTATTCCGCCTGGGGAGTACGGTCGCAAGACTGAAACTCAAAGGAATTGACGGGGGCCCGCACAAGCGGTGGAGTATGTGGTTTAATTCGACGCAACGCGAAGAACCTTACCAGGGCTTGACATTGAGTGAAAGAGCTAGAGATAGCTCCCTCTCTTCGGAGACACGAAAACAGGTGGTGCATGGCTGTCGTCAGCTCGTGTCGTGAGATGTTGGGTTAAGTCCCGCAACGAGCGCAACCCCTATCTTTTGTTGCCAGCACGTAATGGTGGGAACTCAAAAGAGACTGCCGCGGACAACGCGGAGGAAGGCGGGGATGACGTCAAGTCATCATGCCCCTTATGTCCTGGGCTACACACGTACTACAATGGGATGGACAGAGAGCAGCGAAGCCGCGAGGCCAAGCGAACCCCATAAACCATCCCTCAGTTCGGATTGCAGGCTGCAACTCGCCTGCATGAAGTTGGAATCGCTAGTAATCGCTGGTCAGCATACAGCGGTGAATACGTTCCCGGGCCTTGTACACACCGCCCGTCACACCACGGAAGTCATTCACACCCGAAGCCGGTGGGTAAACCGCAAGGATACAGCCGTCTAAGGTGGGGGCGATGACTGGGGTGAAGTCGTAACAAGGTAGCCGTATCGGAAGGTGCGGCTGGATCACCTCCTTTCTAAGGATTACAGAGCTATCGAAGAAGTGAGCCGTAAGGCGAAGCTGATTCGATAATAGCTCGTAGGCGAAAACGTCCCAAGAACCAAGCCCGAAGGGCGCAGGCGATTGGTTGACGTTGACCGCCAAGCGTAGCTAAATTTTGCTCGTTAAATTCTAGGTCGGAGCATTTGGCTTTCTACATTGTCTAGTTTTGAGAGAATAATTATTAATCCCATACGTGACTTTTCAGAGTAACATCTGATAAAGCTGGTAGAGGGAGTAATTTTTGGTCTCAGAATTAAATACCATCCATAATGGGGGCGTAGCTCAGCTGGGAGAGCACCTGCCTTGCAAGCAGGGGGTCAGGAGTTCGATTCTCCTCGTCTCCACCATTATGGGCCTATAGCTCAGCTGGTTAGAGCGCACGCCTGATAAGCGTGAGGTCAATAGTTCAAGTCTATTTAGGCCCACCATTAAAAGATATGGTATATGTACACTGAAAACTACACAGAAGAAATTATAAAATGTATCAATTTCAACCATGGTTCAATTTATTGAACAGTGTGTTAAACACAAGTGGTTTGAACGAACATTTTAGGATTCAAGCATAGACATCATTAATTAACAATATGATACCTAATGGCGAAACAAATTAAGTTAAGCTACAAAGGGCATATGGTGGATGCCTAGGCGTTTCGAGTCGAAGAAGGACGCGATAAGCTGCGATAATGTTTGGGGAGCCGCAAGTAGGCTGTGATCCAAGCGTCTCCGAATGGGGCAACCCGGTGGAAGTTATGTTCCATCATCCGAAAGGAAGACATACCTGGTGAACTGAAACATCTAATTAGCCAGAGGAAAAGTAATCAATTGAGATTCCCCCAGTAGCGGCGAGCGAACAGGGAAGAGCCCAAACCGGACGTCTTCGGACGACCGGGGTTGAGGACCGACATCAAGCGAAGACAGGTTAGTCGAAGTATCTGGGAAGGTACAGCACAGACGGTGAAACTCCGGTAGACGAAAATCTGTTGAGTGGGTCGGTATCCAGAGTACCACGAGACACGAGAAACCTTGTGGGAAGCCGGGTGGACCACCATCCAAGGCAAAATACTACGAAACGACCGATAGCGCATAGTACCGTGAGGGAAAGGTGAAAAGGACCCCGGGAGGGGAGTGAAATAGAACCTGAAACCGTATGTCTACAAGCAGTCGAAGCACATTATTGGTGCGACGGCGTGCCTATTGAAGAATGAACCGGCGAGTTAATTTATGTAGCGAGGTTAAGTGGAAGACACGGAGCCGAAGCGAAAGCGAGTCTGAAAAGGGCGAAAGTTACATGGATTAGACCCGAAACCACAGTGATCTATGCATGGCCAGGTTGAAGCTCAGGTAAAAATGAGTGGAGGACCGAACCCGTGAGTGTTGAAAAACTTTGGGATGAGCTGTGCATAGGGGTGAAATGCCAATCGAACGTGGAGATAGCTGGTTCTCCCCGAAATAGCTTTAGGGCTAGCCTCAGGCGACACATAAAGACGGTAGAGCACTGATCAGACGCGGGTCTGTAATGGATACCAACTCCAGTCAAACTGCGAATGGCTTTATGAGAAGAACCTGGGAGTCAGAATGCGAGTGATAAGACCCGTATTCAAAAGGGAAACAGCCCAGAACGCCGACTAAGGTCCCCAATGCTGTACTAAGTGGAAAAGGATGTAGGACTTCCTAAACAACCAGGATGTTGGCTCAGAAGCAGCCACCATTTAAAGAGTGCGTAATAGCTCACTGGTCGAGAGGCCTTGCGCCGAAAATATCCGGGGCTCAAGTACAGAACCGAAGTCGCGTCATGCGCAAGCATGGGTAGGGGAGCGTTCCAAGGGCGTTGAAGGTTGACCGGAAGGACAGCTGGAGCGCTTGGAAGTGAGAATGCTGGTATGAGTAGCGAAACGATCAGTGAGAATCTGATCCACCGAAAGCCTAAGGGATCCTGAGCAACGCTCGTCGTCTCAGGGTAAGTCGGGACCTAAGCCGAGGCAGAAAGCATAGGCGATGGACAACAGGCGAAAATTCCTGTACTGCATAATGTCGTTTGAGGATGGAGTGACGCAGCAAGGAGTCTGAGCAGGCGATTGGAAATGCCTGTCGAAGGCGGTAGGCTGGTGAGGAGGCAAATCCCCTTACTAAAGCCGAGAACCGATAGATAGACGCGTTCTTCGGAACAAGTCAAATTCAGACGTACTACACTGCCAAGAAAAGCTTCTAACGAGACATTATGTACCCGTACCAAAACCGACACAGGTAGGCGCGGAGAGAATCCTAAGGTGCGCGGGAAAACCCTCGTTAAGGAACTCGGCAAAATGCATCCGTAACTTCGGGAGAAGGATGGCCAGAGCCTGTGAACCCTGTACAGGGGGAGCGGGAGCTGGCGACAGAAGAGAAGCCCAAGCGACTGTTTACCACAAACACAGGTGCTTGCTAAAGAGAAATCTGACGTATAAGTGCTGACACCTGCCCGGTGCTGGAAGGTTAAGGAGAGGAGTTATCCGTAAGGAGAAGCCCCGAACTGAAGCCCCAGTAAACGGCGGCCGTAACTATAACGGTCCTAAGGTAGCGAAATTCCTTGTCGGGTAAGTTCCGACCCGCACGAAAGGTGTAACGACTTGGGCACTGTCTCAACGAGGGACCCGGTGAAATTGAAATACCTGTGAAGATGCAGGTTACCCGCGACTGGACAGAAAGACCCCATGGAGCTTTACTGCAGCCTGGCATTGATTTTTGGCATGTAACGTACAGGATAGTTGGGAGACGGAGAAGCGTGGTCGCCAGATCACGCCGAGTCATTGTTGGGATACCAACCTTTACGTGTTAGGAATCTAACCCTGAGATTCACAAGATCGGGGACAGTGCCAGGTGGACAGTTTGACTGGGGCGGTCGCCTCCGAAAGAGTAACGGAGGCGTCCAAAGGTTCCCTCAGCGCGGACAGAAATCGCGCGAAGAGTATAAAGGCAGAAGGGAGCTTGACTGCGAGACCAACAAGTCGAGCAGGTACGAAAGTAGGGCTTAGTGATCCGGTGGAATGAGAGTGGAATTGCCATCGCTCAACGGATAAAAGCTACCCTGGGGATAACAGGCTAATCTCTCCCAAGAGTCCATATCGACGGGGAGGTTTGGCACCTCGATGTCGGCTCATCACATCCTGGGGCTGAAGCAGGTCCCAAGGGTTGGGCTGTTCGCCCATTAAAGTGGTACGTGAGCTGGGTTCAGAACGTCGTGAGACAGTTCGGTCCATATCCATCGCGGGCGAAAGATACATGAGGGAAGCTGCTCCTAGTACGAGAGGACCGGAGTGGACGGACCGCCGGTGTACCAGTTGTCACGCCAGTGGCATAGCTGGGTAGCTGCGTCCGGAAAGGATAAACGCTGAAAGCATCTAAGCGTGAAGCCAGTCCCGAGATGAAGTATCTCATGGAGTAATCCAGTAAGATTCCTTGAAGAAGACAAGGTAGATAGGTTGGGAGTGTACGCACCGTAAGGTGTTTAGCGGACCAATACTAATAAATCGAGGGCTTAACTTAAGCAGAGAACATCGTTTGAAGGAGCGAAAGCGACGCGCAAACGATAGTGAATCGCTTATGTAAAATTCACTTTGTGAATTTTACGTACCTCTAAGACGTAACGAGGCTAGACGATTCAGACCTAAAATGTTCAATACATAGATTTCTTCTGTATAGTTTTGAGGGTACATACCTTCAATAATATCTGGTGATGTTAGCTATGTGGTTCCACCTGTTCCCATACCGAACACAGTAGTTAAGCACATACACGCCGAAAGTACTTGTCTGGAAACGGGCTGGGAGGATAGGGCGTTGCCAGTTCAGTGAGAGAGTTCGTTACGACGGGCTCTTTTTTTGTATGCATCGGTACTTGTTTGGATAAGCAGAGAACCGCCGCTTTAGCGGCGTGTGAATCGCTTATGCCGCTTGCGGCGAACGGGCTGGGAGGATAGGGCGTTGCCAGTTCAGTGAGAGAGTTCGTTACGACGAGCTCTTTTTTTGTAGCCTGATTTTTGATTTATTGCCGCACAAAATACCCGCAGACGCTTTTTGTAGCCTGCGGGTATTTCTGTATTCAATTTTTCAGGTAGATCGAAGGATCGATATTGATTTCCCGGATGAAATGTCTTAGCTCGTTGTCAGTCAGAACCATCTGGATACTATTGTTGCCATTGGATTCAAGTGATAAGTCAATCGTTTTAGGGATACGCAGGATCTTTCCTTTTTGATCTGCAAATAGGATGATGATCGGTGTCTCCGTTTTGCCAAAGATGCAATCCTTGACGATGGCATAACCATAGCTGGTTTTCAGGACAGTGCCTGTTGGATAGAGTGACACATTATTGAAGAAAAGCTGCAGCAGCTCGGGATCGAACTGGCCTTTATCGATATGGGCCATAATATTATAGGCGATATTCGGGGTATAGGCCTTCTTATAGGGACGCTCACTTGTCAGGGCATCATAGACATCAGCGATGGCTACGATTTTTGCATACCGATGGATATGATCGCCAGTCAGGCCGCGTGGATATCCACGACCATCGAGATGCTCGTGGTGTTCAGAGGCGATTGCAGCCAGTACGCTCGGTGAAGGCAGAGCGTAATCCATAGCCATGATGCGTTTGGCGCCATCAAGTGGATGCTGCTTGATGATGTTAAATTCTTCATCCTTCAGCCGGGTACGTTTCGTCAGAATGTCCAATGGGACATTGATCTTTCCCAGGTCGTGGAGAAGTGCTCCCAATGTAAGCAGCAGCATATCTTTTTTTGTGTAGTGGCATAACAGCCCCATCATAGCGGATAAAATGGCAACGTTTACACTGTGACCAAACGTATAGGTATCATGCAGGCGGATATCCGTCAGCTGTACGAGATTTTCTTTGCGGTTGATGAGATCGAACAGGATCTTTTCAGAGACTTTCTGCAGAGCATCAACATCCATGTGACCGGTTTCTTCGACGCTTTCAAATGTGCTGAATATTTTCTGGATGGCATCGACACGGGTATTTTCCTGTACGATGTCATCTGGTGGCATCAACTGGAAAGCTGGGGTCCTCGAGGTTACAGCTGACGGTAGGTATGCCAATTTTTTCAGGGAACGGATATAGCCATCGGTGATGGGCTGTCCTTTTACCAGATAACTGCCACCGTGATTATTGAAAATGCTTTGGGCAAGGATCATACCTTGCTTGAGCTTTTTTACTGGTAAACGTATCACGCGATCTCATCCCCTTACAACATGCCAGTCTAGATTTATCTGTTTCTATAATAGCCTATTTTGGGGAAATTGGAAAGATTTTCTTGAGAAGCTTTTGTGTGGTTGATATTGTAGGAAAGAATTGATATACTTATTAGGTTGAACTTTACGCTGAAATCGATAAGGGGCGCGATACGATGCGGCAGACGCGCAAACAGAAGCGCAGCTATAAAAGAGTAAAATGGATATTGGGATATCTGCTTGATTCTGAGCGTGGTATTCCTGGGTGTGATGGCAGCATCACACCAGAAAGCCAGACGGAGTGCAGAGGCGCCGGCATGGGGATGACGCAATGATCAGATTATGCATGTGATGATTCATGGGCGTCGACAGTCCGGGCTGATGACGTAGGCCGCAGTGATACGCTGATGGTAACGTCAGTGGATATGGATCAGGGCAAGGCTGCCTTGCTGTCAGTTCCGCGTGATACGCGTGTCGCCATCGATGGGACATGGCTTTCGATAAGATCAATCATGCGTATGCCTATGGTGGCCACGAGTTGTCCAGGCAGTCAGTTGAGCAGCTGCTGGGGCGTACCGATCGACCATTATATCATCATTGATATCAAATCCTTTGAACGGATCATCGATGCAATTGGTGGTGTAGATATTAATGTAGAGAAACGCATGCATTATGAAGATCCATGGGATGATGACGGCGGACTGGTCATCGATCTCTATCCTGGTGAACAGCACATGGATGGCAAGAAAGCTATCCAGTATGTGCGGTATCGTGATGGGGAAGGCGACATTGGACGTATTGGCCGTCAGCAGAAATTCATGAAGGCTGTGCTGGCCAAAATGATTACGCCGGATATGCTGCTGCGTCTGCCGAAAGCTGGTCGATGAGATTAGTTCGGCACTCAAGACAGATATGTCCGTAACGGAGCTGCTGAACTTTGCCAAGCTCATGAAGAGTGTCCATGATAATGGATTGACGGCACAGATGGTACCAGGGACAGCCGGCCTATATCAAGGATGTCAGCTACTGGATTCCCGGATATTACGGATCTGACGGGAGCTTTTGCTCAGTGAGACTGGGGCTGGACCATTTCGGATGAAGCCGCAGCCAGGCTCAGGCTGATGAAGACGAGTATATGAAGAGTCCTGCCGCCAGGGACTGAAACTGCTGGCAGAGTCCAAGAGCTCCGGTAAGCTGAAGGATGATAATGCAGCGGACGACAGCAAGGAGTCATTGAAACCGAATGAGATCTCGGTCATGGTCATCAATGACAGCGGCATCAATGGTGCCGGAGCTGACGTAGGCAGGTATCCTGCAGCGCAAGGGCTTCATCATCTCAGGCGTTGAGACCGGGAAGACCAGCTCGCGGCAGCAGACGGCCATCACGACGGCTGCGCGAAATACGGATGTATTCTATGGCATGCCGTTCAACTGCGTCATCATGGATGGCGGCGGTTCGAATCAGGCGGTCGTGCATATCGGGAAAGATTACAAGAAACATTGAACCAGAGGCGGAGCAGATGCTCCGTCCTCTTCTATAGAACGAACTGATATTCTTATTTGAGGTGAATTTGATTTGGGACTGCTGAAAGTAAATGGACTGGCCAAATCCTTCGGGATCGACGAATTGTTTCATGATGTCGGCTTTGAAGTCGGTCGGGGCGATAAGGTCGGCTTTGTCGGTGCGAATGGTGCCGGTAAGACGACACTGATGAAGATCCTCATGGGGCAGGAAGAAGCCGATGCGGGCAGTGTGCAGTTTGACAGTGCGGATAGTATCGGTTATGTGGAACAGCAGGCTGATTTCGGCGAGGGCACGCTTTATGATGAGTTCCGCCGTGCTTTTGACGATGTCATTGAGCTGGCAGCCCGCAAGCGGCAGCTTGAGCAGCAGATTGCGGTCGATCCCAGTGAGGAGACCATGGCTGCCTACAGCAAAGTCGTGGAGCAGTTCGAGCGGCTCGAGGGCTATGATTACGAAAGCCGCATCCGCCGGATCGCTTTCGGGCTGGGCTTCTCGGAAGAGGAGTTCAAGAAGGATGTGCAGCATTTCTCCGGCGGACAGAAGACGCGTATCTGCCTGGCCAAGGCATTGCTGCGCGAGCCGGATTTCCTGTTCCTGGACGAGCCGACCAACCATCTGGACATCCGGATGATCGAGTGGCTCGAAGGTTTCCTGCGCAGCTATCATGGTGGTGTGCTGATCATCTCGCATGACCGTTATTTCCTCGACAAGGTAGCGACCAGGATCATTGAGCTGGACAGCAAGACGGTTACGACCTATGAGGGGAATTATACCTATTTCATGCGGGTGAAGACCCAGCGGCGCGAGGCACTGAAATCGGCCTATGAGAAGCAGCAGGACCATATCCATAAGACAGAGGAATACATCCGCAAATACAAGGCGGGCATCAAGTCCAAGCAGGCCCGTGGCCGTCAGAGCCAGCTGAACCGGCTGGAGCGTATCGTGCTGCCACCAGGCGATGCGGCCTTCAACTATTTTGCCTTCAATACGCCGCCGGAGTGTGCACAGCGGGTGGCGGAGCTGGAAGATGTCTCGATGGCCTTTGGCACGCATGAGATTTTCAAGCATATCTCCATGCTGATCCGCAAGGGAGACGGCGTGGCCCTGGTCGGCCCGAATGGTGCGGGCAAGACCACGCTGGTGCGTGTGCTGGTGGGCGAGCTGGAATCACCGACTGGCCGGGTAAAGATCGGCAGCCGGGTGAAGATCGGCTATTTCTCGCAGCAGCATGAGAGCCTCAATATGGACAATACGGTCATCGATGAGATCATCTATACCTATGGAATCAATGAGGAGCAGGCCCGCCGCTATCTGGGGGCGTTCCTGTTCCATGGCGATGATGTCCTGCGTCGGATCGGGGAACTGTCCGGTGGCGAGCAGTCCCGGGTTGCATTCCTGAAGCTGATGTTGACTGGTGCGAATTTCCTGGTGCTCGATGAGCCGACCAACCATTTGGACATTCCGGCCCGGGAAGCAGTGGAGGAAGCTCTGATGGCCTATCCGGGGACTTTCCTGGCCATCTCGCATGATCGTTATTTCCTGGATAAGGTTGCAAACTGTACCCTGGAACTGGAAGACGGCCAGCTTACGGAGTACACGGGCAACTACAGTTACTATCTCATGAAGAAGGAGCTGGCCGCGGAGGAAGCCGAGGAAGAGCGGCTGGAGGCTGAGAAGGAGCAGAAGCTCAAGGCGCACCGGGAGAAAGAGAAACAGGCCAAAGCGGCTAAGAAAGCAGGTGTGCAGCCAGCCGTATCGGCGGCGGAAAAGCAGCAGGCAGCCGAGGCAGCCAAGGCTGATCTCGGGCGTATCCAGAGCATGAGCGATGCGAAGCGTGAAGAGATGATTCAGCGCGCCGAAGCGGAAATCGCTATGGCTGAAGCTGAGCTGAAGGGACTGGAATACCAGATGAATGATCCCGGGGTGCAGGCTGATCCGGAGGAGAGCCGAAAGATTGCCGAAGCCTATGCCGCCAAGGAAAACGAGATCGGGCAGCGCTACGAAAAGTGGGAGAAGCTGACCGAAGCCTGAGAGATACTGTAGCAGAATGGATGGAGGATAGCAAATGGCAAGACCGGTATTTGGGCAGACGCAGCAGACGTCGCTGGAACTAAATGCGGAAGAGGAACTGGAAGGACTCGTTGACAGCGTGATCTTTGCCAGTGATAACGGACAGTTTGCTGTTTTTCGCCTGCGCCCTGTACATCAGAACAGCCGCATCAATGTGACGGTCAATGCTGAGCCGCCGCTGGTGGGCCAGCAGGTCCATCTCAAGGGATCCTGGATTACTCATCCGCGCTTTGGCCAGCAGTTCAAGGCGACCAGTATCCGTTTGGAAGCCCCGACCAGTGTTGATGGCATCGAGCGCTTTCTCGCCTCAGGAGTCATTGCCGGGATCGGTCCGTCGACGGCTAAGCGCATCGTGGCGAAGTTTGGTGCGGATACACTGACCATCATCGAGCAGAAGCCGCATCAGCTGGAGCTGGTAGAAGGCATCGGCCGGAAGACGGCGGAAAAGATTGCTTCGTCCTATATGGAGCAGTCGGAACTCCGGGAGATCATGATCTGGCTGGAAAGCCATGGTGTGTCGGGCGCTTTTGCGGCACGTATCTTCAAGAAATACAGCTCCTTTTCGCTGGATGTGCTCGAGAGCCATCCCTATCGTCTGGCGCAGGAAATCGAGGGCATTGGTTTTGCTACGGCGGATGCGATCGCCGCCAGCCTCGGCATGACGCGCGATGATGAAGGTCGCGTCGCCGCAGGCATTGACTATGCCCTGCAGCAGATCTCGCTGAATGGGCACTGCTGCATCCCCGAGGAACCGCTCACAGACCGCACGGCCAAATTGCTGCAGGTGGATCATGAGACGGTGCGTATGGTACTGAAGAAGCAGCTGCAGCTCAAACGGTTGTCGGTGGAGACGATCGGCTCGCAGGCTCTGATCTATCCGCCTTACCTTTACCGGGCCGAGCAGAAAGTCGCCCGGAAACTGCTGTATCTGCAGAAATATGCGAATCCGCTGTCCGTGGCCGATCCTGCCAAGCTGGTGGCGGAATGGGAGACGATGACCGGGCTGGATCTGGCGGAGGGGCAGCAGGAGGCCATGGCGGCCGTACTGACGCATGGCATCTTTGTCCTGACCGGCGGCCCGGGTACCGGTAAGACTACCGTGGTACGGGGGATGCTGGATATGCTGGAACTGGCCGGACTGGATATTCTGCTGGGCGCACCTACTGGGCGGGCAGCCAAGCGGCTGGCTGAGGCAACCGGCCGCAAGACCATGACGGTCCATCGCATGCTGGAGGCCCAGGGGGGCCGGAATGATGACGGCTCGTCGATGTTTGCCAAGGATGCCGATGAGCAGCTCGAGGCTGATGCCATCATCCTCGATGAGGTATCCATGATGGATATCGTACTCATGCAGCATTTCCTTGATGCTGTGCCGGATGGCTGTCATGTGATTCTGGTCGGCGATGTCGACCAGCTGCCGGCGGTAGGGCCCGGAGCAGTCCTCAAGGATATCCTGCGCTCAGAGGTCATCCCGAGTGTCTGTCTGACGGAGGTATTCCGCCAGAATGAGGAGAGCACGATCGTGCTCAATGCGCATGCAATCAATGCCGGCCGCCTGCCGGTCTGCAAGCCGACCGGTGATTTCCAGTTCATCGAGCAGCCGGATGCCCAGCAGACGGCGCAGACCATCGTGAATCTCTGCACCCGTATCCTGCCGGAGCAGGGCTGGAATCCGCTGTACGACGTGCAGGTGCTGTCCCCGATGCATCGTCAGGAATGTGGTGTCGAGAACCTCAACAAGCTGCTGCAGGCAGCCCTGAATCCAAAGGATCCGGGCAAGCCGGAATTCGTCAACAGCGTGCAGACTTTCCGAATGCTGGACAAGGTCATGCAGATGAAGAATAATTACACCAAGCGTGTGTTCAATGGGGATATCGGCTTCATCACCGCAGTGGAAGCCGATCATATCACGGTGTATTTCTCGGAGGACCTCAGTGCGGACTATGAGAAAAGCGAACTCAATGAGCTGCAGCTGGCGTATGCCATGAGCGTGCATAAGAGCCAGGGCAGCGAATATCCGGTGGTTATCCTGCCATTGACGCCGGGACACCGGATCATGCTGCAGCGCAATCTGCTCTATACGGCTGTCACACGTGCGAAACGGCAGGTTATCCTGCTGGGCAGCAAGGCGGCACTCAATACGGCGGTCGAGAACGACCGGACCAGGAAACGATATACCCTGTTGGCCGAGCGGCTCAGACAGTCCCTTGATGAATGAATAAAGAACAGATAAAAGGCGGTTTTGGAACTGGACATGATTCAGTTTCAGGACCGCTTTTTGCGTAATTTATTTTGCTCCCAGGCAGGAATATAATTGTATTGTACAGAAAATTTATCTATAATGAAAGAAGCATTAAAGACAGATAATTATCATAATTGGGACAATATCGCAGGAGAGGATATTCTTATGGAAAGATCATGGAAGTATCTTGGAAGCTGCATCCTTATGCTTAGCTGCTTGTTTTTGGGTATGTACGTTCATATAAATACGGTCGGGGCTGATCCATTGCCACGGGAAAATATCCGGGTGGGATTCTTTGCCTTTGAAGGCTATCATACAATGGATGCCAATGGGCGCCGCGATGGCTATGGCTATGATCTGCTGCAATACCTGGGACGTTATACGAATTGGCGTTATGAATATATTGGTTATGATAAGAGCTGGGAAGAGATGCAGTCAATGCTGGAAAGCGGTGAGATCGATCTGTTGACATCGGCTCAGGATACACCTGCGCGTCGTGAGAAGTTTGAATTCTCATCGCGCCCCATCGGAACCAGTTCGACCGTATTGTCTGTACGTGCCGGCGATAATCGGTTTACGACGGGAGATTATGCCACCTATGATGGAATGCGCGTCGGCCTGCTCAGGGGGAACAGCCGGAATGGCAGCTTTGCCCGGTTTGCTGAGCAGAAGGGGTTTTCCTATGTCCCGGTGTATTTCTCGGAGACGGAAGAACTGGCTAAGGCACTCCAGGAAGGGGATCAGATCGATGGAGCGGTCACGAGCAGTCTTCGTCGTCTGGATAATGAATGGATCCTGGAAGAATTCGATCCCAGGCCGTTCTATGTGATCGTGAAAAAAGGGAATACGAACTTGATCAACGAAGTCGATCGGGCATTGAATCAGCTGGATTATTATTCCCCAGGATGGCGGATGGGCTTATATAAGAAGTATAGCGGAACCGTAGACAACTCGGGAAATGTTCCGCTCCTGAAGCAGGAACGTGAATACCTGAAAGAACTGCAGCAGGCACACCGGATCTTCAAAGTCATCATGAATCCGGATATTCCGCCATATGCTTATTTTGATGAAAATGGTAAGGCCTGCGGTATCCTGCCGGACTTATTTGCAATCATTGCTCAGCGGGCGGGGATCGAGTATGAATTCGTGCCATCTTCTACCAGAGCCGAGTATGAGCAGCAACTGGCTGATGGCGTAGCAGATATCGACCTCACAAGCTATGCGAATTATGATGCGGCCGAGAAGAACAACATGGAACTGACGCGGTCGTTTTTTGATACGTCCATGTCGTATGTGTCCAAGAAAGATTTTTCCGGCATGCCGAAATCACTGGCTCTGCCATCTGGCTGTGTAGCGGATTATATCAAGGATTCAGATCTGTTCAGCGGGCAGGTCACCAGGGTCTATCCATCGGTAGATGCCTGTGTGCAGGCGGTGCTGGACGGGGAATGCGATGCAGCTTGCCTTTTTACTTATCGGGCACAGAAAGTGGTGCGTGAGAATGTGAAATCTGAGCTGCGCACGGCCTCGCTGCCGGGGACGAGCATGGGAATTTGTCTGGGAATATCGACTAATAATGACTATCGTCTGCTGTCAGTGCTGAACAAGAGCGTTGAAAGCATTCACGGCAGTTCGCTTGGGCGTGATATCGCCCTGAAGTATATCCTGAATATCCCTGATCCGCCATTTTCGATGGAGCGCTATTTCTATCATAGTCCGCAGTCAGCGGCGGCCATTTCGGTGTTGGTCCTGATCGTACTGGTGGGAATCTTCCTGAATCGGCAGCACCGCAGGATGGCCAGACGTGATCATGAACGCCGTATGGAACTCGAGCGGTTTCTGGGCTATGTCTGCCGGGCCAATGACATGGTTCTGGAAGTGGATATCGAAGCCCGATTCGGGCAGCGGTATCATTTGCAGGATGGCATCTTGCGGACGGATCAGGTTCCTTCAAATATCCCTGCGTACCTGTCTCGGGTGCATCCGGAGGAACGGGAGCATATCGAGAAGCATATCTCTATAGAGGCACTTAAAAAGCTCGTACAGAATCATGAAAATGATTATTTTGAATGCCGCTTGAATGTCGGGAACGGAACCTATCGCTGGTATGCGCATGATCTTCTGAGCATTCCGCAGAGTAACCTGCATCCGCATTCGGTGATCCTGTTCCGCCGGGATATCGACGGTGCGAAGAAGTCGGAGGAAATCCAGCATCAGGCAATCCGTGATGCACTTGAGACCGCACAGCGTGCCAGCGAGGCCAAGGGAAACTTCCTGTCGCGTATGAGCCACGAGATCCGTACGCCACTTAATGCAATCATCGGGTATCTCACGTTGGCCCAGCTTCCGGATGCATCGGCCGGCAAGATTCAGCACTGCCTGGCGAATGGTGAGGCAGCCTCCAGGCATCTGCTGCATATTATCAATGATGTGCTGGACATTTCGGCCATAGAGAGCGGCCGTTTCAAGATTGCCCAGGAAGAGTTCAACCTGCGGCGGCAGCTTGCGCCAATTGCGACGATGTTCTATGGTCAGGCACGGGACAAGGATATCCTGTTCTCGACCAGCGTACAGGATGTCGATACCGAGTGGCTGATTGGCGATCCGTTGCGGATCAAGCAGATCCTCATGAATATCCTGTCAAATGCAATCAAGTTCACACCTGAGAAGGGCTCGGTCCGGGTGAAGCTTCAGCAGATGCATCCGTCGGCGTCACAGGTTCTGCTGAAGTTCACCGTGCAGGATACGGGTATTGGTATGAGTGAGGCCTATCTGGTCCGCATCTTCACGCCATTTGAACAGGAGAGTGCCCAGACGGCCCAGCAGTTCGGTGGGACGGGACTGGGACTGTCGATTACTCAGAATCTGGTCCGGCTCATGCATGGATCGATTGATGTCCAGAGCAAGCTCGGGGAGGGGTCTGTATTTACGATTTCTCTGCCGCTCAAAGTCGCGCAGCATGAAGATGAAGCTGATGCTGAAACCGTCGACAGCTTTGAACATGTCCATGCGCTGGTCGTTGATGATCTGCCCTCGGAATGTGACTATGTGACCTCGCTCTTAACCCGCTGTCATGTGGCCAGCGATTATGTCCTGACCGGTGAAGAAGCTGTCAGCCGGATCATAGCGTCAGAGGAAACAGCAGCGGCGTATGACTTCTGCATACTGGACTGGAAGATGCCGGGGATGGACGGCGTTGAGACTGCCAGGAAGATCAAAGCGGCCTGCAAGAAGGAGATCCCGATCATCATCATCACAGCTTATGATACGGCTGAGGTAGAAGAGGCTGCCCAGCAGGCAGGTGTGCGCAAGGTCTGCTCGAAGCCGCTCTTCCCCTCGACGATGTTCGATCTGCTCATGACCTATTTCGGCAAGCGGAAGAAAGCAGATATCCTGCCAATGATGCAGCAGGAGAATCTGAAAGACCTCCATATCCTGCTGGTCGAGGATAATGAGATGAACCGCGAGATCGCAGTGGCAATCCTGGAAGAATCGGGTATGAAGATTTCTACGGCGATTGATGGCAAGGATGCCGTAGCCAGGTTTACCGAAGCGGCACCGGGAACTTATGACTGCATCTTCATGGATATCCAGATGCCGGTCATGGATGGCTATGCGGCGACGCGGGCCATCCGCAGCAGTGCGCATCCTGAGGCCCGTACGATTCCTATTATTGCCGTTACCGCTGATGTATTTGCCGAAGATGTATCCAGGGCACTGGCTTGTGGTATGAACGACTATATCAGCAAGCCGATCGATTATCATAAACTGATCACAGCTTTGCTGAAATTTACCAATCCGGCCAGGAAAAGCTCTTGATCTTGTGGCAATGTGCGGAAAATCTGCCCTATAATCACTTGACTCCGGGAAAAAGGATGGTAAACTGGATATATAGTTTACTTAAAAGTTTAGGAGATGGAACAATGGCAACAATCAGGGACATTGCGAAACGGGCAGGGGTATCCATTGGGGCAGTATCCCGTATCCTGAATGATGATCCCACGTTATCGGTACAGGCGGAGACCCGTGAGCGGGTCCTTCGGACTGCTGCCGAACTGGACTATAAGCGGCCATTGCGCCATGATAAGACGAAGCGGCGGCTTACGATTGCGTTGATCATGGCGCATTCGCGGCAGCAGGAGATGACCGATCCCTATTTTATGTCTATTCGTGAAGGCATCGAACGGCAGGCTGAAAAGAGCGGCTTTACCATTGGCTGTTCGTTTCGCGGATTGGGCAGCCTCACGCTGAAAGAGAGCAGCCGGGTCGCACAGGACACTGACGGGATCGTCGTGATTGGCTATGTGGATGCCAGAGAGATCCATACCTTGTTTCCGAAGGTTGACAATGTCGTATTCGTGGATTATCAACCGGATTTTGCGGGCTATGATGCAGTGGTGGCTGATCTTGAACATGCGACGGTAAATGCGGTGGATTATCTGGTCAATCGTGGCAACCGGAAGATCGGCTTCCTCGGCGGGCCGAAACGGCAGGTATCGCTTGAGGGCCGAAATGATCGTGTCGAGTCGGTCGAGGAACGGGCTCATGCCTTCCAGCATCACATGAAGGAACTGGATCTGTATGATGAGTCGTTGTTTTATCTGCTGTCCGACTGGGGGTCGGACTTTGGCTATCAGGCGATGAAAGATATCCTGCAGTCAGGACGGCATTTGCCCGATGCATTCCTGGTGGCCAGCGACATGCTCGCGATGGGTGTGCTGAAGGCCTTAGGAGAACAGGGAATTCAGGTGCCGGAGCAGATGCAGGTCCTGAGCTTCAATGATATGCAGGGAGCGGCTTTCCTGCATCCATCCCTGACCAGTGTCCATATATACGCCCGGGAGATGGGAATCCAGGCGGTGAAGCTCTTATATGAGCGGATCCATTCATCCAGAGATTATCCGGTAAGTCTGACCTTGCCGACACAGTTGATGATTCGGGAGAGTACCGGTGGAGAATCGAATACGGTCTATAGCCGGATGCATATTTGACTTGCTGTTGCAGGGAATGCATTAAGGCGTTTAAGCAAAAAATGCTGTATGTTGAATGACATGCAGCATTTTTTTTAGGAAGAAAAGAGTAAAATAAGTAAAATTTAGTAAAACTATTGACGAAATGAGGTAAACTTGTTATCCTTTATATAAAAGATATATCCTTATAAGAATAAAGAGAGGATTATTATCTTGTGTTAAGCCATCCTTAATTGTCACAAAATTAGTTAGAGTCTGAGCTGTGTGCAAAATGGTGTATGGTCCAGGCTGGTCAAGTGTTATGGAGGGAATGAAATGCGTAAGAAAAGTTTTCTGATTATCCTCATGATTTGTATGGTCGGTTCGCTGTTCCTGGCGGGTTGCGGGCAGGAATCAGGATCAGGTTCCGGCCAGACGAAGATAACCTATGCGATCTGGGATAAGAATCAGCAGCCGGCAATGGAAGCAATCGCGGCAGCATTCCATGAGAAGAACCCGGGCATTACGGTAGAAGTACAGCTGATTCCATGGAATCAGTACTGGACGAAACTGGAAGCCAGTGCAACCAGTGATACGATGCCGGATGTATTCTGGATGCACTCGCAGAGTTTTGTACGCTATGCTTCCAATGATATGCTGATGGATCTTACGGATAAGACCAAGGGCGATATTGACCTGGCAAACTATCCGCAGGATCTCGTGAAGATGTATACCTACAATGGTAAGGTATACGGTGTTCCAAAAGATTATGATACGGTAGCACTTTGGTATAACAAGACCATGTTCGATGCCAAGGGATTGGCTTATCCGGACGAGACCTGGGATTGGAATAAACTGGTCGAGACCGCACAGAAACTGAATGATCCGGATAATGGCGTTTACGGGTTCCTGGCGCCACCGGATCAGCAGTCACTTTACTATGACTTTCGTTTATCAGAATGGCGGCGAGATCCTGAATGCCGATAAGACCAAAACTGGTTATCGTGACGAAGCAACGCAGCAGGCGATCCAGTATGCAGTGGATTTCAGTCAGAAATATAAAGTATCTCCGACCGTGCAGCAGCTTGCCGATATGAGCCGTGAGCAGTATTTTGAGTCTGGCAAGGCTGCGATGGGCATGTTTGGCTCCTGGATGCTGGGCGATTTCCGCAGCAACGAATATGTGGCTAAGAACTGCGATGTAGCAGTCCTGCCGAAAGGCAAGAAGCAGGCCACGATATACAATGGTCTCAGCAATGCCGTGTCGGCTAAGACAAAGCACGAAGATGCAGCAATTAAATTTGTGAAGTTCCTGGGCGGTGAGGAAGCCAATAAGATCCAGGGCGAGAAGAACGCAGCGATTCCGGCTTATAAGGGAACCGAGAATACCTGGGTTGAAGCCAATAAGCAGTTCAATGTCAAGGTTTATCCGGAAATGCTGAAATATGCGGTCATCTTCCCGAACTCGGAGACGAGAGAGAAATGGATGCTGATGGAGACGGAGGTACTGTCCAAGGCCTGGGCTGGCGAGATGTCAGTGAAAGATGCCTGCAATGAGCTGGCCGATAAGATCGATGCCTTGCTGGCAACGGAGAAGAAATGATGAAGATCAACAAACGGAAAGGCAAGGACTATGCCTGGGCCTATGCGATGGTCGGTCCGACCATCCTGGGCCTGATTATCCTGAATATCTATCCCTTGCTCAAGAGCTTCTATCTGAGCTTCACGAAAAGCAATGGCTTCGGCATCAGCAAATGGGTGGGACTGGCCAACTATGAACGGCTGGCCGCTGATCCGGCCGTCTATCAGGCGACGCTGAATACCATGATCTATACGGTGGTATCTGTGGCGGCGGGCGTGTTCCTGTCATTGGTGGTCGCTGTCCTGCTGAACGAGAAAATCCGGGGCAAGGGCATCTATCGGACTATTTACTTTCTGCCGGTCGTTTCTGCTCCAGCAGCCATTGCCATGGTGTGGCGCTGGTTGTATAACGCGGATGCCGGCCTGTTCAACTATGTGCTGTCGGTGTTCGGGATTTCGGGTGTGCATTGGCTCACCGATCCGAAGACGGCCCTGATGGCTATCGTCATAGTTGGTGTCTGGAGCATGATCGGTTACAACATGGTCATCCTGCTGGCCGGCCTGCAGGAGATTCCGCGTACCTATTATGAGGCCGCGGAACTGGATGGGGCTGGTCCCATCCGGAAGTTCTTCTCAATCACCCTGCCGATGATCTCACCTACACTGTTCTTTGTGGTGGTCACCACAATCATCGGATCGCTGCAGGTATTCGACTTCATCTTCATGATGATCGAGCCGTCCAATACGGCGATGCAGTATACACAGTCTCTGGTGTATCTGTTCTATAAGCACTCCTTCATGATGGGCGACCGCAGCTATGGTGCCGCGATTGTCATGGTTCTGCTGGTCATTACCCTGATCATCACCGCCATTCAGATGAAGCTGCAGAAAAAGTGGGTGCACTATGATTGAGGAGGCCTGTATTCATGGGATGTTCAAAAAATAAAGCCTGGGTGGTTCATTGCCTGTTGATCGCCGGCGCATTGACGATGCTGATTCCGTTCCTTTGGATGATTATCACTTCATTGAAGACCCTGATGGAATCGACAATGATTCCACCGACATTGATTCCGTCGACCTGCCAATGGTCGAACTATGCGGATGTCTGGAATTCACTGCCGTTCGCGGCATTCTATGCCAATACGTTCGGGATGATCTTCTTCCGGATACTGGGATCGGTATTCTTCAGTGCGACTGCCGCATATGCTTTTGCCCGCATTGAGTTTCCAGGGCGGGATTTCCTGTTCGGCATCGTACTGGTGACCATGATGATCCCGGGGCAGCTGTTCCTGATCCCGCAGTATGATATTGTGGCAAAACTGGGCATGCTTAATACGATGTTTGCGCTGGTCATGCCGGGCATTGTGAGTGCGTTCGGTACATTTCTGCTGCGCCAGTTCTTCCTGAGCATACCAAAGGAACTGGAAGAAGCAGCGATACTGGATGGCTGCAGCCGCTGGCAGGTATTCTGGAAGATCATGCTGCCGCTGACGCGGTCGGGTCTCATTGCGTTGGGGATATTCACGGCATTGTTTGCCTGGAAGGATCTCATGTGGCCGCTGATTGCGAATACTTCGCTGGAAGAGATGCCGCTGGCTTCCGGACTGGCTTCGCTGCAGGGGCAGTATTCCACGAATTTCCCACAGCTCATGGCAGGGTCGATGATTGCCATCTGGCCAATGCTGCTGCTGTTCGTGATTTTCCAGAAACATTTTATAGAAGGGATCTCGGGGACTGGCTCAAAGAGCTGATGCCTGAGACAACATAAGGAGGAAATTATGCCAATTCATTATGATGCCGAGGACAGGACATTCCATATACAGACGGAAGGGATGAGCTATATCTTCCAGATTGTACGGGATGGCTACCTGAGACATGCATATTGGGGCGCAAGACTGGGCGGCTATCGGGGGAGCAATGTGATTCCGTTCATGGATCGGTCCTTTGCCGCGAATCCGGATACACGGGAACGCACTTTTTCCCTGGATACGCTGGCTCGTGAGTATCCGGCCTATGGTAATACGGATTTCCGGGAACCGGCAATCCAGATTGAGCAGGCAGATGGCTCGCGCATTACAGATCTGCGGTACCGGCATCATGAGATCTATCCTGGCAAGAAGACGCTGACCGGATTGCCGGCAGTGTATGCTGAGGATGAGGAAGCCGAGACACTGGAAATCCTGCTGGAAGATGAGAAGATTGGCCTGCAGGTTGTGCTGAGCTATTCCATCCTGAGAGGAAGCGATGCGCTGATGCGCAGCGTCCAGGTCAGGAATCAGGGGAAGGAACCGCTGAGGCTGCAGCGTGTGCTGAGCGCAGCTATGGATATCGGCGGCAGTGATTTCGACGTGCTCTATCTGCCGGGCTCGCATTGCCGGGAACGGCTGGTGGAACGCCGGCCGCTCGGCCACTACCGGCATGTCGTAGAGAGCCGCCGCGGTGCCAGCAGCCATCAGGAGAATCCGTTCCTGGCGCTGCTGTCCGGGGATGCCAATGAGCATCAGGGCGAAGTCTATGCGATGAACCTGGTATATAGTGGCAGCTTTCGGGCGGAAGCTGAGCCGGATCAGTTCGATCTGACGCGGTTTGCCATCGGGATCAATCCGTTTGAGTTCAGCTGGCTGCTGGAACCGGGCGAATCATTCCAGGCACCGGAAGCCGTGCTGGTTTATTCGGCATCGGGGCTGGGCACGATGTCACGGACCTTCCACAGCCTGTACCGCAAGCATCTGTGCCGCGGGTTTTGGCGCGACCGGCAGAGGCCAGTCCTTGTGAACAACTGGGAGGCTACCTATTTTGATTTCAACGAGCAGAAGCTGTTTGCGCTGACGGACTCCGCCAAAGCGCTGGGGATGGAACTGCTGGTGTTGGATGATGGCTGGTTCGGTCATAGGAATGACGACAATACGTCATTGGGCGACTGGATCGTCGATAAGAAGAAATTGCCGAACGGGCTGGGCATTCGTTGCCGACTATGTAACGACCCAGGGATTGAAGTTTGGTTTATGGTTCGAGCCGGAGATGATCTCGCAGGAAAGCCAGCTCTATGAGGATCATCCGGACTGGTGTCCTGCATGTAGAAGGACGGACACGCTCTGGCGGCCGGAATCAGCTGGTACTGGATCTTTCCCGTGCGGATGTGTGCGAGTACGTGGTGGATGCAGTCAGTAAGGTACTCAACAGCGCTGCGATATCCTACGTGAAGTGGGATATGAACCGCCATATGACCGAGGTCGGCTCCGCACAATTGCCGGCAGAACGTCAGCAGGAAACGCAGCATCGGTATATGCTGGGACTGTACAGCATCCTGGAGGAACTCAATCAGAAATTCCCGGATGTGCTGTTCGAGAGCTGCTCGGGCGGCGGCGGACGTTTTCGATCCGGGCATGCTCTACTATATGCCGCAGGTATGGACCAGTGATGATTCCGATGCGATCGAGCGGCTGCAGATCCAGTATGGCACAAGCCTGGTCTACCCGACGGTTACGATGGGCGCGCATGTCTCGGCTATCCCGAATCATCAGGTCGGGCGGCAGACGCCGCTGGAGACCCGTGGTGCGGTAGCCATGCAGGGATGCTTCGGCTATGAGCTGGATATCACCCGGTTATCTGAATCCGACCGTCAGATCATGCAGGCGCAGATCCGTCATTATAAGGAATTGCGGCCGCTGCTGCAGTTCGGTGATCTCTACCGCCTGATCGATCCGGTGTCTCATGGCACGGACAGCGCCTGGATGGTCGTGTCACCGGACCGTCAGGAGGCCTGGGTTACGTATGTGCAGGTCATGGCCCGGCCGAATCCGGCCCATCGCTGGCTGCGGCTGGAAGGTTTGTCGGAAGATACAGAGTATCGTCTGACCTGCTGGACCGGCCGGGACAAATCCCAACATTTTCCGGGCGTGCCGGAATCCTGGCAGTATACGGCGACTGAGAGCCGGATCTTTGGCGGTGATGAACTGATGAAGGCCGGGCTTACGCTGCCGGTGCTCATGGGCGATTATCAGTCGATCAGCTGGCATCTGCAGGGGGCAAAACAATCCGCAGTGCAGGAGGAGAAGTAGAAAATGGCAGAAGTAAGATTGAAGCATATTCGTAAATGTTATGGAGATACGACCATCGTCAAGGATTTTGACCTGGATATCCGGGATAAGGAATTCATGGTCTTTGTCGGTCCCTCCGGCTGCGGTAAATCCACTACGCTGCGCATGATTGCGGGGCTGGAAGATATCACGGGCGGAGAACTGTGTATCGGGGATCGGGTGGTCAATGAGGTCTCGCCTAAAGACCGTGACATTGCGATGGTGTTTCAGAATTATGCACTCTATCCGCACATGTCGGTCTATGAGAATATGGCGTTCAGCCTCAAGCTGCGCAAGGTCCCGAAGGCTGAGATCCGGGAAAAGGTAGAGGAAGCAGCCCGTATCCTTCAGCTTGATCAGCTGCTGGAGCGCAAGCCGAAAGAACTGTCCGGCGGACAGCGGCAGCGTGTGGCTATGGGGCGCGCCATCGTGCGTAACCCATCGGTATTCCTGATGGATGAGCCGCTTTCCAATCTCGATGCCAAACTGCGTGTCAGTATGCGCACCGAAATCTCCCGTCTGCATCAGCGTCTGCAGACGACGATGATCTATGTCACGCATGACCAGACGGAGGCCATGACGCTGGGAGACCGTATCGTCGTCATGAATGACGGGATCATCCAGCAGGTCGATACGCCGATGAATCTCTATCATCATCCCTGCAATCTCTTCGTGGCCGGATTCATCGGCAACCCGCCGATGAATTTCCTGCAGGTGGAACTAAAGCAGCAGGACGGCAGTCTCTATGCAGTCCGCGATGGGTTCCAGGCACAGATCCCGGCGCAGTATGCCAGCCAGCTGGAAGGCAGGGAGCGGATCATTCTGGGCATGCGTCCGGATCATGTGCATGATGCCGAGATGATGCTGGCTGAAAAACAGGAGATCGTATGTCAGGGAACCATTGACGTTGTGGAGATGCTTGGTGCCGAGTCCCTGCTGCACATCGAGTATGGCGATCAGAAGCTGGTGGCCAGTATGCCGTCCGGCAAGGCATATAAGCCGGGCAACCAGATCTCGCTGGTGTTCACGATGGACCGGATGCATGCATTCGATCTGGATACGGCCAGGAGTCTGCTGTATGAGCAGGATTAAGGAAGGAAGTATCTTATGCGTAAGAAGTTGATTTCGGCGACTGTTTTGCTGGCGCTGACGGCCTCGCCACTGGCAGGCATGCCTATGCTGGACCTGCCGACGGCTGCGGCAGCTGCTGCCCGGACGGACAACACGGATGGCTACGTGGCCAAGGTCAGGGCAGCTCAGCCGCAGCAGAAGCTGGACTGCAGCAAGCTGAAGATACCGGCTGCGGTCCGGCTGGCCGATTCCAAGGCAACGCCACGGACCGCGGCGCTGGCCGCCTTCCTGCATGGTGTTGCTGGTTCTGGCTCGGTGCTCTATGGTCATCAGAATGATCTGCATCACAAGGTGAACACCAGCAGCCGTAATCCATCGGATTCGTATGATGCAGTCCGGGACTATCCGGCAGTGGTCGGCTTTGATGTGCAGGCTATGGAAGGCGGAGATTTCAGCCTGACGCCGGAAGAAGCGCGGCGTGGGCTGACCCTCAGTGAGAAAATGGCCGCAATCTGCCGGGCTGGCGACAAGAATGGCGTCATATTCACGATGTCGGCGCATATGCCGAATTTTGACGTTGTTGCCAGGCGGGGCAAGACTGCCAGGGGCTATGATTATACAGGCTATTCTTCGCCGGTCACTGACGGTAATGTCGTCCAGCGTATCCTGCCGGGCGGCGATCTCAACGAGGTCTACCGTGGCTATCTTGACATGATGGCCGAATTCGGCAGCCGCCTGCAGCAGGCCGATATCCCCGTGATCTGCCGGCTGTTCCATGAGGATGATGGCAGCTGGTTCTGGTGGGGGGCTTCCTATTGTTCACCGGCACAGTACAAGAACCTGTATCGTTATACGGTCGAGTATCTCCGGGATACGAAGGGCATCCACAATTTCCTGTATGCCTATTCACCCGGCGGTCCGGTAAACAGCGAGGCCGATTATCTCAGCCGCTATCCGGGCGATGAATATGTGGATGTGGTCGGGTTTGATATGTATCATCGCGATCCGCAGGCCAGGGATGGCTTCATGGATTCTTTGGGCAGGAGCCTTTCGGTGCTTCAGTCCTTTGCACGGTCGCATGAGAAGATCATGGCCGGGACAGAAGTCGGCATCCTTGCCCGGAATGGAGCGATGGCGAATAGCGGCAATCAGCGCAAGGACTGGTTCCGCGAGGCCCTGCATGTGTTTGCCGGCTATGACACGGCGTATTTCATGACCTGGTCGAACAACAACAGCAAGGACTTCGATCAGCCTTACATGGTCGGCAGGAAGCGCGGTCACGATATGATCAATGAATTCGTCGATTTCTATAACGACCCGCAGTCGGTATTTGCCTCACAGCTGGACGATCATAAGGTACAGGCCAGGGCGGAAGCCGTGCAGGGAACCTATGGCTATTTCACCTCGCCGCTTATGGCAGTCAATGGCTATGAGCGCTATACGAAGCCGGAGAAGATCACCGCCCGGCTGATGGGCGAGCCCGGGACGGTTCAGGTGCTGCTTTGCCGGCCGGATCAGCATGTCGCGGTGACGATTCCGGCCCAATCGGCTGGAAATGGGCAGTGGAAGGCTGAGCTGAGTCAGGCCGCGCTGAATCAGATCGGAGCGGCGATCGGCTCGATGGAACTACAGGTGGATGGCCGGATACTCGATTCGGTCAAGGTTATCTTCAATACACCGGAATCGCCGGCAGACCCATTGGTGGTCGATGACTTTTCCCGGTATTATGGGGAAAATGCATTGCTGAAAGCAGCGTATTCCGAGAACTGCGGCCCGGGCTGCAGTGTCCGTTATCTGCTGACCACCGGGAAGGATGGGGCTTATGGGATGGATTTCCATTACAGCCTGATCCCGAATGGCTACGCCGGGATCATCCATAATCTCAGGAAAGCCAACTGGTCTTCAGCCAATGCGCTGCAGTTCGTCTATCGCCCGGATGGCAAAGGACAGAACTATATCATCCAGCTGAATTCCAAAGGGGAGGATTTTGAAGTGCATCTGGCGGACTTCCTGAAAGGGAATGCACAGCAGCTGGTTACCATCCCGTTCACGGCGTTCAAGGGCAAGCAGCATGGCGTATTTGACCGCAGCCGAGTGGAACATTTTGCAATCTATTGCAATGCGGTAGGGGATACCGCCACCGATTCGGTACTGCATTTTGCGGGAATCCGGGCGGTGCACAAAGATTGATAAGTTACAGGAGGAATACAATGAAAGCACGTACGAAGAATTTGATCCGGGCCGGACTGATGGTCATGGCCTTAGAAGCAGGAGGAATGATGGTGACAACAGATACGGGCGTGGGGATGCCATGTGCAGCAGCAGCCCAGCAGACCAACAAGGACGGATATGTGGCCAAGACAACGCCGGTTCAGCCACAGACAAAAGTCGATCTGGCAAAACTGACGATTCCGCAGTCGGTCAGCACGGCCGACCCACAGGCAATGCCGAAGACGGTCGCGCTCTATAAATATCTGAAGGGCATGGCTGGTTCCGGACAAATCCTTTACGGGCATCAGAATGATATGCATCGCAAGGTCGGCAAAGCACTACCATCCTGCTCGGATACCTATGACGTAGTGGGAGACTATCCGGCCGTGGTTGGCATGGATGGCCTGGCCCTGACCGGCAATGAGCTGGAACTGACACCGGCTGAGAAAGCCGCTGGTATGACACTGGCGGATAAACTGGCTAAAGTGGCAATCAACGCCGACCGTCATGGCGCTATCGTGACGATGTCCTGCCACATGCCAAACTTTGACAAGGTATCCAGGCGGGAAAAGATTGATGGCAAATATGACTATACCGGGTATTCGCCGAATGTAACAGATGGCAATGTCGTTTCCCGCATCATGCCGGGTGGGGATCTCAATGCGGTATATAATGGTTACCTCGACATGGTAGCGGACTTCGATCGCCAGCTCCAGGCAGCCGATGTACCATTGCTGTTCCGCCCGTTCCATGAGAACAATGGCAGCTGGTTCTGGTGGGGCGCCGGCCACTGCACGCCACAGGAATTCTGCCAGCTGTTCCGCTATACCGTGACGTATTTCCAGCAGAAAGGCCTGCACAATATGCTCTATGTCTATTCACCGGGCGGTGGCGACATCAAGTCTGAGGGGGACTATCAGCTGACCTATCCGGGCAATAGCTATGTGGATATCGCAGGCTTTGATATGTATCACCGCGATCCGGAAAAGGGTGATGGCTTCCTGCAGGGGGACTTCACCGATGTACTGAACATCGTGGAGAAATTTGCCAAAACGCATGACAAGGTCGGCGCGGCTACGGAAGTCGGTATCCTGGACGGCAACAGCGCGATGTCCAAAAAGCATAATCATGACAAGGACTGGTTCCGCGAAGCCATGGGGATCATGGACAAGCATCATATGGCTTACTTCATGACCTGGTCGAATTTTGACGAAACGAACTTTGACCAGCCCTATATGATCGATGCGACCTATGGACATGAGATGATCAACAATTTCATTGATTTCTATAATGCTCCGGAATCCATCTTCGCCAGTCAGAATGCAGATTACAGCACCTTGAAATAAAACAGCAAAAAAATCTCCCCGGTTCAACGATCGAACCGGGGAGATTTTTTATTGCTTCAGCATTTATGCTGGGAAAGGTCGATTTCTTTAAGTGGGATAAGTCTGGTATGATATTTGAGCTTATACCAGAGATAGAAGAGGAAGATGACCGGGATGCCGATGTAGGTGGAAATCACGCCGCCCCAGTCGACTTCGCTGCCCGTGAAGGCGGCGTAGTTCTGACCGACGATGACAATCGTGCAGAGGATCAGAGCAAGATAGACGCCAAATGGGAAGCAGGATGCGCGGTACGGCAGGACATCGAGGCTGAGCCCCTGTGCCTTGAACGCACGGCGGAACCGGTAATGGCAGACGGCTATGCCGAGCCAGACCACGAAGCCCGTCATGCCCGAAAGCTGCATGAGCCACTGGTAGGCTGTACCATCACCGATCAGGGAGCTCAGGAAGGCCAGGAAACCGAAGGCCGTCGTGAGCAGCAGGGCATTGATTGGTACACCGCGTTTGTTGACCTTGGCAAAGCATTTCGGAGCTTCGCCGGCCTCGGCCATCGCGTAGAGCATACGCGTGGAAGCATACAGGCCCGAGTTGCCGCCGGAAAGGACGGCCGTGAGGATAACGAAGTTCACGAGCGAGGCAGCAGCCGGGAAACCGGTGCGGTCAAGCGCCAGCGTGAACGGGCTTACCGCTACGCTCTCGACATCCGTCTGCAGGAGATTCGGATCGGTGTACGGCAGCAGGAAGCCGATGACGACCATGGTGCCGATGTAGAAGAGCAGGATACGCCAGAAGACGTTATGAATGGCCTTTGGCACTGCCTTATGCGGATTCTCGCTTTCGCCGGCGGCAATACCGATGAGCTCCGTGCCCTGGAAAGAGAACGCAGCGATCATCGAGATCGCGATGACCGAGCCGGCACCGCCGACGAATGGTGCATCACCGGTCGTCCAGTTGCTGGTGCCCGGTGAACCGCCACCGATGACACCTGTGATCAGCAGCACGCCGAGCACGAGGAAAAGCAGGACCATGCCGACCTTGATACTGGCGAAGATATACTCGCCCTCACCGTAGGCCCGCGTGGACAGATAGTTCAGGATGAACAGCACGACGATGAAGATACCGCTCCAGACGACTGCGGGGACGTCCGGGAACCAGAACTTCATGATGAGTGCACCGGCGATGACTTCGACCGCCAGTGTGACGGCCCAGTTCAGCCAATAGTTCCAGCCGATGGCAAAACCCATGGCCGGATCGACAAAGCGGCGGGCGTAGGTACCGAACGATCCGGATACCGGCAGGTAGGTGGCCATCTCGCCCAGACTGGTCATGATGAAATAAACCATGATGCCGATGATGCCGTAGGCAGCTAATGCACCGCCAGGACCGGCTGTACTGATGGAGGCGCCGCTGGCCAGGAAGAGACCCTGTACCGAGTGCGCCACCAATCGCGATCATGTTCATGTGCCGTGTCTTCAGGCTGCGTTTAAGCTTTTCCGGGGATTCCTCCGGGAGCTCTTCAGCCGGAGCCACAAGGTCATTGTCATTTGAATACATGTGATCAACAACTCCATTTCTATGAGGGTGAAACTTGACATAGTGACAGTAAAGAACCAATCAGCTGAGCTCGTTCAGGTCGGGCTTCCTGGTTCTCCATAGTAAAAGAATCCCATGGTAATGAAACTCCCCATGAGATATCTACATTGACCCTACTATTATAACAAAGTTATAGAAGGGCTACAATCGGGGAATAGAATTTTTTTGCAAAAAAATGATCCTGCGGCATAGGGGGACTATGCCGCAGGATCGAAGAAAAGTAATTGGAAAAATAATTTAAGGAATCATGAGTGTTTTTAATGATAGGATTTCTGTTGATAGATTTTGGAATCAGAAATTGAAGGAAAGGCACGTATAGATTTTTGTGCGCTTCATATTATTATAGGTAATCGAATGTCCGGTACCGTACTTCATCGTGTACTGGATATTCCTGGCCAGATCATAGGTCATGCCCATTTCCCAGCCACGCTGACCGGCACCAATGCCGTCGCCGTAGTTTGTCTTGACGATGGCATCAGGGCCGAGATAACGGTAGCCGAGATAGGTATAGAGACGATGGCTCGGGCGGTACTGGAACTCAGCGCTCCACATATCATCATGGCCGCCCTGATTGCCATGTCCGTAGACGGCATTCAGGTTCAGGTTGCGCTTGATCTTATAATCGAAGGACAAGGCCTCAACCTGAAGTGCGTCTTCATCATAGGCAGCAGACTTATAATGGTAATAACCAATCGAGCCGCTGAAGGCTTTCGAGAACGTGCGGTCGTAGATGAAGGCATAGAGCGTCTTGGTATGCGGCAGGAACTTGTAGTTCTGCGGATCGTAATCGTTGTCGCTGCCATAGTCAGAGCCCTTGGTGGAATAGGTCGTTGTCGGGGATTTGCTCCAGTCGCATGTCCAGCTTCCCGTAGCTGGCTGCGTTTCAGTCTTGAAGGTACGCCCGGAGGTCTTGCGGACGAAATCACCCCAGATGTTATAGGAGGCGGCGGTATAGTTCTTCACATAGGCATCGGAAGCCAGACCGGAGTTGTCACGCCAGCCTTCGGTGACCTTTGTATCCGCACCGTCTATTGAGCCGCTGACCGCAGAATCCCAGTCCTTGATATCGAGGCGGCCGCCAATCAGATGTGTGGCGTAATTCTTGCCATAGTGGTCGAACTGTGCGCCCTTGATCGTTGCATCACTGATCGCACCATTCTGTACCCACGGCTGGAACAGACCGAATTTCAGCTGCTGGCCGGTCTTGCCCAGGGCACCTTCTACGAATACCTTGTCCAGACGGCTGCTGTTGCTGCGGCTGTAACCGCCATTGTAGTCTTCGGTGCCGACGGCTTCATCGTTGAACTTCTTGCCACCCATCTTGGTGTTCACAACGGCTGACACGGAGAAACCTGACTTAGGAACCTTGGCGTTCACATCGAGATCGAAGGATTTTTCCCAGTAGGCATTGCCACGGACATTGCCGTTCCGGCCGTTGTGGAGCTGCTCCATATATTTCTGTGCATAGCAGCCGTTCCACTTGACGTTATCCTGATTGCGCTCGATATTTGCCACGCGTACACCGAGGGAATTGAGTTCATCCGCGAACTCTGCCTGCAGGTGGTCAATATCGGCCTTGTCTGAGGTTGAGGCCGAATCCCTGTGGGTCATGGCCTTGGCCACCATCTGCGCCATCTCATAGCGGGTGATGTTCTTGTCTCCACGGAATGTAGCATCCCCATAGCCTTGAAGTACGCCATCGGCAGCCAGACGTGACACCGCCTCGCGGGCCCAGTGATCCTGAGGAACATCGGAAAAAGGACTCGCTGCCGCCAGGCAGGTTCCTGTAGCACCAATCATCATGATCGATACTGCAGCAGTCAGGAAACTGTGTTTCTTCATGTACTTTTCCTCCTAAACCATCTAAGAATAGATATTAAGTAAACTAATTTAAAAGTTTACTTACCGCTGATAAAAGTGCCGATATTCCTTGGATGATTTGGTGGATAAATGGGGGAATACCGGTGCTTTTTAGTAAAGTTTAGCAGAATCAACGCGACCATTCATGTAATTTACTAAAACTTTACTTAACTCATTATACGATTAAGTTATGATTTTTGCAATACAAAAAGCATAACTTTTTAAAAGGGGTATATATTTTTAATAGACGGAATATTCAATGCATAGTCTGGAGGAAAGAGGGGAAAACAAAAAGCGGCTGTCCCCTGGGTGAAGATCACCTAAGGAACAGCCGCTGCTGTTATCGGAAGGAAGTCATAGGCAGCTGGACAAACCGATCAGGATTCCAGCGCATTCTCGAGTTCTTCCAGTGTTTTCTGTTTGCTTTCTTTGCCCAGGGTCAGGACAACCAGCGAGACCAGGATCAGGACGGAAGCAAACATCAGGAAGATCATGCTCATGCCGAGCGTATTGGCCAGCATGACACCAACCAGCATTGGTGCGAGCATGCCGCCAATCCGGCCGAAGCCGGCGGCCCAGCCGCTGCCAAGGGCACGGATGCTGGTCGGATACTGCTCCGGCGTATAGGTGTAGATGACACCCCAGGCGCCAAGGTTGAAGAAACTCATGGCTGCACCCCACATGAGCAGGGTGGACGGTGCAGTGGCATTGCCGAAGAAGAAGCTGCAGATGCCGGACAGCAGCAGGAACAGGGACAGGGTATACTTGCGCCCGATGAGATCGACCAGCCAGGCCGCAGCATAATAGCCCGGCAGCTGTGCCAGCGTCATGATGAGCACATACTCGAAGGTCTTGACCACGGCGAAGCCCTGCGCATAGACGATGGACGGCAGCCACATGAAGATGCCATAGTAGCTGTAGACGATACCGAACCAGGCCAGCCAGAGCATAGCCGTGCGGGTCCGATACGGTTTGGACCAGAGTGAGGCGAACTTCGGTGCGGCGGATTTCGGCTGGACCTTCTCGGCCTCACTGAGCTCTGCATCAAATGGCAGGCTGACGACATCCAGCCGCTTCTCCAGATCGAGGATGATGGCCTTGGCTTCATCCAGACGGCCATGCAGCAGCAGATAGCGGATGGATTCCGGCAGATGCAGCCGGATGAGGAATACGTAGAGCGCCGGGAGCGTACCGATGACAAAGGCGATCTTCCAGCCGAAGGCCGGGATCAGCAGATAGGCGATGCAGGCGGCCACCAGCCAGCCAAGCCCCCAGAAGCTCTCCAGCAGTACGATGAACCGTCCGCGCAGGTGTGCCGGCGCATACTCACTGATGAGCGTCGCCGCAACCGGCAGCTCGCCGCCGAGACCGAACCCGACCAGGAAACGGAAGAACAGCAGCGACTCATAGCTCCAGGCCAGGGCACACATGCCGGTGGACAGGCTGTAGAGCAGCACCGTGATGCTGAATACCTTCTTGCGGCCGATGCGGTCAGCCAGCGTACCAGCCAGCACCGCACCAAGCGCCATGCCGATCAGGCCGATGGATCCGATCCAGCCGACCTGGGCCGGCGAAAGACTCCACTCTTTGGCCAGTACTGGCAGGATGAAGGCGATCAGCCCGGTATCCATGGAGTCGAACAGCCAGCCAAGGCCGGTGACTACCAGTAGTTTGTATTGGAACGAGCCGACCGGCAGCTGTTCCAGACGTTCAAGAATCATAGAAATAAACCTCTCTTCTAATGTATTGCAGTGTGCACATATCGCTGTCAAGACAGCAGTATGAATTACCTTGTATTATATACTGTCAAGACAACTGTAGCAATATCGTACGGAGAGAAAGTTTTTTCCAAAAAGTTCTATAATAACGACAATATATTTTACAGGGGCATGGACTGGTGGTAAGATAGTAGGCAGTGAGAAGAATTCAGTCAGGGCAGAGGAGGATTATCCATGCAGAAGATCGCAACGGTATTGACGATTGCTGGCAGTGACTCCAGTGGCGGAGCTGGCATTCAGGCGGATCTAAAGACCATGCTGGCCCATGGGGTCTATGGCATGAGCGCGATTACGGCGCTGACCGCTCAGAACACCATGGGGGTGACGGCGGTACAGGAAGCGACACCGGAATTCCTGGCGGCGCAGCTTGATGCGGTATTCACCGATATCCGGCCGGATGCGGTAAAGGTAGGCATGGTATCCTCAGCTGCCCTGATCGGTGTCATCGCGGACCGTCTCCGGAAGTATGAGGCCGGGCATGTCGTGGTTGATCCGGTGATGGTGGCGACCAGTGGTGCAAAGCTTATCGCGGATGAGGCAGTCACGGTACTGCAGGAGCAGCTGTTCCCGCTGGCCGAGCTGATCACGCCGAACGTACCGGAGCTGGAAGCCCTGTCCGGGGAGAAGGTCGATTCGGAGGAGACGCTGGCAGCTGCGGCCCGTAAGGTCGGCCAGGCGCATGCTGTGAATGTGCTGGGCAAGGGCGGTCATTTCGGCGAGGAGGCCAATGATGTGCTGGTGACCGGCAATGCGATCAAATGGTACAACGGGCAGCGCATCGACAATCCGAATACGCATGGTACGGGCTGCACCCTCTCCAGTGCGATTGCTGCCAATCTGGCCAAAGGCTATGTGCTGGAAGAAGCCGTCTGGCTGGCCAAGGACTATCTGACCGGTGCGCTGCTGGCTGGCATGGACCTCGGTCAGGGGCATGGTCCGCTGAACCATGGCTTCGCACTTTCGGGAGATTTTTTCAGCGAAAAATGATATAATGAGGAATGTCGTCGACAGGATAGGAGGACATTCCTCTTTTTGTATTGTGTCGGCTGGTGTGCGGCTATGTCAGCCCACTGAGATCAGAACAGAATGGAGTTTTATCAACCATGGATATATGCAAGAGAAGACGCTGGCTGCTGGCTGGTGCGTTGTGCCTTACCTCCGGGCTGGTGTGGGGGATGGCCCCGACGGTTATGGCAGAGACCGTGAATGTGGACCGCGTAGTGAAATCGACATCGACCGGTAATCGGGTGATTGATTTCAGCAAGTCGGATAAGACGGCACGTACGACGGCGGCACAACCGGCAGCAGCAAAGCCTGCTGAGACATCGGAATCATCGGTGTCCTCTATCCATAATGTACGCCTGATGTGGCAGGAAGTACCGAGTGCCGTGAGCTATCAGGTAGTCATCCTGAAATCCGTCGAGGATACGGATGCCAATATTGTGATGGCGCAGGATCAGATCTTCACGAATGGTGTCGATATCAACCTGAGCCGTTTCGGCCATGACGCAGGGAATTTCTATTGGAAAGTCTGCCCGCTGGACTATAATGGCAAACCGGTCGGGAACGGGCATTTCAGCAAGCCGCAGCCAATCACGTCTGGCAGCAAGCTGGAGCCGAAAGCACCGCAGCCGACCACGCAGTTTGACCGCATGGATTACATGCCGGTCTATCCGGTGTACTCCTGGATTCCCTATGCCGATGCCAAACATCATGAAGTACAGGTCTATCGGGTGACCGACAATGGCGATAGCCTGATCCGCACGCTGAATGCCGATCAGTATGATATCTATGAGGATGGCGGCTATACGACCGCTGGCAAATATTACTGGCGGGTACGTGCGGTCGATGCATCAGGCACACCCATCAGTGAGTGGTCAGAGAGAAGCTATTTTGAAGTAAAATCGCAGCCGGCGCCAATCGCTGCGCTGGGTGACAGCATCACGCATGGCGGCGGGGCAATGTCGGTACCGCCGGGCTACCTGATGTATGACTGGGAGACCTACTCCGAGGTGCCGGTCAAGAACATCGGCGTCAGCGGCAATACGACGGCGGATATGCTCGAACGCTTCGAGCGCGATGTCCTGCCATTCTCACCGAAAGTCCTGGTCATCATGGGCGGTGTCAACGACTACCGTGGTACGGTCAATGGCTGGCAGGCGGTACAGAACCTCAAGGCAATCCGTGACAAATGCGATGCCTATGGCATCGTGCCGGTATTCCTGACGGTTACGCCGATCAATCCGACGCTGATGGTGAAGCGGGCCCATATCGAGCAGCCGCCATTCGACTGGATCGTGCATCAGCGCTACATCAACGACTGGATCATGCATCAGCGCTATCATGTCGACATTGCCAGTGCCCTGGCTGACAGCACGGGCTGGCTGCGCTCGAACTATACGACCGATGGCCTGCATCCGGACTACTTCGGCAAGAAGTACATCGGCGAGCAGGTTGGCCGTTTCCTGACGAAGACCTTCCCCTGGATCACCACGAAGCTGACGAAAAAGCCGATCCCGGTGTACGGACAATAAAATAGAACCCGAGGGGTCTGTGGCACCAAGCTGTGCCACAGACCTTTTTCTATGGAAGCCTTCTGTTAAATATGCATAAACAATACAAAAATGTATAAAATAACAGAACGGCATGACGGCCGATACGAACAAAAACAGGCAAATGCAAGGGGATACCATTAATTTAGTACGCGATTCGGTTATGTTTGTGCTGAAAGTAAATGTTTTACATATCATAATATGAATACAGCCGAACTGCCACAAAAATAGTAATGCATAATAATAAAATAATCATATATTTGTTACACTGTAATGCATATGAAATGAAAGCAAATTGTGCGGAGAAGGGCTGTATTCAGTGAGTTCAGAATAATATGTAAAATATATATTGTATAAATATATAGATAATGCTATAATTTGTTAGGAAAAACAAAATAGAACAAGGGGCGGAACGCCTCATAAGCGGGGAAGGAAGTGCAAAGAAAGACGTGTTTCGATTTGCTCAGATCGAAAGGAGTCTTACCATGACAAAAAAGGATTTGAAATCGATTCTGCCAGAGGCATCGACTGTGGATGCGATCTGGCCCTGCACCTCAGCGGCTGGTGGGGAGAGTACGGTCCTGCTGCTCGTGAGTGGGGAGGTGGCGGTATACGAGAACTGTTCCTGCTGGTCGCTGGCGACGGTCTATGCCCAGCGGGCGGGGCGCGATCTGCGTATGCTGCGGACGCTGACCGGGGAACTGTTCGGGGATACGAAGACGTGTGTGCTGCCGATCTCCCTGTCGCTGGTGCTGGTCGCGCTGAAGTACCGGCGGCCGGGCTATGGCAGCCGCCAGTCTACGATGGGCTACGTCAATGTGGCGCATGACTGCCGGATCGTGGCGAATCCGGCGGAGGGACGCTATGGTGCGGTCCGCTTCGCGTCGGGCTATGTCCTGCCGCTGCTCTGGTCAGAGCATACCCTGCAGGACAAGCTGGGCCGGGGACGGCAGCTGCAGTTCCAGCAGGCCGCGTACCTGCGCCGGGAGCTGAGTCAGCTCGAGGCGCGGGTGCAGAGCATCTACGAGAGCGGACTGCTGGCATGAATCCTGCCGCTGGCGCAATAAAATTTTTCGGACCGGCAGGAATCCGGCCATCGATGGCGAATAAGATATTGGTTATCGTATGGTTTCAGTCCGGGCAGACCCGGAAGGGAACATTACACGAAGAGAATTGCTGAGAGAGAACATCCGGCATCGTCCGGCTTAGGAAGGAAGAAGAAGATAACTATGGCGAAAAAAGTCAGAAAAAACAGGTTACGTACATCTGATTCTCGGGGGGGGACAGCCTAAGGCTCGCCGTTGCGCTGGCCGTGATGGGAAGCTGCTATGGCCTGCTGCCGGGGATGGCAGAGGCGAATACAATCAATTTAGGTACGAGTTTAGAAGATAATAAAATCACGCTTGATGGTACGACGGTGACCGTGAAGAGTGATTATACCTGGAGCGATTATGTCATTGGCGGAACTACGAGTGACAACGTGACGATTGACAACGTGACGATCTCCGGGGCAACGATTACGCTGAAAAAAAGTGTCTATCTGGCAGCCGGAAGCGGCTCGAAGGCTACGTTGACAATCAATGGCAGCACCATCAAGACGGACGGCTCGACTGGGTCCTACCTGTATGGCATCAAGGCGGCGGGTACGGAGGATGCCAGTGGAGGCCAGCTGATCATCCAGGGAGACAGCAGCAGCGTAAGCGGGGTTAATGGAATCGAGGGTGGCGATACAACTAGTGGCAAGGCATCAGAGAATGAGGTCACGATCAGTGCGGGGACTGTTACGCTCAGCGTGGGGGTCCCCGATATTGTAGGCGGTCTTACTTTGGACGGCACTGCATCTAACAATAAGGTGAACATAAAAGGCGGCAAGATCACGGCAGCGGGCAGCATAGAAGGCGGAGCCGGTACCAGCGCATCTGGAAATCAGGTAAATATCAGCGGCGGCACGGTTAAAGCAGGTACTGATATTATCGGTGGATATTCAGCTGGCAGCGGCACATCCGACACAGCATCCGGCAACAGCGTGTCCATCAACGGTGATGACGCGACAGCAGCGGTCACGGCCAATACTATCATCGGCGGCCAGTCGGATTCCACCACGGCATCCGGCAACAGCGTGGCCATCAGCAAGGGCACAGGCACCGGCGATGCACCTACGGTTACCGCAGCGAGTATCATCGGCGGCCAGTCGGCTGGCGATAACGACAAGAACACCGTGTCCATCAGTGACGGCACGGTCAATGCAAATATTACCGGTGGATCATCGTCTGCGGGTGCGGCATCCAAGAACACGGTGACCATCAGCGGCGGTACGGTTACGGGGAATACTATTGCAGGTGGAGCCAGCAACAGTGGCGATGCATCCGACAACAGTGTAACCATCAGCGGTGGTACGATCACGGCCAGTATCTATGGCGGCCAGGGCACTACGGCAACGGGGAACACCATCAACATCTCAGGCAATGCCGTCCTGACAGGCTCGGCACTCTATGGCTCGAATCTGGCTGCTTCTTCATCAACGACCAAAAACAATCTGAACCTTGGCTATGCGTATGATAGCACGACCGGGAAAGGGACCGCATCTGCCTGGACGGGCGGCGAGGCAGCCTCGCTGAATAATTTCGATGCCGTGAATTTCTATGCGGTTCCCTGGTCGAAGGACAGCACCTATCTGACGGTAGGGAGCATCAGCAACGTGAGCAGCTTCGACTTCTCGAACCTGACATTCACCGGGACAACGAACATGGGCGAGAGCATGACACTGCTTTCCGTTACGGGTACGGGCAGTGATAAAATATCGGCTGATATGCTGTCGGGAACGACCATCACGATCGGCCAGGCAACGGACACCCAGGCCAGCGGGCTGAGCATGAGCGGGACGGAGTCCGCGACAATAACGGCAACGGATACGACGATCAAATGTACGCTGGATTCAGTAGCCATCAATGCCATCGATGCATCGAACGTGACCTGGACGACAGGCGGCACGGCGTTCACGACCAAGAGCGGCTATACCTTTGCCAGCGGCACGACGCTCGATGGCAAGAAGATCCTATTCACCTCCGGCACGGCCAAGGCCGGCGACACCATGACGCTCATCGATGCAACTGCCATGGATGCAACGGGCTGGAGCAATCTTACGCTGGAGAACGCCACGGTAGCGGCGGCCTTCTCAGGGGATACGAGCGCTGGGGTCACGCTCTCGGGCACCCAGTCCTATACCTATGCCAAGGACACGACCGCACAGACGGTTTCGGCAACCTTCGGCTACAAGAACGTCACGGGCATCACGCTCGGCAATATGACCTGGGGCACGGGCCGCACGCTTTCGACGGAGACCATGAGCAGCCCGACAATCGACGCCTCCGGCTTGACGCTCAGTGGTGTGACCTGGGACAAGCTCGGCACGTCGACGAACCTGCTGACCACGGCGAAGGGCGGCCTGACCAACTCGACCATCACCCAGCCCACCAACAACAGCTATACGGTAAATCCGCTTACAGGCGTGACGGGCGTGACCGCCTCGATCGCTGGCACGGTCACAGCGACCGATACCGCCCTTACCTATACGCTCGACACGATCAAGAACATCACCTTCGGCAAGGATCTGACCTGGACAACGGGCGGCACGCTGCTGGATCTTTCCAATACGAGCTATAGCCTTGCCGCAACCGCTGTCGATACGACGAACGTATCGTTCACGGCGGCCAGCCTCGACAGCGCCATCACGAAAGACGGCAGCTATCAGATGACGCTGCTCAAGACCAACGGCACGAGTGGCCTGCAGGCAGCCAACCTCACCGCCAGCGACTCCACCTTCACCATCAATAATGCCCTTACGGGCAAGGGGACTGCCACCTATGACAAGGGGAATATCCTCTATACCATCAATGCGTCCGGTGGCAGCAATGGCAGCAAGGTGGTCGGCACCGAGCAGACCCATCATGCCGTGATCGGCGCATCCGCTGGGGCTTCGGCTACGTCGTCCAGCGCGGTGAATACGACCGAGACGGCAGGCCTGGCCCTGGCCGGGATCACGGGTGCCGCTCCCACCGGCGATACCATTACCTTCTCGAGCGCCGGTGGCGGCAGCAACACCTACGAGACCGGCAGCAGCGTGACCACGCGCCTCTGGCAGGCCACGATGGGAGCCGGTGCGCGGCATAAGGTAAAGGGTGACTCGCTCTTCGAGTATGCGCTCTACTACGAGGGCGGCCGTGGCAACTACACGACCTACAACGAGCATGCCACGCATAACTACGGCAGCGGCCGGCTGCGCTACAACGGTGGCGGCCTCTACCTGCGCTATGAGCTCCCGAGCCGGGTCTATGCCGAGTCCAGCGTACACACAGGCCGCATGAACAACGAAGCCTATAACGTGCTCTACGATGACAACGGCAAAGGCTATGGCTACGACAAATCCAGCAGCTACTACGGCTGGCATCTGGGCGTCGGCAGGATCTGCCCGCTCAGCGGCAATCGTACGCTCGATGTCTATGGGAAATACTACTTCAACAAGAACGCAGCGGTAAGCTATGACCTGAACAACTCGCATTTCGACATCGATGCCGTGAGCAGCAAGCAGATGCGCCTGGGCTTCCGTATGAACCAGCAGTACGGCACCTGGAAACTCTACTACGGCGGTGCCTTCGACTACGAATTCGACGGCAAGGCCACCGGTACCGTCAGCGTAGGCAGCCTGAGCGGAGCCATACGCGCCTCCAGCACCAAAGGCGGCAGCGGCATGCTCGAGCTCGGCTACAAGCTCGAAGCCACCGAGCATAACCCGTGGGATATGGACCTCAACCTGCGCGGCTTCGCCGGCAAGCATCGCGGAGCAATCGCCAACCTCGGACTCCGATATATGTTCAGCTAAGATCAAGAAAACCAAAAGCACGGATCCAGTCAGACAGGATCCGTGCTTTTGTGCGTGTACATGGAGCGCCACCGTCATGAACTTGCATCATCTGTCCGTAGCGGATTATTATTCTTTTTGGTATAATAGTCATAGGAGGATTTGGTATGAACAAATTCAAATTGAACCGTACAAATGATGCAGTGTTCAAGGCAGTGTTCGCGAAGCATCCCGATATCACGTTGGCACTTATCAATGCGTTCTTCGAGTTCCAGGGAACGGAACTCATCAGTGAGATCGAGTTTGTGGATCGGGAACTTGATGCGGATGAACTGGATGGCAAAGAGTCGCGATTGGACATCCTTGGTCGGACAGCTGAGGGCGTGAAGGTCAATATTGAGATGCAGGTCAACGACCTGACCTCGATGGGCGAGCGGTCGCTTTACTATTGGGCACGGAACTATACCGACCTGAAACGTGGCGAAACGTACGACCAGTTGACCCGGACCGTAGCCATCAACATCCTTGGATTCAACCTGTTCCAAGACGAGGAAGTTCCGGATATGCACAGCTGCTTTGGACTCTATGACCTGAAAACAGGCTGTCAACTGACCAAGCAGCTGGAAATTCATTTTCTCGAGCTAAAGAAATTCCAGCCGAAGAACAGCCGGGAAATGAACCGGATGGAAAAATGGGCAGCCTACTTCTCGCCCATGACACCGGAAGATGAATTAGTGGACATTGCCCAATCAGAACCCGCAATCCGGGAAGCAATGGAGGTGGAAGACGTGTTTACACAGGACGAGATCAGTCGCAGAGCCTATGAAAAGGCAGAAAAATTCCGTCGTGATCAACAGGCACAACTCACCTTTGCCGAAACCAAAGGCCGCAACGAAGGTCTCAACGAAGGCCGCCAGCAAGGCCAGGCAGAGCTGGCACGAAAGCTGATAGCCATGGGCGTAAGCGCAGAAACCATCATGAAGGCAACTGGTTTCAGCAGAGAACAGCTGGATACCATCAAAAACTAAGAAGTCTATAAGACTGAAAAAGTCCAGGCGTGGTTGGCCTGGACTTTTTGCTGTGTCATTGCTTACGCCCGGAACAGGGGACGGTTCTCTGTTCCGGGCAGGGAACCGGGCGATTTATTTGACGTGGACTGGCTGGCGGAGGCGGGCCAGCTGCTGACGGCGCTTGTCGATGAAGACATTGCGCTGGTCGTAGAGCAGGAAGGCGGAGAGGAATAAGGCAGAGAGGTCCGCAGCGGGGACGGCCAGCCAGACGCCGTTGAAGCCAAAGAATTTCGGCAGGATGGTCAGGAAGATCACGATGCCGGCCAGGTTCCGGGTGAAGGAGGCAATGGCCGAGGTGCGGCCATCAGAGATGGCGGTGAAGAAGCCGGAGGTGAACATATTGAAGCCGACACACAGGAAGCTGAACGAGAAGATCATGAAGCCATTGAGTGTGAGGTCAGCTGCATGACCACCGGCCGGCAGGAAGAGGGCAATCAGTGGATGGGCGAGCAGCCGGGAACCGGCAAAAGCAGCCAGCGAGAATACGCCGAGACTGATCAGGGCAAGCTTCATGAGGCGCAGGAGTTCCTTGTACTGGCGGGCACCAAACTGATAGGAGAAGACCGGTGCGACACCGTTGCTGAAGCCGATCAGGATGGAGGTCAGCAGCATCTCGGCATAGAGGATGATCGAGATGGCGGCGACACCGTCCTCGCCAGCCCAGGTGAAGGTCGCGATATTGAACAGGAAGGTCGTGATGCCGACCGAGGCCTCGGTGACCAGCTCGGAGCAGCCATTGCTGATGGTCTTGGCCAGTGTGCGCAGTTCCAGCGTCGGCCGGGTGAAATGCAGGCTGCGGCTGTAGCGGGTGAAGTAGACCAGGCCGATGCTGGCTGACATCAGGTCGGCGATACCGGTAGCAAGCCCGGCACCGAGGATACCCCAGCCGAGATAGGACAGGAATACATAGTCCAGCGTGGCATTGGTGAGTCCGCTGATGAGTGAGATGAGGAAGCCCTGCATGGGGCGGCCATCGGCGATGAAGAACGCGTTGAATACCGTCATGAGCGCGATTGCCGGATAGAACGGGAGCAGGATGCCAAGGTAACGGACGCAGTCCTCATAGAGCAGAGGACTGGCACCGAGGAATCCCAGGACCGGGGCCATGAAGATGGCCAGCAGCAGGGCGAGCAATGTGCCCAGTACAGCTGCCGTACAGACGATGAGCGTGAAACGCCGGGAAGCGAGGCGGCTGTTGCCTTCGCCGAGCGTCCTGGCTACGAGCGCCGAGCCGCCGGAGGCCAGCATGATGGCGAGGCCCAGGACCAGATTGATGGCCGGATAGACGATGTTGGAGGCTGCAAGGGCTTCGCTGCCCGCGTAGCGTCCGATGAAGATGCCGTCCGTGACGGTATAGAGGGAGATGATGAGCATCATGCCGATAGACGGCGCTGCGAATCGCAGCAGCGATCGGATGTCATGCTGTCTGGCTAATGGATTTTGTTTTTGCATGGTAAACGTTCCTTTCCTTTTCCGTAAATATCTTATATACTAAGGATAAAGGATACAGTAACTGTAATGTCAAGGGGGGACCTTCATGGCTCGTCGCATGACTTTCCATACGGGAGAGTTTGCCCGCATGACCGGAGTGAATAAGCGGACGCTCCACTACTATGATGCCGAGGGGATATTCAAGCCGGATTCGGTTGAGCCGAATGGCTATCGCAGCTATTCCTATCGCCAGATCTATCCCTTCTATATGATCCGCATGTTCCGCCAGATGGGGCTGGAACTGTCCGAGATCAAGGAGTACATGGCCGGGCGGACACCGGAAAAGTTCCTGCAGCTGGTGACCGAGCAGGAGAAATGGCTGGATCAGGAGCTGCAGAAGCTGCGTCATATGAAGCAGATCGTGAGGAACAAGCGCCGGGTCCTGCTGGCGGCCAGGGATGTACACTGCGGCCAGGTCGAGGAGATGGAGATGGGCGGAGAGACGATGCTGGTTTCTGTGAATATCCGTGCCTTGTGCCTGAAAGATGACTGGGCCGGGCTGGAGCGGCTGATGGCCACGCATATGCGGGAGATGATGGATATTGGTCTGGGCGTGGGCGATACGTTCGGGACAATGATCGCTCCGGAGGATTTCATGAAGCCGGGGACCGAGCAGATCCTGAGCTATTACTGCACGAAGATGGAGCGTCCCCCGCGGAAGTATTCATCCAATCAGCTGCATCAGCGGCCATGCGGCCGGTATCTGGTCACGTATTTTGCCGGGGATTATATGGAAACGGCATCCAGCTATGAGCTGCTGCGCGGCTACATGCAGGACCATGATCTTGAGCCCGCAGGCTATGCCTATGAGGAAAGCCTGATCGAGGAGATGGGGACGCCGGATCCGGACGAGTTCATTACCCGGATTGCGGTACCCGTCCGGACCGGTGCGGGAATTCCATGATTTACTGGTGATTTGTGTGAATCGATGGCTGGATTCCAGCCATTCTACAGAAAACGATGATAGAATGGGACAATTTCAATCGATGGAGGCAGGAACATGAACATCAAACGGATTGCGCTGGTGCTGGCACTCGTGCTGCTGACTGTGGGCGGCGGTATCGGCTATACGTATCACGCGGAACGGACGCCGGAGCATGCACTGGCGGAGCTGCAGGCCGGGATAAAGTCCCGGGACTACAATAAAGTCAAGCAGTATGCAGATCTGGGTGCACTTATCGAGACGACCTATGATGAGAGCACGAAGATCATGGCCGATAATATCGAGAGCCTGAGCAAGACGTATCCACAGGACTGGTTCTTCCGCCATGATACGGCATTCATGCAGAACTATATCGCGGCCCGCCGTGGGGATGATCTCGTGTTCATCCAGCGGACGCTGGATTTCTACATGGACCAGCAGGCGACGCCGCTGAGCCGGGTCGAGGGGCAGGCCAAGTGGGTTTCCGATGAGATGACGAAGTTCGAGGACAGCTATACGGCTGAAGTGAAGTCGGTGCAGCAGAAGGACGGGATGGCGCTGGCCACGGTCGAGTTCACCGGCAGGGATACAGAATATGGCCGGCTGGTGCCGCATCTGACGGTGGTGCTGGAACTTACCCGGCAGCCGGATGAGCATTGGAAGGTTACGCGGGTACATAATGTGAAGGAAGCATTCGATCCGGTGCTCAAGGGCATCGAGGATTATTGTACCCTGCAGGGGTGGCAGTAATCGGAGCTCAGGAAATTTGATAATTTAAAAGGAGAATGCCGGTCGCTCGTCGAAACAATCCGTATGAAGCTTTTTAGGGACATAATGGATTTTTCAGAAACGAGATGATGACGATGAAATATGAATTCACCGATGATTACCTGACGGGAATTGAGGCTATCGATAAGGAACATGCACGGCTGTTCGAGATTGCGAATGAGACCTATGATCTGATGCAGAATGATCTGGTCACGGATAAATATGATAAGATCGTCGATCTGATCAAGCAGCTGGAAGAATACACAAAGACGCATTTTGCGCATGAAGAGGAGTTCATGGAGAGCATCCATTACCAGCATATCTGGAGTGAGCGCCATCAGCATATGACCTTTATCAAGAAACTGGATGAAGTCGATCTCGAGCAGGTGGATCACGGCCAGCAGGAGTACATCACAGAGGTGCTGGACTTCCTGGCGAAATGGCTGCAGGGACATATCAAAGGCGCGGATAAGCGCATCGGTGAAGCTGTGAAACAACAGGAACAGAGCTGATCCGAAAGATTTGCATTTCTTGTCAGAACGTGTATAATAGAAATCAACAATTGTATAGCAAGGGGAGCTTGCGGGAATTTTCCACAGCAGGCTGAGAGGGAGTTTATGGCTCCGACCCACAACCTGATTTGGATAATGCCAACGTAGGGATGAGCATGTTATTTGCGTATTTCGAGAGACTGTCCGAAGGGCAGTCTCTTTTTTCGTGCGTTGGGGTCAGGTCGATTGCGAGGGAGGTGTATCTATGGTAAAGGTGAATGGTGAGGACCGTGCGGCGGCCGGATTCAGTGTGACGGGCTGGCTGCAGGAGGCGGGCTATCAGCCCGCGGCGGTGGCCGTCGAGTATAACGGGAGCATCCTGGGCAGGACGGCCTATGACTCGACCATCCTGAAGGATGATGATGTACTTGAGATCGTCTGTTTCATGGGCGGCGGCTGAGACTGCGGCAGGAAATCGATTGGTTCGGGTTGTGACAGCAGGTTGATTAGAAGAAGGAGCAGTTCTGATGGAAAAAAATGAAGAAGATTGTCTGGTTTTGGGAGGGCACAAGTTTCATTCCCGCTTTATCCTGGGGTCAGGAAAATATTCGTTGAAGCTGATCGAGGCGGCCGTCCAGGATGCCGGCGCCGAAATCGTTACACTGGCCGTTCGTCGGGCGAATACGAAGGAGCATGAGAATATCCTCGACTATATCCCGAAGCAGGTCACGCTGCTGCCGAATACGTCGGGGGCCAGGAACGCGGAGGAAGCGGTGCGGATTGCCCGGCTGGCGCGGGAGCTTGGCTGCGGAGATTTCATCAAGATCGAGATCATGCGTGACTCGAAGTATCTGCTGCCGGATAATCAGGAGACGATCAGGGCGACGGACATACTGGCAAGGGAAGGCTTTGTCGTGCTGCCGTATATGTATCCGGATCTCAATGCAGCCCGTGACCTGGTGTCGGCCGGGGCGGCTGCGGTCATGCCGCTGGCCTCGCCGATCGGCTCGAACAAGGGCCTGGCCACGAAGGAATTCATCCAGATCCTCATCGATGAGATTGACCGTCCGGTGATCGTCGATGCGGGCATCGGCAGTCCGTCCCAGGCCTGCGAGGCGATGGAGATGGGCGCGGCGGCCATCATGGCCAATACGGCGCTGGCCACGGCGGGCAATCTGCCCCTGATGGCGGCTGCATTCCGTGAGGCAATCTCGGCCGGGCGCAAGGCCTATCTGGCCGGATTGGGACGTGTGCTGAGCCGCGGCGCAGCGGCATCTGATCCGTTGACCGGTTTCTTGCGGGATTAAGGGGGCTTTATCATGACAGAAGAAAAGGAAGAAAAACAGGAAAACCAGTTTCTGATCGATTCGGACCGTCTGAGTGAGAAGGCCCTGGCCAGGAAACATCAGCTGGAGAATGACCCGTCCTGCCGCAAGGACCCGATGGAGTACTTCCCGGATATGGAGCAGATCCACTCGGATGTGCGTGAGGAGGTCATCCGTCAGGTCGAGGCCTACGACTACGAGCAGTATACGGCTGTTGATGTGCGGCGGGCGCTGGAGCATAAGACCTGCAGCGTCGAGGATTTCAAGGCGCTGCTGTCGCCGGCGGCCCTGCCGTTCCTGGAGGAGATGGCCCAGAAAGCCCATCTGGAGACCAGCCGTCATTTCGGAAATACGGTGTATCTCTTCACGCCGCTCTATATCGCTAATTACTGCGAGAACTACTGCGTATACTGCGGCTTCAACTGCTATAATGACATCCAGCGGCTGCAGCTCAATCGGGAGCAGATCGAGCATGAGATGAAGGTCATTGCGGACAGCGGGATGGAGGAGATCCTGATCCTGACCGGCGAGAGCAAGAAAAAGAGCAGCATTGAATACATCGGTGAGGCCTGCAAGCTGGCCCGGAAGTACTTCAAGAATGTCGGTCTGGAGATCTATCCGGTCAATACGGACGACTACCGTTATCTGCATGAGTGCGGCGCGGACTATGTGACGGTGTTCCAGGAGACCTACGACCTGACGAAATATGAGACGCTGCATCTCCTGGGACATAAGCGGGTCTGGCCGTATCGCTTCGAGGCCCAGGAACGCGCGCTCATGGGCGGCATGCGCGGCGTGGGCTTCTCGGCGCTGCTCGGGCTGTCGGATTTCCGCCGCGATGCACTGGCGACGGCACTGCATCTCTGGTATCTGCAGCGCAAGTATCCGCAGGCGGAGTTCTCGCTGTCCTGCCCGCGGCTGCGCCCGATCATCAACAACGACAAGATCAATCCGCTGGATGTCGGCGAGAAGCAGCTGTGTCAGATCCTCTGCGCCTACCGTCTGTTCCTGCCGTATGCCGGTATCACGGTATCCTCGCGTGAAAGCAAGCCGTTCCGCAATGGCATTGCCAGGATCTGTGCAACGAAGATCTCGGCCGGGGTCTCGACCGGCATCGGCGACCATGAGGAGAAATATACCGGCAGGGAGGAAGGCGCGGTCGGTGATGAGCAGTTCGAGATCTGCGATACCCGCAGTTTCCGGACCATGTATAAGGATATGGCCGGTGAGGGGCTTCAGCCCGTGCTGAATGACTATCTCTATGTCTGACTGGTCAAAGCTCATCGTGGTCACGAATCGTCAGCTGTGCGAGGGGGATTTCCTGACCCGGCTGCGGCAGCTCGCGGCCCGTCGGCCACGGGCCGTGATCCTGCGGGAAAAGGATCTGACGGAATCACAGTATGAGGAACTGGCCGCAAAGGTGCTGGCAATCTGCCGGCAGGCGCAGGTTCCCTGTATCCTGCACAGCTTTCCTGCCGTGGCCCGGCGGCTCGGGGCAGCGGCCCTGCATCTGCCCCTGCCGCAGCTCAGGGGCATGGCGCCGGGAGAGCGGCAGGGATGGTCCTGCCTTGGCACTTCCTGCCACTCGCTGGCCGAGGTCCGGGAGGCTGCGGCGCTTGGCTGCCACTATGTTGTGGCCGGGCATATCTTTGCGACCGACTGCAAGCGCGGTTTGCCGGGGCGCGGTACGGACTTCCTGCGGGCGGCCTGTGAGACTGCGGGAGTGCCGGTCTTTGCCATCGGCGGCATTACGCCGGATCGCCTGCCACTGGTGCTGGCGGCTGGTGCCGGGGCAGCCTGTGTGATGAGTGGTATGATGCGGGGCGGAGCATGGCTGGTCCCCGCTGACGTACCGGACGAAGCGGCTGCAAGGGAGGAATCGTCATGAACGGACTGACAGAGGAACAGCGGCAGCGGTATGCCCGCCAGCTGATGCTGTCACAGGTCGGGGAAGCTGGTCAGGAGCAGATCCTGGCTGGCCGGGTACTGATCATCGGCACGGGGGGCCTTGGCTCGCCGGCGGCAATGTATCTGGCTGCAGCCGGCATCGGACAGATCGGGCTGGTCGATGATGATGTGGTCGACCACTCCAACCTGCAGCGGCAGCTGCTGCACCAGACGGCTGACATTGGGCGGCCCAAGGTCGACTCGGCCCGCGAGACGCTGCAGGCCATCAATCCGGCGGTGAAGGTCCGCTGCTATCGGGAACGGGTGACAGCTGACAATATGACCGATATCCTGGCCGGGGGAGATTATCAGATCGTCCTTGACTGTACGGACAATTTCCCGACGAAATTCCTCATCAACGATACCTGTGTACAGGCTGGCAAAGCGTATATCCATGCCGGAATCCACGAGTTCCAGGGACAGCTGATGACCTATGTGCCCGGGCAGGGCCCCTGCTATCGCTGCCTCTTTCCGGAGCCGCCGGCCATAGATGCAGCGGTATCAAAGCCGGCTGGTGTCCTGGGGGCATTAGCCGGTGTCATCGGAACCCTGCAGGCCACCGAAGCCCTGAAATATATCCTCGGGACCGGCAGTCTGCTGACCGGTCAGCTGCTGGTGTATGATGCACTGACCATGACGTTCCGCCATGTGCCGGTACCCCGGAATCCGCATTGTGCGATCTGCGGGAATCCGGTGGCTAGATGATAACTGTTTTTATTGACAGATAAACGCTTGTATGCTACCATAATACCTGTATCCATCAAGTGGACAGAATGAGTGGTTCTGAACCCTGCAAACCGCAGGTTTTGGAACCATTTTCGTATATTTACTGTGGCAGGCAGAAGGAGCGATTGAGGTATGCAGGATCTTATTTCAAAAGATATTCACGCGATTACGCAGGCAATCATTGCTGACTATGATAAGGAACGTCCCATCGACAAACTGGATGTATTCAATCAGCCGGATACCAAGGTCATCTATGAGCTGATCCAGCAGCTTATCCGGGTGGCTTATCCGGGTTTTTCCAAGGATAAGAACTATCGGATCTACGATATCCGCAACAATATGGCCATGGTCATCGAGGATATAGCCTTCCGGCTGAACAAGCAGATCGCTATCGCGATGCGCTACGGGCAGCATCCGGATGAAGCGAAGCTGGCCGAGAGCAAGGAGCAGGCACAGAAAATCACGCTCGAGTTCCTGAAGAAGATTCCCGAGATCCGCGAATATCTGGCTACGGATGTAGCCGCTGTATTCGATGGCGATCCGGCAGCTGAGAGCGCCGACGAGATCATCTTTGCCTATCCGGGGCTGTATGCCATCACGGTGTTCCGCTTTGCCCATGTGCTCTATCAGCTCGGCGTACCGGTCATTCCGCGCATCATGACCGAGCTGGCGCATAGCAAGACCGGTATTGATATCAATCCGGGTGCGACAATCGGCAAATATTTCATGATCGACCATGGTACGGGCATCGTCATCGGCGAGACGACGGAGATCGGCGAGCATGTCAAGGTCTACCAGGGCGTGACGCTTGGTGCGCTCTCGACCTCGGGCGGCCGCAAGCTCTTTAACAAGAAACGTCATCCGACCATTGAGGACTATGTGACGATCTATTCCGGGGCATCAATCCTGGGTGGTGATACGGTCATTGGCCGGGGCGCCGTGATCGGCGGCAATGTGTTCCTGACGAAATCCATTGCCCCGTCGACCAAGGTCAGCGTGAGGAATCAGGCGCTGCGCTACAATCAGGGCAAGCGTGAGATCCAGGAGCTCGAGGCGTATCCTGATGCAGCCTGGTTCTATGTGATCTGATCAAAAAAGAAGAAAACGATGGAAGGACGAGGCTGCTGGAGCTTCGTCCTTTTTATTTCATATATAATGTCCCGTATTTTTGACAAGGGTTCAGGCATAGGATATACTGATACCATTCAAATGAGAGGGGAGAAATCAGATGGATTTACGATTAGCAGGACAGGATTGCCTGATCTGTGTCCTGATACTGGGGTTTATCCTGTATAAATTGTCTAATCGCGAGGGCACATCAGACCGCTTATTCCGTCTGGCTGTATGGGGAACGCTCCTCTATTGCATCATGGATTTCCTGTGGGTGTATGTGAACTCGTTTCCGGTTGGGGCATTGCGTCGATTGAATCTTGTCATTAATGCCTGGGGGTCTATACAGGTGGTACAGATGGCATTCTGCTGGATGCTTTATGTGCAGCAGCGTCTGCAGCCTATGCGCAGGTATGAGCGACGGGAACGCTTGCTGTATGCTTTGCCGCTGCTGGTGGAGATATTCCTGGCGCTGGTATCGATGGAGACCGGCTGGTATTTTTCGGTGGATGCCAATAATGTCTGTACGCATGGGTCCTGGCATTTTATTCATTTCATCATTGCCTATGGCTATGTATTGGTGTCAGCTGTTCAGCCATTCGTGAAGATGCTGCAGGAATCTGATTATGCCAAAAAACAGGAATACCGGATACTGGCTTCCTTTATCGTGGTTCCCCTGTTTGGCGGGACCATCGAGGCCTTTCATCCAGACTGGCCAGCGACAGGGCCGGCCGTGATGTTGTCTCTGGCCTGGATTTATGTCGGGATGCAGGAGCATCAGGTATCGGTTGATGCCTTGACCCAGCTGAACAATCGCTGGCGTTTGCGCACCTATCTGTCGGACATCTTTCTGGGGGACAACGATAAGTCGAACCTGCATCTGATCATGATCGATGTGGATTCCTTCAAGCGGATCAATGATGTCTACGGACATATTACCGGTGATGTGGCACTGAAGCAGGTTGCGGCGAGGCTGAGCAAGATCTGTGCGGGGCGTCGATGCTTCCTGGCCCGTTATGGCGGTGACGAGTTTGTCATCGTGTATGATGGGATCAGAATCTCTGTGCTGATGGAGGAGCTGGCGGAAAAGATACCGATGACGGATGACGTGACGGCGGTGACGCTCAGCTTCGGTTATGCGAAATACGATGAAAGATACACGACGATAGAAGATTGGCTGGCTGTGGCCGATGAACACATGTATGTGAATAAGCAGGCAAAGAAATTCAGATAGACTATATTATCCTCAATTACATAGAATAAAAAAGAACGTTGAAGGGAAAAGCCTTCAACGTTCTTTGGGTATACGGTAATGCAGCTCAATAATAATGTCTGGACAGGTCAATCAGGCCGTCCTGCAGCAGGTGCAGGAATTCTGGCTGCGCAATCTGTTCGGCATAGACGGAGAACAGCCAGCCATCGACGGACCAGTGGGCGGCATAGCCATCACGGACATCCTTTGATAAAGCCGGGACACTGGCAATGGCGACCGGGACATCGTCCAGGGTCTTGTCCTTCCACTCTACGCTGTAGATGCCGCTGATGTCCCTGGTCTGCAGGCTGCTGCTGCGGGCGGTGCGGAGGCGCAGGGTGGTATTGGCATCACCGTCGCGGGTATAGCCGATGTCGACGGTCGTCTTGTCGATGACGTAGACGAAGCTCACATGATAGCCGGAGAGAGCTGGCAGATAGAGCGGGGTGAATCCGGCGGCCCTGGCGGCGTCGCGGACGCTGCTGTACTCAACCATGGGATTCGGCATGCCAACCATGCCCACTGAGTGGCTGCCGGCCTGGGCCGTGCCGGTCAGGCCGGCCGTAGCAAGCAGGGTGGCTGCCAGCAGGCTGCGCAGCAGTACTTTTGATTGATTTTTCATATACACGGTAATCACTCCTTGTGTGATAGACATTTTCGTGATATTGTATGGGGTACAAGTACAGTATAATGATTGAAGTTATATAAGTCAACGATATAGGGGGGGCTAAGGATGGACAGTATGACCTGGGTGGTCTTCGATATCATGGGGACAGTGGCTTTTGCGGTATCGGGCGCGATGGTAGCCATAGAGAAACGGATGGATATCTTCGGGATTATCGTGCTGGCCCTGCTCACGGCTGTAGGCGGCGGGATGGTGCGTGATGTACTGGCTGGCGTGACACCGCCGGTGGCACTTTGCAATATCACGGACTTCATGCTGTCGATCGTGATGGCAGTCGTGGTTTCGATTGCCTACAGCGTGTGGCCAATCTCGCGCAACAGCAAGAAATGGATCATGGTGGCCTACAATATCTGCGATACCATCGGACTGGCTTCCTTCACGATCACAGGGATGCTGACCGGTATCATGCGCGATGCCGGCAATCCGTATGTATTGCCGGTGATGCTCGGCGTCATCACGGCCGTGGGCGGCGGCATCCTGCGTGACCTCATGGCCCAGCGTATGCCAGCGGTACTTTATAAGGATATTTACGCGACAGCCTCGCTGGCTGGCGCACTGGCAGCCTGCATCGTCTATCCGTATATCGGACTGCAGGCAATGGTCTGGCTTTGTTTCTTCCTGGTCATCGGTCTGCGGTTCGGAGCTCTGCGCTTCGGCTGGCATCTCTTCCATCCGCGTCCAGGGCGCTGGCGCTGAGACCGATATTGGTGGTTTATTCAGAAGCACCATCCGAAATCATCCGGATGGTGTTTTTTTATCCCAAAAAACATCTAATTGCGACGTATAATCATTATTTAAAAATAAAATATCGCCAAAGCTACCACTTTTGCAGAAAAACCTACCACTTCTGCAAAAATCATTGAATTTGGGTTAGAAAACGGGCATAATAGAGTGCAAAGAGGCGAGCTGCTGCTGCTGTTCTTGTGGGAAACTACAGGACAGCAACAGCAGCTTGTCTTTTTACGTATTTATCCTACAGGAACGTTAGGATATGGTTTCAGCCGAAAATTTGTCGACTGCTGTTGGAAAACGACAAAAAGGACCATTCCCAGGTATAGGGGGATGGAATAGTGAGGAGATTTGAGAAATGACGAAGAAAACAAGGAAATTAAGGAAAACAAAGAAACTGGCGGCACTGCTCCAGCTGGCTCTGCTGGGCGGAAGTATGCTGGCTGGTACCAGGGCGGCATATGCCACCACCATCTACTATTATTCACAAAACACTGCTGGACAGCCGATAAATGACCCTAAGAGTATTAATGAGCTGACAGTATGGGAGCAGCATGCTAGAATAAATATTACTTATGGTGAAACCATGGCTGTTGCTTATTGCTATGATGAGGCAAAGCTTCCTTCTCATAAAGGGTGGGCATACACTGATGGGGGACAGATCATTATCCACGATAGCCAGGATGTGCCATGGTATCTTATTGGCAGTTTTGCTAAAAGCGATAATTCTCCGGGATGCCCCCATGATACGGCTACAGCCCAAAATGGTCTCGTTGAATATATTGCAGAGGGAAACGTGCTGTCCCCGTTGTCACAAGAGCATCGGGATCATTTCATCGGTGGATATGCCAGTGCAAATGAGACGGCGATAGCAAAGAACAATACAGTGAACTTTGGAGTGACGGGGGCTCAGTGCCTTGGTTCGGTCAATTCCCTGTATGGCGGCTGGGCGTATTGGAATAATAGTGGTGCAGCAATGTCGCGGTCAATTACAGCTGCGGGCAATACCGTGAACCTTCAGAATACCGGGGCCGATTATAGCTATACGCATACGTATCCGGGAATCGCCTCGGCGATCGATGCGGCCGTTTTTGGCGGCTATGCGCAGCAAGTCTATGAGTTTGATGATGTGACATGGGATAATAAGCCGCTTATATCGACAAATACGATCGCGGCTGATGGCAATACGGTAAATATCTCCGGTGGCCGTGCCAATGGAAAGGCAGCGGGCGGCGCAGCGGAGGTTTCGAGCTTGAAAGATTACACAGTTACCAGCAATTCGACCTTTAAGATGAGTGCCAATACCAATGCGGTCAATATTTCGGGCGGCATCCTGGGCGCCAATGTCTATGGCGGCTATGTGTCGGCGGACAGTTTTGTTCAGAAGGCGGTCATTCAGGCGGCAGCCGACGGGAATAAAGTCGCGCTGACGGGCGGTACCATCAATAATGCCGTGTATGGCGGCTATGTCGATCTGGGGGGGAATACGGAGACCACGAGCACTGCCTCGGCCAGCAATAACAGCGTCAAGCTGGACGGCAGCATCGTGAACGGGGATGTGTATGGCGGCTATACCTCCAATAAAAGTACGACCGCGAACAATGTCATTGACTATACCAGGGGATCCGTCAGCGGCACCATCTATGGCGGCAATGGAACCAGCAATGCTGGCAATATACTGAATGTCCGTGGCTCGGGCTTTACGGCGGGCAATATCGCGAATCTGGCGAAGGTCAATCTTTATCTGCCCAGTACCGTGACGACAGCTGCCAGGGTACTGACCCTGAATGGCGGCAGCGTGACGGATCTCACCGGGACCGAGATCCAGGCCATGGCGGGTGCTGGCACAGTCCTGAACGTCGGAGATCAGATTACCCTGCTCTATAATGCGGCTGGCATCTCCGGTCTGAAAGCAGGCAGCAGCGATGGTGTGATAAACTGCAATGCCATCGGCAATGATTCTTCATTCAGCGTGGCGGCGACGGATTCTGCCGTTATCGGTACGGTTACCAGGACGACGGCAGCCAAGGTGGCACCAACTACCGGCGATACGGCATTGAACCTGCTGGCAGCGGACAGCACCGTGACGCGGGCCGTGGATGGAAGCGTCTATGGTGATTACCATGCCGATGGGACTGCCAGTACGGGGACCGTTGCCTATGACGGCGGCAGCAATGCGGTCGGACAGAACCTGTATGGTGCCTACAGCTATGGCTCCAATGCCTCTGCCAGGAACAGCCAGGTGACACTGGTGAGCGGCACGGTTGGTGGCAGCGTCGTTGGCGGTGCGGCAGTCAGCGGTGATGGTACGAATGCATCTGCAACGGAGAATACCGTCAATCTGAAGAGTGGAACGGTCGGTGGTGATGTCTATGGCGGCTACTCGGAGCAATCTGCCGACCGCAATACGGTGAACCTGGATGGAGCCAGCGTGAAGGGGAATGTCTATGGCGGTCGTGCGGGGAAAAGCACGACGGAGAACACCATCAACCTCAAGAGCGGAACGGTCAGCGGCACCATCTATGGAGGAAGTGGTACCAGCAGTAGCGGCAATACGCTGAATGTCTATGGAACGGGACTCACAGCCGGAAATCTTGCAAATCTGAATAAGGTTAACTTCTATCTGCCCAGTACCGTGACGAAAGATACCAGGGTACTGACTCTGAATGGCGGCAACGTGACGGATCTCACCGGGACCGAGATTCAGGCCATGACGAATAGCGATACGATCCTGTCGGTCGGAGACCAGATTACCCTGCTTTACAATGCGGCGGGCGTATCCGGGGTAAAAGGAGGAAATACAGCTGCTATGGTCAATAGTGCGGCGGTTGGTTATGATTCTGTGATCAACGTGTCTGCGACGGATTCGGCTGTTATCGGTACAGTAACTAAGCCGACTATAGCCAAGATTGCGCCGACTGCCGATGATACGGCATTGAACCTGCTGGCCGCGGACAGCACGGTGAAGCGGGCTGTAGCTGGCAGCACCTATGGTGCCTATAGCGCCGATGGGACTGCCAGCACGGGGACCGTTGCCTATGACGGCGGGAGCAGTGCGGTCGGGCAGAATCTTTATGGTGCTTACACCTATGGCTCCCATGCTGCGGCGAGCAAGAGCCAGGCGACGCTGGTGAGCGGCACGGTAGATGGCAGCATCATCGGCGGTGCCGCCGTCAGCAGCGATGATACAGAGACATCGGCGGTGGATAATACCGTCAAGCTACAGAGTGGTACGGTCCGGGGAAATGTCTATGGTGGTTTTGCAGGTCATAGCGCGGTCGGCAATACGGTAGACCTGAACGGTGCTCATGTAGCCGGTGATGTCTACGGCGGCTATGCACTGCACAGCGTCACCACGGGCAATACCATCAACTGGACCAGCGGCGATGTCGCGGGCACGGTCTACGGCGGCAATGAGACGGATTATACGGGGAATATCCTCAGGATCTACGGCAACAGGGCCTCACGGCGGGGAACCTGGCGAAATTTTGCCACCATCGACTACTATCTGCCCGACAGCACGGCCAACGGCAGCACCATCGTCACCCTGACTGGCGGTGGCACTACGGACCTCACCGGCACTACGGTGACCGTCAATGCCGAGGGCGTTTCATCACTGGCTATTGGCGACACTGTGACGCTGCTTACGACCAACGGGACGCTCAAGACCTCGGATACGACCCTGAGCGGCACGCTGACGAAGGGCGTATCGATGGATTATGCATTGAGCCTGGCTGCGAACAGCAACAGCCTCACGATGAACGTGGAGAGCGGTGTCCTTAAACCGCAGACCAAGAGCCTGGCAGAGACGCGTGGCGGGCAGGCGGCCTTCCTCAATGGTGGTGCCGACTTCCTGGCCGGTACAGGCATGGCCCGTGCAACGGAGGCAGCCAGAAGCAGTGACGGGAAGACTGTTTCGGAGTTTGCGCCATTCTATGGAGCTGGTGGCAGCGCCATGCGTGCGAACACAGGCTCCTATGTGGACCTGAAGGGGCAGAATATGACGCTGGGGCTTGCACGGGAAATCAAGCAGGCATCGGGACGGCTGCTTTTCGGTCCAGTGTGCGAGTATGGTGCGGGCAGATACACCTCCCATCTCGATGACGGTACACGTGGCGATGGCAATACCCATTATTACGGTGCAGGCTTATTCGCGAGAGAAGAACAGGATAACGGCTGCTACTATGAGGGCAGCTTGCGGATGGGACATACCACGTCAGACTATCGGAGCTATGATCTCAAAGGCGCGACCAGTACTCGTGATGGGCATGTGAGCTATGATACGAAAACGAATTACTGGGGCGCACATCTTGGCGCAGGGCAGGTGAGGAAACTGGCGAATGGCGACAGCCTCGATCTCTATGGCAAATATTTCTATGGTCGTACGGGTAGTACCGACACAACCCTCTCGAGTGGCGAGACGTATCATTTCGATGCGGTGAACAGCCATCGGCTGCATCTGGGCGGCCGCTATACGCATGTAGTGAATGACCAGTCCTCAATCTATGCGGGAGCTGCCTGGCAGTACGAATTCGGCGGTGACGCACGAGCGAGCTATAAAGGATTCAGCACCCCGGCACCGAGTCTCAAGGGAAGCAGCGGTATGCTGGAACTCGGCTGGCAGGTGAAACCGTCGAAATCACCGGTAACGATCGATCTTGGCCTCACCGGCTGGGTGGGCAGGCAGCAGGGCGTGACGTTCCAGGCCGGTGCCCAGTGGGCATTTTGATTATATGTGGGAACAGAGTATTTTAGGAAGAAGGACGATACAATGAAATATTGGAGAAACAAGACGCTGACGATGTGCGTCATGAACGCAATCCTGTTCGGAGGCAGCACGCTGCTGGCATCGCCGGCTGTGCAGGCCGCCGAACAGACGGCAAACCAAACGGTAACGACGGGGAATACTGCGAGCGACCCGTATACGGCGATTACGGTGACGAGCGGGAAGGTTGAGACCGAATCGGGTAAAACTATTACATTGTATACTACAGCGGATAATGAGTATGTCTGGAATGGCGTTTATACGACGGATGCGGCCACGCTTTATCTGGGGGGGGCGAAGCCGACGCTGACCGTGGGCGGCAAGTACTCAGGGGATGATGCAGCGATTACTGCTGTGGCCTATGGCATAAGGAATACTGCCACGCTGACCGTGCAGAATACTGGCACGGACACGATCACGCTGACGGCCGAGGCTGCAGGTGGAACGTATTCCGGATCGGGCAAGGCAGACCGATCCGCAATAGCCTGTGGTATCCGGAATTCTGGTACAGCACTTACGGTGGACAGCCCGCTGACGGTCACGGCGACGGCTGTCGGCGGTACGGCTGCGAGCACGGACAGCACTTCGGTTGCCTCTGCCTGGGCCTTTGGAGCCTATAATGAGAAATCAACTGGCAGCCTGACGCTGGGGAAGGCCGGTACGACGAGCAGCTTTACGGTCACAGCGACCGGTGGTACGGCTGGTGTGGGTAATGCGCAGACGGTTGATGCCGCGACTAGTGCCACTGGCCTGCGGGAGGTCACTACGGTCAACGGTGACCTGACTATCGCTGCCAGTGCGGTTGGCGGCACGTACCTGGGAACAGGGAAAAGTCAATTGGCCGCTCCAGTCGAAGCCTATGGCATTGAGAATCTGGACAATATCACCACAATCAACGGCAGCGTGAACCTTACGAGCGAGGCTATCGCGAGTGTGACGAACACCATGGCGACAGCATCAGCCTATGGCGCACTTGTTGGTAATGATCTGATCATCCATGGCGATTTCAAGGCGAACGTGACGGCGGCTGTGGCTGCCGGCAATTCGGCCCACGTGGTCGCCAATGGGGTTGATGTGGGCGGTATAGTGGTTGTTGATGGCAACGTCACGCTGAACGTGACCGCCGACGGCGGCACCGCTGCGGCCAATGCCGTAACCAACGCGACGGCCTATGCCTATGGTGTGCATTTAGGAGATGTAACCCTGGGGAAGGCTGGCGGGACGAACACGCACAGCATTACCGTTACAGCCAAAGGCGGCATAGCTGGCACAGAGGGGGATGTAAATAAAGAATCTGCCACGGCTAATGCCTTTGGCCTGGAAAGGGTCACTACGGTCAACGGGAACCTGGACCTCACGGTCTGTGCGATCGGCGGCACGGCCCTGGGAACAGCGGCCAATAACGGTGTGTCAGCTTCAGCCTATGGCCTGGTGAATGTTGGTACCGTCAACGGAGACCTGACCATGGAGGTCAGTGCCGTTGACGGCAAGGGGGGAGCGGGCGATGGCGATGTGTCGGCTTCAGCCTATGGCATCACTGATGGTAATGGTGGCACGACCACGATCAATGGCAGTGTGAACCTCAAGAGCGTCAAGGCCACAGCGAGTGCGATGCAAAATGCAAAAGCCGAAGGAATCTCTGTCAATCATGACCTGACCATCACGGGCAATCTCATAGCGAATGTGGCCGCTGAGGGTGCGGGCAGCAGTGATGAGAATTCCACACAGGCTATTGGAATCGATAATATCGGTGGTACGACTAAGGTCGGTGGTGATGTGACGCTGACAACAGCGGTGAGCAATACCGGCACCAATCTTAAGCTTGCGGCTGCTATAGAGACCAGTGGGACAGCCGCGACCTATATCAACACAACGGACGGAACGAGCAGCCTGGGCAAGACCGTAAAGCTCACGGGCGATGTTGTGGCATATGACAGCGGCACGAACGATATCATTCTCGACGGCAGCGGCTCCTGGCTGCAGGGCAATATCGTTGCCGTCGATGGTACGAACAACATCATCATCGAAAACGGCGCGGTCTGGCAGCCGGTGTTCGATGACCGCAATGGCACCTTTTGGTATGATTCTGCGAAATACACCACCACGCAGGACTATGTCGCGGCGCTCACCCTCAAAGACAGCGGCGTCATCGACCTGACCTGGGACAATGCTACGCGCGCGGCGGATTGGCGCACGCTTACGATCGACAGCCTGAGCGGCAACGGCGGCATCCTCTGCATCAACGCGGACCTCGCGAATGGCAATGCCGATCAGCTCAGCCTCGGCGCATCTTCCAGCACGACGGACCTGAACATCGATGTGGAATACGATCCGTACTTCAATACGAAGGGGCTCACCAACGACAGCACGCTGACCGGCAAGGCTCTCGTCGTGAGCGGTGCTGGCGCGGCGAACGTAACGACGGTGACCGGCGTGAAGGACACGTACAACCTCTACGACTATGTGCCTGAATTCACGAAGGATACGGACAATCAGTGGTATCTGACCTCCTATAAGATCACGAATATGCAGCCTGAGATTGCCTCGGGCGCGGTGCGCACGGCTGAGCAGGACCGTGCCGGCATGAACAGCTTCTGGCTCAAGGAAGCGAACAGCCTCTCGCGGCGCATGGGCGAGCTGCGCGCAGCGGAACCGGCAGAGGCTGGCGCCTGGGCGCGCTGGAACAAGGGTGAGGCCGAGCAGGGGGAAAGCAAGGTGGACTACAACCTCGGGCAGGCCGGCTATGACCGGGTGCTGACGGGCAGTCATGAGCGCACCTATCGCGGCGGGGCCGTCTCCTACGCTACTGGCAGTGGACATTATGAGCTGGGCAGCGGTGACCTGAAGGAAAGCACGCTGAGCTTCTACCAGACCGGCATCCGCCAGAATGGCAGCTACTACGATGTTATCCTCAAGGCGGGCAAATTCATGGACGACGTGAACCTCACCCAGACCGCGAACCCGAGCCACGGCGACTACAGCAGCTGGGCGTACAGCGTGAGCGGTGAGTATGGCCGGCGCTACGGGCTGGGCGGCGGCAGCTACGTCGAGCCGCAGGCCGAGCTCCTCCTCGGACGCATCCAGGGGGCGGACTACACGACAAGCACCGGCCTGCATGTGGACCTCGGGGCGCAGAACAAGGCCCTCACCCGTCTGGGCGCAGCCCTTGGCCGGGACTTCGGCGGCAGCAGCCTCTACTTCAAGGCGAGCTGGTATCATGACTTCGGCAGCGGGATCACTATGACCGGCAGTGACAGCAGCCTGAGCCGCAGCTACAGCCAGGACATCGCGCGCGACTGGGCCGAGCTGGTCCTGGGCGGCACCGTACGCGCCGGGCAGAACTGCATGGTCTATGGTGAGTGCAGCAAATACTTCGGCGAAATCAAGAGCAACCTCCAGTTCAACCTTGGAGCAAGGTGGAGCTTCTAAAGGCAGACAATGAAATAAGATCTTTGCATTCAACTCAAATCTCATGGACGGATTTGAGTTGTTTTGCTTTCCAGTGGCAGGAGGCTGCGAAGCTGGAAGCCGTTTGCTGCATCATTTTAATTTTGACAGGAACGTATAGTTATGCTATACTTGTTTCTAGTTTAGAAGTATTTCGTATTTTTTCAGACAAAGGCACAGGCGGGGGCCCGTGCGTCGACGTTTGGATGGTGACATTGAGTTGGCCAAACCTTCGAAAAAGCAGTCGCTATTTTTGGAGGGAATTTTATGTATACAATGATGAAGGCAGAACAAGCATAGCAGCGGAGGCTGTTGTGTTGTTTTGCTTTTTTTTATGCACTGGGGATTTTGGGGGAAATTATCGTGCAGATCAAAAAAATATTGAATAACAATGTAATCGTGACCAATGATGCCGAGGGACGGGAAGTCGTCGCTATGGGACGCGGCATCGCCTTTGGCAAGCACAACGGTGATGATGTGCCGGAGAATCAGCTGGACAAGGGTATACCGTCTGAGCGATCATGAGATGCTGGAGAAAGTTCAAGGAACTCCTGGCCGGACCTGTCGCTCGATTATCTGGATGCGAGCAATGCCATCATCGACATGGCCGAGAAGGAACTGGGGACCAGGCTCAACGAAAGCAGCTATATCTCCCTGACGGATCATATCCACATGGCAGTGACCCGGATCCGGGAGAATATTCCGATCCGGAACATGATGCTCTGGGAGACGCGCCGGTTCTATCCGAAGGAGTTCGCAATCGCGGAGAAAGCGCTGACGATGATCGATGCGCAGTTTCGATGTGGATATGCCGGAGGATGAGGCAGGGATTCATCGCGATGCATCTCATTGATGCGCAGATGGACCTGAAGCAGCCGATGGCGGATAAGATCGTGAAGCTGATCGATGAAGTCTCGAATATCGTGCGGCTGTCATGCAACATCGAGTTCTCCAAGGAATCGCTGCAGTATTTCCGTTTCATCACGCATCTGAAATTCTTTGCACAGCGCATGTTCAGTGGAATCAAGCCGCCTCAGGATGACATCGATGAAGAGATGGAGCAGATGGTGCAGCAGAAGTATCAGCAGGCGCATCTCTGTGTGGAGAAGATCGTGCCTTTCATCGCGAAGAAATACCGTTATGCGGTCAGCGGAGATGAGCAGTTCTATCTGATGATCCACATTGCGAAAGTAATCCGTAAGTGTCAGGATTGATATCCTGTGCTATATATTAAGAAAATATCTGCCAGGGAACCATTTGTCGTATCTTCGGGGGAGGGTAAGCAATGGTTTCCGGAGCTGAATTGAGGTGAACGAGCAGACGGAGCCAATCCCCGGTTGGATGGTGACATTGAGTTGGCCAAACCTTCAAGATTTAATTTGATGAATATCATGCAATTAAAATTTTGGAGGAATCGTAATGAAAAACTGGAAAATGATGAGCAAGAATACCCTGGGCGCAGCAGCACTGTCGGCGGCAATCGTCATGGGCAGCGGCGTGTCCGGCGAGGCCGCGACTACCGGGTTCCTGTCGGAGGTGCCGGTCAGTGACTGGTCCTATGGTGCGGTCAATGGGCTGATCTCGGCTGGTATGGTGCCGGACTACGCGGTAACGATTCCGCAGGGGCGGGTCATGAGCCGCATGGAGATGGCCATGATCGTGGATGCCGCGATGCAGAATCAGAGTGCCATGAATGCGACGCAGCAGGCTGAGCTCAAGAAGCTCAACGAAGCCTATTATTATGACATCAAGAAAGTCCGGATGCTGTCGAAACTGGACAGCATGAATCTTGAACAGACGGAAAATTCTGCGGATTCAGGCTACGTTTACACAGGCGGAAAAGGCTGGTCTGAAGAAAGCAGCGGCACTGGCTGATAAGCTGTCCATTGATGGCTATGCACGTATTCGTAACGACCACCAACTCCTGTCGGCTGCTGGATCGGGATTGACGACACGGAAAACCCGGGCGAATATGATCCATGTTGCTGTGAACTCGACCTATAAGGTCAGCGATACCTGGCAGGCACATGCGGATATCGGCTATCGGAACTCGTTCAGCGGCTTCGATGAGAGAAAGAACCTGAGCCCGAATGAAAATGGAACTGGCATGACGATGGATACCTATGTGACCGGCCAGATGCCGAAGCTGGGCCTCGATGCGAAGATCGGTAAATGGAATGAGTGGAACATCTACGGCTGGGGCATGGACATCGATTGCGATTTCTCCGGTGCCCAGTTTACCTATGGCAAGAAGGCATTCAAGACGTTCCTGACGATGGGGCAGATGGATCTTTGGGATGCCAGCCGCAATGAGGAGAAGGTTACGAGCCTGCGCTTCTTCTATCCGTTCGACAAGAAGAATGACATCAACTTCGGTACGTCCTGGAGCTCGGCTATGGCCAGCCGCTATCAGGATCCGGACCAGGGCCGCGTATTCTATTACTACGCGCATGCTCATCATAAGTTCGATCAGAACTGGGATCTCCGCGGTGGGCCTTATCAACAGCAATGCCGAGCGTGATAATACGGCTGAGGCTGGTACGAAGACGAAGCATCCGGGCCGCTGGGTACAGGTACAGTACAAGGGCGCGAAGCTGTCTGCACCCAAGACCTATGGTATCACACTCGATTATCGCTATGAGCCGGCACTCAGCTGGCCGACCGTCACCGACTGGTGCGGCCTCAATGAGAAATTTATCCGCCTGGGCTTCAGCTATGTACCGACCAGGAATGTCCTGCTCGATACCTTCTATACCTGGGGCCGGGAAATCGATACCGATGCCCGCGATGACATGTATCGTTTCCAGGCACAGTTCTTCTTCTGATCAACCGGCTTTTGCATCAAAGGAAGGGGAGCTTGCTGTCTGGCAGGTTCCTTTTCTATGACAGGATATTTTTATATTTGACAGGATATTCTTATAGAAGAGGGAGGCTCTTGAAATGAAAAAATATCAAAGTCTGGTACTGGCATTGACGCTGGCGATGGCGGGTTCGCAGGTACAGGCTGCGGCAGCGCAGGACTATACGGAGACAAAATCGGCGGATGGCTATCTGCTGGTGGAGAATAAAGGCGGCGCTGAGCTGGGACTGCAGGCGGATTCCGGTGTGAAACTGCTGACGGTCGATGGCAAAGCTTTCAAGGATATGAACCGCAATGGCAGACTCGACCGCTATGAGGACTGGCGGCTGACCCCGCAGCAGCGGGCTGAGGATCTGGCGAAGCAGCTGAGCACGGAGGACATCGCGGGACTCATGCTCTACAGTATGCATCAGCGCAATCTGCAGCCGCAGCTCACGGAGGAACAGAAGAAGATGCTGAGTGCCGACCATGTGCGTACGGTACTCAATGCCGATACGGCAGCCAGCAATGAAATCACGGCGAAGTGGAACAATGCGCTGCAGGCCTTATGCCGAGAGCCTGCCGTTTGCCATTCCGGCCAATACAAGCTCCGACCCGCGCAGCGATGCACGCGGCAATGGCGTCTATCTGAAGGATGTGACGGGCGGCGTTTCCCGCTGGCCGAGCAATCTCGGCATTGCCGCAACCTTCGATCCATCGATTGCCAGGGCGTTCGGTGAGGTTTCCTCGAAGGAATACCGCCTGCTGGGCATCGGTACGGGGCTGTCTCCGCAGATCGACCTGGCAACGGACCCGCGCTGGACCCGTTATTATGGCACGTTCGGCGAGGATCCGGCCCTGTCCCGTGATATGGCGAAAGCCACCATCGATGGCGTGCAATCGACAATCGAGAATGGTAAGGACATTGGCTGGGGGAAATACAGCGTCAATGCGATGATGAAACACTGGCCGGGTGACGGCATCGGCGAGGGGGGCCGTGAGGCACACTCGAAGTATGGCAAGTATGCGGTCTATCCGGGCGGCCAGTTCAAGACGCAGCTGATCCCCTTTGTCGAGGGCGGTCTGAAACTCAACGGCAAAACGAAGATGCCAAGTGCGGTCATGTCCTCCTATTCCATTGCCTGGAGTGAGGATGGCTCGCTGGGCGAGAAGGTCGGCAGTGCATTCAGTCAGTATAAGATCGGCCTGCTGCGCAACAAATACCATTTTGATGGCGTCATCTGCACGGACTGGTGTGTGACGCATGATATCCCGAAAGCCGTTGGACAGGGGATATCGACGGCCTGGGGTGTCGAAAATGATACCGTGGCGATGCGTCATTATAAGGCGCTGATGGCCGGTGTCGACCAGTTCGGCGGCAACAGCGACAAGCAGCCGGTGCTCGCAGCCTATGACGATTGGCGTGAAGGAGCATGGCAAGGCCTTTCATGGACCAGCGCTTCCAGACCTCGGCTGTGCGCCTGCTGCGCAATATCTTCCAGCTCGGGCTGTTCGAGAATCCGTACCTTGATGTGGCGAAGACTGTCCGCGAGGTAGGCAATCCACAGGACAAGGCTGCCGGCTATGAGGCACAGCTCAAATCCATCGTCCTCCTGAAGAACAAGGGCGGTGTGATCCATAAAGCGGCGGCGCAGGCACAGAAACCGGTTGTCTACGTGCCGATGATCTACCGTCCGGTCATTGAGAACAAGACCTTCCACACCTATCAGGCGGCTAACTGGAGTCTGCCGGTTGATCTGAAGACCTGCCTCGGAATACTTCACGGTCATCACGGATAAAGTCGGTACCCTGACGGCGAAGGACAAAGACGGCAAGCCAATGGCAGCTGCTGCGGATATCCAGCGTCTGGCGCCGGCTGAGGTGGCCAAGGCTGATCTGGTGCTGGCTGTTGTCGATAACCCGATCAATGCGGGAATCAGTTCGATGGCCTGGGCCGCGATGCACAGGGCAATTTCATTCCGCTGTCGCTGCAGTACGGCAAATATACGGCGGATTCGTCGGCCGTACGCCGCCAGTCCATTGCCCATGATCCGGGCGAGAACCGCAGCTACTATGGCCGCACGGCACAGATCGTCAATGCGACGGATCTCGACAGTGTGAGCTATGGCCGCGACTGTGTGGCGAAGTCCGGCCGGAATATCCCGGTCGTGACGATGGTCCATGCGTTGAAGCCGATGATCTTCAGTGAGGTCGAGCCGTTGTCTGATGCGATCGTCGTCGGCTATGGCGTCAGCGATGCGGCATACTTCGATGTCCTGACGGGCCGCTTTGAGCCGCAGGGCCTGCTGCCGATGCAGCAGCCGAAGGACATGATCACGGTCGAGAAACAGCTGGAGGATGTGCCACGGGATATGGTGTGCTATACCGACAGCGAGGGACACAGCTATGATTTCGCCTATGGCCTGAACTGGAAGGGTGTCATCAAGGATGCCCGCACGGCAAAATATCAGGTGCCGGTAATCAGGGGATAAGGGAAAGGATGTTTTATGATGAATACCAATAAATTGAGCCGGATGATCCGTCTGAGCCTTTGCGGCGTCATGGCGGCAGGCGTATTTGCTTTTGGTACGGCCGCTATGGCTGCCGTGCCGACGCAGCAGCCGTCCTATCAGACCGTGACGGAGACCTTCGACTGGGGCCCGTCCGTGTCAAAAGTCATCGTGAACCTCGGACAGACCATTGCCAGCAATCAGGTGACGACGGGCAGCTTCAAGGTCCATGTCCGCCGTGAGCTCGCCGAAGGCGCTTTGACGCCGGGCGAGGCAATGCAGCTGGGCAAGAATGCGTTCATCAGCCTTGGCTCTGAGGCCCGCACAGGCCAAAGATCTCGAGGGCGACCGCACCGTGACGAAGGCGTATGTCTCGGATGCGCAGGGCAAGCCGGCCAAGAGCGGCCGGTATGTCACGCTGGAACTCAAAGTAGGCCCGCAGGAGACGCTGGGCGCAGCGCTGAATTTCGATTTTCATACTTTGATCAACAACTGGGTGAAGGCTGACTATACGATCACGGAGCAGCAGGCGGTCGGCAAGACGGCAGGGCTCGTGGTCGACAACAACCAGGGCAACATCCGTCCACAGGCGGATAAGTTCCGCTATGGGCATCAGCTCGTCGGCATTCATGATTCCTTCCCGTATGCCAGCTATGAGCCGCAGGACAGCGGCAAGCATCCGCTGATCATCTGGCTGCACGGCATGGGCGAGGGCGGCAATTCGCCATCGCTGCCGATCATGGGCAACAAGGCGACCCAGTTTGCCGATGCGTCCATCCAGAAGTATTTCGGCGGGGCCTATGTGCTCGCACCACAGGCACGCACCTACTGGATGCATGGCTATAAGAGCTTTGCGGATGGTACGTCCATTTACTCGGATACGCTCATCAAATTCATCAAAGAGTACGTGACAGCTCATCCGGGTATCGATGCCAGCCGTATCTATGTCGGTGGTGACTCCAATGGAGGCTATATGACGATGCTGCTGGTCCGCGACAATCCGGGCTATTTCGCCGCTGCCTTCCCGACCTGTGAGGGCCTTAAAGACAGCCTGATCACGGACAAAGACCTCAAGAACATTGCCGATACGCCGATCTGGTTCACGGCAGCCAAGACCGATACGGTCCTGCCGCCGAAGGACTATGCCGTACCGACCGTAGCTCGTCTGCAGCAGGCTGGTGCCAATGTCCATTTCAGCTTCTTCGATAAGGTCGTCGATCAGACCGGCCTCTACAAGAAAGCCGATGGCACCCCATTCGAGTACATGGGCCACTGGTCCTGGATCTATGTCTATAACGATCAGTGTGCCGATACCATCAATGGAAAGAATGTAAAACTCTTCCAGTGGATGGCTGAGCAGCATCGATAAAAGATAATAAAAGAAAACAAATAGAAAGTCAAAAACAACTCAAATCTCGTTGGCAGATTTGAGTTGTTTTTTGCTTTCTTGCATAAAAATTTGAGTTACTTAAATAAAATTTGCTTTCTTTTGTTGAAATTTGACTAAGATTTGCTTTTCTTCGCTTGAATTTGAGTTTCTTGTGATGAGATTTGATTTCTTTGCTGGGATTTGATTTTTTACGGAAGCTAAGAAGCAAATAATAAAAAGTAATTGACAATAAAAACGAAATTCTTTATAATGATAACTATCAAGCGGGATGGTTACGTTCAGTCGGCCAAACCTTCGCCAGCGGTTTTGCTGTGTGAAAGGTTGATCCACGCTTTATTTTTTTGCCTGTTTTCCGCAAGGCTCCGTGGAAAGGGGTATCGTCGTATGGATGGTGACATTAAGTTGGCCAAACCTTCAAAGTTACTTGTTTTAATTTTGGAGGAATTTCTATGAAAAAGTATGAGGAGCTCGCAAAGAACATCGTCAAACATGTTGGCGGCGAGCAGAATGTCATTTCACTGGCGCATTGCATCACGCGGCTGCGTTTCAAGTTGAAAGATGAGAGTAAAGCGGACACGGACATCCTGAAGCAGATGGATGGCGTGGTCACGGTTATCCAGAGCGCCGGACAGTATCAGGTCGGTCATTGGCAATGAAGTAGCCGATGTCTATGATACGGTGCTGGAGGTCAGCGGCATTCAGGGGAATGCGCCGCAGGCCGCCGATGACGAAACGGATAAGAATCTGAGCCTGATCGACCGGTTCATCGACCTGATTTCCGGTATCTTTACGCCGGTACTCAGCGTATTGATCGCTACCTGGTATGATCAAAGGCTTTACGGCCCTGCTGACCTCGACGGGCATTGTCGCGGCCAAAGGCGGTACGGCCCAGATGCTCAATATCCTCGGCGATATGTTCTTCTATTTCCTGCCGATCTTCCTGGGACTTACGGCTGCCCGCAAGTTCAAGATGAATGAGTTCACGGGCATGGCAGTCGGTGCAGCGCTGGTTTATCCGAGCCTGTCCGCTATCATGAAGGGCGATACGCTCTATACGTTGTTCGATGGGACGCTGTTCCATTCGGCCATCCACATGGAGTTCCTTGGACTGCCGGTCATCCTGATGAACTATGCGTCCAGCGTAATTCCTATCATCGTGGCCATCTGGTTCGGTTCCAAGGTAGAGCGTAATATCGCAAAGATCATGCCGGCGATGCTCAAGAACTTCCTGACGCCGTTCTTCACGATCCTCATCGTGATTCCGCTGACGTTCCTGGTCATCGGTCCGGTTGCTACCTGGGCTGGTCAGCTCGTTGGTGCAGCCGCTATGACCATCTACAACGTCAGCCCGGTTATCGCTGGTCTCTTCATTGGTGCGTTCTGGCAGGTATTCGTCATGTTTGGCCTGCACTGGGGACTGGTGCCAATCATGATCAACAACATCACGGTCTATGGTTTCGATCCGCTGGTTGTCACGTATTTCGGCTGCTCGTTTGCTCAGATCGGCGTTGTGCTGGGTATCTTCCTGCGCACGCATGATGCCAAGCTCAAGAGCATTTCCCTGCCAGCTTTCATTGCCGGTATCTTCGGCGTAACTGAGCCATGCATCTATGGTGTGACGCTGCCACGTAAGAAATACTTCGTCATTTCCTGCATTGGTGGTGCCATCGGTGGTGCACTCATGGCTCTGCTTTCCGTCAAACTCTTCATGTTCGGCGGACTGGGAATCTTTGGTTATCCGACAGTTCATCGATCCGAAGACGGGTGATCTGGCCGGAATGTATGGCGGCATGATTGCTTCCGCCGTATCCTTTGCCTTTGGCCTGATCGTGACGGCTGTGATCTACCGCGATGCGCCGAATGGCGAGACGGTGACGGTTGCAGCTGGCAGCAACGGATCAAAAGTCGGCAAGGAGATCATCAAGGCTCCGGTAGCCGGAGCACTGGTTCCGCTCGAAGATGTGCCGGATGAAGCTTTTGCTGCCGGTGTCCTGGGCAAGGGCATTGCCATCAATCCGTCGGAAGGACGGGTCGTTGCACCAGCCGACTGTACGGTTATGACGCTGTTCCCGACCGCACATGCGATTGGCTTGATCACGGATAAAGGCACCGAGCTGCTGATCCATATCGGTATGGATACGGTCAAGCTCGAGGGAAGATATTTCGAGGCGAAAGTCAAGCAGGGCGATCATGTATCGGCCGGACAGACGCTGATCGAGTTTGATGCAGAGAAGATCCAGGCTGCTGGCTACAATATCATCACGCCGGTCATCGTAACGAACCATGCCGAATATATGGATGTGGTCATGACGACGGGCAAAGCGGTCAAAGAAGAAGAGAATCTGATCACAGTGATTGCATAAGGAGACTAGGGTACTATGGCATTTCCAAAAGATTTCCTCTGGGGCGGCGCGGTTGCGGCCAACCAGTGTGAGGGTGCATATAACGAGGATGGCAAGGGACTGGATATCCAGGACATTATGCCACGTGGAATCAAAGGCGCACCGACAGCTGAACCGACTGAAGATAATATGAAGCTCATGGCGATTGACTTCTATCATCATTATAAAGAGGACGTGAAGCTGTTTGCCGAGATGGGGTTCAAGGTGTTCCGCACCTCGATTGCCTGGAGCCGCATCTATCCCAATGGGGACGACGCCGAGCCGAATGAGGCCGGGCTGCAGTTCTATGATGATCTGTTTGACGAGTGCCATAAATACGGGATCGAGCCGCTGGTGACGATCTCGCACTATGAGACGCCGCTGCATCTGGCAAAGCAGTACAATGGCTGGGTCAACCATGATCTCATCGGCTTCTATGAGCGCTATGTCCGGACTATCTTTGCCCGCTATAAGGACAAGGTAAAATACTGGCTGACCTTCAACGAGATCAACTCGGTCCTGCATGCACCGCTCATGAGTGGCGGTATCATGACCCCACTGGCTGAGCTCAGCAAGTCGGACCTCTATCAGGCCTGCCATCATGAGCTGGTGGCTTCGGCGCTGGCCACGAAGATCGGGCATGAGCTGATGCCGGGGGCAAAGATTGGCTGCATGGTGCTTTCTATGCCAATCTATCCGCTGACGCCGAATCCGGATGATGTCATCAAGACGATGCAGTCCAATAACATGAATGACTTCTTTGGCGATATGCATGCGCGCGGTGTTTATCCGGGTTATATGAAGCGGTATTTCCGTGAAAATGGCATCGAGATCAAGACGACGCCGGAGGAACTGCAGCTGCTCAAAGAGAATACGGTTGATTTCATCTCGTTCAGCTACTATGTCAGTGTCTGCGAGTCTGCCGATCCGAAGATGGTGGCAGGTGAGGGCAACCTTATCGGCGGGGCGAAGAATCCGTATCTCAAGGAATCCGAATGGGGCTGGCAGATCGATCCGCAGGGCATCCGCTTCGTCCTCAACCGGTTCTATAACCGCTGGCAAAAGCCGCTTTTTATCGTCGAAAATGGCCTCGGAGCCAAAGACGAGCTGGTCGATGACGGCCAGGGCGGTAAGACTGTCAACGACGACTACCGCATCCAGTATCTCAACGACCATCTGGTGCAGGTAGGAGAAGCCATCGAGGATGGTGTTCCGGTCATGGGCTATACGACCTGGGGCTGTATCGATCTCGTAAGTGCATCCACCGCCCAGTTGGCCAAGCGTTACGGTTTCATCTACGTGGACCGTCACGATGACGGCAGCGGCACACTGGCCCGTTACCGCAAGAAATCCTTCTGGTGGTATAAAGACATCATTGCCAGCGATGGTGCGAAATTAAAGAAGTAAATAAGCAGGTTATCCTGCTGATCGGAAAGAACTATTGATCCGTGTCTACAGCATTGGTCAATGGTTCTTTTTTATATAGATGATACATTGTCTGCTCGATAAACTGGAATTTGAAGGACAGATTCAGGAAGTGAGACACAGGTGACGAGTAGGTAGGAGTTCAGCACGGGGTTCGGTGGAACTATTTTTTTGGCTTCCACTGAATGTCCCGCCCTGAGATTGTAGTATTTACTTAGCTAACGCGCCGGTACCACGGCGCCGCAACGAATCGACGGACCTATACAGTACCTACGGCGTGCCAGCCTACGGCAGTCGTTCCAGCCAAAAGAAATAGTTTCCCCTCGCCCTCCGTCTGTCAGTATCGGCTTCTGAATCATTCTCCTTCTGACGGTAGGTCTTGGTTCGGTTCGAGCAGATTTGTTGGATTCCAGCATCAAAGGGAGAATTAGCAATGCAGCTGATTTAGAGAAAAGCAGACATTGACGCATCGAGCCCAGCCGCGGGGGCAGAGGACAGCCATAAGTGGAGCTTTGATGTTTTGCGTGAAGAAGAATTTTTTTGTCTTCTATCGATCGTTTCAAAAGAGCGTCCGTCCAAACGAAGTGCGTTAAGCTGCTTTTGGAATGCTTCATTAAGGACAAAAAAATTCTTTAGCAAAACATCTAGGTGGAACGTTGGCTGCCCTCTGCCCCCGCGGCGGTCTTCTTTCCACGATCTACGCGTTCCGTCGAATCTGTATCCTAAATAAGCAAATTCCTTGCGGTCAACGTCAGCCAATCGCATTCGTCCTTCGGACTCACCTCTTGGGACGTTTTCGCGTACGACCTGTTACCCAATCGCTTTCACCCTCCGGGTTCATCTCTTGGACAGGTCAGTATTCCAGTTTGTTGATTGTTTGTTCATTCATGCAGGCTGCACTTTCAAAATTTGAAATAAATTTATTTTTTGAAAGCGATGTTGGCAAAAAATCACGGGAATGAGCAGGAAATACTGCGGGATAGTAAAAGAGGACTTGAAATCAAGCCCTATTTTACTATATGATGTTAGATAGAACGGAATGATATGCAATGGGGGGCAATGCAAATTGCTGGAGCAACTTACATTTACATTAGAAGAAAATGAACTGAAGATTGTACTGCTGACGAAAGAGCGGCAGCTTTATTATCAGGTGGAACTGGCTGGTCAGAAGCTGACGGAGAAGCCGGAAGTACTGGAAGGTGGCCGCCGCTGGCTGCGGCGGCTGGAGAAGCTGCGTCTGGGAACCTGGCGGGCCAGCTATCAGCCGGAAACGGCGCCGACAGTCCATAGGCTGTGGCGGCTGGCGTTCAAGGACAGCACGGTTCAGCGCCGGATTGTGGGCGATCAGGCTTATCCTGGCAGCTGGGCAGCTTTTATCGATCTGCTCAATGAGATCCCGGGGGTGGATATCCATAAAGTCCGTCAGCTGGAGCAGGTCTCGCTGATTCTGCAGGATACGATGGTCAATCCGGGAGGGAGCATCTATCTGCCCAAACAGGGGCAGCTGGCCCTGACCGAAAAACTCATCATCAACCGGGGAAAGCATATTCTGGTATTTACCCGGCATAAGCAGGGAATCGGGACGGAGCGTCATGCTTTTGATTCTGCCCGTAATGTGCCATTACTGCTGGAGCGTATCGCAGAGCATGCTGCGGCCTTCAAGACACAGCAGGATGGACTGACGGATGACTTTCTGCCTCAGGTGGAATGGAAGCTGATCTGGCATGACGGAACAGAAGAATCCGGCAGCTACACCCTTAAGGGGGATGAGATGCCGGAGACTTGGAAGGATTTCATTCATGAGATTGAGCTGTTCACAGGGAATGTGAGGGGCCGGCTTTTTTAATGCTGTGTCAGCCAGCTGCTCCATGAGAGCGTGAAGCCGGTGCGGTAGTTTTCCTGCACATAGGTGTGGAATTTCTGCAGCATGTCATAGCGGCTGCCCGGGGTGCCGAGATCGGCACCGCCAATGTTTTTTTGATGTGTGAGTACATCGGTAAGTGAACGATTCGGGAAGCATAGCATCTCGTAGAGGGCCATGAAGGTTGTTGTGCGACCCTGTCCGGCATGGCAGTGAAAATGGAGCCAGCCCGGATTTTTGGGCAGACTGCGATAGAAGGTCAGGAAGGCATCGACGGCTTGTGGCTCCGGCCATTGCATGTCGGTGGCGGCTATGCGGATGTAGCCAAAACCGTAGCGGCGGGCTTCCTGCCGCTCGGTGGTGGCGGAATGGATAAGCGCCGTGAATGGTTTCATGCCAGAGGCCAGGTCACTCGTGCCCATGGGGATGCTGTGTGTCTGATGCCCGATGGCAGCCTGCAGGCGGGCCGTCTCGTCGGCTTCAACAGCTGAGGCATCCTTGCCGGCGTTGGCTGCATTGTGTGGGCCATGCCAGCTGACGGCTTCGCCATTCAGGAAGCCATGGGATTCCTGACGGAGATCGATGATCCAGACTGGTTCATTGGCTTTGAGGATAGGACTGAGTTGCTTACCGAGGCTGGCCAGGCCGAGGACAGAGGTCTGACCGCTGCCGGAGCAGCGCAGCTGCGGATCGGCACGGAAGTTACGGATCTCAGTAGAGCCTTGCCTGACATCGAGACGCCATTGCGGTGTAGTCGGGACCGGGGCAAGTTCAGCCATTACTGGTGATAAGAAGATCAGGGCAGCAGCTGTCAGCAGGCAGGCTGCTGTTTTGCTATCCGGGAAAAAATTACGGATTTTCATAATAAGACCTCGCTTTGTTTTTATGACACGCTTAATGGCTTAGTTCGACATTCGTGTCTGAATTCCTATAATATGTTAGAGAAATATTTCCCGGCAGGAGTTTTTCATTCTGTGTAGAAAAAGACTCTATTATAAAGGATTTTATTGCTGAAAGTATTATCAAGACTAAGGAAAGAAGGGTCAATTATGGCTGAGGAAATACAGACGGGGCATCGCGTATTCGGCGGGACTCATCGGATTGGACTGGAGATTGCGGCGGATAAGCCCTTTGTGATCGAGCAGCCCGGCGGGCGGAAGAAGACTGCATCAACACCTCCGGCACCTCCATCAGCTCCATCAGTTCCATCAACTCCGGCAGCTCCGGCTGAAGTGGATCAGACGGCAGCGGATATTGCAGCCCGCATTGCCGGTGACCATCAGCAGAAGCAGGCGGATATTCTGGAACTGGCCCGGACGAAACCGGGATCAGCTGATCAATGAGGGATTTCTGTTATTTCTAACCCCCTGGGGGGCTTCCACTTGCAGATGTGAGCGATTAGAATAGAAGTATAATCACGGAGCAAGGGGGCTGGGGAAATGCATATTCCCGAAAATTATTTGAGTCCGTCTACCTGCGCTGTTATGGGCGCAGCGATGCTGCCGGTCTGGCTTATGGCCGTGCAGAAGGTGAGACAGGAGATACCAAAGGAGAAACTGCCGCTGCTGGGTATTGGCGCGGCGTTTTCTTTCCTGAGCATGATGTTCAACATCCCATTGCCAGGGGGGACGACGGGGCATGCGGTCGGTGCGACGCTGCTGGCTGTACTGCTGGGGCCGTGGTCAGCCTGTCTGGCGGTGAGTATTGCGCTCTTTGTGCAGGCATTGTTTTTTGGCGATGGCGGGATTCTGGCCTTTGGCGCAAACTGCTTCAATATGGCGTTTGTTATGCCGTTTTCGGGCTGGTTTGTTTACCGGGCCCTGAAGAAAATGTGGCCGCGCCATCATATTCTGGCGGCTGGCATCGGTGCGTATATCGGGATCAATCTGGCGGCGCTGTGTGCGGCCATTGAGTTTGGCATTCAGCCGCTTTTATTCACGGATGCCGCGGGACAGGCGCTGTACTGTCCGTATCCGCTCTGGATTTCAATTCCGGCGATGATGGTCGGCCATCTGACGCTGTTCGGATTGGCGGAGGTTGTGTTCACGACGGCGGTGCTGGGGTATCTGCAGAAGACGTCACCGGCATTGATGACTGGTGCGGTGCCACAGACCGGCAAGGCTGTCTATGGCCTGCTGGTCCTGCTGATTGCCGGGACGCCGCTGGGGCTTCTGGCGGCTGGTACGGCCTGGGGCGAATGGGATCCGGCGGAGCTGGCTGGTCAGGATTTCCTGGGAAGTCAGCTGGGCTATACGCCAGCTGGTATGGAAACGGGATTCTCGTTTGAGGCATTGTTTCCGGACTATGCCATTGCCGGTCTGCCGGATACATTCGGCTATATACTGTCGGCTGTTATCGGTACGGCATTGTTGATTTTATTATTCAAGGTTCTCGCGTCCTTTTCCTCAGGAAAGACGGATTATGATTCGTCCGTGCGTGAGGGCTGACTGCGAGGCGATACCATTTGAAGATTCCTGCATGGGCAATGAGGGAAGAATCGTATGAACCAGACAGAGATCGGGATTATTTCATTTCCCGGTCTCTTTTACGTGTGATGAAGGTCCTGTTCTCATTCCGGCATCAGGCCCGGAAGACGCAGTGGAACCATGTTTCGGCTGTGGGGGCGTTGTGCTTTTTGATCGGCTGGCTGATCCTGACGGTCAGCGCCCATGGGGCCGCTTTTCTGTTTTGTCAGCTGGCCTTTGAGCTGCTGCTGCTCTGTCTGCTTGATGGCCGCATCCTGCGGCAGCTGCTGGGCAATGCCCTGGCGGCGGCGGCGTTTTCGGCTTTCCTGGTGGCACCGGCGATCTGGTTGGGCAATGGTGGCAATGTCCTGCTGATTCCCTGCAAGACGTTCCTGACGGTGGCAGCGTTGGGCATGCTGACCGAGTTCCTGCCATGGAATCAGTTGACGGCGGCGATGCGGGTATTTCATCTGCCACAAGTGGTCATCTTCATCTTTGATACGACGCTGCGCTATATCGTGCTGCTCGGGGAGATCGCTGGCGAGATGCTGACGGCGCTGAAGCTGCGATCAATCGGCCATAATCCCCACAAAGGGCGGGCCTTGTCCGGTGTCTTGGGCGTGATGTTTCTGCGGTCGCGGGAAATGTCGGAAGAAATGTATCAGGCGATGGTCTGCCGCGGCTATACGGGCGAGTATCCGGCCACTGCTTCCTGGAGTCTGCGGCGGGCCGAGTTCTGTCTGCTGGTGATCTTTCTCTTGTTTGTGCTGCTATATCTGCGGCTTGAGGTGATGCGATGAGTATGATTCAGTTTGAGGATGTCTGCTATGCCTATGATGGGGAACCCGTGCTGCGGCATGTGGATTTCGCGATTGAGCAGGGGCAGGCGGTCGTGCTCTGCGGACCCAATGGGGCAGGAAAATCGACATTGCTGCGGATGATCAATGGCCTGATCTATCCGGAAATCGGCTGCTATACCTTTGAAGGGGCAGTCAATCGACGAGAAGCGGATGCGCGGGCATAAGTATTCGAAGTGGTTTCATCAGCGGGTTGGTTTCATCTGGCAGGACCCGGCGGTGCAGCTGTTCTGCGGCAGTGTGGAGGAAGAGCTGGCTTTTGGTCCGCAGCAGATGGGGCTGCCGGAGTCAGAGATCAGGCAAAGGGTCAGGGAGGCAATGGAGCTCCTGGGGCTCACGCGGCTGGCCGGCCGGGCCCCGTATACGCTTTCAGGCGGCGAGAAAAAGAAGACAGCCATTGCGTCGGTTCTTACGATGAATCCGTCGGTCTGGACGCTCGATGAGCCATTGAGTGCCCTGGATGAAGCGACGCAGGACTGGCTGGTTGAATTCCTGCAGGCGCTGAAGGCAGCCGGGAAGACGCTGATCTTTTCCACGCATGACCGGCGTCTGGCTGCAGATCTGGCCGATGTGCGGCTGGAAGTGGATGCAGCGCATCAGGTCAGGTGTATAAAACAGCGTTGAGAGTTGTATCTGCCATTCAGTTTGCTATAATGGAAAGGAATAAACAATAATAAACCATAAGGAGCGATATTCATGTATACACTTTCCAGTAATGTATTCCAGGGCATCAGCCCGAAGATTGACGAGAATGCCTTTGTGGCACCGCAGGTGTTCCTGGCCGGTGATGTCCGCGTTGCGAAATATGCCAGCTTGTGGCCGGGCGTTGTGGCCCGGGGGGATGTCAACTACATTTCGGTCGGCGAGTGTTCCAATGTGCAGGATCTGGTCTGCCTGCATGTGGCGGATGAGAATCCCTGCATCATCGGGGACTATGTGACGATAGGTCATGGCGCGGTGGTGCATGGCTGTGAGATTGAGGATCATGTGCTGATCGGTATGAATGCCACGGTGCTGACCGGAGCCAAGATAGGCCGTGGGTCCATTATCGCTGCCGGTGCGCTCGTTAAGGAGAACGCCGTGATTCCGCCAAACTCTCTTGTGGTGGGGGTACCGGGCAAGATTGTCCGTACGCAGGACAGCATGAAGAGTATTCATGCGCAGGCCATCAAATATAAATGCGAGTGGGCAATCGGCTATGGTGTGAAGCCGGATATTGATGGCGAAGTGTATCATGGCGAGAAGATTATCTGATTATTACGGACTTTGTGTCACAAATCTAATGAAAAATTAACCGTAAACGGGATTTTAGGCCTATTTAAAGAGGGCGGAATTTTGGGTATAATAGCAGTAGAGGAACGGTTCCTCGTACGTATTATAAATGGAATGGGGTGAGTATATGGAAATCGTATCGATTCCCGATATGCTCTATAATCCATCGGACCGGATTCCGCCATATCTTATAGCAAAAGGCAATGTGGCAGAGCCGTCCGGGGATGACGGAACGATTGGGTCATTACGGGCACAGCAATTTGTTTATCGTATGCAGATTGCACAACTGGATCGTGCGGATGGTGAAGCCAATGCCAAACAGATCGGAGCTCTTGGAAATCAGCTGGAGAGTGTTCAGCAGAAGATCCGGGCTTTAGAGGATGAGCATACATTCGGCGCTGCGTATGATGTGGATATCAGTGCAGAGGCTTACGCGAAAAGCAAGGGTGCTGCCTGAGATAGTAACAGATATTGCAACGCAGGCTTCAAATCCGGATAAATACAATTTGACGAATTCGTGCATGAAAAAGAGAGCTGTACACCAGGCGTTTTGAAACGCTGGTGTGCAGCTCTCTTTTATTGGGAAAGACTTATGTACTGTTTGAAGTTATTGGGGATCAACCCAATGAAAGCTGCAGGCGGAAACCCGACGCACGGCCTGACTCAGGATATTGGCTGCCCGTGTGATATCTTCCAGATCAGCATATTCATCCGGGTTATGACTGATGCCATGACGGCAGGGAATGAACAGCATACCGCAGGGGGCGTAGTCAGCCCAATGCATGATATCATGGCCGGCACCGCTGGGCAGCTGGTCATATGGGATCTGGTTTTCTTCGCAGAGCGAAGCCAGTAATTGTATGACGGAAGGATGCATGGCCGCCGGTTGATCCGAGCTGATCTCTTCGATCGTATAAGGAATCTTTCGAGCGGTGGTAATTTGTGAGATGGATGCTCTTATGCCGGCAATGACAGTTGCTCTGGCTTTGGCGGAGATGCTGCGTACATCGATACCAAGCTGCACTTCGCCGGGAATTACATTCATGGCGTTAGGACTGAGGTCGAGTCGTCCAACCGTGCCGACTACGGGGGGATTGCAGGCAGTTTTGGCGGTCTGTTCGACTGCCAGGATGATTTCACTGGCAGCACAAAGGCCATCATGTCGCAGATCCATTGGGGTTGCTCCACTGTGGTCAGCGCAGCCGTGCAGGTGGACCATGAGCCTGGTCGGAGCCGCGATGCCAGTGACGATACCGACGGACAACGATTTATGCTCCAATACCTTTCCTTGTTCGATATGAACTTCGAAGCAGGCTTTTAGTGGGCGGGTATAGCGGGCCGATTCGATATGTTCCGGATCGAGTCCGCGTGCTTTTAATATATCGAACAGGGAATGGTGTGCGGCATCGTGCAGCTGGTGGATTTCTGCCAGAGAGAGCTCACCACGCATGGCCCGGCTGCCAAGGGTAGCAGCACCGAAACGGCTGGATTCTTCGCACATGAATAATACGATTTCCAGTGGATGATCCGGAATGAAGTGGTCTTCTTTCATGCTGTGAACAGTTTCAATTGCGGTAAGCAGGCCAACAATCCCATCGAAGTTTCCACCTTCGGGGACGCTGTCGCCGTGGGATCCTATGAGAATCGCAGGCAGGGACTCATCCAGGCCGGCATAGTGGCCGATGACGTTGCCAAAGGCATCTGTGCGGATGGAAAGGCCGGCAGCTTCCATGAGGGAACAAAGATATTGGCGCCCCTGCCAGTCACTGTCGGTGAAAGCCAGGCGGTTGATGCCTTTTCCTGGTCCGGTTATGGTTTGCAGGGTTTTGAGTTGTTGGCTGAGACGGACGGAATCAATCATATAGAGTCCTCACTTTCGTTTTATCTCTGTATTGGGAATTGTTATTTTCTATGGGAGATGCTCTGGCTGCGGCTGATGATTTCTTCCAGCTGCTTGAGCATAGAGGTCAGTGTCTTGCTGTTTGAGAAGGGACTCAATCCATCCACTGCATGCAGGGTATCGGAGAACTGGCCGGCCAGCGTGTTGAGCAGCTGCTGTTGGAGCCGGTCTGCGTCGAAAGAGGAACCTTCGATGGCTGCGACATTTTCGATGAGTTCGCAGGCTGTTTCCATGGTGGCCATACGCATACAGCCAATGATGGTTACATCTTCGCGCAGATAAGGGGCATATTGGGGCGAGAGCAGGACATCTTTATCGACAATCCGGCCAATTCCGATGATATAGCGGGCTTTCTGCAGTTTTTCAATCACTTCCTGCTGCGGCATATCTTCATAAGCAATTGTTTCAAAGTGAAGAGCATGGATATGATATTCCTGGCACATATCGGCCAGCATATGGGCCATGCGGTCATTGGAATTGAAGATATAGACAGTTTCTCCAGCGGGGATATGGGACAAAGCAATGAAAAATTCTGCTGTAGGCCGGAGGTCCAGGACGGAGAGCGAGCCGGGGGGAACGATGGAAAGCATCTTTTCTTTTTGGGTGACGGCACAGACATAGAGATCGGTATCTTCAGCACCAGTAAGCTTTGAGCTGATCATGGTGCGCAGGAAGATGGAGCCGCCGACAATACGGCGCACAACATGCAATACTTCAGCAGCATTGAGTGCATTGCTGCCGGCTGCAATGATACGGGTAGTCATTATAATTCCTCCTTAATCCTTCAGTCTTCATAGGATTCTTGCAGAAAGGAATATAGCTTTTCTGCAGCATGAGCAATCGTTCGTTTCTGTTTTCGGGCAATCGTCAGCAGGACAGTAGGACTGTCTGCCAGGGGGATTTCCGTGATCTTAGGGGAACTGATTGCACCTGCCGGCAGGATCGCTATGCCGCTGCCGGCAACGATCAGATGAGTGATCATCGTTGGATAACTAGTCTCAAAGACCAGATGTGTGATTTGCTGCTGTTTGGTGAAGATCTGGTCGATGATTGGGCGATAGCCACAATCTTCGCGGGGAAGCAGGAATAATTCCTGTTTGAGGTCTCTGAGGGTAACTTGTGTCTTTCCTGCCAGCAGATGAAAGGTTGGAAGGTATACCGAAAGGCGTTTGTTCGATACAGGGGCAAATTCCAGATCCTGCTCCTGTTCCAGTTCATCGGGGAGGACGGGGAGAAAAGCAAGATCAATCTGGCCTTTCGATAGTTTCAGCCGTAGCTCGCCACTGCTTGCTTCGGTGAAACAGAATTTCAAGGTGGGATACATATTGTGAAATTTTGCCAGCAGAAGCGAACTTACGGCAAGGCAGGTCAGGGGGGAAATGCCAATACGGATGTTACCGCTGGAAAGATTCTTGAGTTCGGCGGCCTTTTGGGCGGCTTTTGAGATATCCTTCATGACGGTGCCGGCGTGCTGATAGAAAATCTCGCCCTCGCTGGTCAGGATGGCCTGTTTTTTGTTACGATCGAAGAGGATAAGACCGAGTTCATCTTCTAATTTCTTGATGGCAGTAGTTACAGAAGGCTGGGAAACATAAAGTTGTTCGGCAGCCCGGGTAAAGCTTTTGTTATTGCTTACTGCCAGAAAATATTCCAACTGCTTCAATTCCATAGTCTGAACCTCCTATGCGATTCTGTCTTTTGAGATTTTTTATGATGTCATCAGTATAACAGGGAAAACGCCTATTTTGTATGAAAAGGATCGTTATCTTATCCGTTAAATAGAATTGTTTTATTATATTATAAAAAATATAAATAATACAACTTATAGCAGCCCGTATAATGAACTTAATCTGATGCAACTGAATAGGCTGGGCATCAGAGAAGGATTCTTGTTATAAGGATTTTTGGAGAGGGGGATCAATGTATGAGGCTGCAAGCGGACATTATGAAACGTGCAGAGGCAATGAAAGACGGACTGGTTCGTCAGCGGCGGGATTTCCATCGTTATCCCGAGTCCGGCTGGACCGAGTTCCGTACCGCATCCATTGTTGCTGCAGCATTGTCTTCGTTAGGGTATGAGGTGCTGTCTGGTGATCAGGCCGTCGATCCGGCGTATATGATGGGCGTGCCGGCAACTGACCAACTGGAAAAAGCACAGGCCAGAGCGGTTCGTGAAGGAGCAGATCCTGACTGGGTGGATCGGATGGATGGTGGATGCACCGGAATCGTAGGCGTATTGCATTGTGCCCATTCCGGACCAGTCGTAGGCATCCGGTTTGATATGGACTGCAATGAGGTAACGGAAACAGATGATCCTGCACATCGTCCTAATGCGGAAGGCTTTGCCAGTATCCACCCGGGAGAGATGCATGCCTGTGGACATGATGGTCATACAGCCGTCGGGCTTGGCGTTGCGAGGATATTGGCAGCATTGAAGGATGAGCTGTCAGGAACGATCAAGCTGGTTTTTCAACCGGCAGAAGAAGGTGTTCGTGGCGCCCGTGCCATGGCAGCACGAGGTGTTGTGGATGATGTGGATTGGATGCTGGGGGCACATTTTGGCTTCAAGATGAAAAAAACCGGAACCATTGCCTGCAATGTAACAGGATTTCTGGCAACCAGCAAATTTGATGCTTATTATACGGGGCACCCCGCGCATGCAGGGGCTGCTCCGGAGCAGGGGAAAAATGCCTTGCTTGCAGCGGCTTGCGCTGCCCTGAACCTGCATGCGATTTCCAGGCATTCGCGGGGAGCTTCCCGGGTCAATGTCGGTCGGCTCAACTGTGGAAGCGGACGCAATGTCGTGGGCGATAAAGGCTTTTTGCAAATGGAGACGCGTGGTGCGGATAGTGAGATCAATCAATATATGGAGAAAGAAGCAGAACGTATCCTGAAAGCAGCTGCTGCCATGTATGATGTAACGTGTCAGATCAAGAGAACCGGCGGCGCAGCAGGTGCAGACAATTCTCCGGAACTCGCGGAATACCTGCAGCAAACGGCAGAGACGCTGGGGATATTTAATCCGTTGGCTGGAGCATGCCCGTTTGGTGCCAGTGAGGATTACTCCTATTTTATGGAGAAGGTCCAGGCTCATGGCGGGCAGGCGGCTTATATGATGATCGGTGCAGATCTGGCTGCGGGGCATCATGATGCGCATTTTGATTTCGATGAGGATGCACTGGTCCTGGCACTGAAGATGCTGACTTGTGCAGCGGCTGGATTATTGCAGCAAACGCAGACAGCCTGAAACGCAGAATCTGTTCATAAATAGAAGGAGGTAAGTCAGATGACTCTTGCTGGTATTATAATTGTAATTGCAACCTTTATCCTGATTATCAAGAAGTTTGAGACCCGGTTGATCTTATTCCTGTCAGGCATGCTGATGTGCATGATTGGAGGAACTCTCGCAGCCGGAACAACAGCATTCATCAAAGAATTCACAAATTCCGGTCTGGTTCCTACAATCTGTACCGTGCTTGGATTCAGTTACGTTATGGAATATACCCGTTGCTCTTCGCATATGGTATATTGCATATCCTCGGCTTTGAAACGAGTGCCGATCATCATCATTCCCGGTGCGGTCATGGTTACGTTTCTGGTGAATATCGCATTGCCAAGTGCGGCAGGCTGTGCGGCGGCGGTAGGTGCTCTGCTGATCCCTGCCCTGATCCGCACAGGGGTCCATCCGGCAATGGCCGCATCGGCTGTATTTCTGGGGACATGGGGCAGTACGCTGAGCCCGGGGCTGATGTTCAACCCGCAGGTTGCGCAGCTTGCCAATATGGAAGTCATGAGCGTGATTGCCGTATTTTACCGGCAAGCCTTGCTGGCTGCGCTGGCGGCAGCGATAATCCTCACGCTTATTGCCCGGGTACGTAAGGAGCATAAGGGGTATGTTCCGCCGACGGACATTGAGGACCAGACGGATTTCAAGGTGAACTATATCCATGCAATCCTGCCGATTATTCCTTTGGTTCTGCTCGTGCTGGGCAGTAAGCAGGTGGCGGTGATTCCTGAGATTTCTGTTCCGGTAGCGATGATTATTGGTGTGGCAATTGGTTTTGTTGTTGTACGTCCGGATGTGAAAGAAGCGACAAAACGATTCTTCCGTGGAACAGGCGACGGCATGTGTGATGTGGTTGGACTGATCGCAGCGGCGGCCTGCTTTACCGCTGGTATGAAATCAATCGGGCTTACCGACGCTTTGATTGAAGCAATGAAGAGTTCGCAACAGATTGCTCAGGTTGCGGCAGCGTATGGTCCGTTTTTGATTGGTGCAATCTCCGGGTCTGGCAATGCAGCAGCACTGGCATTTAATGGAGCCGTTACGCCGTTTGCCAATGATTTTGGCTATGGTATCGCGGAACTTGGCTCCATGGCGCAGATTGGTGCCGGGCTTGGACGGTGCATGAGCCCTGTGGCTGGTGCTGGTATCATCCTGGCCAAGATGGCTGGTGTCAATCCGATGGAACTGGCAAAACGAAATGCGGTTCCGACCATTATTGCGGCCTTTATCGTCATGATGACGTTGCTTTAACTGACCGGCAGCTGGCAGGATAAAGAAGAAAGGGACTGCTGTACATAAGTGTTTACTCATTCTGATGAGCAGGTGCTTGTGTACAGCAGTCCCTTCGTTTATCGTATGGGCAGTGCAATGCGGTTCAGGTTGCCGTTTTCCTGGTGGAAACGGGCTGAGGTGAGGTCCGTCAGTTCCCTGAGAAGCTGTTCCTGTTCCGATGGTGGCAGCAGGAGGTGCAGGGTGACCTGATCTGCATAGTCCGGCTCCGTGCTGCGGATTTCCTTTTGCCGGATCCAGTGTTCCACCGAAGCCAGCAACTCGTAACTGATGGTGATGGCTACTTCCTGAAATGGTGTCATTTCGAGGATGGAGGCTTCATTCAGGCCAAGCACGGCTGCATGACCATAGGCGCGGATGAGGCCGCCGGCGCCAAGCTTGATGCCGCCGAAGTAGCGGGTGACGACTACGACGATATTGGTCAGTCCGTTCTTCCTGATCGCTTCGAGAATCGGATTGCCGGCAGTGCCGCCTGGCTCGCCGTCGTCATTGGATTTCTGCTTGTCGGCCAGTTCGCCCAGCACCCAGGCGGAGCAGTTGTGGCGGGCGTCGAAGTAGCGTTTCTTCATCGACTGGATAAAGGCGCGGGCAGCTTCTTCGGTTTCGACATGGCAGATATGGGTGATGAATTTCGATTTCTGTATCTCATAGAGTGTCTCGATGGAGTCGTTAGTTTCCTTGATGGTGCGATAGGTGTTCATAGCAGTACCTCTTTTTATCAGAATCCTGTTCTAATTATAGCGTATTGTATACATGGACGGAATAGGAATTTTATTTTCGTAAACTATAGTAATCTATGGTGTTTTGTAGTATTCTTTAGGTTAGTAAATGAAGCACCGCGGATGGCAAAAGCTATACAAATCACAAACAGGCAGCGGTGCTGGGAAGGTTGTGTTAGTAAGGTCATGAACGAGTCGAAAATGAACAGAGGGTTGAAGAACAGGCACTTACAGCTGATTTCTCTTGGAGGAGTCATCGGTAGTGGCTATTTTCTTGGGACCGGGTATGTATTGGAGAAAGCAGGACCAGCGGCGATTCTCGCCTACTTATTGGGAGGCGTCATTGTGCTGTGCGTCATGCTTTGTCTGGCGGAGCTGGCGGTTGAGAAGCCGGTTTCGGGGTCTTTTGTTACCTATGCAAAGGAAAATATTTCTTTGACCTGGGCATGTGGCGTAGGCTGGGCCTATTGGCTTACCTGGGTTGCGTATGTTCCTTCGGAAATGATTGCCGCGGGAATCATCATGAATAATTTTTTGCCGGAGGTCAGCCAGCTATGGTGGGCAGTGCTCTTCAGTCTGCTGGTGACCTGTATTAATCTGTTTCATGTCGACAAGTTCGGCGAGAGCGAATCCTGGTTAGCATTGATCAAGATTGTAGCGCTCGTGGCCTTCAGTGCCGTGGCAGGTCTGATCTGCCTCGGACTCATCGGCGATCAGGGCTATATCGGTGCCAGCGTGCTCCTCGGGAGTGGCGGTTTTGCGCCGAATGGCTACTGGGCGATTGTCCTGACCATGGTCATCATCCTGGTGAATTTCCAGGGAACGGAGATCATTGGTCTGGCGGCTGGGGAGTGCAAGGAACCAGCCAAGAGTATCCCGATTGCCGTACGCAATGTGACGTGGCGCATCATTGCGCTTTATATCATCCCGATTTCGCTGCTGATCTCGATCCTGCCGTGGGACAAGGCAACGCTTGAAGAAAGTGTCTTTGCTGCCGCAGTCAATCAGTACGGGTTTACAGGATTTGGCGCGTTCTTTGCGTTCGTCATCCTGACCGCGGCGATTTCCTGCTCGAATTCCGGACTTTATGGTGCTGCCCGGGCGCTGCATGCGCTGGCTAAGATGGGCATGGCGCCGAAGTCCATCAGCAAGCTCAATAAGAACGGCATGCCATCGCATGCCATCATGGTTTCGGTCTGTGCCTGCTGGGCAGTGATCCTGCTCTATGCCTGCAATCCGGACTCGGTGATCTACACGTATCTGCTGGCAGTGTCCGGCTTTACGGGGGCGATTGCCTGGATCTCGATCTGCTGGAGCCAGTATCGTCATCGTAAGCAGATGATCGCAGACGGGACGGAGCATCAGTTGCGTTATAAGACGCCGCTTTTCCCGTATGTGACGCTTTTCGGCATCTGGTCGCAGGTGCTGTGTCTGATCCTCATGGCGTTTGAGCCGGACCTCCGGGTGGCGCTCTATGCCGGTGTGCCGATGCTTATCCTGCCAATGGTGATCTATCGTACAAGGGCAAAGCGTCAGGCTGCTGTAGCCAGAGCTGCCCATTAAAAGAATAGTAACTGAACTGCCGCGTGCTTTTTGTACGCGGCAGTTTTTTACGTTAGTGAGTGCTGACGGTAAGTTGGCGGGAAAAGCAGGATTTTTGCCGGGACAGCGGGAATATTTTTAGTAAAACGTTACGTAATATGTGCAGTATATGAGGAAAGAGAGGGAAGTATTATGTCTATCTTAGCAGCTATGGTGGTACCACATCCGCCCCTGATCATACCGGCAGTGGGCGGTGGTGAGGAACGGAAAATCCAGCGGACGATCGATGCCTATCATAAGGTCATGGAACGGGCAGCAGCTTTGCGGCCGGATACGGTTGTCGTGACCAGCCCGCATACGGTCATGTATGCGGATTATTTCCATATTTCGCCGGGCAGTCAGGCAGAGGGCAATTTTGGTCAGTTCCGGGCAGCGCAGGTCCGGGTGACGGCTGAGTATGATGAGGCTCTGGCGGCACGGATCAGCGAGAACTGCGCGGCTGCAGGTCTCGCGGCAGGGTTTCTGGGGGAAAAGGAGGCCGCGCTCGACCATGGCACGATGATTCCGCTGTATTTCCTGCAGCAGCATTTTCCGAAGGTCCGTGTGGTGCGCATTGGCCTGTCAGGCCTGTCCGCTGCAGCGCACTACCAGTTGGGACAGCAGATCGCGGCGGCAGCGGGGGAGCTGGGACGGCGCGTGATTGTCATCGCGAGCGGCGATCTTTCGCATAAGCTGAAGGAAGATGGACCATACGGATTTGCTGCCGCCGGGCCGGTTTTTGATCAGCGCATGCGGGACTGCCTGCAGGACGGAGATTTCCTGGAACTACTTGAGACGTCAGCGGAGCTGGCTGATGCTGCGGCGGAATGCGGTCTGCGCTCATTCTGGATCATGGCCGGGGCCTTGGATGGCCGGGCAGTCAGTTCGGAACTGCTCTCGTATGAAGGGCCGTTCGGGGTAGGCTATGGTGTGGCCTGGTTCATGGCTGGCGGAGCAGAGCCGGGGAGGGCTTTCGGCGGACAGCTGATCCGGCGGCAGCAGCAGCGGTTGACCCAGCGGCGTGAGCATGAGGATGGGCTGGTGAGCTGGGCGAGGTGCTGCCTTGAAACCTTTGTCCGCACGAAGCAGTATGCGTCGATTCCGGCGGACCTGCCTGCAGAGCTGACCACGCAGCGGGCGGCTGTGTTTGTATCCCTGCAGGAAAACGGCCGACTGCGCGGCTGCATCGGCACGATCCTGCCGATCCCGGTCATCGATGGCCGAGGAGATCCTCTACAATGCGGTCTCGGCCGGAATGAATGACCCGCGCTTCCCGGCTGTGCAGGAGGCCGATCTGAGTCAGCTGGTTTATCATGTGGATGTGCTCACCAGACCGGAACGGATTGATTCGCTGCAGCAGCTGGACGCGAAACGCTATGGTGTGATTGTCGAGGCGGGAGACCGGCGTGGTCTGCTGCTGCCGGATCTCAGCGGTGTCGACAGCGTGGAGCAGCAGGTGGCGATTGCACGTCAGAAGGGGAATATCGCAGCCAGTGAGCCGGTGCAGCTCTGGCGTTTTGAGGTGGTGCGTCATCAATGAGGGAGACCATTGACCGGGTAATCTGTGGGCTTTGTCCGCATGCCTGCGCTTTGGTGGAAGGCCAGACCGGATATTGCCGGGGCCGGGCAAACCAACAGGGAAAGATCCGGCCATTGAATTATGGGAAGGTGACTTCACTGGCACTGGATCCAATCGAAAAGAAGCCGCTGCGGCAGTTCTATCCTGGCAGTCGGATCTTATCGGTGGGGAGTTTCGGCTGTAATCTGCGCTGTCCGTTCTGCCAGAACTATACCATCTCGCAGCAGGGAAAAGAAATTCCCTGCCGGTCCATGTCAGCAGAAGAGCTGGCCGGATTGGCAGGGAAGCTGTCGCAGGAGCCACCGGGCAATATCGGGGTGGCTTTTACCTATAATGAGCCGTTGATCGGCTGGGAATTTCTGTTGGATACCGCCCGGTTGGTGCGGGCGGACAGGGCTCAAGGTGGTGGTGGTGACCAATGGGATGATTGAGGAAGAGCCCTTGCGGGCACTTCTGCCCTGGATCGATGCGATGAACATAGACCTGAAGGCATTCAACCCGGCCTTCTATGACTGGGTTGGCGGCAGCCTGGAAACGGTGAAGCGCAGCATTCGTCTGGCATCAGCTGCCTGTCATGTTGAGGTGACGACACTGGTCATTCCGGGAAAGAATGACAGTGAAGCAGAGATGGCGGCTGAAGCACAGTGGCTGGCCAGGTGTTGATCCCAACATCCCACTGCATATCAGCCGGTATTTTCCGTACTATCAGTCAGACATTCCGGCGACACCGGCTGCGGTAATCAGGCGTCTGGTGGAAGTGGCAGGCAGGTATCTGCCGTCCGTTTATCCGGGCAACCTGTAGGGGCTTGATTCATCAAGCCCGCCGGGCAATCTATTTTGCGGATGCTTATTTTGTTTCCGGAGCCGGTGCGTCTTCTTTGATGTTCAGGTATTCGCGTATGGCGGCAATTTCCTTGGCGGTGTACAGGCCAACCGGGGATTCGCGTATCATGATAGCCTGCAGCAGCCGGCTCTGTTCGGCCTGATCGTTTGTGCGGAGCCTGGCCGGGTCCGCTGCTGCTTTGGTCAGCACGATGGTGCGGTACTGAGCGTCGGCGTAGTCGGTTGTCTTTTTCATGACTTCGATGAGCAGGTCGTAGCAGCCATCATTGAGTGCAATCGGCGGGGCATTATGTTCGATGCGCTCACGGATCTTCTGGCTGTCCTGATCGAGTTGCGACAGCCGAACATAAGCGGTCTGAATGCTGATATTATCTTCTTTGAAGTCTTCAATGATGTGGTGATACCATTGCCAGTTGCGGTCCAGTTCGTCGATATCGCGCTGATAGCCGACATACCAGTCGGCAAAGATCTGCTGTTGCTGCTGCAGTTCATAGCGTTCTTCCTCTGTCATGACGGCTGGTTCGGTTGGCGGAACAGACCAGAAATGATAGACGATGGCGCCGGCAGCAGCCAGGCAGATACAGAAACAGGTAAAGATCTTCTTGTTGGGCAGGTAACGGTAAAGCAGAGCCAGCAGGATGACTGCGGCAATGCCGAGTATATATAGGATCATGATAAGGAAAGCCTCCTTGTGTAGTCTCAATAGTGTAAGACAATCTAATCTATTCTACCATAATTTCTGTATTGCAGGAACCGGGGGAAAAGGCTATACTGAAATTATCTGTGCGATTGGCGCCGACGAATCGTATATTGTGCGGCCTGGTGTGCTGGCGCACGTAAAATAATAAGGATGTGATTGTCTTGAAGAAACGAAAAGCAATACAGAGTTTCTGCCAGTTGTTCAAGGGCTATTGGAACTCGGAACATAAATGGAAGGCCCGGGGGCTGTTGGCTTTTGTCATTGGCCTGAACTTCTTTGATGTGTATTTACTGGTACAGATCAACAGCTGGTATAATGAGTTCTATAATGCCTTGCAGCAGTATCAGGTTGATGCGTTCTGGCCGCTGGTCGGTCAGTTCACGGCCCTGGCCATGCTGCATATCGTCATTGCCGTCTACGCCATCTACCTCCGACAGATGGTGCAGATCAACTGGCGGACCTGGCTGACGGATCATTATCTGGGCAATTGGATGAAAGAGCAGGTCTACTACCGGTTGCAGGTGCTCAAGAGTGATACCGATAACCCGGATCAGCGAATCAGTGAGGATATCAATCAGTTTGTATCCTTGACGTTGCAGCTGCTGATCGGTTTTCTGAAGCAGCTGACGACACTTGCGGCCTTCGGTGTCGTGCTCTGGAATCTGTCGGGGGCTTTCACGGTGCCAATCGGCAGCCATGAGTTTGTGATCTATGGTTACATGTTCTGGTTTTCGCTGGCCTATTCGGCTATCGGCACGGTTTGTGCCCATCTGGTTGGCCGCAAACTGATCGGTCTGAATTTCGATCAGCAGCGTTTCGAGGCGGATTTCCGTTTCAATATGATGCGTGTGCGGGAGAACAGCGAGAGTGTTGCGTTCTATCGTGGTGAGCAGCCGGAGAATGTGGGCTTCCATGAGCGCTTTGCCCGGGTCATCAAGAACTTCTGGCAGCTCATGCGACAGACGAAGATCCTGAATTTCTATGTCAACGGCTATGCCCAGCTGGCCATCATCGTGCCGCTGGTACTTGCGGCACCACAGTATTTTGCCGGGGCGATGGCATTAGGCGGCCTGATGCAGACGGTGTCTGCTTTCGGGCGGGTGCAGGATGCCCTGTCTTATTTTGTTGAGTCATACGATACCATCGCTCAGCTGGCGGCCGTAGTCCGCCGACTCTCGACATTCACGGAACATATGCAGGAAGTGGCCGGAATCGAGAATGGCGTGCATCGAGGCGAGGCAGCAGCAGCCCAGCTGGCTCTGGATGATCTGGAAGTCCAGCTGCCGGATGGCCGTACATTGCTGCAGGATTGCACCTTGCAGCTGCCACAGGGCAGTCATGCACTGGTTACCGGAGCCTCCGGCTGCGGTAAGAGCACATTGCTCCGGACACTGGCTGGCATCTGGCCTTACGGTAAGGGTGAGCTGAAGCTGCCCGCTGGCAGCCGCGTTCTGTTCCTGCCGCAGCGTCCATATCTGCCGTTGGGCAGTCTGCGCCGGGCGCTTTACTATCCATTATCGGCATCCGGCAGCGAGGAGCAGCTCCGGGATGTCCTGCGTCAGGTCGGCCTGGAAAAGTTCATCGAACGGTTGGATACGGTGGATGATTGGAGTCGTATCTTGTCGCTGGGTGAGCAGCAGCGGCTGGCCTTTGCCCGTGTTCTGCTGGTCCGCCCGGACTGGATCTTTCTCGATGAGGCCACGTCGGCTCTTGATGAGCCGCGGGAGCAGGAGATGTATGACCTGCTCAAATCCAGTTTGCCAGAATCGAGCATTGTGAGTGTCGGGCATCGGTCCACGCTTTTTGCTCAGCATGAGACAGAACTGCATCTGTCTGGCGACGGCACCTGGCAGCTGCGTCCGATTACGGCGTGATACAGGCAGGAAAACGGAATATCGATTTATTTGGGTTGGCCGGTCAGTGATGACCGGCCAATTTTTTTGTAAAATGTCTGCTTATGAATAAAGAATTAACAACAAGCCCACAGAAAACAGATAAAAACAGAAATAAAAGCAGAATAAAATATTGCATTATGTTTTATTCTGTTGTATTATAGGATTGTAAGGCGAATAAATACGATAAAATAAGTGATAATACAAAACAAAGAAGATAAGGTGGCTGAATGAAATGGCAGACAGATATTATCTGGCCATCGATATCGGTGCATCCAGTGGCCGGCACATCCTGGGATGGCTGGAGAACGGGAAAATCCGGATCGAGGAAATCTATCGGTTTGAGAATAAACTGGTCAGGAAAAATGGACATCTCTGCTGGGATCTGGAACTGATGGAGAAGCTGGGCATCCCCACGCGATTGTTTGGTCCGCTGTACATGCCGAAATCGGTGGTGGGTCCGTTGAAGCCGGCGATGGCTGAGCGGGTGGGCTTCCAGACGGAAGTGATCCTGCCGGCTACGCACGATACCGGCTCGGCCGTCATGGCCGTGCCAAGCACCTCGGATGACAGCATCTATCTGAGCTCGGGGACCTGGTCACTGATGGGGGTGGAGCGGCTGATCCCGGATTGTACCGAGAAGAGCCGGCAGCATAACTTCACTAATGAGGGCGGCTATCACTATCGATACCGGTATCTGAAGAACATTTGGCTCTGCATGTCAGCCGCCCGGTCCGCTGGGACAGCGACCATGTCATCAAACTGGATGATGAGCTTAAGGAACTGGCCACGGAACTGGTCCGCTGCGATGCCCTGGATAAAGTATTCATCGGACTGGACTTCTTTGATGCGAGCATCAACCGCATCGCAGCCTGGGTAGTTGGCATGCGGAACATGCAGAAGGCTCTGCTTTACGGCCTGCTGACACCGAACCGGCAGCTTAAAGCTGCGCAGGATCAGGCGGACTTTACTTCGGTGCTGGTCGGACTGGAAGAACTCAGGACGCTGCCGTTCGGCACGGTCTGGGCCGAGTTCTGTCAGCGCAATAATGTACCTAATGATGGCTGCTGGTATGCAGATGTCAAGAAATATGAACGGGATGTTCTCTCGAAGCGTTGAGAGGACAGGGGAGCAAGAGGTAAAACAATGGATATCAAAGAATCAGGATTTATGGAAGGATTCATGCGGTTGACGGCCGATGCATTCAAGAAAGGCTGGCATGAACGCAATGGCGGCAACCTGACCTACCGGGTACGTCCGGAAGAGGTGGCTGCTGTGCAGTCATCGCTGCATGAGGTGCAGGAATGGCAGCCAATCGGCAACACGGTCCCGGGGCTGGCCGGTGAATACTTCCTGACGACGGGCAGCGGGAGATACATGCGCAATGTTGAGCTGGCCCCGGAAGAGAATACGGCACTGGTGAAGATTGACGACAAGGGTGAGAACTATGGCATCGTCTGGGGATTGACGAATGGCGGGCGTCCGACCAGTGAGCTGCCGACGCATCTGGCGGCCCATGAGCTGAAGAAAAAGATGACGGGCGGCGTGAACCGGGTCATCTACCATGCTCATCCGACGAACCTTATTGCGCTGACCTTCGTGCTGCCGCTGGAGGATAAGGCGTTCACACGTGAGCTCTGGGAGATGGCGACCGAAGATCCGGTCATCTTCCCGGAAGGCATCGGCGTGGTGCCGTGGATGGTGCCGGGCGGCAAGGAGATTGCAGATGCCTCTGTCAAACTGATGGAGAAATACCGCGTCGTCGTCTGGGCCCACCATGGCCTGTTCGTCTGCGGCGATGATTTCGATGAAGCCTTCGGCCTCATGGATACCGTGGAGAAGGCTTCGGAAATCTGTGTAAAAGTCCTGTCGATGGGAGGCAAGAAGCAGACAATCCCGAAGGAAGGCTTCATTCAGCTGGCCAGGGATTTTAATATCGATCTGAACCGTGAGATATTGGAGTGATGAATATGGAACGGTTTGCCTGGAAAGCAACAGTAAAAGAGGGGAAACTAGAAGAATATAAATACCGGCATGCACATATCTGGCCTGAAATGAAGCAGGTATTCTTCCTGGAATGACAAAAGCCGCTGTATAGAGAACATACAGCGGCTTTTTTTATCCGGGCATTGAGACCGGATTCGTGATATGTTAAGATAGGGTAAGGACTCAACGAAATGTATGATTACCGTGGGGGATTACCGATGAATGCTGCAAAGCGTATGTTGTTCAAAGGCACAGAATATTTCGAGGGAACCATTGTTTGCCAATCCATACGGAAGGGCGTTATTGTGATGATTCCTCTTATCATAATCAAATGTTTTGTCTTGATGATGGCAAACCTGCCGATTCCGGTGTATCAGGATTTCCTGAATACGCCGACGGCAGCCTTTTTTTTAAGGGCTGCAATGGATATGATGGCCATTATTGATAGCTACTTTGCGCTGCTGATGACAGTTAGTATCAGCTGGAGCTATGCCCAGGAGAAAGATGTTCAGCCTGTTCAGACCATTTTATTTCCGCTGTTGGCGGGGGTATGTTTTCTCATCATCATTGGCTTTCATACAGAAAGTTATCAACCGGTCTATATGACGCATGCAGGAGTCTTGTCCTGTCTTATTGCCGTTTTTGGTGCAGGCGTATTATATTTGGGGTCGTTGGATTGTTTTCATATCGGCCGTAATCATGCGCATTATAAGATCGATGCACAGTTGCATGATATTGTGTATTCCATCATTCCGTTGTCCTGCGTCATGCTAGTGTTCATCATGGCCCAGCGTTTTATCCTTTATCTGACTGGTGGTATCTGTCTGCAACTGGAACTGGCAAACATGATGAATTCTTTCTTTCATCTGTTTACAGATATTCCGTTGCTCTCGACTGCACTTTTTGCCTTTATGGTGCAATGTTTTTGGTTCCTGGGCATTAACGGCAATAATATCCTATATGATATCAATGACAATTATTTTTATGCTTTGTCACAGGATAATCTATTTGCACAGGCAAGCGGACTGGTTCCTCCGAATATTGTCAATGGTGGTTTCATGAGTTCGTATTTGCTGATCGGTGGCTCTGGTGACGTACTGGGATTAGTGATTGCGATCTTTGTGTTCAGCCGCAATCGTGGTTCACGTACTATAGCGAAGCTTGGCTTGCTGCCATCGGTTTTCAATATCAGTGAGATTATCAGTTTCGGTGTACCAATCGTATGTAATCCGGTGTTTCTTGTGCCATTCCTGGCAGCACCGCTGGTGAATCTGGTCATTGCCTATGCAGCTACGTCCCTGCAACTTGTACCGATGACACTTACTGAGGTCAACTGGACTACGCCGGTGTTCATTGGTGGCTACATTAGTACGGGGGCTGTATCGGGAGTTTTTCTGCAAGGGCTGCTGGTTTTGACTGATTTTCTGCTGTATGCGCCTTTTGTTCGTCTGTCAGATGAGCAGCGGGAGTTTCGGTTTATGCAGGTTGTGCGTGGCCTGGAACGGCATTATCAGAAGCTGGAAGCGGTACATGAGCAGCTGCGACTGGAGGAGCTTTCGTACATCCAGCATGGCATTGCTGACCTGTTGATGAATGATCTGGCAGAGGCTTTGGAAGAACAGCAGCTTTTTATGGTATATCAGCCGCAGATTGATAATCATGGACGTTTCCTGGGGGCTGAGGCCTTGCTGCGCTGGCAGCATCCTACGGCTGGATTCATTTATCCGCCATTGATCATCGCGCTGGCCAAGAAGGCCGGGATATTGCCGGATCTGGAACGGTTTATATTCAACGAGGCTTGTCATACCATTGCCAGGCTGAATCTGCAGCTGTCGGATCCGTTTAAGATATCGGTGAATATCACAGGCGATTCCTTGAAGTATGATGCGTTGGAAGATCTCCTGGCGGAGGCTGTAAAAGCATCTGCCATCGATCCGGCAAAGCTCTGGATCGAGATCACGGAACAGGATGCCATCGATACGACAACGGATGCGCTGGAAAAATTGAAGCGCATCAAGTCGGCCGGCCATCATCTGCTTATCGATGACTTTGGCATGGGGCACACGTCACTTGCCTATCTTAAGACCAATCTTTTCGATATCATCAAACTGGATGGTTCGATTACGCGCAATGTGCTGCAGGATGGGAACAATCAGAAGATCATTGCCTCGCTTATTTTGCTTAGTCGTACGATGAAACTCAAGGTCATTGCGGAATATGTGGATAATATTCCGCAGCGGGATAAGCTGCAGTCGCTTGGCTGTGATGCGTTCCAGGGGTATCTGTACAGCCGGCCAATCTCACAGGAAGACCTGTCCTCTTTCTGCAAGGTCAAACATTGAGCGGCTGGAATTCCTTATAATAAATAGCTGCCGCACGCGGCATTCTCAGTTGAGTGTGCTTTGCGTGCGGCAGCTATCTTTGTATTATTTTGTTGCTCAGTCAATCAATTTGACCTGGTTTTCGGACAGGAATTTCTGCCATTCGATCGAAGGCGGGACATCTGTGACGATATAGGCAATCTGGTCAAAGCCACTGCAGTGGACGAAAGCGGTCTTGTCAAACTTCGAATGATCGGCAAGCAGTATGGTGCGGCGTGCCTGCTTCATCATGAGCTGCTTGATCTCGCTTTCGCTGTCATTGGATTCCATGATGCCTTTTTGCGTATCCAGTCCTTTGCAGCTGATCAGTGCGAAATCTACATAGTAGTTCCGGAGGCTCTCGCAAGCCAACGCGCCGGTCAGTGCACAGGAATTTGTTCGCAGTGTTCCACCGGTACAAATCATGGTGAAGCTGCTGTTCATGAAATCGTTCATGAGGCGGATGGAATTGGTGATGACGGTGATGCGCTTGCGCCCCTTGAGCTGCTGCAGCAGCATCTGGCCGGTGGTGCTGGAGTCTACCATGACGGTATCACCATCGTGGATGAGATCGTAAGCTTTGCTGGCTATTGCCTGCTTGCTTTCATTGTTCAGGCTGCTGCGTTTGGTGAATGGCAGATCTTCGCTGGTGCTCTCGGAAATGATGGCACCGCCGTAGCTGCGACGAAGGAGATCCTGACCTTCGAGTTTTTCGAGATCCCGGCGGATGGTTTCTTCGGTGACCTTGAACAGCTTGGCCAGCTCGGATACATAGACTTTATTGTCCCGGCGAAGCAGTTCCATGATTTTCTGTCGGCGTTCCAAACCCAACATGTTGATTCCCCCTTGATTCTATTATAAGTTTCCATGAATTCATTCAATATACTTTTATTATAAGGTTGTTTTTTCGGTAAAGCAATAAGAAAAAAGGAAAACAAAGAAAAATAGGATGGATGCAACATATTGATCCCGTATTCGGGCGAGAGCCGGGAGCTTTTCTGCAGGTCTTTTACTATCTTTTTTCAGAAAAAAACGGTATAATATAGAACGTTTGTTGAAAGATTAGGATGGTTATCATGAACCGAAGACAATTTTTGAAAAATATGATATGGATGGGGACTGGTCTGGCGCTGGCACCTGGTCTGCTGAGGCAGAAGGCAGCTGAGGCAGCCTGGAATACTGGTGGACAGGGTGTTTCAACCGATCCACTACTGGGAGTGCCGATTCGTGAGACCAATTTAAGTTTCACCTCATTGGAGAACCGTCGGACGACGGATGCGATTGTCATTCATCATATCGGCAATACGGATCGTGATGTATCAGCGGAAGAAGTGCATCAGTGGCATAAGAACAATGGCTGGGCAGGGATTGGTTATCATTTCCTCATCCGCAAGGATGGCACGATTGAGCGTGGACGTCCGATGGATATGCTGGGGGCCCATTGCTATCAGAATAACTGGCATACGATTGGGGTCAACATCGTGGGCGAGTTCATGAATCATGAGCCGATGCCGGCGCAGATGAGTTCTGCTGCGGCATTGCTCGCGGCACTTTGCCGTTACTATAGACTAACACCGAGCCGTCAGACGATAAAAGGACATCGTGAGTATAACAGCACCGACTGCCCAGGAGATAATCTGTATTACAAGCTGACACAGCTGGTAGATCAGACCAAAGCACGGTTCTGAAGATGGAAGCGGAGTGATGGATGATGCGTTACCGTTGGTTTGCGGATGAGACGAGGGAGAAAGATGAGTTCGGTATGCCGGTGAGTCGGGCTGAGTATGATGAGGCGCTTCATCATAAATCGGTACTGTATCGTCGGGGCGAGCTGCTGGCGATTGCGATTGCGCTGGTCATACTGATTTATGAGTGGATCAATGAAGATCATCCACTGCAATTTGTCTGTATTGCCTTTCTGCTCTTTGAGCTCCGCCCCGCAGTCATGCATGTCATGGGACCGGCTGGCCGCTCGCTTAGCAACGGTTTGCTGGGATTCAGCCTGGCTATGTTTATTGCTACGTTGGTTTGGACGTTTCTTTAAGAAGAATTCTTAAAGAAACGTTTTTTTTTTATGAAAATCAGCATTATATGCACCTTTTTCTTTTTAGAATGAGAAAATATCGTTAAATTTTTGTTTTTTTGGCTCAATGCAAAATGTTGTGGGATTTTGGATTCCGCACATACGACGCACGGCTTAAATCCATGATTTTCAGGAACAGATATTCATCATCCGCAATGCCATAGGCGTGGCGGCGCATGGTTTTTATCTTCTGGTTCAACCCCTCCATTCTGCCGTTCGCAATGTGGAACTTCCCATGGGCGACAATCCCATCGAAATGTGTCTGTATCAACCGATAAAACCATAGGAACCTCCTGTTCTTCGTCTCGCTACACAAATCAAGGACAGTGTTGAGGCATGCAATCATGTCTGACTCATTCCTGCATGTATATGCTTCGCGCAGCGCCTCTTTTACAAGATCCGCCGTCAGGAACAGACGATTCTTCGCGATGAGTTCCTCGTACCGGGATAGATACCGTCCTGTTCGTCTCTTTTCCGGCGTAGCAAACAACCTGCTCTCCTTGCGCAACACCTTCCCTGCTGCGGACTCAGCGTCCTTTCTCGCCAGCGTTTCGCGGTTGGCCGTAAGGATGTAGCGGCTTCTCTTGAGCATCCGTGCCTCCTCTTCCTTTCCCTCTTCCATGAGTCGTTTGATCTCATCCTTGCGAACTTCGCTGACCACCTTGTCATTGAAGTTCTTCACAAGATGGAAATAGTCGAAGACAGGACGGATGTGCGGGCACTTTTCCAGGAACGCCTCTTCAAAATCCGAGTTCATGTCCAGCGCGACGGCATCAACATGGCGCATCCAATCCATACCGACATGCTCGATGAAGTCGTAAACGACCTTCTTCTTTTTCCCTTGTGCAATCCAGAGAACATGTCCGGTTGCCATATCTATGATATGGGTCGCATATTGATGTCCGTCATGCAACTTGAACTCATCTATCCCAAGGAAGCGGGCGTAATGCTTTGGCTTCACGAGCTTTCCGTCTTTGACGTAGAGGGATTCCAGCCTGCGTTTGTCGATTGCCTTTACTGTATGCTGGTGCAGACCACAAAGCTCGGCCACTTGCTTGTTGGTATATGTGCCGAGGGCAAGCAGGTCACAGACGTAAGCCTCCAGCTCTTTCGTGATGCGGTGATGATCTGAGCAATAAGGGATGTGCTGCATATGAGATGCTCCGCAGGATGGGCAAAAGAAACGTTTCCTCGTAACAGAGATTTGCGTCAGTGCCTTGCCGAACCGAAGATGGGAAAGGACGATCTCCCTGTTGCTGTGCACATGCATGGCAGCGCCGCATGAGGCGCAGACAGCGTCCTCTGGAAGAATGTCCTGGCTCCCTCTCATGAGATAGATGATAGCACCGCTAATGCTGTTGTAGCGCTTGGTATCTGTATTGTGGAATCCAGGGAGGGCAGAAGGGATTAAGAGGTAGGACGGTGCAGAGAAATCAAATTCAAGTTGCTCATATGCGTGGGATGCAGTATAATTCATGGCGAGAGAGTTCCTTTCTTATCATGGATGTTGCCTATTTCTTATGATAAAAAGGAATTCTCTTTTTGCAACTAGAAATTTACTACGTCAGGGCATCCCACAACATTTTGCATTGACCCGTTTTTTTTATAATTGTAAGAAGGAATAGCGTAAACTTTATCGAATTAACTATATTATAGAATCATAGGAATTGGATGTATTGGTTTAGCTAAAATATTTTGAATTAATTGAACAAAATTAATTCAAAATAAAAAACAATTTAGAACAGGAAGTATGATGAATTGAATGGATTGATCAGCTCGTGTGTGATGACGGGGTAGCACCTGTTGTTGTTATATCCAAGGCAAAGATCGGTCAAATAAGGGGTGATCGGTCTTGTCACAATATCCAAGGGGGATTTTTTATGAGAAAGACAGAATGCTTAGCGATGATTCTGGCTGGGGGCCAGGGCAGCCGTTTGGGGGCGCTGACGAAAAAGATTGCAAAGCCAGCGGTGCCATTCGGAGGGAAATATCGTATTATCGATTTTCCACTCAGTAACTGTGCGAATTCAGGCATTGACAAGGTTGGTGTTCTGACACAGTATCGTCCACTGGAACTGCATAATTATCTGGCTTCCGGTAGTGCCTGGGATCTGGATAAAAAGCAGGGCGGGGTATTTATCCTGCCGCCGTATGCCCGTGAAAAGGGAGCAGACTGGTATTGTGGTACAGCCGATGCCATCTATCAGAATTTGAATTTCATTGATTCGGCGGACCCGGAGTATGTACTGATTCTGTCTGGAGATCATATTTACACTATGGATTATTCGTGGATGCTCAAGGCACATAAGATGAGCAAGGCGGAAGCTACGATCGGAGTCATCGAAGTACCATGGGACGAGGCACCACGTTTCGGTATCATGAATACGGATAAGACAGGCCGTATTTCGGAGTTTGAGGAGAAACCAGCCAAGCCGAAAAGCAATCTGGCTTCGATGGGAATTTATATCTTCAATAAGAATTTCCTGAAAAAATATCTGGAAGAAGACGCAAAGGATGAGACGAGCAGCCATGATTTCGGTAAGAATATCATTCCGAAGATGCTGGCTGATAAAGCACGTCTTTACTCTTACGCATTTGATGGTTATTGGAAAGACGTCGGGACGATTGAGAGCCTTTGGCAGGCCAATATGGATCTGCTGCAGGATGAGCCGCCATTCGACCTTAACGGTGATTGGAAAATCTATTCCTCGAATGAGTCCATGCCGCCGCATTATGTAGGCCCGCAGGCCAGAGTCCGTAATTCGATGGTCAGCGAGGGCTCGATGGTTTTGGGCGAGGTGGAGAATTCTGTGATCTTCCCAGGCGTCCGGATTGGCAAGGGTGCGAAGATCATGAATTCGGTTATCATGCCTTCCACGGTGATTCGTGATAATGCGGTTGTTGACTATGCTATTGTGGCGCAGAACTGTGAGATTGCAGAGGGCGCGAAGGTCGCTGGTGAAAAGGGCGCCATTACAGTGGTAGCAGAAGGTGAGTCGGTGCTGGTAGAGACTGGCAGCAAGCAGGCAGGCTGATTATTTGTTCAGTCAAAGATACAGCAAGGAGTAGATTGAAATTGAAAACGGTAATGGGGATTATCAATCTTCAGGAAGATAATGGTTTGATCCGTGAGCTGACGGATCGCCGCGCGGTGGAGTCAATTCCATTTGCTGGCCGGTACCGCCTGATTGATTTTGCTTTGTCAAGTATGGTGAATTCTGGCATTCAGAATGTCGGGGTCATGCTGCCGGACAGCCCGCGGTCGGTGCTGGATCACCTTCGATCTGGTAAGGACTGGGATTTGGCGCGTCGGCATGAGGGATTGTTTTACCTGCCGGCTGCAGTTGAGACTGATGTATCCCGCAAGGGAGATCTGAAGAATTTCTATCATGATCTGGATTATTTTGAGCACAGTGTCCAGAAATATGTTCTGCTGGCTGGTGGCAGTTTTGTCTATAATGTTGATTTTCGTGAGTTGTTCCGCTTCCATCAGAATACGGAAGCGGATATCACGATGGTTTATTATACCGCAGCAGAAGAGAACATGGGGCGCAATGTCGTACTGGAAACAGCTGAGAACGGGCTGGTGACGGATATTGCTGAGAAGCCGGCCGTCTATGATGGCTCAAAGGTCGCTATGGGTGTCTATCTCATGGAAAAGCGAATATTCGTGGACATGGTTCGCTTTGCCTATGAGCATGGTGGGCAGGATCTCCTGATGGATGGAATCATCCGTCGGGCCAGTGACTATAATATCTATGCGACTGAGCATGATGGTTATGTTGCCCATGTGGATTCTACGGCAGCATATTATAAGTCGAATATGGATGTCCTGCAGCCGGATGTGTGGGAGGAACTCTTTATGGGGGAGAATTCCATCTATACGAAGGCTAAGGATGAAGTGCCGGTCCAGTACAAAGCAACTGCTGATGTCAGGAATTCCCTGATTGCCAATGGCAGCATCATTCGCGGTGAGGTCGAGAACAGCATCTTGTTCCGTGGCGTGAATGTTGGCAAAGGCGTAAAGATCAAAAATTCGATTATCATGCAGAAATGTGACATCCAGGATGGGGCACTGGTTGAGAATGTGATCTGTGATAAGAATGTAGTGATCACGAAGGAGAAGTGGCTCAAGGGAGCTCCAAGCTACCCGTTGATCGTCACGAAAAATGTTGTGATTTGATGTTAGGTTAGCCGTTGTAGATAGGTTGGGCTGCTTATAACGGGCAGATGCTGATTTACGGCGGCTTTTATAATTCAAGTACAATTAAAGAAGCCAAGGGAGTGTTTTATTTGGCACGGGAGAAAAAAGAAAAAAAGCAGAGAGACAGAGAATTCGATAAAGTAAAGGACATGTTGAAGGTCCGCTTTGTGAATACGGCTCATATTATGTGGGGCCGGGAACTGAATGAGCTTACGTCGAATGAGATTTATCAGACGGTGGCGGCTACTGCAAAACAGTATATCTCAGAGAATTGGATCCGGACAAACAAGACCTATTCGGAACGTCAGGAGAAACAGATCTATTATTTCTCCATCGAGTTCCTCATGGGACGTCTGTTGAAGTCCAATCTGATCAATCTGGGGCTGGAAGAAGCCGTGAAGGAAGTACTGGCTGATTTCAAGCTGGATCTGAGCAAGACGATCGAAGAGGAGCCGGATGCCGGTCTGGGCAATGGCGGCCTGGGACGCCTGGCAGCCTGCTTCATCGATTCGATGGCGGCACACAATTTGCCGGGACACGGCTGCAGCATCCGTTATCAGTACGGATTGTTTGAGCAGAAGATTATCGATGGCAATCAGGTCGAGATTCCGGATAACTGGCTGAAGAATGGTTTTGCCTGGGAATACCGCAAACCGGATAAGGCCATCGACGTTAAGTTCAACGGCAATGCCTATATGAAGAAGATGGATGACGGCAGCCTGAAACTCGTCTATGAGAATCCGATGACAGTCATGGCTGTTCCTTATGATGTGCCGATTGTTGGTTATCATAACAAGACAGTCAACACGCTGCGTCTTTGGAATGCAGAGGTTAATCGCGATTTTTCGGATTATGGTCTGTTGACGCAGGAGCAGATGCGGCAGAAGAATGAGTATCGTCTGTTTGTCGAAAGTATCACGCGTTATCTGTATCCGGATGACAGTACCTATGATGGCCGTCGGATGCGTTTGATCCAGGAATACTTCATGACGTCTGCGGGTGTTCAGAGTATCGTCCGTCATTATAAGAAGACTGGTATGGATATCCGTGACTTCGCACAGAAGATCGCAATCCACATCAATGATACGCATCCGGCTGTAGCTGTAGCAGAATTGATGCGGATACTGGTCGATGATGAAGGTCTGGAGTGGAATGAGGCCTGGTCCATCACGAAGAATACGGTTGCCTATACCAACCATACGATCATGCCGGAAGCACTGGAGAAATGGCCGGTGGATATGTTCCGTTCCCTGCTGCCGCGCGTCTATATGATCATTGAAGAGATCAACCGTCGCCATCTGGAAGAAGTGCGGGCCCGCTATCCACATAATGATGGTAAAGTACGGGCACTGTCGATCATTCAGGATGATATGGTCCATATGGCCAAACTGGCTATCGTCGGTGGGCATAGTGTGAATGGTGTCGCCAGGATTCATAGCGAGATCCTTAAATCGACAACACTGCATGATTTCTACGAGTACAGCCCGAAGATGTTCAACAATAAGACCAATGGCATTACACATCGCCGCTGGCTTATGGGGGCCAATCCGGAGCTGGCAGATCTCATCGATACTACGATTGGCAGCCGCCGGTGGCATCGTCATCCGGAGCAGCTCGATCTGCTTAATGATTATGTAGAGGATAAGCCATTCCTGTCGGAACTGGGTAAGATCAAGCGTATCCGCAAGGATAGTCTGGCTCAATATATTAAGGCGCATAACGGTTTGCAGGTGGATCCGGATTCGATTTTCGACATCCAGGTCAAACGAATCCATTCCTATAAGCGTCAGCTGATGAATATTCTGCACATCATGTACCAGTACCACCAGCTTAAGACGGATAAAAGCTTTGATATGCTGCCAACTACCTATGTATTTGGTGGTAAGGCTGCACCGGGTTATTATATTGCCAAAGAAACAATCCGTTTGATCAATACGGTTGCGGCCAGGGTCAACAATGACAAGTCGATCAAGGGAAAGATCAAGATCGTATTCATCGAGAACTTTGGGGTATCGATTGGTGAGATCGTTTATCCGGCAGCTGATGTCAGCGAGCAGATTTCGACGGCTTCGAAGGAAGCTTCGGGGACAGGCAATATGAAGTTCATGATGAATGGTGCCATCACGTTGGGGACGCTCGATGGTGCGAATGTTGAGATCCGCGAGGCGGTCGGTGACGAGAACTGCGTGATTTTTGGACTGACAGCAGAAGAAGTGCTGAACTTCTATGCGAACGGCAGCTATTCCGCCTGGGATGAATACAATACAAATCAACAGGTACGTACAGTGGTTACACAACTGATTGATGGCACATATGGTGATTTCCGGTCCTTGTATGATTATGAAGTTCATGCGAATGATGAATTCTTCATCTTGAAGGATTTCAATGCTTATGCCGATGCACATAAAGAAATCATGAACCGCTATCAGACCCGGTTCGGTTGGCTGAAATCTTCCGCTATGAACATTGCGAATTCTGGTCGCTTCTCCTCGGATCGTACGATCGATGAGTATGCGAAAGAGATCTGGCAGGTCAAACCAGTCATGATTCCATGATTCGTTTTGTATTATGGTGAAAGAAGCATCTGTGAGCGTATAGCAGGCGGGGGGCCTGCTGCATGCACACATGTAATAAAAGGGGGATTATCTTGAAAACTTCAGATTTAAGTGAATTTGATCGATATTTATTTCATCAGGGTACCAATTATCATGCCTATGAGATGCTTGGTGCACATATAATTGAAGAGAATGGAAAAAAAGGCGTCCGGTTTGCTGTATGGGCACCGCATGCGAAGTCGGTCAGCGTAGTAGGCGACTTTAATGAATGGGATACCCGTAGGGCCGTTATGACGAAAACTGGCGATGGTGAAATCTGGCAGGTCTTTATTGAGGGAATCAAGGAAGGCGACATCTACAAGTATGCGATTGAACCGCAATGGGGCGGCCCGCATATCATGAAGGCGGATCCATATGGTTTCTTTGCCGAGAAAAAGCCGAATACGGCTTCCTGCTTTTATGATCTGAATCATTATGAGTGGAAGGATAGTGCCTGGAGCGAGAAGAAGAGCAAGGAGTCTTCATACGAACGCCCGATGCTGACGTATGAGGTTCATGCCGGCTCCTGGCGCCGCAATGAGGAAGGCGAGTATCTTTCCTACCGGGAATTAGCGGATCAACTGATCGACTATGTCAAAGACATGAATTATACGCATATTGAGTTCATGCCATTATGCGAGCATCCTTTTGATGGTTCCTGGGGGTATCAGGCTACAGGTTACTATGCGGTGACCAGCCGTTATGGTACACCTGATGAGTTCCGCTATCTGGTGGATCGTGCACATCAGGAAGGCATCGGCATCATCATGGACTGGGTACCGGGGCATTTTTGCAAGGATGAACAGGGACTGCGCCATTTCGATGGTGAGACGCTTTATGAGTCGGATAACGAGCAGCGGGCTGAAAACTGGGAATGGGGAACAACGAATTTCGATTACGGACGTACCGAGGTTCAGAGTTTCCTGATTTCCAATGCGATGTTCTGGTTCGAGGAATTTCATATCGACGGATTGCGCATTGATGCAGTAGCCAATATGTTGTATCTCAATTATGGCCGTAAAGACGGTGATTGGGCACCAAATAAATATGGGGATACCGGCAATCTGGAGGCCATGGATTTCCTGAAGAAATTGAATGAGGCAATTTTTAAATTCCATCCGCAGGCATTGATGATTGCTGAGGAGTCCACGTCATGGCCGTTGATATCCAAGCCGGTCTATATGGGCGGTATGGGCTTTAACTACAAGTGGAACATGGGCTGGATGAATGATATGCTCAAATACGTGAGCCTTGATCCGGTTTATCGTAAATGGAATCACGATAAGGTGACATTCTCATTCATGTATGCTTTTTCCGAGAATTTTGTCCTGCCGTTGTCGCATGACGAAGTAGTCCATGGCAAGTGCTCGCTGATCAGCAAGATGCCGGGCGATTACTGGCAGAAGTTTGCTGGGCTCAGAAACTTCTTTGGTTACTGGATGGCTCATCCAGGCAAGAAATTGCTCTTTATGGGCGGTGAGTTTGGTCAGTTTATTGAGTGGAATTATGAGGATAGTCTGGATTGGCATCTGGTGCAGCAGTATGATATGCATGCGAAGATGCTGGCTTATTCCAAAGCGCTCAACCAGTTCTATCTGGAGCATAAATCGTTCTGGCAGGTGGATTTCGATTGGGATGGTTTCCAGTGGATCGATCCGAATGACAGCAACAATAGCATTGTGTCGTTTATCCGCAAGGCAGAAGACAGCAATGACTTTATTATTGCACTTTGCAACTTTACGCCGGAGGTTCATCATGATTATCGGATTGGTGTGCCATCCAAGGGGAACTATGTGGAAGTGTTCAACTCGGATGATGAGGCGTTTGGCGGCAGCGGCGTAAAGAATGCCGGTGAGATTGCCAGTCAGGATGTGCCGTGGCATAATCGCGCCCAGTCGATTACTTTGACGGTTCCACCGTTGGCAACTGTTTATCTGCGTTTGACGGAACAATCAGGTAGTCAGGTGTCTTTTCCTAAGGCTGCAACGGTTGTAGAGGCTAAAGGCCACGAAGACGTTACGGAGAATAAAGAATCCGCAGAAGCAGCCGGAGCTGGAAAGACGGTGAAGAAGACTACAGCCCGGAAAACTACGGCTAAAAAGACGGCAGCGAAAAAGACTGCTGCGAAGAAAACAACGACCGGGAAGACTGCTACCCGGAAAACTGCAGTGAAGAAAGCTGCCACTGATGAGGCTGAGGCGGCAGAGAAGACTGTTGCCGGGAAGACCACCAGGAAAGCGCCGGCGAAGAAAACTGCTGCCAGCAAAACGACTGCCAGCAAGACTACGGCGACGAAGAGTGCGGCTAAGAAAACGGCAGCGAAGAAGACGGTGAAGAAAGCTGACGCTGATGTTGAGGCTAAACCGAAACGGACGGTAAGAAAGCGCACGACGAAAGCGGAAACAACGGAAAAGGCACCGGCTAAGAGAAAGACAACGACCAGGACGACGACTAAAAAGACGACTAAAAAGACGACTGCCACGGTCAAGAGTGAAGAGAAGAAAGATGCGGCGAATGCCTGAGGGCAGTAAGATCCTGTCGCTGAACGAATGATAACAATCAAGAGCATGTGGATTGTGAGGAGGATAATGGAATGAAGGTTCTTTACGTAGCATCTGAAGCAGTACCATTTGCCAAGACGGGCGGGCTGGCTGACGTAGCTGGTTCCCTGCCGCAGGCGCTTAATGAGGACGATGTGGATGTAAGGGTAATCATGCCGAAGTTTGGTATGATTGATAAGAAGTATGTGGATGAGATGGAGCATCTCTATGATGGAGAGGTTCAGGTTGCCTGGCGTAAGAAGTATGTTGGTCTTGATGCCTATGAGAAAGATGGTGTTACCTATTACTTCGTGGATAATATGGAATACTTTGACCGCGAAGGTCTGTATGGTTATGATGATGATGCCGAGCGTTTTACGTTCTTCTGCCGGGCAGTATTGGAATTGCTGCCGGTTATCGACTTCTGGCCGGATGTGATTCATACGAATGATTGGCATGCCGGTCTGATCAATGTATTCCTGAAATTGGATTATATGGCCGATGCGCGTTACCAGTCCATTAAAACCTTGTACACGATCCATAATCTGAAGTATCAGGGTGTGTTCCCGAAAGAAGTAATAGAGGATGTCCTTGGCCTGGACTGGAAGTATTTCCGCAATGGAGATCTGGAATTTTACGATGCGGTAAACTTCATGAAGGGCGGGCTGATCTATGCGGATTATATCTCGACTGTCAGCAAGACGTATGCCAAAGAGATCCAGTATGAATACTTTGGTGAGCATCTGGACGGACTGCTTCGCAGCCGCAATGACCGCCTGTTCGGTATCGTGAATGGCATTGACTATAATGTCTATAATCCGATGACGGATCCGAATATTTTTGAGACCTATGATGTGTCCAGTCAGGACCGAAAGGCCGATAACAAGACAGAACTGCAGAATTTTCTCGGCCTGCCGGCCAATCGTCGTACGCCGATGATTACGCTGGTATCCAGGCTGGTTCCGCCAAAGGGACTGGACCTTATTGTGCGCATGATGGATGAGGTACTGCAGCACGAGGATATCCAGTTTGTGGTGCTGGGCACTGGTGATAAGATCTATGAGGAATGGTTCAAGGGACTGGCCTGGCGTTTCCCGACGAAAGTGTCGGCAAATATCAAGTTCTCCAATCAGCTGGCACAGCGTATGTATGCGGCAGCTGATATCTTCCTGATGCCATCGAATTATGAGCCTTGCGGCATTGGTCAGCTCATTGCGATGCGCTATGGAGCAGTACCGCTGGTCCGTGAGACCGGTGGCCTGAAGGATACGGTTCAGCAATATGATAAATACACGAATACGGGTAATGGTTTCGTATTCAGCAATTACAATGCTCATGAGATGATGTATGCGCTGAAACGGGCTTTGAGTGCCTATGAGAATTATGCCGAATGGCAGCATATCGTGGAGAATGCCATGAAGACAGATTTCAGCTGGAGAAATTCGGCCAATGAGTATAAACAGCTCTATACGCAGCTCATCGCTGAATAATATAACACGAACTGAAAAGGGGCGGCAATAATTTGCCGCCCTTAAGTGCAAGAAGAGGAGAGATTTCTATGCTGGATAAGAATGAGGTCGAGCATGATTCTCAAAATATCTACTATCGCGCACCAGTTGGTGCAGCTGAAGCAGGTACAGAGATAAGGCTGGGCATCCGGCTGAGGACAAAGCAGCAGATCAATCAGGTATTACTTCGTATCTGGCACAATAAGACCGGTGAGGAATTGCTTCCGCTAACGGCCAGTGCATCGTCAGAGGAAGACGATCAGTTCTTTTCCACGAATCTGGAACTGCCGGGGAAGGGCTGTCTGCTATGGTATTATTTCATAATAGCCGCCAGCGATGGTACCTGCTATTATGGAAACAATGAAGAGCAGTTAGGCGGTTTGGGGGACCTGTATGATCATGTACCGCCATCCTTCCAGATCACGGTTTATAATGCCGGGGCAAAAACACCGGATTGGTTCAAGCATGCTGTGATGTATCAGATTTTCCCTGACCGGTTCTATCGGAAAGGGGACAAGATCATTAAGAAACATGGTGCTGTTTTCCATGCGGATTGGAATGACGATCCATGCTATTACAAGGATCCTGATACCAAAGAGATCGTGGCTTATGATTTCTTTGGAGGGAATTTGCAGGGCATACTGGAAAAACTGGACTACCTGAAGAATCTTGGTATTTCGGTTATTTACCTGAATCCGGTCTTTGAATCGGAAAGCAATCATCACTATGATACGGGTGATTATCTGAAGATTGACCCGATTTTAGGAACGGATGCTGATTTCAGTGAGCTTGTGGAGAAAGCCAAAGAGAAGGGGATCCGTATCATTCTGGACGGCGTATTCAGTCACACGGGAAGCAACAGCCGCTATTTTAACCGGCAGGGGCAGTATGATAGTGTCGGTGCGTTTCAGTCGCCTGAATCGCCATACTTTGAGTGGTATAATTTCCGGAATTTCCCCTATGAGTATGAAAGTTGGTGGAATTTCAATACGTTGCCGAACGTGACGGAGACGACACCTTCTTATATGGACTTTATCATCAATGATAAGGATAGTGTGCTGCATCACTGGCTCGGAAAGGGAATCGCCGGCTGGCGTCTGGATGTCATCGACGAACTGCCGGAGCCGTTCTCACAGAGCTTCTATGCGGAACTAAAAAAGACGGATTCAGAGGCGGTCATGATTGGCGAGGTCTGGGAAGATGCGTCGCATAAGATTGCCTATGGGATGTCACGTGAATATCTTTGCGGGCAGGAGATGGATTCAGCAATGAATTATCCGTTTCGTAAAGTACTCCTTGACTATTTGTTAGGGCATGCCGATGGGCGCAGCTGTCTTCGCCGGTTTGAAAGTCTGCGGGAAAACTATCCTCAGGAAAATTTCTATGCCATGATGAATCTGATTGGCAGCCATGATGTCCAGCGGGCGATTACTCTGTTGGGAGAGGCCGCTTATTTTGATGGGATGCCGGCTGTGCAGCAGTCTCGTTCCCGCCTGAATAAAACGCAGTATAATCTGGGCGTGGCACGGCTTATGATGGCTGCACTTTGGCAGATGACATATCCTGGTGTCCCTTGTGTTTATTATGGAGACGAGATTGGTATGCAGGGATTCAAGGATCCCTATAATCGCCGGCCTTATCAATGGGAAGGTGGCGATACCTATCTGCAGGAATGGTATCGGAAGATCATCCGGCTCAGGAATGAGCATCCGGCTTTGCAGACCGGCGAGATTCTGCCGCTTTACGGTGACGGAGACGTATTGGCCTATGCCCGGGTTATTCGTGGTGGACATGATCTGTTCGGCAGTGAGGCCCAGGACGAAGCCTTTGTCGTGGCGTTTAATCGGAATCGCAGCGAGTCGCGTACGGTTTTGCTGGATGTTGGTGATTTCGCTGGTGGATGTTTCATGGATACGCTGTCATCAACGGAACCACAGGAAGTACCAGTGGCTCGTGGCAGGATATCGCTGAAGATACAGCCGCTGAAGGGGCTTGTTCTGGAACATGAACATGAACCACGGAAACATGCCCGTCTGGCAGGTGTCCTGCTGCATCCAACCTCATTGCCATCGAAATATGGCATCGGGGATTTGGGGAGTGAAGCCTATCGTTTCATTGATTTCCTGCAGGCAGCCGGGCAGCATGTCTGGCAGATCCTGCCATTGGGACCGGTTGGTTTTGGTTATTCGCCATATCAGTCGCCATCAGCCTTTGCTGGCAATCCCCTGCTCATCGACATGGATATGCTGATTGAGCAGAAATGGCTGCCGGCTTCTGAGGCCCGGGTGGCTTATGCCAGTAAATCTTCCTCATTCGTTGATTTTGAACGGGTGCAGACCTTCAAGCGGAAATGCCTGAAGAAGGCCTGGAGTAAATTCCGGCTGACGGCGGATAAGGATAAAGAGTATCAGGCATTCTGTCAGCAAGAAGCCTACTGGCTGGATGATTATGCCTTATTTGAGGCAGCTAAGCGCGAGTATAAGGGCGCAGAGTGGATCAATTGGCCGGATTCGGTTAAGTATAGAGATGCCAAGTCATTGAAGGCTTTGAGAAGCCGCCTGGATGAATCAATCGGGCTTGTGAAGTTTGCACAATATCTGTTTGCCATTCAATGGAAGAAACTGCACGAATATGCGGCTGCTCGTGACATTAAGATTATGGGCGATATGCCGATTTTCCTGGCACAGGATAGTGCCGATGTATGGGCGCATCAGCAGCTCTTTGATCTGAATCCTAATGGGACGGCGCATACCATAGCGGGTGTGCCGCCAGATTATTTCAGCGCTACCGGTCAGCTATGGGGGAACCCTCAGTATGACTGGAAAGCAATGAAAACCGAGAACTATTCCTGGTGGAAGCAGCGGTTCCATAAGTTGTACGAACTGGTAGATATTGTCCGGATCGATCATTTCCGTGGATTTGAATCCTTTTGGGAAGTGGATGGCAAAGCGAAAACCGCAATTAACGGCCGCTGGGTGAAAGGTCCGGGCAAAGCGTTCTTTGATGAGATTCAGCGGGAACTGGGGCATTTGCCAATCGTAGCCGAAGATCTTGGAATCATTACGGATGAAGTGGAAGCTTTGCGTGATGCATGTGGATTCCCTGGCATGAAGGTGTTGCATTTCATGCTGCACTTTAATGAGCAGGGGCGTCTGGGATTTGTGGCGCCTGAGAACAGCATCGTCTATACAGGAACGCATGATAATAATACGACGGTAGGCTGGTATCAGCAGGATACCGATGATCCAACGCGGGCGGCTGTAGCTGGTCTGCTGCATGTCCGTAAAGACCGGCCCAAAGAAGTGGCAAAGTCATTGATTACGTTTGCCTATGCTTCGGATGCAAGGCTGGCTATGATACCGATGCAGGATCTGCTGGGGCTGGATGATCGTAGCCGGATGAATATGCCGGGGACGGTTGGTCTGAACTGGAAGTGGTGCCTGAAGCCGGAATATACATTAGAGGTTGATCCGCAGGAGCTTCGGGAGCTGTGCAGAAAATATGAACGTTGAACGGTGTTAGCTTATGCTATACCTGGTTAAAACAGGAAATAACCCTCTGTGGAATGGTCTGCAGAGGGTTATTTTAGCAATTCTTCATGTTAATTTCACCGATAATGTGGTATTCTATAGTTATTGTCTAATTATAAAAGAAGAGAATAGTAAGGGATATAGACAGGAGGAAAATCATGGGGGAATTTACCTTTACGGTTGAGAAGACCTGCCCGATTTGTGGCAAGTCAACGAGGATCGTCAAGACAAAATCCAAGTTGTTTGTAGAGAAAACGGATGAAGATTTTTGTGTGCATTATAAGGATTTCAATCCGTACTTCTATAAGATATGGTTTTGTGAGCACTGCGGCTTTGCGGCTGATGAGAAGACGTTTCTGGGAACAATGCCGGCACTTCACAAGAAGAAGATCCAGGAGTTCCTGGAACCACGTAAACTCGGCATGAAGTTCGTGGAGGAGAGGGGCATTCCTGATGCGGTTGCTTCGTTTAAATTGGCGATTTTCTATGCGGAGATGACGGATCAGTCACTGGCCAAGCGGGCTGGTCTGTATCTGGAACTGGGCTGGGTCTATCGTGACGCAGGAGAGCAGGACAAGGAGACGGAAATGCTGCAACGTGCGGCTGAACTGTATGACAAATCCCTGATGACGGAACGGTATCCAATCAATGGGCTATCCGATAATACCGTAGTTTATCTGATCGGGGCACTCTATTTCCGTATGCAGGATTATGAGAAGTCTACCCAGTATATTTCACGGATTATTGGCGATCAGCGGGTCCGTGATGAGGATATCAAGTTGTATAAACGTGCCCGCGATCTTTGGCAGACAATCCGCGAGGACAAGAAAGAAACGAATCCGGAGGAAAACACGAAATGATTGATTTGCCAGCAGGTTGGCAGGAAAAAGCGGCACAAGTGGATTGGTCCAAGGTCCAGGAAGCTGTTCAGGACTATGGCCCGGTTATTCAGGTCATTCAGAATACCTGGGACAAAGAATCGTTATTGGAGATCAGTCAGGGCAAACTGTTTGTTCCTGATGATGTGATGAATAAGGCTATTGCGAAGCGCATTCCGGCTGACAGCACAGTGAAATCCGTGACGATTGCCTCACATGCGAATGGCCGCATGGATGTCCGGGCTGAAACGGAGAAGGTTGGTCCGGTAGAATTATCTGGCGAGATCCAGGAATTCGTCCATAATGGAGATCAGTCCTATATGGTCTACAGGGTTCGGGAGCGTAATCTTCCGGATCACGGACTTATGAGTTGGGTGTTTTCCCGCATTTCCTTGTCCATGGCAGAGCGTTTGGTTGGTCACATCGAGTTGTCCGATGATTTGCCCATGCAGATTCAGCATAATAAGGTTCGTATTGATTACAGCAAAGTATTGGCTGAATCTGATTTTGGCAAGACTGAGTTTCAGGGGCATCGTATGCTTGATATGATTGAAATCGATAAGGCAACACCAAAAGATGGCGGTGTTGAGTTTGAGACGAAGCTCAATATTCCGGATGATGTGAAAGATGCATTGAAACAACTGGTAGCGGAGAAAGTTGCAGAGTAAGCTGCGGCCATAGCCACCAGTCCTGCCTGGCAGGCAGGACCCAATGATACCGTGATGATGAAGGGAGCGACTTTTTTGAAAAGACCTATACTGGCTCTGCTGGCAGTTTTTTGCGTAATGTTTACGATGATGCCACTGGCGTTTGCACGCCATAAAGCAGAACCGAAGGTAGATAAGATTTTATACATACCGCATGACAATCGGCCGATATCTGATAAACAAACGGCGGAAGTCATCCAGAAACTGGGTTATCAGGTTGTGGTACCACCGGAAGAGATGCTGGGGGATCGTCAGAACCTGGGCAATCCAGATGCATTGTGGACCTGGGTGGAGCAAAATGCCCCCGGGGCTGATGCTGCGGTGATCTCGTCTGATTCGATGCTTTATGGCAGCCTGGTTGGATCGCGTAAGCATGAATACAGTAAGGAAGAAATCTTAAGTCGGGCGGAGAAGTTCCAGACTTTTCGTAAAGAGTTCCCGAAGCTCCCACTTTATGTGTTCAGTTCGATCATGCGTACTCCCCGCAGCGGTGAGGCTTCCGGGCATGAGGAACCAGCCTACTACCGTAACTATGGTACGGATATTTTTCGGTATACAGTCTTGAAGGATAAGTCTGAAGTCGAGGGCCTGACGCGTCGCGAGAAGAAAGAGATGGCCTTTCTGGAGCGGCTGATTCCTGCTAAATCCCTGTCGGATTGGATGGGGCGTCGTGAGAAGAACTTTGCGGCAAATGAGAAATTGATTGAGCTCACGCGGGATAACGCATTCAACTATCTGGCACTTGGCCGCGATGACAATGCGCCATATTCGCAGACGCATCTTGAGAGTCGTCATCTGGCAGAAGCAGGCAAAGATCTCGATGCAACCCGCTTCCAGACGATGGCTGGTATCGATGAAATCGGTATGCTGATGCTGACAAGGGCTGTGAACACAATCCGGCATGAGACGCCATTCGTATATGTCCGCTATAATTGGGGGTGTGGCGAGTTTACGATTCCGGCTTATTCCGATGAGAAGATCAGTGCCTCAATCCAGTCCGCGATAGCTGCGGCTGGCGGCATGCAGGTCAGGTCACCGGAACGGGCGGATTTGGTTCTGGTGGTCAATACCAATCCAAATGGCAAGACACTGGAGGCAAATGACCGGGCTAATGATGGAACCGCCCGTGAAGGCACGAAATACCTGGCAGATATCATCAGCGAGTATGTGGAGAAAGGTTATCCGGTCGGCATTGCGGATATCGCTTATGCCAATGGGGCGGATAATGCCCTCATGGAAGAGTTGAAGACGCGGGGTCTGCTGTTCAAGGTTCGTGCTTATGCCGGCTGGAATACGCCGACGAATAGTACCGGGTTTGTCCTGGGCGAGGGCATGCTGGCCAAGCACATGAAGGATACCGATGTTGATCAGTTGCTGATCACGCGTTATCTGGATGACTGGGCGTATCAGGCCAATGTTCGTAATATCATTGCGCGGCAGCTGACCTGGCTGCGTGGTGATGGTGTATACGGCAGTCTGGATACGAAGAAAGAAGCAGTAGCAGATCGTTCGGCCCGCATGATTAACCGTTTCGTAGAAGATAATTTCCCGCCGTTCAAGAGCCTGGAAGAGATTCAGGTGTCATTCCCCTGGAATCGTATGTTTGAGTCCGATATCCAGCATGAAGAACACAAGGAAACTCATTATTTTACGCATTGATAAATCACACGAAAAGGTCCGCATTTCATGAGAAATGCGGACCTTTTCGTGATTCATCTATATCAGCTGCTGCTTAGTTGTTTTTTTCAGCACCGTTATGAGCAAGCTTTGCACATACGGCAGCAATTCGATCGATAAAATCATACTCCATGGAGCTGGCTTCCCAGGCTTCCTGGAATTCACGGCTGTCCAGATTCTGATCGAGAATTTTCGTAAAATCGCGCATTGTTACACCTCCTGATCCTGTTAAAACTATTAGCAAGTATTAGTACCAACTAACAATTAACTATTATAACAGCTTGAATTATTTTTGCAAGTAATTTTTAGCATTAATATAAATAAATTTTATTTATGACAAAACACGCCAATAGGAAAAGGCCGTATTCCCTGCAAGAGCGGAATACGGCCTTTGAGTTTACTGTGTTATTGAGGTGATACCGGGTAGACATGAACCTTGTGGCTGTTCAGCCTGGCAAGAGACTCGCCATCCGCATGCTCGTCCGTGTAGACGGCATGAATCCGGTCAAAGGGCAGCAAAGTGACTACGCCGGCAACCTTGAGTGTGGCGGATTCGGTCAGGATGATTACCTGATTGGCACTTTCGGCCATAGCCCGTACGGCTTCCGCCCGCATGAGATCGCAGGACATGAATCCCTCATCATTGAGTCCGTCAGTTCCAACGAACAGTTTATTGACATGGAAATCCTGAACGCATTTCGGGACAATCGGTCCCACCATGACCTGAGATTCATTCTGATATTCGCCACCGAGCAGGATAACATGTGCACCGGGCTGCTTGCGGATATAGTCAGCGATGAAGGCCGAGTTGGTAATGATGGTGACATCCCGGCGATTGGTGGCCAGCTCTTCAGCCAGCAGCGCACAACAGCCGCCCGATTCAATCATGACGGTTTCGCCATTATGGATGCTTTCAGCTGCGCGCTGAGCAATCAGGCGCTTTTGCTCGTAGTTGAAAGACAGATGGTTGGCGATATCATCACTGGCAATGATCTTGGCATAGCCGTGCTCGCGGCGCAGCAGGCCTTTCCGCTCCAGCAGATTGAGATCCTTGCGGATGGTTACCTCGGAGACATCCAGCGCTTCAGAAAGCTCTGTGACTGCAACCCGTTTCTTGCTGTTGACGATATTCAGTAATTTTGTATGACGCACATGCATGGCTATCCAGTCCTATCTATTTGTTATTTCGGTTTGCTTTGTCAATTATACCATATTCAAACGAAAGTGAAAAGGTACGTTTCTGATGGAGCATCGGGAGACTTTGAGCATCAGGACAACAAAAAAGCAGTCCTTGCGGACTGCTTCAAAAATGGCTTTATGCGTTTGCTTTGCGGAATTTTTCCATGAACTCCGCCAGCGCAGCAGCGCCTTCATACGGCATGGCATTATAGATGGATGCACGCATGCCACCTACGCTGCGATGTCCCTTTACGCCGCTGAGTTTATGCTCAAGGGCTTCAGCAACAAATTTCTTCTCCAGATCTTCATTCGGGAGGCGGAAGGTGACGTTCATGAAGGAACGGCTGTCCTTGTCGGCATGACCACGATAGAATCCGTTGGAATTATCGATGGCAGCGTAGACGACCTCAGCCTTCTTCTTGTTGCGTTTTGCCATCTCAGCCAGTCCGCCCTGTGCCTTGATCCAGGCAGCGACTTTGCCCACCATGTAGATGCAGAATGCTGGCGGGGTGTTGTAGAGCGAATCTTTCTTGAGGAACGTGTTGTAACGGAACATGGTCGGCAGGGTTTCCGGACTCTTCTCGAGCAGGGATTTCTTGGCAACGACCAGGACCACACCAGCCGGTCCGAGGTTCTTCTGTACGCCGGCATAGATGAAATCGAATTTCTGGAAGTCGATTGGACGGGACAGCATATCCGATGACATGTCGGCGAACAATGGCACGCCATTCGTCTCCGGGATGTAGTGATATTCCGTACCGTAAATCGTATTGTTATAGCAGAGGTGCACATAAGCAGCATCCGGGTTGATCCTGAGCTCATCCTGCGTCGGAATATGCTTGAAGTTGTCATCCTTGCTGGAGGCAGCAACCTCGCCTACGCCGAGAATCTCGGCTTCCTTGTAGGCCTTTGAGGCAAAGCTGCCGGATAGTACATAGTTGCCCGGATGTTCTTTCGTGGCAAAGTTCAAAGGAATCATAGCGAACTGCTGGCTGGCGCCGCCCTGGCAGAACAGGACTTCATAGTCATCGCCGAGACCCATCAGCTCTTTGATATCCGCTTTAGCCTTCTGGTGTACAGCATCATACTGCTTGGCACGATGGCTGATCTCGAGGATGGACATGCCGCTGTGATCGAAGTTCAGGAACTCAGCCTGTGCTTCTTTCAGGACTTCCAGGGGCAGGGTAGCCGGACCCGGGTTAAAGTTGTAAACGCGATCTGCTTCCATGGGATAACCTCCTAAAAACAATAGAATCATGGATTGACAATTTTACATCGGCATCCGTCCACGCATTGCGGACATTAGCCGTTTTGTTATATTTTAGCGCGTAAATTTATGAAAAGCAAGCAGCAAAATAAATATTGTTTTTTGTGGAAATACACTTGACAGCATAAAATGGATAAACTATAATACGATTATGCACAGGAATAGAGAACGCGATGAAGAGAATAACGTTGCGGATATCCTTTGGAGAGAGCTGACGGTTGGTGCGAGTCAGTGAGGAGAAGCAGCCGTCCAACTCAGAGCGGCTGGCGATGAGCCAGACGGGCAGCCCGATACAGCGGCGAGAGAGATGCCTTTGGAAGGTATCACTTGGGTGGCACCACGGACTTCATGCTCCGTCCCAAATCGGGACGGGGCTTTTTTTATGGAGAAAATGCGATGACGGAGCTTTGTTTCTGGATGCGTACAATGGTAATTAGAAGGTTAGATCCGATCTATTTTAGAGGAGCGATGAATTATGAAGGTTTTGGCTGCAGATGGTATTTCCCCAAAAGGTATTGAACTCTTGAAGAAAGAATTCGACGTGGATGTCAAGGATAAACTGCCGGCAGAGGAATTGCTGGAAATCATTCCTGAGTACGATGCACTGATGGTGCGCTCGGCATCGAAGGTAACGGCTGAAGTGATCGAGCGGGCAAAGAACCTTAAGATCATCGGTCGTGCCGGCGTAGGCGTTGACAATATCGATATTCCGGCTGCTACAGCCAAAGGTATTATCGTCATCAACTCCCCGGGCGGCAATACGATCGCAGCAACCGAGCATACGATGGCCATGATGCTCGCCATGTCCCGTAACATTCCAATCGCCAATGAGACCATGCAGAAGGGCGAGTGGAACCGCAAGAAGTATGTCGGTGTAGAGCTTCGGGGCAAGACGCTGGGCGTCATCGGTATGGGACGTATCGGTTCCGGTGTAGCCAAGCGGGCGATGGCCTTCGATATGAATGTCATTGCGTATGACCCATATATTAATGAAGAAAGAGCAAAAGCTCTCGGTGTGAGAGTGGGAACATTGGATGATGTCATCAAGGAATCGGACTTCATCACCGTACATATGCCATTGACGCCGGATACCAAGGGTATGATCGGCATGGCACAGATGAAGCAGATGAAAAAGGGTGTCCGTCTTGTGAACTGCGCCCGCGGCGGCATTATCGCCGAAGAAGACCTGGCTGAGGCTGTGAAGCAGGGCATCGTAGCCGGGGCGGCAATCGATGTCTATACCAGTGAGCCGGTAGGTCTGGATCATCCACTGGTTGGCGTACCGGGCATCGTCCTGACGCCTCATCTTGGGGCTTCTACGGTTGAGGCTCAGATCGGTGTATCGCTTGACGTATCCAAGGGAATTCTGGCTGCACTCAAGGGCGAGCCGGTATCAACGGCCGTCAACATGGCGCCGGTATCGCCGCAGGTCATGAAAGTCATCGCACCGTATCTGACGCTGGCTGAGCGCCTGGGCGGCACGGTAACGGCACTGGCTGAAGGTCCGGTTGAGAAGGTTGAAGTCGTCTATAATGGTGAGATCACGGAAGTCAACACGGGGATGCTGACAACGGCTGTTATCAAGGGCATGCTGAACCCGATCATGGAAAATGAAGTCAACTATGTCAATGCACCTGGCCTGGCCAAGGAACGCGGCATCAAGGTGACGGAAGTCAAAGAGAAGGAAGTCGAAGATTTCACGAACCTCATCACCGTCAAGGCGATGATCGGTGGCAAAGAACTGGCCGTACAGGGCACGCTCTTCGGTACGGAAGGCCGTATCGTCCGCATCAATAAGTTCCGTGTCGACGTTGATCCGCATGCCCGCATCCTGGTCTGCCCGCATATCAATCGTCCGGGCGTCATCGGCACTGTTGGCACGCTGCTGGGCGGTAAGAACATCAACATTTCCGGTATGCAGGTCGGAAAGACCGAGGTCGAGGGCACGAATCTGATGGTACTGACTATCGATAATGATATCCCGTCTGATGTAATGGAAGATGTCAAGGCTATCGATGGTATCTTTGATGCCAAGATCGTAAACTTCTACGCAATCTGATTCATTTCAGTGTCCATACAAGTATACATGCATACAATTTGCATTGATTGTAAAGTTATGCTAAAATTTATCCATGGTTGGAGGAATGATGTATGTATACAAAAGAAATGTATGTTACAAGAATCAAGTTCATAGCGCTTAGTCAGATTCGGCAGATCCTTGATGCGCTTAAGGACAGCCCGGCTGACTATCGGAAAGATACCCGCGAGTATCTCGAGGCCATGTATTTCAACATCAATACCATGGATGATGAGCGGTTGGCAGAGATTGTCAATACGGTCCATGACAGCTATGTCGAACAGGGTATGGATGATGATGGCTATATTGCGGATTCTCTCATGACGATTGCCCTGGCACAGTATCAGAATGAGCTGGGCGAGCGCAACGTCTACGATATGGGCTGGGATCGCCTGGTCGAGGATTTCTTCCGTACGGCTATTGCCTGAGAATCGGGCATATATTTCTTTAGGAGATTGCTGAGCGCAAGGAGATTGGCCATTGGGAAGCTGATACGGTCGTGGGCAAGCGCAACGGTAAGGAAGCTGTCGTGTTCACGCTTGTAGAGCGCGTTACACGCAACTACATTGCCATAAAGGTCTCTGGCCGTAATCGTTGCGGAGCTGCTGAAGCCATTGAACAATTACACGAGGTATATGGTGACAAGTTCAGCCAGGTTTTTAAGACCATTACAGCTGACAACGGCCCAGAATTTGAGGACCTTTCCAGCGTCGAAGAATGGGGTACCGACGTTTACTTCACTCATCCCTACAGTTCATGGGAGCGCGGTTCCAACGAACGTCACAACGGAATGCTGAGGGAGTTTATCCCGAAAGGCGCTTCTATTGAGAACTACGATGCAGAGGATGTACTTTATTTTGCCGACACCATGAACCATTGCCCGAGGCGTATCCTCGGCTACCAGACATCGCAGGAACTCTTCGATGACTTCCTCGATAAAGTCTATGCTAATATGAAGTAAAAAAACTTCTGCTTTTCAGCAGGAGTTTTTTTGTTGTGCATAGAAATAGCAGGTAGTTTATATTGTGGACAAAAGGAGTGATCGTCCAATGCCAATGTACAAGAAATCCCTGTTGGTCCTGTTGATTCTGGTACTGGCTGCTGCCGGAGGCACGATGTACGGCCTGTATGATCAGAATCAGGCGCAGACACTGGATCAGGCTGAAAAGGATGCACAGGTTACACCAGAGGCGACAATCACGGTCTATGTGACCGGTGCGGTCAATAAACCCGGTGTGGTGACGGTAGCTGAGGGGGCCAGGGCGGCTGAAATGGCAATGTTCGAAGTACTACCAGATATGCCGCTCAATCCCTATGTTGGGGCTATCTCAGAGCAGATTGGCAGAAACTGGTAGACTGATTTTGCTTTGTCCATCAAAATGAACTGACTGGAAAATACGAACGGAGCATTTATTTTCTAATGATAAGCTGGAAAAATCATCATGATGAAGTGGAGGGACGCAGATGCCGATGTTTAAAAAATCATTGCTGATATTGCTGGTGCTGGCTATAGCTGCTTTAGGGGGAACCATGTATGGCTTTTCGCAGCAGAGCAAAACAGAGGTGCTTGACCCAGCGGCAGCATCATCGACTGAGGCAGTGCAGGCAACGGTCACAGTCTATATCACTGGAGCCGTGAATAAGCCAGGCGTAGTGACGGCAGCAGAAGGATCCAGGATTGCTGACTGTGTAAACTTGGCAGGAGGCCTTCTACCGACGGCAGCTAGTGATCGTCTGAATATGGCGCAGGTAGTAAAAGACGGGCAGAAAATCAGTGTGCCAGAGAAAGCTCAAAATGGAAATACGGAAAAATCTGCGGATGGCAATAAGGCGGGCGGAAACGGGAATCTCATCAACATCAACACGGCCGATGCTCAGACGTTGGATAGTCTGCCAGGCGTTGGACCATCCACTGCGAAGAAAATCATTGAATATCGTGAGAGCGAAGGCAACTTTCAGGATATTTCCGATCTGAAGAAGATCAAGGGAATTGGTGAGGCGAAATTTGCCAAACTAAAGGATAAGATTTGCATCTAGGATCCGTATAAAAACTTGACTTTCCCCTTTTTTAGAGTGACTAATGGAACTCAGAAAGGGGACATGACTTATGGAACTGCCAAGAGCTAATCAGGAGGTTGACTACCGTTTATGTGCGTGGATGTTGACTTTTTTGCTGCATGAGAGAATGATTACTACAGAAGAAGCAGAAGCGGCCAGGAAGGACTTGCTGAAAAAATTCCAGCCACCAGTGGGGGAATTGGATGGGGGGCTGGTTTATGACTGAGCGAAGGGTAATTCCGGTAAGGAATAAGAAATTGCCAGAGCCGCCGGCTCTGATAGCGGCATCGCTTACGAGAGTAGCTGTGTATGCGAGAGTATCGACTGATTTTGAGTCACAACATCATTCTTTGCTGGCGCAGAAGGATTATTACGAGAAAATGATCGCCAAACGTCCAGAGTGGACTTTGGCTGGTATCTATGCCGATGATGGGATCAGTGGTACTTCATCTCGGCATCGCAGGGCATTTCAGCAGATGCTCAGTGATTGCGAGTCAGGACAGGTAGATATGATTATCACGAAGTCCTTGTCACGCTTCGCCCGTAACACGCTGGATAGTCTGGTAGCCATCAGACGTCTGAAACTGCTTGGAATTGGGGTCTATTTTGAGAAGGAAAAACTTTGGACGTTGGAAAAGCAAGGTGAATTCCTGCTTACGTTGATGTCTTCGCTTGCCCAGGAAGAATCACGGTCTATCTCTGAAAACTGTGCCTGGGGACAGAGAAAGCGTTTTGCCGATGGGCGATATTCTATGGCATATACGCGCTTTCTTGGCTATGAGGCAGGGCCAAACGGCAGACCTATTGTAAATCCAGAAGAAGCAGTCGTGGTAAAACAATTATATGCGCTTTATTTACGAGGTCTGTCTGCGCATACAATTGCCAAACGATTTACAGAATGTGGGCTGGCAACACCGTCTAAAAGCGAACATGGCTGGTCACCATTCACAGTTCGTAGTATCCTTGCAAATGAGAAATATAAAGGTGATGCACTTCTACAGAAGCACTTCGTAGTAGATTTTTTGACCAAGAAAAGAAAACGCAATGAAGGTGAACTACCTATGTATTATGTGACCGGTGGGCATGAAGCTATCATAGCGCCAGATGTATTCGATTATGTGCAGTTCGAAATAGCGCGCAGATTGAGATACAGCGGGGGGATGGAGATGGCCGGGAGAATCTATTGCAGTCAATGTGGAGGTCATTATGGAGTAAGATACTGGCACATCATCAATAAAGTTTGGCAATGCCATAGGCATGTGAAGAAAGGCCATCCGTGTTCAAATAATAGCTATGTCTATGATGAGATGCTTCGAAGTCTGCTGAATACAGTTTTGTGTAGGATGTTGCTCGAACACATGGACTTGTGCAGGGAACTTTTGACTGTACTGGGGATGAAAAGTGAAAAAATCCGGAAAAGAATCAAAGAAATGCTCGAGACAGGAAAAGGAACAGAGTGGGGAAGCTATGATGCAGCGGCAGTTCTGGTGAAGCGAATTGAGGTTTACCCGGATGACAGGATTTCCTTTATAATGATAAATGGTCAGGTATATACGTGCGCTTTAAATAATCGGCACTTACGCATGCCTACCTGAGGCATTGCCCATGGGAGACAACGTCAAAATATAATAATGATCGATACAGCTCCTCCGTAATCTGGGGAGCTTTTTTGATGGCGAAAAGTTGTCGGAAATGGTGTATAATATTATGGTATTGTAAAATAGGATCGGAGAAGCATGTATATGAAGGAGATTTACTTGATTCGGCATGGCGAGAGCGTAGGAAACGCCGGTAAATCTACGGATGATCATCGGACGATGCCCTTAATCGAGAGCGGTTGGGAGCAGGCAAGGACGCTGGCAGACCGCTTCACGGTATTACCGGAGCTTATTGCCGTTTCGCCTTTTACACGGGCACAACAGACGTCACATCCATTTCAGGAGAAGTATCCGGATGTTCCGGTAGAAACATGGGCTGAGACCTATGAGTTTACTTATCTGGCACCTGCAACCTGTCGTAATACGACGGCGGCAGAACGGCTGCCACGAGTAACTGAGTATTGGGAGAGCTGCGATCCGGATTATGTAGATGGGGATGGAGCAGAGAGCTTCAAGGCGCTTGTTGGCCGGGCGAATCGGACTATGGCTAAATTACAGGAGCGGTCGGAAAAACGGATTTTTCTGTTCAGTCATGCTATGTTTATCACATGCTGTATCCTGCTAACAAAGCAGCCGGATTTGGATTGGACTAACCTAATGAGGGAATTCCGACAGATGCCGTTACCAAAGAATACAGAGTTTACCAAGTTGGATTTGGACTGAAATTGTTTTTGTGAGTTTAGTTAAAGGAGTAAAATTATAGAATGTATGTTCTAAATTTCTATGGCGGTGCTTCGATAGGGAAAAGCACGTTAGCAGCAGATATCTTTTCCAAACTCAAGCGCCGAGGCTATAAATCGGAGTTGGTCGGTGAGTATGCTAAATGGCTCTGGTATCAGAATGCCACCGATATTGTGAAGGATCAGCTATACCTTTTCGCTGAGCAGGTACATCGTCTGAAGACATTGGAAGCCTATGGCGTCGAGTACGCAGTATGCGATTCTCCGTTGCCACTCAACATCATCTACAACTGTGAGCCGGATGATGTCTTTGACACGCTCGTTATGCATGAGCATGCGAAGTTCAATAACGTAGAATATCTGCTTCGACGCAATGATGAGTATATCAGCATCGACAGCCGGAAGGAAACGGACCTGCCAAGGGCCAAGGAAAAAGATGAGCAGATTCGCGAGGTACTGGAACGGAATAACATCAACTACACGGTGATCTCACCGTGGGAGACGGATAAGGTATTGCTGGATCTTAAAGTAAAATGATGAAGAAGGTGGACATGGATGTTTCAGTAGAAGCATGGGCTGAGACCTACGAGTTTACTTATCTGGCACCTGCGACCTGCCGCAATAAGGCAGTGGCAGAGTGCTTGCCACGAGTAACTGAGTATTGGGAGAACTGCAATCCAGATTATGTAGATGGGGATGGAGCAGAGAGCTTCAGGGCGCTCGTTGGCCGGGTGAATAGGACTATGTCTAAATTGCGGGAGCGGTCGGGAAAACGGATATTTCTGTTCAGTCATGCTATGTTTATCACATGCGGTATCCTGCTGACAAAGCAGCCGGATTTGGATCGGACTAACCTGATGAGAGCGTTTCGACAGATGCCGTTGCCAAAGAATACTGAATTTACCAAGCTGGATTTGGACTAGGGACATATAGTTTTTCTACGAGCGGAGCTAAGAATTGGGGTTGAAGCAATATGGATATGATTTTACCTAAGAAACGGATGACAGAAGAAGATATTAAGCTTCAATATATCACCCCTGCGATTGTCAGTAAGTGGGAGCAGGGAAAGATAACTATGGAAACGCAGATTACCGATGGTAAGATGAATATCCGTGGGAATATCACATATCGTGAAAAACCGTTGAAAGCAGATTATGTATTGTACTTGCGGGCGAACTATCCGATTGCCGTTGTGGAGGCAAAGGATAACAAGCATACGATATCACATGGTATGCAGCAGGCGAAGAACTATGCCCGGATGCTGGATGTGCCGTTTGCATTCAGCTCGAACGGTGATGGCTTTGCCGAATATGATGCGCTCACGGGGCACGAACGCGAATTCTCATTGGATGAATTCCCCACAGAGGCGGAACTGATTGCTCGCTATAAGAGGGAAGTCAATGGTGGTGCCGGGCTTACGGAGTTGGAGACGGAAATCATTGAGCAGCCTTACTATTCCAGTCAGAACACCTATGCTCCACGTTATTATCAGCGGGTTGCAGTGAATCGCACCTTGGATGCTATCGCACGTGGGCAGGAACGGATCTTGCTCGTGATGGCAACGGGAACCGGCAAAACCTATACTGCGTTTCAGATTGTCTGGCGGCTGCTCAGAAGCGGCATCAAGAAAAAGGTACTCTATCTGGCAGATCGGAATATCCTCGTTGATCAGACCATCAGTCAGGACTTTGCGCCATTGGCAAAATCTGTGCACAAGATTCAGGTCGCGAAGGAAGAAAGGGACACGATCACTTCGCATGAAGTTTATTTTTCCCTGTATCAGCAGTTGGTAGGGGATGATGAGCAGGAGCACTACAGCGAGTTGTTCCGGCCAGATTTCTTTGACCTGATTATCGTAGATGAGTGTCATCGTGGTTCGGCAAAAGAGGAAAGCCGCTGGCGGCGGATCTTGGAATATTTCCAGTCAGCGGTGCAGATCGGTATGACTGCTACGCCGAAGGAAACGCAGTATGTATCGAATATTGATTATTTTGGCGAGGCTGTCTACAGCTACAGCCTGAAGGAAGGTATCGATGATGGTTTCCTGGCACCGTATCGTGTCATCAACATCACGACGAATATCGGGGAAGGCTGGCGCCCGACAAAGGGGCAGACGGATATCAACGGGGAAATCATAGAGGACCGGATCTATAATAATACGGACTATGACTATAAGATCGTCCTGCTGGATCGGGTGCAGGAAGTTGCCAAGGAGATCACAGCTTATCTGAAAAGCACAGACCGCATGGCTAAGACTATCGTGTTCTGTGCGACTGAGGATGCGGCGGAGCGTATGCGTGTGGCACTTACGAATCTGAATGCGGATATGTGCAAGGATCATTCGGATTATGTGCTGCGCATTACGGGCAGCGATGATTATGGCAAGAGCAAGCTGGATTATTTCATTTCCGTGTCGTCTCCTTATCCGGTCATCGTTACGACCTCAAAGCTGTTGTCTACGGGTGCCGATTGCAAGATGACGAAGCTCATCGTCCTGGACCAGAATATCAATTCTATGACAGAGTTCAAGCAGATTATCGGCCGTGGTACGCGTATGCGGGAAAAGGAAGGCAAGACCTTCTTCGTCGTGATGGACTTCCGTAATGTGACGAAGCTGTTTTCAGACCCCGATTGGGATGGACCGATTGAGCAGACGGATGGTTTTGAACCCAAAGGGAATCCTGATGGGAAAGGTGTCGGTGAAGGTGCCCCACCGCCTTATGGACCGGAGCCTCCGCTGCCTCCAGGAGAGCCAAAGATAAAGCCAATCGTTGACAAGAACGGTTGCTTGGTCAAGATCATCAACAAGACGGTATCTGTTTATGATTCCAATGGCAAGCTGCTGAAGCAGGAGGATATCATCGATTATACTCGTACGAATATCCTGGGCAGTTATGCGACCTTGCAGAACTTCATTCAGAAATGGTCCTCGGAGAAAAAGAAAGCCGCCATTCGGGATGGGTTCAAGGAAGTCGGCATCGATATCGAGGCCTTGAAGCGTGAGCAGAATATGGCTGGCGTCGATGACTATGACTTCATCTGTTATGTGGCCTATGGGCAGAAGCCGCTCACCCGGCAGGAACGGGCAAATCAGGTGAAGAAACAGGACTTTTTCAGTAAATATAGCGGCCCGGCTCGCGAGGTCCTGGAGCATTTGCTCGATAAATACTGCAATGATGGCATCTATGAGATTGAAAAAACAACCATACTGAAGCTGGACCCCTTTGACAAGATGGGGCAGCCATCACGCATCATCAAAGAGTGTTTCACGAATAAAGCTGGTTATGAAGAAGCCGTTCGTGGTTTGGAAGCAGAAATCTATAAGGTAGGTTAAATTACAAGATGAATACAACGAATTTAGGGACATTTGTCAAACGGTTGCGCGATATCATGCGTATGGATGCAGGAATCAGCGGTGATGCCCAGCGCATCGAGCAGATTGCCTGGATGCTTTTCCTTAAGGTCTATGATGCGAAGGAAAGCGACTGGGAAGTGGAAGAAGACGACTTCGTATCCATCATTCCTGAAGAATGCCGTTGGCAGAACTGGGCGCATGATGATGGTACAGGCAGTGCACTGACTACGGATGCCCTGCTGGATTTCGTCAACAACACCTTGTTCAAGATACTCAAGGAACTGGAGGTCACCAAGGATACGCCAATAAAAAAGGCTATCGTCAAGACCACGTTTGCGGATGCAAACAACTATATGAAGGATGGTGTGCAGCTGCGTCAGGTGCTGAATGTCATCGATGGACTGGACTTTGGCGACTATGAGGAAAGCCATGCGTTCGGGGAAATCTATGAGGCTATCCTAAAAGAACTGCAAAGTGCTGGCTCCGCGGGTGAGTTCTATACGCCGCGTGCCGTGACCAGTTTCATGGCACAGATCATTCAGCCGAAAATCGGCGAACAGATGGCAGATTTCGCCTGCGGCACCGGTGGCTTCCTTACGAGCTGGCTGGCAGAGCTGAGCCCGCAGGTCAAGACGACCGAGGATGCCGAAGCATTCAGCAATTCCATCTATGGAATCGAGAAGAAGCAGTTCCCGTATATGCTCTGCATCACGAACATGCTGCTGCATGGCATCGATGTGCCGAAAATCTATCATGACAATACGCTGCTGCATGACGTGCTGGACTATACCGAGCGGGATCAGTTCGATGTCGTGCTGATGAATCCACCTTACGGCGGCAGTGAAAAGGCCGATGTGAAAAGCCATTTTCCGGATGATCTTGCCAGCAGTGAGACGGCGGATCTTTTCATGTCTGTCATCATGTACCGTTTGAAACAGAATGGGCGGGCGGCAGTAATCCTGCCGGATGGGTTCCTGTTCGGCACGGATAATGCCAAGGTATCAATCAAGAAGAAGTTGCTGAAGGAATTCAATCTACATACGATTATCCGTATGCCGCAGAGCGTCTTTGCGCCGTATACCTCGATTACGACGAATATCCTGTTTTTTGATCGGACTCAGCCAACGGAGCAGGTATGGTTCTATCGCATGGATATGCCAGAGGGCTATAAGCATTTCTCTAAGACTAAGCCGATGAAGCCGGAGCATTTTGATGCCTGCAAAGATTGGTGGAAGAGTCGGCAGGAAATTCAGGATGATGAGACGGACACATATAAAGCCAAAGCCTATACCGTAGCAGAAATCGTCGATGGCGGCTATAATCTCGATCTTTGTGGCTATCCGACCGTGGAGGAAGAGATCCTCTCGCCGGAAGAGACCATCCGTGACTTCCATGAACGCCGCAACGCACTGAATGCACGCATCGATAAAAAGCTTGCCCAGATTGAGGCACTGCTGGAGGGGAAGGCATGATTGCAGAAAAACTGAAAAAATCCATCCTGCAGGCCGCTATTCAGGGCAAATTGACCCAGCGTGAGCCTGGCGATGGTACAGCTGCCGAACTCCTGCAAAAGATTGCAGCAGAGAAAGATAAGCTGATCAAGGAAAAGAAGATAAGGAAAGAAAAGCCCCTGACAGCAATCACCGAAGAAGAAAAGCTCTTTGATTTGCCGGAAGGTTGGGCATGGTGTAAACTTGGGGAAATATCACTTTATATAACGGATGGTACTCATTTGAGACCTAATTATGTTTCGAAGGGTATTCCTTTTTTGTCGGTTAAGGACATTAGCAGCGGACGACTGAATTTTTCAAATACCAAATTTGTAAGTAGAGAAACACATGATGAGTTAATACAACGGTGTTTTCCAAAAAAAAATGATATTTTAATAACTAAAGTTGGAACGACAGGAATACCTGTGCTGATTGATACTGATAGAGAGTTCAGTTTGTTTGTTAGTATTGCATTAATAAAGTATTTGGATACGGAGATTTTTCCACAATATTTTGTATACTTGCTTAATAGTCCATTAGTACAAGAGCAAGTAAGTATTCATACACGTGGTGTAGGTAATAAAAATTGGGTACTTAAAGATATAAAAAATACGGTTGTTATTTTACCTCCACTTGCAGAACAACAGCGTATTGTCGCGCGTGTAGAGGAACTGCTATTTCAAGTGGATTCCTTATCCAAAGACGAAAAAAAACTGGATGCGTTGCAATCCACAATGCCGGAACGCCTGAAAGCATCGCTTTTGCAGGCGGCGATTCAGGGAAAACTCACCGAGCGGCTGCCGGGGGATGGCAATGCCGAGGACTTACTGGCTGAGATCGCGGCTGAGAAGCAGCGGCTGATCAAGGCAAAGAAAATCAAGAAAGAGAAGCCTTTGCCGGAGATTACAGAGGAAGAAAAGCCCTTTAATCTGCCAGATGGATGGGAATGGTGTAGGTTGGGAGAAATCACGTATAATCATGGTCAGAAGAAACCGAATGTACCTTTTACATACGTTGATATTTCTTCTGTTGATAATAAGCATCAAAAATTGGGCGATTTGAGCAATATTATTCAGCCCGATAAAGCACCATCACGAGCTAGAAAAATCATAAAATTCGGTGACGTTATCTATGCAACTGTAAGACCATATTTGCATAATATGTGCATCATTGACAGAAATATCATACCGGAGCCAATCGTTATTCTTGCTGACGAAGATGGATATTGTACATCAGAAATCTTACCACTTGATTTTGGCAAGCACATCTATAATAAATATGCGCAGATTCTTTTGATGTCCCCAGAATTCTTAAATTATGCCAATCAATGTTCTTATGGGGTAAAGATGCCAAGATTAGGAACGAAAGATGCTAGAATCTTTACTTGCCCGATACCGCCCCTTGCTGAACAGCAGCGTATTGTTCAGCGTTTGGAAGAACTTTTGCCATTGTGTGAAGGGATATTGTCAGGCAAGTAAAGTACTGGGTATTAGCGTATATGATTTTGTATATTAGATAGAATTATGCTACAAAAAGGAGTACATCATGGCAGCAGATCATATCAAAAAGTATTTGCGGGATAAAATCCAATGTACCGGGTCACATCCATTCTTGTTTGTAGGTTCTGGTTTTTCACAGCGCTATATGAAAACAGAGCGTTGGGGAGAACTGTTGCGCTATTTTTGCAAGGAGTTTAGCGGAGATGAGTTTCGCTATAATGCGTATGCGAGCAGGACGAATGAACGGGAATATTATGGACAGCAGCCAGAAATTGCTTCTTTGCTGGAAGTGGATTATAATAAGGCCGTTTTTTCGGATTCGCAGTACAGGGACTTCTTGCAGGCCCATGCTGAGGCAATCAAGGCGAATATTTCCCCACTTAAGATAGCTGTATCCAATCATTTATCCAAGGCTGTATTTGATGCAGATAATGAAGAAATCAGACTCTTAAAGAAACTGGCAGTACGCAGCGTTGCTGGTATCATTACGACGAATTATGATACTTTGCTGGAACACATATTTACAGGATATAGGACTTATGTAGGACAGGAAGACCTGATTTTTGCCCAATTGGCAGGTTTGGGTGAGATTTATAAAATTCATGGCTCCGTTGATCGACCGGATAGTTTGGTATTAACATCTAGGGATTACCGTGAATTTGAGCATTTGTCAGCTTACCTTATTGCAAAATTGCTGACAATATTCTTGGAGTATCCCATTATTTTCATTGGCTATTCTTTAAGTGATCGAAATGTGCAGAACATTCTTAGACAAATTGCAGTTTGCTTATCTCAATCCAAATTGGATGTTTTACAGGATCGATTGATATTTGTTGATTATGATGATAGCAATACGATTTCGACGCGTTCATTCCAGTTTGATAATGGGAAGAGTATTTCGATGACGCAGATAGCAACAAAAGATTTCATGCCGATTTATGAGGCTATTTATGAAGTGAAATCCCGGTATAGTCCACGACTTTTGCGTCAGTTGCGTCGTGATATCTATGATATGGTTCGGGAGGATACACCTGCCAATAAGATCGTAGCGGCAGATTTTATAATGGAACCATGAATTAAGACAACTTCGAAACTACTTCTTAATGTGAATCTCGTGGTATACTGGAGGCGATCAATGAAAAGGAGATAATCATCATGTCACGCACGCGCCGTCATTTCACATCGAAATTCAAATCCAATCTCGTCATCGAGCTGCTCAAGGGTGAGAAAGACCTCAACACGCTGGCGGCTGAGAACGAAATCCTGCCGAACCTCTTGCGGAACTGGAAGAACGAGTTCCTCAGCAAGGCAAGCATCATATTCGATGATTCCAGAGAGGACAACCTCAATCAAAAACTCGAGACCGAGCGGAAGGAGAAAGCCTCCTATGCCCGCAAAGTTGGCCAACTCACCATGCAGGTGGATTGGTTGAAAAAAAAATCTGAGGAAATTCTTGGACCGGACTACGAGAAACAGTATTCTCCAAAACCTTTCGAGGAGTGAGTGCAAGGGGCTTTCCCTTCGGAAAGCAGCGAAGCTGCTCGGCGTCAACCGCACGAGCCAATACTACCAACCCAAAGAGAACACTCCATCAGATGAAGAGCTGGAATGCAAGCGCATCATCGATCGTTTCCACACGGACAATCCTGCCTGGGGCGCAAGGCAGCTGGCCTCGCAGCTGCAGCGCCTCGGGCATCAGGCCGGACGACGCAAGACAGCTCGCTACATGCGCGAGATGGGCATCGACGCCATCTATCCGAAGATGAACCTTTCCAAGCGGCAGCAACAAGCGCAGGTGATGCCCTACCTGCTGAAGCATGTGGATGTTCAGCAGCCTAACCAGGCATGGTCCATCGACATCACCTACATTCCCCTGGAGCACGGTTTCGTTTATCTGACAGCCATCATCGACTGGTACAGCCGCTGCATTGTTGGCTGGGAGGTGGACGATACCCTGGACACCCGGATGGTCATTGCCGCCGTAAGGAAGGCTCTCCGTATAGCAAAGCCGCAGATTCTCAACTCCGACCAAGGATGCCAGTTCACCAGCAAGGAGTACAAGGCTTTCCTCAAGGAACACAAGATCCGCCAGAGCATGGATGGCAAGAGCCGCTGGGCCGACAACATCAAGATTGAGCGGTGGTTCCGGACATTCAAGTATGAGGAAGCCTATCTCACGCAGTACCGCAACATCCGGGAGGCTCGCAAGGCCATCCGCAACTACATCAACGTGTATAACTTCCAGCGCTGCCACTCAGCCATCGGGAACGTCCCGCCAGCAGAGCGCTACTTCCCGGCACTGCTGCTCAATGCTGCAATGTCTGCTGCCTGATACATTTAGAAATTTAGGCGAATTGTATAATTAAGTTGAACACATAAAAACTCCATAGCGAAATCTTGTGGTAAAATGTAGTCGCTAAACAAAACACACCCAAGGAGAATCGCTATGGATCAAATACAGTCTATCACAAATACGTCACGTAAAAAAGGGGCACACTTAACTTTTGAGGAACGGGTTATTATACAGACTCGTTTAAAAGATAAGTATTCACTTCGCCGCATTGCACATGAAATCGGCTGCGCTGTCAATACTATCCGTAATGAGATCAAGCGAGGAACGGTCTTACTTTACAATGGGAAGATTGAGCGTTACCGCGCTATGGACGGACAGTCTGTATATGAAGTCCATCGTGAAAACTGTGGCCGTAAATATGCTGCTATTTCCAAAGGTATCTTTTTGGAATACGTCCGGGAAAACTTCAAGAAAAAAGACTGGTCTCTCGACGCTTGTGTAGGCAGGGCTATTGCCAATAACCTATTCCGGCGTGACGAGATGGTTTGTACTAAAACCCTCTACAATTATGTGACGCTGGGGCTTCTTGGAGAAATAAAAAGCATAGACCTGCCTCTGCGTGTCAAACGCAAAAACTCTAAGAAGCGGGTTCGCGAGCATAAGAAGAAATTGGGGCGTAGTATAGATGAACGTGATCCTGCGGTTAATGAGCGCCAGGATTTTGGACATTGGGAATTCGATCTGGTCTTGGGAAAACGTATCCGAGACGAAGTACTGCTGACCATGGTAGAGCGAAAAACTCGGTGCGCACTTATTCGAAAACTACCGAACAAGGAAAGTTCTTCTGTACTAGCAGCACTTTATGAATTACGGGACAATATGTTTCAGGACTGCTTTGACCAGATATTCCAGACCATTACGACAGACAACGGCAGTGAATTTTCTCGCCTGTCAGAACTGGAATCGATAAGCAGGACGCTCGTATATTATGCCCATCCTTACTGTTCCAGTGATAAAGGCACCAATGAAAACCATAACGGCCTATTCAGACGTTTTCTGCCCAAGGGAAAAAGCATACAAGATTATCCGTTAGAGCACATTACAGACGTGGAACGATGGGCAAACACGTTACCAAGAAAAATACTGGGCTATAAAACACCAGAAGAATGTTTTGCTGAAGAAGCTAACATAGCTCTTGCTAAATAAGGGGGTTATAGGGTGTTCAACTTATTATTGCAATTTGGGATTTAGAAATTTATCGATTTTGGTCTTGACAAGCGTGCCACTATAGTATTATTGATAAGGTGGTGGTGGGAGGATATAATGAAGACGGGACACCAGATCCGGATAAGCTGGTCTTCATCTACAGAACTAATGTAACAGATGAAAGATGCGCGGATGATTTCAAACCTCCGCGTAAACCGAGGAAGAAACTGGTTAGTAAAAAACTCCCAGGTAGTGATTCTAAAGTATCGAAATCTGATGACAGCTGCGTAGAAAATGAAACGCTTGCAGATCCTGAAGCGTGCCAACTGAACCCATACGAGCAAGAAGAAAGCGTATCGAGTGATAAAAAACGGCACACGTTGAGACGGTAGTATTGATGTCAAGGGTTGAAAATCAGCCGTAAAAAAGGGCTTGAAATAAGGGCATTTCAAGGTTTTTGCCATAAAAACCACCGCTCGGAAATTGCCTGATTCTTACTTCGAGGGAACATGTCAAAACGAGCTTAAAACCTTGTGACAGAGCGATTTAGATGTCAGTGCTTGGCGAGTAGTCAGTTTAGATGTCAGAGGTTCGCGTGTGGTCGATTTAGATGTTTTTTGAAAAACCCGGGCTTGTGTGGTCGGGTTGAATGTATCTGTTATTTATCCATGATTTTTGTTACGTTTCTATTGTTTATGTTCATGGATAGGAAATTATAATTTTTACAAAGGAAGGTATGTATGGAAAATAATATTAATGATTATTTAACCAATGGTGAGTTATTTAGTAAACTCAGTGATTTTACGCGAATTGTAGATCCTTTACAAAAAAGAGTTATTGAGTACGGAAACAAGGAGGTTCTAATTAACAACATCCACTGTTTTGATTTTTGGGGTAAAAACAAAGTGTGCGATAATTGCATCTCCATGAGGGCTTATAACGACAACACGACATATGTAAAAATTGAGTATAGAAAAGACAAAACATACATAGTGACTGCAGTCCCCTATATTTTAGATAACAGAAAGGTTGTAGTCGAGATTCTCAAAGATATTACAAACAGTTTATTTTTTGAATCGCTTGACGATAAGGGTAATGAATTGACAGGAATTCATGCGCTTATTGATAGTATGAACAAACTTGCTTTTAAAGATCAACTTACGGGGCTGTATAACCGACGATATATTATGGAAAAGCTACCTGTTGATCTTTTGAACGCTAAGCTTTTATCAAAAGAAATATCTATAATTATGGCTGACATTGATTATTTTAAAGCTGTTAACGATAATTACGGACATCCTGCCGGTGATCAGACTCTAAAAAATGTTGCCATAACAATATCCGGATGTCTTAAAAGAGAAATTGACTGGGTCGCAAGATATGGTGGAGAAGAGTTTCTGATTTGCATGCCTGGAGCCGATCTTGAGACTGCAAAGTCAATAGCCGAATGTATGCGAAAGTCAATTGAAAGATCTGTAATCGAATATAATGGCAAGCAATTTAACATAACTGCAAGCTTCGGTATTCATTACTTAAAATCACCAGAAAGTGAGAGCATTGACGAGTTGATAAAACATGCTGATGAAAAGCTGTATTTGGCTAAAAGTAACGGACGTAATAGAGTTGAATATTAAAAAATAAATGGGATTGTGTGGACTGCCGTAATCGTATTCATCGCCGGGAAATCATACAGGAAAATGAAAAGCATAAAGCAAGGCTCCCACACTGCCATTATAATGGAACCATGAATTAAGACAACTTCGAAACTACTTCTTAATGTGAATCTCGTGGTATACTGGAGGCGATCAATGAAAAGGAGATAATCATCATGTCACGCACGCGCCGTCATTTCACATCGAAATTCAAATCCAATCTCGTCATCGAGCTGCTCAAGGGTGAGAAAGACCTCAACACGCTGGCGGCTGAGAACGAAATCCTGCCGAACCTCTTGCGGAACTGGAAGAACGAGTTCCTCAGCAAGGCAAGCATCATATTCGATGATTCCAGAGAGGACAACCTCAATCAAAAACTCGAGACCGAGCGGAAGGAGAAAGCCTCCTATGCCCGCAAAGTTGGCCAACTCACCATGCAGGTGGATTGGTTGAAAAAAAAATCTGAGGAAATTCTTGGACCGGACTACGAGAAACAGTATTCTCCAAAACCTTTCGAGGAGTGAGTGCAAGGGGCTTTCCCTTCGGAAAGCAGCGAAGCTGCTCGGCGTCAACCGCACGAGCCAATACTACCAACCCAAAGAGAACACTCCATCAGATGAAGAGCTGGAATGCAAGCGCATCATCGATCGTTTCCACACGGACAATCCTGCCTGGGGCGCAAGGCAGCTGGCCTCGCAGCTGCAGCGCCTCGGGCATCAGGCCGGACGACGCAAGACAGCTCGCTACATGCGCGAGATGGGCATCGACGCCATCTATCCGAAGATGAACCTTTCCAAGCGGCAGCAACAAGCGCAGGTGATGCCCTACCTGCTGAAGCATGTGGATGTTCAGCAGCCTAACCAGGCATGGTCCATCGACATCACCTACATTCCCCTGGAGCACGGTTTCGTTTATCTGACAGCCATCATCGACTGGTACAGCCGCTGCATTGTTGGCTGGGAGGTGGACGATACCCTGGACACCCGGATGGTCATTGCCGCCGTAAGGAAGGCTCTCCGTATAGCAAAGCCGCAGATTCTCAACTCCGACCAAGGATGCCAGTTCACCAGCAAGGAGTACAAGGCTTTCCTCAAGGAACACAAGATCCGCCAGAGCATGGATGGCAAGAGCCGCTGGGCCGACAACATCAAGATTGAGCGGTGGTTCCGGACATTCAAGTATGAGGAAGCCTATCTCACGCAGTACCGCAACATCCGGGAGGCTCGCAAGGCCATCCGCAACTACATCAACGTGTATAACTTCCAGCGCTGCCACTCAGCCATCGGGAACGTCCCGCCAGCAGAGCGCTACTTCCCGGCACTGCTGCTCAATGCTGCAATGTCTGCTGCCTGATACATTTAGAAATTTATCGATTTTGGTCTTGACAAGCGTGCCACTATATTTTGAACAGCTTGATGAGTTGCCTGCTGATGCCAGCTATGTATTGGGGGTAGCAACTGCTAATAATGGTGGGATAATTAAGGCAGAGAATCTTTATGCGGATTCAGTACTGGGCAATAAATACTATAACAATGAGCGTGTAGTGGAGGAATATTTGCCAGAGCTGTTGAAGGCGAATCCTGGTGGCCTGCCAATGTACAAGTATTTAGTCGGTTATGATAAGCCAGTGTATGACAGGGTGAAGCAGAGCTTATTGGCGCATAACTGCATTGATGATTTCCTGAATGATGGGTTGCGTCACACTAAGCCTGGGTATCGTGAATCGCTACAGGATATTTCTGTAGCCGGGATCATAAAGGAAGCCGGCTTTGAGGTTGCCTATAAACGATTGATCTTCTTGGAACCATCAGAGATAAATCTGGATCAACTCAAGGACTATCTCTGCAGCATCTTGAAAACAGAAAAAAGCCCGGAAGCCGTCCTTAGAAACAATTCCGAGCTGAAAAGGCTTATTCGTATCTATGACTTCGTAAAATATCATAGAAAAATGTCCCTGGCTACATCATCTAATAGTGCGAACACCTAAAATCAGTAGGAGGGACATTCAAAATGAATCATTTTGTTTTTATATACAATCATGTCTAGTGCGAACACCACAATCATGTATATGCCTATATTATATCATATTGCGAGTGACGCGCAAGTATATTTCCATTTTGATATCAATAAAATTCATTTCGGGTCAGCCAGGATTGGTTGACCTTTTTGTTTGGGCTGTACTTACATGAAAAGATAATAGTATACGTTTTCATACCTATGTCATTTTATACTTTTGTAACATTGTGACACAATCTTTTGAATTAATATTGAATTATACACAACGATTCGATATAATAATTTTGTAAACAGAACAGCGAACATTATCGGAGATGTGATTCAGGGATGAATAGAGGACATCTATGCGGGGGGAGGTGTTTGTATGGAGCGGTATAGTAACTTTGGTAATTTTATCAACATGAAAAGGCTAGAGCGGAAGATCACTTTGCGAGAGATGGCCAGAAGGCTTGATTGTTCGGCAGCCTTCCTGAGTGATGTGGAGAAAGACCGTCGGAATCCATTTGATATGAAGAAGCTAGAGCTGCTGTCTAGCATACTGGTTCTCTCAGAGAAAGAAAAGATGGAAATGTTCGATTTAGCTGGAAAGAAGCGTAATTCTGTAGCCCCGGATTTGCCGGAGTATATCATGGATAATGATTTTGTTGGAGCAGCGCTTCGAACGGCTCGGGATTTAGGAGCGGGAGAAGCGGAATGGAAAAAATTCGTCGATGAGTTAAAGCAAAGGAAAGGCTAGTGATGCTCATGGTCAATATGGATTGGATTCATAGGAATCGGTACGGGGTACCTATTCTGGGGCATAAGCAATTGGATGACTTGGGAGAAGCGATCATTGCTGATTTCTGTCCGGAAGCGCTGATGGTTCCCCAGGAGATCAATATTGATTTGCTTTCAGAACAGTACCTGGGATTGACGGTAGATTATCAGTATCTGTCGCATTGTGGAGTGTATCTTGGGATGATGGTATTCAAGGATACGAAAGCGATACCTGCCTATTGTCCAGAAACGGGGCGGGCAGAGTATGTCAGTGCAGCAGCAAATACCGTGATCATAGACCGCACCTTATTGGACGAGAATCAAGAGCATCGATATCGTTTTACGATGGCACATGAAGCGGCTGGGCATGCGTTCTTGCATAGATCGTATTATACAAGTCCGCTATGCTCCATGACGCAGCTGGCCGGGGATGACTCCTGGGTGTTATGTCGTAGAGAGCTGAATGATGCGGTCAGGGGATCTACGAAAAATTGGGGCCCGATAGATTGGATGGAGTGGCAGGCCAATTCCATGGCAGCAGCGGTCCTGATGCCGAAACGATGTGTCGTGAAAGTTATCCGAAAATGTTGGAATAGTTTAAAGCAACTCAATATTCCTCCTACGGCGTATAGCTGGGTGGAGGCAGATCGAGTCCATGAGGTGTTCAACGTATCATTTCAGGCGGCTGTTGTTCGGTTGAAAAAGTTAGGCTTTATTCCCCCAGACGAGAATGTGGATCCACATGATTGGGAATGGATAACGGAGCCTGTACAGCAGGAGGCCTGACCAGTGAAATATGCCGGGTAAGAGATTATCCGCATATTTTTTTACAGACATTGTAAGCAGAACAGCTTACAAAAAGAAAGGAAGCGTTGCTTATGCCAATCAAATCCACGGTGAAATGTCCCGTATGTAATCAACGGTTGATGGATGTGAGTGAAAGAACATTGCATCATACGAAGGCTGTGCCAGCAAGGCGGAATGAGCCGCCTGTGGATTATCAGATCAAGTGTCCAAAGTGTAAGAAGATCATCAACATCATAAACGATTTTGTCGCTTAGTACAGAGCACGATGCAATTTGACATACGAGCCTGACAAGTAGTCGATTAAGACTATTTGTCAGGCTCTTTTTCTTTAGAAAAAATAATATCGGTTGCCTGAATTGCAATAGGGCAGGAGATACTCATACTCGCAGTTTCCATAGGGGTAAGCCGGGAAACTGTTGATAGGAGTACCTTGTTCTATTGCGCTCATTTTTCAAGGCAGTGTACTTTTGTCTATGAGTGACTTGGTAGATTTCCTGTCCTATCTGCAATTGGCGGATAGGAGAGAAAATCATGAAATCCTTCAAAAACGAAGATGCCCGTTATGTTTACTATGCTTGGGATGAGGAAGCCAAGGCCGAGGTGCCGCATTATTTGGTGCCTGGCGAGAATGAGGTGTCAGACGAGCTTATCGTCACGTTGAAAGAGTGGGACCATAGAGAGGCGCTGGATGCCCGGTATGACCAGGAGCATGCAGATTACAAGTACCAGAACTATAGCAAGAAGGCCGAACGTGGTGAAGGTGTGAATCCAATGGACGAGCTGAGCCATGATCGCTGGCAGGCCGGGCTGCAGGACGATTATTCCGCGAGGGTAGATCTGGTGCGTGAGTTGATGGGCAGCCTGACAGAGGCGCAGGTGGATCTTGTCTATGAGATCTTTGGAGAACGCCATAGTCAAAAGGAAATTGCTGATCGGACCGGCAAGACGCCGCAGTCGGTTAATAATCGTGTGAATAAGGTGAAGGCCCGGATGAAGAAACTGCTGGAGGAGCGTGATTTCACGCTCTGAACCAAGGGGGTTGATTCTTTGGGCTAGATATAGAGGCAGAGATAAAGAGCCTCAAATCAGAGGATGGAGGTGAACAAGATGGAGCATACCGTTCATATCCGCATCGGCAGGACGCCGGTGCTGGGCAGCAAGGTGTTATGCCTGCCGAGACGGCTGCTGACTTTCCTGCTGGGAGACTTCACAGAAGTCGTATTCCTGAAGCCGGGCAGCAGCGTCAAAAGTGTGGAGATCCACGAGATTCCAGAAGGGGGAAGATTGTAATGAAAGATGAATTGGCAGCATTGATTCATTTGGCAGACAGCATGCATCAGCTGGCCGAGGGGCTGGAGACTATGGCCATCTATCTGACCGGTCATGAGGAGAAGAAGGAAGAACAGGCTGCGCCACCACAGGTTAGTCTGGAGGATGTTCGCACAGTGCTGGCAGCGAAAAGTGCAGCGGGGCACACGGATGAGGTGCGAGCCTTGATCCAGGAATTCGGGGTAGAGAAATTGTCGGCGGTCAAGCCGGAAGACTATGCAGCACTCAAAGCCAAAGCGGAGGTGCTTTGATATGGCGATGAAACGACATGCGGTCTTATCACCATCCGGGGCTGCGCGGTGGTTGGCCTGCACTCCGTCAGCTCGATTGGAGGGAGAGTTCCCGGATACTGCTGGTGAAGCTGCAGCTGAGGGAACTGCCGCCCACGCGCTTTGCGAGCACAAGCTCAAGAAAGCCTTGAAGCGCCGTAGCCGCAGACCACATTCGGATTTCGATTCCGATGAGATGGAGGACTGCGCAGATGGCTATGTGGCTTTCGTGCTGGAACAGATGGAAGCCATTCCGCAGCCGCTGGTTTGCATTGAACAGCGGCTTGATCTGACGGCCTTTGTGCCAGAAGCATTTGGCACAGCCGACTGTTTGATCGTTGGGGATGGCACGCTTCATATCATCGATTTCAAGTATGGCCTGGGAGTGCTGGTGGAAGCAGATCACAATCCGCAGATGATGCTGTATGCCTTGGGGGCCGTGACGATGTTTGGCAGTCTCTATGATGTAGCCGAGGTTGTTATGTCGATCTACCAGCCTCGTCGAGAAAATGTATCTACCTGGTCGGTTCACCTGACCTTTTTGCTGGATTGGGCTGCAGAAGTTCTGAAGCCCAAGGCGGAGCTTGCCTTTGCCGGCAAGGGAGATTTCGCTGCGGGCAAATGGTGCCAGTTCTGCCGAGTATCTCCTCGCTGCCGGGCGAGGGCTGACGCTCAGTTATCCGTGGCACAGGATGAGTTCAAGCTGCCACCATTACTGACCGACGATGAGATCGCTGCAGTCCTGCCACAATTGCCAGAGCTGGTCAAATGGGCCAATGCTGTATCGACCTATGCCTTGGAGTCCGCAATCAACCAGGGGAAGTCCTGGCAGGGCTTCAAGCTGGTGGCCGGTCGCTCCGTCCGGAAATACACGGATGAGGCGCAGGTGGCCAAGAAGGCGCAAGCGGCAGGGTTCCAGGATATCTTCGACCAGAAGCTGATCACGCTCACGAAGATGGAGAGTCTGATGGGCAAGGAGACATTCAACGAGGTCTTGGGCAGCTTAGTGGTGAAGCCACAAGGCAAGCCGACCTTGGTTCCGGAGAGCGATAAGCGTCCGGCGCTGAATACAACGATTGAGTTTACGAATTTGGAGGAAAAAGACAATGGCTAACAATTTGAACACAAAAGTGATTACGGGTATCGTACGTCTCAGCTATGAGCATGTATGGGAGCCGGCAAGTATCAATGGTGGTGAGGTGAAATATTCGGCATCGCTCATCATTCCGAAGAATGACAAGAAGACGGTAGCGGCAATCGAGGCAGCCGTGGATGCGGCCATCACGGAGGGCATTGGCAAGTTCGGCGGCAAGAAGCCGAACAAGGCTGCGCTCAAGTTGCCGCTGCGTGACGGCGATACCGAGCGCGAGGATGAAGCGTACAAAGACAGCTACTTCCTGAATGCCAACAGCACAACGGCACCGCAGGTCGTTGACCGCGCCGTGCGGCCCATCCTGGATCGGAGCGAGGTATACAGCGGATGCTATATCCGGGCATCCCTGTCCTTCTATGCATTCAATACGAACGGGAATAAAGGCATTGCCTGTGGGTTGAATAATGTCCAGAAGGTCAAGGATGGCGAATCGCTGTGTGGCCGCACGAATGCAGCCGATGATTTCTCGGCATTGGACGGCGAGGCAGAGGACTTCTTGTCCTGATATCAGCATAGCTTAAGTGGGGCGGCGGCTTATAAGCCGTCGCTCTTTATATTGGTGGAGGTGTAAGTTTTGAAGAATTTGAGTATCGATATTGAGACTTTCAGCAGCGTGAATCTGGCCAAGTCTGGTGTGTATCGGTATGCTGAAAGTCCGGACTTTGAAATTCTGCTCTTTGGGTATTCGGTGGATGGTGGGCCGGCACAGGTTGTGGATTTTACGCAGGGTGAGGAACTGCCGGCCGAAGTGCTGACGGCGCTCATTGATACTGCGGTGAAAAAGTGGGCCTTCAATTGCTCCTTCGAGCGGACCTGCATTGCCAGGTATCTTCGGGATAGGGGGATGCTGGGTGTCGGTGAATTCCTGTCACCGACATCATGGTACTGCTCGATGGTCTGGTCAGCTTATATGGGGCTGCCGTTATCGCTAAAAGGTGTAGGGGCAGTGCTTGGCCTGGAACAGCAGAAGATGGACGAGGGGAAGGACCTGATCCGCTATTTCTGCTGCCCGTGTAAGCCGACGCAGGCCAACGGCGGGCGAGAACGGAATCTGTCAGCGGATGCACCTGATAAAGTGGACCGTTTCAAGAAGGTACAATAAGCGCGACGTGGAAGTCGAGATGGCCATCCAGCAGAAGCTGGGCAAGTTCCCGGTGCCGCAGCAGGTCTGGGAGGAATACCATCAGGATCAGGAAATCAACGACCGAGGCATTCTGGTGGATCGGCAGCTTGTACAAAATGCGATCGCCATCAGTCAGAAATGTACGGAGGAGAATCTGGCACGGGCGCAGGCAATCACCGGCTTGGAAAATCCGAACTCGCCCATCCAGCTTAAGGAGTGGCTGCTGGCCCAGGGAGTAAAGGTGGAGTCGTTAGCCAAGAAGGAAGTCCAGCAGATGCTCGATGTGACCTCGGGCAATGTACATGAATTGCTGATCCTCAGGCAGCAGTTATCAAAATCCAGTGTCAAGAAATACACGGCGATGGTCAATGTGGCCGGAACCGATGACCGGGCTAGAGGTCTGTTCCAGTTCTATGGAGCCAACCGCAGTGGCAGATTCGCCGGGCGGCTGGTCCAGTTGCAGAATCTGGCGCGGAACAGTATGCCGGATCTGGCTCAGGCGCGGCAGCTCGTCAGGCAGGGTAACTATGCAGCACTTGGATTGCTGTATGAATCGGTGCCAGATGTACTTTCGCAGCTCATTCGTACGGCTTTCATCCCTAAGCCGGGACGCAAGTTCATCGTAGCAGATTTCTCCGCCATCGAGTGTCGAGTGTTGGCCTGGCTGGCCGGTGAGCAATGGGTGCTGGATGTATTTGCCGCTCAGGGAGATATCTACTGTGCGACAGCTGAGAAGATGTTCCATGTGCCGGTGGTGAAGCATGGTCAAAACGGTGAACTCCGGCAGAAGGGGAAGCAAGCAACGTTGTCCTGTATTGCTGAGGGGCAGATGGTGCTCACGGATCAAGGACTTATTCCTATAGAGAAAGTTACGTTGGAGCATCGCGTGTGGGATGGAGAGTCTTGGGTCAAGCATGATGGGATCATTTACAAAGGGGAACAGGAGGTCATTGAATATGAGGGATTGGTCGCAACCCAAAATCACCTCGTATGGGTCGAAGGGCAAACGTGGCCAATACGATTTGGAGAAGCTGCCGCCAGCGGCGCACATCTCATACAAACCGGAGATGGTGGGCGAACGTTACGGTTGGGTGAAAATAATCAGTTCGGAGAAACGATGGAGCGAAGCATGGAATCACTGCTATGTCCTGACAAAATGCACAGGATGCGGCAGTGTTCAATGGCAGAATTTGCACAATCTCAGATCGGGGAAATCGAAGGGATGTCAGAGATGCTCTCAGCCAAGGCAAATACCGTTGTGGCTGGACAAGAGGCTGGCGGCAGCAAAAGGCCGCTGCGAGAATTCGCGAGATGCTCAGTACCAACGCTACGGGGCGCGAGGGATTCGATTCGAGTTCAGGAGTGTAACAGAGGCGGGGCTTTATCTGATTGGAATGTATGGTGTTCCAGAAAGAAAAATGGAAATAGACCGGATCGACACAAACGGCAATTACGCGCGTGGGAATCTGCGATTTGTGACAAGAGCGCAGAATGCCAGCAATCGGCGAAACACAGTAATTACCAGATTCGACCAGCGATATTGGCCATATTGCCAAAATGTCGTGACTCGCAAATTGTCAGCGGGAGAGAGTCGAACGGAGATTATCCAAGATGCGAAGAAGGCTGTGCTAAAGAAGCGCAAGCATTGGCGACTCATCGAGGCACGGCTCGAGTTTATGACATACGAAATGCCGGCAGATATCATCGTTTTACCGTATCGGGCAAGTTAGTTCATAACTGTGGTTACGGTGGATCGGTTGGTGCACTCAAGGCAATGGGCGCTATCGAGTCCGGGATGAAGGAAGATGAGCTGCAACCGCTGGTTGATGCCTGGCGTGAAGCCAATCCCAATATCGTGAAGTTCTGGTGGGATGTGGATCACGCAGCCAAGGCAGCGGTCAAAGGTCATACGACCACGGAGACGCATGGCCTGCAGTTTGTCTGCCGGAGCGGCATGCTTTTTATTGAGCTTCCCAGTGGCCGGCATTTGGCCTATGTGCTGCCGCGCATTGGCGAGAATCGTTTTGGCGGTGAGTCCATTACCTATATGGGAATCGGCGCGACGAAGAAGTGGGAGCGCATCGAGACGTTCGCTGGCAAGTTGGTCGAGAACATTACCCAGGCCGTAGCCAGGGATATTCTCTGCTATGCGATGCAGACACTCCGCGATTCCCACATTGTGATGCATGTGCATGATGAGCTGATCATCGAGGCGGATGACCGACTGACGCTCGAAGAGGTCTGCGAGAAGATGGGCCAGACACCACCATGGGCACCCGGGCTATTGCTTCGGGCAGATGGTTATGAGTGCCAGTATTACCAGAAAGACTGATTCATGGTCCGTAAGCGTTAACGCTTGCGGGCTTTTTGCTTTTTGATGCAATTACGGAAGTCATCCCGGATCAGGGCGTAAGCAATCAGATTTGTGATCAGACGTATTATCTGCGGCTCATCTAAATACCATAGGTGGTCATTTTTTAAGCGACCGATATAAATTTCGCATCCGTCAATAAGCTCAGGTAAACGTCCATGGACATAATCTATCAGTTCGTTCGCCGGACGAGAGCCAAGATTACCTATAGTGATATGTCCATTATGCCAGAAGTCGCATATAGGGCCTTTCGTTTCTACACCATCATCCAGGGACATTTGCAACGCATGATGTGGTTTAGATCCATTATCGATGGCAACCATTAGACATGTGCGTTCATCAGAGTACATAGCAACAGAAAAGGAAACAAAAGTGTCGTTGCCATTATAGTTGACGAGGAATGAGCGATAAGGTGAATTATAGGGAAATCCAGACATGTTTCCGCAGCGCAAATAACGTAGGCCAAAATCTTCTTTTAGGTTGAACAGCTTATATGTTCCTATCGGAAGCTTATGACTAGTGTCCAACAGGCATTCCCATAAATTAAGTGTAGGTATGGCGATTCTGTCCTCTAAATCAGAACTGATGTTGAGATCTATCCATTCGCCCTGGCTCATAATATAGTCTTTCAGCTTATCGAAAGGAGTGCGCGGTGGCAAATCGATGCTGGGAAGTACATGATATTCTCCATTAAGCATTTCCTGGTAAGTGGGGGCACTTTCTATAGGAATATATTGATTGTCTTCCTGTAGAAATTTGGAGCAAAGGAAGTCTATGCCGTTTATAAGCATGGCGTAATCGGCATGCAGCTGATTGCAATAATCATATACCTGCTTCCATTCATCTTCGCAGATTATTACAGTTGGAGCTTTGCACTCGATTATAGCAATCGGGGATAAGCTATCGTGTTCCTGATTGTATTCAGTGATTATGATATCTGCTCGACATTTTGAATCGATTCCGTAATGCGAAAGTGGTTCTTCAACCTGAATCATATTTTTAGGAATATTAAGCTTTTTGATGATGAAAGAGATTGTTTGCTGACGGATGGTTTCCTCAGGGGTTGCCTCGACCATTTTGTTGCGAATTGGATCTAGGTAACTTTTTTTCCCTTGGTGTGAATATAGTTTAGGGGGCTTCCTCCGATTGAAATTGATGTTCATAGTATTGTCACCTCTATATTGCTTGTATTCGACAAATAGGGCAAAAATCCCTAGTTCAGAGGGGGTTGTTTTTCCGGGCTATACATGAAGGGTTAAATGATTTGCTCAACAGGAAGGAATGATTCTTATGTGTATTGAGCGGTATAACTCGGAGGGCTACGTCGATACCACGGCCCAGACGGCGCTTTCTAGGATTGAGAAAGAGGAGCGTCGGCAGGCCTGGCCGGTGGTCTATGTATGCTCGGCCTATCGTGGCAATGAGCGCGTCAATGTGATGCGGGCGCGGCAGTATTGCAAGTTCGTGGTCAGCCGGAAGCATATCCCTTTGGCGCCGCATCTGCTGCTGCCTCAGTTTCTGACCGAAGTCACGCAGCGTGGCTTGGCGCTGAAGATGGATGTGGCTTTGCTGGCCCGGTGCGATGAGCTCTGGGCATTCGGGGAAGCAACAGAAGGGATGACAGTTGAGATTGAAGCTGCGCAGGATATGAATAAGCCGATCCGGCGTTTTCGAATGGAGGAGGTTTTGGAAAGATGAAGTTTACGTTATACACGGCAGACTGTCGAGGCAATGAGAAAAATACGAGCTATCCGCATGCGTGCCGGATTGGCAACGTGGCTGAGTTCCGGGCGGCAGTAGCATTTGATCATGTGGCAGCCGCTTATCAGAATGGGCGGCGCAGTGTAGGGAAGTTCCAGAGTGCAGATATGCTGGTGATGGATTGCGATAATGACCACTCAGATGTGCCGGCAGAGTGGGTGACACCGGAAAATCTGGAGGAGTTGCTGACTGGGGTAAACTACGTGCTGGCATCAAGCCGTCATAACGGAATGGTCAAAGATGGCAAGTCACCGCGTCCCAGATTCCATGTGTATTTTCCACATGAGGCAATCCAGGATGCAGCAGAGTATGCCGGTTTGAAACGTGCCATTCAGGCAAGGTTTCCGTTCTTTGATAGCAATGCGCTGGACGCGGCACGATTCATCTATGGGCATCCTTGTGAAAAGGCGGTCTGGCATGAAGGAGGCGAAAGCATCGAACAGCTGATTATGGTACCAACTGCAGCCGACAGTATTCCGCAGGGGCAGCGTAACAGCACATTGTCGCATTTTGCTGGCAAGCTAGTGAAGCGTTATGGCGTGACAGACCGTGCACACGAGATCTTTTTAGAGAAAGCCATGAAGTGTGAGCCGCCATTGGAAGATGAGGAACTTGCTAAGATCTGGTACAGTGCGGAGCAGTTTGCGAAAAAGGTACAGAGCCAGTCGGACTATGTGCCGCCCGCAGAATATGAGTTCTCACATACATCATTGAAGCCTGCGGATTACAGTGATATTGGTCAGGCTAAGGTACTGGCAAGAGAATACCGAGACGAGTTGAAATACACGCCCGCTACGGATTATCTGCACTATGATGGCGTAACCTGGAACGAATCAAAAGCACAGGCAATTGGCACGATGGAGGAATTCCTGGATCTGCAGCTGGCAGATGCAGAAGATGCCGTGAAGACTGCCTTTCAGGAGATGGTGGATCGGGGCGTGGCTAAGGAAAAACTGGCCAAGGGTGGACGCTCTTTGGAAAAAGAGATTACTACAAAACAAAGCAAAGCCTATGCCCGGTATCAGGCGGCAATGGCTTATCAGGCATTTGTGCAGAAGCGGCGTGATATGAAATATGTGTTGTCGGCATTGCAGGCGGCACGCCCTATGCTGGAAATCCAGGTGGCAGATCTTGACCACGATGCATTCCTGCTGAATACGCCAGATGGTGCCTACGATTTGCGCTTGGGACTTGCTGGTAGAAAAATGCATGATCCATCGGATTACGCGACAAAGGTTACCACTGTAGCACCTGGAGAACAGGGAGAAAAGATTTGGCAGGATGCCATTGGTACATTTTTCTGCGGTGATTTGGAACTGATGGAATATGTGCAGCAGATCGTTGGCCTGGCAGCAGTGGGGAAGGTTTATGTGGAATCACTCATTATCGCTTATGGCGATGGCCGCAATGGCAAGTCGACCTTCTGGAATACTATCGCTAGAGTATTGGGGACATACAGCGGCAATATTTCAGCAGACACACTGACCATGGGATGTAAGCGCAACGTAAAACCGGAGTTGGCCGAGGCAAAGGGAAAACGTATGCTGATTGCTGCCGAATTGGACGAAGGCATGCGGCTCAACACGTCGCTCATCAAGCAGCTTTGTTCTACGGACGCAGTGCAGGCCGAGAAGAAGTATAAGGACCCATTTCATTTCACACCGAGTCATACGCTCGTCCTTTACACGAATCATCTACCCCGAGTTGGTGCAAATGATCCGGGCACATGGCGTCGCTTGCTCGTCATTCCTTTTGATGCCGTCATTGAAGGCGGCAGCGACATCAAGAATTATGCAGACTATCTGTTTGAGCAGGCCGGCCCAGCCGTATTGTCCTGGGTGATTGGTGGAGCGCAGAAGGTCATCGAGCGGGGCTTTCGTTTGGAGAGACCGTTTAGTGTTGAGCAGGCCATCGATGCCTATCGCGATAATAATGATTGGCTGGGGCACTTCCTGGAGGATTGCTGTCTGTTAGATAAGACCTATCATGAGAAGTCCGGTGTGTTGTATAACGCATATCGTGCTTTTGCTTCCAGCACTGGGGAGTATGTTCGCAGCACTACTGATTTTTATTCTGCTATGGAGCTGCGGGGCTTTAAGAAGCATAAGACGAAAAAAGGCATCATTGTTGATGGCTTGATGTTGGTGGAAGGGCGAGAATTCTTGAATTGAAATAGCTAAGGGTGCATGTCGGAGCAGGTCATATATAAAACCCCCTTTAGGGCTGTTTTTGACCTAAATATCCTATATAGAGAGTTTTAGGTATTGACCTGCTTACACCTGCACCCGTGAGCCGGAAATGGCTTATTTATGCGGATTGGAGGACATTATGCGAGAAAAGGATATTGAACGCAAACTTGTGATGGAAACCGTGCATCGTGGCGGTGTGGCATTGAAGTTCGTCAGCCCTGGCTGCATTGGGGTACCGGACCGGATCGTGCTGTTGCCCGGTGGCCATCTTGGCTTTGTCGAACTGAAGGCACCCGGCCAGCAGCCGAGGCCGATACAGGTCCGGCGCATCCAGCAATTGAGGGGGATGGGCTTTCTGGTGTTCGTGGCAGATGGCAGGGAACAGATTGGAGGTGTGCTGGATGCGATACAAGCCTCATGATTATCAGGACTATGCGACGCAGTTCATCCTGGACCATCCAGTCGCAGCCATCTTCCTGGATTGCGGCCTGGGCAAGACGGTCATCACGCTGACTGCGATGGAGGAACTGCTGCATGATCGCTTCGAGGTCAGCCGGATCCTGATCATCGCACCGCTGCGGGTGGCACGAGATACCTGGCCGGCGGAGATTCAGAAATGGGAACACCTGCGACAGCTGACCTTTGCTGTTGCCGTTGGTACCGAGCGAGAGCGTATTGCTGCCTTGGCCCAGCGGGCAGAACTGACCATCATCAACCGCGAAAACGTGGACTGGCTGGTGAGCAAGAGCGGCTGGCCCTTCGACTTTGACATGATTGTCATTGACGAGCTGAGTTCCTTCAAGTCCTATCAGGCCCGGCGCTTTCGGGCGCTGATGAAAGCACGGCCACTGGCCAAGCGGGTAGTGGGACTGACTGGAACGCCATCGGCCAATGGACTCATGGACCTCTGGGCAGAGTTCAGGCTGCTGGATATGGGCAAGCGTCTGGGACGGTTCATCACGCACTATCGGGAGGAACTGTTCCTGCCCGATAAGCGGAATCAGCAGATGGTATTCAGTTACAAGCCGAGGCCCGGGGCAGAGGATGAGATCTATCAACGTATTGGTGACATCACCATCTCGATGCGGTCAGCCGATTATCTCAAGCTGCCTGAGCTGGTTGAGACACAGAGCGTGGTCAAGCTCTCAACGAAAGAGCGCAAGGCCTATGATGCCATGAAGGCTGAGATGGTCACGACGATTGGTGATCAGGAGATTGATGCGATGAACGCAGCAGCACTCTCAAACAAGTTGCTGCAGATGGCCGGCGGTGCTGTTTACGATGAAGATGGCAAGTCACTACACCTGCATGATCGCAAGCTGGATGCGTTGGAAGATTTGGTGGAGAGTGCCAATGGCCGGCCGGTCCTGGTGGCCTACTGGTATAAGCATGATGCTGAGCGCATCAAAGAACGCATGCCAGTTCGGGAGATTAGGAGCAGTCGGGACATCCGAGACTGGAATGCTGGGAAGATTCCGGTGGCACTCATTCATCCGGCTGGTGCCGGTCATGGACTCAATCTGCAGGATGGTGGCTCCATGCTGATCTGGTTCAGCATGACCTGGTCACTGGAACTTTACCAGCAGACGAACGCCAGACTCTATCGACAGGGACAGAAGCATACCGTGACCATCACTCACATCATTGCAGAGGGTACCATCGACGAACAGGTCATGCAGGCATTGCAGAAAAAGGATAAGACACAGGCCGCATTGATTGAAGCGGTCAAAGCAGAACTGGAGGTTGTGAAATGATAGACCCGTATGAGAAACTGGCCAACGGAATCATCCTGCAGGCAGTGAATGATTACCGCCAAGCCATGAAAAATGGAGAGCATGGCCTCCAGGCAAGTATTGAGCACTTTTTCCGGTCTGCCTGGTTTGGAAGATTGACCACCCTGGATCCGGACGTCCTGATTCAGCGTCTGCAAGAGGAGGCAGCAGCATGATGGCAAAGGAATATCTGAAACGAGCAATCCACATCGAGCGTGAGATCGACAGTCTTCTGGAGCATCTGGCCGAACTGAGGTCAATGGCCACGAAAGCCACGGCCACGGTTACAGACATGCCAGGCAGTCCGACACGAGACAGCAGCAAGATGGAAGATGCCATACTGAAGATCATCGAGCAGGAAGAAGAGATTGATGCCCGCGTCAATGAGCTGGTGGATGTTAAGCGTGAGATTGAACTGGCTATCAACCATGTGACCGATGATGAATGTCGACAAGTCCTGAGGCTCCGCTACCTTGCGTTCAAGTCCTGGGATGATGTGGCAGCTTGCATGCGATACAACGTGCGGCAGGTCTATCGGATTCATGCCGAAGCCCTGAAAAAGTTTCAGATTCCTGAAAGTTGTCAGTCGTAGGTACTAGATGTCAGTCGAGCTGCTGTGATATGATATACTCAACAAGAAAAGGATAAAGAACAAGCCCTCGGGGAGCAATCCCTCGAGGGCTTTTCGTATGCCTGAAATGGAGGTGTATCGTATGCCAAGAAGTCCAAAGAAGCCGTGCAAGTACCCAGGCTGTCCTAAGCTGACCGATGGCAGTTACTGTCCGGAGCATCAGCACATGGTGGACAAAGCCTATGAGCAGTACGGCAGGGACAAGGAAAGCAAGAAACGCTATGGCTACAAGTGGCGCAAGATCCGTGCCCGGTTCCTTCATGCGCATCCGCTCTGTGAACAGTGCAATAAGGAAGGCCGGCTGACGGTAGCAACCGAAGTGCATCACGTTCTGCCGCTAGGTCATGGTGGCACGAATCATGAGGACAATCTCATGGCGCTTTGCAAGCCGTGTCATAGCCGCATCACCGTGCAGATGGGTGATCGGTGGAATAGACACAAATGAACGATTGCGCAAAACGGAGCAATCGGGAGATATGGCGGGAGGGGCGGCTAAAATCTCTAGAAAACGGCCGAAATCGACCGGACATAGGCCCTCACGAATAAAAAGCAGAAATCAAAGGGGGTATTAACCCCAGGGAGGTGATGACAGGTGGCAAAAGACGGGACACGGCGCGGCGGTAAGCGCATTGGGGCAGGCCGAAAACCGAAAGCCCTCAACGATAAAGTGAATGCCGGCGTGGATGCGAATGTCATCAGCTTTCCCGAGCCGGAAGATATGGTCGGTGTAGAAATGCCGCCCGTCAAGGAATACCTGAAAGCAGAGCAGCGCAACGGTAGCAGCCTCCAGGCTGAGGATGTGTTCAAGGAAACCTGGGACTGGCTGCAGAAGCGCAACTGCGCGGCAATCATCAATCCGCAGTTGGTCAGTCAATACGCCATGAGTGCCGCCCGCTGGATACAGTGTGAGGACGCCATTTCCAAGATGGGTCTCTTGGCGAAGCACCCCACAACGGGTGCTCCGATTGCCAGCCCGTTCGTGAGTATGAGTCAGAACTACATGCGCCAGGTCAATCAGCTCTGGTATCAGATTTTCCAGACCGTGAAGGAAAACAGCCTGTCCGCATTTGAAGGGACGAATCCGCACGACGATATGATGGAGCACCTGCTGCGGTCGCGGAAATAAGGGAAGGATGTGTATTGCTTGGAAAAGTGTACAACGAAGATGGAGATGGTACCGCTGGAGAAGCTGGTGCCTTATGCGAACAATGCCCGGACGCATAGCCCGGAGCAGGTGAACAAGCTGCGGGCCAGCCTCCGGGAGTTCGGCTTTGTGAATCCGGTCATTATTGACAAGGACTACGGGATCATCGCCGGTCATGGCCGTGTGATGGCCGCTCGCGAGGAACATATGGATGAGGTCCCCTGTGTCCTGGTCGATTATCTGACTGAAGCGCAGAAGAAAGCCTACATTCTGGCAGACAATCGGTTTGCTCTGGATGCCGGCTGGGACGAGGAAATGCTCCGTGTCGAGATTGAAGCACTGCAGGGAGAAGATTTCGATGTATCCCTGACCGGCTTTGACGAAAAGGAGCTGTCCGACTTGCTCGGAGCGGATGTGGGTGATGGTCAGGAAGATGGCTTCGACGTAGACGATGAGCTGCAGAAGCCTTGCCTATCCCAGGCCGGTGATCTCTGGCATCTGGGACGGCATGCCGTCATCTGCGGCGATTCGACTTTGCTGGAAACCTATCAAAGGTTGCTGGCCGGAGCACAGGTCAATCTGGTTTGCACCGACCCGCCATACCTGGTCAACCTTGAAAGCACATCCGGAAAAATCAAGAACGACGATCTCAGTGATGAGGAAGGCTATACGTTCCTCAAAGGGGCATTCTCGTGCATGCATGACAGCATGGCGAAGGATGCCTCTATTTATGTGTTCTATGCGACCAGCAAGGCCCGTGTATTCCATGATGCCTATGAGGATGCTGGTTTCAAAGTGGGTGCAGGTCTGGTCTGGAAAAAGAATCGGCTGGTGCTGACCCGGACGGACTGGAAGTACATTCATGAACCGATCATCTGGGGCTGGCGAAAGGATGGTAAGCACAACTGGTATGGCAACCAGAAGCAGGTGACGGTATTCGAGTTTGACCGGATCAAGGACTCGAAGAAAGATGGCTGCGGGCATCCTTCCAGCAAGCCAGTGCCGTTGATTGCCTATCTCATCAAGCAGTGCACACAGACCAACGGCCTGGTGCTGGATGGCTTCCTGGGATCGGCATCGACTTTAGTGGCCTGTGAGCAGCTTGGACGGATCTGTTATGGCATCGAGCTGGAGCCGAAATTCGTCGATGTGGCTGTGAAACGTTACATCGAGCTGAAGGGGAGCGACAGTGATGTATATGTGGAACGTGATGGCAGGAAAATCGCTTATGCGGACTTGCCAAAACCGAAGGAGGACTGAAAGATGCGTGTATTTTTGAATCCTGGTCACGATCTGAAACGTGATAGTGGGGCGGTGAATCCGACCTCTGGCCTGCGCGAGTGCGACGTGGCCGCAGACATCGGCGGGCTGGTCAAAGGATATCTGGAACAGGCCGGTTGCGAAGTGCAGATGCTGCAGAGCGACAATCTGCTGGGAGAGACACCGAGTCTGCCTTGTGTGGTGGATGAAGCCAATGGGTGGCCGGCGGACATCTTCGTGTCGCTGCACTGCAATGCTGCCAATGGCAGCGCACAGGGAACAGAGACACTGGTCTATAACGAGGATGGTGAGTCAGCAGAACTGGCCGGCTGTATCCAGTCACAGATCGTCACCAGTCTAGGTACCGTCGACCGGGGCATCAAGGAACGCCCTATGCTGATCGTGCTGAAGCACACGAATATGCCGGCGGTCCTAGTCGAGATGGCTTTCGTCGACAACGACGAGGATACTATCCTCTTGACATATAAAGCAGATGAGATGGCCCGGGCAATCGCTCGTGGCATCACGGATTTTGAAGGGAGAAATGCATAATGGATATCGAGAGAATCAAGAACGAACTGAAGGATCATGTGGCTGACTCGGTAAGGGATGAGGCAAAGGACGCAACCATCGGCTGGTTGAAGGAGAAGGTCCTGCCCGCTGCCAAGGAGGTCGCAGACACCTACACGGCAGCGCTCCGTGAATCGGCGGCGAATGAAACAGGCTGGAACAAGTTCCGCGACACCTTCTTCCTGCCAACGCTGCTGGATGCCTCTTTCTGGCTGCTGGATAAGGCACTGACGAAGATGGTCAATGAGCCACCAAAGGTGATTGCCTAATCTCAGGTATAAATAAGTAGAACCAATGTGATGCGAATGTTTCCAAACGTCACATTGGCCTACTTGTAGATTTCCAAGCGTATTTATAAAAATAGGTTTGGAAATCCACAAGTAGTGCTTGCTATTTATACTGTCCAGAGTGATATATAGACATGGAAAAAGCAAATGAGAAAGGGGATTTTACCATGAAGATTATGTATCATGCAGAAGGCGCACGCCGCAAGGAACTGGCACAGGCCATCAGTGAGGTCACGGGAGCAGAGAAGCGTTACCTGGGAGTTCCCAGCTGCGCATACGCCATCGACTACTGCACAGTCGACCGCGAGGGCAACCTGAACTTTATCGATCGGGCCGATAGCGCAGAGGTCGAGAACCTCATCGAGAAACTTGACGGCATGGGATTCCATGCGGAGCCCACCAAGGAGACGGTTCCAGAGGAACAGCCGGCAGTTACGGAACCTGCCCCGCTGATTGCAGAAGCACCACAGGCAGATGCCACGGAACCGAGTGAAGAGGCCCAGCCGACAGCGGTTGATGGCATCACAGTTTCCCTGCCGAAGGACGGCTTCACGGAAACTGCTATTGAGAACCTTCGGAAACTGGTGGATTCCAAAGCCGGCTTGATCAAGAAGGCGTTCAACCGGGAGAACATCCCCATTGAGATCAAGGAAGCGCAGATTGATTTTCCTTGGATGAACGGCACAGAAGATGCAGAAACGGTGCATGCGCACACCGCCTTCATTGCTGCCCTGGGCAAGACGGCAAAAGCTCAGAAGCGCGTCACGGCAAAAGAAAAGCCGGTCGACAACGAGAAATACGCTTTCCGGTGCTTCCTCCTGCGGTTGGGATTCATCGGCAAGGAATTTGCCAAGGACCGGAAAATCCTGCTGGCAAATCTCAGTGGCTCGAGCGCCTTCAAGAGCGGCAAGAAGAAGGAGGTGGATGCGAATGTGGCATCCGAGTGACGAAACACTCGCCACGCTTCGGCGGGATTATCCCGCTGGAACGCGGATCGAGCTGATCGAGATGTCGGACTTCCAGGCACCGCCCGTGGGAACACAGGGAACCGTGCTGGGGGTGGATGATATGGGAGACCTGCTGGTCAACTGGGATACAGGCTCCAGTCTCAAGGTAGTCTATGGTGTCGACCGATGCAGGAAACTCCAGATGACCGTCAAGGTTCACGAGCAGCTGGTGGCCATCCGCGACAGCGGTGAAACCAACATGTTCGACATCGCAACAGTCCAGCGGTTCGCCTTTGAGCGTGACTCCTACGAGCTGGTGCGGTTCATTGAGGAGCATCGGAAGGAGTACATCCGGTTCATTCTGACCGGCCAGGAGGAATAACCACAAGATATTGTATACACGTTCATACCTGCTTGCTATATGTGCCTTTTAGAGTGATATATAGACACAACGAAAGGAACACACCACGCAAGCAGAAAGGACGGTAAGCAGAATGAAGGAAGCAACAGCACAGCAGATCGAGCGCATGAAAACACAGACCGTTGGGGTCGAGGTGGAGATGTACAGCATTAGCCGCCGGGCAGCCGCCAAGGTTGCCGCCGATTATTTCGGCACGGGCCGCTTTGAAGATACAGACCGGCGGAATGGATACTGCGCATGGAGCGCATGGGACGCACAGGGCCGCGAGTGGAAATTCGAACGTGACGTCAGCATCGATGCATCAATCAGCAGCCAGCAATGCGAACTGGTCACTCCCATCCTGCACTACGATGACATCGAACTTCTGCAGGGACTGCTCCGGAGCCTGCGCCATGCAGGAGCGAGAAGCAACCCCGCCCACATGTGCGGAGTACACATCCACATCGGCGCGACGGGACACACCGCCAAGACACTCCGGAACCTTGCAAACCTTATGGCCAGCCACGAAAGCCTGCTGATTGCCGCGATGCGCCTCGACCAAAGCCGCATCAGCCGCTACTGCCGCACGGTTGACCAGAGTTTCCTCGAAGCCCTCAACAAGAATAAGCCGACAGAGATGAGCCAGCTCGAAGATATCTGGTATGAGGCACAAGGGTGTGATAGTCAGCGCCACGCACACTACAATGGAAGCCGCTACCACATGCTGAACCTCCACGCGACCTTCACCAAGGGAACGGTTGAATTCCGGTGCTTCCAGTTCGCGAATCAGAGCCAGGAACGCCAAGGCGGCATCCACGCGGGCGAAATTAAAAGCTACATTCAGCTTTGCCTTGCGCTGAGCCAGCAAGCCAAAGGTCTCCAAAGCGCAAGCCCCAAAGAGCCACAGCGTGAGAATCCAAAATTCGCGATGCGGACTTGGCTTCTGCGGATGGGATTCATTGGCGAGGAATTCACGACCGCGCGGGGAATTCTCACGAAGAACCTCGAGGGGGATGCTGCTTTCCGCTTCGGAAGGAGCATCCCTACAGCCTAAACGCAGGCCCTGCCCAACTGCCCGCCTAGGCGGGCTTAAGGCAGTAGAAGGGATGTTCCTTCGGAAGCAGAAAGTGAGGTAAAGAACAATGAAGAAGAAAATCTACGTGGCTTACGGTAGCAACATGGACTTGGCGCAGATGGCGCACCGTTGCCCGCAGGCGGAGCTTTTAGGGCAAGGCATGATGAAGGATTGGCAACTGCTGTTCAAAGGCTCACAGACCGGCTCCTATGCGACTGTTGAGCGCAGACGGGGCTACACGGTTCCAGTGTTGCTCTGGCAAATTTCCAAAGCCGATGAGAACCGGCTGGATGTATATGAGGGATTTCCGGATTTTTACTATAAGAAGACGGTCAAAGTTGAAACTGAGCATGGCTCCACAAAAGGTATGGTGTATATCATGCACGAGGAACGAAAACTCGGCAGCCCGACGGCAAGGTACTATGATGTTTTAGAACGGGCCTATAAGGCATTCGACTTTGACATCCAAATCCTACAGGACGCCTATGCAATCAGCCGGAATGGCAGCACATTGAGTACGCAGGCATAACATCTAAAGAAACATTTTTTCGAAGGAGCCGATTGGCTCCTTTTTTGATACACATGGGGGAATTAGGCATGGAACTACTAACGAAGAAAGGTGAAAAATTTTATATTGATGAGGCAGATTATGCGCTGGTATGCCAACATGTCTGGCATCTTTCCGCGCGTGGTTATATAACGACTACACTTCCCAGAAATGGACGAAAAAATCCCTGCCAATTAAATTTGCATCGATTATTAATTCCAACAGATGGCAGCGTGGATATCGATCATATTAATGGCAATAAACTGGATAATAGACGGTCGAATCTTCGTGTTTGTACACATTGGGAAAATAGCTGCAATCAAAGAAAACGATGCACGAATACGACTGGTTTTACAGGTGTATCTTACTTGAAATGCGCAAAAAAATATGAGGCATATATCTGGAGTCATTGCAAGAAGGTTCATCTGGGGCTATTTGATAATCCAATTCAAGCCGCTAAGGTACGGGATCAAGCGGCTTTGAAATATCATGGAGAATTTTCTCATTTGAACTTTGGGGGATATTGCTATGCCAATGCGTAAGTTGGAAAATTATAAACCGACTCGTTTCATGGCAAAGACCTCGCATTATGATAAAGCAGCGGCTGATTATGCGGTGGGATTCATAGAATGTCTTTGCCACACCAAGGGGAAATGGGCAGGAAAAGCTTTTGAGTTGATTGACTGGCAAGAGCGCATTGTGAGAGACCTATTTGGTGTCTTAAAAGAAAATGGGTATCGGCAGTTCAATTCTGCTTATATAGAGCTGGGAAAGAAAAATGGAAAGTCTGAACTTGCAGCGGCGGTAGCACTTCTGCTTTGTTGCGGGGATGGAGAACAGCGGGCTGAAATATATGGCTGCGCCGCTGACCGCCAACAGGCCAGTATCGTTTTTGATGTAGCGGCAGATATGGTGCGGATGTGTCCAGCACTGAGCAAGCGAGTGAAAATACTTGCGTCACAAAAAAGGTTGATTTATACCCCTACCAACAGTTTCTATCAGGTACTGTCCTCGGAAGCATATTCCAAACATGGTTTTAATATCCATGGAGTTGTAATTGACGAAATTCATGCTTTGCCCGATCGAAAACTTTATGATGTTATGGTTCGTGGGTCTGGTGATGCAAGAATGCAGCCATTATTTTTTCAGATTACAACGGCAGGGACAGACACGCATTCGATTTGTTATGAGGTCCATTCTAAGGCAAAGGACATATTGGAAGGTAGAAAGTTTGACGCTACTTTCTATCCAGTTATTTATGGAGCAGATGCAGATGACGATTGGACAGATCCAGAAGTATGGAAAAAAGCAAATCCATCCCTAGGGATAACCATTGGAATCGATAAAGTAGAAAATGCCTGTGAATCAGCAAGACAGAATCCTGCAGAAGAAAATGCTTTTAGGCAATTAAGATTATCTCAATGGGTCAAGCAGGCCATCCGCTGGATGCCGATGGAGAAATGGGATGCCTGCGCCTTTCCCGTACACCCGGAGGATTTGGAAGGCCGGGTGTGCTATGGCGGACTGGACTTATCTTCGACTACGGATATCACAGCTTTTGTGTTGGTGTTCCCGCCGGAGGATGAAGAAGATAAATATTACGTGCTGCCGTATTTTTGGATTCCGGAGGATAATATCGATTTGCGTGTTCGGCGTGATCACGTGCCTTATGATGTGTGGCATCAGCAGGGTTTCCTGGAAACAACCGAAGGAAATGTGGTGCATTACGGCTATATAGAGAAGTTCATCGAAAAGCTGGGCGAAACCTACAACATCCGGGAGATTGCCTTTGACCGTTGGGGAGCTGTGCAGATGGTACAGAATCTTGAGGGGATGGGCTTTACCGTGGTGCCGTTCGGCCAGGGCTTCAAGGATATGAACCCGCCAACTAAGGAACTGATGAAGCTTACCCTGGAAATGCGCATGGCGCACGGCGGACATCCCGTTTTGCGCTGGATGATGGACAACATCTTCATCAAGTCAGATCCGGCGGGGAACATCAAGCCGGACAAAGAAAAATCCACAGAGAAGATTGACGGTGTCGTAGCCACGATAATGGCATTGGACCGAGCAATTCGCTGTGGAAATGAGAATGGGGAAAGTGTTTATGACGGACGTGGGATATTACTGATATAGGCAGGAGAAAAATCGGTGGTGTAGAATTATAAAATTGTGAATAGATGATTTTAGATGGAGAAGTTATATGATGGGGATTTTATTATCACTTGGAATAGTCGTTGGTGCTATGCTGATATTATTGTGGATATTGGCTGATGTGATTAAAAAGAGGTTTCCAAGTATAAAAGCTAGACATGTCTTAATTACTATATTGGTTATTTGGCTTATTCCCGTATTTGGTGGTGGATTATATTATCTTTTAAATAGTAGCATTGATAACAACAAACAAGAAAAAAGTAATAATGCATACACATCATATATAGAAATTCCTGTTGAACAAAAAGATATATTAAATCCAACTGGCAAGTATTTAGAGGGAGAATATTTAAATTTTGCAAATAATACATATAGTGGATTTCATCAAAAACAGTTGAAAGAGAAAAAAATAGATATTCTATCTACATCGAATAAAGAGGGCGAAAGGAAAGATGTTTTTCTAAATGAAAATAGTATTAATGATGATGAAGAGGGAAATGTTTATTTTGATATTTGTACATTAGTAACTCGGGCGGATAAAGGAGACAGAAGTAAATTTGGCAAAATCGATACCATAAAGTATTCTGCTGGACATGAGATATTTATAATAAAACAGGTTATATATAAAATCGATAATTGTGAAATTTATTTTGAAGATGATGGTATATGTCCTTTGAAAAAAGCGTATTGGATAAAAGAAGCGCTACCTATAATCAAAGCCCAGGTAAAATATAAAAATTATGTACCTCAACCTGACTTGAGTAAGGAGGATATGCAGATAATATCAGATTTACATGATAGAACAAATAGTCATGAACGTATTGATTTAAATCCTTATATAAAACCAGTTGGCTCCAAAGATTTTCCAACTAGGTCCTATGATTTGAGTTTGAGAGATGTTAAGCATAACAGCAATGGTAGTGTCGAATTTAATATTTTGGAAACGACAACATGGTGGCCTGGGATTACTAATAAAATATTTACTATACGATATAAAGATAAAGAACATATTTTTATTATAAGAGAAACGGAATTTGATAGTGGTTTTAAAATATTAAGTGAGTCTAGAGCGGAAAAGGCTATACCATATGACGATGTTATAAAGAAGTCACTTTCAATGCTGTAAAAAAATATATAATTGATTTTTAACTAGAGGAGCGTCTATTGCAAGGTAGATGCTTTTCTTATGGGCGAATTGTCAAGGAGGCCAATATGAATCTTTTTACAAAACTATTTCGTTCCAGGGACAAGCCGAAGAATTATCTGAGTGGGCGACTGTCCTTTTTGTTTGGGCAGACGTCAGCAGGCCGGGCGGTTAACGAGCAGACCGCCATGCAGGTGACTGCTGTGTATGCCTGCGTCCGCATCTTGGCGGAGGCCATTGCCGGATTGCCGCTCTGCGTGTATCGCTATACGGAGGATGGCAGCAAGGAAAAGGTGCTGGATCATCCGCTGTATGCGTTGCTGCATGATGAGCCAAATCCGGAGATGACCTCGTTCATTTTCCGGGAGACCATGATGAGTCACTTGCTCCTTTGGGGCAATGCTTATGCGCAGATCATTCGGGATGGCCGGGGCCAGGTGCTGGGATTGTATCCGTTACTCCCCAGCAAGATGGATGTAAGTCGGGCTGACAACGGCGAATTGGTCTATACGTATAGTCGCAGCATCGATGATTATGGCAGCAAGAAACGCACCGAGCAGATTCAGCTTCGGCGCGAGGATGTGCTGCATATCCCGGGCCTTTCCTTTGATGGTCTGATTGGTTACAGTCCTATCGCCATGGCTAAGAATGCCATCGGCATGGCTCTGGCTACTGAGGACTACGGTGCGACGTTCTTTGCCAATGGTGCGACTCCTGGCGGCGTGCTGGAGCATCCTGGCGTAGTCAAGGATCCAGCACATCTGCGGGAAAGCTGGCATGCACAGTTTTCCGGGAAGAACAGCCACAATGTGGCGGTCCTGGAGGAAGGGATGACCTTTCATCAGATGTCCATCCCGCCGGAAGAAGCGCAGTTCCTGGAGACCCGGAAGTTCCAGATCGATGAGATTGCCCGTATCTTCCGAGTGCCGCCGCACATGGTTGGTGATTTGGAAAAGTCCAGTTTTTCGAATATTGAACAGCAATCCCTGGAGTTCGTGAAATACACGCTGGATCCTTGGGTGATTCGCTGGGAGCAGGCTATGCATCAGGCACTTTTGCTGCCGGATGAGAAGCCTGCTCTTTTCTTTAAGTTCAATGTGGATGGGCTGCTGCGTGGTGACTACCAGAGTCGGATGAACGGCTATGCGGTCGGGCGGCAGAATGGCTGGCTCTCGGCCAATGATATCCGGGAACTGGAGAACCTGAACCGGATATCAGCGGAGGAAGGCGGTGATCTTTATCTGATCAATGGCAACATGACGAAACTCAAGGATGCCGGGCTGTTTGCCAATAGACAACAGGGAGGAAAGACGGATGAAACGTAAATTTTGGAATTGGGTGCGGGATGCCGACAGTGGCGAGCGTACCCTGGTATTGAATGGGGAAATTTCGGATGAGACCTGGTATGGCGATGAAGTCACACCAGGTCTTTTTCGTGAGGAACTGTCGGCCTGTGAGGGAGATATCACGGTTTGGATCAACTCGCCGGGCGGAGATGTCTTTGCGGCAGCGCAGATTTACAACATGCTCATGGACTATAAGGGCAGCGTCAAGGTCCGGATTGATGGCCTTGCAGCTTCGGCAGCGTCGGTCATTGCCATGGCAGGGCAGTACCGTCGAGATGTCTCCCGTGGCCATGATGATGATTCATAATCCTGCAACCATCTCCATTGGGGATGAGCGCGAGATGCAGAAGGCCATCGACATGTTGGGCGAGGTCAAAGAGAGTATCATCAATGCCTATGAAATCAAGACTGGCTTGGGACGCGGCAAGATTGCAAATCTCATGGATGCAGAGTCCTGGATGAATGCCAAGAAAGCGGTGGAACTGGGGTTTGCCGACAGTATTCTCTTTGATGGAAGTGCTGTCGATAAACAGTCTGATGAGATCGAAGCCATGATGTTCTCACGGGCGGCGGTCACCAATTCGCTGCTCAGCAAGTTCCAGAAGCCGGATAACCGGGTCGATGCCAAGGCATTGATGCAGAGACTGGATTTACTTTTGCATTAAAAAACAGAAGGGCTATCAAGTGCACATGGTGAGGGCAATAACTCATTCATGGCTACTACTCATACGTCTACATCTACCCGTCGTATGAGAGAAGATAGTCCTTCTGTTCTTTTAATATATCACGAACTGAGAAGGATAACAAATTTTGGAGGGAAATGTATATGAACAAGATTTCAGCAATGCGTGAAAAACGTGCCGGACTTTGGGAACAGACGAAGTCGTTCCTGGATACGCATACGGACAAGGATGGGAAGCTTTCGGCAGAGGATGCGGCTGCCTTATGATCAGATGGAACAGGAGGTTGTGGATCTTGGGAAAGACATCGAGCGCCTTGAGCGTCAGGCCAGTATCGACGCGGAACTTGCGACACCGACATCGCAGCCCCTTACGAATCAGCCCGGCCAGGATGGCCAAGAGACTAAGACGGGCCGCGCGTCGGATGAATACCGCAAGGCTATGCTGCAGGCTCTCCGCACGAATTTCCGTCAGGTCAGCAATGTACTGGAGGAAGGGGTAGACACGAACGGTGGCTATCTGGTACCGGAGGAATACGACCGTCGGCTCATTGATGTGCTGAATGAGGAGAACATCATGCGTGGTCTGGCCACGACCATCACGACCAGCGGTGAGCACAAGATCAACCTGGCTGCGACCAAGCCGGCGGCTTCCTGGATTGAGGAGGGTGGCGCACTTACCTTTGGGGATGCGACCTTCGACCAGATTCTCATGGATGCCTATAAGCTGCATGTGGCCATCAAGATCACGGAGGAACTGCTCTACGACAATGCCTTCGGCCTGGAGAGTTACATTATCGACCAGTTCGGCAAGGCCATTGGCAATGCTGAGGAGGATGCGTTCCTCAACGGCGATGGCAAGCATAAGCCGACCGGCCTGTTCACGAGTGCGAAAGTCGGGGTGACCACTTCGTCGGCAAATATCTCTGCCGACGATATGATCAACCTGGTCTATTCGCTGAAGCGTCCGTACCGTAAGAACGCCTCGTTCATCACGAACGACCAGACGCTCTCGGCACTCCGGAAGCTGAAAGACAACAACAATGCCTATATCTGGCAGCCGTCTTATCAGGCAGGTGAGCCGGACCGTCTGCTGGGCTACACGCTCCATACCTCGGCCTATGTGCCGACGATTGCCGCCGGGAAACCGGTTATTGCATTCGGTGACTACAGCTACTACAACATCGGGGATCGTGGTTCCCGTTCGATGCAGGAGCTGAAAGAACTCTTTGCGGGCAACGGCATGATCGGCTATGTGATGAAGGAGCGCGTAGATGGCAAGCTGGTGCTGCCGGAGGCCGTGCAGCTCCTGCAGATGAAGGGCACGGCAGGAGCATAAGAAAGGCGGGATTCGCGTGATTGTCAGTCTGGAGGAAGTCAAAGAATATCTGCGGGTGGAGGGTACGGAGGAAGATGCGCTGCTGACTGGTTTCATTGCCGCGGCGCAGACACTCTGTATGGATATTACCCGTATCACAGAAACAGCGGCTTTCGACGGACTGGACAGTTCCGCGAAGACCGCTGTTTTATTTGCAGTAGCTTATCTTTATGAACATCGGGAGGAGGCAGATCATCATGAACTCATCTTGACGCTGCGGGCGTTGCTGTTTGGTGTACGGCAGGAGGGATTTTGAATGTATATTTCTATTGGTCAGCTCAGACAGCGGGTGACAATTGAACGCCCTGTTACGATAACGGATGAAGAAGGCAATATCATCGAGCAGGGCCGCAAGGTCTATGCCGTCGTTTGGGCGAAGGTGCTGCCGTTTGCGGCAAAGATAGCCGATGGCTATGCCGAAAAGGTGAACGAGGTTGACTATCGTGTGGCAATCCGGTATCGGGCAGATATCCAGGCCACCGATATTTTGCTTTGGCGGGGTAGCCGGCTGCGCTGATTTCTCCGCCCTATGATATGGATGGCCGGAAGAAATGGCTGGTCATGGAGTGCCGGGAGTTGGTGGAAGATGTCGAAACGCAGTAAGCATTATAAGGACAAGGGCTTTTCGCGTGGCTATATGGCAGGCACAAGCACCACTGAGGAACTGAAGGAGCTTGGTGCAGATGTCTTGAAAGCCGCCAAGGATGCCCTGGCCGCTGGTGCGGATGAAGTCATGCAGGAAGCCAAGGGGCGGTGCCCAGTCTATGAGGGCTGGGATCATCGCGTCATCAAGGGCGCACTGAAGGACTCCATCCGGTTGGAAAAGCGCAATGGTGGTACGGTGTATACGATCACCGCAGATGCGCAGGCCAAGGATGGGATGTTTTACGGTCAGATCGTGGAGTTCAGCCCCAAGATCAACCGGCCTTTCCTGTATCCGGCCTTGGATGCGCATAAGGAATCCCTCAAAGCCAGCATCATTGAAGCAATCCGGGCGGCTTGCAGGAGGCATGGAACATGAATATCACAGAGCGAGTCTATCAAGCACTGATGGACTCGAAGAAGCTGACGGCCCAACTGGTAAAGGACCGGAAGGGACGCTGCATCTATCATGGAATCAGCCCGGATGCCGGGAGCTATCCTATCCTGGTTTATTCCATGATATCGGATGTCCCGGCACTTGCCGCCGATGGTCAGGAGCAGGAACACCGCATCACCATGCGAATCCATATCCTGACCAGGGATGGCCGGTCCAGCGGCATCTATGCTGCCGTGCAGCAGGTCATGCAACAGCTTGGGTTTGTACGTTACCAGACGGTGGATCTGGCCGAGAAGGGCCTGTTCATCCGGATGGTGGATTATAAGATTGGAATAGGAGTGGATGAGTAATGGCAGATACAGGAACGACAACGGTAGTAAAGGGAACAGCCCCCGCCAGTAATCTGACGAGTGGGCAGTTTATCAATGTGCAGCGCTTGCATATCGCAAAGCTGCTGACCGATCCGGTCAATGGAGTGGCTACTTATGAGAAGCCGATTGATTTAGGCAAGATTCTCCGGAAGGTGGATATCAAGCCGAAGACGAGTGAAGCCGCAATCTATGCGGATGGCCAGGCCATTGATGCCGCGACAAATACCGCATCGTATGACCTGACTTTCGATACCGCAGCCTTGCCGCTGGAGTACGAGGCCTATATCTTCGGGCATGCCATCGAGAATGGTGTGATGGTCATTTCCAAGGATGATGTGGCTCCGTATTTCGCGGTGATGTTCCAGGCCGATAAGCGCAATGGCAAGACGCGATTCACGAAATTCTACAAGGTGCAGTTCACGGAGCCTTCGCAAAGTGGCAACACCAAGGAAGAAAGCATCAAGTATGATACCCCGACGATTTCGGCCAAGGCCATCTATCGTCTGAGTGATGGCAATTCCTCTACGAAAGCGGATGAGGAAGCAACCGGTTTTGCTGCCGAGACCGCTGCAAACTGGTATCAGAGTGTGTGAGGTGAATGAAAATGGAAACTCCAAAGATTCGGATTGCCGGGAAAACCATCCAGCCGAAGCCGCCGAAAGATGCGGGTATGGCGTGAATTCCTGGCCTTTTATGATGCGGATAAGACGGATATGGATATCGAGGACTACCTGGAAAAGCAGGTGGACCTCATCATCCTCGGCTTCAACCAGCCGGAGGTGACGAAAGAATCCCTGGACGAGTACGTGGAGGTCGGAGATATCGTGCCGCTCTCCCGGCAGCTTTTCCAGTGGATACAGTCCCTGACCTTTTCCAAACTGGTGAAGGTCCCAAACGGGGCAGCGGAGAAGGTCTGAAACTTTCTCCGTATGAGAATATCCTACGGTATTATGAGCGCCTGCAGGAAAGCTACGGCTGGACCATGCAGGAGGTCGACGCGACAGAGATTGCCTTTCCTGCTCGATCAACTTGGCGTGATAGCCAAAGTGAATCGAGGAGATGGGCAGAAATACATTGATGATGTGATGTGAGACGTATGGCAAAAAGTGGTCAGAAAATCGATGAACTCTATATCAGCCTGGGGCTGGATATCAATCAGCTGCAGCTGGATTTCGATGTAGCAGGCAAGACGGTATCGCAGACAATCTCTCGATTGAACAGCGAAAATAACCACATCAAACTCAAGACCGATATCGATCTGGCAAGATTAGAAGGAGCCGGATCTGAGCTGGACAAGCTCAAAGTGAAGTATGAAGCCATCAATCACCAGCTGGATATCCAGCGGCAGAAGGAAAGCGTGCTGCAGGCCGTCCTGCGGGATGCCCAGAAGAATTATGGCTCAGATAGTGGTCTGACCCGCCGGGCGCAGACCAATCTGCTCTATCAGCAGAAGAACATCGCCCAGATGGAAGCGGAGATGCGCAAGCTCAATGCGCAGATGAGATTGGCCGGGAATCATGCCGGGACGTTTGGCAGCCAGTTATCGAATGGCCTGGCTGCAGCCAAGGGAGGTGTGTCAGGCTTATCAAATGGCTTTGGAATGCTCAGCGCCAAGGCGGCTGCCTTCATGGCTGTGGCTACGACCGGGGCCGGCCTTTTTTCGATTACGGAAGATTCCATGAAGGCCGGTGAAGGAATCTATCGACTGACAACCAGGCTGCATACATCAGCGGCAGAAGCTGCGCAGCTCAGTCGGATGTTCAGCCTGACTGGTACCGATATCCATGCCATTACACCGCTTTTTGCTCGACTGGACAAGCAGATCGAGACAGCCGGCGAGAAAGGCAATGCGACAACAGATGCGATGGCCCGGTTCGGCATTACCCTGCAGGATGAAGCGGGAAATCTGCTGCCCATCAACGAACAGCTCGCGCAATTGGCAAAAGGCTATCAGCAGGCTGCGGCCAGCGGACAGGAAGAAGCCTATACGGCAGAAGTCCTCGGTGGCCGAGGCGCAGCACTGATTCCGGTATTAGAGCAGTACGATGATCTCATGGAGATTTCTTCGCATGTCAAAACCACCGGGTTATTGAATCCGGAAGAAGCCCATCAAGCATATCTTAAATGGCGCGAGATGGAGATGGAGGCCGGGCAGCTTAAGCTGGCTCTTGGTTCAGCACTATTACCTGTGGCCGAGGATCTGATGCCGGATGTCATCACAGGTTTCCAGAATCTCATTACGGATATCCATGACAATAAAGACAGCATCGAGGAACTGGCTGGTGTAGTCGGCACATTTGCGCAGACTGCGGTTGATGTCCTCGGTGGTGTCTCTGATGCCTTGAATGATATCGGCATCAATGCAAAGTCAGTGAAGGAGACGCTGAGTGATGTCGGAACGCTGGCCAAGCATGGCGGTGTGAAATCCATCATGGATGGGGCATTAATCGGAGCTGGCACCGGGGCGGCAATCGGCACAGCGATTGAACCAGGAGGTGGAACAGCCGCAGGACTAATAATTGGTGGTATCACCGGAGCTTTTGGCACTTATGAGGCCGCGACTAGCAGCAATCGGTTTGCCGAATGGAAGAAGGAAGATGAAGCCCTCAAGCAGGAGAAAAAGGCGGCCCAGGATGCGGAACTTGCTCTGCGCAGCAATCAGAAAGCCAAGCAGGAAAATGCTCGGTCGGCAAGAGAACTGGCCAAGGCAACGCAGGAAGCAGCTAAGGCCAATGCCGACTTGACGGACAGCATCTTCGAGCTTACCCATAATGATCTGGATAATGCACTGCATGCTGCCGCCAAACAGGCGGAGGCATTTCGGAAACAGGGTGCTGATCCGGATCTGGTGAATACGTTCCAAGCGGATAAGCAGGCACGAATCTATGAGGACTTCCAGCGAAACGTCGTAGATAAGGTCAATGCCGTTCTACCAGACAGACCTTCAGAATCAGCTGGCCAATATCGACCAGGAAGAACAGGCCTATCGGAGAAAAGGACTGGATGAAGTCAGTGCATCTGAGTGGGCTGCAGCCAGCAAAGCCAAGGTCATGGAACAGTGGGATAACGAGGTCGCATCGAAGATCGACAGCATCTGGAAAACCGAGCTGCAGAATCGACTCGACGAGATTGACCGCGAAAAGAAAGCCTGGGAACAGAAAGGGCTGGATGAAGTCAAAGCGACCCGCTGGGCCGAGAAGGAAAAACTGGATGCCAAGCGGAATGCCGCGCTGGAAGTGTTGCGGTCCGAGAAGGAACAAATGGAGGTCTTTCAGCAATATGGCAAAGCTGGTTTGGCAGAATACATCAAGGAGCAGAGCGGATTTTCTGATGAGGATTTACGGATCACACCAGAACAACTGCAGAAATACCAGGCTGCCAAGCAATCGGTGATGGAGAACATCCTGCCAAACTTTGCTCCCGACCATGATCGACCTGCTGGTGAGATTCATATCAGCCTGGCGGAAGAAGCCATGGACAAGCTGTCGGGGACCATGGCAACGGGCGTGGAACAAGCTATGAACCGGCTGAATACAGCAGCTCCGGTAGCTGTACCTCAGGTCGTTGCTCCGAACTCTCTGTCCGGTCCGACTGTCCAGGTAAGTGTGAATATCGAGAATGCGGTCACGCAGGATAATGAAGGAATGCGGGTACTGGCCGATACCGTAGCCGACCGCATCACACCTGCCGTAACCAGTGCGTTGGGGAGTGATTACAATTCATATTAAGATTGGTGGCGTGCGGACGCTCGATGTCGAGAACTGGCAGACCATCCCCGATGACCGTCAGCAACTGGTGGAAATTATCGGGGGCGTGGCCGTTCAGGATTTCGGGCATATCGAGGAGGGCGATAAGATCAGCTGCAATGCAACGCTGACGGCAGCCGGCTGGGAGACGGTCAAAGGCTACTGGGATAACCGGATCCTGGTTTCTGTGGAGGATGAGTCCGGTCGTGTATTTCCCAATATGCGGGTGGTGGTCAAAAGCTACAGCTATGTGCAGCAGTTTGCCCGTTATTATAAAGTGTCGTTTGAATTTTGGAGGGTATGATCATGGCGAATCAATTACACATCTATACGAACAATCCAACGGCTGGCAAGACAGATGGGACCGAAGCCAGCATGGATTCCGGACTGACACCTGTGTCCGTGACGCTCGATGCCAGTAAGGAAGAATCAATGGCGGTAAAATGCGCGATTCGCTGCGATGCTGGATTCAAGATTGATGGCGAGGCAACCGTCAGCTTGAAGGGAACAACTGCAGCTAAGTGGAAACTGGCTAAGGATAATGCTTACGCTGATGGAGCGGCAGCACTAACGGGGGCTTCCTGGTTGGAGAAGATCGCGCTTACAGATGTGGCGACGGGCAATGTGGTGTTCTGGGCGAAAGCGATGAGCAGCACGGATGAACCACCGCAGAAAGACACCAGCGTTTCGATTGAAGTTGTGGGGAAGGTCGTGGCGGTATGAGTTTTCGCTATATGAATCCGGGCTATGGGGAACTGCTCACGGTTTCTGGTACGACCATTACGGATAAGACTTACAATCCATACTCAGGAGTGGCATTGCGTCAGGCTGAATCATGCCGGGGCGTAGTGCTGCCCTATATGCCGACAGAAATTTATATGAAAGCAACATTCTATATGGCGAAAAATAGTTCACGGCAGCTGTCATTCACGGCTGGAAATGGAAATGGCTTTAGTTATGAAGGGGGATATTATCCGAGCTATTGTGTCAGTGTGAATAATAGTGGCAAGGTTCAGGGGAAGATTGTTGACGCAGCATATCTTAAAGAGAATGCATTGAATGAAATCTTGATGTATTTTAAAGCAGGTACGGCAGACTCCGGGCATGCTTACGTCAATATCAATGGCACGGTGGTGCTTGATGCAGCCTTTGCGGTGGAATTTAAGGATGCATCCAACCATTATGTGGCCAATCCAGATGAAGTAGAAATCTATACGGGCAGCAGTGAAAAGGATTTTGTTTCAAATATCATCCTTTCGGACTTGCCAATAGACATCCGGGAACACGTCATAGAGCTTCCAGTGAAGTCGGTCGAATCGGATATGACAAAAAATGAGGATGGGTCCTATACCTCGACTGCTACAGGGCAAGTGTTGTGGCAGCAGATTGATTGGGATGCGTTGGTGAAGAAGTATGGCGGTGACAGCAAACTGACCGGACTTATGCTGGAAACAAATCCGGCATACCGAACAGGCGAGGTACTTAAGAGTCTCGTGGCAGTTCAGCAGGATGGACAGGGCAACGTAAAAGAGATTGGGACACCTACAGAACTATCGTTAGCGACAGATGGAAAGGCGCTGTTACAGGGGAATGTTCAGCAGAAGTTTTTGGAGCTTGTGTCCTGTAGATATGGGCTAAAAGCGGGTGGCGAAAATGGAACTGCATCTTAAACCAGGCCGAGTGATGGCTGCGACACTGCTGCAAGGAAAGCAGCAGTTGAGGGCAGGCCGGCTAGTGGCTTCTTGTCTGATGTACGGAACTATTGTCATAAAGCCTGGAAAATGCTTCGGCAGCATCCTTATGCCGGAAAGCAGTTCAGTAATAGAGGTGCCAACCGAGCGTAGGGTAGCAGTTTCTTGTCAGGCAAAAGCTGGCGTGCAACGTACCGTGACTTCGACAAATATCCTGACGATCGATACTGTTCGCCTGCTGGGAGTAGAACCACTCCTAGAATGTGGGACAAAGCGGAATGTGGCCAACATCGAAAGTGCTCAAGCGGAATCAATTCGCTATTGTCAAGCTATTGTCAGCTGCCGGGCCGCTGCGATCCGGACGATTCATTCGCCGCTGCAGATCGTATCTGCGACGGTAAGCAGAATCGTGTCGAATGGCTGTGCGGTTTCTGCTGCTACGTTGCGGGAAACATATCGCTGGGAGCATGTCATAGCAAACACAGCCCGACAATTGCCCGACATTGTGGAGGACTATGCCAGGTCCGGCATTCAGTCGGTATCTGTATCTTTGAATGAGCGGACCTTGTCCGATACCTTTCAACTGGTAACGACCAAGGCCACTGGAAATCGAAGATAGGATCCGTGGTCAGTTGCTGGATTTTTCGTATGAGCTGCAGGTCGAAGAAACTAGTCAGCAGAAACTGCTGCAGACTGTCAAAGGGATGTATAGTCTGGATCGGCTGCTCTATACACCCATCAACATCGATGCGTCGTGTGAGAAAGCATCGTTTTATGCTGCGCAGATTGCGGCAGCTTTGGGGCTGAGTACTCAGTGCCTTTTTGATGACTTCACGCCATCGCAGGACTACAGTCTGTCGGGGATGACCTATCAGGATCTGATCTCGTCTCTCTTTGGCTGGACGTCCCGGCTGCCACAGCGTCAGATTAACGTGTTTCTCCGGGGGAAGATGCTCTATGCTGTGCAGCGGGGACGGGAACAGTCTGTATTGGACATCACGGCCTGGCCGCATACCCGGTTGACGGTGGATCGGAAACTGGTCCGCTCGGTCTGGGATAACTCGACCACGGATACCCTGGGCGATAAGGCGCGCAATAATAAAACGCTTGAGCCGAAGCCGTTCACCGGGACAATCTCGGCAGCCGGCTGCAGCATGGAATATCAGGACGGGCTGTTGGTCCGGGAGGATAAGAACGGTGATGTCACCACGTATGCCTATGTGGACGAATATCTGAACGAGAAACGCACCCACAATCAGGATGGCTCAACGGTCCTGACGCAGTACGAATATGCTAAGACGGCCAATGATGTCTATCTGTTTGCTGAACGGGAGCGTACGACAGAAAGCCCGAATGATGGTAAGACGCATGATGCTTACGATTGGATGGATTGGGACGGAACCGGGACGGAGCGCATCACGTATCATTCCCCAATCGGCTACGGCTGGTATACGACTTCCGTCTATGTGGATGGGGAGTTCCAGGGGAGTTCGCTCTCACAGGGCAAGCCAGGCGGCAAGGCCAGTACCTTCACGATTGATGAGTCGAACCGCAGCCTGGGCAGCGATTATGATCCGGATGATGAGGATAGTCCGGAGATAAAGGGAAACTCGCTTATCGATACCGAATTTCCGGTAGAAGGCGAAGATTTCTTGGGAGAACTGACCGAAGCCATCAACTGGCTGAACCGGAAGCGGCAAGAGGAAGTGACGCTCGAGGTTGTGTCCAAAGTTCGTAACGGTGTGTCAGAAATTCAGCACATCGTGGACTTTACGGAAAGAGTCCGACTGAACGGGCAGGAGTATTTCCTGGTAGCAAATCAGGTCGAACTGACACCACGCAGCCTGCGGCAGAAATTAAAACTGGTGAGGTGGTATGAATGAATGGCGTAGATGGTTTGGCTGCAGCCGTAGAGAAAGCCGTAAGAAATCGTCAGACAGGCAATGCCAGACGTGGTGTGATCCATGGGAATCTAGTGCATATCGGAAGCAGGGCCTATCCTTTTTCGGTTGTCGTAGACTGCCAGACAGAAGATGGATGCAGCGTCTGGGTGCAGCTGACGAAGAATGGCCAGGCAGTCATCGTAGGAGTGTGAGAGAATGCAGCAGGCAAGAATAGCCAGAGTTCAGGGTAACCAGATTTTTGCAGGTGGCAGATGGCTGACGGCTATTGGAAATAAGACCATGCGGCCGGGCGACATCGTCTGGATCGATGGTCGTTGTGCGTATGGAAATCAGAGCGAGGGTAATATTGCACCCGTGATTGTGCCGGATGGCGGTGGCATTCCAGTATTTTGGCAGAACGGCCACCATCAGCTTTATTCCAGTAGTAAGCTGGTCAACGGCATACTGGGGACACCGCATCACCGTATGGTCAACCGTGGCGGCCGGGTAGTGTTTAATGACGATCTGGATTGTCTGGACATTTCTATTGGGCCAGATCGTAAGACCTATATCCTGCAGAATGGCAGCTACGAGCAAACTGATCCAGACGATGGGAAAATTCCGGGAGAAACCTATGAAGGACAGGCTGGTGTGAGTTGTGATGGACAGGTCATCATGCCGTTGGATATGAAGGACTATATGGAAGCAGGTCAGTCCTATGCTTTAGATGAAATCGGTAAACTGGATACGCCACTGCCTTATGGCCCGGAGACACCAGGCTATGGCGAGCGTACCATCATCAGTATGACCCGATGTGAACTGAACGGTGGCTGGTTTGAGTCTGCAAAAAACTATTGTCTGTTCATAAGCGATTATGTGATTATCCACTATATGGAAGGGCTGAACTGGCATGACGGTGGTGGCGGTCCCGGCTGGGAAGAAGCGGATGTTGGCTATTGCATTGATTTAGACTGTTATTTGGATTTGATGCAGACCCCGGCTGGATTGACAATATTGAAGGGAAACTATTATCGGGATCAGGATACCAGCCCGACGCATTACTCAGATGTAGTGGTCGAGACCAATATTCCCTTGCCGGATGGTTATAGCATCACCATGACGCGACGGAATAAAGGCCAGCAGGAACACGATTCAGTAGATGCGGAGGGTTATGCATACACCTTATATGCAGCTAACGGACAGGGAATCTGCAGCTTGCCACAGTATTACCCTGGGAAGTTTGTTGCTGCTTGCAAGCTCCCAGGGCAGTCCTGGTTGGTGAGAATTGGCAAAGAGCTATACAGGTGTGGGAAGGGGCAGATGCAACCCATTGGTGGTTATGGACTAGGCAACTGCCGCTTACGTCCCATGAGGAACAACAGAAACTGGATGAAGGGAGACTCATGATGGAACATTTACGTTGCTGGTCAGCAGGCTTTGGAGCTGTCCTCGGAGATTTTATCGGTAGCATCGATGGCATGTTGTATGTGTTGATTGCCTTTGTGGTGGTGGATTACTTGACTGGTGTGCTCTGCGCGGTAATGGAGCGCAACCTTTCCAGCTCCATTGGGTTCAAGGGCATCTGCCAGAAAGTGATGATCTTCTGTCTGGTAGGTGTGGCGCATGTGCTGGATGCCCAGGTACTCGGAGCCGGTAGCATGCTGAGGACAGCAGTCATCTTCTTCTACGCAGCCAACGAAGGCATCTCCATCACAGAGAATGCTGGGAGGATGGGATTGCCGGTACCAGACAAGCTGCAGGCGGTGTTCAAGCAGCTGAGAGATAAGTGAAGATAGATTGAATGGCCTGGTGGGAGCAATCCTGTCAGGCCTTATTTTTATTAGCCCAATTGCCTTCTGATGTACGTAAAGGGATGAAGAAAACTTTTTGTTCACAAACCGGAAAATTGAGCTAATTACCACGGATAGAGAGTGAAGAACAATCTGCGAAATGTGGCGAGAACTGTCGGAGAACATCCGAGGGGTTGATTTTCACGGCTTTGTATAGCGGGAAGATTCCTGCATGTTGGATCTGAATCGGATGGAGGTAGTTATCATGAGCAATTTGGTAAAGGTTATGGGTAATCAGGTAGTTGTGGATAGCCGCGAGGTCGCGAAGAACTTTGGCAAGGAACATAGAAATGTCATGCGCGCTATTGATGGGCTGATAAAGGGTATGCTCAATTTTGCGCATACCCCTGAACTGTTCAGTAAACAGGAATCGGTCAACGAGCAGAACGGCCAGACATACAACTGCTATGTCATGAACCGGGACGGCTTTAGTCTGCTCGTCATGGGCTTCACGGGAGCCAAGGCACTCGAGTGGAAAATCAAGTACATCCAGGCATTCAACGCTATGGAGCAGGAATTGATGCAACGCACGGCTCCGAAAATCGGCACATCCACTACGCCGGCTGGTGATGCTCTGGAAGATGCGGTCAAGGCAAAGGTAGCTATTCTGGAGCTCGTTACAGGGATCAAAGATGGCATGGCTACGCTTCAGGCGCTGGAATATGCCGAGCATCTGCATGGCATAAGCATGGAGCCAGTGCGTGTACTTATCCCGGCGGCAGAGCATAAGGTCGGCAAATACAATCCAACTCAACTGGGAGAGTGTATCGGTTTGAAAGCCCAGGCGGTGAACAAACTGCTGGCTGATCGTGGCTGGCAGGTGCGTGATGGCAAGAAGTGGCATCTGACTGAAGCTGGCACTTCTTATGGCGAGGAACTGCCGTTCAAGCGTAATGGCCACAGCGATTACCGGATCCTCTGGAATGAGGATGCTATGAATGCTTTACAGGCTGGTGAGCAGACAAAATGACAGATGTGCAGCGGAATCAAATTCGTAATTTGAGCAAGGATGGCTATGGGTATAAGAAGATAGCAGCTTTTCTGGAACTTTCGGAGAGCACCGTGAAGTCATACTGTAGGCGTCACGACATTAGGCGCAGGAAACCAAAGGTGGTGCATGATCTTTGCCGCGAGTGTGGAGAAAAGCTCTATAACACACCGGGGCACAGGCAGCGGAACTTTTGCTCAGACGACTGCCGTAAAAAATATTGGAAAGAGCATCGGGATGAAATAAAGCGTGGTGGTCAGATAGAAATCGTATGTCCGGTTTGTGGGCATAAATTCACTGACTACGCTAAAAAGGGGCGCAAATATTGCAGCTTGTGGTGTTACCAGATGAGGAGAAAAAATGACTAAAGAGCTGTTTTTCCGGGAAGCCGGGTATCAAGTGGTCATGCATTATGCGCAGAAATTGCTGCGGGATAAAATCATCACGGCGTCGGAACGTGATGATTTCGAGAAGTTGGTCTGGAAGCAATATAAGCCGGTGTACGGTAAGATTTTCAGGGATTTACGTTGACTTTTATTCGCCACAGAGTGATGAATGGTAACTGAAGAAAGGTGGTGATTGATACGATGAGAAGAATTACAAAATTGGAGCCTACGAAAGTTCCGAAGCCTCCACAGAAGAAACGTGTTGCAGCCTATGCCCGCATTTCTAAGATTACTGACAGGATGAGCAATTCACTGTCCAATCAAGTCAGCACTTATAGCAAGATGATTCAGGATAATTTTCAATGGGAGTATGCTGGAGTTTATGTGGATGATGGTATTTCTGGGACGGCCATCAAGAGGAGACCGGATTTTCGACGGTTGCTGGCAGACTGTGAGGCTGGTAAGATTGACCTGATACTGACAAAATCTATTAGTCGCTTTGCTCGTAATACGCTGGAACTTTTGCAAGTTGTCAGGCGCTTGAAAGAGCTAGATGTAGAGGTGCGTTTTGAGAAGGAAAACATCAGTACGTTTAGCGGTGACGGAGAGCTGATGCTGACGATCTTGGCATCCTTTGCACAGGCAGAAAGTCAAAGCCTGTCGGATAACATCAAGTGGAAACAGCGTAAAGGTTATGCAAAGGGAATTCCTAATGGGCGTATTCCAGTATACGGTTATCGGTGGTGCGGAAATCGCTTGAAGGTGGTGCCTCACGAGGCTGAGATTGTTAGACGCATCTACAAAAGCTATTTGGATGGTGCATCGAGAAGTGAAATCATGAGTTGGCTGTCGGCAGAGGGCATTAAGGCGCGAAGCGGAGAGTTCTGGAGCTCCTGCGGTCTGCGATATCTGCTTGCGAATGAAGTTTATGTAGGTACCCTCACTTTTCAAAAACACTTTGTAGAAGATCCAATCAACAAGCGGTTTCGGAAAAATCGTGGGGAACTTCCTAAGTATGTGATAGAGCATGCCCATGAAGCCGTCATCGGCCAGGCTGTGTTTGACCAAGTACAGGAAGAGTATGCTAGACGCATGAAGCTGGGGGTACTGGCGAATAAAGCTGTTAATACGAGCTGCTTTACGACTAAGATTCAGTGTGGAGCATGCCATAGAAATTATTTGCATAAAGTAGAGCATAATAAGGATGGCAGCACATGGGAGGCATGGTTGTGTGCTAGCCGTTCACGCGCTGGCAAAGGTCGGAAAGTATGTCCTACTTCAAAATATATACCTCAAAAAAAATTAATTGAATGTTGTAACGAGGTATTAGGGACTGAGAGCTTTGATGAACAGCTTTTCCTTGAAAGTGTTGAGATGATTGTGGTTATAGGGGAACACGAACTTGAATTTCATTTTAAGGATGGACAGATGGAACATGTAGGTCTGGCAGTCTGATGCCCATAAGGCATGCTGGACAGAAGAACGTAAGAGGGCAAAAAGCGCGTATCTGAAACGGAATCCTACAACGCATCAGTTCTTTTTGACAGGCAGGATTCACTGCGCGGTCTGCGGCAATAACTATGTCAGCGGTTTGCAAAGGTATAAGGATGGTACCAGCGCTCGTTTTTGGTATTGTTCTGGCAAGGCAAAAGCCAAATGTGGAAGTAGGGTGTTGTGGGAGGAAGATTTGGAAAAGGTTATGGATAAGGTACATGGGACCGATCGTGTCTGGTTGGAGACAACGTGGAGTATATTGCTATGGCGAAGGATTCGGAAGTAATCCTGCATTTGACAGATGGGACCGACCTTGAACTCTGGCTGCCAGTACATAAAAAGCATATCAACAAGGGGGTAGGCAAGGATGGCAAATAAAGTCAAAGTTATACCGGCAACAATCAGCAGAAGGACGGCACAACGCTTGGATGAACAGCGCTGCCGGAGAGTGGCAGCTTATGCACGAGTTTCTACAGATCGAGACGAACAGCTGACAAGTTACGCCGCACAGGTTGATTATTATTCACGCTACATAAAAGAGCGTGATGACTGGGAGTTTGCTGGGATTTACACAGACGAGGGCATCACTGGTACGAATACAAAGCATAGAGAAGGCTTCAAGAAAATGGTCGATGATGCACTGGCGGGAAAGATCGATCTTATCATCACGAAGTCAGTTAGTCGCTTTGCTCGCAATACGGTAGACAGTCTGACTACCATCAGAAAACTTAAAGCCAGCCATGTGGAGTGCTATTTTGAGAAAGAGAACATCTGGACGTTTGATGGCAAGGGGGAATTGTTACTGACAATCATGAGCTCGCTGGCACAGGAGGAGAGCAGGAGCATTTCGGAGAACTGCGCTTGGGGGCAACGGAAACGGTTCGCGGATGGGAAAGTATCTGTATCCTATCAACGTTTCCTTGGTTATGATAAAGGGCCGGATGGCAAGATGGTAATTAATGAGAAGCAGGCGGCTGTGGTTAGAAGGATTTATGGACTTTTTCTTGGAGGCTTGACGCCGCATTCAATTGCTAAGAAATTATCTGCAGAACATATCAGGACACCGAGTGGACAAGGCGAGCCGGTGGAGTGCGGTTACGGTCCAGAGTATCCTTACAAATGAAAAATATAAAGGTGATGCACTTTTGCAGAAACAGTTCGTAGTTGACTTCCTGACCAAGAAGCGCAAGAAAAATAAGGGCGAAGTGCCACAGTATTATGTCGAAAATGACCATGAAGCAATTATTAGCAATGAAATCTTTGAAGCTGTGCAGCATGAGTTTGAACGTCGCCGGAAATTGGCGGGGAGATATAGTGGTGTTGATCTTATGGCATCGAAGATTATTTGTGGGGATTGCGGAGGATATTATGGCGCTAAGGTTTGGCACTCCACAGATAAATATAGGAAGGTTATTCATCGATGTAATAAAAAATATCGAAAAAACAAGGAGGTATGCAACTCCCCAACGTTGACGGAAGGTGAGATTAAGATGTTGTTTGTCAAGGCTGTGAATTTATTATTAGAAGGGAAAAAGCAGATCATTGCTAGTTTATCCAGGGCTGCTGGAAATCTTGGCGAATACGACTGAGCTGGAAAAAGTGCGTGACGAAGCATTGCAGAAAATGAATGAGTTGACCGAAGCTATGCAGGCAGAGGTTACGGAAAATGCCAGGGTAGCCGAAAATCAGACAGAGTATCAGATGCGATACGGTGTATTGCTGGCTGATTATGAGCAGGCTAAGGACACCTACTCAAAAAGCGTAAACACCATTGAGGAGAGGCAGTCACGCACCGAAATGTTGAAGCTCTTTTTGCAGAAGGTGCAGGCACAGAATGAGCCGTTGGATGAGTTCGATGAAGATTTATGGGGGAGCTTGTTACATACATTGACGGCCTATAGCCGGGAAAACATTGTATTTCTATTCAAGGATGGCAGTAAGATTTCAGGTTGGAATCTGAGCCATGATAGCCTTGCTCCGGCAAGGCTTTTTTAGTATATTTAAAGGTAGGGAATTAGGACCTATAAAGTGTGATAGCGTGTATCTGGATGCCCAGGGAGAGACACCAGGATACGGTCATGCGTGAACTATGGCAAAAGTCTACAAAGGTTGAATCCCTTGATATACGGGCGGTCTAGTGCACCCCTAAGGGGGTGCAGAATTCTTGATTGTATCAAAATAGCAAGTTTGAGGGATGCGATCAATGCCTGTGGTGGTGTGCTGCCGAATGCAGATCATGAGAACATCAACATGGCGCAGGTCTTAAAGGATGGCCAGCAGTTGCGTGTACCAGAGAAAGCCAATGGCAGCAGTCAGGCAGGAATTGCTGCCAACAGTGGAAATGGCAAAGCCGGCCTGGTCAATATCAATACTGCTGATGAGAAAGCGCTGGATGCCCTGCCCGGCATTGGACCGGCTATGGCCAAGCGCATCATTGAATACAGGGAGACCGAGGGCCAGTTCCAGACCATAGAGGACCTGAAGAAAGTAAAAGGCATCGGGGCGGCCAAGTTCAACAAGATGAAAGATAAGCTTTGTATTTAATCGAAAACCGGAGTATATTGAGCTGCAAATATACTCCGGTTTTTGCAGGTGTTGGGAAAATATGATTGATTGGCAGGAGATCTGCTTCTGTTGTAGAAAGTTCTAATGTAGAAAGTTCTAATTAAGTAAGAAGAGAGAAGTCTTACGGAATCGATTGTATATTTTGAATGGGGGGGATTCACATGTTAAGAAAAATGTTTCTTGCTTTCGCACTGATGGCAGCGCTTGTGGCGGCGGTACCGATGGCTCCGGCTTCGGCGGACTCCTATTACATGGGGACCTACAGCGATGGGACGGATGCATATCTGCTGAGTGAAACGGTCAGCGTCTATAGTCATGCACCGCTTCGGTTCAAGTGTACGGTATTCTATGGCAATTCCTATCTTTACTATAGTTTCTATCCGTGGAATGGAAGTCCATACTATAGTAATTCTGAAGGATATCATGCCTATGTGTTTGGCGGGGAATCACCGGTTGCAGCCAATATTTACAGGTTTGTGGCCAATAATTGGTAACGATATTGAAAGCGTTGGTTGATATACTATGAAGAAAAAAATATTCATTACTGTATTTCTGGTGATGCTGCTTTTACCGGCGGTAAGCCTATGGAAAGCATCAGGGGATAATATCAGGTCTGAGCATGCGTTTTTCCTTTCCTTATGCCAGGCTGCATCAGCAGGAACGGGGAATCTTTTTAGTCAGGTGGATGGTTATGTGGATAATTATCTGAATGATGGTACGGAATATGCGGTATTCCTGGCCTATCCCCAGCAGTCCGCTGAATGCTATCTCCATAATTCGCATGCCATGCGCTCTGCCAGTATGATCAAAGTGTTCATCCTGGCAGCTACCATGGATAAGGTATCTTTGGGAGAAGCAAGTCTGGATGAGATCATGACGCTGCATGCGAGTGATATGGTCGGTGGTGCCGGTGTATTGGCTGGCTATGGTGATGGCGCGCAACTGCCACTTCGGGA